>CAVYZS010000019.1:0-15192 GCA_963773085.1 Ilumatobacteraceae bacterium | reverse complement strand
TGTCGAAGGGGGGACTTGAACCCCCACGAGATTTCTCTCACCAGCCCCTCAAGCTGGCGCGTCTGCCTATTTCGCCACTTCGACGTGGTGGGATATAGAGGATAACGCAGGCTTAGAAGCGGACCAACAGGAAATTGAGGCTGACGATCGTGAATACCCAAACCAGGGCAAGGACCGTGGTGATACGGGTCAAGTTGCGCTCAGCAGAAGTCGAGCCGAGCGCTGCACCTCCCCCACCACCGAACATGTCTGACAGACCGCCTCCACGACCGCTGTGCATCAGAATGCCAGCAACCATCCCAAACATCGACACGATGTTGAGAATCAACGCAAAATACATCACGAAGTCACGCACGGTTCGCCAGCCTAGCGTCGGTTCTCAGCGAGCCACCGTCGGCGCGATCATCGGTACGATTTCGGGGAAATAGCACGCCACCTGATGGCCGCTGCCCTTGTCGATCAACAGCGGCTCCTCCTCGGCACAGACATCTTGGGCCTTCGGGCAGCGCGTGCGGAATCGGCATCCAGACGGCGGGTTGACCGGGCTGGGAACGTCGCCCGTGAGGACGATCCGTTGCCGGTTGCGCTCGGTGGTCGGGTCCGGTTCAGGTGCAGCCGAGAGAAGTGCCTGCGTGTAGGGGTGCATCGGCGTGCTGTAGAGCTGCTCCGACGGACCGACCTCCATCACCTTGCCGAGATACATGACCGCGACAGTGTCGGAGATGTGGCGCACCACTGACAGGTCGTGGGCAATGAACAGATACGACAGTCCCAGCCGAGATTGCAGATCTTGCAGCAGATTCATGACGCCTGCCTGGATGCTGACATCGAGTGCAGACACCGGCTCGTCGAGAACGATCAGCTTCGGCTCGAGCGCCAGGGCGCGAGCCACGCCGACGCGTTGGCGTTGACCTCCCGAGAACTCGTGCGGGAAGCGTTTGGCGTGATCCGGGGCGAGGCCGACGAGCTCGAGCAGCTCGGCAACCCGCTCGCGGTGGCTGCCGGGAACCTTGTGCACCTGCAACGGCTCGGCAATCGCATTGCCGACGGTCAGCCTCGGGTCGAGCGACGCATATGGGTCCTGGAACACCATCTGCATCTCCTGGCGCAGCGGCTGGAGCTGTTTGCGGGGCATCCCGACCAGTTCGATGCCGTTGTACTTCACCGAGCCCGACGTCGGCGTGAGCAGCTGGAGCACACACCGAGCCACCGTTGACTTGCCGGATCCACTTTCCCCCACGAGCCCCAACGTCGTGCCACGATCGATGCTGAAACCGACGTTGGAGACAGCCTGGACGACGCTCTTGATGACGCGGACGCCTTGATGTTGGCGGATGGGGAACACCTTGACCAGATTGGCGACCTCGAGTACGGGCAAGGCATCCGACCGCTCGCCGTTGAGTTGGCTCACTTCTGTGTTCACGCCACGCCTTCGGGGACGAGGAGTTCCTCGGCACGCACGCAGGCGGTTTCCAACCCGAGAAGAGGATGGAGCTCGGGAATCTCACCTGCGCACACCTCGGTGGCGTAGGCACAACGAGCGCGGAATGCGCAACCAGAAGGCGGGCGGAGCATGTTCGGCGGGGCGCCGGGAATCGGCGTGAGCCGCTCGCGGCCCAGCGCCGGAAGACTGGCCAGCAGACCCCGCGTGTACGGGTGCGTCGGCGTGCGGAAGATGGACTCGACGTCGCCGCGTTCCACAGTTCGACCGGCATACATCACTTGGACACGATCGGCGATTCGAGCGACAACTCCGAGGTCGTGCGTGATGAAGACCACGCCGGCACGAAACTCGTGTTGGATCTTCTGGATGACATCGAGGATCTGGGCCTGGACCGTGACGTCGAGTGCGGTGGTGGGCTCATCGGCGATGAGCACCTCCGGGTCGTTGGCGATGGCAATGGCGATCATCACTCGCTGACGCATGCCCCCGGAGAACTCGTGGGGGTACTGCATGGCTCGGGTCTTGGGTTGTGGAATCCCCACGATGTCGAGCAACTCGACGGCGCGGTTCATAGCCGCATCCTTGGACATGTCGTTGTGCGAGCGGATCATCTCGGCGACCTGATGACCGATCTTGTGGGTCGGATTGAGCGCAGACAATGGATCCTGGAAGATCATCGAGATCCGCTTGCCTCGATGGCTGCGCATCTGCTTGTTGGCCAGCCCGACGAGCTCCTGGCCGTGCACCTTGACCGAACCCTCGATCCGGGCGGACGCCGGCAGCAAGCCCATGGCGGCGAGAAAGGTGACCGACTTGCCGGAGCCGCTCTCACCGACGACACCGAGCATCTCGCCGGCGCGGACAGTTACGTCGACGCCTCGAACTGCGCTGACGCCACCACTTTCGGTCGGGAAGGTGACGTGCAGATCGCGGATCTCGAGAACAGGTTGTTCTTCGTTCACGCGCGATTCATCTCTGCCTTGGGATCGAACGCGTCCCGCAGCCCGTCGCCGACGAAGTTGATCGCCACGACGGTGATGACCAGGAAGGCACAGGGGAACACCACCAGCCACCAGTATCCCGACAGCACGGTCTTCTTCGACTCCTTGATCAGCAGACCCCATGTCGTGCGCCCTTCGCCGGGGCTGGGCCCGTATCCGAAGAAGGACAGCGTCGATTCAGCAAGGATCGCGCCCACGACCGTGAGTGACATGGCGACCATGATCGGACCGAGGGCATTCGGGATCAGGTGACGGAACATGATCCGCGGTCCACTCGACCCGACCGAGCGGGAGGCCTCTACGAACTCGCGTTCCTTCAGCGACAACACCACGCCGCGTACGATTCTTGCCACGGCCATCCATGCAAAAGCAGACAGCAGGATGACCATGAATCGAACCGACGTCTTCTGACCCATGACCTCATTGACGTACGGCACCTCGGCCAGCACGTTGCGCAACACCAACAACGAAACCAGAATCGGGAACGCCAGGAAGACGTCGGTGATTCGCATCAAGATGTCGTCGAGCTTTCCGCCCCGGTACCCGGCCAGTGCTCCGACGATCGTGCCGACCGTGCAGGCGATGATGGCGACGGAGATCCCGATCATGATCGAGATCCGACCTCCGTAGAAGATGCGGCTGTACAGATCGCGGTTGAGGTCGTCGGTGCCGAACCACGCCAACTTGCTCGGGGGCGAGTTGATGTACGTCGTAGCCGTCTTCGGCAGACGTTCGGTCTCGCCGTAGCGGGCAGGGATGCTGGGGAACAGGCAGGCGAGCATGATGATGATGAGCACGACGAGCGCCACCATCGCCACGTGATTGCGCCGGTAATGGCGCAGCGCAAGTCGGAACGGTGAGAGCGACTCGCCGCCGACACCTTCCGATTCGTCGCGTAGCGCGAGGCCGGTGAGATCGGCGTCGGTGTTGTCGACAATCGCCTGGGCGACGTCGGTGGTGCCGGTGGTGTCGGTGGTGTCGTCGATCTCAGTCAAGTCGGATCCTCGGGTCAAGGGCGGCATAAAGCACGTCGGCGAGCAGGTTGGCCAGGATGACGCCGACAACGACGAAGACCATCCATGGCATCAACTGCGGGAAGTCACCGTTCTCGTAGGCAGTCAGGAAGAAGTCGCCCATCCCTTTGTTCTCGAAGATGCGCTCGGTGATGATCAAGCCGCCGATGATGGCGCCGATGTCGATCGCGGCAACGGTGACGATGGGGATGAGCGCATTGCGGAGGGCGTGGCGGACGAGGATGCGCCGTTCGCCGATGCCCTTGGCCCGCGCTGTACGGAGGTAGTCGCTGTTCTTCACCTCGAGCAGCGACGCTCGCATGTAGCGGGAGTACACGGCGATGATCTGAATGGCGACGACTGTGACGGGGAGTATCAAATGCTTGGCGCGTAACGCCGGATCGAAGCCCTGGTGACCGGCGGGGTACACGCCCGACGTCGGCAGCAGAGGCTTGTCGAGCCCGAGCCAACGGGTCAAGGTGATGGCGAAGAAGAGTTGCAGCAAGATGGCGCTGACATAGGGAGGGATCGAGATTCCGACAAACGCCGCAGTTGTCGTGCTCTGGTCGAAGAACGACCGCGGCTTGAGGGCTGAGAGAATGCCGATCGCCAGGCCGATCACGACGCCGACGAAAACAGCGATCAGACCCAGGACCATGGTGTTTGCCATCGCTGCTTTGAGCTCGGGCCAGACGGGACGGCTGCCCTTGATGGACCGCCCCCAGTTGAACGTGACGAAGTTGTGCAACCAACTGAAGTACTGCGACACCAGGTTTCCGTTGAGGCCGTTGGCGTCCTTGTACTGCTGGATCTTCTTTTCGCTGGCACGCGGATTCAGCCGCAGGTAGCTCTGCACCGGGTCGGTTCCGATGCGAATGGCTATGAAGACGAGAAAAGTGATGACGAAGAGGGTGGGAATGATCCACAGAATTCTTCGACCTACGAACCTGATCATCGTGCCGCACCTCCAATGCTGACTGGTTGGGATTTGCGGAGCGGGGCCGGCTTACGCCGGCCCCGCTCACACTACGTCATTTCTCGGGCTTTCGCCTGCGGATCAGCCGACTGTAACGACGGGCTCGCTGGCGACCATTTCTGTCGCCTCGTAGTTGCCGTCGGCGGTCGTCCGAAACACCGCGGGAAGGACCTTGAATGCTGTCGTCCAGACGTACCAGGACGAGTTGGCGCATTCCGTGATCGGGTTGAGGCATTCCGGCCACTGCTCGGCACCGATGACGATCTGGCCGTCGCCGTTGGTGTCCTCCCATTCGTTGACGTTCTGGAAGCCCATGTAGTTGGAGGCGTCAGCGTCGACGGGCCCACCGACCTGGTCGGTGCGCCATGCGGCGATGTTCGGGAACTGGTACAGGGGCAGCATGACTGCATCCGTGGCCAGGAACGAACCAATCTGGTGGATCAGGTCTGTTCGCGCCGTCTCATCGACTGTCTGGTCGGATTCGGTCATCAGCGCCGATGCTTCTTCGTTGCACCAACCGCTGTTGTTCTGGCCCTGGTTGCCATTGGCCGCTGAAGGCACCGATGAGCAAGCCATGATTCCCGTGACCGTCGGGTCGGGGCTGGCGGTGTTGATGTACATCGCCATGTCGTACTTCAGGGCTGGAAGCCGTTGCTGGAAGTAGCAGGCTGCGTCGCAGTTGTCGGCGATGATGTTGAAGCCGGCCTTCTGCAACTCGGGGATCATGAGCGCCTGAGTGGACTCACGACGGGTGTTGCCGGAGTTGATGATCCAGTGGATCTCCGGTGCAACGCCATCCTTGGCCCACATGCCACTGCCGTCCTTTGCCCAACCGGCATCGGTGAGGATCTTCTCGGCGCCGGCGGCGTCGTAGTAGGTGTCGGCGCCGGAGGCATCACCGAAGATGGTCTGGTCACACCACGGTCCGATGGTCGGCACCCACAGGCCACAGTTCAGCAACTGCCCACCCGGGAAGATCGGGTCGTAGATGTTGGCGAGTATCAGGGTGCGGTCGATCGACTTGGCGAACGCCTTGCGGAAGTCGGCGTCCTTGAACGCGCAGGACCGAGTCTCGTCGGGCGTGCAGTCCTGACCTTCCTGGAAGTACAGACCCTCGTAGTTGGTGCCATAGCCCGGCGTCGACTTGATGTTGGGGTCGTTCAGCGCGTCGGCGATGCCGGCATACGCTTGCGGGAAGATGAAGTCGGTCTCGCCGGCAACCAGCGAGGCGATCTCGGTGTCGCTGTCGGCCTTGGGGACGATAACGATCTTGTCGACCTTGCCAGCGTCGGGGCCGTAGTAGGCGTCGTTCTTCACGAGAATCGCTTGATCGAGGCTCCACGAATCCAGCTTGTACGGCATCGCCGACATCGGGAGGCCGTCGGCGAAGTCGGCCGAAACGTCGTTGCAGTCCGTCACCGCGGCGGCCTTGATGAATCGGCCTGCGCCGAAGAGGTCTTTGTACGGTGCGTACACTTCGGAGAACTTGATGACCACCTGTTGCGGGGAGTCACCTTCCTCGATCGAGGTGACCTTGTCGTAGCCGACCGTGCTGATCGAGCCCGGTGTGTTCATGACGGCGTCGAGCGTGCACTGGAAGTCGGCGATGGAGATCGGCGATCCGTCGTCCCAGACAGCGTCGGGGTTGAGGTCGATCGTCAATGTCATCGCCGCGCCATCGCTGGCGGCTGCAGTCGTCTCGGCGCCGCCGGCAGTGGTCTCTGGTGCTACTGCGGCGGTGGTCTCGGGTGCTGCTGCCGTGGTTTCCGGTGCCGCAGTGTCGCTCGAGTTGTCCGAATCGCTGCCGCAGGCAGCTGCGATAAAGGCAAGGCCGACGGCCATGGCAGCAAATCGAGTGCTGCGTTTCGTGATCCTCACGTGGGTGTTCCTCCTATGTGAAACGGAGGGAGGTGGGTCTCGGTCGAACGACAAGGCAAGCTGACGGCTCGTCGGGAAGGTCGACCACACTCTCGCTCCGTCCTCCCCGATCGGAGCGAGCGCCGCCAACATAGCACCCTTACCTACCGACCGGTAGCCGCGCCGTTCCGATTGTGAAAAATTGTGGGCGGAATGTTCCAACCGTCGGGGGCCGGCGTCAGGACCCGAGCTTGCAGATTCGAGCGAACTCGTCGGGGTCCAGGCTGGCTCCACCGACCAGGGCGCCGTCGATGTCGGGCTGGGCGATCAGTTCGGCGATGTTCGACGATTTCACACTGCCGCCATATTGAATCCGTGTCGATTCGGCGGCATCGGCCCCGGCGAGCTCGGCGACGCATCGGCGGATCGAGGCACACACCTGCTGAGCGTCGTCGGAAGTCGCCGTGCGCCCGGTGCCGATCGCCCAGATCGGCTCGTAGGCGATCACGAGCGATGCAACCGCTTCGGGCTTCAGGCCGCCCAACGCCGACCGAACCTGGCCGAGCACCTTGCTCTCGGTCTCCCCCGCCTCGCGCTCCTCCAGCGTCTCGCCGACACAGACGATGGGCGTCATCGCGTGCCGTTGGATGGCCAGCACCTTCTTGGCGACCGCCTCGATCGGTTTCGTCGAAAAGCTGGCGACGTTCGCTGTGGCCGACGATGACGTAGTGCACGTTGAGCTTGGCGAGGAACAGCGGCGAGACCTCGCCGGTGAACGCGCCGTTGTCCTCCCAATGACAGTGCTGTGCGCCGACAGCGAACAGCAAGCTTGTCGGCGTCGATCACCGTCTGAACGCTGCGGATGTCGGTGAACGGTGGATGGATGCTGACATCGACGTGCTCGAGGTCGTCCTTGCCAACGAGGTATGCCAGCTTCTGAACGCATTGGATGGCCTCGAAGTGGCTGTGGTTCATCTTCCAGTTCGCCGAGATCAACGGCCTACGCATTGACCGCACCTCGCAGGGCTTCGAGTCCGGGAAGGTCACCGAACTCCAGGAGTTCCAGCGACGCACCGCCGCCGGTCGACACGTGGTCGATCTCGTCATCGAGCCCGAACTGAGCGAGAGCCGCGGCGCTGTCGCCACCACCGACCACGGTGAACGCCTTGGTGTCGGCCATCGCTTGGGCGACGGTGCGTGTGCCGGCCTCGAATCGGGGATCCTCGAACATCCCCATCGGCCCGTTCCAGAAGACCGTGCGAGCCTCGATGATCACATCGCTGAACGCCGCCGCCGTGCCCGGGCCGATGTCGAGTCCCTTGGCGCCGTCGGGGAGGTGCAAGCCGAACGTCGAGAAGTTGCCGGCCGCATCGACACCGACCAGATCTTGCGGCAGGTGAATGGTCTTGCCACCGGAGGCCGATTCGGCCAGCAATCGTCGGCAGGTCTCGACCTGATCCGGCTCCCACAGCGAATCGCCGATCGAGTAGCCCTGAGCGGCGAGGAATGTGAAGCACATCGCCCCGCCGATGACCAGTGCATCGACGACCCGCAGCAGGGCCTCGACGACACCGAGCTTGTCACTGATCTTCGCGCCGCCGAGCACCGCGACGAACGGCCTCTTCGGGTCGTTGCGCAACCCCAGCAGCACGTCGACCTCGTTCTGCATCAGCAGGCCCATCGCCGACGGCAACGTCTTGGGTGGACCGACGATCGAGGCGTGGGCGCGATGACACGCACCGAAGGCATCGTCGACGTAGGCGTCGATTCCGCTGATCAGCGCCGCAACGAACTGCGGATCATTGCCCTCCTCGCCCGGATCGAAACGCAGGTTCTCCATCAGCTCGACACCCGGCGCGAGCTCGGCAAGTCGCGCCCGAACCGCGTCCATCGAATACTTCGGGTTCGGCTGACCTTTGGGACGACCGAGATGCGACGCGCACACGACGTGCGCACCGCGACTGGTGAGCCATTCGATCGTCGGCAGGGCGGAGCGGATGCGGAAGTCGTCGGTGATGACTCCGTGTTCGAGCGGGACGTTGAAATCGGTGCGGACCAGCACTCGTTTGCCACGTACGTCGCCGAGATCGCCCAACGTGGGGATGCGGCTCATCGGCGCTTTTTCGGCATCTTGCTGCACGCGTACAAGGCCGTGTCGATGAGGCGGTTGGAGTAGCCCCACTCGTTGTCGTACCACGCCAGCACCTTGACCATCTTGCCCATGCTCATCGTCAGGCCGGCGTCGAAGATGCTGCTGTGCGGATCGGTGACGATGTCGCTGGACACGATGGGGTCATCGCAGTAGCGCAGGACTCCCTTCAACGGTCCACTTGCCGCGGCCTTCTTGAACGCCGCGTTGATCTGGTCGACCGAGGCGGCCTGGCTCAGATTGGCCGTGAAGTCGACGATCGAGCCGGTAGGCACCGGCACGCGCAGCGACGTGCCGTCGAGCTTGCCCTTCATGGACGTCAACACGAGGCTCGTCGCGCGGGCCGCGCCGGTCGAGGTGGGAATGATGTTGATCGCCGCGCCGCGAGCCCGACGGAAGTCGCGATGTGGACCATCGACCAGGTTCTGATCGCCGGTGTAGGCGTGGATGGTCTGCATCAGACCCTGCTCGACACCGAAAGCGTCGTCGAGCACCTTGACCATCGGCACGAAGCAGTTGGTGGTGCAACTGGCATTGGAGATGACCTTGTGGTTCTTGTAGTCGAAGTCCTTGTGATTGACCCCGTACACGAGGGTGGCATCGGCACCGTCGCACGGCGCCGACACGATCACCAGCGGAGCTCCTCCCGCCAGGTGTGACGCTGCCGCATCGCGCTTGTTGAAGTGGCCGGTCGATTCGATCACCACGTCGACACCGAGGTCACCCCACGGCAGATTCTTCGGGTCACGTTCGGAGAGGACCTTGAGGACGTCACCGTCGACCGAGATGCCTTCCTTGTGGGACTTGATCGTGTTCGGGAGCACACCCAGCACCGAGTCGTACTTCAAGAGGTGGGCCATCTCCTCCAGCGATCCGAGGTCGTTCACAGCGACGAAATCGATGTCGACGCCCCGCTTCTTGGCGGCACGGAAGAAGTTGCGGCCGATTCGACCAAATCCATTGATACCGACACGGATCGTCATGTGCGGTGAGTCCTTTCACATACGGGGAATCCACGAGGATAGTCCCGACCGTGGGAGGTCTCCGATTCTGCTCAGCGGGAGATGTCGCGATGTCCGGTGGTGACGGCTATGCCCCGGGCACGAAGGCGGGCCGCCAATTCCTCGGCAACCGCCACGCTGCGATGGCGGCCGCCCGTGCATCCCATCGCGATCGTCAGGTAACTCTTGCCTTCCGCTTCGTAGGCCGGGACGAGACCGACCATCATCACCTCGAACTCGTCGAGGAAGCTTGACGCGTGTGAGCGCTCCAGGACGAAATCGCGCACCGCCGGGTCGTGACCGGTGAGCGGGCGCAGTGCGTCTTCCCAGTGTGGGTTGGGAAGGAAGCGCACATCCATGATGATGTCGGCGTCGAGCGGCAGCCCGTACTTGTACCCGAAGCTCTCGATTGCGATCTGCAGGCGCTGGCCGTCCCCTGTCTGATCAAAGGCGGCGATCAGCTTGGCCTTCAACTGGTGGATGTTCAGCTCGGTGGTGTCGATGACCAGATCGGCAGCGCTGCGCACGGGATCGAGCAGCGAACGTTCCAGCTCGATTGCCTCGACCAGGCCTTCTGCCTCGGCATCGAGTGGGTGTTTGCGCCGCGAGGTGTCGTATCGCTTCACCAGTTCGGCGGTCGTCGCATCGAGGAAGACGATACGTACTCGGTGACCATCACCCCTGAGCGCGGCGACCTTCGGCAACACGTCGACGTGCTGGCGACCCGACACCAAGGCCAACCGTTCGATGTCGCTGCCCGGCTTGCTCGCCAGTTCGACGATCGTATCGACCAGGGAAGTCGGGAGGTTGTCGATGACGTACCAGCCGAGATCCTCCAGCACCGCAGCGGCTCCGGAACGCCCGGCGCCCGACAACCCGGTGATCAGCACGATGTCGGCCACTGACCACGATGGTATTGCCTACAGCTTGCGAGTTCGGAGATACAGCAACCGCGGGATCGTCGCCGCATCGAGATACTCGCGGGCGCGCTCGAGGAAACCGTCGGGCGGCGACGGTTCCAGCATGCGCTCGATCAACAGGCCGTTCTCGGCGAGTGCGTTGACATAGCGGCTGAGCGGTCGGTGGATGAACGGGATGAACACGCCCTTCTCCACCTCCTCGTCGCTCTCGTGCTCGACGAGGTACGCGCCGATTCGCCAGTACTGCTCCGGCGGATCGAGCACGTGATCATCGATCCATCCACTGTTCGGCGTTTGCAGCAACGGGTGGTTGAGAAAGAAGCAGAATCGGCCACCGCGCTGTAGTACGCGAGCCACTTCGGCGATTGCCTGGTCGACCTCGCGAATGTGCTCGAACACCAGACACGCCACCACCGCATCGAAACTGGCATCGGCGAACGGCAGAGTGGCTGCCTCGCTGCGGGCGAACGACGCACCCCCTCGCTCGGCGGCAACGCTGACGCAGTTCCAGGTTGGATCGATCCCAATGACGTCGGCACCCAACCCCGCCACGAGACGGCTGATCTGGCCGTCGCCACAACCGACGTCGAGCACTCGGGTCGCCCCGGCCAGCTCCGCGGCGACCAGCGGCAGAATCTGTTCTTCATATTCCGGGTCGGCGCCATCGGTGAACCCCTCGATCCACCAGGCCGCGTGGGTCTCCCACAGGCTCCCGTCGCTCATGTGACGATCGTACGGTGTGCGAGTCAGAACCCTGGCGCCCAGTGTGGCTGGATCCGATGAAGGTAGCGGTCTGCGGCGTAGTTCAAGAACCGGCGCGCGGCTCGGATGCGGTGGGCCACGTCACGCAACAGCACCGGCGCCTCGGGCGAGCTCTCGGCTGCGGCGCGGTACCACGCCGAGCTCAGCGTCTCGAGTGCATCGAGACCTGGTGAGGGCGACCCGTGATCGATGAGGTGGTTCAGCTCCTCGTCGGTCATCCGAACCGATCGACCCAGATGTTCGGCCTGCGCCGTCGACATCGTGGTCGCGCCGATGCTGTCCGGGAACACACCAGCGCGGAACAACGCAAGATCGCCGAGCTGACGCAACAACACGATGTGGTCGATGGGTTCCACCGCGCCAAGCCAGTCGACGAGCTCATCGAGGTCGAGGCGATCGACGGGTATCGGCGAGGATTCGGGTTCGGCGAAGCTCGCCAGCAGCCGGGCGGTGAACAGCAGCCGCGCCGGCGCATCGGCAAACTCGAGCAACGGTTCGACGTCGAACACGGGAAGCCGACAGCCTGGCCCTGCCCATTCGTCGACCCAGTCGGTCGACGACAGCTCATCGGCAGCGCGGTGTGTGAGCACCGCGAAGAACAGCAAGGGCGACACGGCAAGAGTCTCCGCCCCGGTGCCGTGCAGGACCGACTCGACCACCTCCGGTCGGCGCAGAACGTCATTGGCGTACCAGGGCCGACGATCAAGATCGTCGCGCAGGCAATCGCCGTTGGTACCGAGCGCACGCGCCAGCACCGCCACGTCTCCGTCATGGAGATTCAAGTGCTCGCGTGTCATGGCTCACCTCCCGATCATCGTGCAGTGTTCATCGGCACAAGTCATCGCCCTGTTGAGTCATCATCTCACGAAACGTGTTGTGGAGTGGTGCCTCTGAAATCCTGAGTTGACAGTTGTACCTGTCGGATTGACAGCACCACCTGTCGGTCTGCGATTCGTCGCCACACTCTCGGGCCTGGCCGACCCGATACTGTCGTGAGCGTGGCATCCCCATTCCCTACAGAGTGGAGGAACGCGTGGATGATCGAGTCCGCAACGAGCTGATCGACATGATCGATCGGACACTCGGCAACGATCCGAAAGCTGCTTTGATCGCGGCGCGCTAGGCATCACCCGGCAATGGGCGTGGGAGCGGTTCAAGGCCGCTCCACCACGCCTGCCACCGCACGTTGTCGCCCGCAATCAGTACCTAGCGGAGCAGCGTCAGGCCGAACGTTTGTTGAGTCAGCTCGGTCAGGCGAAGCCCCGTCACGACGACGACGGTGACGGGGTCGTTCCCTGGTGAAACTTGGCGTGGATGGCCTCGGCCACGGCGTCGGGTAGGAAGGACTGCGCCTTCAACTCCTCGAGCGACGCCTTCTTGACCGCGTTCACCCCGCCCATCACCTGCACCAGCTTCTTCTTGCGGGCCTCGCCGAGGCCGGCGATTCCATCGAGTGAGCTGGCGGTCATTCGCTTGCCGCGCAGCTCACGGTGGAACGTGTTGGCAAACCGGTGGGCTTCGTCGCGGATGCGCTGCAGCATGAACAGCGCCTCGCTGCCGCGGGGTACCTCCACCGGATCGCTCCGGCCGGGTGTATAAACCTCTTCGAAGCGCTTGGCCAGCGAGGCGATAGGGATCTCGTCGAACAGGCCGAGTGAACGCACAACGCGCTCGGCGACAGCCAACTGTCCCTTACCGCCGTCGACGAGCAACAACTGCGGCGGATAGGAGAACTTCCCCGGTCGTCGACCCAGCTCGGTCAGAGGGCGATCGCGCTCGTCGAGATAGGCGGTCAGCCGCCGGGTCAGCACCTCCTCCATGGCCGCGTAGTCGTCGTTGCCCGGAACATCCCGGACCTTGAACCGGCGGTACTCGCGCTTGTTCGGCAGGCCATCTTCCAGGACCACCATCGATCCGACATAGTCGCTTCCTTGCAGGTGTGCCATGTCGTAGCACTCGATGCGCAGCGGCGCCTCGGGAAGCGCCAACAGATCCTGCAACTCGGTCAACGCGCGGCTACGAGCGTTGTGGTCACCGGCGCGCCGCAGGCGATGACGCATGAACTCTTCCTTCGCATTGCGCGTCACAGTTTCGTGGAGGTCGCGTTTGTCACCGCGCATGGGGACCCGAATCTGCACCTTCGAGCCGCGCACGTGCGCCAGCCACTCCTCATAGGTTGCGAGGTCGTCGGGTTCGACCGGCACGAGCACCTGCTTGGGGACACCCAGTGGTGGTTCGTCGCCGTACAACTCCTCGAGGATCCGATCGATGAGGCCTCCGGGGCTCAGCTCCTCGACCTTGTCGACCACGAAGCCCTTGCGTCCGACCACCCGACCCTTACGTACGTAGAAAATCTGGACGGCAGCTTCCAGGTCGTCGTCGGCGAGACCGATCACATCGATGTCTTCGCTGCGCTCGGCAACCATCTGCTGCTTCTCGATCGCCCGGTGCACCGCGGTCAGCCGGTCGCGAACACGTGCGGCCCGCTCGTATTCCTGGTGGTCGGATGCTGACCGCATCTCGGCATCGAGCCGCTCGACGATCTCGTCGGTGTCGCCCTCGAGGAAGTCGCACAGTTCACTCACCAACTGGCGATAGTTCGGCTCATCGATCTCACCGACGCATGGCCCGCTGCACTTCTCGATGTGGAACAACAGGCACGGGCGACCGAGACGATGATGCTCGTTGAACTTCCCCGGGCTGCACGTTCGGATGGGGAAGCTGCGCAGCAACAGGTCGAGCGTGTCGCGGATGGCATACGCATGGGCATAGGGCCCGAAGTACTTGGTGCCCTTCCGCTTCCGACCGCGCATCACGAGCGCCCGCGGGAACTGCTCGTCGAGTGTCACGGCAAGGAACGGATAGCTCTTGTCGTCACGCAGACGGATGTTGAATCGTGGACGATGCTGCTTGATCAGGCTGTACTCGAGCATCAGCGCCTCGACCTCGTTGCGGACCTCGATCCACTCCACCGACTCGGCGGTGGCCACCATCTGCGCAGTCCGCGGATGCATGTTTCGCGGATCCTGGAAGTAGTTCGACAGGCGTTGCCGCAAACTCGATGCCTTGCCGACGTAGATCACCCGGCCGAGTGCATCCTTGAACTGATACGACCCGGGGGTGTCGGGAATCATGCCGGTTGGCGGACGCTGCACCATCAGCATCGAGGCTAGGCCGGTACCAGCGCGACCCGCGGTAGGGTTTGGCACGTGGCCGGCCGATTCGCCTACTCCAAACCAAACCGACGGGGGCCCAACGACCCGTGGTTCCGTGTCGGCACCCTCGACATCGGCTCGGCCGCGCTTCTGGCGTTGATGTGCCTCGTCTCGGTGCTGCTCTGGGCCATCCAGCGGCCCGACAAGCCGATTTCGACGAAGCTCGCGCTGATCCCCGACGAGGTCACCTCCGGCGAGGTCTGGCGGCTGATCACCTGGCCGCTCGCCAACGGCCTCGATCGACGAATCCTGAGCGTGCTGATCTCGATCGCGATCGTTTGGTACTTCGGCTCACGACTCGAGGACCAAATCGGTCGGGTCCGCATGGCCTGGTTCCTGCTCATCATCACCATCGTTCCCGGACTGGTCGGCACGGCCCTGGATCTTCCTGCGGCCGGCGTTCACACAGTCCAGCTGGTCCTCCTACTCACGTTCGTCGCCGAGTTTCCCAACATCCGGTTCTTCTTCGGGATCCCGGCCTGGGTGCTGGGCGTTGTCTACGTCGCCGCCGACATCTTGCAGCTCACCGGTGATCGCGCCGGGCGCCAACTGGTGTTCTACCTGATCTCACTCGTCGTCGGCGCGCTCGCCGCCCGCAGCGTCGGCCTGCTGGGCGCCTATCCGTGGATCCCCAAGATCTCGATGCCACATCGCCGGCGCCAGCCCAAGCGCAGCCGACGCCCAGCCGTGGTCGCCGGTCCGTGGGCGGGGAGCGAGAGCTCTGTCTCCGCCGACCAGAGCGAACTCGACAACCTGCTCGACAAGATCAGCGCGTCGGGGATGGACTCGCTGAGCAAGGCCGAAAAGGAACGCCTCAACCAACTGAGCAAGCGTCTGCGCGGGAACTGATCACC
>CAVYZS010000018.1:0-867747 GCA_963773085.1 Ilumatobacteraceae bacterium | reverse complement strand
AACAAGATGGCCAGCCGCGGGTCGGCCGCTCCCTGTTCAGCGTTGCTGGAATCTGATTCTGCACTCACAGGGCTTCTCCTCGACGAATGAGATCCCGTTCATACCACAGCAACCCGGATGCCACCGTTTCCGGACGGGCCCTGCCGTGGTAGCCATTGATTGCAATGGCCACCGATGGAACTCGTCTGGCGGGCAGATGGCCATGGTCGGCGATCGCGGTCGGACTCGTGGGTCTGCTCGTGACGGCCGCGATCGCCGCCGCGGGCGCACCGAGTTCGGCCGAGATCGCGGTGTTCCGGTGGTTCAACGACCCACCTGGCGCCCTCGGCGCCGTGATGGGCCTCGTCAACCCGCTGCTCCGACCCGTCGGACTCACCCTGCTGATCGTCGCCGTGGTCGTCCTGCTCATCCTGACCCGACGCGATGTCTTCTGGCCCCTCGTCACTTCTGCGGCTGCAGCAGGGATCCTCGCCTATCTGGTCGACAACGTCGTGAAACTCGTCGTCGACCGGGGTCGGCCGCCTGCCTATCTCTCGGACGTGCTCTTTCACGGCTATCCGATCGACCCGCGAGGGACCGGATTCCCGTCGAGCCACACGGCGGTCACCGTCGCTGTCGTCGTCGGCGCCTGGCCGTGGCTGAACCGACCATGGAGGGTTGGCGGTGTCGTGGCCGCTACCGCGATCGGCCTGAACCGCATGTACGTCGGCGCGCACTTCCCCCTCGACGTCCTCGGTGGCGTCGCCGTCGGCCTCATGGCCGGCGGGATCGTGCTCGTCGTTGCACAGCGGCGAGTCAAATCCCATCCGAGTGTCTGCTGCCCTGGGGTGCCCGGAAACACTCCGTGAGGATAGTGCGTCGGGTCGCCCGGATAGCGTGGCCGCGATGGTCGATGAGGGACGCCGGGGACGGCTGCTGGCGATGAAGCTTGCCGCGCTGGTTCGCGATCACGGCGTCGAGGCCGACCTGCAGGCGACACCGTTCGCGCTCGGCGCGGCGGCGATGGATGGCGACAACGGATGGGTGTTCCTCGACGAGCGACAGCATCGAGGGCTCGGTCCGGCGTTGGCATGGGCGGTACGCGCCAAGGTGGATCATCTGCATGTCCTGGCCGAAGAAGGCACCGGAACCATCGCCCGCCGGTCGGATTCATTTCGACTCCCGATCGAGGTCTGGCATGTGGCCGAGCGTGTGCTGCTTCCGGCGATCACCGAACCGCTTCCTGTGCCGCCGTCCGCGCCGGTCGAGCACGAGCAGTTCCGAGACCTGATCATCGAGGGCGGTGCAATGCCTGCCGTCGAGCAGGGCGTGCTGGTCGGCGAGGTGCGCGGGCTCGAAGTGTGCCGAGTGGTCAATGACAGAGACACAGGCGTGGCCCGGCTGGAGGTCGGGCTCGGTCGGCACGACCGCGAAGCGTTCCAGATGCTGCACGGCGACGTGCCGACCGTCGAAGCGCTGGCCAAGGTCGTGGCCGCGGTTGCACCGCATCGCCGGCATGGCGCCGACCCGCATCCGTTGAATCGGCTCGGCCGGGAGCAGGCACTACGCGCCCGGTTGATCGACGATCCGTCTTTGATCGGTGCGTCGGAGGTCGAGGCACTCCCGTCGCCCGTCGGCCGACCGAACCTCAAGGATCCCTACCCGTGCGTTGCCCGGGCGACCATCGACGGCTCCCCGACGACGTTGGTGATCAGCGCGGGAGTCGACCTCGATCTCGTGCCTTTCGCCACGGACGCCCGACTGGCCACGAGTCATCCGACCCGGATCGTGCTGCCGAGGCGCGATGCGGTCCCGGTGCAGATGGACATCGCCGCGCTGCTCGCCGATCCGATGCAGGTCGTTCCGGTCGGCTGAGGCCGTAACCTGCTCGGTCGGTGTTCGAACGATTGGCGTCCTTGGAAGATGAGTTCATCTCGCTGGAGGTGAGTCTCAGTGATCCCGATGTGGTCGGCGACCACGCCGAGTTGCGCCGTGTATCGAAGCGCTACAAGGACCTCACGCCGGTCGTCGAGTGCGTACGGGCTCATCGCAAGCGATCTGCAGATGCGCAGGCGGCACGCGAACTACTGATCGATGCGTCGGAGTCCGATCGTCAGATGCTGCGAACCGAGTTGGCCGAAGCAGAGGCGGACCTTGCCGATCTCGAGGAGCAACTGCGGGTGCTGATGCTCCCCAAGGACCCGAATGACGGCAAAGCAGTGATCATGGAGATCCGCGGCGCAGAAGGTGGTGAGGAGGGCAATCTCTTCGCTGGGGATCTGTACGAGATGTACCGCAGTTTCGCGGCGCTGAAGGGCTGGACGGTGGAGGTGCTGTCGCACGACCCCAGCGACCTCGGTGGAATCAACCTCGTGACCATCCTGATCAACGGCGATACGGCGTGGAGTCGCCTCAAGTTCGAAGGTGGCACACACCGCGTGCAGCGGGTGCCGGCCACCGAGAGCCAGGGTCGCATCCACACCTCGTCGGCGACGGTGCTGGTGCTCCCCGAAGCCGAGGAAGTCGAGATCGAGATCGACGAACGTGAGCTGGAGATCGACGTCTACCGGTCGAGCGGCCCCGGTGGCCAGGGTGTCAACACGACAGACTCGGCCGTGCGGATCACCCACAGGCCGACGGGCGTGGTAGTCGCCATGCAAGATGAACGAAGCCAACTGCAGAACCGGGCCCGGGCGATGCAGGTCCTTCGGGCCCGATTGTTGAAACTCGCCCAGGACGAACAGGACGAGGCGATGTCGGTCGAGCGGCGGTCGCAGGTTGGTGGTGGTGGCCGGGGCGAGAAGATCCGGACCTACAACTACAAGGAGAATCGGGTCACCGACCACCGCATCGGTTACACGATCTATCGATTGCAGGAGGTCCTGGCCGGTGACCTCGACGACATCGTCGACGCCTTGACCTCCGACGAACGGGCCCGCCAACTCGCCGGCGATGAATGACGGGACCGTCACCTGGGGCGAGCTGTGGGACGAGACAGCGGTCCGTATCGGGCGCCCCCAGGCGCGGTGGATGTGCGAGATCGCGTCCGGCTGCGATGCCGAGGAGTTCCTGTCGAACCTGGATCGCCGGGCAACAACGCGCGGCGTCGCTCACCTCGATGCGATGCTCGCCAGGCTGGCAACCGGCGAGCCGCTGCAGTACGTGCTCGGTCGATGGGGCTTTCGGCATCTCGACCTGATGGTCGATCGGAGGGTGCTGATCCCGAGACCGGAAACGGAAACCGTGGTCGAGGTCGCATTGCAGCTCGCTCGTCCACTGTCACGTCCGATTGTGTGCGCCGACCTCGGCACGGGCAGCGGTGCGATCGGGCTGTCGCTGGTCACAGAACTGGGCCTTGATGGAGTGACGGTGTGGATGACCGACCAATCGCCCGAAGCGCTCGAGGTGGCGCGGGCCAACGCTGCTGGTGTCGGCAGAGCGGCGGTCAACGTGCGACTGGCGAATGGCCACTGGTTCGAGGCCCTTCCGGGTGAGCTTCGAGGTCAACTGGCGATCGTCGTATCGAACCCCCCGTACGTTGCCGACGGCGACGTCGAACTCGAGCCGATCGTGCGCGACTGGGAGCCGGCGCGGGCGCTGTTCGGCGGCGCCGACGGCCTCGACGAGATCCGGCACATCGTCGCCGAGGCCCGACCGTGGCTGCGCCCAGGGGGGTGGCTGGTGATGGAGATCGGTTCGCATCACGGCGATCGAGTGGCTGACTTGCTTCGCGCCGCCGGACTCGAAGATGTCGCGATCAGGCCTGATCTGAGTGGCCGCGACCGTGTCGCAGTGGCACGACACCGTGCCACCGACTGAAGGCATCTGAGTCAGGCGAAGCGGGCAGCGACCTGGCCGAGGAGTGATTCTTCCTCTGGGGCGATGTCGTGATCGACGCCGGCCACGTCGCGTGCCGCCGAGAACAGCGATTGACGCAACACCGAACTGACGATCCGTTCGTCGATGTCGTTGAGCAAGGTATCGGTGTCGTGACCGGATACCGCGGCGCGAACCTTGGCCATCGCCTCGCCCAGGTACTGGTCGAACGAGAAGGTTGCCGACTCCCATCCGGAATCATCGCTGATGGCTCGGATCTCGTCGAGCTCGTCGTCGGAGATGTGCCTATCGGCCATCATGACCAGCAGCAACAACTCGATAACGGCTTCGTGCTCGCGATCGGCCGTCGCGTGTACCGAGACGTGGCGGTACAGATCGCGGAGGCGGTGGTTCATCGAACGGGCAACCTACCCGGTCGTAGGTGGTCCGAGGTAGCGCGTCAGAAAGTCGAGTTGGTGCAGCAGCAGATTCTCCGCCACGACCTCCTGCGGAGTCATGTGGGTGACGCCGACGAGTGGCAGCACCTCGTGCGGCTTTCCGGCGGCCAGGAGCGCCGACGACAGTTGCAGAGTATTCGCGGCAACGACGTTGTCGTCGGCGAGTCCGTGGATCAGGAGGAGCGGGCGGTTCATGGTCGAAGCCAACGGAAGTAGCGACGTGTTGGCGTAGGCCGTGTCGTCGACCGTCGGGTCGCCGAGGTAGCGCTCGGTGTAGTGCGTGTCGTACAGCCGCCAGTCGGTGACCGGCGCCCCGGCGATGGCGGCGTGGAACACGTCGGGTCGGCGCATCACCGCGAGGGCCGCCAGGTAACCACCGAAGCTCCATCCTCGGATCGCTACGCGATCGAGATCGAGCGGGAACTCCTCGGCGGCGGCGTGCAGAGCCTCGACCTGATCCTCGAGGACGGGGGACGCCAGGTCGAGATGAACGGCGCGCTCCCATTCGGTGCCGCGTCCCGGCGTGCCACGGCCGTCGATCACGACCACGGCGTAGCCCTGATCAGCAAACCATTGCGACAGCGCGAAGCGCCCGCGCGATGCCAGCACGCACTGGACGTGGGGCCCGGCGTAGGGATCGAGCAGGACGGGCAGTGGAGAGCCGTCGTGGTCGCGAGGCAGCAGCACGGCCGTAGGGAGGCGGCGGTCGCCGTAGTGGCGCAAGGAGACGTTGGGATCGATCGAGCGGTTCCTCGACCAACGATGTCAACACCGGCCCACCGAGCACCTGGGTGGTCGATGAGCAGGTGTCCAGCGACACGCTGCGCAGCACGGTGGTGGCACCTCCGACGGCTGCGGTAGTGATGCCGTTTCCATCACTGATGCGGACCAGGTCGTCGTCGCTCCATCTCCACACGTCGTGAATCGTGGGGTCGTCGAGTTGGTTCGCGTGGAAGGATCACCGTCGCCATCGCGAACAGCCACGACAGCTCGAACCTGCATGTCCGTCGGAGTCACGGCGTCACCGTCGATCAACAGGCGGCGGGCGCCGTCGCGATCGCCGGCCATGACCAATCGCCCGTCGCCGAGCTGGTCGGGTGTCCCGGGCACCAGCTCGACCCAGCACTCGTCGTGATCAGTGAAGATCGGTGCCGTGTCGCCTGTGGTCGGGTTGGCTTCCAACACCTGCAGGTCGTGTTGGTCGCGGGATCTGGACTGTCAGCAGCAGCCGCTCGTCGGACACCCAATTCACCGCCGCGAGATACGGGTACCGGTCGTGGTCCCAGGCGATCTCGATGGCCCCGCCGTCGAGCGCCAGCACGTGCAGGCCGACGTTGGCGTTGGGGGTGCCGGCTGCTGGATAGCGAACCTCGCGGGGATGTTCGTCGGGAGATGCCGGGTCTGCGATGAACCACCGAGCGACCGGTGACACGTCGACTCGGCATGCCGCGATCGCGGTGCCGTCGGGGCTCCACCAGTAGCCCCGATACCGACAGAGTTCCTCGCCGGCGATGTAGTCGGCGGCCCCCCAGGTCACGTCGGGATCGTCGTCGCTGGCCAGCTCCCAGCTGCTTCCGTCGAGTTCGGCGATGCGGAGCGCGTTGTTGGAGACATATGCGAGACGGCGGCCGTCCGGATCGGGGCGCGGATCGAACACGGGTCCGTCGACGACGAGTTCCCGTGCCACGCCGCTGAGCAGACCGGCGACGAACAGCCTGCCTGCGAGCGGAAAGGCGACAACCGTGACCGCCCGGTCGGTGGCGAAGGTCGTGACGCCCGACGCGGTCTCGCGCATCCGCTCGCGGCGGGAACGTTCCTCGGAGGGCACGTCGTCCGGATCGACCTGCACGAGCAGCGCGAACGGGTCGGCGATCATTCGTTCCTCGCCGGTGCCGAGGTCGATCACGAAGAGGCAGTTGATCGGGTCGTCTCCGGCGCGGCTGCGGATGAACACGATGCGCTGACCATCGGGCGACACCACGACGTTGCGCGGTTCGCCAAGGGTGAATCGTCGGGTACGTGCGTACTGGCGGGGGAACGAATCGGTTGCGAGGGTGTCAGCTGTGGTGATCTCAGATTCAGACATCACGGCGTCACCATGATCTTGGCGTGCTCGTCGGGGTCGGCGAGATCGAGAAAGGCCTGCGGGATCCCGTCGATGCCGACGCGTGCGGTCAACCACGGCTCGAGATCGACCCTGCCGTCGGCAATCGATGTCAACGCCGCCGTGAACTCACCGGGTTCGTAGCCGAGGGCGAACTGCAGGCTGAGCTCCCGGCCGATTCCGAGCATCGGGTGAAAGCGATCCTCCTGCATGCACGCGCCGACGATCAGGATGCGTGCGTCCTTGGGGGCGATGCGCATGGCCTGGTCGATCATTCCGGGAACGCCGACTGCTTCGAAGATCACCGGTGTTCGCACACCATCGGCCTGCCGCCAGGCGTCGATTGCCGGTGTCACCCGTGGGTCAACGACGACATCGGCCCCGAGCCGCTCGGCGAGTGCCCGCCGTTTGGCGGAGAAGTCGGCGGCGACGATCGGGCCGATTCCGCGCATCTTCAGCTCGGCGATGCAGGCCAAGCCAACCGGACCACACCCGAGCACGATGGCACTCTCGTTGCTGGTGACGCGGCTCTTGGCGACGGCGTGGACACCGACTGCCAGCGGCTCGGTCATCGCCGCGATCTCGGCACTCAATCCGTTCGGGACCTTCACCCCCACCAATTCGTTGAGCACCATCAGCTCGGCGTAGCCACCGTTGTAGAGATTCGAGAAACCGACGGCGTGCAGGCCCGTGGAGTCGAATGCGACCGGCAGGCCGACGACGATGTCACCGACCTTCAGGTTTTCGCAGCCCGGACCGAGACCGACTACCTCGCAACAGAACTCGTGACCCATCACCGTGTCGAGGTGAGGTTCGAACATCTGCAACTGCATCGGGTCGGGCGGCCGGTCGGCGTTCAACTCGTCCATCAGACGCCGGCTCTCCTGACCATGACGAAGGAGGTGGAGATCGCTGCCACAGATGCCACACGCCAACACCTCGGCCAGTACCTGTCCGGGCCCGGGCGTGGGCTCGGGGAGGTCGTCGACTCGAAGTTGCCAGTCTCGCATCACCGCGGCGCGCATGAACCGACCGTACTTCGGAATCGGCATGTGCCTTCGACCCGACCACTCAGTGACTGAAATGGGCAATGGCTTCGGTCACCACAGCCCATGCGGCCTCGGCATCGACACCGACGAGGCGATCGCAGTTCGGGTCGGGTCGTTCCACCAATGTTCGCCGATCGATCACGGTCATGCCGCGGGTGAGTTCCCCGTTGATTTCGACCGCGACATGGGAGAGTGATCTGGTGAACAGCACCGGATGGGTGAGCGCCATGACTGCGCACGGATCGTGCACCGGGGCGCCGGCGAAATCCTCGTGCCTGCTCGTGTAGGTCCCGCTGAAGTACCGCAGCAGGTCGGTCAGCACGGCGGCCAGGCGACCGGGCAGGACGCTGATGTGCTGGATGCGATCAGGCGTTGCCTGGAACTGATGGGTGAGGTCGAGCCCCGACATCACCAGTGGCCCACCGTAGGAGAGGACGATGGCTGCAGCCTCCGGGTCCGCCCAGATGTTGAACTCGGCGCTGGCCGTTCGGTTCCCGAACAGGCCGCCTCCCATGAACGAGATGCCTCCGAGACGTGCGGCGATGTCGGGAGCCGAGCGCAGCGCGAGGGCGATGTTGGTCAACGGACCGGTTGGAACCAGCCACACGCCGTCATGGGCGCGAACGGTGTCGATGATGAACCCGATCGCATCTCGACTGGCCGGCGGACCCGATGGCCGCGGCAGGTCAGCGCCGTCGAGCCCACTCTCGCCGTGCACGTATCCCGCGTGACGCGGAGGTGCCACGAGAGGTCGGTTGGCTCCGGCGTGGACCGCCACGTCGATGCCCAGCAGGTCGCGGATCACGATGGCGTTCTGCGTGGTCGATTCCAGCGGAGCGTTGCCGGCCACGGTGGTGATACCCAGCAACGAGGCGTGACGCGCGGCGACCACCATCGCCACCGCGTCATCGTGGCCGGGGTCGCAATCGAGGATGACCGGCAGGTGATGCGTCGTCGGTGCCATGGCCAGCAGAGCTTGCCACCGTTACGATCGAGAAGTGGCGTCGAGGATCTGGTGGAGCGTGACGCTCGGTGTGCTACTCGCCTGCGGATGCTCGCCGACGAGTCCGGGGGGTCAACCGACCACCTCGATCCCGCCGGCAGAGGCGCCTGGCCGATCGGACGGAACGGCTTCGCTGACTGAGGCGACCGAACCGACCGGCGTGCCCGGTCTCACCGCGACGGATCCGTTCTGCGCGACATGGGCGAGCTACGTCGGCACGCTCCAGGTCCTCGGTACGGCTGCGTCGTTCGGTGATCTCGCTAGTGGCGAGCTTGCGGCACTCGAACTGATAGCCGCTTCGCGCCTCGTCGACGATGCCGCATCGATCGACGCCTCCTGGCCGCCGGAGCTCGCGGCCGAGCGCACCATCGTCGTCGAGCAGCGGATCGGGCCTTATGCACGACGCGCCCAGCGCGCTGTCGAGACCCTGAGCAATGCGGGTGTCAGTGCCGTTGAGCTGACAACGCTGAGCACGGCTTGGGAGGTCGCGCTGCTGGCCCGCGATCCGGCGTCGCCGGTCATCGAGATCCCGCCCGTCACCGACGAGCTCCGAGCAAAGGTCGAGGCGGCGGCGAGTGCCTACGACGCCACGTTCACCCCCTTCTCACAGGACCCGAGCCTGGTGGTCGAAGGCGTGGCGACGCCCGAAACCGACGCGTACCTGGCCACCCACTGTCCCGATCTGGCTGCAAGCGGAGTCGGCGACGCCCTCTGACCTGCCGGCGACGCGTCGGAGTGTTTGGTGACACCCCGTACGGGCGGCAGATACTCGGATGCGCCTCAGTCGGCGGTGACGGTGCCCGCCTTGTCGAGGTGCACGCGTCGCCCGATCCACTCGCCGTCGCACATCGCTGTCACCAGCCCCGAATCGGTCGATGTTCCCCATGCCCGTCGTCCGTCGGCCAGCAAACACGTGGAGATGGCGGTTTCGGGTGCGCCGTCTCGCGAGTGCATCACCGTGTACGCCTCGATGGTGGCCGGTCCGGCGGCGTCGGCAGTCTCTGCCAACTCGCGGCGCGGCAGTGCGTCGATCTCGGCCTGAGGGTGGTCATGGCGGAATCCATGCTCGGGTGGTTCCGTCGAGTAGACGCCGAACGAATGCTTCGTCGCATAGCCGCCGTTCGCCCACACCAGACCGAGCTCTGCGGGTTCGGCGCGCAGGTCGGCGACCAGGGTCGCGATCGCGTGCATGACGTAGTTGTTCCACGGCCCGCCCGCGAATGACAGCCCACCGGTGCGCGTCAGCTGCCGGTCGAGTGTCAAGCCGAGGCTTTGCGCGCCGAGTTGCACGGCTGCCGGGAAGCACGAGTAGAGGTCGATGAGTGCCACGTCGTCGATGGTGCACCCGGCGAGCTCGAGGGTGCGCCTGCCCCCGAGTTCGATGGCAGGCGTCTCGGCGAAGGACCAACGGTTGCTGACGAACTGGTGCTCGTGGCAATCGGCGCCGGCGTGAACGAACACCCAGCGATCACGGGGCACGCCCATCGCCGCCGCCTTCCCGGCCGAGCACATGATGAGCGCTGCTGCCATGTCGACGTCGTTGTTCGAGTTCATGTACTTCGTGTACGGCAGGCCGACCATCCGGTTGCTCGGTGATGGAGTCCGGATCTCTTCGGCGGTCATCGCCCGACGCGACCACGCGTAGGGGTTTGTGGCGGCAACCTCGCTGAACCGCGACCACAGCTCGCTGATGAGCTGCAGATGTGCGCCGGGGGATCGTCCGGCGCTTGCCCGGATCGCAGATTCGAAGATCGGGTAGATCTGCACCGGCATCATCACGCCTCGGTCCAGTTCCAGCTGGTGGTTGAGCACGAATTCGTCACCGAGGATCCGCGGCACCCGGTCCTGTGGAGCGGTGGGCCATTCCAACGGGAAGCCGGCCTGGCGGGCCCTGACTCGGGTGCGCCGCGCCTCGCCGCCGGCCAGGATCGCGATGTCGAGCGCACCGGTCTGGATCTCGGCAGCGGTTGCGTTGACGAGGCTTTGTGGGCTCTGCCCACCCATCGTCGTGTACGCCGTCTCGGTCGCCGTCAGGCCGAGATGCTCGGCGATCAGGTACGCCGGGTCGCCGTACTTCCAGCTGAGCAGGTTGACGACACGAAGTGACTGCGGCTGGGGAACCGATCGCAGCCCGGCGTCGGTTGTCGCAACACCGATCGCCGAACACATCAGCAGCGTCGGATCCAATGCCGTCTCGAGGTCATCGGTGCGCTGAATCGTCTGGCCGACGCCGATGATCACGGGTGTGCGCGGATCGAGTGCCATGGTCTCCCACAGTAAGCAAAGTTCGTCGCGAGACACGCCAATTCGTAGACTCGGCGGATGCCACGAATCGCCATCGGCGCCGATCACGCCGGATACGAGCTGAAGCAGCATCTCATCGGCGTGCTCACGACTGGCGGTCACGACGTGATCGACCTCGGGACCAACAGCACCGAGAGCTGCGACTATCCCGCGTTCTGCGCTGCGGTGGGCCGACGTGTGCGCGACGGTCACGCCGACGTCGGCATCGTGGTCGGCGGCAGCGGTCAGGGCGAGCAACTCGCTGCCAACAAGGTGCATGGCGTGCGCGCCGCGCTGTGCAACGACTTGTTCACGGCGACGGTTGGCACGGGCCCACAACGATGCCAACGTGCTGAGCATGGGGGCGAGAGTCGTCGGCGTCGGCCTCGCCGAGGAAATCCTTTCGACGTTCCTCGCCTCCTCGTTCGAGGGTGGGCGTCACGCCCGCCGGGTCGACCAGGTGATGGCGATCGAAGCCGAAGAATCACGAATGGAGCACTGAGAGATGCCGTTCCCATCCGACACGAACCCCGACATCGAACTGTTCGACCTGATCGACGCCGAAACGGAGCGTCAGGTCACCGGCTTGCAGCTCATCGCCAGCGAGAACTTCACGTCGCCGGCAGTGATGCGCGCCGTCGGTTCGGTGCTGACCAACAAGTACGCCGAGGGATACCCCGGCAAGCGCTACTACGGCGGCAACGCTGTGATCGACGAGGTCGAGGCTCTGGCCATCGACCGTGTCACGCGTTTGTTCGGCGCCGATCACGCGAACGTGCAGCCGCACAGTGGAGCCAACGCCAACATGTGCGCCTATCAGGCTCTGCTCGACGTCGGCGACACGGTGCTGGGGTTGAGCCTTGATCACGGTGGCCACCTCACTCACGGATCTCCGGTCAATGCCAGCGGCAAGCTGTACAACTTCGTGCCGTACAAGGTCACGCCCGGTGACGAGCGGATCGACATGGATCAGGTCCGCGATCTGGCTCTCGAACATCGGCCGAAGATGATCGTCGCCGGCACGACGAGCTATCCGCGGCGGCTCGACCCTGAGCCGTTCAAGGCCATCGCCGACGAGATCGGGGCGTACTTCCTGTTCGACGCCGCGCACCTCGCCGGCCTGATCGCCGGCGGCGCCCACCCGAATCCCGTGCCGTACGCCGACATCGTCACGTTCACGACGCACAAGACCCTCCGCGGGCCGAGGGGTGGGTGCATCCTGTCGACGGCCGAGCATGCGACGGCCATCGACAAGGCGGTGTTCCCCGGTTGGCAGGGTGGCCCGCTCGAGCATGTGATCGCCGGCAAGGCCGTTGCCTTCTTCGAGGCGCTGCAGCCGAGCTTCCGCGACTACGCCCAACAGATCGTGGTCAACGCCAGCGCGTTGGCCGAGGGCCTGGCCAACGAGGGTTTCCGGCTGGTCAGCGGCGGCACCGACAGCCACCTGATGGTGGTCGACCTGCGCCCGTTCGACGCCGATCTGACCGGCAAGGAGGCACAGGCCGTGCTCGACCTGGCCGGGATCACGCTGAACAAGAACACCATCCCCGACGATCCGCGCAGCCCGTTCGTGACCAGCGGCGTGCGCATCGGCACACCGTCGGTGACCACGCAGGGGATGAAGGAGCCGGAGATGGCCATCATCGCCGCTCTGATCGCCCGGGTGCTGCGCCAACGCACCGAGCAAGGAACAGTTTCCGCGGTCCGTTCCGAGGTTGCTGCGCTCTGTGCGAAGTTCCCTGCCTACAGCTGATCGCTAGAGTCGCCAACGCTCATGCCGTCGACGACTTCCTACCTCCTCATCGGCCTGGTGGCCGCCGTCGCCACCTTCGCCTTCACGCCGCTCGTCGCTCGGTTCGCCCGTCGAGTCGGATGGGTCGTCGAGCCGGACGAACGCAGGGTTCACACCGTGGCGACGCCCGATGTCGGTGGCATCGCGATGTTCATCGGCTTCACCGCCGCACTCGCGGCTGCTCGACTCAACGACAACTTCGACACCATCTTCGCTCGCAACGACGAGCCGCGCGGTGTGTTCTTCGCCGCGTTCCTGATGTTCATGATCGGTCTCTTCGACGACATCCGCGAGATCTCCGCGCCGGCCAAGGTGGTCGGCACGATCGCCGTCGCCGGAGTACTGACCTACTACGGCGTGACGATGTTCTACTTCCGCGTTCCGTTCCTCGACGTGTTCACGATCAGCGACGATTGGATCCTGCTGATCACTGTTGTCTGGTTGCTCGGCATGTCCCAGGCGATCAACCTCATCGACGGTCTCGACGGTCTTGCCGCGGGCATCGTCGCCATCGGTGCCCTGGCGTTCTTCATCTACAGCCTGCGGTTGGCCGACCCGACGGTGCGCCTGCTCTCGCAGCCCAGCATCGGGCCGCTGATCGCCATCATCACGGTCGGGATCTGTGTCGGCTTCCTTCCGCACAACTTCAACCCGGCGAAGATCTTCATGGGCGACGGCGGCGCCTTGCTACTCGGTCTGTTGTTGGCGGTGAGCACCAGCGTGGTCGGTGGTCGCGCCGACCCGAACCTGCGCGGCTACGCCGGACAGACGTACTTCTTCCTGGCGCCCCTGTTCATCCCGCTGTTCATCCTCGGCGTGCCGATCCTCGACACGCTGTTCGCAATCATCCGCCGGGCCACGCGTCGCCAGGGTGTGGCTACGGCTGACAAGAAGCATCTTCATCACCGCCTGATGGAGATGGGCCACGGCCAGCGCCGCAGTGTGGTGATCCTGTGGGCCTGGACAGCGCTGCTGTCGGCATTCGTGCTCTACCCGGTGCTGACGCAGAGCTACGTGTCGTATGTCCCGATCGGTGCGGCCACGCTCGGGCTCGTTCTGTACACCCTCTTCCACCCCCAGATCCGTCGCAACAGAACCACGTGATGCTCGGGTTTGGATACTGATGTGCGTGGTGGATAGATTGTGTACACGTTCACAAGCTCGTCGGCCGGTAGCGACGAGCGGGCCGAACACCGGCGCCAGAACGAGCGCAGTTCCAGATCCACGCAGTTCACAACCAGGCATTGAGGACCCCACCGTTGAAGCCGCCCCCAACAGATGGACCACGGAGGAACACGGCCACCGACACCAAGCTCGGTAAAGGCATCGATGTTGCACTGGTGACTTTGGTCTTCCTCGGTGTCGGGTACATGCTCGATCGGTGGCTCGGTACCAAGCCGGTGTTCACGATCGCCCTTGTCGTGCTGGCCCTTGTCGGTGAATTCGTGCGGTTTTGGTATGACTACGATGCCCGGATGAAGGTGCTCGAGGCGCAACGTGCCGCGGGCCAACGTTCCTCGTCCAGCCGTTCCTCATCCACTCATGGAGACCGCCCATGAATGACATTGCGTTCTCGATGTCCGCGCCACTGCCCGGACCGGCACCGGAAGTTTCGGTCTCCAACGACATGGTCAAGCGCGGCCTCCTCGTCGCGCCACTGTTGATCGCCGTGAGCGGACTGATCTGGGGCGTCGACGGTGCCGCGTCGAGTGCCTATGGCATCGCCATCGTGCTGGTCAACTTTGCGCTGGCCGCCGGGATCGTTGCTTTCACCGCCAGGATCAGCCTGCGGGTGATGATGGCAGCGGTCCTGTTCGGCTACCTGCTGCGGCTGGCGCTGATCTTCCTGGCCGTGTACTTGGTCAAGGACGCCGGTTGGATTTCACTTCCCGCTCTCGGAGCGACCATCATCTTCACTCACCTGGGCTTGTTGGTGTGGGAAATGAAGTACGTGGCGATGTCGCTCGCCTACCCCGGCCTGAAGCCCCAGCCGTCGACCGCCAGTCCGTCCAAGCAGTAGCCCAGACCAAGAACTAGCAGGAGTACCTCGGAATGCTCGCACTGGAATTTCCGCCGATCAACGAGTTGATTCGTTGGCAGGACATCTGGCCCACCTTCAACAAGGTCGGTCTCATTGCTGTGCTCGCCACGGTGATCGGCATCGTGGTGTTCATCGTGGCCGGTGGCAAAGATCCGATGGTGGCGCCGACTGGTGTGCGTAACTTCGCCGAGACCACGGTGACGTTCATCGAGAAGGACATCGTCATGCAGACGATGGGCAAGGACGGCCTTCCATGGACCCCCTTCCTGCTGTCGCTGTTCATCTTCGTCTACCTGTGCAACCTGCCCGGCATCATCCCGCTGTTCCAGATGCCTGCCACGGCGCGCATGGCGATCCCGGTGTTCCTCGCCCTGACCGTTTGGGTGATCTACAACACCGTCGGCTTCAAGTACAACGGCATCAAGTACATCACCAGCATGATCTGGCCGAAGAGCGTGCCGGTGGGGATGCGTCCTCTGGTAGGCGTCATCGAAGTGCTCTCCAACATCGTTCTCCGCCCGTTTTCGCTGGCCGTCCGACTTTTCGCCAACATGCTCGCCGGTCACATGTTGCTGATCACGTTCGCCTTCTTGACCAACGCCTTGTTCTTCGCCGAGACCAAGAAGCTGATGCTCAGGCCGATGGCGGTCTTGCCGTTCTTCATGCTCATCTTCCTGACTGCGTTCGAAGTACTGGTCGGCCTGCTGCAGGCCTACATCTTCACCATCCTCACCGCAGTCTTCATCGACGCCGCTCGGCACATCGAGCACTGACAGATCTCCCTAACCAACCTCACTAGGAGAAATTGAAACAACATGGAAGCAATCGCCCGCCTCATCGCTGACACCAATCCGGTGCAGACGCCCGACGAAGCCAAAGCAGCCAACGCCGCCATAGGCGCCGGGTTCGCATATGGTCTTGCCGCAATCGGCCCAGGCATCGGCATCGGTTACGTCGTGGGCAAGGCCATCGAGGCCATGGCCCGCCAGCCAGAGGCTGCCGGCATGGTCCGCACCACGATGTTCCTCGGTATCGCCTTCACCGAGGCACTCGCCCTCATCGGCTTCGTCGTCTTCATCCTTCTCGGTCTCTGAGGAGAACCCGTGCTCACCGTCACCGTCACCGCGACGGATGCGGGCCACACTGTGGTCGTTCACCTTCCCCAGACCACTGGGGAAGCAGAGACGACCGCCGAGGACAAGGGTCCGAGCCCGATCGCACCAGAAGTCAAGGAACTGGCCTGGGGCGCCGGCGCGTTCATCGTGCTGTTCCTCGTCATTCGCTTCATCGCCTTCCCGCGCCTGAAGAAGGGCATGGATGCCCGCTACGGCAAGATCGTCGGCGACCATGAAACCGCCACCGCAATGCGTGCCGACGCCAAGTCCGAGGTCGCCGAGTACGAGGCCGAATTGGCCGTGGTCAAGGCAGAGGCCCGGGAGCGCATCGACGTCGCACGCCAGGCGCTGGAGAACGAGCGCACCGCAGCGTTGGCCGAGGCCAACGGTCGCATCGCCGCCCGCCGTGCCGAGGCGACTGCGGCGACCGATGTTGCTCGCGCCGCGGCCGAGGAGCACGTTCATGCCGCGGTCGCCGATGTGAGCAGTCGGGTCGCCGAACTGGCCACCGGTCGGCGCCCGGATGCCGCCGCGGTCACCGGAATCGTCGCCTCGCTGATGGCAGGAGGAACAACGTGAACGTCATCGCCCTGATCGCAAGCGAGGACGTCACCCAAACCCCGTCGGCGTACTGGCCAGAGGGCTACGAGCTGCTCTTCGGCGTTCCCGCGTCCTTGCTGGTGTTCTTCCTGCTGTGGAAGTTCGCCGGTCCAACAATCAAGAAGGCCATGGCAGCCCGAACCGCCACGGTTCAGGCGGAGCTCGATTCCGGTGAGGCGGATCGGGCGGAGGCCGAGGCCGAGGCCGCGCAGATCCGCCAAGGCCAAGGGTGACATCGCCGGCGAGCGGGCACGACTGTTGGCCGAGGCCGACATCCAGGCCGCGGCGTTGCTCGAGGACGGCCGGGCGCGCCTTGCCCAGGAGCTCGTCGAACTCGACACCCGGGCGACGGCAGAGATTGCCGCCGCCGCGGGGCGATCGGGCGACGAGTTGCGCGCCGAGATCGCCCGCTTGTCGTCGGCGGCCGTCGATCATGTCGTCACCGGTTCTCTCGACGCGGCGACGCATCAGGAACTGATCGAGAACTTCATCGCAGGGGTCGGAGCCCGCACATGAGCGATTCACGTATCGAGGGGTACGCCCGCGGTCTGTTCGAGATCGCTCGAGCCGAGGGCACGATCGACGAGGTCGAAGACGAGTTGTTCCGCTTCGCGCGGAGTTACGAGAGCAGCGACGAGCTCCGCAACGCACTGACCGACGAGCAGATCCCCGCCAGCATGCGCCAGGCGATCGTCGAGGACCTGCTCGGTGGCAAGGTGACCGGCACGACCACGCAGTTGATCTCGATGGTCGTCGGTTCCGGTCGCTCACGCGATCTGCCGGCGATCGTCGACAAGCTCGTCGCCAGGGCCTCGGCGGCCAAGAATCTCGAGGTGGCCGAAGTTCGCACGGCCATTCCCCTCACCTCCGATCAGGAGACCCGTCTGGCGGCCGCTCTCGCCAACGCCACGGGCAAGCAAGTGAACCTGAAGGTCGTCGTCGATCCGTCCGTACTGGGCGGCATCGTGGCCACCATCGGCGACACCGTCATCGACGGCACAGTCCGTACCCGCATCGAGCAATTGAAGTCCCGCCTCTAGGCACCGGACACCACACGGAGACAGAAGAGAACCATGGCAGAACTCACCATGAACGCCGGCGACATCGCCGATGCGCTCAAGAAGAACCTCGAGGGGTTCGAACCGTCGCTGGAAGCCCGCACGGTCGGCCGCGTCACAGAGGTCGGCGACGGCATCGCACGCGTCAGTGGGCTGCCGGATTGCGCCGTCAACGAGCTGCTCGAGTTCGAGGATGGCACCGTCGGGTTGGCGTTGAACCTCGACGAGGAGTCGATCGGTGCAGTCGTTCTCGGTGACGCGGACGGTGTCGAGGAAGGCCAGACCGTGAAGGCCACCGGACGCATCCTCAGCGTGCCCGTCGGCGACGCGATGCTCGGCCGCGTCATCAACGCCCTCGGCGAACCGATCGACGGACGCGGCGAGATCGTCGGCGGCATCCCTCGCCGTGTCGAGATCCAGGCACCGGGCATCATGGGCCGTCAACCGGTGCACGAACCGATGCAGACCGGTATCAAGGCGATCGACGCGATGACACCGATCGGTCGTGGCCAGCGTGAGCTGATCATCGGCGACCGCAAGACCGGCAAGACCACCGTGGCAGTCGACGCGATCATCAACCAGCGCGGCCTCGGCGTGAAGTGCATCTACGTGGCAATCGGCCAGAAGGGCTCGACCGTTGCCCAGACGGTCGAGACGCTGCGCCAGCGGGGCGCTCTGGATTACACCGTCGTCGTGGCCGCCCCGGCCAGCGATCCGGCCCCGTTCAAGTACCTCGCCCCCTACACCGGGTGCGCCATCGGACAGCACTGGATGGAGAACGGCGAGCACGCCCTCATCGTCTATGACGACCTGTCGAAGCAGGCCGAAGCGTATCGACAGGTGTCGCTGCTGCTGCGCCGCCCGCCGGGCCGCGAGGCGTATCCCGGCGACGTGTTCTACCTTCACAGCCGTCTGCTCGAGCGTGCCGCCAAGCTCAGCAACGAGCGCGGCTCCGGTTCGCTCACTGCACTGCCGATCATCGAGACCAAGGCCGGCGACGTGTCGGCATACATCCCGACCAACGTGATCTCGATCACCGACGGTCAGGTGTACCTGCAGGACAACCTGTTCAAGTCCGGTGTTCGTCCGGCTGTCGACGTCGGCATCTCGGTGTCGCGCGTCGGTGGCGCCGCGCAGATCAAGTCGATGAAGAGCGTCGCCGGAACCCTGAAGCTCGACCTCGCCCAGTTCCGTGAGCTCGAAGCGTTCGCCACGTTCGGTTCCGAGCTCGACGCCATCTCCAAGGCCCAACTCGAGCGTGGCTACCGCCTGGTCGAGCTGCTCAAGCAGCCGCAGAACAGCCCGATGCCCGTCGAGGAGCAGGTCGTCGTCGTGTTCGCCGGCACCAAGGGCTACCTCGACAGCCTGCCGGTCAGCGATGTCCAGCGATTCGAGTCGGAGCTGCTCGAGCACATGCGCAGCACCCAGGGGGCGTTGCTGTCGGGTATGCGCAACGACGCCAAGGCCGATGTTCCTGCGGAGCTCGGCGACGTGATCGCCGAGTTCATGGAGCGTTTCGTGGCCGCCGACGTCGCCGCACGTGCCGCAGATCCGACCGCCACCGACGCACCGGCGCTCGGTGAAGCCGAGAGCCACAAGACCCTGGCGACGGAATAGGCAATGGCTGGAGGTCAGGAACGCATTCTTCGGGGACGTATTCGTACCGTCCAGGCAACGAAGAAGATCACGCGCGCCATGGAACTGATCGCGGCGTCGCGAATCGTCAAGGCGCAACAGCGTGTTGTCGCAGCCGTGCCGTACAGCGATCAGATCACCGAGGTGGTCAAGGACCTCGCCGCCGCCGGTGGATCGACGTCGTCCCCACTCCTCGCTGGTAGGCCGACTGTCGGCAACGTCGCCTACGTCGTCATCACCGCCGACCGAGGTCTGTGTGGCGGCTACAACGCCGGCGTGCAGCGTGCTGCCGAAGGCGAGATCAAGGCCGATGTCCTCAAAGGCCGCGACTACTCGGTGATCGCCGTCGGTCGCAAAGCCGAGAGTTACTTCCGATTCCGCGGCTACAAGATCGAGTCCACCTTCTCCGGCTTCAGCGACGCACCGAGTTACGCCGAATGCCAAGCAGATCGGTCAACACGTCATCGATCTGTTCGTCAACGGCGAGGTCGATCGAGTCGAGTTGGTCTACACCCGCTTCATCACGCGCCGGGTCTCAAGAGGTCGTTCAACGTCCGCTGGTGCCGCTCGAGCGCGAAACCGTGGCCGGCGGCGATGGTCGCCCGGCCGGGTCCGAAGTTGCCGCGGCCGACTTCGAGTACGAACCGGATCCCACGACGATCCTCGACGCCCTGCTACCCAAGTACGTCGAAGCCCGAATCTACGCAGCGTTGTTGAACGCCGCTGCCAGCGAGCACGCCTTCCGCCAACGAGCGATGAAGAGCGCGACCGACAACGCCGAGGAACTGATCAAGAACCTCAGCCGCATCATGAACCGTGCCCGCCAGGACTCGATCACCACCGAGATCATGGAGATCGTCAGCGGCGCCGAGGCGCTCTCCGGCGTCGACCTTGGTCTCGTCATCGACTTCGAACTGCTGCACGACGGCTCGCCCGACGCACCAACGACGCTCGGCGCCGTTCGAACATGAACCAGCACGCACTCCGCACATCGACAAGTACGGAACCTGAGAAAGAGCACACCTCATGACTGTGACCCAAGACCCAATCACCCAAGACTCGCAGGCCCGAACGCAAGGACGGCCGCGTCGTCGGCATCGCCGGCCCTGTCGTCGACGTCGAGTTCCCCCGCGGCTCGCTGCCCAAGCTCAACACGGCGATCGAGTTCACCGTGCAGGTCGACGGCAAGCCGGTCATCGTGCTGGCCGAGGTCGCCCAGCAGCTCGGCGACAGCCGCGTCCGCGCGGTGTGCATGAAGCCGACCGACGGCCTCACTCGTGGCACCCCGGTGCGCAACCTCGGTCACGGCATTCAAGTGCCTGTCGGTAACCGCACCCTCGGTCACGTGTGGAACGTGTGGGGCGACGTGCTCGACGACGATCCCGCCAACTACGCCGACATGGAGCGTTGGGACATCCACCGCGACGCCCCGCTGTTCGATGCGCTCGAGCCTTCGCGGCAGCTGTTCGCGACCGGCATCAAGGTCATCGACCTGCTCACCCCGTACCTGGCCGGCGGCAAGATCGGCCTGTTCGGTGGCGCCGGCGTGGGCAAGACCGTGTTGATCACCGAGATGATCAACCGCGTCGCGTCCAAACACGGTGGTGTGTCGGTGTTCGCCGGCGTCGGCGAGCGCACCCGTGAAGGCACCGACCTGCGACTCGAGATGGAAGAGTCCGGCGTGTTCGAAAAGGCCGCTCTGGTGTTCGGGCAGATGGACGAGCCGCCGGGTGTCCGGTTGCGTGTCGCCCTGTCGGCGCTGACGATGGCCGAGTACTTCCGCGACGTCCAGAACCAGGACGTGCTGCTGTTCGTCGACAACATCTTCCGCTTCGTGCAGGCCGGCTCGGAGGTATCGACGCTGCTCGGCCGCATGCCCTCGGCCGTGGGCTACCAGCCGACGTTGGCCGACGAGATGGGTCAGCTGCAGGAACGCATCACCTCGACCCGTGGTCGCTCGATCACGTCGCTGCAGGCCGTGTACGTTCCCGCCGACGACTACACCGACCCGGCGCCGTTCACCACCTTCACCCACCTCGACGCGACCACCGAGCTGAGCCGCCAGGTCGCCGCGCTCGGCATCTACCCGGCCGTCGACCCGCTGGCATCGACGTCGACCATCCTCCAGCCCGACGTCGTCGGTGAGCGTCACTACGACGTCGCCCGCGGCGTGCAGGAGAACCTGCAGCGCTACAAGGAACTGCAAGACATCATCGCCATCCTCGGTCTCGACGAGCTCTCCGAGGAGGACCGCCTCACGGTGTCGCGTGCCCGCAAGATCCAGCGGTTCTTGTCGCAGCCGTTCTACGTCGCCAAGGTCTTCACCGGCATCGAGGGCGAGTTCGTGCCGGTCGAAGAGACCGTCGAGAGCTTCGAGGCCATCCTCCGCGGTGACATGGACGAAGTTCCCGAGCAGGCGTTCCTCAACGTCGGTGGCGTCGAGCAGGTGCTGGCCAAGGCCAAGTCGCTTGCCGAACAGGTGAGTTGACCGGTCATGGCGACGATGCAGGTCGAGTTGGTGTCGCCCGAGAAGGTCGTCTTCTCCGGCGAGGCCACGCAGGTGATCACCCGCACCCTCGGTGGCGGTGAGATCGCCTTCCTGCCTGGTCATGCTCCATTTCTCGGTGCCCTCACCGAGAACCACACCCGCATCACGCTGGCCGATGGCGGGCAACTCGACGTCGCCGTGCACGGCGGTTTCGTTCAGGTCGGCGGCAACAAGGTCAGCATCCTCAGCGACATCGCCGAACTCGGCGAAGACATCGACCGCGATCGGGCGATAGAAGCAGCCGAACGTGCCGAGGCCACCCTCCGTCACGAACACGACGCCGAGGCGGTGGCGGCCTTGAGCCGCGCCCACGCTCGCCTCAGCGCCTCCGGTGGTCTCACCGGCAGCAACATCACCCACTGATCCAGCGGTCAGCGGTCATAGCCTCTGGTCATGAACTCGTACCCCGTTCGCCTCGGCGCTGATCACCGGTGCGTCGAGCGGGATCGGCGAGGCGATGGCGCAACTGCTCGGCGAAGCCGGCGTACCGATGGTGATCGTGGCTCGACGCGCCGACCGACTGAACGAACTGGCCGGTCGTCATGCCGACGTCGAGGTGCTTGTCGCCGACCTCACCACAGCGAAGGGTGTCGCTGCGGTGGTTCGCCGGGTGACCTCGCTCGGGCGGCCCATCGATCTCGTCGTCAACAACGCCGGGTTCGGCACCTCCGGCTACTTCTACACACTGGCTGCCGACCGGCTCGGAGACGAGATCGCCCTGAACATCGGCGCCGTTGACCCAGATCTCCAGGGCTGCCCTCGGCGTCATGGTGCCACGTGGCAGTGGATATCTGCTCAACGTCAGCAGTGTCGCCAGCTTTCAGCCGGCACCGAAGCTCGCCGTGTACGCGGCCACGAAGGCCTACGTCACTTCACTGACCGAGAGCCTGCACGAGGAAGTGCGCGGCACCGGTGTGCACGTCACTGCGCTGTGCCCGGGACTGACGCGAACCGAATTCCAGAGCGTCAGCAACACCGATTCGTACGCCGGCCAGTTCCCGTCGTTTGCCTGGATGTCAGCCACCGACGTAGCCGAGACAGCCCTTCGCGACGTCGCCAACGGTCAGGCCCTCTCGGTGCCCGGTGCGCTCTACAAGGCGATAGTGGCGACGTCGAGCGTGACACCCCGGGGGCTAGCGAGGCGAGTCGCCGGACTTGTGCAGCGTGATTGACCCGCCGCTGGTCCGAGGGTTTGCAGCCCGTCGGAGTGTCTGCTGCCCGTCCGGGGTGTCCGGAAACACTCGGACTGACTGCCGAACTCAGGCGTAGTCGACGGCGGCAAACTGCGACAGCTTGTCGATGCGGTGCCGTGCATCGATCAGTCGCACCGTGCCGCTCTTCGAGCGCATCACCAGGCTCTGGGTGCGCGCCCCGCCGTGCTCGTAGCGAACGCCGCGGAGCAACTCGCCGTCGGTGATGCCGGTTGCGGCGAAGAAGCAGTTGTCGCCTTTCACCAGGATGTCGGTCGTCAAGACGGCATCGAGGTCGAAGCCGAAGTCGATCGCCGCCTGCCGCTCGGCCTCGTCCCGGGGAGCCAGGAGGCCCTGGATCTCACCACCCATGCACTTGAGGGCGGCGGCGGCGGTAACGCCCTCCGGCGTGCCACCGATGCCGATCAGCACGTCGACGCCGGCGTCGGGCCAGCCGGTGGCGATCGCCCCGAAGATGTCGCCGTCGGTGATCAGTTTGACCCGCGCGCCGGTGGTGCGAACCTCACTGATGAGATCGGTGTGGCGTTCACGGTCGAGGATGACGACGGTGAGGTCTCGCACGGACCCGCCTTTGGCCTTGGCGATCCAGCGGAGGTTCTGGGTGGGGGTCGCGGTGATGTCGATCGACCCGGCAGCCTCGGGACCGACGGCGATCTTGTGCATGTACACGCACGGCCCTGGGTCGAACATCGTGCCTCGCTCGCTGACCGCGATCACAGCGATTGCGTTGGCCCGGCCGTACGCAGTCAACGTGGTGCCGTCGATCGGGTCGACCGCAACGTCGGTGAGCGGGGCTGTGCCGTCACCGACATGTTCCCCGTTGAACAGCATCGGCGCCTCGTCCTTCTCACCTTCGCCGATCACGACGATGCCGTCCATCGGCACGGTTGACAGCACGGTGCGCATGGCATCGACGGCAGCCTTGTCGGCACCGTTCTTGTCGCCACGGCCGACCCAGCGTGAGGCCGACAGCGCCGCCGACTCGGTGACTCGCACCAATTCGAGAGCCAGGTTGCGATCGGGCTTTTGCAGAGAGGAAGGCATCGTCCGTCCACCGTAGTTCGTTGCGGTGGACGGACGAAGCCGGCTGGATTACGTCTTGATGTGTTGTTGTCGCCTGATGCGCCTGGCCTCGTGGCGCAGATGCGTCTGCTGACTGATCTGGCGCAACCGCTCCTGGCGGTCACGGATCAGCTGCTCGGCGAGGTATGGGTTGGTTGCCCACATGGGATTCTCCTTCTGTGTGTGTACGTGTCTGCTGTCTAGGGGGATCACGGGCGCGCCTGAATACGTTCGATGTTCGGAACGACAGGTTTCGCGACTCGCGTTGCGGCGATCGTCAGGCCGTGCACGGCCCGAGGCTGTCGGGGTGCGCGCCAACGGCGAACAGGATCGTGGTTCTGGTCATCAACATCGGGCACCTCCTTCGGTCTCGGTTGGACCGAGAGTGCCAGACGACCGCCAACGCTGTCCACCGAATTACCGCACATTCGCCAGCCATGGTCGGCGAGTAGGCGCCCTGCTTCCAGGCGGGTACAGTCCGCGCCATGCCGATTGCGGTCGAGCGGTGCATCGTCACACGGGATCTCACCGAACCGCGACTGAGTCCCGATGGTCGGTGCATCGTCTACGCGATGGCATCGGGCGGGTCGGCTGCTCTGATGATCGACACGCTGGATGGGTCACCCGTTCGTCAACTCACTGCCTATCCGGCCCCACGACCGGGTCGCGGTTTCGGCGGCGGATGCTGGTGTTGGAGTGCCGATGGCACCGCAGTGATCTACGCCGCGGTCGATGGGAATCTCTGGCTGCAACCCGTACCGGCAGGAAGCGTGCGACGGTTGACGCAGCACGATCCCACGAGAACAGCGGCCGGTCCGGAAGCGACCGCCGACTCAAGCCGTGTCGTCTACGTCCTCGACCAGGCCGAGGTGTGGGTGACGCGACTCGACGACGGTTCGACCGACCGACTCGACGACGGCACCGCCGATTTCGCGTTCGACCCGTGCCCGATGCCGTGCAGCAGCGGTGTCGTGTGGCAGGCATGGAACGTGCCGGACATGCCATGGGATCGGGCGCGACTCCAACGGGCCAGATTCGATCGAACCGGCAGCGACGAGTTCCGACCGACAGGATCCATCCAACAGATCCGGATGATGCCCGACGGCACGGCGGTTTCGTTGCGCGATGACAACGGGTGGCTCAACCTGTGGCTCGACGACGCACCACTTGTCGACGAACCGTTCGAACACGGCGGCCCCACCTGGAGCATGGGCCAACGCTCGTTTGCCATCTCGCCAGACGCGCAGCGGGTCGCGTTCACCCGCAACGAGCACGCCTTTGGCCGGCTCTGTGTGGTTGACCTGGGCACTCGAACGACCATCGAAGTCGCTCGCGGCGTGCATGGTCAACTCTCGTGGCAGGGGGGACGGGTGGCCGCGTTGCGATCGGGCGCGCGCACACCGACTCAGGTGGTGGTCTACGACGACTCGACGTGGGAGCGCAGCGTCGTGGCAATTGGTCCGCTGAGCGGTTGGGAGGGCCTACCACTGGCCGAGCCCGACTTGGTGGAGTTCGCTGCCACCGATGGTTGCACGCTCCACGCCCGCCTGTATCACGCGGACAGTCCGACCGATCGGTTGCTGTGCTGGTTGCACGGCGGACCGTCCGATCAGTGGCAGGTCACCTTCATGCCGCGCATCGCCTTCTGGCGTGCGCAGGGGTGGAACGTGCTGGTTCCGGATCACCGCGGCTCGACCGGCCACGGGCGTGCCTATCAGCAGGCGCTGCGTGGCCGTTGGGGCGAACTCGACATCAGTGACATCATCGACGCGATCACCCACGCCCATACCGCGCGGCTGGGGCTCGCCGGCCGCCACGGCGATCATCGGCTCATCCGCCGGAGGATTCACGGCGCTCGGAGTTGCCGCGTCGAGCCCCGCCCTGATCGCCGCGGTGATCGCCGCCTACCCGGTTACGGACCTGTCGGACCTGGCCGCACGCAGTCACCGGTTCGAGCAGCACTACACCGAATCGCTGGTCGGCTCACTCCCCGACGCGGCGCGGCTGTACCACGACCGATCCCCGGCGAATTTGGCCGATCGACTGGTGGAGACGCCCCTCCTCGTGCTGCACGGCGATGCCGATCCCGTCGTGCCCGTCGAGCAGAGCCGGGCCTTGGCCGAGCGGTGTCTGGCCGCTGGGGGAGACGTCGAATTCGTCGTCTACGAAGGCGAGGGCCACGGGTTTCGCAAGCCCGAGAATCAGCTCGACGAATACCAGCGCACGCGGGTCTTTCTCGCCACGCACGTTCCTGGCGGATAGCGTCACAGCTCGTGACCGACGATTGGAACCCGAACGATCCCGACGCGACGCGGGTGCACTACGACCTAGCCAGTTGGTCGTTCGAGCAGATGGCCGAGCTGGCTGCCGCCCTCGCCGATGCCGTGGTTCCGCACGCGTGGGACGGTAACGAGTTGATCGTTCCCGAATCCGCGGAATTGGCGACCGACGACATTGTTGCCCAGGTCGAGATGCGGCTGGGCATGACCGTCGAAACGGAGGTGGCCCCACCGCGCGAACCGGTTCCGCTCGCTGACGACGCCGCTTCCACCGAGTACGACCTTGCTGAATGGGAGCAGAGCGAACGAGATCTTGTCACCTCGCATCTGGTCGCTCGGGGCCTGCCCTTCCGATGGGAGGACGACGTCTTGCTGGTCGGAACCACTGACGAGGAGTTGGTCGATTCCATCCTCGACGACGTCGAGAACGACGAAGGCGTCGTCCTGCCGGACGAGGACGACGAGGACGATGCCGACCAACTGCCATTCGAGACATTGACGACCTTCTTCCTGGCCGGTGATCGCTTGCAGCGCAATCCGCTCGATGCCGATGGACTCGAGCAACTGCTGAGCGCAACTGATGTCGCCGATCCTGCGCGGCCGCCGTACGGCGTCGACAAACAGCTCTGGAATCGCATGTGCGAGCTTGCCGACGAGCTGGCGGCCGCGCTGGTCGACGGCGACGAACCCGATGTGGTCGAGACCCAGGCTGTCGCCGCCGAGCTGCACGATCTGCTGCGACCCTACGTCTAGCGCGGCGACGTCATGCTTCTGGCCGAACTGGAGGTGTGGCACTCGCGACCGGTCACTCCGACACGCCGTGTCTCGCTCGGCCATCTCGTGCTACCGGTCGATCCAACCCCAGGCTTCGGTGGGCTGCTGCTCGGCGCCGTGATCGCCGCACATCTGCCCGACGTCGACACCGACCTGCTGCCCGATGTGCATCGACTGCTCGATCAGGTCAGTCGTGGCGAGCGAGTAGTTCAGCCCCGGCTCAAGCACCGCTATCAGGTCGATCGCCACGGTCTCGCGGTCAGCGTGCATCGTCTGGAGGGCGAGGGCGACAGCGTGCGCTTCAGCCTCAACCCGCAGGGAGGGCCGCTCGCCCAGGTGCTCGGTGCCATTTACGCGGTCGAGCGACTCAGCATCGAAGCGCGCCGAGCGCTCAACCCGTCGCTTCACAAGGCCATGCGGTGGCGGGGCCCGATCGGTCCATCGTTCATCGCCAACCTCGCCGGTCCTGCCGGTTCGCTGCTGGCGACGATGGCGGATCCGAAAGCGTGGGCGCTCGACCTCCTGGGCTTCCCGATGGGCACCGGCAAGGTGTCCAAGAAAGAAGTCATGACGCAGTACCGATCGAGGTTGCGCGAGGTGCATCCCGACTACGGCGGCCAGGAGGACGTCGCCGGGCACGAGATCGAACGACTGGGTGAGGCACGCCGGATACTGCTGACATGAACCTCCTCCTGTTCCCTGGGGCCGGTTCAAGCAGCACTCATTCGAGCCTGCTCGCCGTCGAGGCCGCTGTCGCCCCGATGCGCTGCACACGTGCCGACTTTCCGTACCGCAAGGCCGGTCGCAAGGCGCCTGACCGAACGCCCGTGTTGTTGCAGGCAGTACGCGACGAGGCTGCAGCTGTTCTGGCCGACGGGCTTGTTCTCGGTGGCCGGTCGATGGGTGGGCGGATGTGTTCGATGGTGGTCGGCGACGCCGAGGATCCGCTGCCGGCCAGTGGACTCGTGCTGATCTCCTACCCGCTGCACCCGCCCGGCAAGCCCGACTCACTGCGCGTCGAACACCTGCCGCGCCTTCACGTGCCGTGTCTGTTCATCCACGGCACCCGCGACCCGTTCGGGTCGCCGGCGGAACTCCAAGAGTGGACTGCGACCATTCCGGGTCGGGTGACCCACCATTGGATCGAAGGTCGTGGCCACGACCTGAAAGGTTCCGATGCGATGATCGCCGAGACGGTGGCGGCGTGGATCTCATCGCTCGGTTAAAGCATCTTGCGGATTGATCTGCTCGAGTTCCAGATGTGCGGTCTCGGGGTAGGCGAAGAAGGCGATCGCCGCGGCGAGGAGTTGCCCGAACCCGACGACGAGCATCGACTGCCCGTAGGTCCAGCCGCGATGGACGAGCGCGCCGACGAGCAACAAGCCGATGCTGCTGCCGGCAAGTGAGAGAGCTGAGATGTAGCCGTTGGCGCGACCACGGTTGCCCGTGGGGAACAGTTCCGTGCGATACACGGTGAACGCCGGATATGCGGCGCCGGCGAGCAGGCCGCCGAACAGAGCCAGGATCCACATCGCCGAACCGGCGACGCTGAACGATCCGACCAACATCAGCGTCGATAGCGGCATGCACACGGCGAGCACTGCGCGACGACCGACGACCTCGGCGATGCGGCCACCCACGATCAATCCGAGTGACGCAGGCGTGGCCGTGCACAGAACGAACAAGGCAATGCCGCCGCCGGTGTATCCCCGTACGTCGTCGAGATATCGGTTGAGGAAGAACGAGGCCGGGGCGACGAAAAGGTTGGCGGTGATCGACACGATCGCGATGGTCGTGAACCGTCGGCGGTCGAGTCGGGGCGCGATCGGGTGTCGGCGCTGGAATCGGGTCGTCTCCGGCAGGTGTCGCGTCACGTGGTACGCGGGCAGCAGCCAGACGATCGACAGCACGTAGACCAACCGCCATCCATCGCTACCGATGTCTGCCAGACGAAGGGCGGCTACGGCGACCCCAGCGCCGAGACCGCCGGCGAGTGCGAGCACGCTGAGGGCGTAGGCGCGGCTGCTGCGAGGCATCTCCTCGGCAGCGACCACGCCGATCAGCAAGGCCAACGCCAATCCGATCGGTCGCCCGATAGCCTGCGTGCCGACGAGCACCCAGAAGCTGGGGGCGATGGCGCCGAGCATGCACCACAAGGGAGCGAGCCAGGCGGTGATGACGATCACCCGGCGTCGACCGCGTCGATCAGCGAGAATCGCCAACGGGATGGCGATGACGACGCCCAGTCGCACGACGACGCCACCGAAGCCCTGGCCGCGCTCGTCGATCCCGAAGCTATCGGCGGCGAAGCTGGCCGTCTGCGTGAACAGCGTGTTGGTGAACGCGGCTGACATCGACACCGCGGCGAGCAGGCCGAGCGTGGCGACATGTCGCGGCGTCAGACGATCCGGCGGGGACCACCACGGTTTGCTGCCCTCGGACGGTCGATGCTGCAACGTGCTGCGCACGGGAAGGGCGAAGAGCCACCCGAACCACGGGATCACGATGCTGTAACGAATGGTCTGGTCGACGGTCGTCGGGGTGGTGATGATCGATCGCCGGTAGCTCGTGAACGGACCCTCGCCTTGCGAAAACGTCGCTGACCGACCGTCGTTCGAGGCGACGACCTCTCCGACCAGGTCGTCGCGCGTCGTGAGGGCATGCTGGGCTTCGGGGGAGTCGGCCGGCCACGACTGTCGCAACGTCCGTTCGCGGCGGGACACGCCACGAGGCTACTGGCGCCCGGCAGGCATCTGGCCCGGCAACTTGATCCGTTTTGGAACCGGCATCGGGTTGGGTTGGGCCATACTTGTTGGCCATGGAATCCGACCGGATCGTCATTCGTCGCGCCGCGCCGCTCCACGGCGCGGTCGTGGTGCCGGGCGCCAAGAACTCCGTGCTGAAGCTGATGGCTGCCACGTTGCTGGCGGACGGTGTCTACCGCCTCTCCAACGTACCGGCCATCGCCGACGTCAACATCATGAGCGATTTGTTGGCGGCGATCGGGGTGTCGACGACGTTCGGTTCCGACGGCTCGATCACCATGACCAATCGCGGTGACATCACCCCGGTTGCGCCATACGAACTCGTGGAACGCATCCGTGCCTCGATCAACGTTCTCGGCCCGTTGCTCGGTCGCTGTGGGCGGGTGACTCTTTCGTTGCCGGGTGGCGACGATTTCGGTAGTCGGCCGATCGACATGCACCTGAAGGGGCTCGAAGCGATGGGAGCGACCTTCGAACTGCAACACGGCTACGTCGAAGCCACCGCCGATCGACTCCACGGCGCCGACCTCACGCTCGAATTTCCCAGCGTCGGGGCGACCGAGAACATCCTCACTGCGGCGGTGCACGCCAAGGGGACGACCGTCATCGACAACGCGGCTCGCGAGCCGGAGATCGCTGATCTGTGCGCCATGTTGAGTTCGATGGGTGCCGATATCGAGGGCGCTGGCTCGTCGACGCTCGTCATCCACGGTGTCGAGCCCGGATCGCTCACCGCCGCGGACCACGCCGTCGTCGCTGACCGCATCCAAGCCGCCACGTATCTTGCAGCGGTGGCCGTGTGCGGTGGGGAGGTGCTGCTTCGCGGTGCCCGGGCCGAGCACATGGAGATGTTGTTGCGGCGGTTTGCCGACATGGGTGTGACCATCACCTGTGTCGGCGACGGGTTGGCTGTGTGGGCGCACGAGCGGTTGCGGTCGATCGACGTCGCCACATTGCCGTATCCCGGGATCGCCACGGACTACAAGCCATTGATCGTCACGATGTTATCGGTCGCCGATGGCGTCGGAATCGTCACCGAGAACCTGTATCCCGGACGGTTTCGGTATGTGGAGGAACTGCAGCGGCTCGGTGCGGACATACGCACCGATGGTCACCACGCGGTGGTTCGCGGTGTGGAACGGCTCAGTGGTGCCCCGGTGCGCGCTCCCGACATTCGTGCCGGAGCGGCGCTCGTGGTCGCCGGTTTGGCAGCAGAGGGCGAGACGATCGTCAGCGGTGTCCACCACGTCGATCGCGGCTACGACGATCTGGTCGGTCGCCTCGTCGGGATCGGCGCCGACATCGAGCGGGTGTAGCGTCGAATTGTCCCGCGCGAGTCTCGTCGGCGTGGTCGAAGCGCTGCTCGATGCTGCGGCGATCCACGAGTTGCACGGTGGGCACCAGGCACGCGTCTTCCGGGTGACTCGCCTGAACGGTGAGATGATCGTCGCCAAGGTGACCGATGCATCGTTGGTCGATCGGAGGACCTTCGCGACCCGTGTCGATGTCGTCGCCGCGCTGGGTGATGTCGATCACCGGGTGTGTCGCCCCGTGCCCATCGATGACCGATTGGTCAACGAGGTCGAGCTCGAGGGGCAACTATGCCTGCTCGTCTGCTACGAGTACGCCGACGGAGATGTGGTCGGCAACTCCGACGCCGAACTGATGGGCCGTACTCTCGCCGGGCTTCATGAATCGATGGCCCACTTGCCTCGAGCCGCGCTTCCATCTGTGGCGGCGCTGGGCGGATCAACCACCGACGGCGACCAACTGATCCACGGCGACTTCAACTCCGGCAACCTGCGTCAGCGGGCGGGCGCTGTGCGCGTGTTCGACTTCGATGACTGTGGTTATGGTCCTGTCGAGTTCGATGTTGCGAACGTGTTGTACATGGTGATGTTCGATGCTGTCACGAGCGGCGTACCAGACGTCTACAGCAGCTTCAGGGAGCCGTTCGTGGCCGGCTACGGCTCCGTGGCCGTTCGGGAGCCCACCGACGAGGTGCTCGACCGGTTCATCGCTCGGCGAGTCGAGGCGTTGCGCGGCTGGCTCGACGATCTTCAGCGGGCACCGATCGGAATACGGACTGCTACTCCCGAGTGGCATGCCACCTTGCGGTCGTTCGTCGAGAGCTACCCGACCTTCCGCTGAGCGACCGTGAACAGCGCGCTACGGGCTTGCTGCCTACTTCTCGGTGTTCTGCGCCGGCTTGGTTCCTTTTGGCGCTGACTTCCGCTCGGCGCTGTCGACGCGCCTGCGAGCGAGCACGAGCAACCCGATGATCACGGCAATCGGGCCGAGCACCAGCAGGATCTCGTCCCAGCCTCCCTGGTGGGCAATCACGGTGTGCCCCCGTGCCATGCGACACCTGCGGGAATGCTGAGTGACCAACGAAACGTTGTCATGAGTCGCAATCCTACGGTTCGTGCTGCTTCAATGACAGACGCCTTCAACGAAAGAACGTCGACACCATGCGCGCCCAAGTCGAAGAAACGATCGAAGTCATCCGGCCGGCCCTACAGGCGGACGGCGGCGACATCGTGCTGCGCGACGTCGACGAGGAGACCGGTGTGGTGTCAGTGACCCTCGTCGGTGCGTGTGGCACGTGCCCGGCGAGCACAGGCACGTTGAAAGCTGGAATCGAGCGCATCATGCGCGATCGAATCGATGGCGTGACCGAAGTCATCAACATCGACTAGATGGCAGGCCGTACCCGCCCCGTTGCCGAGCTGTTCGGCGCCGCCTGCGAGGGTGATCGTGCCGCGCTGGCCCGTCTGTTGTCGCTGATCGAGCGCGGTGGCGACGAGGCACGAGAGATCACCCGGCTGGCCCACCCACGGAGCGGCCATGGCTACCTCGTCGGGCTCACCGGAGCGCCGGGCGCCGGCAAGAGCACGCTGACCAGTGCCACCATCGGCCACCTCCGCGCCCAGGGTGCCGAAGTCGCCGTCCTGGCCATCGACCCCTCGTCGCCGTTCACCGGCGGGGCGATCCTCGGTGACCGTGTGCGCATGCAGGACCACGCCACCGACCCTGGGGTGTTCATCCGATCGATGGCCACCCGAGGCCACCTCGGTGGGCTGTCGCTGGCGACTCCAGAGGCGGCAAGGCTGCTCGACGCCATCGGCCGACCGTGGACGCTGATCGAGACAGTCGGCGTCGGGCAGGTCGAGGTCGAGATCGCCGGCAAGGCCGACACCACCGTCGTGGTCGTCAATCCTGGTTGGGGCGACTCGGTGCAAGCCAACAAAGCCGGTCTGATGGAGATCGCCGACGTCTTCGTGATCAACAAGGCCGACCGCAAAGGTGTCGATGAGACGCGCCGTGATCTCGAGCAGATGCTCGAGCTCTCCAACCTGGCGAGCGACGCATGGCATCCGCCGATCCTGCCGGTCGTGGCCATCAGTGGCGAAGGCGTGGTCGAGTACTGGGCGGCCGTCACTGCCCACCGCGCAGCAATCGAGGCATCCGGCGAGCTGGTCCGCCGACGGCAGTTCCGTCTCGGTGAGGAACTCCGTGAGATCGTTGCTCGGCGTCTCGAGCTGCGGGCTCGTCAACTCACCACCGGCGAACGCTGGGATCGGTTGCGTTCCGACGTCGCCGCCCATGTCATCGATCCCTGGACAGCTGCCGACGAGATGCTCGACGGCGTCGGCGGCTAGCGGGACTGGCGCTCGGCGATGATGATCGCCAGCGTCGCAACCGCGTCGTCGATGCGACTCACCGCGTAGGGTGGCGAGCATGGGAGAACTGGTGCTCGTAGAAGGGCGTGCGGATGGCGTGGCCCTCGTCACGCTCAACAATCCAAAGGTCAATGCTTTGTCGCAAGCGGTGCTCGCCGAACTCCGTGCTGCGGCCGAGGACCTGGCGGCACATCCGCCCGGCGCCGTGGTGGTCACCGGCGGGGAACGGATCTTCGCCGCCGGCGCCGACATCAGCGAGTTCGGTGATGCCGAGCAAGGTCGGCACATCACCGCCGCATTCCATTCAGCACTCAACGCCGTCGCTGCGATCCCGAGGTTCGTCATTGCCGCGGTCAGCGGGTACGCACTGGGTGGCGGCTGCGAGTTGGCGCTGGCGTGCGACTACAGGATCGTCGGCGAGCGGGCCGTGTTCGGCCAGCCGGAGGTCCTACTCGGGATCATCCCGGGTGGCGGCGGCACGCAACGGCTGCCGCGACTGGTCGGCGCCGGCAAGGCCAAGGAGATGATGATCACGGGTCGTCAGGTCAAAGCAGAAGAGGCGCTGCGAATCGGGCTCGCTGACGAACTGGTGTCTTCGGAATCCCTGCACGAACGCGCCCTTGCCCTCGCCGCGGAGGTCGCTCATGGGGCGCTGCAGGCGCACGCCATGATCAAGCGAGCCGTCGACACCGGCCTGGACGAACCCTTGCCGGAGGCCTTGAAGGTGGAACGCAACCTGTTCGAAGGCGTGTTCCACACCAGCGACAGCCAGATCGGTGTACGCAGCTTCTTGGAGCACGGCCCCGGCAAGGCGGAGTTCACCGGCGAGTAGTGGACGCAGGGCCTACACGGCCCAGGCGACCAGGCCCATCTCCATCTGGCTGATCAGGTCCTCGTGCTGGGGGATGGCACGCACCGTGACTCCGTACGGCCCTGCCTCACCGACCGAATAGGTTCCTTCGAAGGTGCTGTCGCCGGTCGGTGACAAGGTGACCGTGGCAGGAGTGTTGACGAACGATCCGGTGGAGTCAATGGGTCCGTGCAGCGCCTGCACGGTGACCTCGTCGACATCGAGGCCGCCGAGATCGACGTGCGCCCGAACGGTTCGCACGTCGCCTTCGTGAGCTGCCGCTGTGTCGATGTCGAGGTCGACCACCTTGACATCGGCCCATGTGGCGACGAGGTGCTGCTTCCAGTGGGCCAACGCCTTGCCCCGGTCGGCATCGGCGCGCAGCATCGTGGTTGCGCTGGCCGCAGCCGGCTCGTAGAGCTCCGAGGTGTAGTCGCGAACCATGCGCGCCGCGGTGACGAATGGTCCCAGCGAGCGCCAGTTGTCCTTCATCTTGTTGATCCACTGAACCGGCACCCCGTTTGCATCGCGGTCGTAGAACAGTGGGACGATCTCGCGCTCGAGCAGCCCGAACAGACTGGTCGCCTCGCGCTGGTCACGTCGACCGATATCGGCGTCGTCGTCGGCTGAAGCGATCGCCCAGCCGTTGCGACCGTCGTAGCACTCGTCCCACCAACCGTCGAGGATGCTGCAGTTCAACACCCCATTGAGGGCGGCCTTCATCCCGCTGGTACCGCAGGCCTCGAGTGGTCGTCGCGGGTTGTTGAGCCAGACATCGCAGCCGTGGTACATCGTGCGGGCAACCGCCATGTCGTAGTCCTGCAGGAACACGAGTCGATTGCCGACTTCGAGCTGACGGGCGAACAACTCGATCTCGCGGATCATGTCTTTGCCCGGTTGGTCGGCGGGGTGGGCCTTGCCGGCGAACACGAACTGAACCGGCCGGTTCTCGTGGAGCAGTAGGCGCCGAAGACGGTCGGGCTGCGACAGCAGCAGCGTGGCCCGCTTGTACGTGGCAAAGCGCCGGGCAAACCCAATGGTGAGGGCCTGGGGGTCGAGCAACGCCTCCCCGAAGTTGGAGCGGACGAATGAGACGAGGTTGGCACGCCCCTTTGCCCTCGTGGCCCACACCTCGCTCGGCGACAATTTCGCAACGCCCGCCCACGAGTCCTTGTCGGCGCCATCCCACACCGGTCCGACGCTGTTCGCCAGCAGATCGGCGATGCCGTCACTGACCCAGGTATGTGCGTGCACGCCATTGGTGATCGCCCCGATCGGCACCTCCTCGACCGTGACATCCGGCCACATCCCCTGGAACATCTCGCGGCTGACGGCGCCATGCAACTGGGCGACACCGTTGCTGCGCCCGGCGAGACGCAAACCCATCACGGCCATGTTGAAGCGGTCGTCGTCGGGCTCGTCAGGTCGCTGGCCGACGGCCATCAGCTCGTCGAAGTTGATGCCGACAGACGTCGCATAGGTGGTGAAGTACTTCTCCATGAGGTCCTGCGGAAATCGGTCGATGCCTGCCGGCACAGGGGTGTGCGTGGTGAACACGCCGCCGGCCCGCACAACTTCGATCGCCTCGTTGAACGTCAGGCCGTTTCCGACCAGCTCACGGATCCTCTCCAGCGAGAGAAACCCGGCATGACCTTCGTTGGTGTGAAACACCTGCGGTTGCAGGCCGAGTGCGCGCAGCGCCCGAACGCCGCCGATGCCCAACACGATCTCTTGTCGCAGACGGTGCTCGATGTCGCCGCCGTACAGGCGGTTGGTGATGGCCGCGATCTCTGGACTGTTGGTGTCGACGGCCGCATCGAGGAGGTACAGCTTGATTCTTCCCACGTCGACCTGCCAGACGTTGAGCCGGGCGATGTCGTCGGCCATCTCGACAGAGACCTGCACCCCGGTCGGAGAAAGAGCCAGACCGTGGGTGTCGAGGCGGGGAAAGCGTTCCTCCTGGTATCCATCGGCGTTGAGTCGCTGTCGGAAGTATCCCTCGGCGTACAGCAGCCCGATGGCCACCAACGGCAGCCCGAGATCCGAGGCCGCCTTGAGATGGTCACCGGCCAACACACCGAGCCCTCCGGAGTACTGCGGCAGCGTCTCGGTGAGACCGAATTCGGGCGAGAAGTAGGCGATGAGCTCGAGCGGGGTTTCGCGTCTGCCCTGGAACCAGCGTGGCTCGGTGATGGCTTGCGCCAGCCGGGCAGCCGCGGCGTCGGTGAGTGCGGCGATTTCGTCGTCGTCGGCCAATTCCTCCCAGCGGTTGGCGGTGATGCCGGCGATCAGCCGGAGCGGGTCGCGGCCGCCGGACTCCCACAACGCTTCGTCGAGCTTGGCGAACAGGGCCTGCGTCTGGCGGTCCCAGGTCCAGTGGATGTTGTTGGCCAGCGAGCCCAGAGCGGCGAGACGCGGAGGGATGGCAGGAACGACGTTGAACTGGCGGACAGCGCGCATTCGGACGAGTTTAGTACGGCGTCGACTCGGCCCAGCCCGCGAGGAGACGTTTCAACCACGCTTCGCCTTGCTGTAGACACCGAGAGTGGCGGCGGCGATGGCATCCCACGAGTACCGGCTGGCCAGCAGTGATGCTGCCTTCGTACGCATACCACTGGCGACGTCGGGATGGTTGAGCACGTCGGCAATGCAGTTGGCCAGCGCAATGTGATTGCCGGGCTCGAACAGCACTCCCGCACCGGTTCCCTCGACGATCTCGGCCAGACCGCCGGTGCGAGCGACGATGGTCGGAGCACCGGCGGCCATGCCTTCGAGGGCGACGATGCCGAACGGTTCGTACAGCGACGGGATGACGACGCAGCCGGTGCGTTGGAGCAAGGCGCGCAGTTCGTCATCTGGTACGAACCCGGCAAGTTGGACGATGTCGCTGACGCCCTCCATGTCGATCTGGGTCTGCAGTTCGGCCAGGTAGCTCCCCCGGCCGGCGATCACGCAGCGGATGTCGGGGATGCGATGACGGAGGTGGCCGATGGCCCTGGTGAGGACCTGGAATCCCTTCTCGTACTGGATCCGGCCCCAGGCCACGACGAGATGTTCGCGTTGCGTCTCGGGCGACGGTGAGGGTGACAGCCACTGCCCGATGTCGATGCCATTGGGCACGAGGTTGACCTTCTCCGACGGCAGCTCGAACCCTTCGGTGACTTCGCGAACCATGAACTTCGAGCAGGCGATCACCTGCTGGGCCTGGAACGTGAGCCACCACTCCACCGCGTTGATCGCGGCAGGTGTGCCTTGCGGGACGTATCCGCCGTGGCGGCCGCGCTCAGTGGCGTGGATCGTGGCGACCAGTGGCACGTTCCACAGGCCCTTGAGAGTGTCGGCCGACCAGGCCACCAGCCAGTCATGGGCGTGAATCACCTGCGGTCGCCACGAGCCGAGTCGTGACGCCAGCTGGGTCAGGTGGTGGTTCGCCGACGCCATCCTGGCGACGAGGTAGTCATCGGGCAGCCATGGGAGATCGGCATTGGCTCGCAGTACACGGACGCCTTCGATCATCTCGTCGTCTCCGACGCGGGGATGATCGAGGCTGAACACGACGACATCGTGTCCGGCGCGGGCCATGGCCCTGGCCAGCCCATCGACATGCGCGGCAATGCCACCGACGACTCTCGGCGGGTACTCCCACGACAAGATCAGGATGCGCATCAGCCGTTGACCGTAGTCGGCGGTGCGGTCGCGTACGCTTCCGTCGTGCTGCTCGGTGAACAGGATCTCCACTTCTTCGGCGAGGGCACGCATCGTCGCCTCTGGAAGTGGCTCGGGGCTCATCCACTTCCGACTGGCGGCGTGCAATTTGCGGTGTGGGCGCCGAATGCCAAATCGGTGCGCGTCGTTGGCGACTGGGACGGCTGGGTCGGCGGCGATGTGCTCGCACCACAGGGACGATCGGGCGTATGGGCCGGCGTCGCCCGTTCGGCGGCCGCCGGGTACCGCTACAAGTTTGCCGTCGAGGCGGCCAACGGCGATGTGCTGCTGAAGGCCGATCCGATGGCCTATTCAACGGAGTGCCCGCCGGCAACCGCCAGCATCGTTGCGGCTCCGAGCACGCACATCTGGGGTGACGAGTCGTGGATGAGAGCGCGTGGCCACGGCCCCGGCCATCCACTCCGAATCTACGAATTGCATCTCGCCTCATGGCGCCACGGCGTGTACTCCTATCGCGAGCTTGCTCATCAGATCGCCGATCACGTCAGCGCGCTGGGTTTCACCCATATCGAATTGCTACCCGTCGCCGAGCACCCGTTCGGGGGGTCGTGGGGCTATCAGGTCACTGGCTACTACGCGCCGACGGCGCGCTTCGGTGGCCCCGACGACTTCCGAGCCTTCGTCGACGAACTCCACCAACGTGGCATCGGGGTGATCCTCGACTGGGTGCCGGCGCACTTTCCGCGCGATGAGTGGAGCCTGGCCCGGTTCGACGGTACCAAGCTCTACGAGCACTCCGACCCGCGCCAGGGCGAGCACCCGGATTGGGGCACCCTGGTGTTCAACTACGGCCGCCATGAGGTGCGCAACTTCCTGATCGCCAATGCCTTGTACTGGCTGCAGGAGTTCCACGCTGATGGGTTGCGTGTCGACGCCGTGGCCAGCATGTTGTACCTCGACTACTCGCGCGGACCTGGTGGCTGGGTGCCGAATCGGCAGGGTGGCCGGGAGAACCTCGACGCCATCGATTTCCTCCGCCAACTGAACGCGACCGTCATCGACGATGCCCCTTCGGCGATGATGATCGCTGAGGAGAGCACCGCCTGGCCGAAGGTCACCCATTCCGTCGAGCATGGCGGCCTCGGTTTCACGCACAAGTGGAACATGGGATGGATGCACGACACGCTGGGCTATGCGAGCACCGATCCCGTCCATCGGCGCTGGCATCATCGTGAACTGTCGTTCGGGTTGCTCTACGCGTTCACCGAGCAGTTCGTGCTTCCGATCAGCCACGACGAGGTCGTGCACGGTAAGGGCAGCATGCTCGGCAAGATGCCCGGTGACGACTGGCAGAAGTTCGCCAACTTGCGTGCCTTGTTCGCCTGGATGTGGGCGATGCCCGGGGCGCCGCTGGTGTTCATGGGCGCCGAACTGGCGCCGTGGACGGAGTGGAACGATGCCGGCGGATTGCCGTGGCATCTGCTCGATCACGCCCCGCATCGCGGCGTGCGTGACCTGCTCGCCGATCTCAATCGAGTAGCCACGCAGTGGCGTTCGCTCTGGGAACGCGATCATGAGCCGACAGGCTTCCAATGGCTCGACGCCGACGACGCACTTCATTCCGTGTTCGCCTTCCTGCGTTGGGGCCACGCCGGTGGACAGGCCGTGGCATGCGTTGCCAACTTCACCCCCGTTCCCCGACCCGGATACCGGGTAGGGCTTCCGTGGCCCGGTGAATGGCGGGTGTTGGTCGACTCCGACAGCGGACAGTTCGGCGGTTCGGGATATCGCGGAGCGGTCGACACTCTTACCGCAACCGTCGAGCACACCTGGCAGGGACAGCCGGCTTCGGCCGAGTTCGACCTGCCCCCTCTCGGAGTCGTTTGGCTCGGGGCGATTCGCCCATGATTGGAGCGTGGCGTGACCCGCGCATGCGCCCCGTCATCACTGCCAGCGTCACCCTTGGCATAGCCGTCGGGGTCTTCGCCATCTCCTTCGGCGTCGGCGCGGTCAGCGCCGGTGCATCCGTGGCACAGACGTGTGCGATGTCTTTGTTGGTGTTCACGGGAGCGACGCAGTTCTCGGCGATCAGCGTGATCGGCGCGGGTGGCTCCACGGCAGCGGCGTTGGGTGGCGCCCTGTTGCTGGCGGCGCGCAACGGGGTGTACGGATTGACGATGGCGCGGCGCCTTCCCGGCTCGCTCGGTCGACGACTCGTTGCAGCTCAGCTGACCATCGACGAATCGACGGCGATGTCGGCGGCGCAGAGCGAACCCCAGACCCAGCGAACAGCGTTCTGGATAACCGGCTGCAGTGTCTACGTGTTCTGGAACCTGGGCACACTGGTCGGGGCGTTGGCAGGTACCGCCATCGATCCACGCACCTTCGGGCTCGACGCGGCCTTCCCGGCCGCGTTCGTCGCCATGTTGTGGCCGTTGCTGCGCAATGGGCGAGGCCGATTGGCGGCCGCTCTCGGTGCACTGATCTGCGTGTCTCTGATCCCGTTCGTGCCGGTGGGAATCCCGATCCTGTGCGCCGCTCTCGCGGTGCTGGTTGGTGTCCCCAGGTGAGTTGGAACCTTGTGTTCGTATTGGCGGCCGGCGCGTTCATGTTCAAAGTGCTCGGTCTCGTGGTGATCGGTGATCGCCCGCTTCAGCCCGTGTTGGAACGCTGTCTCGGCTTGATCCCTGCGGCGTTGATTGCCGCCCTCGTCGTCAAGGACACGTTCAGTGTCGGTCAGCAGTTGCAGGTCGACGCCCGTGCCGCCGGAGTCGGCGCCGCGGTCCTAGTTGCCTGGAGGAAGGCGCCACTGATCCTGGTGATCGTCACTGGGGCCGGCGTCACCGCCCTTGTACGCGCCATCTCCTGAGCCCGCGTCTCGTCGGGCGCGTTGTGAGCGCTGCCAGTGCTGGTTTCGCGCCCGTGAGAGCTGCCTGGGCGCGCTGTGAGCACTGCGAGTGCCGGTTTCGCGCCCGACGGGCTACTGCGCCGGTCCGGCTTCGACCATCTGTCGGAGGGCGCGGAGGTTTCGCCTCCAGATCGGGCGCAACACCAGACGGCCGCCGACCACTGCGCCGATCGGGCCACCGAGAAACCATGGGAAGACCAACGACTCATGCCAGCCGAAGCGGGTGCGACGGCCGACGTCGATCGGCGTCAAGGTGAATCGTCCGGTGCCGGTGACGATGCCGACATGGCGTACACCCATCGCCGAATCGGGCTCCCACTCGGTGATCTCCATGCGGTCGACGAGCCTGAACGGTCCGATCTTGGTGTCACAGAGGAACTTCGTGCCGACGCCGCGATGCTGTTCGTCCTGGAACCTGATCGCGACGGCGTCGCGCATCCAGTCGCTGTGGTGCTCGATCGACTCGACAACCGTCCATACCTGCTCAGGTGACGCCGAGATGTCGATGGTCACGCTGAGCCGCGACACGAGTTCGGGTTTCAGGCTTTGACGGACTGGCGTATCAGCTGGGCCGCGGCGATCTCTGGCGAGACGATGTTGATCATCACGCCCGTCCCCCGTTCGAAGCCGGCGGTGGTGAACAGCTTCGGCCACAGGTGCACGTGCCAGTGGAACGCCCCGTTGTAGTGATGGGGCGCGGTGTGGAACCCGATGTTGTACGAGACGTCGCCGTGAGAGTCACGCAACAGTTCGATCGCGCTCCGGATCGACCGGCCGACCGCAGCGAGTGACTCGTCGCTGGCATCGGTGAGGTGGAGCTCGTGGTTTCGCGGAATGATCAGTAGTTCGTATGGAGAACCACTCCAGAACGGGCAGACGCACACGACGTCGTCATTGGCGAACACGATCCGTTCCCCGTCGCCGAGCTCGGCCTCGACGGTCGCACAGAGGATGCAACCGCCCTCGAAACGGCTGAACGCCCGCTGCTCCTCGAGTAGTTCGCCCGGCACGAATGGCAGCCCGAGCAACTGTCCGTGTGGGTGAGCGATCGATGCCCCAGCTTCGCGCCCGTGGTTGATGATCGCCTGGGTATAGCGCACGTTGGGAGTTGCGGCGTGCTCGAGGAAGCGGCGCTTGAGCACGAGCATCATCTCGGCTGCGTCAGCGTCGCTGAGGGCATGGATGCCAGCATCGTGCTCGCGTGTCAACACGAACACCTCGTGCGTGCCACTGGCCTCGGCCTCGACGTGCACCGGCCCACGGTGATGAACCGCGAACGGCTGATCGCCATCGAACGCGGGGAACAGGTTGGGGATGACGCGCATGCGCCACGTGCCACCCGCGTCGACGGTCTCGAGGGCCCGCGGTGTCACTTCTTCGTTGCCAGGGCAGAACGGGCATGGCCGACCGGGGTCGGCTTCGACCTGAGCGATGCGCGGTGCAAAATCGGTCGGGCGCCCAGCACGCTCGGCCACGATCGTGACCCACCGCCCGGTGAGTGGATTGAGACGCAGTTGACTCACAGCGCCCCTCAGCTTACGACGTTGTGTCCGCTTAGGGGCGGACGGGACTGTGATTTGTGCGATACACCGTGACATGGCGTGGGCTGTTGACATCGAACGGCGTTCGTGTCGGATCCTCCCATCGCTCCGCCACATGAAATCCTGCGTCGGTAGCCATCGCATCGAGCTGCGCGACACTCGCGTAGCGGATCGCCCACGGGCGAATGCGTATCCCGCCGGACTCACTGAACGAGATGTACTGGCCCTGTGCCGTCTGTGCCGACTCGTCGTGTGTCGTGACGCTGAGGGTCAGCGAATCGACGCTCATCGAACGGACTGCCACTGATGATCCGGGCTGCGGCTCCGGCACGAACGCCTCGATCACGAACGCGCCGCCAGGTACCAGTCGCTGGGCGACGGATGTGAAGCAGGCCCGCTGGCGGGCCTCGGTGAGCAGGCCGAAGAAGGTGTTGTAGGCCACGAAGACCACCGCAAATGGACCAGCGGGCTGGTCGTCGACCATGTCGCCCGTGTGGGCCGCGACGGCTCCGGAGCGGTCGTTCTCGGCGAGCTTGGCCAACATCGCCGCGCTGGCGTCGAGGCCGACGATGTCGAGGCCGCGGGCGGCCAGGGGAATTGCGATGCGACCGGTACCGACGCCGAGCTCGAGCACCGGGAAGGAGGCATGCGACGACGCCAGCGTGACGAGAAGGTCGACGGTTGCGTCGACATCGCTGACGTCGCGATACCAGTCGTCGTACACGTCGGCGAACGCATCCCCATAGGTCGATTCGGTGTAGCCATCCATCACACATCATCTTCGACCACAACCACTGTCGACAGCCAATGGGCGGGCGTAGCCTGGATCCAATGTCCGACGGCTATACCTACCTCGATCATGCGGCGACGACACCGATGCGTGCCGACGCGGTCGAGGCGATGTTGCCGTTCCTGTCCGAGCAGTTCGCCAACCCCTCCGGTTCGCACCGCTTTGCTCGCCAGGTCCGCAAGTCGATCGACGAGGCTCGTGACGATGTCGCCGAGGTGCTCGGTTGCCGCCCGGGCGAGGTGATCTTCACGGGCAGCGGCACCGAGGCCGACAACACCGCGATCTTCGGAACGCTCGATCGCGTCGGCGGGGTGGCATTGTGTCCCGCCGCCGAACACCACGCCGTGTTGCATGCGGTTGAAGCTCGGCACGGTCGGGTCGTCGGTGTCGACGCGACCGGGACCGTCGATCTCGACAAGCTCGCCGATGCCCTCGTCGAACCTTCCGAACCGGTGTCGTTCGTCAGCGTGATGGCGGTCAACAACGAGGTCGGCACCATCACTGATCTTGCAAGCGTCGCCGCCGTCGTCCGACGTGTGGCGCCGTCAGCAGTGCTGCACACCGATGCTGTGCAAGCTGCCTGCTGGCTCGATCTCCGTTTCATCACCCCGCACGTCGACATGCTGTCGCTGTCGGCTCACAAGTTCGGTGGGCCCAAGGGTGTGGGAGTCCTGGTCGCTCGCGGCCGTTCCTCGTTCGCTCCGTTGCTGGTGGGCGGTGGCCAGGAACGCGAACGTCGCAGCGGCACCCACAACGTCGCCGGGATCATCGCCATGTCCGTTGCATTGCGCGCCACCGACAGCGAGCGCCCCACCGAGGCCATCAGGCTCGCCGCCCTGCGCGACTCGCTGATCGACGGCCTGCAGTCCGAACTCGACGGTGTTCACGAAACCGTCGACAGGGCCTGCAAGGTTGCCGGGTCCGCGCACATCTGCATCGAGGGAATCGAGAACGAGGCGCTGCTGTATCTCCTCGATGAGGCCGGCGTGTGTGCCAGCGCGGCTTCGGCTTGCGCCAGTGGGGCGATGGAGCCGTCGCATGTGCTGGCTGCGATGGGGGTGCCCAGCGACAGAGCCCGAGGTGCCCTGCGGTTGACGCTCGGTCGCACGACGGCGGCCGCAGACGTGGCTCGAGCAACGACAGCGATCGTCGAGTCCGTGCACAGCTTGCGTCGGGGGCGGGCCGCATGAAGGTGCTCGTAGCCCTCAGCGGCGGAGTTGATTCGTCGGTTGCCGCTGCAGAACTGATCGACGCCGGCCATCATGTGGTCGGCATCACGATGCGTCTGTGGGGAGGGGAGAGCGACACGGGGTGCTGCTCGGTGGCCGACGTCGACGACGCCCGCCGTGTTGCCCAACAGCTCGACATCGATCATCTCGTCTTCAACTTCTCCGACGACTTCAACACCTACGTCGTCGATCCCTACGTCCGTGCCCATAGCCAGGGCCTCACGCCGAATCCGTGCATCGAGTGCAACCGTCATCTGAAGTTCGATCGGCTCAGCGAACGTGCCGACCTGCTCGGCTTCGACGCCATTGCCACCGGTCATCACGCGCGCATCGCGCCTGTCGGCGATCGTTGGTTCGTGCATCGCGGCGCAGACCAGGCCAAGGACCAGAGCTATGTCGTGCACATGTTGCCGCAGCGCGAGCTGCGGCGCACGCTGTTCCCGGTCGGTCATCTCACCAAGGCACAGGTCCGCGACCGGGCAACCGCGCTCGGCCTGCGGACTGCGGCGAAGCCCGATAGTCAGGATGTGTGTTTCATCACCCAGACAGGCGGGCGCGAGACGTTTCTCGGCGCACGCATCCCGTTCCGAAAGGGAACCGTCGTCGACGGAGCCGGAGCCGTGGTGGGCAGTGTCGCGGCGATCGAGATGGTCACCGTCGGGCAGCGTCGCGGCATCGGCCTGGCCGGCGGCGGTCCGAAGCGCTACGTGACCGCTATCGACCACGAGTCGGCCACTGTCGTCGTCGGTGACGAAGCCGATCTGTTCGACGGCGAATTGCTCGTCGACAACGTGGTGTGGGCCGAACAGGAATACGCCGGCGACGTGATGGTGCAGTGCAGCGCCCACGGCGCCGCCCAGCCGGCCGAACTGTGCCGTGGCATCGTGCGTTGGCGAACACCACAACGCCGCGTCGCGCCCGGACAGAGCGTGGTGTTCTACGACGGGAGCGATCGCTACGTACTCGGTGGTGGCATCGCCAGGTGACCGTGTTGCAGCGTGACGAGCCCGTCGGTGAGGGCGGCCCGTAGCACGGCGCCCGGTCGAGTTGGGGCGACGATGAACGAGTGCACATGCACTGTCGTGCCGCGTGACATGGTCTTGGGTGGCACCGTCTTGGGCGGCGTCGGCATGTTGGGCGCGAGCAGCGCGGTGACCATCCCCCGCAGGCCGATCTCGACAGCATGACCGGACGCCGGTCCGGTGAGGTCCGCCGCCTCGGTGCCCGCCATGGCGAGGCTGATGCCGGCGACCTCGGCTCTCGGAATCATCAGCGTCTCGGCCAGCACGACCTGGTCGTGCACGACCACGCCGGCGGGAACCAGCACGAGCCAGCGGCGTGAGAGTGTGTTGAAGCGGGGAACCAGCACCCAGGTGAGACAGATGGCGACGATCGCGACCACGCCACCGAAGATCCATTGTCCGACCGCGAGCAGTAGCGGTGCAGCAAGCACCGCTGCACCCCAGAGGAGTCCGGCGACCGTGATGGGTATGACGAAAGCTGCCGGAGGGCGCAGCAAGAAGCGCCGTTCGTCGCCGTACGCCGACGCTTGCACGCACCGCTGGCCGAAGTCGGCCCCGCCCACCAACAGACCGCACATCAGCGTGCAGGCCACGAAGGCGCCCCCCGGGACCGGTGCGGCGCCGCCGACCCAGCTGACCACGGCCGCGCCGCAGGCGACACCACTGAGCATGCGCATGACCGTCAGCCCGAGTGCTGATGGCACGACCAGGGCCACGACGCCGACGCCCCACAGCACCCAGGCGGTGATGGTCACGGTCGCCCGCACAGCCTCCGAGCGGCCGTCAACGGCGTCACCGATCGACAACATGCCGCTCACGCCGACGACGAGCCACAGGATTCGTGGCCCCCACAGCCCGGTCAGCCCACTGAGCAGACGGGACCCGGCGGAAGGCATGCCTCCAGACTTACCGATTCGATGGTGCTGTTGCCAACGACCAAGGCAGTGAGTTTCGGCTCGTACGCCGCGGGTCGCGAGTGGAACGATGTCGCCGGGGAGGATCCGGGGTGAATCGTGCTCAGCTACCAAGTGGAATAGCCACAGGGATCGGCAGCCTTCCCCATCGCGACGCGGTTGCCGCGGCGGAATTCTCGTTGGCCACGCTCGAGCTTCCGGCGATCCCGACGTTGCCCAAGCGGTCTCCTGCGGAGGGGATCATCCCGCAGGCTCTGGTTGGCCTCGCCGGCATCACCGTGGGCCAGTACGGAAGCATCGCCTTCGACGCCACCAGGTTCGACCCGGATGCTCCGGTGGCGACCGACCTCAATCACGACGCCTTTGGTGGCTGGCGAGCGTTCATCGCTGCCGCCGCAGGTCGTCGCGCTCCGGTGAAGTGGCAGTTCGTCGGGCCGGTCACACTGGGTCTGGCGCTTGTTCGCGCCGGACTCGACAGCGACGTCGCCTTCGAGGTCTCGGTGCGTGCGGTTCGCTGCCGTGTTCGCCACCTCGCCGACCACATCGGCGAGGTGCTGCCCGGGTGTCGGCAGGTGGTGTTCATCGACGAGCCGACGCTCGACGGGCTGATGGGCGCGAAGTTTCCGATTGCGCCTGACACGGCAGTCGACCTCGTGTCGGCGGCGCTCGCCGCGATCGAGCCGGTGGCTGTCACCGGTCTGCATGTCTGCGCCACGGCCGACATCGCCTCGCTCGTGGCCATCGGCCCCGATGTGCTGTCGGTTCCCGTCGACCTCCGACTGCTCGAATCGGCCGGGTACCTCGCCCGATTCCTCAGTGATGGAGGGACCATCGCCTGGGGCGCGATCTCCACGGAGGGTCCGATCGCGACATCGGCGGAGCGACCGTGGCGCAAGCTCATCGACCTGTGGTGCGAGATGGTGAAGCGGGGCGCCGACCCGACTCAACTGCGCCAGCAATCGATCATCACCCCCGAGTGCGGCCTCGGAACGCACACTCCCGCTGTGGCCGAGCGAGTGCACGGCCTTGCCGCCGACATCAGCGAGCGGGTCAGGGATCAGGCGGCGGCGACGCGCTTCTCACTCGGTGCGTAGCTGCTTACACTCGCACGCATGATCGAGCCTGCCGCCCGTGCCGCTGAACTCCGCCGGCAGATCGCCTATCACAACGAGCGCTACCACGCCCTCGACAGCCCCGAGATCGCCGATGCCGACTACGACCTGTTGGTTCGCGAGTTGTTGCAGATAGAACGCGATCATCCGGAACTGGTCACGGCCGACTCGCCGACGACCCAGATCGGCGCAGCACCTTTGTCGGCAACGTTTGCTCCTGTGATCCATCGTGTGCCGATGACCAGCCTCGACAACGCGATGGACGAGGTCGAGCTGGCCCAATGGGGCGACCGGGTTGGCCGTGGTCTCGACGGTGTCCCCGCCAGGTTCGTGTGTGAGCTGAAGATCGACGGCCTGGCGATGAGCCTGCGTTACGAGCAGGGTCGCTTCGTGCAAGCTGCGACGCGCGGCGATGGTCGGGTCGGTGAGGACGTCACGGCGAATGTCGCAACGATTGCCGCGCTGCCGAAACGGCTGCCTCGGCGCGCCCCAGAAGTGGTCGAGGTACGAGGCGAGGTCTATATGCCGATCGCCAGTTTCGAGGCACTGAACGAACGGGCCGCACAGGCCGGCCAGCCACGGTTCGCCAACCCGCGCAACGCTGGCGCCGGCAGCCTGCGACAGAAGGATCCGCGCGTGACGGCAAGTCGTGAGCTGAGCTTCTGGTGCTACCAGCTCGGTGAAGTGATCGGCGGGCCCGAGTTCACCTGCCATCACGAGACGCTGGAGTTCCTCGAGGATCTCGGGCTTCCGGTGAACCCGGAGGTTCGTGTGGTCGATGATCTCGCGGCTGTCTACGAATTCGCCGGCTACTGGCGAGACCATCGCCACGACCTGGCGTACGAGATCGACGGCGCAGTTGCCAAGGTCGACGAACTGGCCCAACGCGAGCTGCTCGGGTTCACATCGCGGGCGCCGCGCTGGGCGATCGCGTTCAAGTTCCCGCCGGAGGAACGCACGACCGTCCTGCGCGATATCCAGGTTTCGGTCGGCCGCACTGGCCGCACCACGCCGTTTGCCGTGTTGGATCCGGTGTTCGTCGGCGGCTCCACGGTGCGCATGGCGACTCTCCACAACCAGGACCAGGTCCGTGCCAAGGACGTGCGTCCCGGCGACACGGTGATCGTTCGCAAGGCCGGTGATGTCATACCCGAAGTCGTCGGTCCGGTCTTGTCGCTGCGCCCGAATGGCGTCGAGCCGTGGGAGTTCCCGAAGATCTGTCCGTGCCCCTTGGCAACCGAACTGGTGCGCTCCGAGGGTGAGGCCGACACCCGTTGCGTGGAGCCGGCGTGTCCCTTCCAACGAGACCAGCGGGTGATCTACTTCGCCTCACGCGGCGCGATGGATATCGAAGGTCTGGGCGAGCGCACGGTCTTTCAGCTGAGTGATGCGGGGCTGATCAGCGACCCTGCTGATATCTACTCGCTCACCTCCGAGCAGTTGCTCGGCCTCGAGGGCTTCGCCCAGATCAGTGCCGACAAGCTCCTTGGGGCGATCGAGGCTTCGAAAACGCGGCCGCTGCCGAAATTGCTCACGGCCCTCGGCATCAAGGGTCTCGGACCCTCGGCGAGCGAGTCGTTGAGCGTCGCCTTCGGCACCCTCGATGCGATCCTGGCGGCCGACGAGGCCACGCTGGCGACCACGGACGGCGTCGGTCCGGTGATCGCCGGCTCGATCTGTCGATGGTTCGCGATCGACGCCAACCGGTCCTTCATCGACAAGCTCCGTCAGGCGGGTGTGGACTTCGGCAAGGTCGAAGTCAGTCGCCTGGCTCCCGTACTCGCCGGCAAGGCCGTTGTCGTCACCGGCACACTGGAGCGATTTACGCGAGAAGAGGCCGAGCTGGCGATCAAGGCACGCGGCGGGAAGAGTCCGGGCAGCGTCAGCGCCAAGACATTTGCCGTCGTGGTCGGCGAGTCTCCAGGCGCCAGCAAGGTCACCAAGGCGCAGGAACTCGGCGTACCGATCCTCGATGACGAAGGATTCGACGAGTTGCTCGAAACCGGCGACGTGCCCTCCTAGAAGACAGAGAAGGTCCAGGTGTAGGACTGCGACCGCAGGCGGGATTCGAGCACCTTCCAGAAGACCACGGTTGCCGTGTGTGGGCCCTGCGTGAACGACTCGATCGCGGCGCCCTTCGACGGGGTGAACGTCAGGGTTGCATTGCCCTTCTCGTAGATCGTTGTCGGCGGCAGTAACACCTGCTGCCCGGGGACCTGGTTCGGGGTGCTGAGCTCGCTCTGATCGACGGTCTCGAGTTCGATGTCGTCGATGATCAGCACCCCGGTGTACCCAGCGAGCAGATCGACGAACACTTGCGTTTGGGCGGGTACGCGAACGGCGCCGCGCACTGGATCGATGTTCTCGATCGTCGGCGGGAGCGCCAGCGCCTTGCGCCCGGTGACCGACGACATGAAACCGACGATCACCATCACCAACCCACCCGCGATGACCAAACTGCAGACCAGCAGGGTTCGCTGCTGCGAGTTCAGGTGCGGACGTCTCATGCGTCCCATTCTTTCGTCATTCTTTCCGCATTGTTCCGTCGCTACCCAGATTTTGTACGTGAATGCCGACCGCCTCTGCGCCGCGGTAGCGTGAAGTCCCCCATGACAGTGATGGATATCCAATTCAACGGTCGGGTCGTGGCGGGTCGCTACCAACTCGGTCCCCGCCGCGGCAGTGGTGTCGACGCCGCCGTGTTCGATGCCTATGACCTGGTTGAACAGCGTGTGGTGGCGATGAAGGTCGTCCACCCGGATCTCACCGCCGGAGAGGGTTTCGAGCGCGCCTTCCGCTTCGCCGCGGAACAGGGCGCAACCATCAAGCATCCCAACATCGCCGAGATCTACGACTGGGGTGGCGACGTGTGGAACGACCGCAAAGCGATGTTCGTGGTCGTCGAGCATCTCGGCGGTGGCAGCCTTCGCGAGTACCTCGACCGTGGACGCACCCTGACGCCCTCACAAGCGTTGATGGTCGGACTCGAAGCCTGCAAGGCACTCGACGCCATCCATCGTCAGGGAATGGTCCATGGCGACATCCGTCCCTCGACGCTGGTGTTCGGTGACGATCATCGGTTGCGGGTCGCCGATGTCGGTCTCGCCAACGTGGTCGGCGAAGCGTTGTGGACCGACCGTGACCACGTCAGCAATGCGCTGGCGATGTACGCCGCGCCTGAGCTCGCCCAGACCGGGGAGCGAGGTCCGAAGGGCGACGTGTATTCGCTGTGCCTGACGCTGCTCGAATCGATGTCGGGTTCGGTCCCGTTCGCCGGTGACTCGACCGTTGCGACGCTCTCGAATCGCATCGGTCGGCTGATGCCCGTCTCGGCGGATCTCGGTCCGTTGGCCGCTGTGTTGGAGCGCGCCGGCCGCCCCTTGCCCGAGGATCGATACACCGCCGCCGAGTTCGGGCGGGCCTTGGTGCAGGCGGCCGAGAAGTTGCCGCGCCCGACACAGATCAACCTGCCGAACTCAGGGCTGTTCGGCGACGCATCCGGGGCGATCACCCGTCCACTGCTACCACCTCCTGTGCCGGCGACCGCTCCGCTGGTGCCGCCGCCACCGGCGGCCACCCTGTATTCGCCGACCGGCGAGGAGGCGGCTCGAACAGCCGTCGCGCCTCGTGTCGACGAGGCCGATTCCCCGGTGCGGTCGGGGCGCCGCCGGCTGAGGTGGGTGGTTCCGTTGTTGCTCGTGATTGCGGCGGCCGCGGGTGGGGTGGCGTACTTCGTCACTCGTAACCAGATCCACACGCACGTTGTGCCTCATCTGGCCGGACTCACCGAGGCGGAGGCGCTGAACCAGGTCTCCGGGTTCAACTGGGACACCGTCGTCACCAGCGAGGCGAGCGACGACGTTCCAGCCGGCATCGTGATTCGCACCCAGCCCGACGAGGGCACGTCGGTGGAAGAAACCAAGCCCTTTCAGCTCGTCGTCAGTACGGGACCCGCGCCGCGACCCCTTCCCGACCTGGTCGGTATGACGCTCGATGAAGCGACTGCCAGTTTGGAGGGCCTTGATCTGGTCCTGGTGCAGGCTGATCCGGCGTTCGACGAAACTGCTCCGGCCGGAACCGTGCTCAGTTGGATGGTGCCCGAGCAGCCCGGCCTCAGAGCAGGCGACACGGTCACCCCGAAGACCACCGTTTCGGTCGTGCTGTCAGCGGGGCCGCAACCGCGAGTGGTGCCGAACCTCACCGGGATGACCATCGAGCAGGCCACCGCTGAGCTCGGCGCGCAAGGCCTGCTTCTTGCCCAGGTGGAGCCACAGTTCAGCGACTCCGTTGCGCCGGGGCTGATCGTCGCCCAGGATCTCGCTCCCGAGACGACCGTCGATCGTGGGGTGACGATCGCCGTGGCTGTATCCAAGGGCCCCGACGTTGTCGCCGTCCCGCCGCTGGCCAACCTCACGCTGCAGCAGGCGACCGACACGTTGTCGGCAGCGGGCCTGACGGTCGGCGTCGTCAGCGGCAACCCCGCCGGAATCCTGGTCGTGGCGCGGTATCAAGGCGTTGATGTCCTGCCGGGTCAACTGCTCCCGCGCGGCAGTGCCATCGACATCGACTTGTTCTGAATTCATTCCCATCGATGCTGCTCGCTAGCGTGCCTGGGTCTGGAGGAGGATGGCATGGGATCGCTCGACGGCCGAGTCGCAATCATCACTGGCGCAGGCCGTGGCATCGGTCGTGAGCACGCGTTGCTGTTCGCCCGCGAGGGGGCCCGTCTCGTCGTCAACGACCTCGGCGGGGCCAACGACGGAACCGGCACCGACCTCAGCCCGGCACAGCATGTCGTCGAAGAGGTCAAGGCGCTCGGCGGCGAGGCGATCGTCAACGGTGACGACGTGGCCGACTGGCAAGGTGCACAACGCCTGATCAACAGCGCGATCGAGAACTTCGGTGATCTCGACATACTCGTCAACAACGCCGGCATCCTGCGCGACAGAGTTCTCGTCAACATGACCGAGGAGGAGTGGGATTCGGTCATCAGCGTGCACCTGAAAGGACACTTCGCTCCTACGCGCTGGGCTGCCGCTTATTGGCGCGAGCAGCACAAGGCGGGTAAGGGCAAGCCGCGCCATCTGGTGCACACATCCAGCACCTCGGGGCTGTTCGCCAATCCCGGGCAGAGCAACTACGGCGCGGCGAAGACGGGCATCGCAACGTTCAGTCAGATCGTCGCCAAGGAACTCATTCGCTACGACGTGAAGAGCAACACCGTCGCCCCGGGGGCGCGGACCCGCCTGACGCTGGCAACGCCGGGGCTGGAGGCGATCATGACGCCTGCTGAGGGCAGCTTCGATCAGTGGGATCCGGCCAACATCTCGCCGCTCGTCGCCTACCTCTCCAGCGTGGAGTGCCGGTTCACCGGTGAGACTTTTTCGTGCAGGGGGGCAACGTCACCTTGATCGAGAGCTGGTCGCGGGGTGCGTCCGTGGACCGTGATTCGATGTGGTCGGTCGCTGAGCTCGCCCAGGCGTTGGCACCCCTGGCGCGCAGCTAGCGCCGCGGACGAATTCCCGACTATTCGGTGCCGTCTATTCGGTGATGGCTATTCGGTGATGGCTTGGATCTCGCTGGCGATCGTCTTGGTGACATCGTCTTGAGGCATCGAGGTCTGCATGGCCATCATCTTCATCATGTCGCCCTGCACCTTGATCTTGCCGGCCATGAACGCCTGCATACCGGCCGCTTGATCCTGGTCGACGAAGATCTTCCTGGCGGTGTCGTAGTCGGTCGTCAAGGTGAGGTCGGGTGTGTCGAGCTCGCCGGCTTCCATCACGAGGCTGCCCGATGAGGTGTCGAGGTACAAGCGAACATCGCCATCACCGAACGGGGCGTCGGTGATCACCTGGTTCATCCGGACACTGATCGTGATCGCTGCGGACTGGTCCGCGTACTTCTCACGAATGGCCTTGGCGGCGTCCATCCACTCCGTGGACAGAAATGGGTACGGCATGCAAACTCTCTCTCACTCGGTTTTGGTCACTCGGGTCGGTCACTCGGGTCGGCACTGATTGGAACTTGGCGTCGGCTCAACATAGCCGTCAACAGGTGCGAGGTGAACAGATCGTTCAATTCTTTTCCTTTCCACCCTTTGCGGCGGTAACGATGTTGTCGATGGCGCGGATCCTGGTTACAGAAGAAATCGCCGAGGGTGGCCTCGACCGCCTCCGCGCGGCCGGCCACGAGGTCGATGTGCAGCTCGATCTCGATGCCCTGCTGGTCAACGTACGCGGTGCTCAGGGTCTGATCATCCGCTCGGCCACGCAGGTGACGGCCGAGGTGCTCGAGCAGGCCGATCAGCTACTCGTGGTCGGCCGGGCCGGCATCGGTCTCGACAACGTCGATGTCGATGCGGCGACGCGCCGCGGCGTGATGGTGGTCAACGCACCGCAGAGCAACATCATCTCGGCGGCGGAGCACACGATGGCCCTGCTGCTTGCCCAGGCACGCAACGTCCCTCAGGCCCATGCAGCCTTGACCGCCGGTCGGTGGGAGCGTTCGCGCTGGGAGGGTGTCGAACTGGCCGACAAGACCGTGGCCATCATCGGTCTCGGTCGCATCGGCAAGCTCGTTGCCGATCGCTGCAAGGCGTTCGGAATGCATGTCGTCGCCTACGACCCGTTCGTGTCGGCCGACAAGGCGCGCCAGATGGGGGTCGAGTTGCTCTCGCTCGACCAGGCGATCGCCGAGGCCGATTTCGTCACGATCCATCTTCCGAAGACGAGAGAGACCACAGGCCTCATCAATCGCGATTTGTTGATCAAGGCCAAGCCGACGATGCGGCTGATCAACGTTGCCCGAGGTGGGATCGTCAACGAGGCCGAGCTCGCCGAGGCGATCCGCGATGGTGTCATCGCCGGTGCTGCGCTCGATGTGTTCGACACAGAGCCGACCACCGCATCGCCGTTGTTTGCCATGGAGCAGGTGATCGTCACGCCGCACCTCGGGGCGTCGACGCGCGAGGCGCAGGACAAAGCGGGCGACACCATTGCCGACATGGTGCAGTTGGCGCTCGCCGGCGAGTTCGTGCCGTTCGCCGTCAACGTCGATGCAGCAGAGGCCAACGAGACGATGCGACCGTTCCTGCCGCTTGCCGAGCGATTGGGCAGGCTCTTCGCCTCGCTGGTCGCCAGCACGGTGGCCGGTGTGCCGCGGCAGATCGAAGTGTGCACCGAAGGCGACATAGCCGGGTACGACACCCGAATTCTCACGCTGGCGGCTCTGAAGGGCTTCTTCGGCTCCGTCACCGACGAGCCTGTGACCTACGTCAACGCGCCCCAGCTGGCCAAAGACCATGGTGTCGAGATCCGTGAAACCAACTGCGCGACGTCGGCCGACTTCGTCAATCTGATCACGTTACGAGGTGGCGACCGGTCGTTGTCGGGAACCCTGGTCGGTCGGCGTGGTGAGCAGCGAATCGTGATGATCGACGATCACAGCTTCGATGTCCCTCCAGCCGATCACATGCTGATGGTCAAGAACGACGACAGGCCTGGGGTGATCGGCATCGTCGGAACCCTGCTCGGCAACGCCGGGGTCAACATCGCCGATATGGACGTCGGCGCCGCGGCTGACGCGGGAACCGCGATCATGTTGATCGCGCCAACCGGTGAAGTCGGCGACGACGTGCTTGCCCAGCTTCGCGTCGCGGCTGGGATCATCTCCGTCGATGTTCTGACCTGCTGACCACTACCGCTTGGCGTACTGCCGGATCGCGTCCCGTGTGCCGGTTGCGGTGCAGCTCGCGGCGTCCGCGAAATCAGGTCCGCTCGAGGCATAGATGATCGCTCGGGAGGAGTTGATCACCATTCCATAGCCGTCGGCGGTCGCTCCCGCGGCAACCGTTGCTTCGATGTCGGCACCCTGGGCACCGACCCCAGGGACGAGCAACGGCATGTCGCCGACGATCGACCGAACCGCGCCGAGCTCGTCAGGATACGTTGCCCCCACCACCAGGCCGCATTCGCCGATCCCGTTCCACTCCATGACAGCCCGCCTGGCGACGTGGACGTAGAGCGGTTCGCCGTCGATCTCGAGCGATTGGAAATCACCACTGCCGGGGTTGGACGTGCGGCACAGAGCGAAGACTCCGTGCTCGGGGTATCTCAGGAATGGCTCGATCGAATCGGTGCCAAGGTACGGGTTGACCGTGACCACGTCGGCTCCGTACCGCTCGAACGCCTCGCGGGCATATTGAAGGGCGGTCGGGCCGATGTCGCCGCGCTTGGCGTCGAGGATCAGCAACACGTCGGGATAGCTGTCGCGAATGTAGTGGCAGAGTCGCTCGAGCTGCGGTTCCGCACGTTGCGCGGCAAAGTAGGCGATCTGTGGCTTGAAGGCACACACGGCGTGCGCAGTCGCGTCGACGATTGCTGTGCAGAACTCGTATATCGCCTGGGCGCTGCGATCGAACTGCGATGGCAGGAGGGTCGGATCCGGGTCGAGACCGACACAGAGCATCGACTGCGACGATCGCCACGCGTCTCTCAACTTGTCGTGGAACCCCATGCAGTGGCGAACTTAGCTCGTCTTCACTCGATCGGGTCGCTTGCTCGGCTCCTCCGGACGCAATGCCCACTTCTGCGCGCTGCGCAAGGTGACGATGCGGAACAGTGTGAGTTGCACGACGAGGATCGTCGAACCCACGACGAACCACTGCAGCACGGTGTTGTGCCGATCCTGACCCGCAAGGAACGTGTGCAGCGTCGCCGTGAGCCACAGCCCGATGCTGCTGAGATGGATCGCGTGCCAAATTCGTCGCTTCATGTGGCGCATGAGCCACGAGCTGATCTGGATGGCGGCCAGGAAGTAGAACGCCACGATTCCCCAGGCCACGGCCCCGGTCTTCCATGGTGAGTCCATCGGCACGAACAGCTCCGACCAGCCGAAGTAGACGTAGTTGTCTGCCCACAGTCCGCCGAGGTGGACGAGCACGAAGACCAGTGACAGAGTGCCGAGGTAACGATGGAGGTCGAGCAACCACGCCGGTACGCCGCGCTTGCGGACCAACCGGCTCGACAGCGTGAGGCCCCAGAGAATGCTGGCGGTGACCGTTGCCCACGCGACAATGCCGCTGGATCTGGCGACGTACCAGGCGAGCTTGGTGGTGACGGCAATCATTGGTCGGACTCCTGAACAGTGTGAACGCGATCATCGCTGATCATCCAGGCTTTCACATCCGCCGAGCGAAGCAGGACGGCACCATCGATGCTACCGGCGATGATCGCCGCCTTGGCGAGTGCCTCGCCGCGGGCTGCGCTCTGAGTGGCGACCGCGACGGCGATGAGATCGGTATCGGCGGGAGCACCCGAACGGGGGTCGATGATGTGATGGAACTCGGCGTCGCCACGCCTCCAACGCCGCAGCGCCACCGTGCTCATGACGAGTGCGCCGGAGAACAGCATGTGGTGATCGACCGCTTCGCCGGTCATCGGGTGGAGGAGTGGCACTCTCCAACCTCGTTCGTCGACCGGTTCCCCGGCGGCGTGGATGTCGCCTCCCAGGCTGACATACGCCGAGTTGGCTCCGGCAGCGATCAGTTCGTCGGCGACCATGTCGGCCGCGAGTCCCTTGCCGATCCCACCGAGATCGATCGACAAACCTGGTGTCAGGCGTGCCCAGTTGTCGGAAAGTTGGAGGCCGTCGAGGCCTGACGCCGGGACAGGTGCGGGTTCGTCGATCGGCCGGCTCGACTGCTCGACGATGTCCGCGAACGTGCGGTCGTATCCGAGCTGTTCGAGGCTGATCCGAATGGTCGGATCGAACAGTCCGTGGGTCTCGGCGTACATCTGAAAGCACCACTGGAGTGCAGCAACGAGGTCGTCGCTGCACTCCAGCCAGTCGCCCCGCCATGCCTGCAGACGATTGAGCTCGCTATCGGGAAGAAAGCGGCTCCACGTCCGTTCGAGTTGTCGCAACCGGGAAAACCCAAGCCGAACCAGGTCGACCGGACCGTCGATCAGAATCTCGCTCGGAGACCCCATGACTCGGGCGGTCGACCGATGCCATGTGCGTTCCTCGGGCACCGCTTGGGTCAGCATCCACTTCCCGTGCAGGGGGGCGGTGTGGGTGCCGGGGCTGGTGCGGGTGCGGGTGCGCGGTGCCGGGGCTGGAGCGGGTGCGGGTGCGGGTGCGGGTGCGGGTGCGGGTGCGGGTGCGGGTGCGGGTGCCGGGGCTGGTGCCGGGGCTGGAGCCGGAGCGGGTGCGGGAGCCGGTGCCGGTGCCGGTGCCGGTGCCGGGGCCGGGGCGGGTGCCGGTCCCGGGGCGGGTGCTGGAGCCGGGGCCGGGGCCGGAGCCGGAGCCGGACCTGGTGCGGGTGCGGGTGCTGGTCCCGGTGCCGGTGCCGGGGCTGGGGCTGGTGCTGGTGCCCCTGGGGGTGCGGCCGTTGGCTTCGTTGCCGCTGCGGCGGGTGCTGCTGCGGGTGCTGCTGCCGGAGCACCGGCCAGCGGAGCCACGGTGGCGGCCGTCGTCGTCGCTGCCAGCGGATCGACCACAGCCGTCGGATCGACGACGGCAGCAATGGTCGTCGTGGTGGCACTGGTGTCGAGCGGAGCGAGAGTGGTGGGCGGGGCGATGGGGTTGCCGAACTCGTCGACGTAGACCACTCGATGGATTGTCTCCAGCAAAGTGGTCGGCGGAGCCGCGTCGGCCTGCTGGGCCTCGAGGGCCCTGGCGTCGGCCGTCGCGAGTGACGCGATGGTGCCCAGGAAGGCCGACGTTGCCAACCCGGTGGCGAGGATACGTCCGGCCGCGGCAACGTGCCGGCGGCGGTTACCGAACAGCCAGACACTGGTGTGTCGGTCGATGACCGGGACGGTGGCAGTGTCCGCTCGTTCGATGACGATCTTGGCGGCGACGGGTGCGCTTGCCGGCGGGCTCCAGGGCGCAGAGATCGCCTGACCCGGCGTCGGGAGTGGTGCCGGCGGGGCTGTCGCCAGTGGCGCCGGCTGGGCTGTCAGAAGCGGTGCCGGCTGGGCTGCCGTCGTGGCGACTGGTGCAGCAGCTGAGGTCGTGGGGTTGCGCTTGCTCAATTTAGCCAGCCTGGCAAGTTGCTGTTCGTTGAGGTCGTTCATTGGCAGTTCCAAACTCCATTGTCTTCGAGCTGTGGTTGCTGGCATCCGGCGGGGATCGGTGGGATCGGCTTGTCTTTCGGCCAATCTTTCGGAATACGAACCCCGGCCGGTGCGGCGGCGGCGGGAGCCGTGGTCGGTGTTGGTTTGGGCGCCGACGTTGTGGGCGCGGCGGATGTTGTGGGCGCGGCGGTCGTTGCGGGCGCGGCGGTCGTCCGCGGAGCCGCCGCTGGTGCGGCGGTCGTACCGGGGGCGGGCGCCGGCGCTGGGGACATCGTCGGTGCGCTGGCGGGTGTCGGTGTCGGCGCTGCGGTTGGTGCTGCGGTTGGTGCTGCGGTTGGTGCTGCGGTTGGTGCTGCGGTTGGTGCTGGGAGGCATGGTCGGCGCTGTTGTCGGTGACTCGGGCTGCGCTGCGGCCGGTGCGCTTGCCGCAGTCCCGACCGGAGCGGCTGGGTTTCGAGGCGAGAACAAAGCAGTCTGTGGTGACGCACCGTTGGTGAAGACCGACGAAGTGGGTGCAGAAGCGGTGTCGGGCGCGGCGACCTCGGCTGCCAAGGTCGTGGAGGAATGAAGGACGATGTAGTCATCGATGATCTCGACCTGCTTACCGCCGACGGCGACGCCCGGAGCAGCGCTGGCGAAGAGGCCTCCGCCGACGACGGCGATTGCGATGCAGGCAATTCCGAGTGTGGCTGTGGCTGAGACTGTGTACGTGATTGCTAGTCGGCGTTCCACAAACCATCACCCTTTCGTCATCGTTTCGTAATGACACGTCTTAGGTCACCAAGAGGTTTGGGCCTAGGTCACATTCGTCTATCGGCATCGCGTCACCCCAGCTCCAGCAAGTTCTTGTCAAGAATGGGCTTCTGGCAGGGCTTTTGCGGGGATGCCGCCGACCGGACGATCCGATGTCGATGTGATGACGCTTCCGTCGGCACTTCGAACGTGGGTTCGACCGTGTCCATGCCATTGTGTGTCAGTCGTCGCCCGGTTCGTGCTCGTCGTCGTCATCATCATCGTGTGACCGGTGACCATCGGTCGTTGCCGGAGCAGGCTCGGTCGTCGGGTGGTTGCCTATGGTCGTTTCGGGTGCCGGGTCCGGTGCCCGCTTGTGCGTCGGAGCCGGGGCGGGAGCCGGTGCTGGTGCAGGTGCAGGTGCTGGTGCAGGTGCAGCGGCCCGCGTCGGCGACTTGGGTGGTGCCGGAGCGGGAGCCGGGGCGGGAGCCGGAGCAGGGGCAGGTTCAGCTACGAGCGGAAGCGCCGCGGTGAGTGCCGACATCGGGTCGACTGCGATGACCTCCGTCGGGGGAGGCGCGACTGACGTCGTCGGGGAATGAATGACGATGATGTCGTCGATCTGCTCAACCCTTTTCACACCGGGATTCGAGTTCGGGGCGGCCTCCACGAAGAGCCCGCCGCCGGCGGTTGCTATCGCCACACAGGCAAAGCTGAGGGTTGCGGTCGCTGATACTGCGTAGGTGATTGCGAGTCGACGTTCCAAGGCGACACCTTTCTGTCATCGTTCTGCAATGACACGTCCTAAGACCTCGATTGGTTTGGTCCTGGTGCGCGTGAAAGGTATCGGGAGCGCGGCGTCGCAGGTGAGACAAGGTTTTCTCAAGACCTGGACGTAACCCCGAACGCGCTAGTCCTCGAGAGTGATCGCTCCAGTGGGGCACAGGTCTGCGGCCTGCGTGACTTTGTCGCGCAGTTCTTCCCCTGGTTCTTCCTGGAGGATGTACAGGAATCCGTCGCTGCGCACTTCGAACACCTCAGGGCAAACCTGCATGCACGAGCCGGTCGACGCACACACATCGAAATCCACGATGACTCTCATAGCTTGTACGTCTCCTGCATCATTGGCGACTCATGCCTTCGCCGGACGATAGCCGTCGGCAACCGCGTCGTCGGCGTTGGCGTAGCAGCGCTCTGCGACGGTGCGAGCGTAGAACCGCCCACCGGGCACGTGGTAGATCCTGGAGTTTTCGTTCGCCTTCACCGGGTAGCCATCGGGGCAGTCACCGTCGACCGGAGACACCCAGCGCGGGGCGGAAGCGACCATCTCGCCGTCATGGCTTGTCGGCAGCGGTGGCCATGTCGTCGGAGACTGCGACGTTGCGGTTGCGGCGGGCGATTGTCGTCGCTGTCCAAGCCTGATAAGCGCCATAACCGGCACCCATGAACACACCGAGCCAGAACAATCGCTGTAGCCAACGCATCATGAGCAGTGACTTTACAACCGATGCCGTTCGTGAGCGTTCAATACCGCCCTCAGTGACGCGGTGATGATGTTGGGGTCGACTCCGACGCCCCACAACACGACGCCGTCCGGCTCGGATGTTTCGACGTAGGCGACGGCGTTTGCCTCGGAGCCCTGCCCGATTGCGTGTTCGGCGTAGTCGAGCACGTTCAGGTCAGCATCGACTCCATCGCGGAGGGCGTGGACGAACGCATCGATCGGCCCGTTGCCCTCGCCGACGATCGTCACCGGCGCACCGTCGACCACCAACTGGGCAGTGATCGACGTGCGACCGGTGGCCGAGTCACTGCGCAACTCGTGGCTGTTGAGGCGGAACCGTGGTTCGGTCGGCAGGTAGTGCTGCTGGAACGCCTCCCACATCACGACCGGACTGATCTCGGTGCCGGAATCCTCGGTGATGTGTTGGATGGTCTTGGAGAACTCGATCTGCAGCCGTCGCGGCAACTCGAATCCATGCTCGGACTTCATCATGTAGGCAACTCCACCCTTGCCCGACTGCGAGTTGACACGGATAACCGCTTCATACGAACGTCCGACATGTTTCGGATCGATCGGCAGGTACGGCACGCCCCATCGGTCGTAGTCGTCGGGTAGTGCCTCGAACCCCTTCTTGATCGCATCTTGGTGGCTGCCGCTGAATGCTGTGTAGACGAGATCGCCGGCGTACGGATGGCGCGGGTGCACCGGCAGGCGATTGCAGTATTCGGCGACGCGACGAAGGGCGTCGATGTCGGTGATGTCGAGTTCGGGGTCGACACCGTTGCTGAACAGATTCATCGCCAGGTTGACGATGTCGACGTTGCCGGTTCGCTCGCCGTTGCCGAACAGCGTTCCCTCGACGCGGTCGGCGCCGGCCATCACCCCGAACTCGGCAGCGGCGACGGCACAACCACGATCGTTGTGGGGATGCAGGCTGATGACGACCGAATCGCGGTTGCGGATGGATCTACCGAACCACTCGATCACGTCGCCGTAGACGTTGGGCGTGTAGCACTCCACCGTGGCCGGCAGGTTGACGATCAGCGGCTTCTCGGGGGTGGGCTCGACCACGTCCATCACCGCCTCGCAGATTCGGATGGCGAATTCTGGCTCGGTGAGGGTGAAGCTCTCGGGCGAATACTCGTATCGAATCTCGGTACGCCCCATTGTCTGCTCGAGTTTGCGGCACAGCTTTGCCGCGTTGACCGCGATGTCGACGATGCCGTCCATGTCGAGTCCGAACACCACCTCGCGCTGCAGCGGGTTGGTCGAGTTGTAGAAGTGCACGATCGCCCGGGACGCGCCCTGCAGGCATTCGTACGTGCGCTCGATCAATTCCGGTCGGCATTGCACGAGCACCTGGATCTCGACATCATCGGGGATCAGATCTTCTTCGATGAGTTGACGGACGAAGTCGTAGTCAGGCTGGCTTGCCGACGGAAATCCGACTTCGATCTCCTTGAAACCCATCTTCACCAGGGCCTCGAACATGTGTCTCTTGCGTTGCGGGTCCATCGGATCGATCAGGGCCTGATTGCCGTCACGAAGATCGACGCTGCACCACAGCGGGGCCTTGTCGATGACCACATTGGGCCAGGTGCGGTCATGGAGCACGACCGGCACGAACGGCTTGTACTTGTCGAACTTCATGGGCTTCGGGGTGACTGGTTGCGGAGACATGGCTGGCTTTCTGTGGAGCACGTGCGGATGGGCGAAACGACTTGAAAAATGAAGGACCCCCCGGCCGATCGGCGGGGGTGCGGGCAAGCGCGAATATGTGGCGCTTGCCCTACATAAGCAGAAGAAGGGTGCGAGCGGCGGACATCGCTCTCAGTCTGCCTGCTATCTCCGCCATTGTCAACGCCGCTAGGCGACGAGAAAGTTGCTGAACTGCCACGGGTCGGCGCGGTCGACGCCGTCGGCGTCGTTGGCGAAACCGGGGAACAGGTCGTTGCGAGTTGTCAGCGGATCCCAGTCGGCGGGTGCCGAGTGCATCGTTCCCAGATAGCGCGACGCGACCCTCAGCACGTCGCGCCACGGCAGATCGTCGGGCACACACACTCCGGCGTTGGGATGCTCGATCATCCACGTGACCGTGGCGATGATCGAGCCGGCAACCTGCAAGGTCGTTGCGCTCTGGTGGCCGACGACGGCTCTGGCTTGGTCGATCGACAACAACGAACCCGTCCACCATGACCGGTACGGATGGCCCATCAACAGCACACCGAGTTCGTCGGCACCGCTGATGATCTCGTCGTTGAGGATTCGCTGCCGGGTCTGCATCTTCCAGTTGCGCATCCGTAGTTCGAGGACGCTGCTGACGGCCACGTCGGACGGACAGTACGCGTAGTGCACCGTCGGCCGGTAGATCGGGTTGCCGTCGTCGCCCCACACGGTGAGGTGATCGCTGATCGTCAGGGCCTCGCCATGGCGAATGACCATGCCGTGAATCTCACCCGACGGGACCCACGAACGCACCCAGGTCTCCATTCCAGGGCGGGCGATGCAGATCTGGTTGCACGGCCCGAAACCGTGGTGAACGTGGCCGTTCGGCGGCAGCCGCTTCTCGTGGGTGCCCCAACCCAGTTCGGCCGGAGCAATGCCTTCTTCGTAGAAGCCGTCGACGGACCACGTGTTGACGAACTCGTCGACCTCTTTGGGGAGATTGGTGATCTGCGAGTCCCGTTCGGCAACGTGGATCACCTTCGTGCCGGTGAGCATCGCCAACGCACCGTATGACTCGTCGGCCAGCGCACGCTCCAGTGGGGCGGCGTTGGTCGCGATGCCATCGTGCAACATGCGGGCTGCGATCTCGGTGAGTGCTTGCTTGGTGAAGTGGCTGACCAGGCCGGGATTGGCGCCGTGTTCGAGCACTGCCGTTGCGCCGCTGTTGTCGCCCCAGCGGGCGATCATCCTGCGCAGGTCCATGTGCCGGGCGTACAGCGTTCGGTCGAGCGGAGGGGTCGAGGCCATGTCGTCGTACGGGTCCCATACCTCGACACTCGTGTTCAGGTAGCGCACGCCATTGTCGCGACACCACTGCAGGATCGTCGAATTGTCGATGTTCCACGCCAGATCGAGCAGGAGGTCACCGGGCCCGACCCTGGCCGACAGGAAGGCGTCGAGGTTGTCAGGCGTCACCTGATCCTGTTGGAACGTCACACCGAGGGCGATGGAATCGGCCACTCGGGCGCGGTTGTCGACCATGTCGACGATCGTGATGCGTTGCGGATCGATTGCCAGATCGCGGATCAGCAACGGAACCGTGCACTGGGCTACCGAGCCACAGCCGAGCACGAGCACTCGGGATGGCACCGCCTCGGGAGGCATGGTTATTCGGCGTACTCCGGGGTCATCGCGGCGAGCTCGGAGTCGAGCGTTGCGGCAACAGCCTGGACCAGCAGGGACTGCCAGTCATATGCGATTCCCTTGCGGCCGGACGTCGTTGTCCCGTCGAATACTTCCATGACGTGCGCCTCCTCGAGACGTTTGGGGTGAGATCGGTTCCTTTCTGGCCGGGCTGTCCGGCACAGGCTGACCGACGTTAACGGCGTCCGCCGCGGACAACTACTAATTGAGTCATCAGGCGGTTTTCCTGCACGGTGGGTCAGTACGACTGATTGATGATGCAGCCCGCTGGATTAGGTCGCCAGGGTCGCTGGGCCTCTAGTTGACCTGCTTGGTCTTGCCTTCCCAGTACGGCTCGCGAAGCTTGAACTTCTGCAACTTGCCGGTGGCGGTGCGGGCGAGCGCGTCGCGGAACTCGACGGCCTTGGGGCATTTGTAGCCGGCCAACTTGGTCTTGGTGTAGGCGATCAGGTCGGGTCCGGTCAGCGACGATCCGTCGGCCTTGACGACGAGGGCCATCACCATCTCGCCCCATTTCTCGTCGGGGATACCGATGACCGCCACTTCGGCGACGTCGGGATGGCTGAAGATTGCATCCTCGACCTCGATCGAGCTGACGTTCTCGCCGCCGGAGATGATCACGTCCTTCTTCCGATCGCTGATCGTGATGTAACCGTCGGCGTCGAGGTGCGCCCCATCACCGGTGCGGAACCACGCCGGTCCGTCGGGGTCGTCGTCGGCTGGTCGAATCGCGTCAGCGGTAGCGTCGGGCTGGTTCCAGTATCCGGCCATGATGTGGTTGCCCCGGGCCAAAATCTCGCCGTCGGGGGAGATCCGCACCTCGACGCCGATTGCTGCGGCTCCGGCGCGGCTGAGTTTTGCTGCCCGGTCGGCCGCCGACAGGCCATCGAACTCGGCACGTTTGCGGTTCATCGTCAACAGCGGGGTGGTCTCGGTGAGCCCGTAGATCTGGATGAACTCCCACCCCAGCTCGGTCTCGATGCGCTCGATCGTGCGCGTGGGCGGCGGTGCCCCGGCGATCACCATACGCACTCGTCCGCTGCCGGGGATCGGCCCGTCCCAGGTCGACGCAGCGTCGAGGATTGCGTTGGCCACCGCTGGGGCTCCGCACATCACGGTCACACCGTGCTGCTCGATGCGGCGGAGGATCTCGGCGCCGTCGACCTTGCGGATGATCACGTGCCTGGCACCCATGCCCGTGACGGCGTAGAGCACGCCCCAGCCGTTGCAGTGGAACTGCGGAAGAGTGTGGAGGTAGACATCGCGGTCGGTGATGCCCAGTTGCCAGCCGAACGTGGTCGCGTTCAGCCAGATGTTGCGGTGGGTGAGCTGCACACCCTTGGGTCGCGCCGTGGTTCCGCTGGTGTAGTTGATCGTCGCCGTCGCGTCTTCGTCGTAGACCCATGGCCTCGGCTCGTCATGTTGCATGGAAGCATCGCTCTCGGTGCCGATCACGAATCGTCGCTCGCACGTGACATTTGCTAACGCCTCGTCGAGCTCCGGATCGACCATCAGAATGCGTGCTCCGCAGTGTTCGACGATGTAACGCACCTCCTCGGCGGCGAGTCGGAAGTTGATCGGTACCAAGATCCGCCCGGAGCCGCTGACACCGAACAGCGCGGTCAACAGGCGCGCCGAGTTGTGACTGACGATGGCGACGCGTTCGCCGGCGTCAATGTCCATTGCGTCGAGCGCGGCGGTCTGGGCGCGGGCGCGCCCGGCCATTTCGGCATAGGTGATGGTTCCCCACGACTCGGCCGGCTGCAGCGGTTCGTCGACGATGGCGTCACGATTCGGGTAGATCTGCTCGGCACGTCGGAGGAAGTCGTTGACAGTGAGTGCAACCTTCATGGTTCGGAATTGTTGCCGATCTCGCCCCACGCCCGCGCACCGAACTCTTCCCACACCGTGCGATGAGAGATGAGCCGGGGGAATGAGCGCATCGCTCATCGCTGTGTGTTGGTCGGACCCTGTTCACGGCGGCGCTGCTCGTAGACCTTCATCAACCGATCGATGCCCAGGTTGAAATCCCGTTCCAGCGCCGGACGGGCTATTCGACTCACCCTCCAACCGATCGCATCGCAGGCCAGATCGCGCTCCCGGTCCCTGCTCCCACCTTCCTCGGTGAAATGTGTTGGATAGACATCGATCTCGACGCCCCACCGGATCCGGTCGACGGAAGCGTCCAGGCGGACCGGTCCCCATCCGGGAACGTCCATCCATCGCTGCGGTCGGAGGTCAGTGATGCCTCGCTCGATCAAGGCGGCGACGACACGCGACTCCCAATGGGATTCGGGAACGCCGTGCTGTGGGCGTTGCTCGAGCACACGAAGGAATCGTCTCGCCCATGGTCGCCCCGGAGTTGCCAGGTCAAGCGCAACTCGACGCATCGTCTCGGCCGTTCCCATGCCCATACTCTCGACCTGGTCGATCACCGAGCGAAGATCGGCATCGGACAGGTGGCGGGTCAGGTCGACCACCGTCCGAGGCGGGGACGTGAGACGAATCCCATCTGATCTCTCGACGATGTGCAGAGGGTCGATCAGCGCTGTTCGATATGGGCGTAGCCAGGTTTCGACCGACGGATTGCTCGCCGGAGGCGCGATCACATAGACGAGTCCGTCTCTCCGCACCCTTCGGAACCCCCACAGGCGCCCGGCCGTCGGCCCCTCCACGATGAGCCCGCTGGGCCGAGAGCAGGCGGCAACACATCGAGCGAGTTCGTCGTCGGGCAGACCAGGAAATCGGTATGCGCCATCGAGCAGGCGTTCGAGAAGTCCCTCGCCCACCAGTTGCCGACGCTGTGACCTCGTCACACCCAACCGGGCGAGGTCGGACGAGGTCACGACGGTGTGATGATGGGCGGTCCATTCCAGGACAGGTTTGTTGAGTGCATTCATTCGGCATCCTCCAGATCGGAACGTCTGATCGGGGGAAGCCGTGGACCGGAACCTATCGAGGTGGGCCCCCGATCGACTCCGGCTCGTTCGATCGTTCACACGATGAGATATGTGCGGTGCCGAGCGGCTCATGTCTCATCGCACGCTGGTCCACCACCGGAGCGATGAGTCATGTGCGGTGCGGGGCGGCTCATGTCTCATCGCACTACCTGGTGTCGGGCGGCGGTACCCTCGTGTCTCGACATGTCTGAATATTCCCGCCCACCCGGGGCCGCGCGGCGTCGACGCCGCAAACCCACTCCAAATCCAGCTCGCACCCCGGCCGAAGCACCGACGATCACCATCGATCCCGACGCTTACATCCCTACGGCGTTCGTCGACATCGGGGTGCCCACGGAAGTCGACATGGGACTGGCCGCCGCCGGTTTCACTGCCCCTTTCGCGATCCAGATCAAGGCGATTCCCGTCGCCCTCACCGGTCGCGACGTGTGCGGGCGGGCCAAGACGGGCTCCGGCAAGACACTGGCGTTCGGTGTGCCGATGCTCGCTCGCTTGTCGGGCGAGGCCGATGCCCGTCGCCCCCTTGCCATGGTGCTGGTACCGACTCGCGAGTTGGCTCTCCAGGTCGCCGAGGTTCTGGCGCCGGTTGCCGCAGGCTGCAATCGGACGGTCCTGGCCGTCTACGGCGGCGCCTCCCGTCACCAGCAGATCGAGGTGCTCAATCGAGGCGTCGACGTGATCGTGGCGACGCCGTTGCGGTTGATCGACCTGTTGAAGGAGAACGAGCTCGATCTCAACAAGGTCGAGATCGTCGTGCTCGACGAAGCCGACCGTATGGCCGACGACGGTTTCACACCGCAGGTCGAATGGATCCTACGGAAGGTAACCGGCACTCATCAGACGATGTTGTTCTCGGCAACCCTCGACGGCGATGTCGGGCACCTGGTCCGTCGCTACATGACCGACCCGGTCGAGGTCGCAATCGATGCCGCAACGGACACCGTCGGCACGATGCACCACCTTTTCTTGGCGGTCCATCACATGGACAAGGACAAGGTCGTGCAAGCGATCGCCTCGAGCATGGGCAAGACGCTGGTGTTCTGCCAGACAAAGCGTGGGTGTGATCGCGTCGAGCGGTCGTTGCAGGATCTCGGCGTGCAAGCCATGGCGATTCACGGCGACCTCGCCCAGGTGTCACGCGAGAAGGCCATGCGCAGATTTGCCGATGGTGAGCTGAGCGTGCTGGTGGCCACCGATGTCGCCGCCAGGGGAATCGACATCGACGATATCGGCGTCGTCATCCACTACGAGCCAGCGCCGGACGGCAAGGACTACCTCCATCGCAGCGGCCGCACCGCCCGCGCCGGGCGCGACGGTTGGGCGGTCACGCTGGCCGAGTACAACCAGCACACACAAGTACGCATCCTCCAACGTGCGTTGCGGCTCGACGTCGCTCCACCCATCGAGGTGTTCTCCAACAACCCCAAGTTGCGCAACCTCGCCGAGTTCTGACCGCCAACTTCGCTCACGGCAGCCAGGCGGCGCGACCCTGCTCGAACGACGTGATCTCGTCGACATGGGTGAGAGTGATGCCGACATCGTCGAGTCCGTTCAGGAAGCGATGTTGCGTCTGTGGCTCCATCGGGAACGACTCGGTGATGCCGGCGGCCGGTACTTCGACGCTGAGACGCTCGACATCGACGGTGATCTCGGTCGCCGGGTCGGCTTCGATCGCCAGCCAGATCGCTTCGACCGTGGACTCCGGCACGACCACCGGGACGAGCCCGTTCTTGGCGCAGTTGTTGCGGAAGATGTCGCTGAAGCTCGGGGCGATCACGGCGTCGAATCCGCCTTGCTGGATCGCCCACACCGCGTGCTCGCGTGACGAGCCAACACCGAAGCTCGGCCCGGCGACCAGGATCGATGCGCCGGCGTAGCGTTCGTCGTTGAGCACGAAGTTGCGGTCGTCGCGCCACGTCGAGAACAGTCCCTTCTCGAAGCCCGTGCGCTCGACGCGCTTCAGCCATTCGGCCGGGATGATCTGGTCGGTGTCGACGTCGCTGCGCCGCAGCGGTACGCCTCGACCGGATATGACGTGTACGGACTTCATGAAGGTGCTCCCAAGTCGTCTGGAGTAGCGAAGTGACCAGCAACAGCCGTGGCCGCGGCGACGGCAGGGGAGACGAGGTGGGTGCGACCACCGCGCCCCTGGCGGCCTTCGAAGTTGCGGTTGCTGGTGCTGGCCGACCGCTCGCCCTGCGACAGTTTGTCGGGGTTCATCGCCAGGCACATGCTGCACCCTGGTTCACGCCAATCTGCGCCCGAGGCACGGAACACATTGTGCAGTCCTTCTGCTTCTGCCTGTGTCTTGACGGCATGGCTGCCGGGCACCACCATCACCCGCGGCACGGTGACGGTGCGACCTCGCAGTACCGCCGCGGCGGCGCGCAGATCCTCGATGCGGCTGTTGGTGCAGCTGCCGATGAACACAGTGTCGACTGCGACGTCGCGCATGCGGGTGCCGGCCTCGAGGCCCATGTACTCGAGAGAGCGGGCCACCGTCTCGCGTGTCGTCGCATCGGCGAAGTCGTCGGGCGACGGCACGCTGCCGTCGATCGTCGTGACTTGGGCAGGATTGGTGCCCCACGTGACCTGCGGACGCAGCGTTGCCGCGTCGATCACGACTTCTTTGTCGAACTTCGCCCCATCGTCGGTGATCAGGGTGCGCCAGTCGGCTACTGCAGCATCCCAGGACACTCCCTGCGGAGCATTGGCCCGACTCTTCAAATACTCGAACGTCGTGTCGTCGGGCGCGATCAATCCCGCTTTGGCACCGGCCTCGATCGACATGTTGCAGACCGTCATGCGGCCCTCCATCGACAGCGATCGGATGGCCGAGCCGCGGTACTCGATGACATGACCGATGCCACCACCGGTGCCGATTTGGCCGATGATGGCGAGGATCACGTCTTTGGCGGTGACACCCGCGGGGATCTCGCCGTCGACGGTCACGCTCATCCACTTCGGCCGCGTCTGGGGCAGCGTCTGTGTTGCCAGCACATGTTCGACTTCGCTGGTGCCGATGCCGAACGCCAGCGCCCCGAACGCACCGTGTGTGGCGGTGTGGCTGTCGCCACAGACGACCGTCATGCCGGGCAGCGTGCGACCTTGTTCCGGGGCAATGACATGCACGATGCCCTGCCCTGGATCGCCCATCGGGAAGTTGAGGATGCCGAACTGCTTGGTGTTCTCCCGTAGCACCTCGACCTGGCGGGCGGAGATGGGATCGGCGATCGGCTGGTCGATGTTCGCGGTCGGCACGTTGTGGTCCTCGGTCGCAATCGTGAGGTCGGGTCGGCGAACCGGCCGCCCGGAGAGCCGCAATCCGTCGAAGGCTTGCGGACTGGTGACTTCGTGGACGAGGTGCAGATCGATGTACAGCAGGTCGGGCTCATCGGGCGCGGAGTGCACGACGTGCCGTTCCCACAACTTCTCGGCAAGGGTTCCGGACCGTGTTGCCCCAGACATGTCGATTCCCACTTTCTGAGATAGGATTCTCGTTCGTGGACAGTGTAAGCGGTGTGGGCGTCATTGACAAAGGGGTGCTCATCCTTCGCGCCCTTGCTCGTGGGCCACTCGACCTGGTGAGCCTGCAAGACGAGACGGGTCTGCCGAGAGCGACGGCCCACCGGCTCGCTGTCGCGTTGGAGCTGCACGGACTGGCGCGACGCGATCCGCAGGGACGCTTCTGCCTCGGGTTCGAACTGATTCGACTGGGACGCGCCGCGGAGGACGAGTTTCCGGTGGCCGAGATCGCCCGCCCGATCCTGACGCGGCTGCGCGATGCAACCGGCGAGAGCGTGCAGTTGTACGTCGCCGACGGCGACGGCAGGCGTTGCATCGTGTCGCTCGAATCGACGCACGGCCTGCGGTGGATCGTGCCGCAAGGCGCCTTGCTGCCACTCGACCGAGGGTCTGCGGGACGCGTCCTCCAGGGCGACGATGTCGCCGAGTCCGTAGAGGAGCGTGAACCAGGAGTCGCCTCGGTGAGTGCAGCCGTGCGCGACCGGAATCGAAACGTGGTCGCTGCGATCAGCGTCAGCGGACCGGTCGAACGGGTGAGCCGGCAACCCCGTCAGCGGTTTGGTCGGGAGGTCTGCGACGCAGCGCTGGCGGTGTCTGCCGTCATCGGATCAGTTTCAGCAACAACGGGCGTGCGGTAGCGGTCAACTCTGCAGGCGGAGATCCTGGGTTGGCCGGACTTGGGACCAGTCTGGAACGGTCAGTTCACCGCGAGGAGGTCGACCACCATGATGAGGTCGGTCGACGGCGGAAGCCCGAGGCTGGAGTTGCCCTCCTCACCGAATGCGTCGGCGAACGGAATGTCCACCTGGCGCCGGCCGCCGACCTTCATGCCATCGACGGCCTTCTCCAGAAACGGAGGCACTTGGCCGGTGCCAGGCGTGAACGTGAGCGGCACACCGGATTCCCATGAAGAGTCGAGTTGCTTACCGTCGGCGGCGCTGAAAGCCTGCAGATGGACCGTCACCGTTTGTGTCGGCTCGATCCCCGGACCGTCACCGACGATCAGTTCGGTAGATGTCTGCTCGGTCTGGTTCGGCGTCGGAGGGATCGAGATCACCGGAGCGTCGACCGGATCCGACTTCGGGACGATCGCAACGACATCGACGACGAATGACAGAGCGTCGCCGGCCTGGATGACGTCGCCTTGCGGCGTGTCGCCGTAGGCCAGGTCGGCGGGGACGTCGAGTTGCCGACGGCCATCGGTCTTGATCCCTACAAGTCCCTGATCCCAGCCCTTGATGACCTGACCGACGCCGAGCGTGACCCCCAACGGGGTGCCGCGCTCAAAGCTGTTGTCGAACTCGGTACCGTCCGCCGACCGAACGCCGACGTAGTGCACGATCACGGTGTCGCCATCGACGGCTGCAGGGCCCGTGCCTTCGGTGATGTCGGTGACGACCAGTTCCGTCGGGATCGTCGCCGGAAGCTTGACCTCGGGCTTCGGAAGCGCGCCGGCAACGGTGGTCGCCGGACCCGTCTCGACTGGACCCGTTTCGACAGCGCCGGTGGCGGGCGCAGCGACCGTCGTCGCCGACGAATCGGATGTGGTCGGGTTGTCGCCGCACGCGGCGAGCAGACCCAACGCGGCAACGGGAACGAGAAGGATGCCAAAGCGCATCAGGCGACGCTACCGCCGCAACAACTGCGCGCGGTATGCACCCGGCGAGACACCCACCACACGACGGAACTGCCGGGTGAAGGCACTCTGGTCGTAGTAACCGCAGCGGGCGGCGACGTCAGAAAGGGTGAGGTCGGTCGTCGCCAGCAGCCCGATCGCGTGTTCCACACGGAAGCGCACCAGTAGCTGGCGCACCGATATGCCGATCAGTCGTCGCGTTGCTCGTTCGAGCTGCACCACCGACATCGAGGTCGAGGCGGCGACATCACCCACCCGGACCCGCTCGGTGCAATGGCCGCGTACGTAGGCCACGGCGGCGGCGACCCCGGCATGTGCGGTCGGCGCGTCGCCTGCGGCACGGAGGTCGACCGACACGCTGGCCAGGAACGCGGAGCCGTCGACCTCGGCGATCAGCACCTTGGTCGTGACGTACCACCCGAGAGTGCCATCGGGCCGGCGGATCAATTCGAGCTGGTTGCGGAGCGGCTGGCGCGACGCCCAGAGTTCGGCATCCTGACGGGAGTACGACGAGGCGAGCTCTGCGTCGAACAGGTCCTCGGCGTGCCGACCGACGACGTCGTCGGGGTTGCGTGCGCCGGCCCTGTCGGCGAATGCCTGGTTGACGGTCAGGTATGCGCCCGACTGGTCCTTGGCGCAGAACATCACGTGCGGAACGTCTTCGAGCAGGTCGGCCATCGCTCGGAGCACTTCCACATCCGCGATCCTTGTACGAATTCGACCGTGGATCGGTGCTCATCGCACCTAGACATCCGGTGTTGCATGAAGCTGATGATCTCCACCGCACTCGTCGATCCTGGGCACGGCGGCCCCCACCACGACAATTCCCCCGACAATCCCCGGCCCAGTGACTCCCAGCTGGTCGACGAGGCGATTGCGCTCGCCGATGCGATCCTGCGGGAGGCCCTGGCCACCGCGACCCGCGGCGAACGACGGCAACTCCAGCGGCTGGGCCGACTGGTGGCCGATCCTGCCGGTCGCGAACTCGTGCAACGGCTGACCGACGAGGTGCTACGGATCGGCTCGAACCGCCGCGCCGGACAGCGGTTCGCCGATGTCGTCGCCGAACACGGGCTTCCGTCTTCGCTCGGTCGCGTCGATCGCCTAATGCTGATGATCGGTGCGAAGCTCTCGCGACCCCTCCCGCAGGTCGTGATGCCCCTCGTTCGCCGTCGAATCCTCGCCGAAACCAGGGGAGTCGTGCTGCCGGCCGAGGACCCCCGGTTCGGCGCACACGTCGACCAACGCAAACGTGAAGGCATCGGGCTGCTGGTCAACCCACTCGGTGAGTCGATCCTCGGCGACGATGAGGCCACGCGACGTGTGACTCAGGTGCTCGAGAAGCTCGGCCGCCCCGATGTCGGCGCGGTGTCGATCAAGGCTTCGGCACTGGTCGCCAACCTCGACGTACTCGATTTCGATCGCAGCATCGAACGGATCTGCGAGCCACTGCGGGAGATCTATCGCGCCGCGCTGCTGAAAGAGCCTCGCGGCTTCGTCAACCTCGACATGGAGGAATACCGCGATCTCCAGCTGACGGTTGCGGCGTTCACAAAGGTGCTCGACGAGCCCGAGTTCCACCATCTCGAAGCCGGCATCGTGCTGCAGGCATACCTTCCCGACAGCCACGAGGTGTTGGAGCACCTCGGCCAGTGGGCCTCGGCCCGCCTTCGCAATGGTGGTGCCGCCATCAAGATCCGGATCGTCAAGGGCGCCAACCTGGCGATGGAGGCAGTCGAAGCCGAGCTCCACGACTGGATCGCTGCGCCGTACCCGACCAAGGCTGAGGTCGATGCCAGCTTCAAGTTGATGCTGGAGTCAGCGTTACGCCCCGAGTGGAACGGGGCCGTGCGCGTCGGCGTCGCCAGCCACAACCTGTTCGACGTGGCCTGGGCGATCGTGCTCCGTGACCGGCTTCCTCAGGACCAGCGCTCCCGCCTCGATCTGGAGATGCTGGAGGGAATGGCCCCCGCGCAGAGTCGTGCTGTGCACAAGGCGGCCGGCTCGCTGATGCTGTACGCCCCGGTCGTGCAGCACGATCAGATCGACGCCAGCATCGCCTACCTGTCTCGGCGGCTGGATGAGAACACGGCTCCGGAGAACTTCCTACGGGCGTTGTTCACCATCCGACCGGGCTCCGCGGAATTCGTCGCCCAGGCCGACAGGTTCCGTCGATCGGTCGCCGGGCGACACGAGGTGTCGACTGCACGGCGCCGATACGCGGCCGCGCCCGACGAGGCTTCGTACAGCAACGAGCCAGACAGCGACGCGACCGATCCCGCCGTGCGCAGGGAACTGCACGCCGCTGTGCAACCGCCGGTCTCGAGATTGCAGCCATCAGTCATCGGCAGCGTCATCGGAATCGACGAGATCGTCGGACGGGCCGTCGCCGCCCGGGAATCGTGGGCTGCGAGCAGCGTCGATCGTCGCCGGCAGGTGCTCGCCGCCGTCGCCAACGTCTTTCGGGCCGAGCGCTTCGACACGATCCGTTTGATGGCCGACGAAGCCGTCAAGGTGGTGCACGAGGGTGATCCGGAGGTCAGCGAGGCAATCGATTTCGCCACGTACTACGGCACGGTCGGCCTCGATGTCGTCGAGATGCAACGAGCCGAGCACGCCTCGCTGCGGGCCAGGGGCGTCGTCGTGGTGGCGTCGCCGTGGAACTTCCCATACGCCATCCCCGCCGGTGGTGTGCTCGCCGCGCTGGCTGCCGGCAACGTCGTGATCCTCAAGCCGGCGCCGGAGGTTCGCCGCACGGCGATGCACCTCGTCGCCCAGTTGCATCGTGCGGGAGTGCCGAACGAGGTCGTGCAGTTCGTGGCCTGCCCCGACAACGAGGTCGGTCGCCGGCTGATCAGTCATCCCGAGGTCGACTCGGTGATCTTGACCGGCGCCTACGAGACCGCCGCGATGTTCCGATCGTGGAATCCGGCGATGCATCTGCTCGCCGAGACCAGTGGCAAGAACGCCATCGTGATCACCCAGGCCGCTGATCTCGACGTGGCGATCCGCGATCTGGTGCGGTCGGCGTTCGGCCACGCCGGACAGAAGTGTTCGGCGGCGAGTCTGGCGATCGTCGAGGCATCGCTCTACGACGACCCCTCGTTCTTGGAACGGTTGGCCGACGCCACCCGCAGCCTGGTCGTAGGTCCGCCGACTGACCCGGGCAGCGTCGTCGGACCGCTGATCGGCGAACCATCACCGAAGCTGCTACGCGGGCTCACGCAGCTCGATGATGGTGAGCGCTGGTTGGTCGAGCCACGGCCATTGGGTGATCATCTGTGGTCACCCGGCGTGCGCGTCGGTGTGCGTCCGGGTTCCTGGTTCCACCTGACGGAGTGCTTCGGGCCGGTGCTCGGCGTGATGCGCGCCGACGATCTCGCCCACGCCGTGGAGCTGCAGAACGCTACGCCGTACGGGCTCACTGGTGGGATCCACTCGCTCGACGACGCCGAGATCGACCGCTGGCTGGACGGGGTGGAGGTGGGCAACGCTTACGTCAACCGCGGCATCACCGGGGCGATCGTGCAGCGCCAGCCGTTCGGTGGGTGGAAGCGATCGTCGGTCGGGTGCGGGCCGAAGGCGGGTGGGCCCGACTATGTCGCCGAACTGGTGACTGCCGAGCCGACGACCATCGACCGCGACGAGGCGCGGCGTTCGTATCGTCGGGCCTGGGCGGCATGGTTCAGCCGGAGTCACGACCCGAGCGGCCTGGCGAGCGAACGCAACGAGTTGCGCTATCGACACCTGGACGCAGTGGTCGTTCGGGTGGGGCCTGACACGCCGGAGGGAGCGCTCCCGGCGGCTCGGAGTGCGGCGGAGATCTGTGGCACGCGCCTGATCGTCTCCGACTCGTCGAGCGAATCCGAAGCAGCACTGGTCGAACGGCTGACCGCACTCGGTGTCGAGCGCGTGCGGTCGTTGACCGCAATCGGCGCTGAGCTCCGAGCCGGGTGCTTCGCCGGAGGAATCGAGATCGACACCGAACCGGTGTCGATCAGTGGTCGGCGAGAACTGCGCAGGTGGCTGCGCGAGCAGGCGATCAGCCGGACAACACACCGTCACGGCCGCGTCGCGCCGTGAGCCACGGCTGCTCGGCATCGGCCATGGCCGTGCTGGGTGGACCTTGGACGAACGGCCACAGCTCCTCGGCCATCCTCCGGTAGTTGCCGGTGGCGCGCAGTTCGCCGAGCAACGCATACAACCCGAGGTTGATGCGCTGGATGAACACGAAAGCCCGCGGCACGGTTGCGTACTGAGAGATCGGGCTGCTGCGATCGAACGTGTGGCGCACGATCCTGCTTGCGTACTCTGAGGACCAGGTGACCACCTTGTCGTGCCTGACGCTTTCGTAGAACTGGCTGAAGTAGTCGCCGATCTCCTCGTCGTCGGCGGGCGCGCCGCGCCGCAACATGCCGGCATCTTCGACCACCCTCCGGAATGTCGGAGCATCGTGGTCGAACGCGGCGGCCTTGACCATGCCGACGAACGTCGCCATCTCGTCGTGGGTGAAGCGTTTGACCAACCCGAAGTCGAGGAACGTGACCCGGCCGCCCTCGTGGAACAGGTAGTTGCCGGGATGCGGATCGCCGTTGAACCGGTGCATGCCGTAGAGGCTGCGGAACACGAAGCGGAACAGGCATTCGCCGGCCAGGTCGCGTTCCTCCTGCGGCCACTGGAGCATCTCCTGCCAGGTCGCCCCATCGACGAGTTCGCTGGTGAGGACCCGCGAGGTGGAGTGCGAGGCGATCACCTCGGGGACGAGAATGTACGGGTGACCTCGGTAGAAGTCGGCGAAGGCCTGTTGGTTGTCGGCCTCCAGCGAGTAGTCGAGTTCGTCGATCAACCGCTCCCTGATCTCGGCGACCATGTCGTCGGGGTCGAGCCCACCGAAGCCCTGCTTGAGGAGCGTGCCGATCAGGCTGGCGTTTCGCAGGTCCGCCTCGATCGCTTCGTCCACGCCTGGGTACTGCACCTTCACGGCGACCGCCCGTTCCAACCCGGTCGTCGGATCGACGACAACGGCGCGATGCACCTGTCCGATGCTTGCGGAGGCGATCGGCTGTGGGTCCCACTCGACGAACACCTTGTCGGGCGATGCGCCGAGCTCGCGTTCGATCACGCCTGCGGCGAGGTCGGCGCTCATCGGCGGCGCGTTGGACTGCAGTTCGGCGAGAGCGGCGCGCATCGGGCCCGGCAGGCCCTCGTCGACGTAGCTGGCCATCTGGCCGAGCTTCATCAGTGCACCTTTCATGTTGCCGAGCCGGTCGGCGATGGCCTCGGCCGTGCGCAGCTCTCGCTCATCGTCGAGCTCGAGGCGCCTCTCGGCCGAGGCGAAGAGCTTGCGCGCCGCTGTCGAGGCGTAGGCACCGCCAACCTGCACGCCGAGTGCTGCGATGTCGAGGTTGCGGCGGCCGCGCACGTTGCGACGTATGAGTGCCGCCGCAGCGGCGGCCGCTGCGACCAGGATGAGTCGCTTCCTCACCGCGACCGCTCGACGACCGACCGGCAGGCGCGCAGCAAGGTGGGAACGAACTGTTTCGAGTTGGCGACGACAGCGTCGTGGTCGCCGTCGACCCGGAACGCCTCGGAATCGGGTATGGATTCGAACAACCGCACCTGGCGCCGCACGGGCACCACCCGATCGCGCATGGTGATGAGCGTCGAGGTGGGGACGTCGATGTCGCTGACCCAGTCGCGGGACGAGAAGTTGCCGATGGCCCGGCCTGCCTCCAGCACGGCTCGCCAGTCGTGCGTTGCTGCCTCGTCGATGGCCCACGGATCCCACTGGTCGGCCTTGCGCTGCAGGTAGAACTGCTCGGTCAGCCACTGGCGGGTCTGCAGCGGAGTCAGCCTGGCGACAGCGGCGAGGCCGGAGATGCCGAGGAAGCTCAGCCGTTCCTCACGCGACGTCGAAAAGTATGCGGACGTGGCGCAGAGCACCAGGCCGGCCGTGCGACCGCGGTGTCGCTGCCACATCAGTTGGGCGATCGGCCCACCCATCGAGTAGCCGACGGGGATGAACTGCTCGATGCCGAGCACATCGCAGACGGCGATGGCGTCGTCTGCGCAATCCTCCAACCGAAAGGTCTTGCGCGAGCGGATTCCCCGGCCGTGACCGCGATGGTCGATCGCGACGACACGAAAATGCTCGGCCAGCGGCCGGTAGCACGTGAACCAGTTGATGTCGGCGGTCGCCGTCCAGCCATGGAGCAGCACAACAGTCGGTGCTCCGATCGGCCCGTCGAGTGTTCGCACGAACGTAGTGCCGCGGCCGGGAAGTTCCATCGCTGCACCTGGTGGCAGGTTGGGCGGCCTGCCGGTCTCGCGCGCCGCCACTAGGCAGTCTCCACCTTGATGACTCGGACACGGAGCTTGCCGGTCGGTGCTTCGTACTCGACCCACGTGCCCTCGTTGGCGCCCAGCAACGCCGCCCCCAGCGGAGATTGGGGGCTCATGACATCGAGGTCACCGACTTTCTCCTCCATGTGACCGACCAGGTAGCGCTCGGCCATGGAGTCGTCGTCGCCCTCGTAGACGATGGTCACGATCGAGCCGGCAGAGACGATTCCCTCGTCGCCGCCCTCGATGATCTCGGCGGTCTCGATGACGTGCTCGAGTTGGCGGATGCGGCCTTCCATGTGGCCCTGCTCGTCTTTGGCAGCGTGGTAGTCGCCGTTCTCACTGAGATCGCCCATCAGTCTGGCGGCCTCGATCTTCTGGGCAACCTCGATGCGACCCCTGGTGGTGAGGTCCTGGAACTCGGCTTGTAACCGTTCGAATGCCGCACGGGAGAGCTGCGTCGTGGTCATAGGAAGAAAACGCTATCGCCACGTAACATCTCGGGCCTATGGCTTATCGAATTGCGGTGATCGGCGGCGACGGAATCGGCCCCGAGGTGACGGCCGAGGCGTTGAAGGTGGTGCGTGCGGCCGGAGTCGAGGTCGACACCGCTGACTACGACCTTGGCGGCGCAAGGTACCTCCGTGATGGCGAGATCCTGTCCGACGCGACGCTCGACGAGCTTCGCAACTTCGACGCCATCCTCCTCGGGGCCGTCGGCACCCCCGACGTTCCGCCAGGCGTCATCGAACGCGGCCTGTTGTTGAAGATGCGTTTCGACCTCGATCTCTACGTCAATCAGCGCCCGTTCGTCGGCACCGCACCCGGCCACACCGTGCCCCACGACTTCGTCGTGATCCGTGAGAACACCGAGGGCCCGTACGTCGGCGAAGGTGGCGTGCTTCGCAAAGGAACACCCCACGAGGTCGCCACGCAGGGTTCGGTCAACACGCGCAGGGGCGCCGAGCGAGCGATCCGGTTTGCATTCGAGTTGGCCGTGCAACGAGGTCAGGCAGATCCCGCACGTCACCCGCACGTCACGCTGGTGCACAAGACCAACGTGCTGACCTTCTCCGGCGATCTGTGGCAGCGGGCGTTCAACGCCGTCGCCGCCGACTACCCGCAGGTCGGCACGGCCTACAACCACGTCGACGCGGCGTGCATCTACTTCGTGCAGGACCCTCATCGTTATGACGTGATCGTCACCGACAACCTGTTCGGCGACATCCTCACCGACCTCGGCGGCGCCGTCAGTGGAGGAATCGGGCTGGCTTCGTCGGCCAACCTCAACCCGGCGCGCACCGGGCCGTCGATGTTCGAACCCGTGCACGGCTCGGCCCCCGACATCGTCGGCACGGGCAAGGCCAACCCCATCGCCGCGATCCTCAGCGCGGCCCTGATGCTCGATTTTCTCGGTGAGGGCGAGACGGCCTCCCGGATTCGTGCTGCCTGTGCCTCGCACAGTGGTACCGGCAGCACCAGCGAGATCGGTTCACAAATCGCCGCTGCCGTGGCAGGCTAGACGGACCTTCACACGTGCACCCTTCACCTGCACCATTCACCTGTACCACGAACGCCTGACCAGAGCGGGAGCCAGCGATGCCCATCCAACCCACCCCGAAGATCTGGATGAACGGAGACCTTGTCGATTGGGACAAGGCTCAAATCCACGTTCTCACCCACACCCTGCACTACGGCACGGGGGTATTCGAAGGGATTCGCGCCTACCCGACGTCACAAGGCCCCGCGGTGTTCCGGTTGACCGAGCACATCGAGCGGCTGTTCCGTAGCGCCCAGATCATGGGTATGGAACTGCCGTACACGGTCACCGAGATCGTGGCCGCGACCAAGGCCACCGTTGTCTCCACAGGCCTGCCCGGCTGCTATGTGCGCCCGATCGCCTACTACGGCTACGGCGAGATGGGTCTCAACACTCTGCCCTGCAGCACCGATGTGGCCATCGCCTGTTGGCCATGGGCACCATTCCTCGGCGAGGACGCTCTCGATCACGGCGTGCGTATGAAGGTCTCGTCGTGGACCCGTCATGATCACAACACCATGCCGCCTGCATCGAAGACCACGGGTAACTATGTCAACTCCTCGCTCGCCAAGGTCGAGGCGTTGAAGGCCGGCTACGACGAGGCAATCATGCTGGCCCCGAACGGGTTGGTCGCCGAGTGCACCGGCGAGAACATCTTCGCGGCGCGCAACGGTGTGATCATCACCCCGCCGATGTCGGCCGGCGCGCTGGAAGGCATCACCCAGAACTCGGTCATGCGAATTGCCGAGGATCTCGGGTTCGAATTCCGCATCGACAACCTGGCGCGTAGCGACCTGTACATCGCCGACGAGGTGTTCGTCTGTGGAACCGCCGCCGAGATCAGTTCGGTGAAGTCGATCGACGACCGCAACATCGCTTCCTGCCCTGGTCCCATCACCAAGGCCATCGCCGAGGTCTACGCCCGAGCGGTGCGTGGCGAGGAAGACCAGTACAAGGATTGGTGCGAACTCGCCGTCTGACCCCTTGTCAGGGGAAGCGCCAGCGGGTGGCACGCGTCGCGAACTCGACTTCGCGCTCGATGATCGCGAAGGCGGTGGTCGGCACGACCTCGAACATCGCGTGCTGGCGGACGAAGTCGCCGAGGCCCTCGGGGACCTCGCTGCTGTACTTGGCGACATAGCGGTCGATCCACGTGTCGATGCGGCCCGGATCCGTGATCGGCGCGGCGGCGCCCTCGACGGAGATGCACTCCACGGTGCTGTCGACGGTGAAGACCACCAGTGGATTGGCGCTGATGTTGCGGGCCTTGCGTGCCGTGGGCGAGCACGAAAACATGAACCGTAGGTCGTCGTCGCTCCAGACACCCCAGACCGGCAGGGCGTGCGGGGCGCCACCGGCCGACACGGTGACGACCCAGTAATTCTTGTTGGGTGTCAGCCGCTCCGCTGCCCACTCCCAGGGCAACGCCTTCCAGTCAGGGCTGTTCGTGCCATATGCAGCCATCGCCGGCCGCTCACCGATCGGTCGAGCCATGTCCCGATCGTAGATGTGATCCGGCGATCAGTTGGACGGGAGGCCTGGCGTCAGGCCGGCCGCATCGCGTCGCTTGGCGGCCAGACCGGCGAGGCACTCCATGAACAGGCGGTTGGCGACGTTGACGGTGCAGTCGGCGTGGTCGTAGGCGGGCGCCACCTCGACGACGTCCATGCCCACCACGTTGTGTTCGTAGGCCAGCTTGCGGACCATTCGCATCAGGTCGGCGGCGACCAGCCCGCCCGGCTCCGGTGTGCCGGTTGCCGGGGCGTAGGCCGGGTCGAGGGAGTCGATGTCGATCGAGATGTACAGGTGTTCAGGACCATCGAGCGCTTCTCGCACAGCGTCGGCCATCACCGCTTGAAAGCCGCGATCCCAGACCTCGTCCATCAGGTGCCAGCGCATTCCCTGTTCGGCCATCCACTCCCACACGTCCTGCGGCGGCCAGTAGCTGCGCAGACCGATCTGGATGAAGTTGCGTCCGGGAATTGCCCCGCTGTCGATCAGTCGTCGCATCGGCGTGCCGTGACTGGCGAGGTTGCCGTCGATGGAGTCGGCCGTATCGGCATGCGCGTCGAAATGGACCATGCCGACGTGGCCGTACCCGTAGACGTCGGCGACAGCGGTGGCCGCCGGCCAGGTGACGGTGTGGTCGCCACCCATCGTGAAGGGGATGATCTTGCGACTGGCCACCTCGTGCACTCGGCCCTTGATGTTGTCGAGGCTCTGCTGCACCATGCCGTGCGGGCAATGAGCATCGCCGTAGTCGACCACTTCGACGTGCTCGAAGATCTCGAGCCCGTAGCTCAGGTGGTAGGTGCCCGATTCGTAGGCGTTGCTGCGCAGTGCCCGGGGGCCGAAGCGAGCGCCCGGTCGATTCGAGGTGCCGAGGTCGAACGGTGCACCGACGATGGCGACATCGGGCCGCCAGGAGTCGAGTTGCTCTGGAGCAGTGAGCAGCGGTCGCTGGGCGAACGTCATGACCGAGCCGAAGGCATATCCCTGGTCGAGCTGTTCTTGATAGCCGGGAGGCAGGTCGCGGTTCGGTTCGCTCATGGTAGGGCACGGTAATCGGGACGGCCCGGGTGTGGACCACACGAGGGAGCCACGGTGAACCATGCCGGCGAGCCACGGTGAACCGTGCCGGCGCCGAAAAGCGAAGCACCCCGGGCTGCGCAGCCAGCCGCGAAGCCAGCGCGCCGCCCGGGGCGACTCCTTTTGGTTCATGATCCACCACTGGTCGATCTCCAGGCGTTAGCCTCTCGCTCGACTCAATGTCATCGCCCGTCAGCGCAAGCGCTGGCGGGCGATTCCCTTTGTCGGTTCACTCCCCGGTTGCCCGGCTTGTTCCCCAACCACTGATACGGCCTTCCCCGGTCACCCGGTTCCAACCATTCCAGCTGCTCGTTCAGCTACCCCGGTTACCCGGTTCGCTTCCCTCGCTGAACCGGCTCGCAGCGACCTGGTTACCCAGTCCGTTCCTCCCCGGCCCCACCACTCGGCCCGAAGGCCTCCTGGCGGATGGATCATTCCCCTCCCGGACCCGCTTCCACCTCGTGAACTCGGTTGGCCCTCCGATCCTTGTGACCGCCATTGCTGGCGTCCACGGTGTTCGGCACCGTTCCTCGAGTTCCGGTTGGCGTGCGCTTTCCGGTACTCGGGTAGCTTGCTCCAACTCAACATCGCAGGTCAAGCGGTATTTTTGAAGTCACAGGGTTATCCGCAGACTTTCTTGACAATCCCCAGAAGTTTTTCAACTGTCCACCTGTTGCACACAGGTTTTGCACAGAGTTCACGTTGACGCCCGTCCGAAAAGCGGATTGAATGGCTTTCGTGATCTCTCGCCTCGCCGCCACGATCATCATCATTCACTAGCGCATGTCGGCCTTCGCCGATGTGCGCTCCGAGCCGCCCACGTGGGCGGCTCTTTCATTTCCAGGGAAGTGGGCACGACCATGAGCAACGAATCCGCCGAAGTCTTCGACACCCGACGATCTGTCGAAGTGTTCGACACGACGCTGCGCGACGGCTTGCAGGTAGAGGGAGTTTCGGCCACGGTCGACGACAAGCTGCGCATCGCCGAGCAACTCGACTACCTCGGCGTTCACTTCATCGAGGGCGGATGGCCTGGCGCCAATCCGAAAGACATCGAGTTCTTCGCCCGCGCCGCCACCGAGTTGCAGCTCACCACGTCGACGATGGTGGCCTTCGGGTCGACGCGCCGCCCGAAGGGAAAGGTCGACGACGACGCCACCTTGCGCAACCTGCTCGACGCCAACACCAGTGCGGTGTGCATCGTCGCCAAGAGCTGGGACTATCACGTGCTCAACGCGTTGCAGACGACGCTCGACGAGGGCGAGGCGATGATCGCCGATTCGGTGGCTTTCCTGGCAGCACACGGTCGCAGGGTGATGGTCGACCTGGAGCACTTCTTCGACGGCTTCAAGCGCAACCCCGAGTTCGCCCTGCGTGCCTTGGAGGCGGCGGTGGTCAAGGGGGCCAGCCACGTAGTGCTGTGCGACACCAACGGCGGCTCGCTGCCGCACGAGGTCGAGTCGATCGTCGCCGACGTGCACCGCCATGTCGGCAGCGACGTGATCATCGGCATCCATTGCCACGACGACACGGGGTGCGCCGTCGCCAACTCGATGGCCGCCGTGCGCTCCGGCGCCCGCCATGTGCAGGGCACCCTCAACGGGCTGGGCGAGCGAACGGGCAACTGCAACCTCACCACCGTGATCCCCAACCTTCAGCTCAAGCTCGGCATGCCGTGTCTGCCGGAGGGCCGCATCGAGCGGCTGACGGCGGTCAGCCACCACGTCGCCGAGGTGCTCAACCGACCGCTCAACCCCCAGGCGCCCTATGTCGGTGAGTCTGCGTTCGCCCACAAGGCGGGTCTGCACGTCAGCGCCATTGCCCGGGCCAAGGACGCCTACGAGCACGTCGATCCCGAACTGGTCGGCAACGGCACGCGCTTCGTGGTCAGCGAGATGGCCGGCAGGGCCACGATCCACATGAAGGCCGCCGAGCTCGGCCTCCCGATGGACGGCCCGGCCGTCAACCAGGTCATCGACGACCTCAAGCGACTGGAGCACGAGGGGTACCACTTCGAGGCCGCCGATGCATCGTTGGAACTGCTGATGCGCCGTGCTGCCGGCTGGCAGCAGGACTTCTTCCGGGTGGAGAGCATGCGCGTGATCACCGACGAGTTGGCAACCGGCGACTTCACGACCGAGGCGACCGTCAAGGTGTGGGTCGGCGATCAACGTCATGTACACACGTCGGAGGGCAATGGTCCTGTCAATGCCATCGACTCGGCCATGCGCGCCGCAGTCGGGCTGGCGTTCCCGTTGCTGGCCAAAGTGCACCTCACCGACTACAAGGTGCGCATCCTCGACGGCGCAACGGCCACCGGTGCGGTCACCCGGGTGCTGATCGACGCCACCAACGGCGATCGCACCTGGACCACCATCGGCGTGAGCGCGAACATCATCGAGGCCTCTTGGCGTGCTCTCGAAGAGAGCCTGGTCTTCGGGTTGCTGCATTCCGCCGGCTGATCATTGACCCGCACGTATGACACGACCAGTGTCCGCCAGGTAGAAAGAGTGTTCATGGCCGCGCCGAAGTTCGCTCCTGTCTCACCCGTCGATGACTCGCGTGGCTACGAATCACCCGACATCGTCCCCGCCTCGTGGAAACCAGACCGTCCGGCCGACCTCGTCGGGTTCCAGCCTGAAGGCGCTCGGCTGGGCTTTCAGGGTCCCGACCAGGGGTTCGCGCTGAAGATTGCCAACGGCTTCGGCGACCGCCTGCAACTGCAGCCAGGAGAACACGCCGCCGATGCGATCCAGGGTTGTCTTGGAATCGCTCTGCGGCGGGCGTCGATGTTCAGCCGGGCACCGGTCGTGCACGACCTGACCATCGCGTTCACGGTGTGGGGTTTTCTCGACGGTGATCCCCCTGCCGAGTTGAAGGCCGAACGGGCCCGACTGTTCGAAGGTGTCAGCAACACCTTGCACCACTACGACGAGGCCAGAGCACTGGCCGACATGGTGCCCGAGGCCACCCTGCGCATGACGCCGGCCCAAGTCGCCGCGGCATATCCCGGTCGATGGAAGGAGTTGTTGGGAGCATGAATCAACCGATCAATCTCACCGACGAACAGCGCGAGTTCCGCGCGGTGGTGCGTAGGTTCGCCGACGACAAGGTCGCTCCCCGTGCCGCCGCTACCGACGAGAAGGCGGAATACGACTGGGAGGTCTTCAAGGCGCTCGTCGCCGCCGATCTCACCTCGCTGCAGTATCCGGAGGAATACGGCGGCCAGGGTGCCTCGGTCGTGACTCAGGCGATCGCCACGGAAGAATTGGCTCGGGCGTGTGCCTCGACCAGTTTGATGTTTCTGATCTCCAAGCTGGGCATGTTGCCTGTGCTCAACTTCGGGTCCGGCGAACTGAAGGCCGAAGTGCTGCCGCGAGTCTGTGATGGCCGCAGTCAGGCCAGTTATTGCCTCAGCGAAGCCGACGCCGGCAGCGACGTCGCGTCAATGACGACACGCGCAGTTCGCGACGGCGACGATTGGGTCGTCAACGGCACGAAGTGCTGGATCACCAATGCCGGCGTCAGTGATCTCTACACCGTTTTCGCCCGCACCTCCGACGATCGCCACAAGGGAATCACCTGCTTCCTGGCCAAGGCCGAGTGGGGTGTGCACGTCGACAAACTCGAGCACAAGCTCGGCGTCAAGGGGTCACCAACCGGCGTCGTGCGATTCGACGACTGCCGCATCCCCGATGGCTGGCGGCTTGGTGAGGTCGGCCAAGGATTTGAGGTGGCGATGCACACCCTCGATCGGTCGCGGCCAACCATCGGCGCGCAGGCGGTGGGGATCGCCCAGGGTGCACTCGACTTCGCCGTTGGCTACATGAAAGAGCGTCGCACGTTCGGACGCCCTCTGGCAGACAACCAAGGTCTCCAGTGGATGGCCGCCGACTGCGCAATGCGCATCGAGGCGGCGCGGGCGATGGTCTACCGGGCCTGCGCGATGGTCGACGACGGCGATCCGACCGGCGAACTGGGCATGGCCGGGGCGATGGCCAAGTGCTTCGCCAGCGACGTGGCCATGCAGGTGACCACGGATTGCGTGCAGTTCCTGGGTGGCTACGGCTATACCGCCGAGTTCCCCGTCGAGCGGATGATGCGCGATGCAAAGATCACCCAGATCTATGAAGGCACCAACCAGATCCAACGCATCGTGATCGCCAAGAAGCTGTTCAGCTAGGGACCCTTCGCTGTCAGACGATCGCGGCCCGCGGCGCCTGGAATCGAGCGCTTGTGGCAAAGCGGTCGGGCGAGCGGCTCGTGACGGTGTGAACGGCCATCCGATGTCCATCCAACGACGACCGCCGATCGGCGCATATCGCCGGATCCGCGAGCGCTTCTCGGCCCGCCCCCTGGGACTCGTTGGGCGCGATTCAGGAAACGCGGCTTCCACTTCCGCCCCCGAGCAGAACGGACGGGCGAGATTTCGGAACCGCTGCTTCCACATTCGCGCCCGAGTGTCTGGAACTCAACGGCACAGAATGGCGCGTCGACCACGGTCCGGGAACGACGGAGCCGGAGATACCTGTGGGTGACGGGGCACGCCGAGCCGCCGCTACGAGTTCCCCGGGGTGTTTCCAGAGGTGGTTGTCGATGACGACCGGGGTGTGGTGTCGATCCGCGAGCCATCAGTTCGTGCGCCTCGGCATGATCCTAGGCATGGAGGTCAGGCTCGAGGGGCGAAGCGGAGCAGTTGGAGATTGTGTATGACGATCAACGAGCCATCGGGCAGCACCGGCAAGCTTGCTACCGGTAGGTCACCGATGTCGTAGTGCTCGATGGTGCCGTCAGGCAACAGTTCGAGCAGCTCACCGAGGAAGTCGAGCGCGACGACTCCGCCGTCGGATCGGGGGAGGAAGAAGGCGAACGGCAGCGGACCTCCGGACGACGCTTCTCCGGCGAGCAGCCATCGCCGTTCCCCGAGACGGACCTCGATTCCGGCACCGGTGTCCTTCGCCGTCGGGTAGGGCCTGGTGTCGGTGATCGGGTTCCCGTCGAGGTCGACCCACGGCATCGCCAGCACAGCGTCCGGCGGCGGCCACTCACGATCACCGAAGCTGGGCCGTACGAGGCCCGTTGCTGTCGGGAAGACGGGCCCGAAGGTGGGTCGCCAGTCCACTCGTGTGATCTCCGTACCGGATGGGGCGACGGCCATGATGTACGTCGTGGAGTCCATGTCCGCGCCCTGGATGTAGGCAATGTCGTGCGGCCCGATCGCGATGAGATCGAGCCCCTCGTCGACGCCGAGCGGTCGCTCGGCCTTGAGTGGTATCACGCGTGGCTCATCCTCGTACCAGGTCAGCGTCTGTGCCCTCATGTCCAAGGCGACCAACGTGCCGTCGGGCGAGACAGCGAGCGACGGGCAAGCGACCATAGGGGAACGGTCGCAGGTCATTGGGGGCTCCAACGTTTGCACCGTCAGCTCGGTTGCCCCTGGCCACTCGAGCGCTTGCGGCGGCGAGAGCCGGACGAACTGGCCGTCGCGCCACACGACCGCCGATCCGTCGGGTAGCAGGGCGTGCACCGTCTCGTCGCCGAAGTCGAAGCGCTGAACGGATCCGTCCGGCAGCAGTTCGATCAGTTCACGGGGAGCATCGACGGACTCGGGGATCAGTGACAACACGGCTCCACCGTCCCACCGAGGGGCGACCTGCGATCGGGTGCTCAGCGTGTGCGGCCAGGCGACCTTCCATTCCATGCCGTACTCCACTGTGACCACTCCGGTGGTGTAAGCGATGCCCGGGTAGGGCATGGGCGAGACCTGCCATCCCATCAGCGGGTGGGTGGCTGGTTCACATCCGGTCCAGTAAAGGCGCTCCCGGAACCCGTCGGCATACGGTTCGACGTCGGGGCTCGAGCTGGTTGATCGTCGAAGCTCTGCACCCGACTGCGCGATCATCACGAGTTGCCACGACTGCGTGTCAGGCGATCCGGTCAGGAGGTAGGCGATGCCGTTCGGCCCGAGGGCCTCCAGCTGGACCTGCTCGGCGCCGAGGTCGGCTGTGACAGGCAGCACGTGCGGCTCGGCGTCGTACCAGGTGAGCGTCTTCGCTGTTTGGTCGTAGGCGACAAGAGTGCCCTCCGGTGATACGGCCAACGACGGGCACAGCTCCAGCTCGCACTCGATCGGCGGGTCGAGGGGTTGCACCACCAGCTCGGTCGATGGAGTGACCGTAGTGTCCGCCGGAGTAATGACCTTCGGGTCACTGCTCGGCAGAAAGGCGATCGCCGCCACGACAGCGGCAGCAGCGGCGACGCCGACCAGGACCGGGATGCGCCGACGCACCGACACCGGATCGCGGGCGACGACCCGGCGCGACCGTGCCTCGCCGCGGGTGACGAGCGGAACGAGGACCTCGCCGTCGAGCACAGACTGCAGGGCTGTCTCGGTATCGGCTATCCGGGCAGCCTCCTCGCGAAGCAACTCGGCCTCGTGCCGGCCGCGGGCATCGACGTCGATCATCGGACCACATCCTCCTGTACAGCGAGGGCTACAGCCAGCTTCTGGCGAGCCTGGGCGAGCGTGGCGCGGACCGTTCCTGCAGCGATCTCCATCACTGCCGCGACCTCGCCGATCGAGTAGTCCTCCACCTAGTAGAGGGTGATCGCCAACCGCTCACGAACGGGCAGTGCCCGCACCGTCGCCCACCACTCGCCGCCGCCTCCGTCGATCCCGTCGGTGGCCTGTGGCCCAACGCGTGCCAGCGCCGCCTTCTCCTGATGTGCCTTGCGACTGACGTCGATCGCCAGGTTGATCAACACACGACGCAGCCACGCGGCCGGCAGCTCGTACGTCTCCACACGGTCCCACGACCGGTACGCCCGGGCGAGCGTCTCCTGGGCCAGGTCGCAGGCCGTCGCCCGATTGCCGGTCAATGCGAGGCCGAGCGCGACAAGCCGGGGGTACTCCCGGCCAAACATGCTCGTGAACGCCTCGACTTCGACCATCCACTATTACACGTCCGAGGGAGACGATCCGCTTAGTCCAAGTCTTGGATTTCTCGTAAATTTCGCCGAGGTCACGAGTGGTGTCGATGCATGCGTCGGGGGCGCAGTTGTATCGGGCTCGAGCCACGACCAGAGGCACTCGAGATGCGGCAGTACGGAGCTAGCCCGGTCGGAGACCGCTGGCACCGATGTGGGCCTCTACGGCCCACATCGCGCCCGCGATGCCAGGCTCTTCGCTCTGTGTGAGCGATCAGAAGCGCGGAACTTCTATGCGCGCGCACAGACAACTCGGGCAGCATCGAACGAGCAGATTGCCCTGGCCCGCCAGTGCAACTGCTCGCGCCCGTACATGTCTCGGCGGTCTCTAGTTGACGTAGACGTTGTGGAGCACTTCATCGATGGTGGTCACGTTCTTGGCGACGAGTGCCATCGCCTCGAGGCTCATCGTCCGCATGCCCTGCGAGACAGCGACGGCGCGCATCTCTTGAGGCGCTGCGGATGTCACCATGAGTTGGCGGATCTCGTCGGTCACCGCGAGCACTTCGTAGACGCCCACACGGTCGCGGTATCCCGTGCCTGAACAGAAGTTGCATCCTGCGCCGTGAACGAACGACTCCTTCGGCGTGCCGCCGTAGAAGTCGTAGAACTCGCGTTCTTTTGCGGTCGGCTCGTACCCCGTCACACACGATGGACATATCTTGCGAACGAGTCGTTGACCGACCACACCGACGAGCGACGACGACAGCAAGAACGGTTCGATCCCCATGTCGATCAGCCGGAACAGAGCAGAAGTCGCGTCGGTCGCGTGCAGCGACGACATCACCACGTGTCCGGTCAGGGCCGATTGCACGGCGATGCTCGCCGTCTCCCCGTCCCGAATCTCGCCGACGAGTATCACGTCAGGGTCCTGGCGGAGGATCGACTTGAGGCCACCTGCGAATGTCACGTCGGCCTGCAGGTTGATCTGCATCTGATTGGCCGCAGGGAACACGTACTCGACCGGGTCTTCGATGGTCATCACGTTCAGCTCGCTGCGGCTGATCTCGGCCAGGGTCGCGTACAGGGTCGTGGTCTTGCCGGAACCGGTGGGGCCGCTGCACACGATCATCCCGTACGGCTTGTCGTACGATCGACAGGTACCGCTCGTGGGTGTCGACCGGCATGCCGAGCTCCGAGAGGTGCTTCATCGAGCGACTCTTGTCGAGCAATCGCAGTACGGCGGTCTCACCGAAGATCGTCGCGCCGGTGGCCACGCGCACGTCGATGCCGGCGCCGTCGATCCTCGTCTCGAACTGGCCGTCCTGAGGACGTCGTCGCTCGACGATGTCCATGTCGGCCATGATCTTGATGCGGCTGACCAGTTCCGGACCAGTGGAAGCCGGCAGGCTGAGCACCTCCCGCAAGCGCACCGTCGACGCGGTAGCGGATGCGGATGCGACCATCGGTCGGCTCGATGTGTATGTCCGAGGCACGATCACGCAGCGCCTGGGTCACGATCTTGTTGACCAGTTGGATGATCGGCGCATCGTCGGTGGCGCCGACTGCCGCTTCGATCTCCTGCTGTGCCGTCGCCGTGTCCCAGAACTGCTTGACGTGGTCGTCGCTCTCCGACAGCACGCGGTAGTAGGTGTTGAGACACGTGACGATGTCCTCGAGAGGGGAGAGGAAGACGTTGACCTCGTCGACGTCGAGTGTGGCCAATGCCTCGCGAACGGTATCGCTGGAGCCATCGGCGATAGCCACGTCCAGAGCGTCGTCGTTCAGACTGAGGGGCACGATGTGCAACCGGCGGGCCATCTCCTCCGGGACGAGCGTGAGCGCCTCGGCGTGAGGGGCGCACCGTATGGAGGTCGACGGTCGGCAATCCGTACTGTGTCGCCAACGCCTGTGTCAGCGAACGGGCGTCGAGCAACCCCTGCTCGACGAGTATCGTCCCCAGCTGCCGGCCGGACTCCATCTGCAGGTTGAGGGCTCCGGCGAGCTGTTCGGGCAACACCCGGTTCTCGGCCAGCAAGAGATCGCCGAGTCGGGCCCGAGCCCCTGGTGAGATCGTCGGAGTCACCTGCGCCGCAGGGCCGACCACCGGGACGACTTCGTGCTTCTTCGCCCATCTGCTCATGGAAAGCGACACCTCATTGGGGCATCGTCGCATCACAATTGTGCTTCAACTAGGGCCTTCGGTCCTTCCGCCGCCTGCTCGGGCCGACGCAAAGCTTGTTGAAAATCGTCTCAAGTCGAGAGACAAATTACCGATAAGAGAGAAATCTGCGTGTAGATATAGATATCAATTCACGAATTGAGTGAACGCCCCAGCCGCGTTTGTGGTCCTTGGATTGACCCGATGGCGCTATCTTGCCCTTGCTCTTACCTGCTCTATCTCTCACTCCGTGTGACCTCTCACCACGGAGAGCGAGTCGCCGCCTTTGTGGATAAATAGGTCGTCAGGGTCCACGCGTTGGGTACTAAGGCTCTGTTGATTGACCTCATCCGCTGCCGAAAATGAAGTGTCGGATTAAGAGGAAATGGCGAAACCGTGAACAGTCAGGATCTATCCCGTGGCTCTGCCGCCGATGCGTCGAGCATCGAGGCGGACCAGCGGCGATCCTCGATGCCCGAAACCACGAGCAGCGTGATGACGATGGACCGCGACGCCGAAAGGCCTGCGCCGGTCGAACGCCAGCGGAAGCCGTTGTTCAGCATCGGCAAGACGATCAAGCCCCCTGTCATCATGGCTTTCTCGCGTCAGCTTTCATCGTTCCTCGAGGCTGGGATCACGCTGCTCGACGCTTTGGAGATCGTCGAACTGCAGGCCGAATCGCCGCAGATGCGTGCCGTGATTGCCGACATCGGATCTTCGATCCACCGCGGGACAGGGTTTGCCGAGGCGGTGAACGCCCACCCCGAGGTGTTCCCTGCGTACTACCGGGCGATGCTTGCATCAGCGGAGTACACGGGAGATCTCGACCAGGTTCTTTCTCAGCTGGCCACCTACATGGAGCGCGACATAGCGGCTCGCCGGCAGGTGAAGAGCGCTCTGACCTACCCGATTCTGGTGCTGGTCATCGCAGTAGTGGCGATGATCGTGATGTCGGTGTTCGTGTTACCGAAGTTCAGTGGCCTGTACCGAGGTCTCGGCGCCCAACTCCCACTCCCGACGCGGATGCTGATGGGCTTCACGGACTTCATGACGACGTCCTGGCCGATGATCCTCATCGGGATCATGGTCATCGCCGGTCTGCTCGGTGTCTTCCTCGGTGGGGCACGAGGAAAGAGCCGACGCGACGTCATCGCGATGAGGTTGCCGCTGATCGGAAACCTCTACAGCCTCATCTCGCTCGAACGGTTCTGTCGGGTCTTGTCGTCGCTCTCCCTGGCCGGCGTGCCGCTGCCGGCAGCGATCGGGCTGTCGGCGGACAGCACGAACAACTCGATCTTCCAGTCCCGCATGGTGAATGTCGCGAGAGACGCTGGTGCGAGGCGGAGGCGTGTACGAGCCGATGGTCGAGACAGGTCTCTTCCCGATCGCCGCCCGTCAGATGATCCAAGTCGGAGAACGGACCGGGATGCTCGGAAGTCAGTTGGCGAAGGCCGCCAACTACTACGAGCGAGAGGTCAGCTTCACGATGAAGAAGGCGACCGACCTGTTCGCCCCGGTCGTCATCCTCTTCGTCGGACTCGTCGTCGGTTTCGTCGCTGTGGCCCAGATCGCAGCGATGTACAGCATCTTTGGCCAGATCAAGTGAGCACTCGTGAACGGCCACTGAACACAACACAACGTGCCGCAAGACGGCACCAACACCAATAAGAGGAACAATGAACACACACGTCAGCCCGACCACAGAGAGCGCCGACAAGGGATTCACCCTCGTCGAGATCCTGATCGCGATCGTCCTCGTCGGCATCCTGTCGGCCGTGGCTGTCGTCGGAATCAGCAACCTGGTCAGCAAGGGATCGACGATCGGCGTGCAACGCCACGCTCGATGCCGTCGAAGGCGGCCTCGGCCGTGTACTTCGCATCCAACAGCGAGCCTACCCAGTCGACTTCACGCGACCTGACGACGGCACGGCAGCGGCGCGACGCTCCCAGCTGCGCTGACGCTGCCGACCGGTGTCGCCATCGGACCCCCGATTTGACGATCGCAAAGTCCGGCACGAGCTGGACACTGACGATGACGGCCGGCTCCGGAACCACGGCTCCGACCTTCGCCTGCACCCCCTGAGTTGAACCTCCCTGTCCGCCTGGGCCGCGCAAGCAGCTCAGGCGGACGGTGTTGCCGGACGATCCAGCAGTCAACGCGAGAAGGAAGCGACGACAGACCGGAGTGATGATGCGAGCGAGACGGGATACCGGCGAGACATTGGTCGAGATCCTGCTCACCGTCGTGATCATCGGCCTGACGATCACGGCCCTGATCTCCAGCCTGGCACGCCGCGAGCAACGCCGGCAACGCTCAACGAAACAGCGTCCAGACCGATGTCGTGATGCGCAACTACGCAGAAGCAACCAAGGCGGCAGTGCAAGGTTGTGTCGCTGATGGCACCTACACCGTGACGTACTCGGAGGCGGGCTTCGCCCTCTCCGTTGAGCCACCAGGCAACGCCTGCCCGAGCGCCACCACCCCGCGGTTGCTGAAGCTCATCGTTGTCGGACCTACGGGGTTGCGCCAGACGATGCAGATCAAGGTGAGCACACCATGAAGCGGCCACATTCCCAGCATCAGGATTCCGGAGCAGCACTGCTCCTGGCCATCGGATTCGTGACGATGATCGGCCTGATCAGTGCCGGACTTGCCTCGCTCGCCACGTCGACCCTCAACAACCGAGGCAGCCTCGAGTTGATCCGCAACCGACAGTACGCAGCAGACGGTGCAATCCAGCAGGCGATCTCGCACGTCCGTGGGCTCACGTGCGAGTCGGCGGCCGGCTCGATCGAGGACACGCTGAACGACATCGCGATCAGCGTCGACTGGGTGAACGCCTGCGGTGTCGTGCCGAGCTCCACCGGATCGGATGTCCACCAACGCAATGTCATCTTCTCGGCGTTCTGCAAGAACCCGACCGATGCCACGTGCAACTTCGCCGACGTGATCATTCGGGTGCAGGTCAACTTCCAGGACGACCCACCCAAGACCTTTGTGCAGTCATGGAGTGTCAACCGATGAACCTCCGGCAACGACATGCAGCGTGCAATCGGGTCCGCGGCGGTGACCGCGGCTTCACACTCATCGAACTGCTGATATCGCTCGTGCTCAGCGCAATCATCGGCGGTGTCGTCGTGGCGGCCTTGATCACCTCACTCAACGCTGCCAGCTCCACGACCGATCAGGTCAACGACTCCAGCGACGCCGGGTTGATCTCGTCGTTCCTCATTCGCGACGCGCAGTCGGCCGGAGGCATCGACCCGACGACCGCCCTGCGCGACCAATCTCTCGGAGTATCCACTGACCCGTCCGACGACGACGGCATCGCCTGCAGTGCCGAGCCTCTGGTCGTGCGCTTCAGTTGGATCGACCGCGCATCGGTGTCGGAGGAGACCAGGGTCGTCGTGACCTACGCCCCGGTCGCCGACCCTGTCGACGCCACGAAGCTCCAACTCGTCCGGCGGGTCTGCTCGTACCACCAAGCTGAAACCACGAAGGTCGATGTCGTGCTCGGCAACAACATCCTTGCGGCCGCAGCGACCTGTCAATTCAATCCCCTTCCTGTGCCCCTGCCGCCGTTCTGCACGGGCAACCCTGCAACCGTCACGCTCACGGTGACGGGAAAGGGCACGCGAGCGCCGCTCGTGTCGATCATGACTGCGTCGCTCCGATCGTCCGCATCGCAATTGACCGTTATCGGTCCGGAGTTTCTGCCAGACGGTGAAGTCGGAGCCCAGTATCCGTCGATCCCGATGTCGACCATCGGCGCCACCGAGCCGACGAAATGGTCGGCGAACGGCCTGCCCAACGGCCTCGTGATCGATGAGTCGACCGGGCTCGTCTCGGGCACGCCCACAACCGGGGTGCAGAACACCAGCGTCACGTTCACCGCCACCGACGCGTCAGGGGCAACGGCGTCGAAGGCGTACACGATCTTCATCGAGGCTCCTCCTGTTGCCGTTGGCTACCTCCACTTGGTGGACGAGGACTCGACACTCACAGTCCCGGCACCGGGCCTGCTCGCCAACTATCCCAACCCGAGTGGCAAGACGACGATCCTCTATTCGGGCGTGGCGAACGGAGCGCTCACCTTCACGTCCGATGGCTCCTTCATCTACTCGCCTCGGGCGAACTTCAACGGCACGGATTCGTTCAAGTACAAGGTCAGCGACGGATCACTCGACTCCAACATCGCGACGGTCACGTTGACGGTCAACCCGGTCAACGACCCCCCGGTCAACAGGGTGCCCGTCGCCCAGGAGACGGCGAAGAACACCAACAAGGTGTTCTCGAACAGCAGCGCCATCTATGTCAGCGATGTCGATGCGCCAAGTTCGGTGCAGGTTCAGCTGATCAGCAGCAATGGCAAGGCGACCCTGTCAGGCGTTGTCGGACTGAATTTCACGGCGGGCGGTAACGGTCAGGCGTCCATGACTTTCACCGGCCCCATCGCCAACATCAACTACGCACTGGCTGGCCTGACCTTCACGCCCACAACGGACTTCGTCGGTGCAGCGTCGCTCCAGATCGTGACCGACGACCTGGGCAACACACCGCTCCCGGCATTGAGCGACACCGACTCCGTGACCGTCAACGTCACCTCGATGGGCATCTTCACGGACCACACGAACATCGGTGATCCGCTGATCGAGTCTGGAGTCGACAGCACGTACGCGTCGCCGACGTACACGGTCAAGGGCAGCGGTTGGGACATCTGGGAGGCCAATGACGGGTTCCAGTTCCTCTATCGGCCACTGACCGGCGACGGCAGCCTGACGGCGCGAGTCGTGTCAGAGGATGTGAGGTACAACGGTGCCCAACTGGACCCGACCTGCTGGGCTGATAATCGCTCCCATGAGCAGGCATGCATTTCAGTCGCCAAGGCCGGCGTGATGTTCAGGCAGAACCTGACCGAGGTCAGCGCGGTCCATGCGATGGTGGGCCTGACCCAAGGAAACGGATCCGAGTTCATCTACAGGAAGACCGCCGGAACGGACGCGGCCGCCGCTTCGCCGACCGATTCTCTGAGTCCCCCGTATTGGGTCAGGCTGACGCGCCGAGGCGACGGCCTCACCGCTGAAATCTCCCCGAACGGCACGACCTGGACTCAGCGAGGGACCACGCAGACGATCGCGATGGGGTCGACCATCTACGTCGGTCTCGCATCTTCGGCCGTCTATCAGCTCGATTCCCCGAGCAACAAGCCCATCAAACTCAACACCGCCGCATTCGACAATGTCGCGATCAGCACGCCGCCGGTTGCCGCAGCTGACAGCTACTTCGTCAACGAAGACACGACACTCACCGTCGATGCGTTCACCGGCGTCCTGGCCAATGACTCGGATCCGGAGGGCGCCGTTCTGACCGCGGTGGGCGTGTCGAGTACGCCGGGGCTGGTGTTCAACCCGAACGGTTCGTTCACCTACGTTCCGGCATCGAACCTCACCGGACCAGTGTCGTTCACCTACATGGCAAGTGACGGGATCCTCACCACGACTCCCGTCACGGTCACCATCATGGTCAACCCGGCCAACGAGACGCCCAGCTTCATCAAGGGAGCCGACCAGCGATTCGTGTCGAACCTCGGCGCCCAGACAATCGCCGGTTGGGCGACGGCGATCAGCCAGGGCTCGGGCGAGACCGGCCAGCTGGTCGACTTCATCGTGACGAACTCCAACAACGTGTTGTTTGCCGTCCAGCCGATCATCAGCGCCGATGGCACACTGACCTTCGCCTCCGCCGCAGACGCCACCGGCATCGCGACGGTGAGTGTCAGCATCCACGACAACGGAGGCACGGCGAACGGCGCATCCGACACCAGTGCAGTCCAGACGTTCACGATCACCGTCGACGACCCGCCAGTCGTCACGCCATCCGTCACGAGTATGGCCTATACCGAGAACGGCACGTCGCCGCTCGACACGGGGATCACGGTGACCGACAGCGACAACGCCATCCTGGTTTCGGCGACGGTGACCATGACCACCAACTACGTGAACGGTCAGGACATCCTGGCGTTCACCACCCAGAACGGGATCACCGGCACCTGGACGCCTGCGACGGGAGTCCTCGGCCTGTCCGGTTCGTCGTCGGTCGCCAACTATCAGGCGGCGCTGCGATCGATCACGTTCAGCACTGTCGGCGACAACCCGAGCATGGCCATCCGGACCGTCAGCTTCGTCGCCAGCGATGGCCTCCTCGCCAGCAACCCAACGAGCCGCACGATCACCGTCGCCGCGGTCAACGATGCCCCAGTCGTGGCCGCGACAGGCGCTGCTTTGGCGTACATCGAGAACGGCACCTCGGCGCTCGACTCCGGGTTCATCGTGACCGACCCCGACGACGTCAACCTTTCCTCGGCGACGGTGGACATGACCACCAACTACCTCGACGGTCAGGACACGCTCGGCTTCGTCGACCAGAACGGCATCACCGGCAACTGGAACGCGACGACCGGAGTTCTCACCCTGTCCGGCGACGCCACGGTGGCCAACTACCAGGCTGCGCTGCGCTCGGTCACGTACAGCAACAACAGCCACGTCCCGAACACGCTGACGCGAACCGTCACGTTCGGCGTCAACGACGGCCTGGTCGATAGCAACACCGCTAGTCGGACGATCACTCTGACCGCTGTGAACGACCCCCCGGTCAATGGTGTCCCAGGCAGTCAGGCGACCCCCAGGAACACCGCCAAGGTGTTCTCTTCCGGCAACAACAACGTCATCTCGATCAGCGACGTCGACGCCGGGTCAAGCGCCGTGCAAGTCCAGCTGATCAGCGCCCTTGGGAAGACGACCCTGTCAGGTGTCGCCAATCTGACCTTCAAGTCGGGCGACAGCGGCACCGCCGACGCGGATATGACCTTCACCGGCTCCATCGCCGACATCAACGCAGCGTTGGCCGGGCTGAGCTTCAACCCGACGTCGGGCACTACCGGCCCTGCCAGCCTGAGGATCGTCACCAGCGACCAAGGCAGCACCGGCACCGGCGGCACCCTCACCGACACCGACACCATCGCGATCACCGTTGCGTACGCACCGGTCGTCACTGCTACTGGCACCAGCCAGGCATACACCGAGAACGGAACGGCAAAGGTGATCGATTCGGGGATCACGGTTGTCGACAATGACAGCGCCAACATGGTCTCGGCGACGGTGACCGTGTCCACCAACTATGTCGAGGGAGAGGACCTTCTGACGTTTGCGAGCCAAAGTGGTATCACCTTCAACTGGGACGCGATGACTGGTGTCCTCACTCTGTCCGGTTCGACCACCAAGGCCAACTATCAGACCGCGCTGCAGAAGGTCAGGTACAGAAACAGCAGTGACAGCCTGCCCGCGGTTACCCGCATCATCACGTTCGTTGTCAATGACGGCCTCTTCGACAGCAACTCCGCGAGCCGGACGATCACTCTCACCGCCGTCAACGACAACCCCGTCAACACAGTCCCAGACAGTCAAACCACCTCCAGGACCACCGCGGAGGTGTTCTCTTCGGCCAATGGCAGCTTGGTGAAGGTCAACGATGTCGACGCTGGGTCGGCCGCCACGATGCAGGTGCAACTGACCAGCACCAGGGGCACGCTGACCCTGCCGGGAACCGGTGGTCTGACGTTTACGGCGGGCGGCAACGGTCAGGCATCCATGACCTTCACGGGGACCATGACAAACATCAATTCTGCACTCGATGGGCTCAGCTTCAATCCCACATCAACCGGTGCAGGATCTTTGAAGATCGTCAGCAGCGACCTGGGCAACACTGGCACGGGTGGCACAAAGACGGACTCGGACACCATCACCATTACCGTGACGTAGCTGGCCGGACGTAAGCCGTTCTTACGAAACTCTTACTGCGATCTCGTGCGCGCTTCGCACGGTTCGACCAGAGTGGTGCACATGCCCGCCGCCGTACGTGACCGCGCTCAGACGCGCCGCACAACCCCGGGCGGCAAGCCGCTACAGCGTCGGCGCTACACGGTGTTCAGCGACAACCATGTGCTGTCGTTCTATTGCGCGGCGGTCGGGGTCATCCTCACGGTCTGGTTCCGCCACGGCGGCTTCGGCAACCTCACCCAGGGCGCTGTCCCTTCGGCGACGAGCTTGGCGCAACTCACCGGCATCGCCGCGTCCTTCGCCGGACTTGCCGGGTTGACGCTCGCCGGCCGACCGCTGGCGATCGAGCGTCGCTACGGCCTCGATCGTGTGTTCATCTGGCACCGCATCCTCGGTGAGACGATGGCCGTCCTCGTCGGCGTCCACGTTGTCACCTCGGTGTTCGCGTGGGGGCTCGACCTCGGGTTCCCGTCGGCGATCGTCGATCTCACAGGGCGCGACTCGTATATGGCGTTGGCGTTCGTCGGCGCCCTCATCATCGGTGTCGTGACGGTCTCGTCGCTGCGCAGCATCCGCCGCCAGATGTCGTACGAGACGTGGTACTTCATTCATCTTCTCGCGTACGCCGGGTTCGTGATCTCGTTCTCGCACGAGATCGTGTGGGGTGAACTGTTCGCCAACGACGCCTTCTCCCGGTGGCTGTGGATCGCGTTGCACGTCGGCGTTGGGGTGATGTTGATCCGCGGTCGTTGGGGCCGCTTCCTCGTCGCCGCACTCAACCCCTTGCACATCGCCGAGACACGAAAGCTCAACGACAACACCACCGAGCTGCGTCTTGCCGGCGGTGGTCTGCACAAGATGATCGGCGACGCCGGCCAGTTCGTCATCGTGCGGCCGCTTGCCAAGGGTCTGTGGTGGCAGGCCCATCCGTTCTCGCTGTCAGCGGCGCCGACGACTGATGGGCTTCGGATCTCGGTGAAGGCATTGGGCGATGCCAGCGCGTCGATCGGTCGCCTTCCTCGAGGGACACGGATGGTCGTCGAGGGCCCATTCGGCGCCTGCACCCCCCAGACCATCGATGACCGCAAGGTCTTGTTTATCGTCGGCGGCATCGGTGTGGCGCCGGTGAAGGCGATGCTCGAACGCCTCGACCGGCGGCACCAGCCGATCGTGTTGTACCGGGCCAGCCGACACGACGACCTCGTCTACGCCAACGAACTGCGCGGTATGGCTCGCGAGCTGGGTGGCGAGCTGATGACACTGGTCGGGCCGACCGCGACGCTCGCGGTGAAGGACCCGTTCTCCGGCAAGGTGCTGCGCAAGGCCATCCCTGATCTGACCGAGCGAGTCGCCGTGTTGTGCGGTCCGGAGCGCCTGTTGTGGGCGGGTCGGGCCGGGCTACGCGAAGCAGGCGTCGCATCCGAAGACATCCATTTCGAACAGCCCTGGTGGTAACCACATGAGTAATCGACCCTCCGCTTCCCTTGGCCGACGTCTGCTGCCGGCTCTTGCCGTGACCACGGCCGCATCCGGCCTCGTAGCGCTGCTCGACCGTCCCTCGAGTGGCGCGGCCGTCGACCTCGGTCTCGACGCGTCAGCGCTGCCCGACCAGGGCGCCGTCGGCGCATCGGGACAGCCTCCTGCCGTGTCGTCAACGTTGCCCGCCGTCGTGCAGCAGCCGGCACCGACGGTCGCCCCACTGGTTCCCGGGGCTGCACCACAACAGCAACCGTCCGCCACACCACCCCCAACAGCGCCCCCCACAGCGCCATCCACGACGCAGCCTGCTCAGCCGGCGGCGTCCACCGCATGTGAAGGCCAGACGATCGACGGCCCGACCATCGACACGCGGTGGGGTCCCGTGCAGGTCGAAGCAGTGGTGTCGAGCAGTGGACAGATCTGCGACGTCGGTGCCATCCAGTACCCGACCTCGCACCGCAAATCGCAGCAGATCAACAACCGGGCGCTGCCGATCCTTCACAAGCAGGTGATTCAGGCGCAGAGCGTGAACATCAACGGTGTCAGTGGGGCAACCATCACCTCGATCGGCTACGCCAGGTCGCTGCAGGCGATCCTCGACCAGGTCGGCTGATGACATCGACGCTCGAGTCCGCTGTGGTGCGTACTCACGCCGTCATGGGCACCGTCGCCAGCGTGCACGTGCACGACCGGGCAGACCGGGCGTGGATCGATGAGGCAGTTGCTGCGCTGTGGGTCGAGCTGGACCGGCTGGAGGATATGTTCTCGACCTTTCGTCCGACCAGTGAGATCAGCCGCGTCAACCGTGGTGAACTGCACCTGCTCGACACCAGTTCTGAAGTTCTCGAAGTGGTGGATGCGTGCACGTGGCTCGAACACGCAAGTCGTGGCGCCTTCCGGGCCCGTCGGCCCGGCGATACGGACATCGATCCTGCCGGATTCGTGAAAGGGTGGGCGGCAGAGAAAGCTGCACACCATCTCCACGCCGCCGACCTGCGGCACTGGTACCTCTCGGTCGGCGGCGACATCCAGACCCGCGGCCATGCCCGTGACGGGTCGCGCTGGCGTGTCGCCATCGCCGATCCGAACAACGACGATCCGCGCGCCATACGGGCGCTCGTCGAGGTCAGCGGCGAGGCCGTTGCGACCTCGGGGACGGCAGCACGCGGTCGACACATCTGGGACGGCCGAACAGGTCAACCGGCGGCGACACTGGCGTCGATGACCGTCGTCGGTCCCCACCTCACGTGGGCCGACGCCTTCGCCACGACGGCGTTCGTGATGGGGCTCGAAGGCATCGACTGGGTGAGCAACTTCGACGGCTACCGCGCCATGGCCATCACGGCCGATGGGGAGTTGGTCCTTCGCGACCAGCAATGGGACACCGGTCACCCATCGACGGCATGAGCGCGTAAGTCGGCCAGGGAGGAATACTCCAGGGCAGACAGATGTGTTGCCGCCAGACGCACCATGGGCGCCGCCCCTGCTTCGAATGCCTCCTGCCAGCGGGCCGCGCACAGACACCACTGGTCACCCTCGCTCAACCCGGGAAACCCGTGCTGGGGCATCGGTGTGGACAGGTCGTTGCCGACCGCTCGTGAGAACGCCAGGAACTCGTCGGTGGCGACGACACACACGACGTGCAGACCAGGATCGTCGCCGCGGTTCTCGCAACAACCGGTGCGGTAGTAGCCCGTCAAGGGATCGAGTGAGCAGGGCTGCAGCTCCTCACCGAGCACGTTCAGTTGGCGCATTCCCCAATCGAAGCACGTATGGTGGCCGCATGCTTGATCCAGTGATTGGTGACCTCGCCCGTGGCAAGAACTTCGGTTCGATCTCGTTCCATCTCCCCAATGGCTCGATCGCCACACACGTGATGTGGGTCGACGCCGACGACGAACACGTCCTGATCAACACCGAGGTTCACCGCGCCAAGTACAAAGCGATCGAAGCCAATCCGAGCGTCACCGTCATCATCTGGAGCGCGGACAACCCCTACGCCTACGCCGAGGTGCGCGGCACTGTGGCCGGCGAGGTCCGCGGCGCGGTGGCACGGGCGAACATCGATGCCCTGTCGCAGAAGTACATGGGCGTCGACTACCAGGGCAACATCGTGAGCGAACGGGTGATCCTGCAGATCGCGCCGCTTCGTCAACGCACCCAAGGCCTCTGACGATCCGAACTTCGACCTTTGTCGCTCCCAACGTGTTCACCATGTTGGCAGCAACAAAGTTCCGCACTGCAGGACGTCAGGTGACGCTGACTCCCAGCGCCCGGCCGACGAGCCACGTTGCGCCGCAGGCGATCAGCAGGATCAGCACCTGACGAATTGCGCTCCACGCTATTCGTCGCTCGGCGAACTTGCCGATGGCCGCGCCGACGAGCGCCGCAGCGACCACACCGATGGCGATCGATGCCACCTTGGCACTGTTGCCGCCGCCGTCCCCCAACCAGGGAATGACCGGCAGGAGTGCTCCGACCAGAAAGCACACCAACGACAGGCCAGCGGCAGTCCACGGCGATCCGAGCTCGTTGGGGTCGACACCGAGTTCCTCGCGGACGTGGACGACGAGCGCTGCCTCGGGTTCACGCATGACGTCGGCGGCCGCATCGAGGGCTATCTGGCGAGTCATGCCATGACCTTCGTACATCGCCGCCAGCTCGGCGGTTTCTGACACCGTGTTGTGAGCCAACTCGCGACGCTCGACGGCGAGTTCGCGGTAGACCATCTCGTTCTGCGCGGAGATGCTGACCCATTCTCCGGCCGCCATGCTCATCGCTCCGGCGATTGCTCCGGCCAGCCCGGCCAGGCGGACCACTGACGATGCGACACCGGCGCCGGCGAATCCGATCACCAACGACACGTTGGACACGAGTCCGTCACTGACGCCGAATACCGAGGCGCGTGCCAGACCGCCGGCGACCGAGCGGTGACCGGGGTGCGACTCGACGCGACGAAACGAGTGGCGACTCATGTTCTAGACGCTACCGACTAGTCTCGCTGGTAGGGGAAACTGCCGCCAGCGTTGCCGGGAGATACATGACCACCATCAACATCGCCGATGATTGGCTCGACGCGGTCAGAGCCTCCCTCGGAGCGCGGGCCGATCTGGTCGATCGGCTCGAGCCGGCGATGCCCGCAGGCTACGACGAACTGAATGATCCGCCCGTGGCCGCGCTCGACTTCGTCAACATCGACGCCCTCGCCGATGGAACGGTCGAGACCACAACCGATCTGCTGCAACGTGTCGACGGCAGTTGGCGGTTCCGTATCTATCGGCGGGGTGATTCCATTCCTCTCGCGGACATGCTGCCCCTGCTCGATCAGCTCGGCCTGCGAGCGCTCGACGAGCGAGCCTTCGGTTTCGTTGTCGATGGTGCCACGGTGTGGCTCCACGATGTGGGCGTCGCAGTGCCGGCCGACGTGGAGCTCAGTGCGTTCACCAAGGGTGAAGTGCAGCGCTGCTTCCTGGCCGAGTTCAGCGGCTCGATCGAGGTCGATGGCCTCAATCGGCTGGTGTTGTTGGCGGGCCTGACCGCGCGCCAGATCGAGATCTTGCGCGCCTACTCCCGGTACCTGCGCCAGATCGGCTTCCCCTTCAGTCAGCAGTACATCGACGCAACACTGGCCCGCCATGCGTCCATCAGCCGTCTGCTCACAGCTCTGTTCGCCGCCCGGTTCGACCCGGCTTCGGCAGCCGATCCCACTGCGGAGACAGACGTGCGCGCCGAGATCATCGAGGCGCTCGACGCCGTTCCGAGTCTCGACGACGATCGTACCCTGCGTTCCCTGTTGTCGCTGATCGACGCCACGGTGCGCACCAACGCCTTTCGCCCGAGCGCCGACGGCGGCCGACGGCCTGTCCTGGCCTACAAGTTCGACACGTCAAAGGTTCCCGATCTTCCGTTGCCCCGACCGATGTTCGAGATCTGGGTGTGCTCGCCCCGTGTGGAAGGAATTCACCTCCGCAACGGTCGGATCGCGCGGGGCGGCATCCGGTGGAGCGACCGACGAGAAGACTTCCGCACCGAGATTCTCGGGCTCGTCAAGGCGCAGATCGTCAAGAACGCGGTGATCGTGCCCACCGGCGCCAAGGGCGGCTTCGTGGTGAAGCGGCCGCCGACGGGGGCCGACGAGTTCCGTGCGGAAGGCGTGGCTTGCTATCGCGAGTTCATCAGCGGGCTGCTCGACCTCACCGACAACATCGTGGCCGGTGCCATCGTGCCGCCACCCGACACTGTTCGCCATGATGGCGACGACCCGTATCTGGTGGTGGCCGCCGACAAGGGCACGGCGACGTTCAGCGACATCGCCAATGAGATCTCCGCCGACTACGGCTTCTGGATGGGAGATGCGTTTGCGTCGGGCGGCAGTGATGGCTTCGACCACAAGGCAATGGGCATCACGGCCCGGGGTGCCTGGGAGAGCGTCCGCCGCCACGCTCGGGCCTTGGGCAAGGATGCCGATCGCGACGAATTGACCATCGTCGGCATCGGCGACATGTCGGGTGACGTGTTCGGCAACGGTCTGTTGCGCTCACCGCACGTCAAGCTTGTCGCCGCGTTCGACCATCGGCACATCTTCATCGATCCCGATCCCGATCCTGCGTTGTCGTTCGCCGAGCGCCAGCGGCTGTTCCTGTTGCCTCGCTCGAGTTGGGCGAACTACGACACCTCGCTGATCTCAATCGGTGGAGCGGTGTACCCGCGCTCGTTGAAGACGATCACGCTGAGCCCCGAGGCGCGGAAGAGACTGGGCACGGAACAGCGGGCGTTCACGTCCAACGAGCTGCTGGCCACGATCCTGCGCGCCCCCGTCGACGTGCTGTGGAACGGCGGAATCGGCACGTACGTGAAGGCCTCGTCGGAGACTCATGCCGAAGTTGGCGACCGGGCGAACGATGGCCTGCGGGTCAACGGGTCGGAACTGCGGTGCCGCATGATCGGCGAAGGTGGCAACCTCGGATTGACACAGCGTGGCCGGGTCGAGTTCGCGCTCAACGGCGGGCTCGTCTATACCGACGCGATCGACAACTCGGCCGGTGTCGATTGCAGCGACCACGAAGTCAACATCAAGATCGTCCTGGGTACAGCGATGGCTGCCGGGGCGATGACGTTCGAACAACGCAACGACGTGTTGGCCGAGATGACCGACGAAGTTGCCGACTTGGTGCTCGACGACAACCGCTCCCAGACCCTCACGTTGGCCATTGCCCGACGCCAGGCATTACCGATGGTCAACGTGCACGCCCGATATCTGCACGTGCTGGAGGCCGAGGGATGGCTCAACCGAATGCTCGAGTTCCTCCCTACCGACAAGCAGATCGCCGAACGGCAAGCCGGCGGGATGGGCCTCACGACACCCGAGTTCGCCGTGGTGCTGGCCTACACCAAGAGCGTCAACATGACCGAGATGGTGCGCACCGAATTCCCTGACGATCCGTACCTCGAACCCGACCTGATTCGGTACTTTCCCACGGTTCTGCAGCAGCGGTACCGATCGGAGATCCTCGGTCACCGACTGCGGCGCGAGATCATCGCCACGCAGATCGCCAATCAGATGGTCAACCTGTCGGGGATCTCCTTCGACAACCGGATGACCGAGGACACCGGTGCTGGTGTCGTCGATGTAATGCGTTCTTGGGTTGCCGCTCGCGATGTCTTCAACTTTCCGACGATGTGGGATCAGATCGAGGCGCTGCCGCCTCACGTCAAGCTCGACACCCAGCTGGAGATGTTTCTCGAAGCCCGCCGGATGGCCGAGCGAGGGGCGCTGTGGTTGTTGCGACATCGCCGCCCACCGCTCGACATCGCTGCCGTCGTCGCCGAGTTCAAGCCGGGCATCAGCGAACTGTCGACCACGCTCGAGGCACATCTACTCGGGCGGATCCGCGAGCAGATGTTCGGTAACGAGGCAGCACGGCTGGCCGCAGGTGTTCCTGAGCAGTTGGCGCAGCGGTCGGTGCTGTGGCCGCTCATGCACACCGCCTTCGACGTGATCGACCTCGCCCACCGCCAGCGCCTCGCCGTCGGTGAAGCCGCGGCGGCGTACTGGGAGATTTTCGACGCCCTCGATCTCCACTGGTTGTGGGACGCGGTCGGTGCCCTGCCGCGCAACGATCGCTGGCAGACGCAGGCCCGCTCGGCGCTGCGAGACGATCTGATGAGTGCGTTGGCAAACCTTGCCGACGATGCCTTGTACGTCGGGGGGCGCGTGAATGGATCACGGCCAACGAACGAATTGTCGCTCGGGCGATGGCCATGTTCACCGAGATCCGTCGAGCCGACGCCTACGACCTGACGACCCTGTCGGTCGCCTTGCGTCAACTACGCAACCTGGTTCTCATCACTCAGCGCCCGCCGACCGACTGACCCGCCCACCCTGAAAACGGTACGACCGGTAGGGTGAACGGCACATGAGCAGCGGCCCTCGACTTCGATTCGCGCCATCACCCACGGGGTTCTTCCACGTCGGTGGGGCGCGCACCGCGCTCTACAACTGGGCACTGGCCAAGCGGCTCGGTGGCACGTTCGTCCTCCGCATCGAGGACACCGACGAGGCCCGCAACCGACCGGAATGGACGCAGGGGATCATTGACGCCCTGGCGTGGATCGGCATCCACAGCGACGACCCAACCTTCGAGGGCCCGTACTTCCAGAGCCAGTACGCGGCGGCCCACCTGGCGGCGGCCGAGCGGCTGTTCGAGGCGGGTGCCGCGTACTACTGCGATCTCACCTCGGAGCAGATCCAGGAGCGGGCCAAGGCGACGGGCGCCAGTGGATACGACGGCTACTCCCGCGACCGTGGTCTCGGCCCGGGCCCCGGCCGGGTGCTGCGCTTCCGTGTCCCCGAAGGCACCACGATCGTTCACGACCTGGTACGCGGCGACGTCGAATTCGATCACGAGACGATCGAGGACTTCGTGCTTCTGCGAGGCAACGGCACGCCGATGTTCCTACTCGCCAACGTCGTCGACGACATCGAGATGCGTATCTCTCACGTCGTGCGTGCCGAAGAGCACCTTCCCAACACGCCGAAACAGCAACTGTTGTGGCAGGCGCTCGGGCACCAGCCGCCAGAGTGGGCACACGTTCCGCTCCTCGTCAACGAGCAGCGCAAGAAACTCTCGAAGCGCCGCGACAAGGTGGCGGTCGAGCAGTACCGTGCCGAGGGCTACCTGGCCGAGGCGATGGTCAACTACCTGATGACCCTGGGCTGGTCGCCACCGGGTGATCGAGAGATCGTTCCCTGGGCGGCGATCGAGCGCGACTTCCGGCTGGAAGACGTCAACCACTCGCCGGCGTTCTTCGACGTCAAGAAGCTTGCCGCGTTCAATGGTGAGTACATCCGTATGTTGCCGACGGACGAATTCATCGCCGCGTGCCAGCCGTTCCTTCTGTCACCCGACGCGCCGTGGCCCCCGGGGCGGTTCGACGCTTCGAAGTTCGCGGCGATGGCCTCCGTTGTCCAGTCGCGAGCGAACACCCTGTCTGAAGTACCTGGTGTCATTGACTTCCTGTTCCTACCCGACCCCGTGCTCGACCACGAGGCGTGGGCCAAGACGATCGCCGCTCCGCACGCCACCGAGGTGCTCGCCGAGGTGACCGACGCCTACCGGCAGCTGCCGCAGTGGCACGCAGATGCTCTGAAAGCGACCCTCGAAGCCGTGGGTGAGCAGCACGAGCTGAAGAAGGGCAAGGCGCAAGCGCCGATTCGTGTGGCGATCACAGGTCGAACGGTCGGTCCGCCATTGTTCGAGGCACTCGAAGTGTTGGGGCGGGAGGAAGTGCTGAGGCGGTTGACAGTGGCTGCGAAGGCGTGAGCGACCTCGACCCGATGGTGGCGGTGACCCCGCCGCACGGAACTCCCACGGTGGAGGTGCCAACGGTCGATGTCGTCGCCACCGACCCCACCCCGGTCGGTGGAACGCCGATCGTCCGTCGTCGAAGATGGAGCCGGTTGCTCGTCGCAGTGGCAGCGCTGGTGCTGCTGAGCGTCGGGTACTACGCAGTGACCGCGTATCAGGTGCACTCCACTGGCCGCAGCGATCAGGCCCGCCCCGTGGATGCCATTGTCGTGATGGGCGCTGCCCAGTACGACGGACGGCCTTCGCCGCAGCTTGCCGCCCGGCTCGACCACGCCGCGGACCTCTGGCACCTCGGCCTTGCTCCGGTGATGGTCGTGACCGGTGGCAACCAGCCGGGAGATCGCTTCACCGAGGCCGAGGCCTCGGCCAACTACCTGATCGATCGTGGTGTTCCGGCGGATGCGATTCTCCAGGAGGCGGCGGGACACAGCTCGTACGCCTCACTCGACGGCGTCGCCGATCTGCTGCACGAACGCGGATTGTTCCGAGTCCTGGTGGTCACCGACCCCTTCCATTCGTTGCGATCGCGGTTGATCGCCCAGGAGCTCGGGCTGGTCGCCTACGTATCGCCGACTCGGACCAGCCCAGTGCACGGCAAGACCGCCGTGATCAAAGAGTTGGAAGAGGCTGCGGGAATCGCCGCCGGCCGACTCATCGGATTCAAGCGGCTGCTGTCGATCACGGGCTGAATCCCGGGTGTGACCGATCGGGGTGGGTTGTTAGACTTCGTGTTCCACGGGTTCGCCCCGATGGGGAATGGTGTAATTGGTAACACAGCAGTTTCTGGTACTGTTATTCAGGGTTCGAGTCCTTGTTCCCCAGCTCTTGCCAACATGTCATCGCCAAATGTCGTTGCCAAGATCTCGTGGAAGGTCGGCCGCCAGGCCGGCCTTCGGTCGTTTTGGCATCGGTCGTTTGGCATCGGTCGCATCGGTTGGTAGGCATCAACGCCGTTGGTAGTGTGCTGGGGCTACATGGCCCCATCGTCTAGTGGCCTAGGACACCACCCTCTCAAGGTGGCGGCACGGGTTCGAATCCCGTTGGGGCTGCCAAGAAGGTCCGGCCACCACGCTCAATGTCTACGCCCACTTTCTCGAACGGTCCGATCGGGCGGCAGCCGATGTCATGGGCCGACTGATCGCTGACGAACCTGAGCAGTCGGGATGGCAAACTACGGCGGAAGGGTCTGCGCGAATCGCTGAGTTGGAGATACCACCAGTGTCTGCCGATCAATCGTGGGACTCGGTCGAAGCAATGGCAGAGCGCACCATCGAGCGGGATGCCATACGCGCCGAGATGATCCGACAGGGCTGCAAGGAGCGCAGAGCTGCCATTGCCCGGCTGGTCGCGACCTCGTCTCAGCGATCACCGTCTGCTGAAATCGGTACCGCAGCGCCGATTGAGTGCAAACCGATACCAACCCGACACGGTAGTATCACTTCTAATCATAAGTGATACCAAGGAGGAGGTGTAGTGGTAAACGATCGCATGGCCTGGCCGCCCATCGACTTCGAAGCCTACGACTGGCACAGCCGTGACGACCTGCTGGCGTCACGCCAGACCCGCCTGCTCGCCCGTCTGCCGTACCGAGCGGCTATCCCGCCGGCGATCGCCGAGGTGCAGGCCACCGTGCCGGCCGCAGTCCTGGCCGCCGCAGAGGACGCGAGCACCGAGATCGCCCGCTTCGACGCCGAGGCCGGGGCCGAGATCGCCCCCTTCGCTGCGATCCTGCTTCGTTCGGAATCCGCTGCGTCGTCGAAGATCGAGAACCTGACCGCCTCGGCACGGGCGATCGCCGAAGCCGAACTCGGCCATGGGAACCGCAACGCAGCGTTGATCGTCGCCAACGAACGGGCGATGAGCGCTGCGATCGCGCTCGCCGACCGACTCGACGGGTCGGCGATCCTCAACATGCACGACGCGCTCCTGCGCGACAGCGCCCCGACGATCGCCGGACGGTGGCGTGAACAGCAAGTGTGGATCGGTGGCGGTGACTACAGCCCGCACGGCGCCCAGTTCATCCCCCCGCACCACGACCGGGTGCCGGCTGCGATCGACGACCTGATCCGGTTCATCGCCCGCAACGACATCCCGACCCTCGCACACGTGGCGATCACCCACGCCCAGTTCGAGACGATCCACCCGTTTCCGGATGGCAACGGCCGCGTCGGGCGGGCACTCGTCCACGCACAACTGCGCCATGCCCGCCTCACCCGACAGGTCACCGTCCCGGTGTCAGCCGGCTTGCTGACCGACATCGACGCCTACTTCGCCGCGCTCGGCGCATACCGTGACGGCGACCCGGTCCCGATCGTCGAACGGTTCGCCGACGCCACGTTCGCTGCGCTCGCCAACGGCCGGCAGCTCGTCGGTGACCTCCACCGTGTCCGTGACGACTGGGCACAACGGGTGAAGGCCCGCCGCGATGCCGCTGCGTGGAAGGTCACCGAGATCGTGGTGCGGCATCCAGTGGTCAACGCTGCCGTCGTTGAGCCGTGAACTGGGCATCCCGCAGACGAACGTGTATCGGGCGCTCCAACCGCTCGTCGACGCTGGTGTGCTCGTCGAGTTCACGAACAACAAGCGCGACCGGTTGTGGCGCGCGCCCGAGACGTGCTCGAGGCGCTCGACGCGTTCGCCGCCCGCACCGGCCGCCGCCAGCGGCCCCGCTGACACCCGAACGACTCACCATCAGCTCGTCGTGGTGTTCGTCACGAGCGGTGGAGTCTTCTTGCACAGATAATCACCCGGATGGTGAACGAGGTCGGGGGCGTCGCAGGGGCCCGCGTCGCCCTCGGCCTCCTCGGCGAAGAAGTCGCCAACAGCCAGGACTTTTCGGCGGTTCCAATCTCGCCGTCAGGGTAGTTCAGCCCCGCCGGGAACGTCGCGGTGAGAATCCTGGGCTTGTCCTGCCATCTGGGCGGGTTCCAATAGCCCGCGAGTTCTGCGAGGAGCAGCGAAGCCCGCTCGAATGTTATGGTGAAGTCGGTCGAGCTGGACCCGAGTGCTTGGAGTTGCTGCCCAAGGTCGCACTGCTCGCAGGTGAAGCGAGCGTCCTGCGTTGCATAGTCCCAGCGTCGATACTGGTTGTGCCGGGACCTCGGCGGAGGAACTCCACCGTGACCTGTCGTATTTCCGGGTCACTCTGCGCTCCTCAGATTTGCGGTATCCGGCGTAGTCGGCCGCGAGGTTGTGGCGCAGCGGTCAGATCGGTCACCACGCGAGGGTGATCGGCTTTGGCCTGATCGATCTCCTGCGCCAGCTGGCTCAACGTCGTTGTCACCGTCTCTGCCAGGTCGCGCTGGGCGGTGGTCTTCAAGCCGTAGCTGGGTGGCTTGGCAGGATCAACCTGCAGCACGGCGAGACCCCGCTGATAGGACGCAATCCAGTCGGGCAGCACTGAGAGCAGCGCACGGTATCTGACCCAGCGATGGTTGTCCCAACCAGTTCCGCCGTTGGCATAGTGAGGAGAGTTGAACTGTTCCACCATCACCTGCGCCGCGGTTTCACCCCGCTCGGCGAGTCCTTTGATCGTGTTGGTGCTCATCCGCAGGTTCATGCCGCCCTCCGACTTGGTCTGCAACACACGAACGATTCGGTCGTGGTACCCGGGAAGGTCGAGATGAGAGTTGTCCTGCCAGTTTCGTGCCGTATCGATCGCCGCACTGGCGAACCCGGTGACCGCACCGAGCCCCTTCGTGGGCAGTTCGGTATGAGGGGGGAGGATGCCTGATCGATTGTTCTTGGCCCACTCGATGTTCTTGGTCTGATCCGTCGGATCGGGCTCGACCCCCCTTGAGAAAGAGCCGAGGTTGATCGCAAACGTGGGCCGCGACGGAAGGGCTGCGTCGAACAAGTACACCGGAAAGTTGCTGCAGAAACCGCCATCGGTGAACCACGCGCTGGCTGAAATAGACCTTCGCGGAGGTGTCGCCGTTGCGAAATTTGCTGATGGCGTTCTCGTTCGTCGTGTCTCTTCTGTTGATCGTATAGAGGGGTACGGCCGCGATGAGCAACGGAAAACTCAACGACATCCGCGTCGCGACGATGACCGGCAAATGTTCTGCGTCGGGCAGGCGGCGCAGCTTCTTCACGGCCGCTTGCTCTGTCTCCCACTGCCATTCCGTCTTCTTTGCCGAGCCGTCATCATCCGCCTCTGGGTCACTTGGTTCGGCAGCCTGATCGGTTGCCGAATCGGACGGTTGCGGTTCGGCGTCGGGTGCTTGCTCGAGTGCGGCCACGACGTATTCGGGGAAGAGTTGTCTCCACTCCTCGGGGTCGAAGAAGAATCGGCGTGCCTCGAACGGCATCTCGAATGGCGTGCCTTCGGTAAGACATGTCGTGATCAGTCGCAAGTCGATGTCGCGGTTGGATGCATCACCACTGCCGTCCTTTCCAGCCCACAGGTGCCCGAAGGTCAGTGGCGCCGCGGCGGAGGAGAGTCCCGCGATCGCGTCGATCTTCGCCGAAAGCCAGTCCGTGAGGCCAGGCTCGCCGTCCTTGGTGCTCAGCCCGGAACAGATACCGAACCGATTGGCGGGGATGTCGATGGTGAAGAGCCGGTAGACCCGCCACACGACGGCGACCGTCCAGCCCACGAGCACGAGAATCAGTCCCGCGATGATGAGCACCACGCCCGCACCGTCCCCACCGATCACGCCGACAATCACACACAACAGGCCAGGCGCGATGCCGAGGAGGCCGGCAATCGGAAACGACCGAATAGCTCGCCACACAATCGCCAGAAATGCCGCCGCACCATGCCGCTTCGGGCCGGAGCGGTCGCTGCCCGTCGCCACGAGCATGAGGTCCAACACCTTGCGCGTTTGGTGCTGAGGCTGGAACAACTTGGCCAGCTTGCCGTCGACGAGCTCGTCGGGCAACCCGTCGAGGATGTCGAAACCGCCGTCGCCGCGACCGAGTTCTGCCGCTGCGCCCAGAGCCGCGCCAAGTGCGCCGGCGGACGCCCCGCCGATGCCTTTGAATCGGTAGTGCGTTCCCAACAGACGCAATGCACGCGGGTACACCACGCCCGAGGTGATTCCGCCCTTCATCACCACATCGCATGCATCCACCGGCTTGGTCCTCGGTGCCTTCGGTTTCACCGTCGTCATCCGTCATCCCTCCAGGCATACGCGCCACGCTCGCCCCCTAGTCTGTCATCGGCTGACGATCCGCAGAACCGACGGTCAGAATCCGTTCTCGACGTTGGAGGTGTCATTCATGGGAGTCCTCCGAGGATTTTTCTCCTTGTTCGTTGGAGTTCTGTTCTTGAAGGACTGTGGTTCGCGCCTTGTCGAGTTCGCCGTTCTCGGCATCGACGTCGGCGCGGCGAACGTAGAAATCGCTGTCCGGACCCGACGAACACGACACAATTTGCCCACACCGGTGAGCCCAACTCTCCGCGCGGGCACCGGCGCACGCCACACGGGCCTCCCTGTGAGGAGGTCGAGCGCGTAGAGCTGGCAAGAAGATTCTCCGTTGGACCCCACGAACACCGTCCCGGCGCCGACAATTGGATTCGACGGCAAGAACCCAAATGTGCTGATGCCGCCTTCGTCGTCCCTGATGCGGTGACGAAGAACGGACGCGGACCTCCAATCGACGACCGCGTTGTCTCTACCCGCCGTGGTTCATCCCTGACATGCCCTCGCCGACGTATTCCTCACACGACACGGCGGGGTTGAAGTCGGCGAACGGGCCTTTCGGGTTGTCGCGCCACGCCCACACGTGCAGCTCGTAGAAAGCAGGCAAGCCGTACCGGTTCGGAGAGCCGACGTAGTTGAAAAGCTGACCCTGCAGCACCGGCGCGCCATCGGGATTACCGACTTCGGGGTCATTCCACTGTGCAGCGAAGACAAGGAACTCGACACCGACCAAACGGAGTCGTCCGTTGCGCTGCTCGTAGATCAACAACTCGGGCGTGGTGGCGTTGAGGACACCATCACCGATGAGACCTCCGTTGGCGTAATGGATTCCCATCGCGCCTTCTTCAGGACTGTTCACGCAGGCAGCAAGCGACGCGTAGCCCGTCGCGTTGTTGACATCACGAAAAGTCCGCGTCGCATCCCGAACCGTCTGAACCAAAGTCGGTGATGCCTCCTCGCTGTTCGTGGCAAATGCAATCGCCGGCACCATCACCGCCACTCCGGTGAGACCGACAATGACAAATCTCTTCACGTTCATCTCAACTCTCCCCTCAGCTCGGGCATGGCAACGCCAAACGCATCGCTCCTGTCATCAGGGGTGGCGCAGGCGTTGGTCCCGATGTTCCGAATCCTCTGGCTTGAATCTTTTTCACAAGACCCCGATGCGGAGCAGACAGCTTCCCCAGGCCGAAAATTGGATCGTGCGCTCGGAGCCCGCCGCGATGATAAGACTCTTGGCCCCGATCCTCAAGCACTTTTGCCGAGCGCAAGCCTCTTCGGGAGGCAGCGCTCGTCCGCTACGGTCGCGGAACGACCCGCTGGAGTCAGTTGATCCGCAGCATGTGGATCGCCGGACACGATGATGTTGAACGAGACCAGACATGACTTCACCCGTGGAAACCGCAGCGACGACAACGCCACCGGACCCCAACGATCTCCTGCGCTCCCGCAAGTTCGTGGCGCTGCTCGTCCTCGGCGCGCTGGTCGGTGTGCCCGTGGCAGCGATTGCGTACGGCTTCCTGAAGCTCGTCGACGTCGCCGAGGAGTGGGTGTTCACCACCTTGCCGGATGACCTGGGCTTCACTGCTCCCCCGACGTGGTGGCCGCTGCCCGTTCTCGTCGTGGCCGGCGTCGCCGTCGCCGTCATCGTCCAGTACCTTCCGGGCCGGGGAGGCCACGAACCGTCGGGAGGCCTGACGGTTTCCGGGCTCGCCCCGTCGAAGGCGCTCCCGGGCATCGCGCTCGCCGCGTTCATCACGCTCGCGTTCGGCGCCGTGCTCGGCCCAGAGGCACCGCTGATCGCCATCGGCGGCGGGATCGCCGCACTGGCTGTGCATCTGGTGAAAAAGGACGCACCGGCGCAGGCGACCATGGTGATCGGTGCCGCAGGCAGCTTCGCCGCGATCAGCACGTTGCTCGGCTCACCCATCCTCGGCGCCTTCTTGTTGATGGAGGTCGCCGGGATCGCCGGGCCGATGATCGGCGTGGTGCTGCTGCCGGGCCTGTTGGCCGCGGGCATCGGCTCGTTGGTGTTCCTCGGGCTGAACGACGTGACGGGGTGGGGTACCTTCTCGCTCGCCATCCCGGATCTCCCTCCCTTCCCGCAGATCGACGGCTACGAGTTCATATGGGCCATCGTGATCGGCGTGCTGGGTGCCGTCGTGGGCACCGCGATCAAGCTCGGGTCCCGGTACCTGATGCCGATCGTCGACCGGCGACGGGTCGTGCTGACCCCGGTGTTCGGGGCCGGAATCGCGCTGGCGGCCATCGTGTTCGTCCAACTGACCGACCACGGTGCCGACCAAGTGTTGTTCTCCGGTGAGAACGCACTGGCCCCGCTGATCGAGCAGGCGAGCTCGTGGACTGTCGGCGCCCTGGTCCTGCTCGTGCTCTGCAAGGGCATCGCCTACGCGCTGTCGCTCGCCAGCTTCCGAGGCGGCCCGACCTTCCCCGCGATGTTCATCGGTGCAGCCGGAGGCATGGCCCTCTCCCACTTCCCCGGTTTGCCACCGATTGCCGGTGTGGCGATGGGGATCGGCGCCATGGCTGTGGCCATGCTCCGCCTTCCGCTGACGTCTGTGCTGCTCACCGCGTTGTTCCTCCAGAGCGACGCCGTCGAATTGACGCCGCTGATCATCGTCTCGGTGGTCGTGTCACATGTCGCCACGGCCCACCTCACCCCGTCGCCCGTGGACCATGGATCCACCCCGGCGGAGCCGCGTCCCGCCTGAAAGGCGCAGCTCACGCGCTTGACAGACTCCCTCAGCTCGTTCATTCTGGCGGTCGGACACACTGGGGGCAAGGATGAGCACTGTTCGACGAGCGTTTTCGTCGGTTGTCGCGGCGACGACTCTGGTACTGACAATTGGCGCCGTGCCGACCGCCGCGAGTGGTAACTCTGACGAGCACTCGCACGGCAAGTCTGGGCATGATTCCGAACATTCCCGGCACAGTTCCTTCGTCCAACCCCCGACGCCCTACTCGTTCTCCGAGGACTTCGATCCCGAGTGCCCAGGGCTCGACATCTCGGCACATTTCGAAGTCGAGGGGGTGACATCGATCCGCGCTGCCCGGGGCACGGAGGGCCAAGGTTTCTTGCTGAAGGACTCGTATCGGTTCTCGGAGACGTGGACCGAGGCCGGGTCCGAAGATCTGATCCTCAAGATTGCCGGCCGGTTCGTCTTCGAGGAGATCTCCGCCAAAAAGGTGCCGAACGATCAGGTGCCATCCGAGTTGATCCCGCCCGGGGGGCTGGTCGGGCCGGTGTACCTGTTCACCGCAACCGAGATCGGACGAGCCACGCTGCGCGATGAGTCGGGCAAGGTGCTGTACCTGATTGCCGGCGTCCAGGTCTTCGAGAATCTCTTCGACACGTTGGGCGACTCGGCACCAGGTGGGGTTTCGCTGAGCTACACCACCGTCAAGGTCATCGGTCCACACCCCGATGTTGACGTCTGTGCCGTCGCCGGAGAGCTGACTTCGAGCTGACCGGACTACTCCTGGTTTCGCTTCTGGATGTTCGCCCACTCGTCGCGCAGCCCGACCGTGCGATGGAAGAGCATCGGTGTCAGCGGATCGTGGGCGAAGTAGCCGAGGCGCTCGAACTGCACGACGGCACCTTGCGGCGTGTCGGCCAGAGCCGGCTCGAGCTTGCAATCGGTCAGCTGCTCGCGTGAGCCGGGGTTGAGATCGTCGAACGGGTCGCCCGTTGCCTCACCGGGCACGTCGGCCGTGAACAGCCGTTCGTAGAGGGCGACGGTGGCGGGATGGGCGTGATCGGCCGAGACCCAATGCATGGTCGACTTCACCTTTCGACCGTCAGGAGCATTGCCGCCCGATGTTGCTGGATCGTATGTGCACTGCACCTCGACGACCTTGCCCTGCTCGTCCTTCACGCAGCCCGTGCACGTCACCAGGTACGCCGACCGCAGCCGAACCTCGCGTCCGGGTGTGAGGCGGAAGTATTTCGGTGGGGCGACTTCCATGAAGTCCTCGCGCTCGATGTAGAGGACCTTGGAGAACGGCACCAGGCGCACGCCGTCGTCGGGGTTCTCCGGGTTGTTGACGACCGTGTGATGCTCGACAACCGGGTTGCCGTCGGCGTCATCGGGCCAGTTGGTGATCACGAGCCGCAACGGTCGGAGCACGGCCATACGACGCAGCGACGTCTCGTTGAGCTGGCGGCGGATGAACGACTCCAACAGTTCGATGGAATGCCGGCTGTTGGTGCGTGCGACTCCGATGTAGGCGCAAAAGGCGCGTATTGCCGAGGCCGGGTAGCCGCGGCGGCGCACGCCGCCCAAGGTGGGCATGCGCGGGTCATCCCAGCCATCGACCACACCGTCGGCCACGAGCCGCGCCAGCCGGCGCTTGGACATGATGGTGTGGGTGAGTTCGAGGCGGGCGAACTCGGTCTGGCGCGGCTGGTCGCCGGGAAGCGGTAGGTGACTGAGATACCAGTCGTACAACGCCCGGTGGCTGTCGAACTCGAGCGTGCACAGCGAGTGGGTGACGCCCTCGATCGCATCGCTCTGACCGTGCGCCCAGTCGTACGTCGGATAGATCACCCATTCGTCGCCCGTGCGCCAGTGGTGACCTCGGCGGATGCGGTACATCACCGGGTCGCGCAACTGCATGTTCTCGTGCTGCATGTCGATCTTGGCGCGTAGAACGCGTGCGCCGTCGGGAAACTCGCCGGCGCGCATGCGGCGGAGCAGGTCGAGATTCTCGTCGATCGATCGAGTGCGATACGGGCTCTCGATGCCCGGGTTGCCGTATCCACCACGCTGTGCCGAGATCGTCTCGCCATCCTGATCGTCGACGTAGGCCAGCCCTTGAGTCACGAGATGCTCGGCCCAGAGGTAGAGCTGCTCGAAGTAGTCGGATGCGTAGAGCGGCTCGCCCGGAGAGAACCCGAGCCAGTGCAGGTCATCGGTGATCGACGAGGCGAACTCGATGTCTTCGGTGTCGGGGTTGGTGTCATCGAAGCGCAGGTTGCAGACGCCGCCGAACTCCTCGGCGATACCGAAGTCGATGCAGATGGCCTTGGCGTGCCCGATGTGCAGGTAGCCGTTGGGCTCTGGTGGGAACCGGGTCTGCACGCGACTGCCGAAGGTGCCTGCCTCGTTGTCGGCTCGCACCAGGTCTCGGACGAAGTCGAGCCCGGTGCCGCCAGGGGCGCTGGTGGCGTTCTCGGTGTTGTTCATGGGTCAGACAGTCTCGCCGGGGAACATGTGGAAACCACGAAGGTATCTCCGATCGGGCCGGATACCGTCGGGTGGGTGGATTCCGTGGTGGTCAAGCCACTGCTGCGTGGATGGTCGCACGTCCTGGCGTTCACGGTGATAGGCGTGCTCGGGATCATCATGGTTGCCGTCGCCGGCGCCTCGGCGAGCGAGCGATTGTGGCTCGTCGTCTACGTCGCCGGCACGTTGACGATGTTCGGTATCTCGGCGATGTACCACACGTTCCCCTGGGACGCGCACGCTCGTTCGATCATGCGTCGCCTCGACCATTCGGCGATCTTCCTGGCCATCGCCGGCGCGTACACCCCGATCATGGCTGTGGCTGTCAGCGGTTGGCAGAAGGTCGTCGTGCTGTGCGCCGCCTGGGGCGGTGCGATCGTCGGGATGACCCTGGAGTGGTTGCCGATCCGGGTGCCCCGCTCGCTGTTCACCTCGATCTACGTGATCGTCGGCTGGTCGGCTGCTCTTGCCTTACCGCAGCTGTATCGCAACCTCGGCCCTGTCGGGTTCGCGCTGGTTCTCGGGGGTGGCATGCTGTACACGATGGGGGCTGTGGTGTACGCCCTCAAGAAACCGGATCCGTGGCCACGGGTGTTCGGCTTCCACGAGATCTTCCACGCGTTCACCATCGCCGGCGCCGGCTGTCATCTCGCCGCGATCGCCTTTTACGTCGTCCCTCTCATGTAGACAACCGCCGCAGCCGGTCGAGCCGACGGTCCCACTGCCCAGCGGTCGCGAGTATCCACTCGACCGCCGACGCCAGTGGCTCCGGGGTCACCCGGTACAGCACCTCGCGGCCGGAGCGCTCGTGGTCGAGCAACCCGGCGGCCTCCAACACCTGGAGGTGCTTGACGACCGCCTGGCGGGTCAGCGGCGTGCCTTCGGCGAGCAACGTGGCCGTCGTCGGTCCCTTGGTCAGGAGACGCTCGACGAGCCGGCGACGCGTCGGGTCGGCCAGCGCTCCGAACAGTGTGTCGAGTGCGCCGCTCTGGGGTGGGGTCACGCCATCACGTGGAATGGCAACGCCAGCAGCCACAGCGAGACCAGTCGCACGTCCCAGGAGATCGAGCACGACATCGTCGTTGTCGCCGTGGCCCCGCGGTATTGCTCAGTGATGTGCAAGCGCGACCGGTGGCCGGGCAACTCGACGATGTCGAGCTGGACGTACGACGCCGTCGCCGGGTCGTCGCGGTCCCACCACGAGAACTCGATCCGATGGCCGAAGTCGACATCGTCGATATGCACCGACCGTTCGACCCCATCGTCGGTCGCTGTGCCGGATTCGCCAGGGGAGATGGTGATGTCGGCGTCGTCGACGAGCCAGGAGCTCCATCCTTCGGCTGTCGAGATCAACGTCCACAGGTCGGCCACATCGATGTCGAGGTCGGTGTGGCGTTCGATCGAGGGATCATCGTGCGGAGGCATGCCGTCCAGATTAGCGCAACTCAATGGTTGCACCTCGCCGTGGGGCAGATAGTCTTATGTGCAACTAGATAGTTGCACATAAACGCCGGCCCCCAGAGGAGACATGCATGTTGGTTCCAACCGTCATCGAGAGCACCAGCCGCGGCGAGCGGGCCTTCGACATCTACTCACGACTGCTCGTCAATCGCATCGTGTTTCTCGGCGCAGCGATCGACGACAACGTCACCAACCTGATTGTCGCCCAATTGCTGCACCTCGAGAGCGAGAACGCCGATGCCGACATCGCCGTCTACATCAACAGCCCCGGTGGCGACATGAACGGCCTCTTTGCCATCCACGACACGATGCGCTACATCAATCCCGACGTGGCCACCATCTGCGTTGGCCAGGCGGCGTCGGCCGCAGCGGTGTTGCTCGCTGCTGGCACGCCCGGCAAGAGGTACGCCCTGCCCAACGCACGGGTGCTGATCCATCAGCCCCACGGCGGGGCCCAGGGACAGTCGACCGACATGGAGTTGGCCGTCGCCGAGATGGTCGAAATGCGGCGGCGGATGGTCGAGATCCTCGTCGAGGCGACCGGGCAGACGGCCGAACGGATCACCGCCGACATCGATCGCGACTACATCGTGCGCGGCGACCAGGCCATTGCCTACGGTCTGGTCGATCAGGTGATCGATCGCCGGGAGCTCCCGAACCCGACCAAGGCAATTGCGGCCGCCTGACCGGAGTGCGCCGATTTTGGCGTGCGATGATTGGGCATGCTCGATCATCTCTCCATCCAGTGCGCCGACACCGCGGCCAGCGCGGCTTTCTACGACGCAGTGCTCGTCCCACTCGGCGGCACGCGCGTCATGGAGTTCGGGCCGGTGATCGGATACGGCGTCCCACCGATGCCCGACTTCTGGATTGGTCCGCACGACAGTGGTGAGGGCTTCCGGGAGTCACACATCGCCTTCGCGGCACCGAATCGGTTCGCAGTGCGCGCCTTCTTCGACGCTGCTGTTGCCGCTGGAGCCAACGTCCTGCACGAGCCGAGGCTGTGGCCCGAGTATCACCCCAACTATTACGGAGCCTTCGTTCGCGACCCCGACGGCAACAACGTCGAGGCGGTCTGCCACGCACCCGAGTAGATGCTCCGGGTCTCGCGTTGCGTGCGTCATGGCGTCTGACGAGTAACGACCAGCTCGGGTACGAGTCCGAGCCCATGGCTCGGCGTTCTCTGATTCACCCGAACTGTGGCCCCCAGTCGTCGGCAGCTTGCGCGGGAGCGCCAGAGCGCGCAACCTGCTCGTTCGATGCTGCCCGAATTGTCTGTGCGCGCGCACAGAAGTTCCGCGCTTCTGTTCGCTCACGCTGATCGAAGAGCCTGGCATCGCAGGGCGCGCTCGGGTCGATCGCTGTTCTGGTGAGAGGCGTGGGTAGGCGTTTGGCTGTACCCATTTCGTCTCACCTTGCTGCCGAACTCATGTACCGGCAAGGGCCTCGATCACCGGGGCGAAGTCGTCCATGTTGCGTTGGGCGACCGTCACGTAGCTGACCCCGAGTTGTTCGCGCCGGGCGACGAGCGTGTCGCAGATCTGATCGACGGTGCCGAACAAGCCGTGCGGATGAACCGCGAAGTCGTCGGCGGTCACGCCGAGCCGACCGGCCATCGCCTCGAGCTGCGGAGCGACGTCGTCACCGACGGCGACGAAGTAGGCGCCGATCTCCAGCTCGATCTGGTCGAAGCGGTCGCCGGCACCCTCACGAACCCAGCCGATCTTCTCGCGTGTAGCGTCGAGACCGGACCCCGCTGCTCCAGGCCCGAGCTTGCCTGCCGAGTTGTTGAAGTTGAGGCTGACGATGTCGGCTTCGCGGCCGGCCAGCCGGAGAATCCGCGGCGCGCCGCCACCGACCATGATCGGCGGGTGCGGCCGCTGGACAGGCAGCGGGCGGCCCTCGAACCCGTGAACGTTGACATGGGTGCCGCTGACGTTGATCGGTTCCCCGCTCCAATGGGCGCGCATCAGTCCGATGTACTCGGCGAGCCGTTCGATGCGCGTCCCGGCCGAGTCCATCGGAATGCCCAGTCCGTTGTATTCGGCGGCCGTCCAGCCGGCACCGAGGCCGACCTCGAGCCGTCCACCGGACAGCATGTCGAGCGTGGCCATCTCCTTGGCGAGCACGACCGGGTGATGGAAGTCGCAGGCGAACACCCGGCAGCCGACGCGGAGTGTGGTGGTGACAGCCGCAGCCATCGCGATCGCTGACAGCGGGGCCACCTCGACGGGACGATGGCTCATCTCGGTCGCGATCTCACCGGGGCCGAAGTAGTGATCGGAGGTGAACAGGGTCGAGTAGCCGAGTTGCTCGGCACGGCGCACGGTGCCGAACCAGTCGTCGGCAGACGATGCTTCGAAAGCTTGGAGACCGAAGCGGAATGGGCGGGTTGGCATGTTGCTCCTAGCTGTCGTGACCCGGAAGTTCGTCGGCCGGCACGAACCGTGGCAGCGCCTGGCCGGTGTTGGCGGTGACCCCACCGTCGACGGGAAGGGCGACACCGGTGATGAACGAAGCGGCTGGGCGAGGCCAGGAACACGATGGCCTCGGCCACCTCCGACGCCGCGGCCCAGCGTTGCATCGGTACCACGCGGCGAAGCAGCTCGTAGCGGTCGGGGTGCTGGTCGGAAAGGTGATCGGTCATTCCGGTGAGGGTCGGCCCGGGACACACGGCGTTGACCCGAATGCGGTCGGCGGCCACGTCGAGTGCGACGCTGCGCACCAGGTTGATCGCCCCGGCTTTGGCTGCCGCATATGGCCATCGGATCGGTTCGCCGGCGAGTCCGGTGTTGCTGGCCGTCACGACGATCGCTCCACCTCCCGCCCGTCGCATCGCCGGCACGGCGTGCCGCATCCCGAAGACGACGGCGCGTAGGTTGACATCGAGCGACCGTTCCCAGATGTCGAGGTCGATCGTGTCGATCTCGCCGGACGCGCGGACCCCGGCGTTGAAGATCGCCACGTCGAGTCGGCCGAAGGTTTGCTCGGCGAGTTGGACCATCGCCGCGTTGTCGTCGTCGGAGGCGGCGTCGGCAACCAAGGTCGTGACTCGTTCGACGCCGGCCAGAGTCGAGAGCGCGTCGGCGCTTGTATCGGTGGCGACCACCGATCCACCGCTGGCGAGCAGGGCGTGAACCGTGGCCAGCCCGATGCCGGACGCAGCGCCGGTCACGACAGCGACGGGTGTCCACGGGGCACTCATTAACGTGCATCTTGCCGCACGGCGGGGCGCAGACACCTACGCTGACGAACCGTGCGCTTCGGAGCGGTGTTCCCCACGACCGAGATCGGTCATGATCCCATTGCAGTCCGCGACTTCGCTCAGGCAGCGGAGAACCTCGGATACGTGCGGCTCACCACGTACGACCACGTGCTCGGCGCCGATCGCGTCGATCGAACGCCGCCGCTCACGGGCCCTTACACCCAGCACGATGCGTTTCACGAGCCGATGGTGCTGTTCGGTTATCTGGCCGGTCTCACGTCGACCATCGAGCTCGCCACCGGCGTGTTGATCCTCCCGCAGCGGCAGGCCGCGCTGGTCGCCAAGCAGGCGGCGGAGGTGGATCTGCTCTCCGGGGGTCGTCTGATCCTCGGTGTCGGGACGGGCTGGAACCACGTCGAGTACACCGCGTTGGGTACAGAGTTCGGTTCGCGAGCCCGCAGGATGGAGGAGCAGGTCGCTGTGCTGCGCGCCTTGTGGGGCGAAGACCTCGTCGACTTCGAAGGCGAGTTCCATCGCATCGATCGTGCAGCCCTGGAACCACGCCCGGGCCGATCGATCCCGATCTGGTTCGGTGGATCGAAAGAGGCATCGTTGCGTCGTGCCGCGCTCATTGGCGATGGCTTCGTCTTCGGGCGTAGCGGGCCGGCGGTTGTGACTTCGCTCGCCACACTTGGCTCGATGCTGGCAGAACAGGGCCGCGCCCCGTCGACGTTCGGCTCCGAGGCGATGGTCGACTACGCCTTGGGGGCCGCGGTCTGGCACGAACACGTGCAAGCCTTTGAAGAGGCTGGCGGCTCGATCATGTCGTTGCGGGCGATGAGCACTGGGTCGGCGTACATGAATGTGCCTGTACCCAACTTCACCTCACCTGCCCAACACATCAACGCGCTCGAAGTGTTCATGAGCGAGATGGCGGGGAAATGAGCAGTCGTCTGATCTCACTGGCCGCCGGTACAGTGCTCGACATCGGCCCGGCGGCGACGGTCGACGTTGCGGCCGCAGCCGGTTTCGAAGCCGTCGGCATCTGGTTCGATCCGGAAACCTGGTCGACCGCCGTCGCCCGCAACGTCACCCGCCGGCTGGCCGACACCGGCCTCGTCGCGCTCGATATCGAGCCCGTCATCCTCGGGCGAGGGCCGGACCATGGCGAAGCGATCATCGATGTCGCCGCCGAGATCGGTGTGCGCCATGTCCTGGTGGCCAGCGGTCCAGCCGACCCGTCGGAGGTGGTCGAACGATTCGCCGCGCTCTGCAACCGAGCGGGCGGGTCGACGGTCATCGTGGTACTCGAGTTCCTGCCGATCTTCTCGATCGCGTCGTTGCCGGCCGCGCTCGACGTCGTTGCCAAGGCCGGTTACGCGAACGGAGCAGTGCTGGTCGACAGCTTGCACCTTGCCAGATCAGGCGGAACCCCCGCCGATCTGATTGGGGTCGACACTCGCCGATTGCCGTACCTGCAGATCGCCGATGCCCTTGCAGCGCCTCTGGATCCTTCGCCCGCCGGGTTACGCGACGAGGCGCTGCACGGCAGGTTGCTGCCCGGTCATGGTGAACTTCCGCTCGGCGATGTCCTGGCCGCTGTGCCGCACGTTCCGTTGTCCGTCGAACTGCGTTCGCGCCAGTTGATGATCGACTACCCGGATCCGTTGCAGCGGGCCTCAGCGGTGCTGGCCGCCATGAGGACTGTCGTCGGCTAGATCGAGCGAACGGGGTCGTTGCCGTCCCACCCGCGAGCGGCCTCGCGCACCATGCGATACAGGCGCACCACGCTGTCGGCCGGTTCGTAGATCTCGACGAGATGGCCGAGCTCGGCGCGCCCGTCGTGGAACGCGAATTGCAGACCGGACGGTGTCGTCGCCCGCATCACGCAGGGCATGCCCAGCGCGTCGAGCCGGGCCTGTTCGGCGGACAGCGATTCGACGAACATCGCCACGTGGTGGATGCCCGCAGCAGTGACGACTTGGCGGCGTAGCGATTCTGGACTGCAGGCACCGAGCTGGACCAACTCGACCTGCATCTCGCCCCACTGTCCGTAGGCGGAGGAGTGGTTGAAGACGGCCGGCGCCCGGTCGTGGATCGCCTCGAACTGCGGGTGGTGGCGGACGAAGAACGGCCCGGCAGCGAACCGTCGGGCAAACGATGCTGCGGCACTCTCGACGTCGTCGACGGCGTAGGCGATCTGGACCGGGACCCCGATGGGCGCAGGTACGTCAGCCACGGTTCAACTGCCTCGCCTCGGCCAACACGGCGCGCATCCGTGCGGCGCAGTGCAGCACATGGTCGGCGCCGACCGCGCCGCCGCCGTTGCAGACCTCCAATGACCATGGAACGGACACGCCCATACGGAGCAGCATGGCGGCGAACCCGGCGGCGTCCATCTCGCCGTCACCGGGGGCGAGGCGGTTGAGCAGACAGTCGCCTTTGTAGTCGTCGAGCTGTGGCGCCATCGGGCCGTCGTTCATCTGGATGGCCATCACCTTGTCGGCCGGAATCGCCTCGATCAGCGAGTTGTCGTTGGCGCCACGACGGTGATGCCAGATGTCGACGCAGACACCACCATTGCTTCGATCGGCTGCGCGGACTATTGCCAGCGCATCGCTGGCAGTGGAGACGTTGGTGTACGGGAGAAACTCGATGCCGACCTTCATGCCGTACTCGGCGGCCCGATCGCAGACCTGACCGAATCGTTCGGCGACGGCATCGAATGGTTCGTCATGGGGCCCGATCACCTGCAGATAACGACTACCGAAGTGGTCGGCGAGCTGCCAGGCGAGGTCGAGGAAGCGCTGGGTGCGCTCACCGGCGGCGCCGTCCATGCTCCAGATCGGGATGGCCTCGATCTCGGCGAGAACCACCTCGTGACGATCCAGCATGTCCTGAAGGCGCGCTGGGGTGAGCCCCTCGGCCACCTTCTGTTCCCAGTCGCCGACGTACAGCCCGATCCCTGCGATACCCGCGTCGCCGGCGGCGGCGATTCGTTGCTCGATGGGGTAATGGCGGTCGAGCGTGAAGTGGCTCATCACCAGATCGTCGACGCCGAGGGCCTGGGCGCTACGGTCGGATGGCACGCTGAGAGTCTCGCACGCGCGAAGGAGGACAACGATGGGATCCCGTCTCGACGGAAAGATCGCCGTCATCACCGGCGCGGCCAGCGGTATCGGAGAGGCAACCGCAATTCGATTCGTCGAGGAGGGTGGGCGCGTCGTCGTGTCCGACCTCCAGGTCGAGGCTGGGCAGGCGGTTGCCGATCGACTCGGCGATTCGGCGCGCTTCATCGCCACCGATGTCACCGACGAAGCGCAGGTCGCGGCCGCAGTCGATCTTGCTATCAGTGTGTGGGGCCGGTTGGACTGCATGTTCAACAACGCCGGCGTTGTCGGAGCCGTCGGCCCGATCGCCGACACGACCGCCGAAGCGTGGGGTCGCACGATCGCTGTGCTGCTGCATTCGGTGTTCTATGGCACGAAGCACGCGGCTCGGGTCATGATCCCGGTGCGCTCGGGCGTGATCCTGTCGACCACCAGCGTCGCCGGGATCATGGGTGGTCTCGGTCCCCACGGTTACACAGCCGCCAAGCACGGCGTCATCGGGTTGACGAAGTCTGCGGCCAGCGAACTCAACCAGTACGGCATCAGGGTCAACACGATCGCCCCCGGAACGATCCCCACGGCGCTCACTGCCGGCTCGCTGGTGGGCGACCCCACCAATTTGGCGGCGGTCGCCGAGCATGCCAGGAACACCAACGGTCTGGGTATTGCCAGCGACCCGATGGACATCGCCAACGCCGCGCTGTACCTGGCCAGCGACGAGGCCCGGTTGGTCAGCGGGCATACCTTGGTGGTCGATGCCGGGCGCAGTGTCAACGGCGGTTCTGCCCGATTCGCCAGTGCCGCGCCGGCGATGCTGCACGAGGCCGGGCGCACGGACTGAGCGTCTCATTTCCGGCGGTGCAGAACGATGCCTAAGATCCCGTCATGATCGTTGTCGCCGGATGGCTCGAGTTCACCAACCAGCAGGACCGAGACCAGGTCGTTGAGGCGGGTCGCGGTGTGCAGCAGTCGACGCGTGACGACGAGCCGGGCTGCCTCGCGTACTCCTTCGCCGCCGACACCGGCGTGGCAACTCGTGTGCAGGTCTTCGAGCTGTGGAGAGACACCGAATCGCTTGCTGCGCATTTCACGCATCCCAACTTCCTGGCGATGCGTGAGGTCCTGCGTGGCGTCGAGCGTGCCGGATCATCCGTCGCCAAGTATCGCTGCGACTTGAGCGAGCCGATCTACGACGACCAGAAGAGACCACGCGCCGACTTCTTCACCGCCCCCTGACCCCGCCTCAGCGGGCGAGGTAGCCGCCGTCGACGGCCAGTGCGTGGCCGACGGTGAACGATGAATCGTCGCTGCACAACCACAGCGCGGCCTTGGCGATCTCGTCCGGTCGACCGAAGCGTCCGACGAGGCTGAGGCGGGCGACGATCTCGGATTCGACACGGCCACGCTGCTCCATCGCGTTGCGCAGCATCGGCGTGTCGATCGCTCCCGGGCAGATGGCGTTGATCCGGATGCCGTCCCCGGCGTAGTCGATCGCGGCGCTGCGCGTCAGCCCGATCACGCCGTGCTTGCTGGCGGTGTACCCCGACTGATGTGGTTGCGGGCGGAACGAGTTGGTGGAGCCGATGTTGACGATCGCGCCTCCGTGCCCGGCGTCGAGCATGGCGCGAATCTCGTACTTCATGCTCAGGAAGATCGAGCGCAGGTTGATCGCGATGATCCGGTCGAAGGTGTCGATGTCCAGGTCGGCGAGCCGTTCGGTCTCGCCCTCGATCGCCGCCATGTTGACGGCGCAATCCAAGGCGCCGTACTCGTCGATCGCCCGTTGCGCCATCGCTTCGGTCGATGCTGGGTCCGAGACGTCGACGCGTTGGAAAACTGCTGTCCCACCCGCATCGCGGATTGCCGCGACAACTGCCTCACCCGCATCGGAGATGTCGGCGACGACGACCTGGGCCTTCGCTGCGGCGAAGGCTTCGGCCGTGGCCTTCCCCATGCCGCCACTGCCTCCGGTCACGACCACTGACTTTCCTTCGAAATTCGCCATCGTTGTTCCCTCGTTGCTCCTCGTTGCTCCTCGTTGCTGCCACACCGGCGCGGCTGTACAAGACTGTTGTCCCCGCCAAGCGTTGGAGGCAAGCCATGGCTGAAGACTTCGAAGACGTCAGCGTCTTCACTCTGTCGTCCGAGCGTGAGTTGAACCTGCTCGACAAGCAAACCGAGTGCGTGTTCATGTGGGCCACGAGCGAGGGCGACGCCGTGGGTGTTGTGATGAACTACGTGTTTCGCGATGGCAGGTTCTGGTTGACCGGTAGCGGCCAGCGCAAGCGGTTTGCCGCCCTGGCGCGGCGACCGCGTGCAGCCGTGGCGATCACCAGCCGTGGAACCGACATCGGCGTGAGCCAGAGTGTCACCTACAAGGGGCCGGTCGTGCTGCACGAAGACGACGAGACCAAGGCCTGGTTCTATCCGGCATTGGCGGCGCGCGTGCGACCCGACAACGCCGAGCACCAGGCGGCGTTTGCCAAGTTCCTCGACTCGCCACGGCGGATCATGATCGAACTGATCCCCGAGGCCCGTATCGGTTTCGACGCCGAGAACATGTTCAACGACACCGGAGCCGGGCCGACACGGACCAAGATCTGATGTCGGCGTCGCCGAGGCCGTCCGGGCGGCCCGCTAGCTGATCACGACGCACTCGAAGTGGCCGAGGCCGGAAGCCGTGCCGGATCTGACGCGCACGAAGCTCTCGGCCCAGGCATGGTCGAACTCGAACGAGTGCCCCGTCGCGTCGACGATCTGTGTGGGGTGTGAGACGTCCCAGGTCTCGCCCTCTTCGTGGTAGTCGCCGCGGTACACCCCCTGGCCGAGGTGATCATCGAAACCGCCGAAGTAGCCACCGCCCTGGCAGTAGACCCAACCGAGATCCTCGATGTCGTACGAGCGGGTCGTGCCCTCGTCGTCGGTCAACTCGAAGGAGCCGGAACGCAGCCTCCGGTCACCGTCGTAGAACTGCAGGTCGTGGCTGATCGATCGGACCTCGATCGACCTGTCGCCGATCAGGATGGCACCGTTGCCGGACGCAGCCCGTGGCCGCGGATCCGTGAAGTAGTAGCCGCCGTGGTCCGGCATGTGGAACAGCACCCACTGACGAACCCCGGGAAGTCGCCTCGGCCGGCCGTCGGGTGCACCTGCCCGGGCGCCGCCTCGGCCGGGCTGGTACCCCCATGAGTGGTTGCGGAAGAACGATGCGGAAGTCAACTCGATTCGCCGACCGCCGACGCTGACCCATCCGGTGCACTCGCCTGTCACCTCGTACGTGGCTCGTTCGCTGATCAGGCGACCATCGATACGGGTGACCTCGATCGGGTCGAGGTGCGGCCCGCCGGTCGTACGGCATGTCACGTCGACGGCGATGCCGTACGCGTTGTCGTCGAGCACCAGCCGCAACGTGCGCATGGGCTCGATCAGTTCGATGCGCAATGGGCCAACACCGAGGTGGTCCATGTTCGGACGCAGCCGTCGCGACAGCCTGATGTTGTGTTGCCGATCCTCGTGGCGCAAGCACACGAACCCGTCGAGCACGTCGTTGTTCTGGTAGAGCCGTACGTTCGAGGTCAGGCACACGGTCCCGGCGCTATCGCACAGCGTGACGTAGTGGCCGTCGTTCCATTGCGGATCGCTGCCCGCGACCGCCGCGAACGTGTCGGTTACTTGGTGGTAGGGATGCTCGTCCATGGCCAACAGCATCCGACGCCTCCTGGATTGCTCGGCTGTTCGAGCGCAGCGTAGAGTCCGTCGTCGTCGTCGGCATCACCGGCTGGCGCAACTCGTTGGGGGCAATGGATCATGCTTGGCGATCGCTGGATTACTGACACCACACCGACAGAGCGGTTCCCGAATTACACGCGAGGCAACGCCGGTGAGGTGCTGGCGGACCCCGTCAGCCCCCTCGGTTGGTCGTTCTGCTGCGAGCCCGGCATGGTTGTCGGTTGCGTCGACGGCTTCGAGGCCATGGGTGTGTTCGACCGCAGTGAGTACGGCACGCCTCCGGAGACCTTCGGGATGTTCGGCGGCTACTTCTACAACTCTCTGACCCAGGCGCGACTGTTCGGGGTGCGTTCCGGTGCCGGTTGGCAGGCCATCGACAACGCCTATTTCGACAACACCCAGCAGATCCCCCCATATGTGGAGGAGCCGTGGCACATCTCGCCCCGACACAGCGAGAAGCTGGCCAACACCATGGGTTGGATCATGTCCACCGACTCCGTTCCGGAGATCGATCTGCAGAAGTACGAAGCCAAAGCCTGCCGCGACAGCAGACCCGACCTCTCGACGCAGTCCAATGTCCAGCTCGTCGCCCGGGCGCGAATGCTGCAGCGTCACATGCGAGCGATGTTCTCGCAGGTGGTGTGGGCCTCGCTCGGCGGAAGTGTCGGGCCTGCGGTCCTCACCGCCCTGACCGGCGAGATCGACCCCACAGCGACAACGAAGCTGATCACCGGCGTGGGAGACGTGGACTCGGCCCAGATCGCCGGTCGAATGTTCAAGTTGTCTCGCCTCGTTCGCAACTCGGCGACGTTGACTGTCGAGTTCGACAAGGGCTTCGACGGGCTGCTCGACCGTCTGCAGGGGTCGTCCGATCCCGACGTCGTGGCGTTTCTCGCGGAGATCGACGACTTCGCCTACGAGCACGGCAGCCGTGGTCCGAATGAATACGACATCTACTCATGGAGCTACGAGACCAAGCCAGATCTGGTGCTGTCGTCCCTCGAGCGTCTTCGCCATGCGGACGACGATGCCGATCCTGTTCGAGGCGAGGCCGCGGGCGCAGCAGAGCGCGAACGCCTGACCGAGCACTTCCGCACCCTGTTCGCCGACAATCCCGAAGCGCTCGGAACGTTCGACGCTGCCCTGCACTCGGCTGGTGTCTTCATGGCGGCCCGTGAACGTTGCAAGTGCAACAACATCCGCACGATTGCCGAGGTGCGGATGTGCTTTTACGAACTCGGCCAACGGATGGTCGATGCCGGCCACCTTGCGCACAAGCGTCAGATCTGCATGCTGCTGGCCGACGAGGTCGACGCTTACATGGCGGACCCTGCAGCGTTCAAGTCGATGCTGGCGCAACGCGAGGTCGACTACCTGTCGTTGTACGACCTCGAGCCGCCGTACATCGTCGACAAGGTCGCGCCGCCGCTGTCGCAATGGCAACGCAAGAGCGAGATGGCGATCATGCAGGTCAAGGTGGGCGATGTGTTGCAGGGCGTGGCCGGTTCGCCCGGTGTCGCCACGGGCATCGCCCGCGTGCTGCTCGATCTCTCCGATCCGTTCCGTCTCGAGGTCGACGACATCCTCATCGCCCCGCAGACCGACCCGGCGTGGACTCCGTTGTTCCTCAGCGCCGGTGCGGTGATCACCAACGTCGGCGCCGTTGGCACGCACGCCGTGATCGTCAGCCGTGAACTGGGGATTCCGTGCGTACCGTCGATCCCCGACGCGACGCGACGGATCCCCGACGGAGCGACCATCACCGTCGACGGCAGCAACGGCACGGTCACCATCATCGCCCTGCCATGACGGATCCCGCGTACCTCGCGGGATTGTTGTCGCTGGAGGGCCGAGTCGCCCTGGTGACCGGCGGTGCGACAGGCATCGGGGAGGGGATTGCCCGGATACTGTCTGCGGCCGGTGCGCAAGTCACCATCGGTGACATCGACGCTGCCGGGGCCCGGCGGGTGGCCGCGGAGATCGGTGGGCAAGCGCTCGCTCTCGACGTCACCGACACCGTTGCCGCCGCACAGATGGTCGGTTCCGTGGAGGGTCTCGACATCCTCGTCAACAACGCCGGGACCTATCGCGAGGCCGGCAGCATCCTCGACCAGTCACCCGAATCCTGGCGACGATCGATCGATGTCAACTATGCGAGCGTGTTCAACTGCTCCAAGCCCGCGGCCCAGTCGATGGTCGCCGGTGGCCGCTCAGGGTCGATCGTCAACATCTCCTCTGTCGATGGCTTGCTGCCGTGTCTCGGCACCGGCTACGACTCGGCGAAGGCGGCGGTCATGCACTTCACCCGCTCCCTCGCCGTCGACCTCGCACCGCATGGGATCCGTGTCAACGACGTCGCACCCGGCAACGTGCCCGTGCCCACTCTCGACAGGATCCACGCCGGTGAGTCACCGCCGCTGTGGCCGGCGAACTCGTCGCCTTCCGGCCTCATGGGGCCCCTGATGCGCCAGCGATCGGCCAACATCCCCCTCGGTCGTAAGGGAACGCCCGCCGACATCGGCCATGCCGTGCTCTTCCTGTGCTCGCCGATGGCAGGCTACGTCACCGGCCACACGTTGGTCGTCGACGGTGGCTGGACGCTGGTATGACCTGGTCGGAGTGCCTACTATTGGCCGGCTGGGGAGATACTTTGACGTGAAAGGATCTGGGGTCATGAGGCTTGAAGGTCGAGTCGCTGCCATCACCGGCGGCACGCGGGGGATCGGGCGGGGGATCGCCGAGGCGTTCCTGGCGGAAGGGGCCAAGGTGGTGATCAACGGCAAGACACCCGAGAAGGGTGCGGAGGCCCTCGCCGAGATGAACGCCGGCGGCAATGCCTACTTCATCGCCGGCGATGTGAGGAACCAGGCCGACATCAACGCGTTGATCGACGGCACCGTCGACAAGTACGGCAAGATCGACATCCTGGTCAACAATGCCGGGGGTTCCGGCGGCTTCGCGCCGGTCGGGCAGATGACGGACGAAGCCTGGCAGGAGTGTCTCGACTGGTGCCTCAACGCCACGTTCTACGCCTCCCGCCGGGCGCTTCAGAAGATGGAGGGCAGCGGCTGGGGTCGGATCATCAACATCTCTTCCGTCGAAGGCCGCCACGTCAACAAGGCGATGGTCTCCCATTACATCACGAACAAACATGCGATCAACGGGCTCACGCGTGCGGTCGCCTTCGAGTACGGCGCGGCCGGCATCACGTGCAATGCGATCTGTCCGGGAGCCATCGAGACCGACATCATGAAGACGGCCGGACCGCAGGCTGCGGAGGCGATGGGCACGACGTACGAGGCGTTCCTCGAGGGGTACGCACAAGAGGCATCGATCAAACGACTCAACACCGTCGAGGAGGTCGCCGCCATGGCGGTGCTCCTGGCCTCGAACGAGGGTGGCGGCATCAACGGTGCCGTCCTCGACGTGCACGGCGGCACGCTGTTGGCCTAGGGCTCAGGGCACCGGGGAGAACGGCGCGCCGAGATCCGCCGGTCCGCGGTACAAAACCGTGATCGACCGGCTGTCGAACAGCCACTGGCCGTCGACGAGTGAGTAGGCGTCGTCGTAGTACGCCAGCAGCAGACCTGTCGTGCCGTCGCGACGTTGCATGTGCTCGCTGATGTACCACCGACCACTGCCCCGCTCGCCGTCGACGGTGGCCTGCCCGTTGTGGGCTAGCTGGACAACCACGTCGAAGTCATCCATGCGGCCGACCCAATACTCGACGATGGCTTGCCTGCCGTTCATCACCCGACCCGCTGCCGAGGTCCCAGTGCGCATCCGGGGCCCACGTCGCCGCCCACTGATCAGCGTCCTTTCGCACGACGGCGTCGCTGTAGCGATGAACAAGGTCGGAGATCTGGACTGGGGTACTCATCCTGCCCATGTTGGCAGGCCGGGCGCGGCCGCTATGAAGCGATCGGGATCACCGGCGCGCCGGCGTCTGCTCGTGGCGCCACCACGACCGGCACCGGGCACACTTGCAGGAGCTTTGCCAAGCCTCCGCCGTCCAGACCTGGCAGGCTGGCCGGCAGGATGACGCGGCTCACGGCTCGATGTTGCAGCACGTGAAAGATCTCGCCCACGGCATCGGAACCGGATGTCGAGATGGTCTCGATGTCGTCGGTGTGCATGCTGACACGGCATACGACCTGGTCGAGGTAGATCAGACCGGCCATCGACACGTCGATGTTCTCGGCCTTGGCGAATTCGCGCAACGACGCCGCCGAGCGACCGTCAAGGGTGAGCAGCAGCGTGACAGCCTGATCGTCGTCGGTGAGCACGTTGAGTCCGCCTTCGCCATCTGGGCTCGACGGATCGATGAGGATCAATGTTCTGGATGCGATCTTGGGTTCGTCCATGCCGGCAGGGTACGGAGGCAAGGTTTCATGACTCTTGCGGCCAGATGAACACTCCGTCCGCTGCGGCGGATGTCACGCGGCCTGCTGGGAACCTTCCGGGGGGAGCTGCCGACACAGCAGGTGGTCGACGGTGCCGCGCCGGTCGTTCCAGGCCCGACGACCGACGACGGTACCAACGGGAAGGTTGCCCGCCGCACCGAGGTCGAGCTCGACGAGTTCATCAACGAGTTCGGCGAGGTCGGTGCTGTTCATAGCCGTGGCCCACCCGGTATCAGACAATGTTTGGAAGAGCTCTGCCCGCCAATCGAGTTCGGTCATATCGCGTTCGACGACCAATGCCGTCGTCGTACCGGCGTGAGTGACGAAGCCACCGAAGGCTTGACCGCAGCCGCAACCCGACCCGTCCGGGCCTTCGAGGTCGCAGACTATGGAGTACCGCCCGACAAGTTCGCCAGCAGGGACGAACGAGAAATCACCGGGCACGTCGCCTTGAGTGGATTGCGTGGAAACGAAGACCTTCAACATCGAGTTTCTCCTGGTTCGCGGGATTGGCGGCACTTCATCGCGGCCGCTCATGCGGCGAGTGCCCTGGGTGGGCCGTGGCACATCGCGGTGCCGTCGGGAAGGGTGATGGTCAGGGTGCGATTGGCGGACAGCCGAACTCGCCAGCCGCCGTCGTGGACGTAGTGATGATGCTTGGTTGACCGAGCGACACACGCGTTGCTGTAGCGACAACATGCTCGGGGAAGATCATCGGTGATTCGGCGGCCAACACCGCCAATCGTCGGGCAACGGTGACCTTGCCGGCCTCTGCCCAGGCGATCAGTCGCGCCAGTCCCTGTAACACCCGCGTGCAACAATCGGCATCACCGCCGGACACGTCGGTAGCGGTCAGTTGTCCGACCAGCTCGACGATGTCTGGAGAGCTCATGAATCGAACACTAGTTCGAGTTTTTGCGATTGTCAAATGACAATCAGGACTTTCTTCACTTGATCATGTCGACCAGGCGACGAAGGAATGTGTGGTGCAATGCCGTTCCGATGATCGCCATGTTCGGCGCACGATTCGTGCCGGCTTCGAACAGGGCCAGACAGGTGCGATTTGCGCACGCCCCCTTGAAGAGATTGAACGCCTCCCAGTAGGTCCACTGGGCGTCACTCATCCGCACCCCGGCCTCGCGCTCGAACAACGCCAGCCAGGCCGCTCGCGACAGCGTCCGTGACCCGCGCATCGAAAGGCAGAACGACCAGTCCTCGGCCGGATCGCCGACGTGGGCGAACTCCCAATCGGTCAGGGCCACCACGACGCCATCGGCGCTCAGCACATTGCCGGGCCCGGCATCACCGTGGACCAACGAGACGCGTGGAGCGACCGGGGCGTTCTGGTGAAGCCACATCTCCGCGGCATCCAGCAACGGCAGCCGCGGACCACCGGCCGATTTGCCGACGTTGCGCCAGTGCTCGATCTCGATGTGGGTCGCCTGGGCGGGATCGACGGTGGGAAGGTGCTTTGCGGGATCGAGTGCGTGGAGGCTTGCGAGTGTGCGTACGAAGGCCGCAGCGGTTGCCTCATCCATCGCCCGTTCGTGCTCCGGCGGGGTCGAGTCGACGTAGTCCATCACGAAGAACGGCTGGCCGAGCACGTCGCCCGTGGGCTCGTACCAGCGTGGTTGGGCAACTGGGAAGCCCGCGGCGTGAAGCGACTGCATGAGGTTGAATTCGTCCCCGCTGGACGTACCGAACACGCCACCTTGTTCCACTCGCAGCACCAACCGGCCGGCGGAGGTCTCGACGACGAACATCGCTCGCGAGTGTCCGACCGTCAGGCGACGAACAGAGCGAACCTCGACCGGCGCGCCGGTCTGCGCCGTCAGGTAGTCGGAGATCCGGCCCTCATCCACGCGGCACCTGGCCACGGAATGCTTCCAGTAGGACCGCCTCGGATTCGAGATCATCGTCGAGATGGCGCTCGAGGATCTCGCGGATCGGAGTGTGCATGCGATGGTACGGGTCGGCGAGCACAGCGATGCACGACCGCAGCACGTCTTGGCCCGCAGCGGGTCCGAGGACGGCGGCGAGTTCCTCGAGACGGCGGCGCGTCGGGTCCGTGCCGCGATGGCGGGCGTAGGCGGCAAGTCCGATCAGCTGAATGGTGGCGTTGCGCGCGTAGGGATCAGTGAGGTTGGGCAACACAGTGTCGCGCAGCGTCTCGGCCATCGAGGCCCACAACGCCGCGTCGCTCGGGCGGCCGCTCATCGGAGTGCCGCCAGTCGTGCCGCCATGTCTCGCTCGGCCTTGAAGTTCCACGTTGCTCGCCACACGGGGTCAACCAGCGGTTCGGTTCGATCGGCCCACCCCTGCGACAGGAACCACTGGTACGTCGTCTCGTGGCCGTCTCGGAAGCCCTGACTCGGCCGTAGCACAGAATCGGCCTTCGTGGTGCTCAACTCGGCGTGGTGACGCGCACCGAAGAGGTGACTGAACAGAGGCATGGTCGTTGAGTTCAGCACATCGTCGGGGAGGTCGACGATATTCGGATCGACCCCGACGATCTCGGCGAGCGTCGTGACATACCGCCGCGAGCTGACCGCGCCTGTCGTGACGTTGAATATCTCGCCCTGTGCCGACGGGGTCATCGCCGCAACCATCATGAACCCGACGAGATCGTCGACATGACCATAGGAACTCACGACCAACCCGCCGTGAGGAAGCAGGATCGGTCGATGCTGCAGGAGCCGCAGGAACATCGGCGTCTCCATGTCGTAGATGTTGTTCTCGGGTCCATAGATCGCCGCCGGCCGCACGACAACGACAGGAAAGTCGTGGGTCATGTGTCGTTTCAGCATGGCCCGCTCGGCCATCGCCTTGAAACCTCCGTAGCCGGCCGGGCCTTCGGGATTCACCGGCATGTCCTCGGTCCATGGGAACACACCGACCAACGACTGGTCGTACGCCATGATCGAGCTCACGTAGATGTAGGCGCCGACGCGACCATCGAAGAGATCGAGCAACCCATCGATGTCGCTGCCACCGGCGGCCATCACGAACCCCGACACGTCGAACACGGCGTCCCATTGCGCCGCACCGAGCGCGGCATGCATCGACTCGAGGTCTGTTCGATCGGCAACGAGGTTTCTGACCCCTGCCGGTGGTGTGACCGGGGTGCGACCGCGGTTCAGCACGGCGACCTCGTGCCCGGCCTCGACCAGCGCCGCGACCAGGCGCTTGCCGACGAAGACCGACCCACCGAGGACGAGCGACTTCACGCCGCCGACCTCACACGAGCGATCTCATGATGGCGCGTCCAGCTTCACCAGCATCTTGCCGACGTTGGCCCCGGACATCACGCCGAAGAGTGCCTCGACGGCGGTCTCCAAGCCCTCGTAGACCGTCTCTTTCGAGATCACCGTGCCGTCCCTCAACCACTCGGAGACCTGGCGCTCGAACTCTGGTCGCATGTCCTCGTGGTCGCGCACGATGAAGCCGCGAATGGTGAGGCGCTTGAGCACGACGCTGATGAGCTTGCTGATGTCGTTGCTTGGGTTTGCTGCGTCGAAGTTCGAGATCATCCCGCACAATGCGACTCGGCCGTTGAGGCGGAGTGAATCGAGGGCAGCGATCAGTTGGTCGCCGCCGACGTTGTCGAAGTACACGTCGATACCCTCGGGCGCCACACGCTTCAGCTGTTCGTCCGCTGGGCCGGCGCGGTAATCGAAGGCATCATCGAAGCCCAGCTCGTCGACGAGCACGGCCCGCTTCGCCTCGCCGCCTGCGCTCCCGACGACCCGTGATGCTCCGAGGAGGCGGGCGAACTGACCGACTGCAGTACCGACGGCGCCGGCAGCGGCAGATACGAAAACTGCTTCGCCAGCCTTGAACTCGGCCGTGCGCAACAGTCCGGCCCAGGCAGTGAAGCCCGTCTGGCCCAAGATTCCGAGCCAGGTGTTGAGCGGAGCGACGCCCACATCGACGACCGTTGCCGTGCTGGCCTGGATGATGGCGTGCTCGCGCCATCCCATCCTGTGGCGCACGTACGCGCCAACCGCGATGGAAGGGTCGGCGCTGTCGATCACCTGCCCGATCGCCGAGCCATCGAGCGCCTGGTCGACGACGAAGTTGGTGGTGTAGTGCTTCTCGGTTGCCTCCAGCCGTCCACGCATCGACGGGTCGACGCTCATGTAGGCGTTGCGCACCAGCAACTCGCCGGGCCTCAACGCCCGGAGGTCCAGTTCACGGATTTCGAAGTCGTCGTGCACCGGACCGGACTGGGCGGTGCGCCTCTTGAGGAATACGGCTCTGGTGACATCTGGGTTGCCCACGTGGTTCTCCTCGGTCGGCGACACACCCACCCTATTGTTGCGCCCAACGGTGACTCCATTTTCGTCGCGTCCGAGCTTCGCTAGGGTTCTGGGATGAGTGGTCCTGTCGAGGCCTCCACGATGGTCACGGCGCGTCTCGCACTCCATCCGCTTCGTGTCGACGATGCCGAGGAGATGGTGATCGTGTTGGGTGATCCGGCTCTGTACGAGTTCACCGGCGGACAGCCAGCCACCCTTGGTGAGCTGCGCGCTCGCTTCGCGGCCTTGACACGGGGTTCGGGTTCGAGCTCCGAACTGTGGCTCAACTGGGTCGTTCGTCGGCGCGCCGATGCCACGGCGATCGGCACGGTGCAGGCAACTGTCGTGACGTCGGATGGCTCATCGACGGGGTTCGTGGCGTGGATCGTCGGTACCCCTTGGCAGCGACGGGGCTACGCAGGAGAAGCAGCGGCGGCTCTGGTCGGATGGCTCGCTGAGCAGGGCGTCGAGTCGATCGTTGCGCACATTCGTGCCGATCACGATTCGTCGGCCGGAGTCGCCGCTCATGCAGGCTTGCGACGAACCGACGAAGTGGTCGACGATGAGCTGGTCTGGAGAACGGACTCGGTCTCCACACATCGACCCTGACTCCTTGTCGACCGTGCTCGGGCAGCCGCGGAAACCTACTGTGGCTGGGTATGGAGAACCCGATGCCGACGCACGCCTTCGAGCCGATCCGTGTCGGCACGATGCAACTCGACCATCGACTCGTCGTGCCGCCTCACTCGGGCGGCGGCGGCCGTCTGCTGGAGTCGGACGAGCTCTTCGATCGACACTGCAGCTACTGGGTCGCACGGGTCAAAGGAGGGGTGCAGTGGATCGGTGGCGGGCCGAATTTCGTTCGCAACCCGTTGATCCCGGGATTCGAACCGACCGGTGTCGGTTCCAACGGACCGGGCTTGTTCCGCCATCCGAAGTACGTCGAACGCACCGGCGAATACTTCAACCGGGTCCACGCTGCGGGCGGGTTCGGTTCGGTCCAGTTCGTGTTGCAGGGCGGCATGCCGATCGCGCCATCGCCCACGTTGTCGGGTTACGCCGATCACCGCATCCCTCATCCTCTCGACATCGACGAGGTCCACTGGCTGATCCGCGAGTATGGCGAGTCGGCGGCGCTTGCCGCGGAGGCCGGGGCCGATGCCATCGAGTTACACGCCAACCACGATGACGTCTTGCAGTGGTTCCTGTCGCCATTGACCAACCAACGCACCGACCGCTACGGCGGCAACGCCGAGAACCGCCGCCGCCTCGTCCGCGAGATCGTCGAGACCATCCGCAGCACGGTCGACCGGCCGATCACACTCGGCTTGCGTCTGTGCCTCGATGAGATGATCGAAGGTGGCTACGAGATCGCCGATTGTCAACAACTGCTCGCCGCATTCACCACCGATGGGACGATCGACTACTTCAGTCTGGATGTCGGAGGCAACTGGGGCACGGTCAGCTACATCCCTCCGGGCGTGTACGGCGAAGCGGAATGGGCCGAGTTGTGTGGGGAGGCCAAGCAGGCGACGGATCTCCCAGTTGTGTATGTCGGCAGGGTGTTCAGCATCGACTCCGCGGAACGCGTGCTAGCCGATGGCCACGCCGATCTCGTCGGGTTCGCCAGAGCGACGATCGCTGATCCCGACATCATCAGCAAGGCGCGACGCGGGCTGAGCGAGCAGATCCGCCCCTGTGTCGGTGTCAACGACTGCATCGATCGACGTGTCGTCGAGGGACTGCCGTTCGCCTGCGCAGCCAACCCGCATGCCGGCAACGAGCACGTGGGCGCGCTGCCGCGGGTCAAGCGATCGCAGCGTGTGCTGGTGATCGGTGGTGGTCCTGCAGGCAGCGAGTTCGCTGCACTCGCCACGCTTCGTGGACACCGAGTGACCCTCTGGGAACGCAATCCGCACCTCGGTGGGCAGTTGGCGATCGCCGCCAAGGCGCGGATGAACACCCGTTATGCAGAGTGGATCCGGTGGCAGCAGGACCGCTTGCGTCGCCTCGGTGTGAAAGTGGAGTTGGACCATGAGGCCACCCTCCAAGACATCGATGTGATCGACCCCGGCGTGGTCGTCGTGGCGACTGGTGCGCTTCCCCGCACCATCGACGTGCCGGGCATCGGGCTGCCTTTCGTACATCAGGCAGCCGACGTCTTGGCCGGAGCGGCCGCGCTCGGCAGTCACGTGGTGGTGGTGTCGGAGGACGATCGCGCCGCTCCGTTGGCTGTGGCTGACCATCTCAGTGGGCTCGGCCATCGAGTGACCGTCACCTACCGCACCAACGGTCCGTCACCACTCGTCGGCAAGTACACGGTGGGCGCTGTTCTGGCCCGGCTCGATATCGAAGGTGCGCGATTCGAACCGATGGCTCGCCTCGTCGGTGTCGAGCCCGGTCGCGTCCACGTGGCACACAGTTACAGCAATCGACGATGGGTGATCGAAGGCGTCGACAGCGTGGTGCTGGCGTGTGGTGCGGTGCCCGACAACGAGCTGTACCTGTCATTGAAGGACGTCCGTCCGAACATCCACCTCCTCGGTGATGCGTATGCACCGCGTCGCATGGTGTTCGCCACGCGGCAGGCGTGGCACCTCGCTTCGGTGCTCGATTGAGCACGATCGACCTCCGGTCGTGGGAGGCCGTGGTGGTTCAGTCGGTGTAGCGCCTGGCGTTGGGTCGCTTGCCTTTCAGCAGCGTGCCGCGCAACGACGTGATCACATCGTCGACTCGTCCCTCGGGCACGCCGACGATCGAGAACTGTTCGGTGATCTTGATCGGGCCGATCTCGCGGCCGCTGAGGTTGCTCTCGTTGGCGATGAGCCCGACGAGGTCCCCAGGCCGGATACCGCCCTTGCGACCGATGCCGACGTAGATGAACCCGGTTCCGACCGTTCCACCACCGCGATGACCTGGCGACGGTCGTGAACTCCTCTGGCCGGGACGATCGCCACGATCGGTCCGGTCCGGTCGCGGGCTGCGGTCGACCTTGTGGGAGAAGTCGGGGATCTCGGCCTCGTCGAGGGTTGCTCCGCCCGCCTCGTGGGCCAGCTTGACGGCCGCCAGCGCGATCGTGCGGATGTTGTGGTCGCCGGCCAACGCGTTGAGCACGTCGTTGTAGTCGTCGAGATCATCCGACGCCAGCGCCTCGCGGACGGCGGCGACCGTCTGCTCGATCTGGCGAGCGCGCAGATCGGCCACTGTCGGGACCCGCTCGATGGCGATTTTCTGCTTGGTGAGTTTCTCGATGTTGAACAGCAGTCGCTGTTCGCGTGGTTCGGCGAGTGTGATCGCGACACCTTGGCGGCCGGCCCGGCCGACACGACCGATGCGGTGCACGTAGCTCTCGGCAGCGGATGGCACGTCGTAGTTGACAACGTGTGTGAGCGTGTCGACGTCGAGCCCGCGGGCCGCGACGTCGGTGGCCACCAACAGCTCGGCAGTGCCGTCACGCAGCCGCCCCATCACCCGGTCGCGCTGCGGCTGATCCATGCCGCCGTGCAAGGCCTCGGCGCGATAGCCGCGGCCGTTCATCGTCTCGGTCAGTTGATCGACCTCGGTGCGAGTGCGACAGAAGACGAGCGTGGCCTTTGGTGCCTCGATATCGAGGATGCGGCCGAGGGCTGCCGGCTTGTGCGCACGCTGCACCATGTACGCGCTCTGGCGAACGAGTGTCGTGCCGGGTGCCGTATCGCCGCGACCGATCTGGATGCGAACGGGGTCGCGCTGGTACTTGCGTGCGAGGGCGTTGATGCGCGCCGGCATGGTGGCCGAGAACAGCACGGTCTGGCGTTGCTCGGGCGTCGCTTGCAGGATGGAGTCGATGTCGTCGGAGAAGCCCATGTCGAGCATCTCGTCGGCTTCGTCGAGGATGACGGTTCGGATTGATTCGAGTTGCAGCGAGCCACGTCCGATGTGGTCGAGGGCACGACCCGGGGTGGCGACGACGATGTGCACCCCGCGATCGAGCGCCTGCAGTTGCCGGAAGATCGGCTGGCCGCCGTAGATCGGTGTGACCTTCACGCCGAGCTGCCGCCCGTACCTGAAGAATGCCTCGCTGACCTGCATCGCCAGCTCGCGAGTCGGCACGAGGATCAGCGCGAGCGGCTCGACCTTCGCTGCGGTGTCGATCATCTGCAGCGCGGGAAGAGCGAACGCGGCAGTCTTGCCCGTTCCGGTCGCTGCCTGCCCGAGCAGGTCCCGGCCGGCGAGCAGGTGAGGGATGGTCTCGCGCTGGATCGGTGTCGGTTCTTCGTACCCGAGATCGGCGATGGTCTTCAACAATTCGGGGCGAAGGCCAAGAGTGTCGAACCCGTCGCCTCCATCGGTACCGGGTGAATCTTCTTGGTGGCCACTGATGTCGTGGTCTGTCATGACGGCTGAACTCTCGTTAGTGAATGTTCAACGATAGAACCCAGAACGCCGAAACAGGCGTGATGCGCCCGGCCTGTCCTCTCAGGTCAGCGTGGTCGTAGCACTAATGGGCGCCCTTCACTTTGATGTCCCTTGGATGTTGTCGGGACGTCCGTTGGCAAGCGTCCTCGTACCTTGCCGAGTACCTACTCAAGTACCACCAAGGAGACAACATCATGAAGAAGTCACTCATCTGGATCACCACCGGAGTCGCCGCCGTCGGATTCGGCGTCCCTGCTTTCGCAGCCCATGGCGACTCACCTCGCGACATCGTTCCGACAGCGGTGACGGTGGCACCAATCACCACCGTCGACGACAACGCCACGAGGAACAGCGTCGACGACGGCGCCACGGAGAACAGCGTCGAGGACAACCGGACGATGAACTCAGTCGAGGATGTCAGCGGACCGTGCGACGAGGCCGAGCATGCCAACGACCCGCGCTGCACCGGCGCGAGCGTTGCCGTCACAGCCGATTCGGTCGACGACAATGTCACGGCGAACAGCGTCGAGGATGTCAGCGGACCCTGCGACGAGGCCGAACATGCCAACGACCCGCGCTGCACCGGCGTGACTGTTTCGTCCAGCGACGATTCCGGTCATCATGAGGGCAGCGACGATTCGGGCCATCATGAGGGCAGCGACGATTCGGGTCACCACGGCGGCAATGACGACTGACCGCGCCGTCGAATGCAGATTCCCCCCGACGGAGCGGGTGGCGCATTGGCGTCACCCGCTCCGCTCGCGTTTTCAGACGGCAGGCGATGCTGGAGCAGTGAGTTCGATGTCGAGGCGCTGCAGGCCGCGGAGCATGAAGCTGGGGTAGTAGCTGTAGTCGTTGGTGTCGCTCAGCCGATACGAGCCGATCCGCCGAGTGAGCTCCTCCAGAGCGACACGGGCCTCGAGCCGTGACAGCGATGCACCGAGGCAGAAGTGGATGCCCTTGCCGAAGGCGAGGTGCTCCTTCAGCCGCTCTCGATCCGGGTCGAAGGACTCCGCATCGGGGTAGACGATCTCGTCGCGGTTCGCTGCTCCGTAGACGAGCACCAAACGGGCACCCTTCGGCACCGTGACACCAGCCAGTTCGACGTCGGTCGTGGCAATCCGGAAGATTCCCTGCGTCGGGCTCGACAGTCGTAGCGACTCATCGACGACCCGTTCGATGCGCGACGAGTCGGCCTGCACCCGTTGCCACTGCTCGGGTTGCTCGCCGAGCAACCGCATCATCTCGGTGAGGAGTTTCGTCGTGGTCTCGTTTCCGGCGACCATCAACTGCGAGATGATGCTGAGCATCTCCGGCATGTCGAGTGGACGAGGGTCGACGCCCGGCTCGTCGAGCGTGGCGTTGAGCAGGTTGGTCAACAGGTCGTCCTGCGGCTCGACACGGCGACGTTCGATCTCCGATTCGAAGTAGCGCTGGAACTCGTTGGTCTCACGCTCGGCCGCGAGTCTGCGGTCGATGGAGATGTTGGTGCCGATGCCTGCGATCGAGGCGTCACTCCATCGCTTGATGTCGGCGAAGCGTTCCTGGGGCTGGTTGAGCATGGTGGCGATGACCCACACCGGCAGCGGCACGGCGAAGTCGGCGACGAACTCGAGGTCGGTACGATCCTCCCACGAGTCGATCAGGTCGGTCACGATGCCGCGGATGAATGGCTCCATCGCCGCGATCGTGCGCGGGTTGAACGCCTTGGCCACCAGACTTCGGAAGCGGGTCTGCTCGGGCGGGTCTGTGGTCAACATGGTCGACACTCGCGGGTAGCCCTCGGCGTAGACCTCGGCTACCTTGGCCGCGTCTTCGTCGTTCATCGGCATCGTCGGCCTGCCGAACTTGGAGGAGAACGTCGTCGGGTCACGCAGGATCGACAGGACCAGGTCGTGTCGAGTGACGAGGTAGAGGCCGAGTTGTTCGAGGAACAACACAGGCGCCTGTTCTCGCATTGCGGCATAGTGCGGGTATGGGCACTGCAACGTCTCGGCGTCGAAGGGGTTGAATTTTGCGAGGTCGGTGGGGTTCACGTTGCCGACACCTCCAGCACGGTCACGGTGCCGATGTTGCCATCGACTTCGATGATGGCGCCATCGGGAATGCGCGAGCTGGCGTCGTTGACCGAAATCACGCAGGGCAGCCCGAGCTCGCGGCTGACGATGACGGCGTGGCTGATCTGGCCACCCACGTCGACAACCACACCGTCGACGGCCATGAACAACGGCGTCCAGCCGGGGTCCGTGCGCGGCGCGACGAGAATGTCGCCGGGTCCCAGGTCGCGCGGGTCGGCGGGATCGAGGATCACGCATGCCCGACCGGTGACGACCCCCGCACAGCCGCCCACACCGTGCAGCACGTCACCCACGACCACGGACCCGACGTCGGCCTTGCTCCGCTTGGGCCACGTGGCGAGCGGCGGCACCTGGGCGTCGCGGATGAAGTAGGGGGGTTCACGGTCGAACAGCTCGCGCCACATCTTGTAGCGTCCGGCCAGCTTGTCGTTCCACCCGGTGGGAGATGCGACGAATGTCTCCAACTCCTCGTCGAGCAACATGAAGATGTGGTCTGGCAGGTCGATGTGCCCGGCCTGGTGATGTCGGCGGCCGAGCTCGTTGAAGATCACCCGCAGCTCGTTGACCGGGATCACGATGGTGCTCTTCGTACGCTCGCGAAACGCCTGCATGTTGCCGGCGATCAGAGCACCCTCGAACTGCGCGGCCAGCTCCTCGCCCCGTGGCTCGACCTTGGCGCGCACCTCCTCGATGACCCGCAATCGCTCGTTGGCCTTCGCAGCGTTGCGGATGCGCGGCGATTCATCGTCGTCCTGCCGCCGAATGCGGTCGAGCAGGATCAGCGGCAAGCGCGAGTTCGTCTCCCACGAGTCGGCGCTGATCTCCCATTCGTTGGGGCCGCGGCAGCCGTATTCTCGCTCGAACTCGTCGAAGGCGGCCTGGAAGTACTTGGCGTCGACGGAACCCGACGCGTGCAGGCGATCGAGCATCCCGTCGACACCGTCGTCGAAAGCTGCCGTGAGCTCGCTGCTGGCCCGGATCATCCGCGACAGCTCCCACAGTGCGTAGTTCGGCTCGGCAGAGTCGACGTCGCCGATCCCGGAGATCAGCTTCATCGGCACCGTCGGGTCACCGATCGCCTGGCCGATCGCGTACAGGATGCCGGGGGCGATGCCCGAACTGCTCGACGAGACCGTGTGCGACTCGAACAGCTTCCTGAGCCAAGGTTGCAGCGACCGAGCCTGGGCGACGAGCTCGTCGTCACTCATCGACGAGAGGTCGGGCCGGTTCCTGCGCAGGGCCTTCATCTCGGCCTTCTCCTCGTCGATCTCCGCCCACGAGGTGGTGCTCATCACCCAGCCGATGTGCTTGAATATGCCGGGCACGAGGTCTGGATTCTCGTCGCGGGGGTCGGCGACGTACGGCGGCACGTCCGGATGGTCGCCGAAGAACGCCAGGTCGAGTTGCTCGACCGTTACGACTGGGCTGCGCACGCCCTGCATGCGGATGTTGGAGAGGTTGATGTAGAGGTAGCCGCCGAAGAATCCCAAGGCCTCGGGGAGCCGGTCGGCCATCTCACCGGGCAGGAAGTAGCCCTGGCGCACGTAGCCGTCGCGCATTCCCAGCGCGATTGCGTTGTCCCACACGAACTGCTGGCCGAGCGGAGAGGCCGGGGTCGCCAGCACCTCGCCCGCATTCGAGCGGGTGTAGTGGGGCCAACGCTCACTCGGTGGCCAGTCGGCAATCCAGCGCTCATCCATGGGATCAAGCCCCCTCGTGCGATCGGGAAAGCCACACGTTAGCGCCCCGGCAGGATCCGTTCCAGACCAGGCCAGGGTATGTGAACGTTTGACGCCAAAGTTTCGCCGACGGGTGCCGCCATCAGGCCAATGATCAGGTCGCGGAGCTCGTCCAGTACGGGGCGCGCAGGGCGCGCTTGTTGACCTTGCCCATCGTCGAACGGCCGAGATCGGTGACGATCTCGATCGTCCGTGGACACTTGTAGCGCGTCAGGCGTTCGCGGCAGTAGGCCAGCAGTTCGTCGGGATCGGGCGGTTTGCTCGGGTTTGCCGCTATGACGAGCCCCTTCAACTCCTCGCCCATGTCGGCATTGGGCACGCCGATGCATGCCACGTCGGCGACGTCGGGGTGTTCGATCAACACCTGCTCGGCCTCGGCCGGATAGATGTTGACGCCGCCCGACACGACCATGTCGCTGAACCGATCCGTGATGTACACGTACCCGTCGGCGTCCATGTACGCGATCTCGCCGATCGTGAAGACGCCGGGCGCGATGTGGGCCGCCTTCGTCTTCTCCGGGTCGTTGGGATAGACGATGCCGCGGCCGGTGGCATCGGCGAAGAACAGCCGACCCTCGACGCCCGGGGCGACCGCGTTGTTGTCGTCATCGAGCACCATCGCGGTGAAGGGCGGCACGGAGCGACCGACGCTGCCGGGGTGCTCGAGCCATTCCTCACTGGTGATCGTGCACGTCGTGCCGACTTCGCTGGCGCCGTATGCATCCCAGAAGATCGGTCCCCACCAGTCGATCATCGCTCGCTTGACCTCGACCGGGCACTTGGCTCCGGTGTGGATCACGAGCTTCATCGACGACACGTCGTAGCGCGCTTTGACCTCTTCGGGGAGCGCGAGCATGCGGACGAAGTGGGTCGGGACCATGACGGCCGTTTCGGTGTGGTACGTGGCGATTGCGGCGAGGGTTGCCTCGGCGTCGAAGCGGTGCAGGATCACCGACGGCACGCCTGCCACGAGCAGGCGCATGCCCGAGAGCGGACCGGTGTGGTACATCGGGCCGACGACCAGGTGTGTGCCGAACTGGGCGAAACCGTGTTGCTTCAACACGTCGAGATGTTCGGCCATCGTGCCGCCACCGGCGAACATCGTCGGCGGTAGCTCGGTGCCCTTGGGCAGACCGGTCGTACCGGAGGTGTACAACAGGTTCGGCAACGGCGTGATGTCGAGCGACAGCTCCGTCGCCGGTGCGCCGGCCAGCCACTCGCGCCAGTCGACGATGCCGTCGATCCCGTCGCAGTACCACCCGACGACTGTGCCGACGCCGGCTTGGCGGGCCGCAGCGAGGCCTCGTTCGGCCGTTTCGGCCCCGACGAACAAGACACGTGTCTGGGAATCGCTGAGGATGTAAGCGGTCTCGTCGGCGGTCAGGTGGAAGTTGACCGGCACCGTCGATGCTCCGGCCAGGAGCCCGCCGAGGTGTGCCAGTGCCGTCTCGACGGCGTTCTCGGCGAACACGGCGACGCGGCGCGCCGGACCGAGATCGTTGCTGTCGAGTCGATTGGCGACCCGGTTGAGCACCTCGTCCACTTCGCCCCAGCGCAACCCTTGGCGGTGGTCACGAATAGCAATCTCGTCTGGGCGTTCTGCGGCGAGTTGGCGGGCGAACACTGGCACGTGCCTGACGTTACCGATTGCGCGGTGTGCAATCCTGATCGCATGCGCTTCGCCTTCAGCACTTCACCACAACGGACCACGTGGCCATGGATGTCGGAGGTGTGGAAACGCGCCGACGATCTCGACATCTTCGAGTCGGGATGGACCTTCGATCACCTGTACCCGCTGATGGGTGACTCGACCGAGGACTGCATGGAGGGGTGGATCTCGCTGACCGCGTTGCTGCACGAGACTCGCCGGTTGCGCGGTGGGGTCTTGGTGACGGGCATGGTGTACCGCCACCCGGGGGTGCTCGCCAACATGGCCTCGACACTCGACATCACCTCGGGAGGGAGGCTCGAGTTGGGCATCGGCGCCGGTTGGAACGAGGAGGAGTGCGACGCCTTCGGCATCGATCTGGGCACCATGACCGAGCGGTTCGATCGCTTCGAGGAGGGGCTCGTCGTTCTGGAGAGCCTGCTGACCAACGATCGCACCACCTTCGACGGTCGGTACTACAAGCTCACCGAGGCGATGAACAACCCCAAGCCGGTGCAACGCCCACTGCCGGTGTGCATCGGTGGCGCCGGCAAGCGGCGCACGTTGCCGCTGGCCGCCCGATTCGCGCACCACTGGAACTACTCGGGGACCGACCCGGAAGGTTTTGCCGCTGCCCTGGAAGTGCTGCGCGAATCGTGTGAGGCCATTGGTCGCGACCCGGCCGAGATCACGTGCAGCACCATCCTGCGCTGGACGGGTGACGCCGAGGCCTTCCGCAGCGAAGTCGCGGCGATGGCAGCCGCTGGTGCACAGGTCGCCATCGTTTCGGTGCCGAAGAGCGCCCCGCCGTCCGTCGTCACCGAGATCGCCGCCGCCGCTCCCGCCTGACCCTTGATCCGGCGATGAGAGGTGAGCCGGTGCCGGGCGCACATCTCTCATCGCGGTCGGTTCACTTGGGAATTTGCTTTGACGTCGTAATAGTGTCGTCAGCTGTTGACCAAGGGGGTCTCATGGGTGAACTCACAGGACGAGTGGCCGCGATCACAGGAGGAACGCGGGGTATCGGCCGCGCCATCGCCGAGGCGTTTCTCGCCGAAGGGTGCAAGGTCGTGCTCAACGGCACCAACGCCGAAAAGGGTGCGCAGGCCGTGGCCGAGATCGGCCGACCCGACGACGTGCACTTCGTGCAGGGTGATGCCAAGGTACGGGAGGACTGCGAGCGCGTCGTCGACGAGGCCGTCGAACATTTCGGTCGGATCGACATCATGGTCAACAACGCCGGTGGAGCCACCAATCACGCGCCGGTCGCCCAGCTCACCGACGAGGCGCTGGACGACGCCCTGAAATGGAACCTGTGGAGCACCTTCTGGTGCTCGCGCAAGGCCGTCAACTACATGATTCCCCAGGGTTGGGGCCGAATCATCAACATCTCCTCGGTCGAAGGCAAGTGCGGCAAGCCCGGCCTGTCGATCTATGTCATCGCCAAGCACGCCATCAACGGCCTGACCAAGTCGATGGCCCAGGAGGTCGGGACCATGGGAATCACGGTCAATTCCCTGTGCCCGGGAGTGATCGAGACCGACATCGTCAGAGAACAGGGGCCTCAGGCTGCCGAGGCGATGGGCATCTCGTACGAGCAGCTCATCGAGTACTTCGTCGAAGAGTCTGCGACCAAGAGGGTGATGGCGGTGGATGATGTCGCTGCTGTCGCCATGCTGCTGGCCTCAGAGGCCGGCGCCGGTATAACCGGCTCGCTCATTTCGATCGATGGCGGCACCTCGCCGTACTGACAGGGGAGATTCCATTGGGAAAGCTCGAAGGAAAAGTAGCGGCCATCACAGGTGGTACCCGCTCGATCGGCCGCGCCATCGCCGAGGCATTTCTGGCCGAGGGGGCGTCGGTCGTGATCAACGGTCGCGATGCGGCGAAGGGGCAGACCGCCCTCGACGAAATCGGAACACCGGAGCGCACTGCCTTCTTCGCCGGTGACGCCGCCAAGCAGGCGACGGTCGAGGGGATGGTCGATTTCACTGTCGAGAAGTTCGGCAAGCTCGACATCATGGTGCTCAACTCCGGTGGGGTGAAGAACACAGCGCCGGTGTTCATGATGACCGACGAGGAGTGGAACCTCGAGATCGACTGGAACCTCAATCACGTGTTCTGGGGCATGCGCAAGGCTCTGCAACACATGATCCCTCATGGCTCCGGACGGATCATCGTCACGTCGTCCGTGGAAGGCAAGCTCGGCAAGCCCGGTATCCCCGGCTATTCGGCCACAAAGCATGCTGTCAACGGCCTGGTGAAGTCCGCGGCCCGTGAGGTTGGCACGATCGGCATCACCGTCAATGCCATCCTTCCGGGGATCATCGAGACCGACATCGTGCGCGAGACCGGGCCGGAATCGGCGATCGCCATGGGGTTGGAGAGCTACGAGGCGATGATCGGTTTGTTCACCAAGGAATCGTCGATCAAACGGCCGAACAAAGTCGAAGAGGTCGCTGCCGTTGCTGTGCTCATGGCCTCGGACGCCGGCAAGAACATCACCGCGTGCATGTTCCCGGTCGATGGCGGGACGATGCCGTACTGAGGTCCGCGTGACGGAGCCGTACTCCCACCTGGCCCAGGCTCACGCCTTCGAGCCGACCGACGGATATCGATACCTGCGCGAGCAGTGCCCCGTCTATCGAGAGGATGCCCACGATCCTCCGTTCTACGTTCTCAGCCGGTTCGACGATGTCCGCACCGTCGTCAAGCAGCCCGATATGTGGGGCAACCGAGATGGCGCGGGAGTCTTCTACCAGGAGTCGGGCGTGCTCGGAACGACCGACGACCCCGATCACGCTCGCCACCGTCGGGTGCTGCGCGATGCCTTCGTGCCGACTGCGATTGCCAGGCTGCAGCCCGCAGCCGAGGCGCTGGCCGACGAATTGTTCGATGAGATGCTCCCGCTGGGAGCCGGCGATTTCGTCGACCTCTTCGCCTTCCCCTTTCCGGCGATGGTCGTCGGTGAGCTGCTGGGTGTGCACCGCGAGGATCGCAACGACTTCCGGAGATGGAGCTCGGAAGTCGTGCAGGCGCTCACCGGAGGGTCTCTCGATGACTACAGCAGATCCAAACATTGGATCGAGAACTATGTCGAGGCCCGTCTCGTCGAGCGGGAATCGGTGGACGGTGAGCTACCCGACGATGCCCTCAGCAGGATGCTGGTCGCCTGGCGAGATGGCGTGGTATCGACCGCTGAGGTCCGCCATCTCGGTTACCAGTTGCTGATCGCCGGACATGAGACAACCACGAGCCTCCTCGGGTTGATGCTGTACAGACTCATCGAGCGTCCGCAGGTTTTCGACGAGTTGCGCAGCGATCCGGCGCTGCTCGACGCCGCCATCGAGGAGGCGTTGCGCTTCGACTCGCCGGTGCAGGGCCTGTTCCGCACGAACGCGGAGGACGTGTCGCTGCACGGTCACGACATCCCGGCGCGCAGCAAGATGCAGCTGCTCTACGCAGCGGCGAACCGCGACCCGGCGCGCTTCACCGATCCCGACGAGTTCCGTATCGACCGCGACCTCGAGGAGTCCCGCCGCCACCTCGCGTTCGGGTGGGGTATCCATTTCTGCATCGGCGCCCCGCTGGCACGGATGGAGGCCCGTGTCACCTTCCGGCGGATCCTCGAACGGATGCACGACATCGAGCTCACCGGGCCCGCCGTACGCAACGAGTCGTTCGTGTTGCACGGGCTCACCAGTCTGCCGATCCGCTGGCGCACTGCCTGAAGGAGACCGATGATCCCCGCCCCTGACCACACTTCGCGTTCTCTGACCGACCTGTTCTCGCTGGTGGGTCGCGTTGCTGTCGTCACCGGGGCAGCACGTGGGCTCGGCGAGCAGATCGTCCGTCGCCTCGCCGAAGCCGGGGCCGATGTGATTGCCGGCGACATCGACGTGGCGGGCGTCGATGCAACGGCCGCAGATGTGAGTTCGGCGTCGGGCCGCAAGGTGATCGGAGTGCTCCTCGACGTGTCCGACACGGCCACCGTGGTTGCGGCCGCGGATCGGGCCATCCACGAATTCGGCCGGCTCGACATCTGGGTCAACAATGCCGGCATCTCCTACGCGACCGGGCCGGCCGTCGACGTGACCGACGAATTCATCGATCGGATGTTCGCGGTCAACGCCCGTGGAACCTTCGTGGGGGCGCGTGAGGCGGCGCGACGCATGCCGGATGGTGGCGTGATCATCAACCTTGCCTCGACGACAGGATTCCGAGCGAGCGTCGGCATCAGCGCCTATGTGGCGTCCAAGCACGCCGTCGTCGGCGCGACAAAGGCGTTGGCCTTGGAGTTCGGTCCGCTGGGCATTCGCGTGCTGGGAATCGCCCCGACCGTGATGGACACACCTGGGGTGCGTATCGAGATGGAGCCACTCTTGAAGGCCGGGCTCGACGTCTCGAAACGGGCCGCGACGAATCCGCTGGGTCGCATGGGTGTCGCCGATGATGTGGCCCGCGTCGTCGTGTTCGCAGCCAGCGATCTCGCCGCATTCATGACCGGCTCGACCCTGGCCGTCGACGCCGCCCGCCTCGCCTGAATCAACTACGAAGGTACGGGGCGAGCAGTTCGAACGTCTCGGGCACGTATGGCGTGAGCTGCACTCGCTCGATGCCACGCGATTCGAGGGCGAGCAAGGCTTCGGCCACCCTGGGTGCTTCTCCGATGAAACTGCCCATCCACGAGTCACCGAGCAGCGCGGACAGCTCAGCGAGGCGAGGGTGATCGCCGACTCCGACCTGCAGGAACATTCCGAGGGGCACGTCGGGGCGCACCGCCCGAACCTGCGATACCAGTGAGTCGAGATGCTTTGCGTCGATCGTTTGGAACGCGGCATAGTCGAGTTCGCCTCCGCGGGTGGCCCGACTCGACACCTTCAGCTCGACACGATCGACTAAGGGCGCGATCTCGCGTATGGATCGTGGACCGCCGACCGACGCGACCAGCGGCGGCGGCGGCACGTCAGGCCCGAGGATGTCGACGTCGACGCCGTAGTACTCGCCGTGGAACGTGCAATGACGAGTACGTAGGAGCTCGCCGGCAATCGTGATTGCCTCGATGTAACGACTGATCCGCTCGGGGGGCGGCGGATACCGGTGACCTATCTGTTCGATCTCGGCCCGCACCCATCCGGCTCCGAGCCCGGCCTCGAACCGACCGTCGGAGGCCTGCTGCACGGTCATGGCCGCCTGAGCGAATTCGACGGGCGAGCGGATGAGGTTGTTCGCGAACGACGAGGTGAGCATGACTCGCGTTGTCGCCGCGGCCATCGCCCCAAGCGAGACCCACAGGTGCGGATAAGCGCGCTCGCGGTGCCACAAGTGGTCGGCTACCGCGATCCCGTGCCATCCCTCCGCTTCGCGTGCCCGCGCCCAGGTGGCTGGGGCGATGCCGATGTCGACGTAGTTGGGGACGAACTGCAGACTCATTGCAGTAGTCCACGGCGGAGGTGTTCGATCGCGGCCGGCGACACACCGAGACCGAGCGGCCAGGCCGGCAGTGAGCCGAACTCCTCGATAGCCCGGCTCGCCAGTCGGTGCATCGTCTCGCGTGGCGCGGACCACAAGAACTCCGGCGACCGGGCCACCGGGGGATCACCGGTGACGGGGGATGCCAGCATTGCTGCCCGCCGGCGCAGAGCGGGGGCATCGGATCGTGTGAAGTCATCGGCGATGGAATCCAGCGAGACCCCGATCGCGGCCTGGATCAACGCCACGGCCAGACCGGTGCGATCCTTCCCCGCCGTGCAGTGCACCAGCACCGGCCCATCGTCGATGTGATCGGCAACGATCTCGATGGCCCTCACGAGTTGCGACTGGCTGCGCGCGATCAGGTCGATGTACATGTTGGTCAGATCTACCGGGTCGATGAGGCGCGGCGGCTGGTTGTAGTCGATCATCTGGTCGACGAGTTCGATGTGATGTGTCACCTCGTCGTCGGCGAACCCGAGGGATATCTCGACGAATCGTTTCTGGCGGAGATCGACCACACAGGTGAGGCCGAGAGCGGCGACGGCGGCGCGTCCGGCGTCAGTCAGACGCTCGGGTGCGTCACCGCGATACAACACACCGCGTCGCATCGTGCGGCCATCCCATGCCTGCCATCCACCGGCGTCGCGAAAGTTGAAACATCCCTCGATCTCGAGGAGATCGATCGTCACGGTAGGTCGAGCCAATCAGCGAGCGCGTCGGCGACGTGCAGGTGGGCCGGGATGCGCTCGGCTCCGATGACCTTGTCGATCCAGGCGTGGACGTGCCAGATGCGTCGCTCCTGGTAGTTGACCACCTGGCCGCCGTGGGCGGCGTGTTCCATCGATCGTTGGATGGGCTCGAGGTTGGCGTAGTCCTCCTCCATCAGCGTGTCGAAGCGGGCCAAGCGGCGATCCCAGAGTTCGCTGTTGGGCAGATCACCGTCACCCCAGTCCGCGGCGAACCAGATGATGTCCAAGCGGGTGCGGTCGATGGCCTCCGGCCAGAACACGAGGAACGGAAAGCCGCGGCCGTCGAGCGGCGAGATGATGTTGGGGAAGATGCCGTGCGCCGGTTGCAGGTTGGCCTCGGTCATCGCAGGCGGCGCGCCGTCGAAGAACGGTATGGCCTCGCGTCCGTCGTTTCGCGAACCGGAGACCACAGGCGAGACCATTGATTGGTGGCCGTGGTCGTACAACGTGATCACCGTGCCGCGGGTCGTCAGGGTCGGGGCGACCGTGGTGGGGTGCACGGTGCGGGCGTGGTACACCTCGAGAAATCCTTCGGCGAGGATCTTCCAGTTGCAGCGGACCGACACGCTCTTGGTGTCGAACATCCGCAGCGGGGCCGCGGCGACAGCACCGAGGATCTCCGGTAATGGCTCGAGCCAATCCAGCAGCGGTGCCGCATCGTGGTCGAGGTTGACGAAGTACCAGCCGCCCCATTGCTCGCACCGCACCGAAGGCAGCGAACGTTCCTCGCGGCACAAACCGACGAAGTCGCGTTCGTCGGGCACACGCACCAGATCGCCGCGCAGATCGTAGGTCCACCCGTGGAACTGGCACGACAGCAGGCGCGCCGACCCGCAAGCGCCGCGCACCACAGGTGCACCCCGGTGTCGGCACGAGTTGTAGAACGCACGTACCAGACCGTCGTCACCGCGCACCAGAAGCACCGGGGCGCCGGCGATGTCGCACAACTTGTAGGCCCCCGGCTCGCGGAGTTCGCTGTCGTGGGCCGCGTACAGCCACGATCGCTTCCAGAGGAACTGCTGCTCCAACTCGAAGAACGACTGATCGGTGTATCGGCCGAGCGGCAGATCGGGCAGCTTCGGGAAGCCATCGGGTGGTCCCGTGCGCGCCAGTTCGTACGCAGAGCGTTCCTCGAACCGGGCGATGTAGTCGCGGTCCACGCGCCCTGACATCACATCCATCTGCAGTCGGTGGTGTTTCACCTTCGGGCCGGCGATCCAGTTGCACATCTGTGGATCGCACATATAGAGGTCGCCCTCGATCCAGGTGCCATTGGACTGAAACAGGCCGCTGCGATCGCCGTCGGTCACGCGGACGTTGCCGTTGCCATCCTGCTCGTACAGCGCCTTGCCGAACGGGTGTCGTTGTCCGAGCATGTCAGCCCTCCACCCACTCGCCGAGAAGTTGGTGGATCCAGCGCACCTTGCTCTCCTGGTAGTTGCCGAGCGTAATGCCGGGTTTGCGAGTCTGTTCGAGACCCTTCTGCACCTTCGGCATGTTGAAGCTGTCTTGTTCGAAGATCTTGCCGAGCATGCCGAGCTCCGGTGCCTGCGTCCATGAATCGTCAGGACCGAGGTGGGTCGTCTTGGCCGGCATCGGCCGCTCACCTTTGAACGGGGCGAGGAGGAAGACCTCCATGATCGCCTGACGATGGTTGTCGCCGTTGGGGCGGAACCGATACACGATGCGGTTGTAGGCGCCCCACGGGTGGAAGTTGGGGAACAGCGTGTAGTCGATGTTGTCGATGAACTCGGCATCGGACCATCCGTCGACGCCGTCGCCGACGATCCCTCTCCATCGCTCGCGGGCAACCACTGCCGAGGCGTGGCGGGCGTTGTCACCCTCGCCAACCGCGACGATGCCGCCGTCCTCGTCGACGCGGGTGTCGACCATGTAGTCGATGATGTCCTTGTCGGTGGGCATCCAGTCGAGCAGCGGGCTGGGGGTGCCGCCCGGCGTGATGACGCGGGCGAAGGTGTCCCAGATGTCGACCTGGCTGTTGGTGTCGCCGAGGTACGGCATTGCCTGGGGATGGGTGGCGTTGACGTGATACGACTCGCTGAACGCCTCTTGGGTGATTTTCCAGTTGGCGTTGATCACCTTGGCGACGTGACCCTGCACATATCGGTTGCTGAGGTCCCAGCGCTCGAACTGTGTGGCGAGATCACCGATGTGCTCGCTGAGCGGACCGCAATCGGGATCGGGGTTGATGAACACGAACCCGGCCCAGGTCCCGACCTTCGCTTCGGGAAGACCGAAGGCGTCGTCGGTGACGTGATCGAAGTCCCATCGCGCCGGCACGTCGGCCAATGCCCCGTCGAGCGTCCAGGCGAACCCGTGATATGGGCAGCGGATCTCGTCGCACCGTCCGGCGTAGTCCTTGAGCTGACGACCGCGGTGCAGACAGGCGTTGTAATAGGCCTTGATCTCGTCCGGAGCGGTGCGCATGACGATGAACGACAGGTTGGCGATGTCGTAGACGATGTAGCTGCCGACGTGGGGGATGTGCTCTTCGCGGCAGGCGAATTGCCAGACCCGCTTCCAGAGCCGTTCGACCTCGCGCTCGTGCCAATCGCGAGAGGTGTACCGCTCGATGGAGATGTCATCGCTTCCTAGGTAGCGGGGCGATTCGAGTCGCAGCACCTTGGGCACCTCGTGGGTGTCGGTGTCGAGCAGTTCCTGATACGTGATCCCGGGGGATCGAGCGCCGATGGCCATGGAATCCTCCTCCCTCTTCTCACCACGACCGTAGTCCGTACGGCCCGCAGGAATTTAGTTTGACGTAAAAACATCTCGGTTGTCGAGTTAGCACGCGATCGCGCCCGCGAGTCAGCCCGTGAGCGACTTCAGGCGGGAGCCCTTGTCGTGGAAGTCGGCCTCGTAGCACACCTGGTCACCCGCAAATCGAAGGAAGGACATCGCCCCGACCGACCAGCGCCGGCCTACGTATTCGGGGCCGAATGTTGCCGGGTCGATTACGCCGGCGCTCATCACGTAGTGCACCGCGAGCCCCTGGTCATTGGCCCAGAATTCGTCGGGGATCAATGTCAGGTTGTTGCATCGCGACAGCCCCCGGGCGAAGAACGCGCGAATTGCCGGCCACCCATCGAACTGGCCACTGGCCACGTCGAACAACGTCGCGTCGGCCGTGAAGTAGGGCTCGGGAGCATCAGGGTTGCCGGAGCTCCATCCGGCGAAGACGGCACGGGCGGTCTCGATCTGCTTGGCTCGATCAGTCATCCGGCGCACCGTAGTTCCGCTTGTGACCGGGTATCTCCTTGGTCAACACTGGCACCATGAACGCTGACGAGAAGGCCATCATCGATCTGACCATCGCTTACACCTGGGCGCTCGACACCAAGCAGTTCGACGAACTGCGCAACGTGTTCGCATCGGACGCGACCGGGATGTTGCACGGTGTGGCGTGCGACGACGTGGAGGCGATCATTTCTCGTATCTCCGGCGCGCTGTCGCGGCTCGATGCAAGCCAGCACCTGATCGGCAACCACCAGGTGCACGTCGACGGTGACACGGCGACGTGTCGCTGCCAACTGCAGAGCCAGCACGTCAAGCGCGGCACCGAAGGTGGCGACAACTACCTCATCGGTGGCTACTACGACGACCGCCTACGACGAACCCCCGATGGCTGGAGGATCAGTCATCGGACGATGGCTGAGACGTGGCATTCGGGCAACAAGGCGGTCGTGCGGCCGGTGCCGTGAGCTCACCTGATGCTGCCGGTATCACCTCATGCCTGAATCACCTCATACCGGAACGGTGCCGTCGACAAGCGAGTCGATCCAGCGGTGGATGTTCTGGTTGCCGCGCTCGTTGCGGCCGAACCGGAAGTGGTCGTCAGCGATCGACGGAAGGGCTGCAGTGATCTTCATCACTGTGCTGAAGTCCTCGTCGCGGGTGACCGCTTCGTAGGTCGCCCGCTTGCGCTCGGCCTCGGCCATCATCTCCTCGTTGACCAACGGCTCGCGGAAGTACTGGTATTGCGTGACTATCGACGTGTCTGCCGTCGCCCCGGGCAGGATGCGGCTGATCATCAACCCCGTATTGGGCTGTCCGGAGATCGATACGTTGGGGAACACGTAGTGCACCAGGCTCATGCCCATGTTGAGCTGCCACTCGTCGATCGGTAACTCGCGCATCGTCGGCAGCGGCTTGTTGGCGAACCCGAGGCGCACGTGCGGGCCGTACAGATCGTAGGTGTTGCGGTTCGTGATCGACTTGGTCCCGATGGTGTTGCGGTGCAGGTACCCGAGGTGGTAGCCGTCGACGTAACCATCGGCCGTGGCCTTCCAATTGCCGCTGTCGAGCACCGTTTCGACGTCGTGCCGGTGCAGCTTTTCGAGTTGCAGGTAGGCCAGCGATGAGGCCATGTCGCCGAGCCAGGCGTCGACGTCGAACGTGACACCCGGTGTGAGCACGGCGAAAACTGCGCCGACTCGCTCGGCCGTTGGCAGCTCGACGAGCCCCTTCACGTCGAGTCCCTCGAAGGCTTGGCGATCCGTGTTGCCGACCAGCGCGCCTTGGGTGTCGTACACCCAGAAGTGGTACGGGCAGGTGAAGCGGCGGGAATGGCCGAAGCAACCGTCCGCCACGGGCGCCCCACGATGTCTGCAGACGTTCAGGAACGTGCGCGCCACACCGTCGTCGCCGCGCACGACCACGATGGGGCGCTCGGCAATGACCAGGGTGGTGAAGTCGCCGGCGCTGGGTATGTCGCACGACATGGCGACCAGCAACGGGCTGCGTCGAAAGATCTGCTCGAGCTCCTGCTGGAAGCGGGCCTCGTCGCGGTAGTGCACGACGGGCACGTTCAGCATCGCCTCGCTGTAGTCACCGTGCTCTGCATCGACGTTGGCCAATAGGCGCTGGGCGACATCGGTGAGCGGCGTTGCGGCCATGGCGGTCTCCGTTCCTCGTTCAGGTCCAAGTAGTTCAGGCAGATAGATAGTTTGACGTTCAAATAATTCTAGACGATCGGCACACGGTTCGTCGAAGCCCATTCGTGAGCGGCGGGCGAGGACACCCAGCCGATCGCGTTGGCCAGCAGGCGGCGGTACTGCGGAATGGCGAACGTCGTGGCGCTGTCACCGGGCTGGATGTACACGATGGGGCTGCGACCGCCGACGGTCGCCCAGGCGATGAGGTTGCTGGGGTACGGGTGACCGACCGATCTCGGTGCTGCCGCTTCGCCGACCAGCACGTGCTCGTACGTCGAGATGAACAGACCGGGATCGAAATCGGCGTCGGCGCGCAGCAACGGCACGACCTCGTCGTCGAAGATCGGGCAGCAGTACAACTCGTCGGTGAAGGTGAAATCGCCGACACCTGTGCAGACCGGGTGAGTGGGGTTCACGACCTGGGCGGTGTAGCTGTCGATACGCGTGCCCGATGAGGGCCAGTCGCGCCCGTGCAGCGGCCCCGGCGCATAGTTGAATCGCCCGCCGATCGCAGTGGCCCAGCCATCCCACGCCGGCCAACCTGCCAGAGCGTGATGGGTGACGACGAGTCCCTGACCGATCTCGAGCAACGTGGTGATTGCATCCTTCTGCTCGCCGGTCGGGCCCACCGCATGCGGTGCCTCGCCGCGCTTGAGTGACAGCCCAGGAACGTCGTGGCAGACGATCGCGTCCCATTGACCGGACTGCTTCCCGTCGATCCACTTCTGTGCCGAAGGCTGCACAGCGTGGGCCCACAGCCAGCGTCGTTCGTCGCAGATATCGGTCATCATCGACCGAAATGCATCGAGGTCGAAGCTGTGGCCACCGGTAACTGCGAGCACTCGACAGCGATCCATGGCGTCACTCACAGTACATTCGCCATCGATGGACCCATCGATCGAAGCCCGCACGAAACGCCTCGAAGATCGGATGGACATCGCCGAGACAATGTCCCGTTTCGCCGCTGGCATCGATACGCGTGACTGGGTGATGTACCGATCGGTGTTCACCGAGCACATCGACGTCGACTATCGCTCCTGGCGCATCGAATCGTTCGGCCCGATGTCGGCTGACGCTTGGGTGTTGCGGGCCACGCGGCTTTTCCCCGGTCTCGACGCGTCACAGCACACACTCAGCAATCTGCGTTTCGAGATCGACGGCGACGTCGCCACGTGCCACGCCTACGTCCGCGCCGACCACTACCTCGTCAATGCGTACGGGGACTCGATGTTCACGATCGGTGGCATCTATTCAGATGAACTGGCTCGCACGTCGTCGGGCTGGCTGATCAGCGCCAAGAAGTTGCAGGTGCTCTGGAGTCAGGGCAACAAACACATCATGACCCTCGCGGCCGACCGCGCCGCCGGGCACAACTCGCCAGATCCAACTGGCCACTGAAGGAGAAACTCGTGTCTCGAGAAGGACTGACGTCGGCTGCGCGAAGCGTGACGGAGGTGAAACAGGTGCTCACCAGCTTGACCGAAGATGAATGGTTGCTGCCGAGCGGCTGCGACGGCTGGACCGTCAAGGACCTCGTTGCCCACATGAGCTCGAATTTCAAAGAGGTCGTCGAGCCGACACCGCCGCCGCCCGAGCCGATCGACCTGCCTGCCGAACGGCTGATGGACCTGCTCGTCGAACCACGTAAGGATTGGACCAGCACGAAGGTATGCGAGGAGTACCTGGACTACTGCGATGGTGCAGTTGCCGTGCTCACGGCGCTGCAGGACGAACCGTTGGCGTCGACCGTGATCCCGCTTGCCGATCTCGGCCACTATCCGATGAACCAGCTTGCCGACGCGTTTGCCTTCGACCACTACTGCCACTTGCGTGTCGATCTGCTGCAACCGACCGGACCCATCGCTCGGGACTTGCCCGCGGTCGACGATGCCCTCGTCGCCCCGGCCGTGGGCTGGATGCTGACCGGCATTCCGCAGATGCAGCCCGGGCTGGCAGAGTCCTTGCACGGCGTCATCCGGCTGACGTTGACCGGCGCAGGCGGCGGGTCGTGGCGCATCCTCCGCGAGGGCGCAGGTATCGCGGTCGTCGCCGACGATGGCCCGGCCGACGTCACGGTCGCCTCCGGCGCGCACGATTTCGTGCTGTGGGGCACCAAGCGCACCAATTGGCGTGATGCCTGCACGGTCGAGGGCGACGCGTCCGTGGCCGACGCGTTCTTCGATGAACTGAACATCGTCTGACTTCTGCAGCACGGGGAGTTAGTAGGCACTGCGCCGCGAAGCCTCGGCGCACGAACCGGCCAGCCACAGAAGGGTACGTGGCATTCTGGGGCTGCCCAGTTCACGCCGGCGATACCGCCAGCTGTGTCAGTAGGCGACGCGTTGGGTGAAGCCGCCGTCCACGACGATGTTCTGCCCGTTGATCCACGACGACATCGGGCTGGCCAGGAACGCGACGACATTGGCCACTTCGTCGGGTCGGCCCAAACGGCCGGCGGGATGCTGGTCGACGTGTTGGGTGTAGTAGTCGGGTAGGCGCTCCTTGATCCGTTCCCACGACCCGCCGTCGATGTACACCGGGCCGGGCGACACGACGTTGGCCCGTATGCCGTCGACGTAGGTCTCCTTGGCGAGGTGTGAGATGTAGTTGATGAGCCCGGCCTTCATCGCGCCGTAGCTGTAACCGCCGCCGGGGAAGTGGTGATACTCGACCGACGCGCTGGTACCGAGCTGAACGATGCTGCCGCCGCCGGCCGCACGAAGATGCGGCAGTGCCGCGTCGATCACCGACACCGTGCCGAGCACGTCGACGTCGAAACTGCGTCGCCACCCCTCGATGGTCGGCGGGATGCCGCCCTTGGCGCTGGTCGTCGTGACCACGACATCGAGGCTGCCGAAGCGAGCAGCCGAGTCGTCGACCCACGCCGTCACCGCCGCCGGATCCTCGACATCGACGGCTGTCCCGACGACTTCTCCGCCGAGAGCAGTGGCCGTTTCGACGACACCCTCGGGGTTGCGCGCGCAGAAGGCGACGTGCATGCCTTCGGCCAGCAGGCGTTCCACGACGAAGCGGCCGATGCCGCGCGATGCGCCTGTCACTATCGCGGTCTTGCCTGTCAGGTCGAGGTCCATCACTGCCTCCCGGGTTAGGTGCTTCGGGAATCGGAACGTAACATCGACTGCTGCCAGGCGCCATCGCGCCACAGGAGGAGACGCTTCGGTGACTGATGTGATCGACACGACGGAGCAACGCCGTCAGCTGATCAGCACGATCGGCGGTGAGCCGCATCTCGTCGGCAGCGCCTGCGGTGAGTGTGCGACGCAGACGTTCCCGGCGCAATCCGGATGTCCTCGCTGCGGCAGCAAGGCGGTCACCGAGGTGGCTCTGCCGCGGCAGGGCTCGGTGTGGACCTGGACCGTGCAGCGCTTCGCGCCGAAGCCGCCGTATCAGGGCCCATCGCCGTATGAGGTGTTTGCACTCGCTTACGTCGACCTCGGTCCGGTGAAGGTCGAATCGCGACTGCGTGGCAAGCCGATCGAGTCGTGGAAGATCGGCGATCCTGTGCAGATCGTCATCGATGAGTCGGCTTCGCCACTCACGTTCTGGTTCGAACCGAAGGAGATGCACTGATGGACGTCGCAATCGTAGGGGTCGGCCTCCACCCGTTCGGCAGGTTCGACACCTCGGCCCGGGAGATGGCGTTGGTCGCCGCCCGTGGCGCTCTGGGCGACGCAGGCATCGCCTGGGCAGACATCGATTTCGCCGCCGGCGGCAGTAAGGACGGTGGCCACGCCGACGCGCTGGTGAGTGAGCTCGGGCTCACCGGCACACCGTTCATGAGCGTCTACAACGGTTGTGCCACGGGCGGTTCGTCGCTGCTGGCCGCAGCCAACGCCATCGCAGCCGGTATGGCCGACCTGGCTCTGGTCGTCGGGTTCGACAAGCACGCGCGCGGCGCCTTCGCCACCGACCCCGCCGAGTACGGCATCGGGGAGTGGTACGGCGAGGACGGGATGATGGTCACCACGCAGTTCTTCGGGATGAAGATCCAGCGCTACCTGGCCGACCACGACCTCGACCCCCGCCTGCTGGCCGAGCTCTCGGCCAAGGCGCTGCGCAACGGGGCGCGAAATCCAAACGCCTGGCGGCGTAATCCGCTCAGCGTCGATGCCATTGCCGATGCGGAGATGGTCAACGACCCGCTCACCAAGTACATGTTCTGCAGCCCCAGCGAAGGTGCCGCGGCACTGGTGCTGGCCTCGCCGGAGAAGGCCAGGCAACTGCGCACCGACCCTGTGTGGCTGCGCGCCGTCGAGTTCCGCACTCGCAAGTACGGAACGTTCGAGGTGTTCAGTCCCTCGTTGGCCGCCGAGATCACGCCGGGCGCGACAGTGTTCGCCGCGGCAGCGGCGTTCGAAACGGCGGGTGTGTCGCCGTCGGACATCGACGTCGCCCAGATCCAGGACACCGAGGCCGGTGCAGAGCTGATGCACCTCGCCGAATGCGGTCTCTGCGAACACGGCGAGCAGGGTGAATTGATCATGAGCGGCGCCCTGGAGATCGAGGGTCGCCTGCCGGTCAACACCGACGGTGGATGCATCGCCAACGGCGAGCCGATCGGCGCCAGTGGACTTCGTCAGGTGATCGAATGCGTGGTGCAGCTGCAGAACCGGGCCGAGGGCCGTCAGGTGCCCGACGACCCGCAGACGGCGTTCACACAGGTGTACGGCGCGCCCGGCCTCAGCACCTGCACCGTTCTGTCGCGTTAGCTCAACCGGTCGCGCGTTTGTTCAACTGGCTGTACGGGAGGTCGCGGTCGACCCGTGGCTCTCCCGGCAGGCCCAGGACCCGTTCGCCGATGATGTTCCGCTGGATCTCGTCGCTGCCGCCGGCGATTCGGTAGCCGGGCGAGCCGAGCAGGTGCTCGTTCCATCCGTAGGTGCCCCACGCACCGGTGTCGGCAGTCAGGGCGGGACCGAGCAGGTGAGCGGCGACCTCGCTGATCAGGCGCAGTGTCTCGGTCCACATCAGTTTGCTGATCGAGCCTTCCGGCCCGGCAATGCCGGTGCGATTGACCGTGGCGGTCGCTCGGGCGATTCCCCAGTCGCGTGACTTCTCGGCGCAGTACACGCGGGCGAGTTCCTGGCGGATCACGGGATCGTCGGATCGGCCCATGTGCCGTGCCAGCCCGAGGAGGTCTTCGAAGCTGCCCCCACGCCGGCCATGGCCGCTGCTCTCACGTTCGAAACCGAGGATCGTCAGTGCCACTTTCCACCCATCGCCGATCTCGCCGATGCGCATCTCGTCGCCGACGCGAACGCCGGTGAGGAACACCTCGTTGAACGAGGCGCCGCCGGTCATCTGGCGGATCGGGCGAACCTCGATGCCTGGTGCATCGAGCGGCACGAGGAATGCGGTCATGCCGGCGTGCTTGGGTACGTCAGGGTCGGTGCGGCAGATGGCGAAACCCCATGGCGACAGGTTCGCCGTCGACGTCCACACCTTCTGGCCATCGAGCACCCATTCGTCACCGTCGCGAACGGCCTTGGTCGACAAACCAGCAAGGTCGCTGCCGGCGCCGGGCTCGGAGAACAACTGGCAGCAGAACTCTTCGCAATGGGCAAAACGGGCCACCCATCGGTCGCGCTGCTCAGGCGTCCCGAACTTCTCGATCGTCGGGGCGATCAGCTTGGTCGTGACAGTGACGACTTCGTGATCCCTGGGAACGTCGAATTGCGCCTCGATCTCGGCGTAGACGCGCTCGTGATCCTTGGTGAGCCCGGCCCCGCCGTATTCGACAGGCCAGGTGATGGCGCCGAATCCGGCCTCGGTTCGCTCGCGGTTCCATGACTGGTACTGGGCGAGGAACTCGCGCTCGATCTCGACCGGAACATCGTGGAACACCGTGACCGAGAACTCGCCATGACCCCACGCCTTGTCGACCTCGTCGACGATCGCCCGTCGTGGGACCCGTGCTTCGAGCCACGCCTCGGCTCGAGCAGCAAATGAAGCAACATCTTCCACGATGGATCCTCTTCGGAGTTTCTGCGTCGACACGGATCGGCCGTTCGACGCGTTTGGGTTTCCTGGCGGCCAGGCTGCGGTGCAACACTATGCTGGAAAATACTTGGACATCAAAGGAGCTGCGCCGTGGACCTCGGACTTGCCGGAAAGAAAGCACTCGTCACGGGGGCGACCAAGGGCATTGGCAGGGCGATTGTCGAATTGCTGCTGGCCGAGGGCGCCTCGGTCGCCCTGTGCGCCCGTAACGCCGAAGAAGTCGACAAGGCAGTGGCCGAGCTGAGCGCCAACGGCGGCACCGTGTTCGGAGCGACCGCCGATGCCGCCGACAGCGAGTCGCTGCGCGCGTTCATCGCCGCAGCGATCGAGTCGCTCGGCGGACTCGACATCTACGTGCACAACACCTCAGGCAAACCAGCCAAGAGCTTCGAGGCATGGAAGAACAACTTCGACATCGACATGATGGCGCTCATCCACGGCGTCGACGCCGCTTCTCCAGCGCTCACCGACGGCGGCGGATCGATCATCAGCATCGGCACCACGGCTACTGTCGAGCACTTCGCCAGCGGGTCGAACAGCTACAGCGCGTTCAAGGCCGCTGTCACCAACTGGACGCTCGGCCAGGCTCAGGTGCTCGGTGCAAAGGGCGTGCGCTGCAACGTGGTGTCGCCCGGCCCGATCTTCATCGAAGGTGGCGACTGGGATCGCATCAGGCAGGCCAAGCCGGAGTTCTTCGACGCCTCGGCCAAGCTGCACCCGGCGGGCCACCTGGGCTCGGCAACGGATGTCGCCGATGCCGTCGTCTTCCTCGCCTCCGAGCGGGCCAAGCACATCAACGGCGTCAACCTCACGGTCGACGGCGGGTTCTTGAAGCGAGTCAACTTCTGAGCGACGTCGTCGCCCCGGGAAGGCGAATCGACGTCGTGTTGGTGACCGGTGGGAAGTACCACGACTTCGACTTCGCCCGACGCGAACTGCTCGGCTTGCTCGCCGAGCACGACGAGTTCCGCGTGCGTGTGCAGCCCGACTACGAGGATGCCGATGCGATCGCTGCGTCCGAGATCCTGGTCAGCTACACCTGCGACGTGCGTCCGTCGGAGCGCGCCCAACGCATCATTCGCGGCTGGGTCGAAGCTGGCGGCCGGTGGCTCGCGCTGCACGGCACCAACGCGGCATTGGGTGACGCTTCGGTCCGCCCGGTGGCAACACCGCGGCCGTTCCCGATCTGGGCCGACATGCTCGGCAGTCAATTCATCGCTCATCCGCCGATCGAGCCCTACCCCGTCGAGGTCAGCGAGCCGTCGCACTGGCTCGTCGCCGGCGTCGAACCGTTCGAGGCGACCGACGAGTTGTACCTCAGCGAATACCCCGACCGCACCGCGCTCGTTCCGCTGCTGCACACCACGTTCCAGGGCACGGCAGCCGGCTTCGCCGAGAGCGACTGGACGACCCTCGATCCCCAGCATCTCGTCATGTACCTGCGCCCGCTCGGCGCTGGCGGCGTGCTCTACAACACCCTCGGGCACTGCCGCGGCCACTACGACATGGTTCCCGTCAAGGACTACTGGCCGACCGTCGACCGTTGCTCGTGGGAGCTGCCGGTCTTCTACGAGTTGCTCCGTAGGTCCCTGCGCTGGGCAAGAGGCCAAACTGGGTGCCAGGCTGGTTGATAGTCAGATGATTACAGCACACACCAAGAACAGGAGGCGTTGATGCACCTCACCACCGACGTGCAGATGGACCTGCATCGCCGCATGGTCCGAATCCGTCTCTTCGAGGAGGCGGCCGGCAAACTCGCCGAGCAAGCGCGGCTGCCCGGCTTCTTGCACCTGTACGTCGGCGAGGAAGCCGTCGCGGCTGGTGTCTGCGCGGCGTTGAACGACGACGACCAGATCACTTCGACCCATCGGGGGCACGGGCACCTCGTCGCCAAGGGTGGCGACTTCAACCGGATGATGGCTGAACTGATGGGCAAGGCAACGGGCTACAACAAGGGCAAGGGCGGGTCGATGCACATCTGCGACCTCGACCTCGGAATGCTCGGTGCCAACGGGATCGTCGGGGCTGGCTCGCCGATCGCTGTCGGTGCGGCCTTTGCCGACAAGTACCGCAAGCGCGGCCAGGTCGCCGTCACGTTCTTCGGTGACGGCGCTACCAACATCGGCGCCTTCCACGAGGCCGCCAACATGGCCTGCGCGTTGAAGCTGCCTGTCGTTTTCGCATGCGAGAACAACGAGTACGGCGAGTTCACGCCACGAAGCAAGACGATGGCCATCACTGACATCGTCGATCGTGCGGCCGGCTACGGGATGCCCGGCGTGATCGTCGACGGCATGGACGTGGTTGCCGTGCACGAAGCCGCGACCGACGCTGTCGCCCGGGCCCGTCGTGGCGAGGGTCCCTCGCTGATCGAGGCGAAGACGTACCGGTTCTACAACCATCACGGCATCCAGAACCTCGGACTCAAGTACCGCCCCGACGCCGAAGTCGACGAGTGGAAGGCCCGCGACCCGATCTTCTCGTTCGAGGAGCGATTGATCGAGAACGGCACCGCCACGTCGGAACAGGTCGAGGCGATCTGGGCAGAACTGCGCGCCGACATCGGGCGAGCCATCGCCTTCGCCGAGGAGAGCCCGTTGCCTGACCCTTCGCAGGTCCTCGTCGACGTGTACACCGGGGGACTGCAGTGAGCGCGGAGCGAACCAAGAGCTATGCGGCCGCCTTCACCGAAGCCGTGCGCCTCGAGATGGAGGTCAATCCCGACGTGTTCGTAGCAGGTGAGGACGTCGGCGCCTTTGGTGGTGTCTTCCACACGTTCGGCGGTCTTCAACAGCAGTTCGGTGAAGACCGGGTCGTCGACACCCCGATCAGCGAGCAGGCCATCATCGGCCTCGGTCTTGGTGCAGCTGTCTGTGGACTGCGGCCCATCGTCGATCTGATGTTCATGGACTTCATGTGCGTTGCCCTCGACCAGATCGTCAATCAGGCAGCGAAGTTGAAGTACATGTTCGGTGGCGGCGCGGTCGTGCCGCTGACCATCACCACCGCGGGCGGCGGCGGTCTGTCGGCGGGGGCACAGCACAGTCAGAGCCTCGAGGCGATCCTGTGTCACATCCCAGGCCTCAAAGTCGTCTACCCGTCGAACGCGTACGACATGAAGGGCCTGATGACGGCGTGCATCCGCGAGGACAATCCGACCATCATGGTCAAGCACAAGCGTCTGTTGGGTGTCAGCGGGCCCGTCCCGGAGGAGTCGTACGTCATCCCGCTGGGCAAAGCCAACGTGAAGCGCGAGGGCAACGACGTCACCGTGGTCGCCTGGGGCAAGATGGCCAACGACACGATGCTCGCCGCCGAGATCCTTTCCAGTGAGGGGATCGAATGCGAGGTCATCGACCCTCGGACACTGCAGCCATTCGACATGGACACCGTGGTCGACTCGGTACGCCGTACCAACCACGCGGTCATCGTTCACGAGGCGGTTCGCTTCGGCGGCCTGGGCGGGGAGATCGCGGCGCAGATCCAGGAGCATGCGTTCGACTACCTCGACGCGCCGGTGGGCCGAGTCGGTGGCCCGTTCTCGCCGGTGCCGTTCTCACCGGCGCTCGAGAAGCACTGGGTGCCGGATCCGCAGAGCATCGCCGAGGCCATCCGTCAAGCGGTTGCCAGGCCGCTGCTGAATCGCTGAAGCGGTGTCGACCGTTGGCGTCATCGTCAACCCGTGGGCGGGTAAGGACATCCGCCGCTTGCACGCCGCAGTTGGCCACACACCGGATTCGGTGAAGGCCGGGATCATTCGTCGCGTGGTCATAGCAGCGGCAGAATGTGGGGCGTCACGGATCGTGCTGGGTGGTGACGCCAACGGTTTGGGTCTCCGGGCCGTCGTCGGTCTCGATCTGCACATCTCCCTCGAATTGCTCGACGAGGAACCGACGGGATCGCGGCTCGACACCGTGCGCGCCGCAGCGCGGATGTGGAAGGAGCAATGCGGAGCGGTCGTTGTGCTCGGTGGAGACGGAACGTGCCGCGATGTCGTGATCGGCTGGCCCGACGTACCGATGGTGGCGATATCGACCGGGACGAACAACGTCTTCCCGATGTCGATCGATGGTTCGTCGGCCGGTGCTGCGGCGGCGCTCGTGGCCAGCGGAATCGTCTCCATTGGCGATGTCGCCCGACGGGCCAAGCGAATCTCTGTGCAGATCGCCGATCCGCACCTCGGTCACATCAACGATGTCGCGTTGGTCGAGGTGGCTCTGGTCGATGCGTCGTTCAGCGGCGCACGGGCCGTGGTCGACGCCGCCGCGATCCGATGTGTGGTCGCGGCGACGGCGACACCGGCGAGCACGGGTCTGTCGAGCATCGCCGGCCGGCTTCATCCGGTCTCCCGCGATGAGCCCGGCGCGGTGTTCGTTCGATTCGGCCACGGCGGTAGACGTGTGCGCATGCCGCTGATGCCCGGCTCCTTCGCCACGGTCGAAGTGGCTGAGGTGCGACCACTGGAGCTCGGCGAGCCCGTGTTGTTCAACGGTCCGGGCATGTTGGCCTTCGATGGCGAACGCGATCGTCGCGTTGGGCGTGATGCAACGATCATGGTGACCGTGGAGGACAGTGGTCCACTGGTGATCGATGTCGAGCGCGCCTTGATCAGCGCCGCCCGTGATCGATGTTTCGATGTTCCGGAGGTTTGTCATGGCAGTTGAGTTCCAGATGCCGAAGTTGGGCCTGACGATGGAGGAGGGAACCATCGTCGAATGGCTCGTCGGCGACGACGCCGACGTAGCCGAGGGAACACCCGTCGTGCGCATCGAGACAGACAAGGTCGAGACCGAGGTCGAGAGCAGTGGCAGCGGCCGGTTGCATCACATCGGGCAACCAGGGCAGGCCTACGCCTGTGGTGATGTGATCGCTGTGTTCCTCGAGCCTGGCGAGTCTCCACCACAAGTGGCCGTGGCCGCGCCGGTGGTCGCTCCTGTTCTACCTGCGCCGACCGGGCGGCCCGTCGGCGCCACCGCTCCGGCGGTCGTCCAGGCTCGAACGGTCGACGGCCGTCTGCTTGCTTCTCCCAACGCCAAGCGGGTCGCTGCAGAGGCGGGGATCGACATCGGCTCGGTACCGGGCACGGGCCCCGGTGGTCGGATCGTCTCCGAGGATGTCGTCGCCGCAACCAGTGCCGGATCGGCCCTCGCCCGGCGACCAGGCCAGTTCTTCGAGATCCACGGCGATGTCGTGGCCAGCGTGGCCGCCAGAAATCTCGCTGATCTACTGGGTGTCGACCTGGCTGCCGTTGCCTATGACCCTGTCGAACACCGAATCACACGCGATGGCGTCGCCGACTACGTGCGTCAACGGTTGGCCGGTCCCGTCGACACCGCTCCGGCCGCCGCGCCATCCGCTGATCTGGCCCCGGCCTCGCAACCGCCGACGCGCACGATCCGCATGGCAGGGATGCGCGGCACCATCGCCAAGCGCATGCACGCCTCACTGCGCGAGATGGCCCAACTGACTCTGGCGATGGATGCCGACATGTCGGCTGTCGTTGCCGATCGAGCGCAGCGCAAGCTCGACGGCGTCACTGTGGGCTTCACCGACTATGTGGTTGCAGCTGCAGCGCGGGCGTTGCTCCAACATCCGAATGTCAATGCCCAGGTCACAGCCGATGGAATCGCTGTACTGCCCGATATCCACGTCGGCCTCGCCGTTGCGCTCGACGATGGCTTGATGGTGCCGGTCGTGCGACATGCCGACCGCCTCGACCTCGCTGCGCTGAGCAGTGAGACCACTCGCCTCGCCGAGGCCGCCCGCGCTGGGTCCTTGAAGTTGGAGGAACTCGAGGGCGGCACGTTCTCCGTCTCCGCCCTGGGGATGTTCGGCGTCGACATGTTCACGCCGGTGATCAACCCGCCGAATGCCGGGATCCTCGGTGTCGGTCGGTTGCGCGACGACGTGATCGTCGTCGACGGAGTCGTCACCACGACGAAGCGCCTCACCCTGAGCCTGACCTGGGATCACCGAGTGATCGACGGCGCTCCCGCAGCGGCCTTCTGCAAGACGATCGTCGAGCTCCTCGCCGACCCCTCACGCCTCGATTGACCCAATCCCCATCCCAACTTTGTCGCTGTCAACACGCTCAGCGTGTCGACAACGACAAAGCTCGAGGGGATCGTGCGCCGGTCAGTCGTGGTTGGCGAGGGCGGCGGCGACCTCGGCGACGATCTGCGCGGAGGTGGCTCCTGGCGTCAGAACGGCGGCAATGCCGGCTTCCTTGAGCTTGGCAATGTCGGGTTCGGGCACGATCCCGCCCACGATGACAGGGATGTCGACGCCCCGGGCGCGTGTTTCGTTGACGACCAGTGGAGCGAGTGTCATGTGGGCACCGGAGAGCATCGACAATCCGATGGCGTCGACGTCCTCGTCGACGGCGGCCGCCGCGACTGTTGCCGGGGTTTGGAACAGGCCGGTGTAGATGACCTCGTAACCAGCGTCGCGCAGGATTCGGGCGACGACTTTGATGCCGCGGTCGTGACCGTCGAGGCCGACCTTGGCGATGAGTATGCGCTGGGCGGCCATCAGATCGCCATCAGATCGTCGGCACTTCGACGTGACGACCGAACACGGTGCCGAGCGAGGCCATGACCTCGCCGAGGGTCGCGTAGACGCTGACTGCGTCGATCAACGCAGGCATCAAGTTGACCTCCGGGTCCTCGGCCTCGGCCTCGACGCGGCGCAGCGCGGCGTCGACGGTCGCCTGATCGCGGGCGTGGCGTACCTCGGCGAGACGTTTGAGCTGCCGGGTCTCGTCTTCGTTGGTGATCTGTAGGAGGGGGATCTGGTCCTCCTCACTTCCTTCGGTGAAGGCGTTGACGCCGATGACGATGCGCCGGCCGGTGTTGAAGCGCCGCTCGAGGTCGTAGGCCGAGTCGGCGATCTTGCCTTGGAACCAGTTGTCCTCGATGCCCTTGATGGCCCCCTCGAGCATCGAACCCTGGCCGAGCTCGTCGAGGTGGGCAAACAGTTCCTCAGCCTGGCGCTCGACCTCATCGGTGAGGTGCTCGACGTACCACGACCCGCCGAGCGGATCGGCGACGTGGGCGACGTTGGTCTCGTGGGCGATCACCTGCTGTGTGCGGAGGGCGATGCGGGCGGTCTTCTCGGTCGGCAGGGCCATGGCCTCGTCCATCGAGTTGGTGTGCAGCGACTGCGTGCCGCCGAGCACACCGGCCAGCGCTTCGATCGCCGTGCGAACGATGTTGACTTCGGGCTGCTGGGCGGTCAGCGACACGCCCGCCGTCTGCGTGTGGAACCGCAACTGCAGCGAACGTTCGAGCTTGGCGCCGTAGCGGTCGCGCAACCAGCGCGCCCAGATCCGCCGAGCGGCGCGGTACTTGGCGATCTCCTCGAAGAAGTCGATGTGGGCGTTGAAGAAGAACGACAGGCGCGGTGCGAAGGAGTCGACGGGGAGGCCGGCCTGCATGGCCAGTTCGACGTAGGCGAACCCGTTGGCGAGAGTGAACGCCAACTCCTCGACCGCCGTGGAGCCGGCCTCGCGGATGTGGTATCCGGAGATCGAGATCGAATGCCAGCGCGGCATCTCCGACGCGGTGAAGCCGATGGTGTCGCGAACCAATCGCATCGACGGCCGCGGCGGGAAGACGAACTCCTTCTGCGCCTGGTACTCCTTGAGGATGTCGTTCTGCAATGTGCCACCCAGTCGGGCCCGATTGGTGCCGGCCTTTTCAGCCTGGGCGACGAACATCGCGAAGATCACCGCAGCGGGCGAGTTGATCGTCATCGATGTCGTGATCGCGCTCAGATCGATCCCGGCATAGAGATCCTCCATATCGGCGAGCGAGTCGACAGCCACGCCACACCTGCCGACCTCTCCGAGCGCCATCGGATGATCGGAATCGATGCCCAGCAACGTCGGCATGTCGAACGCCGTCGACAGCCCATCGCCACCGGCCTTGATGATCTCCTTGAAGCGCCAATTGGTGTCGTCGGCGGTCCCGAACCCGGCGAACATCCGCATCGTCCACAACTTCGACCGGTACATCGAGGCATACGGGCCGCGGGTGAACGGAAACTGGCCGGGATAGTCCGCCGGGCCGGCGGGCGTCGAATCGTCGGGCGGGCCGTAGACCGGTTCGATCGGTATTCCCGACATGGTCGTGTAGTCGGCATCGCGCACGCGCGACTCGGCGAAGGCCTGCTCCCAGAGCTCACGGTTGTTGGGCACGCTGGGAGTTTATTTGGAAGTCAAAGCATTCTGCCAGTTCAGCTGAAATCTCCGAACGCCCGCCGCATGCCTTTGAGCACGTTGTACACCTCGCGCTGCTCGGCTGGAGGTATCGGCACGATCGAGAAGACCTGGGCGTTGAGCTGCGCTGTGGCCTGTTCGGTCAGCCTCTTGCCGCGCGGGGTGATCTCCGCCAACACGCTGCGCCCGTCCACCGGATTCGCCGTCCGGCTGACGAAGCCGTCCTGCTCCAGGCGCTGCACGGCGTTGGTCACGCTGGCCGGGTGAACCTGAAGTCGCTCGCCGATCTTACCGACGGGCAGATATCCCTTGCGGCTGAATCGCAGCAGCATCAGTACCTCGTAGCGGGCAAACGTCAGACCAAGCGGGCGAAGGATCGCCTCGACGCGAGCTAGCAGCACCTGCTGCACGCGCATGATCGACGTGACGACGGCCATGCCGTCGGCCGCCTCCGACCACCCATGACCGCGCCAACTGGCGTGGGCAAGGTCGATGGGGTCATCAGGTAGCGGCAGCGCTGGGGGCACGATTGGTCCTCTCGGGCACGGAGTTGTCATTGATCATGCCTTGCCGAAGGCACATTCCGTCGTATCGAAGTCTGCAAGACCTCACGTCTGGCGGGCGAGAACTACCGGTGCCGCCTGCTGGAGATGCTCGACCCAGTCGCCTGGAGTGGCAGGCTCGACGATCGGGAGGATGACGAACTTGGTCGTGCCGACGGCGACGAACCGGTCGATGGTCGCCATCAGCGCATCCCATCCACGAGGAACCAGAACGGTCGGGTCGGCGAGGTCTGGCCGGCGTTTGGCCATGAGGTCGAGGACCGCCTGTGGGATCGGGCCGGTCGAGTAGGTGATGAGTGCGCCGAAGTGGTCGGCGTCGATACTCCGGCCGTGTTCGTCAAGCGTTGTCTCGATCACCTCGCGACCGCGTGCCGCGTCGTCGGGAGTCACGAAGCTCGGCAGCCAACCGTCGGCCAACCGTCCGACGCGGCGGAGTTCCGACGGTGCGATGCCGCCCAACCACACGTCGAGGTGCGTCTGCAGTGGTTTGGGCAGCACCCGCAGGTCGTCGAAGTCGTAGCGGTCGCCGTGATGTGTCAACGATCCCTCGGCCCATGCGCCGCGCAGCACGGCCAGGGCTTCGTCGAACAACTTGGCTCTGGCACCTCGTTCGACGCCGAACGCTTGCTGCTCGTGAGGGTCGGCCACGCCCAGCCCGAAGGCGGGCAGCAGCCGGCCGTTCGACAGCCGGTCCAGCGTCGCCAACTCCTTGGCGAGCACGATGGGGTTCCGACCTGGCAGGACCATCACACTCATCCCGAATTTCAACCTCGTGGTGCGCCCCGCCGCGAAGGCCATGCCGACCAGTGGGTCGGGCGCGGCTCCGCTGATTCGTTCGCTGAGCCACAAGCTGTCGAAGCCGAGCCCTTCGAGGGCATCGACGACGGTGCCGAATCCGTGGTCGTTGAGATTCGTTCGCGTGCCGAGGGCGTAGCCGATCCGAACGCGAGGTGCTTCACCCACGAGCGAGTGGCTCGAGGATGTCGGCCGTCTCGGCGACGGCGGAGAGGAACGGCGAGTGGTCGGTGTCGATCGTTGTGATCACGCCGCAGTGAACGGCCATCACGTCCTGATGGCTGATGTGGATGGCCTCGTCGCGCAGGCAGCGTACGTAGGTCGAGGGGATCGTCTTCCACGGTGTGGACGTGACTGGTTGGGTGAACGTCGGCATGGGCTGCATGCACAACCGCGCCGCGGCGGCGGCGGCGGAGGCGGCAGTGCAGCAGCCGTAGAAGGCGCGTGCCGCGCGTTCGGCGATGATCGTCGACCCGCTTCCGTCGGGGAGGTTCTGCATCGCGCCGCTGCCGAGCTCGGTGTGCACCGTTGGCAGCGACTGGAGCTTGGAGAGCACAGCCTCACCCTCGTCGAGACAGAACGCAGTGAGGTACACGAGGTGGGCGACGGTTGATGCCACAGCCATTGCCTGGCCGATGACGGCACCTCCGTAGGAATGGCCGACCAGCACGATGTCGTTGCCGTCCCGCTCGGCGATCCGCTCGATCGCAACGGCTAGGTGAGCCGCGTCGCCGTAGAGGTCGGACGGTTCCAAGTTCGAAGCGCCGTGGCCGGGCAAGTCGATGGCGTACGACGGGACGCCGCGACGATCGAGCTCAGCTTGAAGGGTTGCCCAACACCACGCGCCGTGCCACGCGCCGTGCACCAGAAGGATCGATCGTGACGAACCCATCGCCGCATCGTGACACAACGGTGAAGCGGTGGTGCGAGCGAACGCGGGCCGGAATCTGCTGGGTCCGATGCCACGAGATCAACGAGGCGACAACGGTCACACCGAGGATGATCACCGGTTCCGGGACGCGACCGGCCAGTAGCACGGCAACGATCGCGGCCGCGGCGCCGACCCTGAGCGCGAGCAGGACAGGCTGCTGGCGAGGTTGCTGAGGAGGTCGAGCTCTGTCGGTACATGGCGTTCACATTCATATAGACGTCGCAGCGGACGATTTGGATTCCCCTTCGGCCAAGATGTCTTCAAACTGCACAAATCGTCATACAACCGGAACAGAGCCTCCGAGAGCCGAAGGTCATCCCGGGGGACGCAGCTGCGCCCACGGCCGGGCGGTCTCGACCTGCGACGCCACCCTCAACAACACGTCTTCCCGGCCATAGCCGGCCACCAACTGCACGCCGATCGGCAAGCCGGAACTGCTCCAATGCAACGGGAGGTTGATGGCCGGCTGCCCGCTGGAGTTGAACGCTGGAGTGAACGGCACGTAACCGGCAGCCCTCGCCATCGGGGCCATGGGTGCGGCCGGGTTGTTGGCGAAGGTCCCGAGTGGTGCCGGGGGTTCGGCGAGCGTCGGCGTGAGCAACAGATCCCACCCGTCGGACCACCATTGCTGCACGGCTCGACGGAACTCGACGGTCGCGGCGAGTGCGAGGGCGTAGTCGACGGCGTTCACCCCGCGAGCGAAGGCGATCTGGGCACGGTTGACCGGCTCGACTTCGTCGTCGCTGAGCGATCGCCCCAGCTGAGATTCGATCCGGTGGACGGCGACACCCATGTTGGTGCTCCACAGCGCCGAGAAGCGTCGTCCGAAGTCGCGGTTGGCCAGTGCGGCAGGAAAGCCGTGCTCGACGTGGTGACCGAGGGATTCGAGAAGCGCCCCGGCCGCCCGAGCGGCATCCCGGCACTCATCGTGCAGCGCGCCACCCAACGGGTGGGAATCGAGGAGGCCGATCCGGAGTCGACCGGGATCCGCCCCGACCTCGTCGAGGTACGGCCGCACCGGCGCTGGTGCCGTCACCGTGTCGCCGACACCGGGACCGTGGACGGCGTCGAGCAACGCCGCGGTGTCGCGGACCGTGCGACTGACGCACAGTTCGACTCCGAGGTTGCTCTCGTCCCGGAACGGACCAGAGTGATCCGCCCCTGCGACGGCTTCAGGCCGATCAGTCCACAGCACGAAGCCGGAATACGGATCGAACCGCCGCCGTCACTGGCATGGGCGAACGGCACCATTCCGGCGGCCACCGCAGCCGCTGAACCACCGCTGGAACCGCCGGGTGAATGACCGAGGTTCCACGGATTGCGGGTCGGACCCCATGCCGTCGGTTCGGTCGTGGGCAGGCTGCCGAACTCTGGGCTGTTCGTGCGACCGAGGATGTTCAACCCGGCCTGACGGAAGCGTGAGACCAGTGTCGTATCGGCCGTCGAGGCCGGAAGGGACTCCTTCAGGGCGCGGCAGCCGTTGGTGAGCGGCTGCCCGGCGAAGTGCGCCCAGAGGTCCTTCAGCAGGAAGGGCACTCCGTGGAACGGTCCCTCGGGCAATTGCGCTGCAGCCCTGCGCGCGTCGTCGAACCAGCGAATGATCACAGCGTTGAGCGATGGGTCGATCGATTCGATTCGCTCGACAGCCGCTTCGGTCAGTTCAGCCGCGGACACCTCGCCGCGGCGTACCAATTCGGCCTGATCGACGGCATCCATCCATCTGGTTTCGTCGGCGAGTGAACCCATGGAGCCTTGTGTAGCAGGTGCAATTAGGGTGATCGCTCGTCGTGGCTACCTCGGAAACAACTCCCTCGCCGCTCACTACTCGGGAAATGTGGCGGTTCGTCCCCGTTCGGCGCCTGCTGATCAGCAACGGCATTTTGTACACCGGAATCGCGCTGCAGGCCACGGCTCTGTTGAAGCAGGCCTACGACATCACCGGACGCACGTCGGATATCGGGTGGATCGGGCTCGCCGAGTTCATTCCGATCGCCTTACTGGTGCTGGTCACCGGTTCGGTCGCCGACCATTTCAATCGCAAGGCGGTCGCATTGGTCACGGTCGGTGCCGAGGTGGTCACGTGCGCGGCACTGATGGTGTATGCCCTCACCGATCCGACGTCGGTGACTCCGCTGTTCGGCATCGCCTTCTCGTTCGGGATCGCCCGTGCGTTTCAGGCTCCGGCGATGCGTGCGATGCCACCGATGGTCGCGCCCGACGGGGCACTACCCAAGGTGATCGCGCTCTACGCAGCGACGTGGACCGGGGCGATGATATTCGGTCCGGCCATCGGGGGGTTCCTGTATGCGATCGATCCGTGGGTCGCCTACCTCGGCTCGACCCTTCTGATCTTCGGAAGCTGGCTGGTGCTGTCGATGCAGACATTTGTGCGCGAACCGCCGCCGCCCGACCCCGACAACCGACCGACTCTGCGCAGCGCGGTCGAGGGCCTGGTCTTCATCCGCCGCACGCCCATCCTGCTGGCCGCAATCGCGCTCGACCTGTTCGCGGTGCTGTTCGGTGGGGCTGTGGCGCTGATCCCGGTGATCGCCAAGGACCGTCTGGGTGTCGGTGATGTCGCCTACGGATGGTTACGAGCCGCTCCGGGCTTCGGCGCTGCGGCCATGGCCTTGGTGCTGGCCGCCCGGCCGGTGAGGAGACACGTCGGCAGGACATTGCTGCTGGCCGTCGGAGTGTTCGGAGTCGGCACCGTGGTTCTCGGGATCACCCACGTCTACATCGTGGCGTTCTTGGCTCTGGTCGTGCTGTCTGCCGCCGACATGGTCAGCGTGTTCATCCGCGGCTCACTTGTACCGCTGGTGACGCCCGACGAGAAGCGCGGCAGGGTGCTGGCAGTGGAGTCGGTGTTCATCGGCGCGTCGAACGAGCTCGGGGCGTTCGAGAGCGGCATGGTCGCCCAGGCCATAGGCGCGTCGGCCACCATCGTCGTCGGTGGGGTGGGCACGTTGGCGGTGGTCGGCATCTGGTCGGTTGCCTTCCCGTCGCTGCGATCGATCGATCGCTTCGAAGATCTCGAGATCGCGGAAAGTGACTCGACCGAGCCACGTTGAGCGTCATCAACCAGGGGCGGCGCTGTTGATGTCGCCGGGCAACTCGCCGAATGTCGCCAGAACCGACCGGACTGCCGCGGCGTCGACACCGGTCACCAATGGGGTCGCCGCCGAGGTGGCGATATTCCAGATCCACAGATCGGCCGGCCCGCTGCAACCGGTGGCTCGCACCGACAGCACGACCTGCTGGGCGTCGAGCCAGCCGATCGGCTCCGTCGACAGTGCAGCAAACGCGGCCGGCTGATCGACCACCACGCCGGCATTGAAGATCTGCGTGCGGGTGAGGCCACCGCAGTCACCCACGCGCCAGGCGATTGCGGCGGCAGCAGTGGTGCCGACGGTGAGTCTGGCGATCGGCGAGGGGGCTTCGATCACATCGGCGAGCGTCAGCGCAGGCAGGTCAAGGGCGTGCACGTGAAACGTTCCGTTGTGGTGATCATGCAAGAAATACACCCGTGAGCCCGACGGATCGGGCCCGATCTCGGTGATTCGCGTGGCGGGTGTGTCGAGTTGGGCGATCAAACGCGGGTTGTCGCCGCGATTGCTGGCGACGAACAGCCCCGACGTGCCGTCAGCGGCTTGGCCGGCGGCGAAGATGTTCTTGCCGGCGGGATGATAGGCGGCGACGTCGGTCCGCTCCAGAAAGCTGATGTCGAGGCGCGTATCCGGCTGGCCCGTGGTACGCCACAGGAGGTGGTTGTCGGCAACCGCCGGTGCGATCAGCGCTTTGCCCGTCGGATAGGACCACGAGACCCGGGTGTTGGTCGAGAAGTATCCGGTGGGCAGGGCTTGCGTGCCGTCGAACACCGTCGCCGAGTTCAGCAACACTCGGTCGCCAACCGGCGACCATCGCAGCGGACCGACGTTGTCGAGCGTCAGTTCGCTCAAGCACGTCGTGACGCCGCTCGCCGGGCTGACGCTGTAGAGGCGAGTGCCAACCTCGAACGTCACCTCGGATTGGGGGGTCGGGGCCGAGAAGACACATGCCCCGGCGGGCAGGACGACGGTGCTGGCGATCGGCGGCAGCGTGGTCGCAGGGACGGTGGTGACAGTCGGCGGCGGCAACGTTTCGCTGGGCGTGCCGAGCGGAGGCAAGGTCTGGGGGGCCGTAGTGCCCTCGTTGACACTGCACCCGCCAGCCAGCATCGAAATGCCGATCGCGACGCGTGCAAGGTGCCTCATGATTCCCAACGGTAGATCTCTCGTGGCAGGCTGGGGAGCAATGTCCTTCCGGTGGAACGCGATCGTCGTGTGCGCGGTGACCGCCGGTTGTTCGGCAGGTGCCACGGCGACGGACTCGACGGCGCCTGCACCGACCACCGCGGTGACCTCGACATCCGTCGTGCCGTCCTCGACGACCGTGCCCTCAGCAACAACGTCGACGAGTACGACGGCTCCTCGACCGCTGCTCTACGTCTTTCCGTTCACGGGCAAGAAGGTCAGCTACGGACATCGCCATCACGATTACCCGGCAACCGATGTGACCGGTTGTGGGGCCGGTGTCGTTGCGCCGATCGGAGGAACGATCCAGCAGACGCGCACCTTCGATCCGTGGGTCCCGAAGATCAACGACCCGGCGACACGTGGGGGGAAGTACGTGTCGTTGGTCGGCGATGATGGCGTGCGCTACTACTTCGCCCATCTCGATGTGGTCGATGTGCAGCCCGGTGATGTCGTCGATGCGGGCGATCCGCTCGGCATCATGGGTAGGACGGGGAATGCCCGGAAGTCGGTGTGTCACACACATTTCGGCATCTCCTGGCCCTGCGAGGGCACGGAATGGGAGGTGCGTCGCGGCGAGATCTGGCCCTGGGTTTACCTCGACGCGTGGCGTGCCGGGGAACAGTTGTCACCTGTCGACGAAGTCACGGCCGCAGAGCTCGCCGATCCCGATGCGTGCGACCTGGCCGCCCTCGCGCCGAGCGCGGCCGATGCTTAGCGTCGCTTGACCAGCCAGCGCAGGCGGTGGGCGCGTTCGAAGGCGGACTCGGCGGCGAGCTGACCGACACTGGTTGCCAGCGTCGGGTAGATGTGCACGAGTTGGGCGACTTCGTCGAGCTTCATCTCCTTGCGGATCGCCAGCGCCAGTTCGTGGATCAGCTCCCCGGCACATGAGGCAAGGATGTGGGCGCCGACGATTCTTCCCTTCGCGGTGATCACGATGATGGCGCCCGAAGTCGCACCATCGGCACGGGCGCGGTCGTTGTGGTCGAGTCCGATCTGCCAGACCTCGGTGTCGTCACCGAACTGGGTTTCTGCCTCGGCGATCGTCAAACCAGCGTGGGCCAACTCCGGCTCGGTGAAGGTGCACCAGGGAACGAAGTCGTCGACGTTGCCCTTGCCAGGGAAGAACATGTCTCGCACGGCGCGCACGCTCTGATGACCCGCTGAGTGGGTGAACAGATAGCGACCAGCCACGTCGCCGACGGCGTAGATCGACTTGACGGTGGTTCGACCACGTCCGTCGACCGGAATGGAATCCGCCGCCGGTTCGATTCCGACGGTCTCCAGCTCGAGACCCTCGATGTTGGGTCTGCGGCCGACGGCGACCAGGATGTCGTCGACCGCGAGGTCGATCGAGCGGCCGTCGACGACCGCTGAGACGATCTTGCGGCTGCCGGCAACTGTCACTGAGGTCACCGTCGCGGCGACGTGCACCACGAGACCCTCGCTGCGCAGCCCGGCGAGCAGCATCTCGGCAAGTCGTGGTTCGTCGCGCGGCAAGATCGAGGTGTCTCGTTGCATGACCGTGGTCTCGATGCCGAGCCGGGTGAAAGCCTGGCCGATCTCGACGCCGATCGGTCCGCCGCCGATGATTACCACCGAGGTGGGTGGGTCGGTCAGTTCGGAAAAGGCTCTCACTGGTGAGGTAGCCGGCGTCGGCGAGTCCAGGGATGGCCGGCACGATCGGGCGGCTGCCGGAGCAGACCAGAATGAACCGTGTGTCGAGGGTGCGCTCTCCGTCGACGGTGACTTCGTTGGGCCCGGAGATCGTCGCTTGCCCGAGTATGACGTCGACGCCGATGTCGCGATAGCGCTGAGGGTTGTCGTCCGTCGCGGCGATCTCCGCCCGTACGGCGCGAAGCCGTCTCCACACGGTCGGAAGATCGATGATCGGTGGTGACGCTGCGATTCCGTATCGATCGGCGCGGCGGATCGTGTGCGCAACCTTTGCAGATGCCAGCAATGCCTTCGACGGCACACATCCGGTCCACAGACAATCACCTCCGACGCGGTCGCGTTCGACGATTGCGACCTTGAGATCGAGTGAGGCCGCGAACTCGGCGGCAGTGAGACCGGCGGAACCCATGCCCACGATCACGAGGTCGTAGCGAGACGACATCGCGGCAGGGTACCGCCTGGACAGGCGTGCCGGGTCAGGGCCATCGACCTGCTTCAATTGCGCCAGCGGGAACATGTCCACGCGAGAAGGGGAACATCGATGAAGAACTTCCTGAAGGAGTTCAAGGAGTTCATTGCCACCGGAAACATGGTCGAGTTGGCCGTTGCCGTCATCCTGGGTCTGGCGATCAAGCAGGTCATCGATGCATTCATGGCTGGTGTCGTCAATCCGCTGATCGGTGCCATCCTCGGTCAGCCGAATCTCGACAACGTCTTGACCTTCACGGTGCGCAAGGGCACGGCCAATGAATCGACGATCTCGTTCGGCGTCGTGCTGACCCAGATCGTCGAACTGATCCTCGTCGGCCTGGTGCTGTTCGTGATCGTGAAGGCCTACAACAAGATGCGACAGCCCGCTGCCGCCGAGCCCGCAAGTCCCAGCGAGGTCGAGCTCCTGACCGAGATCCGCGATGAGTTACGGGCGCGTGGCTGAGCTGTTTCGTCCCGGTGAATTAGCTGACAGACGGCGTTCGGGTCGGTGTGTGTTGGCCGACGCGACTTGCGCAATCCGGCGCGGCTGACTCCAATGGAGGGATGAGAGTGCGGCGCGAGATCACCCTGACTGTGATCTGCGCGCTCCTGGTCGCTTGCTCCGCGGCGGCGTCTGGCCCTGACGATTCTCGCGATCCGACGATCGAGGGTGTTGGCATTCTGCCTGGTAGCAACCCAGACGCAGGGGTCATCACCAGCGATTCGATTGCTGCTCCTGCCTTGGCCGAAGCAACGAGCACGACCCAACCGGCGCCAACGATCGGCTCGCTGGTCACCGGCAACAGACTGTTGATGATCGGCGACTCGATCACCGCTTCAGCGGCCCAGCGTTACGGCGGCGAGCTGTGTCAGACCCTCGTTCCGCTCGGATGGCAGGTCGAGGTCGATGCCGAGCCGAGCCGGTTCGTCGATTTCGGCAACCAGGTTCTCGACAGCCGTCTGTCGGCGAAATGGGATGCCGCCTACGTGTTCCTCGGCACCAACTACCTCGGCGATCAGGAGTCGTACCGCAAGCAGTTGGAGAAGATCGTGCAGCGATTGTCTCCGAGCCCGGTGGTGCTGTTGACGGTGACCGAGTTCGAGGAGAATCGTCGGCAGGTGAACGACGCCATCACCCTGGTCGGCGCGGAGTTCCCCAACGTGCGCCTGCTGGACTGGGGTGCCATCGCTGCCGCCGACGCGGGGACAATCCTTCGTGGCGACGGCCACCACCTCACCAACGAGGGACGGGCAACGCTCGCTTCGACGGTCGCCTCCGTGCTCGGCGATGCTCCGGCGCAACCAGGGGACTGCCTCCGCACCAAGTTCAGCAACGACTCGGGTTTGAGCGTCAACGGCAGTGACACACCGTCGCCGAAGAAGGTCGGTGCACCGACCAGCACCGTCGGGTCGCCCACGGCGACCACGGTCGGCGGCGGCACCGGAACGACCAAGCCGGCCGTCACGCCCTCGCTCACACCGACCACAGTGACCACCCCACCGACCCAACCTCCACCGGTCACCCGCGAGCGAACGCCGACGACGCCGCCGCCGACGACACCGCCGCCGACACCGCCGCCGACACCCGCCGACGACACCGCCGCCGACGACCCTGCCGCCGATCACGGTTGCACCACCCGTCCCCTAGGGCTAGGGCGTGAGCCCTCGCAAGGGAGCGATCGGGAGGTTGCGCAATACCCCGTAGACCAGGATCAGCGCGGGCGCCATCACCGCTAACCACCGTCCGGTGCGCTGGGGGATCCGGATCGGTGGTGCGCCCCACGAGAACCGCAGCCAACCCAGCCACGCCACGAGGACCACGACCACCGCAACGGGAGTGAAGACGTTGTAGCTGAGCGCTGCGCCGATGTGACCGTGCATCAGCTGGTAGAGGCCGCGGGTGAGGCCGCAGCCGGGACACCACATCCCGGTGACCTGGTGGAATGCGCAACGCGGAAACACGGACTGGCCTGCACCTGGGTCGTGCGTGGCCAGGAGTGCCGCGGCGAGGGCGGTGGCGCCACCACACGCGATCGGTGCCGCTCGTCGGGCAAGACCGTTCAGCGGCGATGCCTGTACACCGAGTTCCATCACGCCATGGTACGACGCGTGGCGTTGCGGAGTCGCGGTTTCCCCGCCACGATGGATGGCCATGTTGCAGGTCCAGTCGCTCTCGGTGGAAGTTGGTGGTCGCCAGATCATCGATGGCGCCTCCTTCACCGTGATGCCGCGCGACAAGGTCGGCCTCGTCGGCCGAAACGGCGCCGGCAAGACCACGCTGTTCCGGGTGCTCGGCGGGACGCTGGAACACAGCGGCGGCAAGGTCCTGCGCAAGGGTGGATTCGGCTACTTGCCCCAGGATCCGCGCATCGCCGGGGTGCTCGACGGGCGCACGGCCATCACACATGTGCTCTCCGGCCGGGGCATCGACGAGGAGCTCGAACGCCTCGAGAAGTTGCGCATCACCATGGAGGAAGACGCCAGCGAGCGCAACGTCGGCCGGTACAGCCGCGCCCAGGACGAGTTCGCGACGTCCGGTGGTTACGGGGCCGAGAGCGAAGCACGATCGATGGCCGCCGGGCTGGGGCTGGGCGGCGATCGATTGGAGCTTCCGATCGGCGTGCTCAGCGGTGGTGAACGGCGGCGCGTCGAACTGGCCCGCATCCTGTTCGCCGGCTCCGACGTGCTCTTGCTCGACGAGCCCACGAACCACCTCGACATCGATGCCAAGACCTGGTTGTTGCAGTTCCTGCGCGCCTACCGCGGGGCATTGCTGGTGATCAGCCACGACATCGAGCTGCTCGACGAGGCAATCACCCGTGTGCTGCACCTCGATCGGCCGGCAGAAGAAGCAGTTGGCGAACTCGTCGAATACAAGGGAACCTACAGCCAGTACCGAGCAGCCCGGGCCCGGGACGAGGAGCGCCTGGCCAAGAAGGCGCTGCTGCAGACCAAGGAGATCGCTCGGTTGCAGACGGTCGTCGATCGCTTTGGCGCGAAGGCCACCAAGGCAGCGATGGCCCACAGCAAGGAGAAGCAGATCGTCCGCCTCGAGGCGCAACGAGTGCATGTCGGCAAGGGCGATCGCACATTGCGGGTGAGGTTCCCTGATCCGCCGGCCAGTGGCACGACGGTCATCACCGCCCATCGACTGGCGAAGGCGTATGGCGGGCCACCGGTGTTCCATGATGTCACGTTCGATGTCGGGCGCGGCGACCGTCTGCTGGTGCTCGGCCTCAACGGCGCGGGGAAGACCAGCCTGTTGCGCATACTCGCCGGCGAGACCGCCGCCAACGTCGGCGTGTTCAGCTTCGGCCACAACGTCAACGTCGGTTACTACGCACAGGAACACGACAACCTGCAAGGTGACGCAACGTTGCTCGACAACATCCGCGCTGCGGTACCCAACGATGTCATCTTGACCGAGACGCAGCTGCGTGGACTGCTCGGCATGATGGGTCTCAGCGGCGAGAAGGTCTACCAGGAGAGCGGCACGTTGTCGGGTGGCGAGAAGACCAAGCTGGCGTTGGCGATCTTGATGGTCGGACGCAACAACCTGCTGCTGCTCGACGAGCCGACCAACAACCTCGACCCGCCGAGCCGGCAATCGGTCACCGATTCGTTGAAGACGTGGAAGGGCACGATCGTGTTCGTCAGCCACGACACCGAGTTCGTCGAGCAGCTGCATCCGACCAAGGTGTTGCTGATGCCCGATGGGCAGGTCGACTACTTCAACAACGACTGGCTCGAGCTCGTCTCGCTGGCCTAGCCCGGCTCACACGACGCAGAGGCTGAACAGCCCGCGGGTCCTGAACATGTCCTCGTACGCAGCCATCTGCTCGGGGGTCGGCTCGACGAGGTGGCGTTCGCCGGGTCGCACCCCATGCGCTCGGAACCCGATCAGCTTCACACGCATGGTGGGATCGATGTCGGCCAGCCAGCGTGCTGTGCGATCGAGCAACGCCAGGTCGTCGTTGATCCCCGGCACGAGTAGCAGGCGTACCTCGTAGAGGCGGTCGACGGAGGCGAGATAGCGGATCGAGTCGAGCACCTGGTCGTTGGGGTGGCCGGTCATCGAGAGGTGGACCTCGCGGTCGAGGCACTTCAGGTCGATCATCGCCCCGTCCATCAAGGGCCGCAACGATCTCCAGACGTGCAGGTCCGCCGCGCCGTTGGAGTCGACGAAACACGTCAGCCTGGCGAGCGCCGGGTCGGTCTTCACCGCGCTGAAGAGTGATCGAACGAAGTCGGCCTGCTGGGTCGACTCACCGCCCGACACGGTGATGCCCGACAGGAACGGAGCCGCCTGCCGGATCTGCGCGACCAGATCCCAGACGGGCCGGTGGATCGCCTTCGGGGTGGCGTCCCATTGACAGGTGGCGATGCAGGCGTCGGCGCCTCGGCACGCTTCCAGGTTCCACTCCACCTCGCCCGTCAACGAGAACTCAAGGGCGCCGGACGGGCAGGTGACGATGCAGTCGCCGCAGTTGTTGCAGTGGTTGATGGTGTACGGGTTGTGGCAGGCAATGCAGTCGAAGTTGCACCCCTGCACGAACACGACGAACCGGTTTCCCGGGCCGTCGACGTTGGAGAACGTAATCGTGTCAGTGATGAGGCCGTGGGTCACGCTCATGGCAACCAATCCGTTTCACTGCACGCTGGCTGAGGTGGTACGAGGCCTCGGATCCGGCAGCGAGATAGTCGCTGGCGTGGCGGGCCCCTCTGACGTCGATGTCGACGAGGTCGCTCTTGCGAACGAGATATCCGGTGATCCGGATGAACTCGTTGGAGTCGAGGTTGAAGGTGAAGTCGCGCATTCCGGCAGCGAATGCACCACGGATGATGTCGACGACGGCCTCGGGGTTTCGCGTCGCGGTCTCATCGACATGGAACACGTCGCTGATGCCCGCCGCGAAGAGACGATGATGCGGTGCGCATGTCGTGATGTGCTCGAACATCGGCGGCTCGTCGCCCACTGGGATGCGAGTCCCGGCGGTGACGTCGGAGTCGAGGTCGATGCCACTCTGTGAATGCAGGTAACAACGATCACCGCCGCCCTTGCAGTAGGGCATCGGGCGGGCAGCCACGAGCTCGGCGACACGTGCCGTGATCCGGTACGAGAGGGCATCGGCGCCGGTGTCATGGCCGTAACGACCAGTACCACCCTGGTAGGCGATGAGCAGGTTGACGGCCTCGGCGAGGCCGAACACGCCGAACATCGCCGAGAACCTGTCGAGCGACACGAGCCCCTCGTCTGCCAGCCAATGAGTCTCGAAGAATCGCTGGTCCTCGACGAGCGAGCGGATGCGTGCCTCGGCCAGTTCGGCGGTGAGCTCGACGTACGTTGGCAGTGTCTCGGAGAGGAACGCGTCGACGCTGCCGGTGTGGCGCAGGACCACTTCTTTCAGATTGAGTCGCACGAGGGTGTGTGCGCCGCCACCGATCTTCAGCGAGTTGTAGCAACTGACGGCCGCGTACCGGTCACCGTGGTCGGCGATCATCATCGGGTGGTTCACGAAATGAGGTTTCGCCGTGTCGAAGACCGTGCGAACTGCATCGAGCAGTAGATCGTCGGGAGTGATCGAGGGGTCGACCTTGAGCGTGATGTTGGGCACGACTTGGCGAAGTGATCGCTCGACGCGCAGAACCGAGCGTGCAACCCGGCTGTCGCCCGGACCGATGTCGGTGTGCACGAACGCGTCCGGCAGCATCCGGTCGAGGGCGATCCAGAACCGTCGCAGCGAGCGGTCCAGCTGCTCATCGGTCACGTCGTCGACGAATGGGGCCAGCACCTTGTCGAGATCACCCAGGTAGACCGGATACGTGGTGACGGACGGGACGTGTGCGTACATGATCTGCAGGAACGACAGCGCGTCATCGAGATTGTGCGGTGGGTCGAGTTCGAGATGTGCCGAGCCGGTCGCCATCGCCAGCTCGTAGTCGGGCAGAACGTAGCGCGGCGTATACGGCGCGTTGCCCTCGTACATGTCGCAGATCACTCGCTTGTCGAGGGCCTCCTGACACGCCGGTGAGATTGCCGGGTAGTCGATCGCCTCGGTGGCCAGTGCTGCCAACCGACGCAGTTTCTGGTCGTACCCGAGCGCGTTGTCACGCACCAGTGCCGTAGCCCGAGACTGCATCTCGGCCATCTCCATCGGGCCACCTCCCTGCTCAGCGCCATCGGTTTGCTCCGACCGTACGCCGGGTGGAGAGCGCGGTGACAGAGTCGAAGGACCCTCACACGGCGAAGATCTGGGCCTCGTCGGCGAATGCCTTGAACTCGAGTGCGTTGCCCGCCGGATCGTAGAGGAACATCGTCCATTGCTCCCCGGCCTCACCGGCAAAGCGGACGTACGGCTCGATCACGAAGGCCGTGTCAGCGGCGCGCAGTCGACGGGCGAGCTCGTGGAACTCGTCGATCGAGAGGATGAGCCCGAAGTGGGGCACCGGCACGTCGTGGCCGTCGACCGGGTTGTGGATCCGGTTCGGTCGCGAGGGCGCGAGATGGGTGACGACCTGGTGGCCACGAAGGTCCCAGTCGACCCACGTCGGTGCGCTGCGGCCCTGGGGGCAACCGAGCGTCTGCCCGTAGAAGCGGCGTGCCTCCTCGAGGTCGTCGACGGGCATCGCCAGGTGAAATCGGGGTCGGCGAGAGTCGTCCATCAATGCAGCTCCGACCGGGGTTCCGCCGAGCGGGTGGTCGACCATCTCGAAGAAGTCGTTGCCCTTGTCATCGACGACGATGAAGGCCGGGAAGTCGCGGACCTCGATCTTCCAGATTGCCTCCATGCCCAGTTCGGCGTGCTCGAGTACGTCGACCTTGGTGATGCAATCCTGCGCCAGCCGCGCCGCTGGGCCGCCGATCGAGCCGAGATAGAACCCACCGTAGGTTCTGCAGGCCTCGGTGACCTGGCGGCTGCGGTTGCCTTTGGCGAGCATCACGAAACTGCCGCCGGCTTCTTGGAACTCGGCGACGTAACTGTCCATACGTCCCGCGGTCGTCGGCCCGAACGAGCCGCTGGCCATTCCCTCCGGCGTCTTGGCCGGCCCGGCGTAGTACACGCAGTAGTCGCGCATGTATTGCGGTAATCCCAGGCCCTCGTCGAGTCGCTCCTTCAACTTGGCATGGGCGATGTCGCGGGCCACGACCATCGGCCCGGTCAGCATCACCCGGGTCTTGACCGGGTAACGGCTCAACTCGGCACGGATCTCGTCCATCGGCCGGTTCAGATCGATGGCCACGGACTCCCCGTCGAGGTGGTCGTCGATCACCTCGGGCAGGAATCGGGCAGGATCCGCCTCGAGTTGCTCGATGAACACCCCGTCGGCCGTGATCTTGCCCAGCGCTTGGCGATCGGCGCTGCACGAGACCGCCATGGCCACAGGACAGCTGGCTCCGTGTCGCGGCAGTCGGACGACTCGCACGTCGTGGCAGAAGTACTTGCCGCCGAACTGTGCACCGATTCCCGTCTGCCGGCTGAGCTCCAGCACCTTTGCTTCCAGATCGATGTCGCGGAACGCATGACCGGTGATCGAGCCACTGGTCGGGAGGCCGTCGAGATACTTGGTGCTGGCCAACTTGGCGGTCTCGACGGCGAGCTCGGCGGAGGTGCCGCCGACGACGACGGCGAGGTGGTACGGCGGGCACGCCGCGGTGCCCAGCGTCTTCATCTTCTCGAACAACCACGGCAGGAGCGCCTTCTCGTTGAGCAGTGCCTTGGTCTCCTGGAACAGGTAGCTCTTGTTGGCGCTGCCTCCGCCCTTGGCGATGAACAAGAACTTGTAGGCGTCGCCATCGACGGCGGCGATCTTGATCTCGGCCGGCAGGTTGTTTCCGGTGTTCGTCTCGTCGTACATCGTCAGCGGCGCCATCTGGCTGTAGCGCAGGTTGGATGTCAGGTACGTGTTGTACACACCACGGGCGATTGCCGCCTCGTCGCCACCAACGCGGTCTGCCGAGGCGGTCAGCACGAACTGACCCTTCTTCGCCTTGATGATCGCGGTCCCGGTGTCCTGGCACATCGGCAGCACACCACCCGCCGCGATGTTGGCGTTCTTCAACAGGTCGAGGGCAACGAAGCGGTCGTTGTCGCTGGCCTCGGGATCGTCGAGGATGTTGCGCAACTGCTGTAGGTGGGCGGGACGCAACAGGTGGGCGATCTCCCGCATCGCGGTCTCGGTCAGCAGTGTCAGCGCATCGGGCTCGACGAGGAGAAAGGTTCCGGCCGGGGTGTCGACGGTGGACACGCCGGCCGTGGTCAGCAACCGGTATTCGGTGGGGTCCGGACCGAGTGGCAGTAACTCGGAAAAGGCGAACTCTGGCATGCCCTCACGCTACGCCCTGACCGGCGATGAGAGATGAGCCGCCCGGGTGCGCGCATCTCTCATCTCCCACTAGTGGTCGGCCGCAGTGGTGAGAGATCGGCGACGTGAGGCGGCTCATCTCTCATCGCCCAGGCCGGGCGAGCGGGGCTAGGGCTAGGGGGGTGGTGGTTGGCTGAGTGCCCTGTCGACCAGCGCCTGCTCGTCGGGGGTCGCAGCGGGGCGCGGATGGATGGCTCCATCGGCAACCAGTTCGGCCAGGTCGCCGATGCGCACATCGGGACTGAACGCCAGCGGTCCGATCGACTGGTCGGCGGCGGCGGCCTGCGGTGACGCGGCGATCAGTTCGAGCAGGTTTCGTTCTCCAGCGGAGCGGTTGGCCCACTCGCTGCTGTTCGCCCGCAACGCGCCGATGTTCATCGCCGTCGCGCCGATCAGCACCAACCTCCCGGCCCAGAGAGCGGGAGGCATCAATCGCGCCAACAGATCGACGGCAACTCCAAATGCCGGCATGAGCAACACCGCACCCACGTACACGTATCGGGAGTTGGCCGCCGTCTCGACGCCGAAGCCACCACGTTGGATACCGAGTCCGACGAAGATCGCCGCAGCGGTGAAGCCCAGTGAGAACATCAGGTCGTGGGCGCGAGCATCGCGCTGCCTCCACAGCAACACCGTCAAGGTTGCGAGTAGGGCGATCCCGACCAGCGATGCGGTCGAGGTGATGCCGTGAAACACGGCTTCGATCCCACGGTTGACATACGCGGGCACTTGCGAGAACGACGATCGGGCGGTGTCGCCGGCTGGGTCCTTGCCCCAGGACAACCACCACCATGCCGAGACGAGCGCCGGTGGGATCGTGGCGATCGCCGCCGCCTTCCAGGCGCGCCGCATCAATGTGAAGACCAGAGTCCCCAGGATGAAGAACGGCCCGAAACCCGACGACGAGACGGCGACGAGCCCAGCGACAACTCCCAGAGCATCGCGGCGGTTCGGTGGTCCCTCATGATCGATGAGGCTGAGATGTACGAGGAAGGCCAGCAGCGAGAGGTTGTAGACCAACTGGATGGCGAAGACGATGTTCTCCCAGCCGCTGCCGAAGACGGCGATCATTCCGCCGAGGATCGTGGCCGTCCAAGCGGTGACCCCGACTCGAAGACACATCCGGCGGACCATCACGGCGATTCCGAGGTGGCATGCCATGGTCGGGATCAGGTACGGCCAGTACGAACCGGTGCCGAAGACGGCGTGGATGATCCGGTAGATGACGATCGGGAGGGTCATCCAGTGGCCGTCCTGGGCCGTGAACAACATGGCGCCGAGCCCCTCGACTTGATGAATCTTCTCGCGAGTGAAGATGAACGCCCAGTCGTCACGAATGAACCACTGGTGACGGCCGACGATGTACAACACGATCACGGAGCCGGCCAGTAGCAACCCGAACGCCCATCGCGCCCCGTCGTCGGAGGCTGCCCAGGTGATGCCGCGCCGAACCCGGGTCTCAACGTCCACGGATCACCATGTTCCACCACAACGCCAGCAACTGCCGGGCACTGTGGGCGATGGCCGGCAGTCGGAAGAACTGCGACTTGCCAGACGGTCGGAAGTAGTGATGCACGGGAATTTCCACGAACCGCGCCCCTGCCCGATGAAAGGAACACATCATCTCGACGCAGATCACCCCCGTCGTCGAGGTGAGGGGTCGGTCGATGATGAGCCGACGGCGGAACATTCGGAAGTCGCAATCGGTATCGCGCACTTCGAGGCTGAACAGGAGCTTGACGACGTGGTGATAGCACCGCCCGATCAGCTTTCGATACCAGGAATCACCACGGCCGATCTTGTAGCCCTGCACCACGTCGATGTCGTCAGTGGCCAGCGGTACGAGCAGCGCTGCCTCGGCGGCGTCGTACTGCGCATCGCCATCGGTGTAGAAGATCCACTGATGTCGGGCTGCGCCGAACCCACTCAGCAATGACTTGCCGTAGCCGCCATTGGTCTCGTGGTTGATCACTCGTAGCCACGGTCGGTCGGTGACGAGGGCCTCGAGGACGGCTCCTGACCCGTCGGCGGAGCCATCGTTGACGACGATCACCTCGACCATGGGCACCAACGGCGACAGCGCGGCGTGGACATCGTCGACCAGACCACCGATGGTCGTGGCGTCGTTGTAACAGGGGAATACGGCCGAGACGCTGGTGACGGCCGTCATTGGCCGAGCCCCGCCAGGGAATCGCATACTCGATCGAGTTCCGGTTCGGTCATCTCGGGAAAGCATGGCACGCTGACGCACTCTGCAGCCCAAGCCTCGGCCTCAGGGCACGCGCCGTGCTGGAGATCGCGGTAGGCCGGCTGCTGGGTGATGGCCAAGGGATAGTGGACGGCGGTGGCCACGCCTGCGGCCTCGAGAGCCGCGCGTGTCGAAGCACGATCGGCGCTGCGAAACACTGCGAGATGGTAGGCGTGGTCGGCGTGGTCTGCCTGCCAACGTAGGGATGGCGCGCACTGTCGATATCGCTCGACGAGGCCTCGCCGTCGTTCGACGTCGGCTGTCAGATCCGGCAGCGCCAGCCGCAACCAGGCTGCCTCGAGCTCCGACATCCGGAAGTTCTGTGAGACGTACTCGTGCACGTACCGGGCGATCATCCCATGTACGCGAAGGATGCGCACTCGTTCGGCGAGATCGGCGTCGTCGGTGACGACGGCACCGCCGTCGCCGATTCCACCGAGATTCTTGGTCGGGTAGAAGCTGTAGACAGTCGCCGTGGAGCGGCCGGGGTCGTGAAGTGCACCATGGGCTTGGGCGGCGTCCTCGATGACAGGAAGGTCCGTCTCGGGCAGTTCGGCGGGGTAACCGTAGAGATGTACGACGATGACGGCCCTGGTCCGGGGCGTGCGGGCAGCGAGGACGCTCTCGGTTGTGATGCATGCCGTGCGCGGGTCGACATCGATGGCCCGGGGTGTGGCTCCGACGGCGACGACAGCTGAGGCAGTGGGCACGGCGGTGAACGCGGGCACCAGGACTTCGTCGCCGGGACCGATTCCTGCTGCTGCGAGGGCGAGTTGTAAGGCGCCCGCGCCGGACGACACGGCGACGCATTGTTGCGCTCCGAGCCACTCGGCATATTCGGATTCGAACGCAGACAGCTCGGCTCCCATGAGGAAGCTGCCGCTCGCCGCAATTCGTTCCGCCGCTGTCGCGAACGCCGAGGCAAACCGCTGCCCGCGCCGACTCAGGTCGACGACAGGTACCACGGGTGACCACGATAGAACGTGGCGGTCGCCCGAAGGCCCTCTTCGAGTGTTGTCGTCGCCTTCCAACCGAGGACCTCGGCGATGGTCGTGCTGTCGGTGTGGAACGAACCGATGTCTATGCGCTGGTGATCGTCGGGCCACGCCACCAGTTGCAGCCCGCCGGCGCTACCGCTGATCCCGATGATCGCCGAAGCGATTTCGACCAATGAATGATCGATCACGTGACCGACGTTGAACACTCTGCCGATTGCTTCCGGTGCTGTCGCTGCCAGGATGGCGTCGACGACATCGGCGACATACACGCAATCTCGTCGTTGCGCGCCGTCACCGAAGATCCGAATGTTCTCGCTCAACAGCGCCTTACGGATGAAGACCGGCAGAAAGCCCAACTCGTCGCTGTCCAACCGCTGCCGCGGACCGTAGACGTTGGTCAACCGCAGACTCGTGGTCGACATGGCATAGGCCGTGTGGTACACGAGGTGCAACTGTTCGCCGGCCAACTTGGAGACGCCGTTGACATCCATCGGGCTGGTCGGGTGCAACTCGTCGACAGGCGACTTGAGCGGCCGGCCATAGACCTGCCGAGTCGAGGTGTGGACCACGCGCGCCGTGGGATTGACGCGACGGACGATCTCGAGGAACGACGCGTGCGCGATGGCATTGAGATGGAGATCGCGGAGGGGATCGCGCATCGACGCGATGTGACTGACCTGCCCGGCGAGGTTGAAGATGATGTCGGCGTCGGCGATCACGTCGGCGACCACCGGATCACCGATCTCGCACTCGACGATCTCGACAGGGAATCCGTCCGTGGCAAGATCGGCGACGTTGCGGCGGTCGCCGCCGTGGCCTTCGACGAGCGCGTCGATGATTCGAACGTTGGCGCCCAGTCGAACCAGCTCGTGGCTGACGTTCGAGCCGATGAAACCGAGGCCGCCGGTGACCACGCAGGCCGTGGACGAGAAGTCGGTACTCGGTTGCATCCCACGATGTTAGAGATGTGCACGTGCGAAGATCGGTGACATGGACGATGACGAGTATCAGCGGATGGTCGAAGTGGGCGAGCGCCACTGGTGGTATCGATCGACGCGCACCTTGCTGGATGGGCTCGTATCGCTACATCTCCCACCCACGGACAGCAACACGATCTACCTCGATGCGGGTGGAGGGTCCGGCGCGACCGGCTCCTGGCTGGCCGATCGGGCCACGACCGTGCTCGACGACTTCGAACCTGTCGCGCTGCGGGCCGCCGTCGACGATCACGCCGGATATCGAGGCGTTCAGGCCGACATCAACCACGTCCCGCACGGCGCGAACGTGTTCGACGCAGTGCTCTGTGTGACGGCGCTGTGTCATCGGATGAACCCCGATCCGCAGGCGATCGTCGACGAGTTCGCCAGGGTGACCAAGCCCGGAGGTTTGGTTTGCCTCATGGAGCCGGGAGGGAAGCGGTTGCGGCGCGGCCACGACGACGTCACTCACACCGCCCGACGCTTCAGCCTCGCTGAGATGCGGGCGATGGTACGGGGTGCTGGTCTCGATCTCGTCCGAGCCACGGGTGCCTACTCGTTTCTGGTGCCTCCCGCAGCGATCATGGGAATAGTGGAGCGCGGCAAGAACAAGAGCGATGTCGGCCGTAACGAGAGCGGGCTCGGTGGCGTGCTGGGTCAGGCGGCTCGCGCCGAGCGAGCCGTGCTACGCAAGGTGAGCTTGCCGTTCGGGTTGTCCGTGATCGCGATCGGGCGAAAGCCGATCGGCGCTGTGCGCTAGATGGTGCTCGTCAGAGTGTGACGCCGTACGACTCGTCGAAGAATGCGGCGGCGATGTAGTCGGGGTGAAGATAGCCGAACCCGTTGACGCCCCAGCCGGTACCCCAGCTGTTGCGGACGATGAATCTGCCGTCGGCGCGATATCCGACGATGCAGATGGCGTGGCCGCCTCGCACGGTGTCGGGATGGAACGTGTCGATCTTGCCACCATTCGCCGCCGCGTCGTCCCACGAGGAGTCGACGTTGAAGGCGGCCAGGATCGGGCCGTTGCCGGCCAACCACGTCTTCCAGCTGGTCAGGTTGCGGTGCAGGTTGAAGTACGAGGCGACCTTTCGCTGGGCGCAGTTGGCATAGAACGTGTTCTCGTTGCCGGTGAACATCTTGGTCTGGATGTGGAACGGCAGATCATCCATCAGCGCCACACCATGCTTGCGGGCGACATCGACCGCCGCCTTCAGGGTCGTTCCCGCACCTTCGATGAAGCTCTCCGGCCTGGTCGTGATGACGTCGGTTTCCTTGCTCGCCATCCACACGTGCCTGGGTGACAGGAGCTGCTGCTGCGTGATACGCCCCGCTTTCACCATGTGCCAACGAACGACGCCGTCGGCGGTTGCCCAGCCGACGCATGAGCCGGTGTTCTCCTGGTTGTTGATCGCCCACCACGATGCACGCATATCGACTGACTTGGGCAGCGCCGCCGGCACGCCGATCGCCCCGGCCGCGATCGAGTCGGCGAGCTGAAAGTCGTTGTCGGTTCCCTTCGATGGGACGACGTTGCAGATGAACTTGTCGAAGCTCGGGGTCGCGGCCGTCTTCGACTTCGTGGCCTTCTTGGCTGCTGCCGCCTTGGCCGGGGTCTTCTTCTTCTTCGACGATGCCTTCGATGCCATGTTCGTCTCCTTTTGCGAGTGCCTGCGGAGGAGACCTCGCGGAGATCACATTAGATACATGACACCACGACCGCACGAGCGGCACGATGACGGGCGTGTCAGTCGGCTGGTCGATCCTTGAGCCGCTTGGGCTGCGCGGCCGCTGGATCTGTCGGCCAATGATGTTTCGGGTATCGCCCGGCGAGCTCCTTGCGGACCATTGCCCACGACCCTGACCAGAATCCGGGAAGGTCGTTGGTGATCTGGATCGGCCGGTCCGCCGGTGACAGCAGCTCGATGGTGAGGGGTGTCTTGTCAGCGATCGTCGGGTGGGTGAGCGTGCCGAACATGTCTTGCACGCGTACCGACACCGTGGGGTTGTCGCGGTGGTAGTCGATCTGCACGGTGCGCCCTGCGGCGGTCGTCAGCGTGGCCGGCACGAGGGTCGAGAGCCGGGCCTGCTGATCCCACGACAGCATCGCGGTCAGCACCATCGCGATGTCGACACGAGCGATATCGGCGTGGCAGGTCGCGTGCTGCAGGAACGGCCTCAACCAGTCGGCCAACGTGGCGAGCAGGGTCCTGTCGTCGACCGCCGGCCACTCGCCATCGAGATTGCTCGCCGCGAAAGCCAGGCGTCGGCGAAGCTGCTGGGCACCATCCGTCCAGTTCAGGACACTCAATCGTGTTGCCCGTACCCGTTCGATCAGCGCATCCACCGTTGCATCGCCTGGTGGTGCTGGGCGGTATTGCTCATCGAGAGTCATCGATCCGAGTCGCACGGATTCGTGCACGATCAGGTCATCGCGTTGCTTGTCCCAGACGAGGACCTCTTGTCGTTCGACTTCGTCGCCGAGCGAGGCGATCAGGTCGGCGGACTCGATCCCGGCGCCGATGCGCACGCGTGCGCTGCTGCGGTTGCCATCGAGATCTGCGGCCACGATGAACCGTTCATTGGCCAGTCCATCGGTGGCCGCGACCCAGACGCCGCTGCCGGTTCGCATCTGGAACTGCCCCGGCTGACGGCGGCGCACGGCAACCCTGTCGGGAAAGGCGAGGGCCAGCGCTGCACCCGTGTGTTCAGCGATGATCCCGTCGAAGTCGATGTGGATGTTGGCGCGTCGGGCGATGTCGGTGGCGCGGTCCCGGATGCGGGCGACGTCGCGTCGATCAGAGCGCTCGTGGTGATCGTGTCCGCAGACGATGCGCACCCGCAGTGCGAGATCGGCGGGCAGTTCGTCGGACCTGCCGCGCAACACGTCGCGCTCGTCGAGGATTGCGGCGATGAGGCAGGCGAGGTCCTTGTCGGCGTCGGCCGTGGCCACGACCATTCGTGCCAGGCGAGGATGAAGCGGAAGGGCCAGCATGGCGCGCCCGGTCGATGTCGGATGGCCGGCAGCGTCGAGCGCGCCGAGGCGGCCCAGCAGCTCCTGACCTTGTTGGAGTGCGCGAGCTGGAGGCGGATCGATGAATCGAAGTTCGCTCGGCGGAGTGCCCCATGCCGCCAGTTCCAGCGCGACATCGGCCAGGTCGACCTGGGTGATCTCGGCCTCGAGGTGAGCTCGGCGGGTGGCATGCTCGAGCTTGCTCCAGAGGCGGTAGGCCACGCCGGGCTCGGTGCGCCCGGCACGACCCGCACGCTGATCGGCCGAGGCCCGACTGGTGCTGACGGTGTTGAGGCGCGTCATGCCCGTGCCCAGGTCGTGCCGCGGAACGCGGGCCAGGCCGGCATCGACGACGATGCGCACACCACTGACCGTCAATGACGACTCGGCGATGTCGGTGCTCAACACCACCCGGCGTCGCCCCGAGGCCGATGGCTGCAGACGCCAGGTCCTGTTCGGCGAGCGAGAGGGCGCCGGCGAGCAAGCGCACGTCGACATCGGGCCGAACACGGCCCTGGAGGAACTGCTCGACCCGGCGGATCTCACCGATTCCCGGGAGAAAGACGAGAACATCGCCGATCTCGTCGTCGAGCGCCCGCAGCACGGCCTCACCGGTCGCCTGTTCCAGGCGCGTGCCCTTCATCATCGGCAGCCAGCGCAGGTCGACAGGGAACGTACGACCGACACTCTCGATGATGGGCGCGTCGCCGAGTGCTGCGGTCAAGCTGGCTACCTCGGGTGTCGCCGACATCGCCAGCAGGCGCAGATCCGGCCGCACTGTGGCGCGAGCGTCGAGCGCGAACGCCAATCCGATATCTGTGGGCACGTTGCGTTCGTGAACTTCGTCGAAGATCACCAGACCCACTCCGGGCAACTCTGGATCGTTCTGAAGTCGGCGGGTCAGCACGCCTTCGGTGACGACTTCGATCCGAGTGCTGCGGCCGATGCGGCGCTCGTCCCTCGTCTGGTAGCCGACCAGCCCGCCGACCTCGGTCCCAAGGAGCGCAGCCATCCGCTGGGCGGCGGCGCGGGTCGCCAATCGGCGTGGTTCGAGCATGACGATGCGACCGTCGAGCCAGGTTTGTTCGATCAGCCAGAGTGGGGCGATCGTCGTCTTGCCGGCTCCCGGTGGGGCGACGAGCAACGCTGATCCGTGTCGCTCGAGCGCTTCGGAGAGTTGCGCAAGGACATCGACGACGGGTAGGTCGCGGGCTGCGAGGGGCAGCGCCACGCTCTAGCCGAGTGCCGGTGTGCCGTGGAAGGGTCCGGGGTCACCGGCGACCGGGATGATCGGCTTGATCCAGGCTGTCGCCTCGGCGATCTCCTCGGCGACCGCTCGCCATTCGCCGGCGTTCCAGCCCTCGGCGCAGGCTTGGAGCGCGCCGTCGAGCCGGACGAACACGAAGGCGGGGAGTTGCACCAAACCGAGGGTGCGCACCAGGGCACGATCCGGATCGCAATACACCAGGAAGTCCTCCGTCAACGGACCGAGGAAGGCTCTCGTCCCGTCGGCGTCGGCGGTGACCACGAAGTTGACTCGAGCGTCGGTGCCGCGCAGGCCCTCGAGGATTCGCGCCGCGGTCCGCAGCACCCATGCGCTCTCGTTGGTGTAGGGATCGAGCACCACGCTGGCCAGGTGGAACGTGGTCAGCCATTCCTCCAGCGGGCGTGTCTCACCGCCCAGCGAGGTCAGCTTCGTATCGAGGGACGGGTTGCTCGCCACGGCAGCAGACGGTAGCGCGCCAACGATGCGCGCCCCAATGTGGCAGTAGCGTCGCGGTCGATGCATCCGATCGAACGGCTCCGCTATGTGGCCAGGGCCTCTGGTGGGGATCAACGGATGCTGGTCCGCGAGACAGCGGCCGCGCTGCGCGGCCTCGGTTTCGACCCGGCGGGCCTTGTTGTCGCCTGCCGACGCATCGTCGAGCGACATCCGTACTCCGGGCCGCTGTGGTGGCTGTGCGCGTCGGTCCTCGCAGCCCCCGACCCATACCGATGTGCGGCAAAGTTGGCCGACGATCTCGAAGCAGATCCGACTCCCGACGTGTTGGTCGAGGCGCTGCCCGACGACGCAACGGTCTGCATCGTCGGATGGCCGGACCTGATCGGTGAGGCCTTGCTGCGGCGCGGTGATTCGACGGTGCTGGCGATCGATACCGAGAGCGGTGGGATGGACAACGGTGGGATGGACAACGGTGGGATGGGCAGCGCAGCATTCGTCCGCCGGCTGCAGCGCGCCGACGTCGAGGCCGAGATCGTGCCGGCAGCCGGCCTGGCGGCCGCGGTTCTGGCCAGCGATGTGGTGGTCATCGAGGCGCTGGCCGCAAGCGACACCGATCTGTTGGCGATCGCTGGATCGCGAGCGCTCGCGTCGGTGGGGTATTGCTCCGAGGTCCCGGTGTGGGCGGTGGTCGGTCGTGGGCGACGCCTGCCGGCCGCCTTGTTCGAGGCGATGGGCCATCGGCAGGCGGACCTGCGCGTCCCGTGGGACGCATCCGCCGAAACGGTGCCGATCGGGCTCAGCCAGTGGGTTGTCGGAGCGGATGGGGTGGTGCCGACCTTGGATGCATCATTCGCACCCGAGTGCCCGATGTCGTACGAGTTGCTCCGCTCCAGTGCCATGTGAGCGCCCAGGTACTGTCGCGACATGGCCAGCAAGCGTTCGCAGATCACGATGACCGACGACGAGGTGCAGGCTTTTCTCGAGATCGAGCGCGTGCTCAATGTCGCCACGCTCGGCCCGACCGGGCACCCGCATCTCGTGGCGATGTGGTTTGCGATCATCGGCGGTAAGCCGGCCTTCTGGACTTTCGGAAAGAGTCAGAAGATCGTCAACCTCCGTCGCGACTCGAAGATGTCCGGTTTGGTGGAGAGCGGCTCGGTCTACGACCAGTTGCGAGGTGTGGAGTTACGTGGGCGGGGGATCATCGTCGAGGACTACGAGACAGTCCTGGAGATCGGCAAGGCGGTCGGCGTGAAGTACAGCGGCCCGTCGGCGTTGGACGAGGCGGCCTTGCCGTTCCTCGAGGCGCAGGCCACCAAGCGCGTCGGCGTCGTCTTCGAGGTCGATCACATCGCCAGCTGGGATCACACCAAACTCGCCGGCAGTTATTGAGCCCTCGGTCAGCGGTCCTGCTTGGGAGGATCGACTCCGATGCATTCGGCGATAGCGGCCCGGGCCAGCTCGGCGCGTACTTCCATGACGAAGATCCGACCCATCGGCTCACGGGCAGCGAACCGCAGCATCGAGGTGTGATCCTCGGACATCGTCGCCGGGATCTCGTTCTCCCAAAGATCGTGCAGCGCCAGCTGGCACTGCCACAACGGCAACCAGGCAACTTCGACCACATGGTCGGGCCGCGCCGGTCGCGGATCGCGCTGACCGAACAACCAGTTCCGAATGCTCATCGATGACCTCGCCGAGACCGCGAATCGCCGGCAGAATCGGCCAACTGATCGGCGATCAGCTCATGGCCGGCCTCGATCAGACCGACCGTGACTCGTAGATGTGGCGTGTCGTGGCGGACTTGGAACGGCTCGCCGGGAGCTGCGCCGATACCTTGAGCGGCAAGGGTGACCAACGCCGAGCGCTCGTCGGCAACCTTCATCCACAGGTTGATCCCGTCGCTTCCGGTGATCGCCACGCCGCGCGACTCGAGTACGGCGGCGACCAGCTGTCGTCGCCGGGCATACTCCGTCCTCGCCGTGGCGACGGCTTCGAGCGTCGCCGGATCGTCGAGCATCTCGAGCAGTACGGCTTGCAGGATGCGACTGCTCCAGCCGGGCCCGAGCAAGCGTCGGTTGGCCACTGCGGTCACCACGTCACCGGCACCCCCGACCGCGGCGAGGCGTAGATCCGGGCCATGGCTCTTGGAGTAGCTGCGGATGTGCACTGTTCGCTCGGGCAACCACGATCCGATGCTGACGAGGGCTCCTGTGGCGATGTCGCCGGAATGGTCGTCCTCGATGACGATCGTCTCGTTCTTGGCGAGCTCGGCGGCCAGCGCCTTCATCCTCCGCATCGTGGTCGTGACGCCGGTCGGATTATGGGCCCGCGGCTGCAGGAAGACCGCGATGGGGTGCCGTCGCAGCGCCGCGACCATCTGGGCGACGACGGGCCCTTCGTCGTCGAGATCGACTCCGATGACCTCGGCACCGAGTTCGTCGAGGAGATCGAGCAGCGGAGGGAAGGTGGGGTGTTCGACGACCACTCGATCGCCGAGGCGAACCACGACCTGGGCGACGCGGTCAAGGGCGTCCATAGCCCCGTCGACGACCGTGAGCGCCTCGGCCGGGAACGGCCAGCCATCGCTGAGCCGGGCCTCGAGCTCGGGGAGCACCGGGTGGTCGAGGTAGCTCGACGTCAACGACTGGCGGCTGACCTTGGCGACGGCCGGGCGGAGATCGGGTAGCAGCGACGACGGAGGCGTGCCGGTCGACAGATCGAGGGCAAAGTGGCCGGGGCCTTCGGTGACCCGGCGGTACCGCCTCGGGGTGCCGGGCCCTGTCGGTTGGCGCACGAACGTGCCCTGCCGGCCGCGGGCGTCGATCGCGCCGACTGATGTGAGGGTCTGCCACGCTTCGCTGACCGTCGTCGGTGAAACTCCGAGCGACTTCGAGAGCTCGCGCACGGTCGGCAGCCGGGTGCCGACCGCCAAGTCACCACGCGTGATCATCCGCCCCACCGCCGCGGCGATACCGCGGGCACTGCGATCTTCGATGGCATCGGTGAAGGTGGCGGTCATTGTGCGGTAACAATAGCTCGTTTGTGTGGAGCGCTGATGTGACGACCATCGGTGACGACCCGGAATGAACGGTCGGTCGCGGCAACGGCTTCAGGTGATCGGACGCGAGCCGATAGTCCTGGCGAACGCAAGCGAGAATCGGATGAGCATCGGAATCATCAGCGCGGCGGCCGTGGTCGCCGTCATTGCCGACCGTAGGAGCATCGGGGCGTCCGGCCGGCATACAACGCAGACCACATCACTCCGCCCATCATGGAAGCCGATGTCGCGCCCGCGCGTATGCGCGTGACACGCCGTTCAGCGACGAGGCGCCGGAATTGCAGCCGCGCTCTCGTTGCATTCCGGCACCGATCTCGATGAATTCGATGTCAACGCGATCCAAGGAACTTCACCGGCAAGACGTCCGCTACGAGTAAGCCGGGCTCATGCGGCGCCGCGTTTGGGTGGGCCGGTGGTCATGATGGTTCCGTCGGGGAGTTGGATGGTCAGTTGTCGGTCGGGGGTGAGGGTCAGGTGCCAGTCGTCGTTGTGGATGTTGTGATGATGCTGTTCGCAGACGGGGAGGAAGTTGTCGAGATCCGATGGTCCGCCGTGGTGCCACCAGATGACGTGGTGCAGTTTGGTGCGGCTGTAGCGCACTCGGCATCCCGGGATCGCACAGGTCGCATACACCGCGCCGAGAGCGCGGCGTTGAGCACGATTCGCCAACTCGGGTGCTGCGGCCGAGGTCGAGTTGGCCGGGGGCGTCGATGATCACCCCGTTGCGGACCACGACGGTGTGCACGGTGGCGGTCTGGTACAGATCGGCGAGGACCTGTCGGGGGAGTTCGACGGGTAACCCCCAGTCGATGACCGGTTCCGCGCTGGCGGTGGTGTGATCGACGACAACGACGATCTCGGGTCGACCGAGGCGGACCCCGCCACCATCCAAGAGGGCGAGCAGGGCGTGGGCGCGTAGGTAGGACTGTTTCTCGAACAGGTCCGTGGGGCAGCCGTCGGGTTGTCGATCGTGGAACAGGGCTTGGACTTGGGCGTCGAGGCGGTTCTCCAACCGGAGCATCGTCTCCGGGTCCCAGATCGCCGACCAGCGCCCCAACCCGCTGTCGCGGTCGATCCAGGTGTTCAACCGCACCGCCCGCCGCTGCCGTTCGAGGCGGTCGAGGCCGTCACCATCGGCCTCCAACCGTCGCGCTTGGCCACGCACGGTGCGAGCGAACTCCTCCGGTGTCGAGTTTTCGGCGATCAACACCAGCCGTTCAGCGTCGGCAGCCAGCCGGTCACGGACACCGGGCTCGACCTGGCGCAACACCCGGGTCAGGACATCGAGATGATCACCCGAGACCCGTCCGGCGTCGAGCGACACCCCGAACTCGGGGACCTGTGCGACGGTCTCGGCGCGGCGCAGGACCTGTTCGGCCTGACGGACACTGCAGCGGGAGGCGTCGGCCAAGGATTTCTCGGGGAACGACGACACCGCCGCCAACCCTCGAGCGACGGCGACTTCGCGGCTTTCGACCCACGACTTCAACCGCCGCAACTCACCAACCGCAGCCTCCAACACGACCCGATCGGCACACCCGGCATCAACCACCGCCACCCGCCCGACCAGCTCGTGCACCTCAGCCAACTCCATCCACCCACTATGACAAAGGGGTGCGACACGGTTCTTTCCGAGCATCAACCGTTTGTACGGTAACAATCCAGTTATTGTGCGCTCACGGGTGTCACATTACGATCAGGCCATGCCGAACATCGTGCGAGCAGCACTTCTCCAAACCGACTGGGCTGGAACGAAGGAGGCGATGATCGAGAAGCACGAGCAGGCCGCGCACGACGCGAAGGCCGAAGGTGCACAGGTGGTCTGCTTCCAGGAACTCTTCTACGGTCCGTACTTCTGCCAGGTACAAGACACCGAGTACTACAGCTACACCGAACTGATCCCCGACGGTCCGACAACACAGCGATTCCGCAGCATTGCCAAGGAGCTCGGGATGGTGATGGTTCTACCGATGTACGAACACGAGCAGGCCGGCGTCTACTACAACACCGCCGCAGTCATCGACGCCGACGGGTCGTACCTCGGCAAGTTCCGCAAGCAGCACATCCCTCAGACCAAGGGCTTCTGGGAGAAGTTCTACTTCCGCCCCGGTAACGGCGGATACCCGATCTTCCAGACCGCCGTCGGCCAGGTCGGGGTGTACATCTGTTACGACCGGCATTTCCCCGAGGGTTGGCGGGCCTTGGGTCTGAACGGGGCCGAGATCGTGTTCAACCCTTCGGCAACTCACCGTGGACTCAGCGAGTACATCTGGCGCATCGAGCAGCCGGCGGCGGCCGTGGCGAACATGTATTACGTCGGGGCGATCAACCGAGTGGGCATCGAACCGCTCGGTGAGAACGACTTCTACGGGCAGAGCTACTTCGTCGATCCCGAAGGCAAGTTCGTCGGCGATGTCGGCGACCCGTACAAGCCGGAGCTGATCGTCCGCGACCTCGACCTCGACAAGATCAAATTGGTACGCGACCGGTGGGCGTTCTACCGCGATCGCCGACCCGACGCCTACGACGAACTGGTCGAGCGGTAGGAGATCCTAGTGACGACGACACTGATCAAGAATGGGCGGGTCATTTCGACCACCGGCGTGATCGCCCAAGACGTGCTGATCACCGACGAGACCGTGACGGCGCTGGGTGCGCCGGGCTACTTCACCGAGGAGGGTTGCGACCGCGTCATCGATGCCACGGGCAAGTACGTCATCCCCGGCGGCATCGACGTGCACACCCACATGGAGATGCCCTTTGGTGGCACCCTCGCCAGCGACACGTTCGAGACCGGCACCCGCGCTGCCGCGTGGGGCGGTGTCACCACGATCGTCGACATGGCCGTGCAGAACACGGGCGGCAACGTGCACACCGCCCTGGCCGACTGGCATCGCAAGGCGGAGGGCGAATGCGCCATCGACTACGCCTTCCATCAGATCATCGGCGGCGTCGACGAGGAGTCCCTGAAGGGCATGAAGTACCTCGTCGACCACGAAGGCGTCACCAGCTTCAAGTTGTTCATGGCCTATCCCGGCGTGCTGTACAGCGACGACGGCCAACTGCTGCGGGCCATGCAATCGGCCTCCGAATGCGGGGCGATGATGATGATGCACGCCGAGAACGGCATCGCCATCGACGTCTTGGTGCAGCAGGCCCTGGCCCGCGGCGACACCGATCCCAGGTTCCACAGCTACACCCGGCCATCCCCGCTCGAGGCGGAGGCTACCCATCGGGCCATCGTGCTCAGCCACGTCGCCGGCAACGTGCCGCTCTACGTCGTGCACATGTCGGCCGGCGACGCCCTCAACGAGATCGCCGCCGCCCGCCACGAGGGTCGCAACGTGTTCGCCGAGACGTGCCCGCAGTACCTGTGGCTGACGCTCGAAGACACCCTCGGCAAGCCCGGCTTCGAAGGCGCCAAATGGGTGTGCAGCACGCCGGTACGCAGCAAGGATCACGACCCCGATTTCATCGGCCAGATGGGACACGGGCATCAAGGCGATCTGTGGAAAGGTCTGCGCATGAACGAGCTCGCGGTCGTCTCGACCGATCACTGCCCCTTCTGCATGAAGGACCAAAAGGAGATGGGGGTCGGAAGCTTCGCCAAGATCCCTAACGGAATCGGCGGAGTCGAGCATCGCATGGAGCTGATCTACCAAGGTGTGGTCGCCGGGGAGCTGTCGCTCGAACGGTGGGTCGAGACCTGTTGTACGACACCGGCGCGCATGTTCGGGATGTACCCGAAGAAGGGTGTGATCGCCCCGGGCAGCGACGCCGATGTCGTCGTCTGGGACCCCAACACGAAAACCAAGATCGGGATCAACGACAAACACCACATGAACATGGATTACTCGGCCTGGGAGGGGTGGGTGATCGACGGCAAGGTCGACACGGTGTTGTCGCGTGGCGTTGTCGTCATCGAAAACGATCAGTACACGGGTCGAAAGGGTCACGGTCAGTTCGTTCGTCGCGGCCTGTCGCAATATCTCGTGTAGCCCGCTCAGTCATCACCGGCGTTCGCTCCTCGACACGGCCGGCCGTTCGGGACCGTGCCGGCGTTCGATCCTCGACACGGTCGGCAACCGAGCCGACCTACCGTCTCGGATCCGAACCCCGGCCCGTCCCTCACTTGAAATCTGAGAACACTAGGAGAATCTGAAGATGAACAGGATCAGTCATTGGGTTGATGGGAAGGTCTTTGCTGGGGGTTCGGGGCGGTCCGGGGTGGTTTGGGATCCGGCTACTGGCCAGCAACAGGCCGCCGTCGACTTCGCATCCGCGGCAGAGGTCGACCACGCCGTGGCAATCGCCAAGGCCGCCTTCCCGGCGTGGCGGGCGACCAACCTGTCACGGCGCGCCGAGGTCATGTTCCACATGCGCGAACTCGTCGATGCCAACCGCAAAGAAATCGCCACGCTGATCAGCAAGGAGCACGGCAAGGTGCTCGGCGACGCACTCGGCGAGGTTGCCCGCGGTCTCGAGAACATCGAGTTCGCGTGTGGCATCCCCAACCTCATGAAAGGTGGCTACAGCGAGCAGGCCAGCACCGGGATCGACGTCTACAGCATCAAGCAGCCATTGGGCGTCGTAGCCGGCATCACTCCATTCAACTTCCCCGGCATGGTTCCGATGTGGATGTTCGCAAACGCGCTTGCCTGCGGCAACACGTTCGTCCTCAAGCCGAGCGAGAAGGACCCATCGGCCAGCATGCTCATCGGTGAACTGTTGAAGCAGGCCGGGCTTCCCGACGGTTGTTTCAACGTCGTCAACGGCGACAAGGTTGCCGTGGATCGCATCCTCGAACACCCCGACATCGCCGCCGTCAGTTTCGTCGGGTCGACGCCGATCGCCAGGTACATCTACGAGACCGGCACCAAGAACGGCAAACGTGTCCAGGCCCTCGGCGGCGCCAAGAACCACATGCTCGTCCTACCCGACGCCGATCTCGACATGGCTGCTGACGCCGCGGTCAGTGCCGCGTACGGTTCGGCCGGTGAACGGTGCATGGCCATCTCCGTCGTGCTCGCGAGCGAGTCGATCGCCGATGAACTGGTCGACAAGATCAAGGCCCGCATCCCGGCGATCAAGGTCGGTCCGGCCAGTGAGCCCGACAACGAGATGGGTCCGCTGATCACCGGCGAACACCGCGACAAGGTTGCCGGGTACATCGGCGGTGCGGAGGGCGAGGGCGCGACACTGGTCGTCGACGGACGCCAGGATGCTCCCGGTGGTGGAGGTTTCTTCCTCAAGCCGTCACTCATCGATCACGCCAAGCCGGGAATGTCCTGCTACGACGATGAGATCTTCGGACCGGTCCTGACGGTCACACGCATCAGTGGCTACCAGGAAGGTCTGCAGTTGATCAACGACAATCAGTACGGCAACGGCACGGCGATCTTCACCCGCGACGGCGGCGCGGCACGTCAGTTCGAGTTCGACGTCCAGGTCGGTATGGTCGGCGTCAATGTGCCGGTCCCCGTGCCGGTCAGCTACTACAGCTTCGGAGGGTGGAAGGCCAGCTTGTTCGGCGACACCCACATGTACGGTCCGGACGGTGTGAGCTTCTACACCAAGACCAAGGTCGTCACGTCCCGCTGGCCCGACCCGAGCACGAGTTCCGTCGACCTCGGCTTCCCCCAGAACAGGTGAGCCTCGTTCGGCCCGATCCCTCCCGGCTCGCTCCCTCCCGGCTCGGCGCCGCTCGGCGTTCGTCCTTCGACACGGTCAGGGGAAACCCGCCCCTGACCTACCGTCTCAGGATCGAACCCCGACCGTCGCCTCGCCTGTTCGCGTTGGAGAACTCCCCTCACCGGTGCATTCCAGCAAGGGGCGGGCCGTGGTTCGACGACGAGACGATAGGTCGCCCGGGCTTGGCGACCGTGTCGAGGAGCGAACGACGGACGGCCCCGACGCGGCTGTCGCCGACCAAGTCTGGGAGGTGGGGCTGATGGAATTCGGTGTCGTACTGCAAACGACTCCTCCGGCTGCGCGGGTGATCGATCTCGCCAAGCGGGCCGAGGCGTACGGGTTCAGTCACGTCTGGACATTTGACTCACACCTGTTGTGGGAGGAGCCATACGTCATCTACAGCCAGATCCTGGCCGAGACCCGCAAGGTCGTGGTCGGACCGATGGTCACCAATCCGGCCACGCGTGACTGGACTGTCACCGCCAGCATCTACGCCACGCTCAACGAGATGTACGGCAATCGCACTGTGTGCGGCATCGGCCGTGGCGACTCCGCCGTTCGAGTGACCAACGGCGCCCCGACCACGTTGGCGACACTACGCGAAGCGGTCCATGTCATCCGTGAGCTCGCCAACGGACGCAGCGTCGAGTACAAGGGCTCGCAACTTCGGTTCCCCTGGTCGATCGACAGCACACTGGAAGTGTGGGTCGCGGCCTATGGCCCGAAAGCGTTGGCGCTCACCGGTGAGATCGGTGACGGTTTCATCTTGCAGCTCGCCGACCTCTCGATCGCCGAATGGACGATCAACGCGGTGCGCAAGGCTGCCGCGGCCGCGGGTCGCGATCCGGCCGACATCACCATCTGCGTGGCCGCACCCGCCTACGTCACCGACGGCAGCGCGGCAGGTCTGGCCCACGCCCGTGAACAGTGTCGCTGGTTCGGTGGGATGGTCGGCAACCACGTGGCCGACATCGTCAGCCGTTACGGCGACCACAGCGGTGCGGTGCCGCAGGCGCTCACCGACTACATCAAAGGCCGTCAGGGCTACGACTACAACGAGCACGGCCAGGCCGGCAACGTCCATACCCAGTTCGTGCCCGACGACATCGTCGATCGGTTCTGCGTCGTCGGCCCGGTCAGCACCCACCTGGACCGGATGGCCGCGTTGAAGGACCTCGGCGTCGACCAGTTCAGCATCTACCTGCAACACGACGACAAAGACCACACCCTCCAGGTCTACGGCGAGAAGGTCATACCCGCTGTCGCCGAGGCTGTGAAGGCCAAGTCGTAGTCGAGCCCGACACGTATGACGACTGACATCGCCGTCGCAGCCCCAGCCTCGCATCGACTGGGGCTCGGGCGCGGCCGCCGTGCGCGTGATGTTCATGCTCTCCATGGCGTTGGTGGCTGCATGCTGGGAGCTGTACAAGAAGTTCGGTCCGCAAGATGGCGGCACGGTGTTCGGATGGCGGATCCTGCCCCGGGCGAAGGACCGGGTGATGCCGCACGTGTCCGAGATCCTCTCCCGATTCGATGATCCGATCAGTCGTGCCTCGGATGAGTCGGTGTTCTCGGTCGTGTTGAAGGGCGTGTGGTTCTCGCTGCGGTTGGTGCTGGCCGGATTCACCATCGGGTTGGTCGCCGGAATGTTGTTGGCGGTCCTCATGACCCGGTTCCGCATCGCCGAGCAGTCGATTCTGCCGTATCTGGTCATCTCCCAGACGATTCCACTCATCGCCCTCGCTCCGCTGATCGTCAGCTGGGGCGGCAAACTCGAGATCGGCGGCTTCGTGTGGCCACGATGGCTGTCGGCGTCGGTGCTCGGTGCCTTTCTGACCTTCTTCCCGATCTCGGTCGGCACGTTGCGCGGCCTGAAGTCGCCGCCTGCCGCGTCACTCGAACTCATGGACAGCTACGCCGCACCATGGCGGAGCACTCTGTTCAAGCTGCGTTTCCCTGCGGCCCTGCCGTACATCATCCCGGCGCTGAAGTTGGGTGCGGCCGGTGCTGTGATCGGCGTTGTGGTGTCCGAGATCTCGACCGGACTGCGTGGCGGAATCGGTCGTCTGGTCATCGAGTTCGGCCGGGCCACGACCAGCGACCCGGCGATCGTCTACACCGCCGTCCTCGGCGCAGCGTGCCTCGGGCTGATCATGGCCGGTCTGGTCTCCCTGGTCGACGCGGTGCTGATGCGCAATCGCCCGAAGGAAGTCGTGGCGTGAACGCCGTCGAGGTTGTCGGTCTCCGGAAGATCTTCAACCAGGGCACGATCAGCCAGGTCGATGCGTTGGTCGATGTCGATCTGGTCGTTCAGCCAGCGGAGTTCGTGTCGCTGATCGGCCCGTCGGGGTGCGGGAAGAGCACGCTCCTGCGGCTGATCGGCAACCTCACCGAGCCCACTACCGGCTCGGTCACCGTCAACGGCAAGCCGGCCAGACAGGCCCGACTCGACCAGGACTACGGGATGGCTTTTCAGCAGGCCGGATTGTTCGAGTGGCGCAGCGTGGCCAAGAACATCGAACTGCCGCTCGAGCTGAAAGGCTGGGATCGCGCCCGGCGTCGGGCGCGTGCCGAGGAGATGCTCGAGCTGGTCAAGCTCCCCGAGTTCGGTGCGTACATGCCGTGGCAGCTCTCGGGTGGCATGCAGCAGCGCATCGCGATCGCTCGCGCGCTCGCCTCTCACCCGCCGCTGCTGTTGATGGACGAGCCATTCGGTGCGCTCGACGAGATGACCCGCGAGCACATGCAGGCCGAGTTGCTGCGCATCTGTGCGGAGACCAGCACGACTGTCATCTTCGTCACCCACTCCATCCCTGAGGCCGTGTACCTGTCGGGTCGGGTCGTGGTGATGTCGCCCCGGCCAGGCCGGATCACGCAGATCGTCGACGTTCCGCTCGGTCGCGACCGTGGCGACGACACGCGTGAGAACGAGTCCTTCTTCGCCAAGATCACCGAGGTGCGTGAGGCACTGCGCGGCGCCGAGTTCGAGCCGATGGCACGCGGAATCGAGGACCGGTGAGGCGTCGCCATACGACGATCGCTGTCGGCCTCGCGCCACCTCTGGTATTCGGGGTGGTGCTGCTCGGCGCGTGGGAGGCGGTCGTGCGTGGCCTCGACCTCAAGCCATACTTCCTCGTCGCGCCGACCAGCATCGGCGCGAGGTTCTTCGACAACTGGAGCAACATCTGGGAGGCGATGATCGTGACGGGCACGAACGCAGCCTTCGGGCTGTTCTTCGGCACGATCGTCGGAGTGCTGACGGCGTTCGTTCTGAGCCGCTTCAAGATCCTCGACCAGCTCCTGACGCCGATGTCGATCGCCGTCAACGCCATCCCCGCGTTCGTGCTCGTGTCGGTGTTCAACAACATGTTCTCCACGACCAGCGTGGTACCGCGGCAGACTGATGGTGAGCCTGGTCGTCTTCTTCATCGTCCTGGTCAACGTCTCCACGGGTCTGCGTCAGGTCGACGCCACGCATACCGAGCTGATGCGGTCGTACGCGGCAAGCAACTGGGAGATCATGCGCAAGCTGCGTGTGCCCAATGCTGTGCCGTACCTGTTCAATGCCCTGAAGGTCGCCGCGCCGCTCTCGGTCATCTACGCCTATGTTTCGGAGTACTTTGGTGGTGCGCAGAACGGTTTGGGTAATCGGATCACCAGCAACATCGCCAACTCGAAGAATGCAGTGGGATGGGCGTACGTGCTCGGTGCATGTTTGCTCGGCCTGGCGTTCTATCTGATCTCCATCGCCATGGAGGCCGTCGCCACCCCGGGTGGCGCCGGACAACGCAGTCGGGAGGGCTCGTGAGCCCACTCGCCACACGAGACCTATCGGAAATCGTTCCGAAGGGGGAGGAAGAGAACCAATGAGGAAGCAACGGATCAAGGGCGCAATGGCAGCAGTGCTGGCGCTGTCGTTCGCGGTGGCCGCATGCGGCAGCGATGGGGACAGTTCGTCAGCGACGACGGCGGCTCCGGCAGCCACCGAAGCCCCGGCAGCCACGGAAGCCCCGGCGGCGACCGAGGCGCCGGCCGCTACGGATGCCGCGCCTGCCACCGAGGCCAGCGTCGCCAGCGAATGCACCAAGCCCGAACCCGTCACTCTGCAGCTGCAGTGGGTGACGCAGGCCCAGTTCGCCGGATACTTCGCGGCGATCGATCAGGGCTTCTACGAGGCGCAGTGCCTCGACGTGACGATCCTCGAGGGCGCGGTCGACATCGTCCCGCAGACCGTGCTCGCCAATGGCGACGCCGACTTCGCCATCTCCTGGGTGCCGAAGGCTCTCGCCAGCCGCGAAGCCGGCGCGAACATCGTCGACATCGCCCAGGTCTTCCAGCGCTCGGGCACGCTCCAGGTCAGCTTCAAGGACAAGAACATGACCGGCGCCAAGGACTTTGTCGGCAAGAAGGTCGGCAACTGGGGCTTCGGCAACGAGTTCGAGGTGTTCGCGGCGATGACCAGGGCCGGTATCGATCCCTCCTCGGTCGAGAACGTGGCGCAGCAGTTCGACATGGTCGGTCTGCTCGAGGGTGACATCGACGCTGCCGAGGCGATGACGTACAACGAGTACGCACAGGTGCTCGAGGCGATCAACCCGGCCACCGGCGAGCTGTACCAACCGGAGGACTTCAACGTCATCTCGTACGAGACCGCCGGTGTCGGCATGCTCCAGGACGCGATCTGGGCAGACGGCACTCGATTGTCGGACCCGGCCTACAACGACACCGCGGTGAAGTTCGTCGCCGCTTCGTTGCAGGGTTGGGCCTACTGCCGCGACAACGCCGACGCCTGTGCCCAGCTGGTCACCGATCGCAACACGATCCTCGGCCTCACCCACCAGAAGTGGCAGATGAACGAGATCAACAAGCTCATCTGGCCGGCTGAGGAGGGCGTTGGTTTCATCAACGATGCCGCGTGGCGGCGCACCTCGCTGATCTCGCAGGAGACGAAGAACCTCGAGGGCAGCACCGTGCTCACCAAAGAGCCCGACGCCGATGCGTACACCAACGACATCGTCACGGCTGCGCACACGCTGCTCGAGACGCTGGGTGTCGACATCAACGGCACCGACTTCCAGCCCGGCACCGTCACCCTGACCGAGGGTGGCGTCTGACGGGTGCTCCGAGCTCCGGCGTGGAAGGGCGGGTCGCACCGGCGACCCGCCCTTCTCGCGTCGTGTCGTCGGCGCCGTGGATCTTCGTGGTGCTGTGGAGCACCGGGTTCGTCGTTGCCCGATACGCCACGAACGACACGGGCCCTCTCACCTTCCTGGCGGTGCGTATGGTGCTGGCCGCCGGGCTGCTCGCCGGAGTGGCGGCAATGCGGACGGCGACTCGCGTCGAGCGTCGGCTCGTTCCGTGGGTCGTGCTCGCCGGGTTCGGCATGCACGTGCTGTACCTCGGCGGAGTGTTCATCGCCATCGACCACGGCTTGCCCGCCGGGGTCGCCGCCCTCATTGCCGGGCTGCACCCCGTGCTCACCGCCTTGGCGTCCCGTCGGGTGCTCGGCGAACCGTTGACCCAGCGGCAATGGATCGGGGTCGTGCTGGGCTTCGCCGGTGTCACCGCCGTCGTCGTCGATCGTCTCGTCGCCCATTCGGCCGGTATCACCGTGGTGGCGTTGGGTGCGGCGGCCGTGAGCGTGATCGGAATGACAGGTGGCACCCTGGTTCAGCGCAAGAAATGCTCCACCATGCCGTTGTTGTGGGGAACCGTGGTGCAGTATTCGGGCGCGGCCGTGGTCCTGGCCGTGCTGGCGGTGACGTGGGAGCACGTCGATTTCCTTGTCACCCGACAGTCGGTGTTCGCGCTCCTGTGGGCGGTGCTGGTGTTGTCGATCGCCGCTGTGCTACTGATGCTGTGGCTCCTGCAGCGCCGGGCAGCGTCGCAGGTCACCAGCTTGTTCTTCCTCACCCCGGCCCTGAGCGCAGTGGAAGGGGCGGTGCTGTTCGGTGAACGACTGGGTCCGCTGGCCCTCGTCGGTTTGGCGATTTCGCTGCTAGGTGTCGCCTTTGTCACCCGCAAGGCGATATAACGTCTGTAACGCGGGTTGGCAACGAGGCCATCCGTCTTGCGGGAGGAGGTGGCCATGACGGACACCGCAGAACGCCCGGCCGGGCGTGAAGCCGAAACCATCACACGCGTCGTTGTGAGGTTCGCCGGCGATTCTGGCGATGGTATGCAGCTCACCGGTGATCGCTTCACATCGGTCAGCGTGGCGTTCGGCAACGACCTGTCGACACTGCCGGAGTATCCAGCGGAGATCCGGGCTCCAGCGGGCACGGTCAATGGAGTGTCCAGCTTCCAGGTGCAGATCAGCGACCACGACATCACGACGCCGGGCGACGCCCCCAGTGTGTTGATCGCGATGAACCCGGCCGCCCTCAAGGCCGACCTCGGCAGGCTCGAACCGCACGGGCTGCTGATCGTCAACAGCGATGCCTTCACCGAGCGCGATCTGGCCAAGGCCGGCTATGCGGCCAACCCGTTGACCGACGAGTCGCTCGCCGGTTACCGCGTCGTCGAAGTGCCGATGACATCGCTCACGCAGAAGGCCACCGAGCCGCTGGGGGTCAAGCCTCGCGACGCCGAGCGTTCCAAGAACTTCTTCGCCCTGGGCCTCGTGTCATGGCTCTACTCGCGGCCCACGCAGGCCACCGTCGACTGGATCGAGAGCAAGTTCAGCAACGAACTCGTCCGACTCAGCAACCTCACAGCCTTCAACGCCGGCTTCAACTTCGGTGAGACGACCGAGCAGTTCGACCATCCGTTCCAGGTCGAACCCGCCGATCTACCTGCGGGCGAGTACACCAACATCACCGGCAACATCGCCCTGGCGTGGGGTCTGGTGGCAGCCGGTCAACTGGCCAAGCTGCCGGTTTTCCTCGGGAGCTACCCGATCACACCGGCCAGCGACATCCTCCACGAACTGTCCAAGCACAAGCACTTCGGGGTTCGCACCGTGCAGGCCGAGGACGAGATCGCGGCCGCCGGCATGGCACTCGGCGCGGCTTTCGCAGGTCACCTCGGCGTCACCAGCACCAGCGGCCCAGGTGTCGCGCTGAAGAGCGAGACCACCAGTCTGGCCGTCTCGCTGGAGTTGCCGTTCCTGCTCATCGACGTGCAGCGCGGTGGCCCGTCAACCGGCTTGCCGACCAAGACCGAGGCGGCTGATCTCAACATCGCCATCTACGGTCGCCACGCCGAGGCGCCGCTGCCGGTGATCGCCGCTTTCAGCCCGGCGAACTGTTTCGACGCAGCGATCGAGGCGGCGCGTATCGCCCTGAAGTACCGCACTCCGGTCATCCTGCTCAGCGACGGCTACATCGCCAACGGTAGCGAGCCGTGGCGCCTGCCGGCCATCGAGTCGCTGCCCGACATCTCGGTCGAGTTCGCCACGGAGATGAACCACACCAACGACGACGGCACGACCGAGTTCTGGCCGTATCTTCGCGACCCCGACACACTGGCCCGGCCGTGGGCCATTCCTGGCACGCCCCATCTGATGCACCGTGTCGGTGGCCTGGAGAAAGAAGACGGTGGTGGTGACATCAACTACACCCCCGAGAACCACCAACGCATGGTGCTGTTGCGCGCCGCCAAGATCGCCGGCATCGCCAACGACATTCCACCCGCCGTCGCGGTGGGCGACGTCGACGATGCTGATATCTGCTTGCTCGGCTGGGGTTCGACCTGGGCGGCCATCGATGCCGCGGTTCAGCGCACCCGGCGTCGGGGCCTCAAGGTGGCCTGGATCCATCTCACCCACCTCAACCCCTTGCCGCCCAACCTGGGCGATCTGTTGAAGCGATACCCGCGAGTCATCGTGCCGGAACTCAACCTCGGTCAACTGTGCCGCATCGTCCGCGCCGAGTACCTGATCGACGCCAAGCCGGTCACCAAGGTTCAGGGTCTGCCGTTCACATCTCGCGAGCTCGAAGACGCCATCGAAGGAGCGCTGCAATGAGTGACACCCTCGTGCCGATCACGACCAAGAAAGATTGGATGAGCGACCAGGAGGTGCGGTGGTGTCCGGGCTGCGGCGACTACGGCATCATGCAGGCCGTCCAGCAGTTGATGCCCGAGCTCGGGATCTCGCCCGAGAACACCGTGTTCATCAGCGGTATCGGCTGCAGCAGTCGCTTCCCGTACTACATGAACACCTATGGCATGCACAGCATCCATGGTCGTGCACCGGCCATCGCCACGGGCCTCGCCGTTGCCCGGCCCGATCTCGATGTCTGGGTCGTCACCGGCGATGGCGACGGTTTGTCGATCGGTGGAAACCACCTCATCCATGCCTTGCGCCGCAACGTCAACCTGACCATCTTGATGTTCAACAACCGCATCTACGGGCTCACCAAGGGGCAGTACTCGCCCACTTCGGAGATCGGCAAGGTGACCAAGAGCACTCCGTTCGGGTCGGTCGACACACCGTTCAACCCGCTGTCGGTCGCCCTCGGCGCCGAGGCCAGCTTCGTGGCGCGCACCCACGACCTCGACCGCAAGCACATGATGGAGGTGTTCCGTCAGGCCCACGCCCACAAGGGTGCGTCGTTCGTCGAGATCTTCCAGAACTGCAACGTGTTCAACGACGGCGCCTTCGACGACATCATCAGCCGCCAGATCCGTGAGGAGATGATCATCGATCTCAAGCACGGGCAGCCGATCAGGTTCGGTGCAGATGGCCACAGGGGAGTCGTCATGGGCTCGGATGGTCTGCTGCGCATCGTCGAGGTGGCTGATGCCGGCGAGGATGCCATCCTCGTCCACGATGCCCACCGCGATGATCCCGGTCTGGCCTTCGCCCTGGCGCGCCTGTCGCACGATGACCACTCGGCGACGCCATTCGGGGTGTTCCGTTCCGTGGAGCGCACCGACTACGGCCTGGCCGTCGGTCGCCAACTCGCCGAGGCATCCTCGAAGAAGGGCCCAGGGGATCTGGCCACGCTGCTGCGTAGCAACGGCACCTGGTCCGTCTCCTAGCACCTCGGGCGCGAACAGGAACTCCCAGTTCTCACAACGCGCCCAACCAGGGCCCTCGGGCGCGGAACAGGAACTGCCAGTTCTCACAACGCGCCCGTTGTAGCGGGTGAGGTCACTCGGGGGAGCGGGCGACACCTTGCGGCGCCGGGGGCTGCTCGCCGCGCAGGTCGGCGACGACCGCAACGAGCCGGCCCATCACCACGTCGGCCGCCAGACGGACCTCCTCGACGGTCGGCTCCGTCGTCAGGACCGATGTTCATCAAGGCGCGAATGTCGATCTGTTCGCCGATTCGGGTGTCGACCTTCGGCCGACGGACCACGTTGAGCAGCAACGTCGGCAGCAGGCGGTGTCGGCTGACGACCCGATGGGCCCCGACCATTGCCACGGGCACGATCGGTGCCCCCGTTCGCAACGCCAACCTGACCGTGCCTGTCTTGGCCCGCTCCGGCCACATCATCGGGTCGCGTGTGAGGCGACCCTCCGGAAACAGCCCGACGGCCTCACCCTCGGCCAAGGCATGTGCCGCCTCGTCGAGCGAGGCCGCCGCGTCGCCAGCGCCACGTTTGACCTTGATGAACCCGAGCTTGCGGGCCACCGTGCCGAGCAACGGCGCGCCGAACACACCTGATGTGGCCAGCAGACGCAGGGAGCGCCCCATCCGTCGGCACGCCAGCGCCAGCAGCACCCCGTCGGCATAGCTGGTGTGGTTGGAGATGACGATGATCGGGCCCGAAGGAAGTTGACGCGCAGCCTGGCGACGACCGCGTTGGCGCTCGATCTCGAGCCGGCTGATGAGCGCGGTGCCTATACCCAGCACCGCAGCCAGCAGTGCATACAGAATCGCGCCGGTGTGACCCGGCTTGCGCCACATCGACGACCGGGTCAGCCCGTGTAGAACGAGTCGGCGACCGTCAGTGCTTCATCGAGGATGGCCAGACCTTCTTGAATCTCGTCGACCGTGGCTGTGCACGGAGGCACGACGTGAAGTCGGTTGAAATGGGTGAACGGCCACAGCCCACGCTGTTTGCATGCTGCGGCAAGGTCGGCCATCGGCTTGGCGTCGGCACCCGATGCGTTGTACGGCACCAATGGCTGACGCGTCGCCCGATCGCTGACGAGATCGAGTGCCCAGAACACACCGAGGCCGCGAACCTCGCCGACACTCGGATGGTTGGCCTGCAACTTCTCCAGGCCGGGGGCGATCACGTCGGCGCCGAGCATTCGGGCGTGCTCGATGATGCCTTCCTCCTTGAAGATGTTGATGCTTGCCACTGCCGACGCGCAGGCGAGGGGATGGCCCGAGTACGTGAGACCCCCGGGAAAAACGCGATCACGAAACGTGTCGGCGATCCGCTGACTGATCACCACGCCGCCCAGCGGCAGGTACCCGGAGTTGACACCCTTGGCGAAGCACACGAGGTCGGGCTGCACGCCCCACTTCTGGAACGCGAACCACTCGCCGCACCTCCCGAACCCGGCCATCACCTCGTCGCAGATCATCACGATCCCGTGTCGATCGCAGCGTTCACGTATGCCCTGGAGGTAACCGTCGGGCGGCACCAGAATGCCGTTTGTGCCGACAACCGTCTCGATGATGATGGCGGCAACGGTGTGCCCGCCCTCGACCATCAGCACATCGTCGAGATGAGCGAGTGCCCGCTGCCCTTCCTCGGCCTCGTTGGTGGAGTGGAAGGCGCTGCGGTAGGCGTAAGGCCCCCAGAACTTGACGACGCCCGGCATGCCGGGCTCGCTGGGCCAACGGCGTGGATCCCCGGTCATGGTGATCGCCCCGTTCGTGCCCCCGTGGTAGCTGCGGTAATGAGTGAGCACCTTGGTCCGGTTGGTGTGCAGCCGGGCCATTCGAACGGCATTCTCGGTCGCCTCGGCGCCGCCATTGGTGAAGAACACCATGTTCAAATCGCAGTCGGCGATCTTCTCGGCGGCGACTTCACAGATCAGGCGGGCGGCCTCGCTGCGGGCGTCGTTGGCGTGGAACGGGGCGACGGTGCACAGCCGATCGGCCTGCTCTTTGATCGCGGCCACCAGTTTGGGGTGTTGGTGGCCGATGTTGACGTTGACGAGCTGGCTGGAGAAATCGAGGTATCGGGTGCCGTCCTGCGTCCAGAAGTAACTGCCCTCGGCGCCTGCCAGCACCACCGGGTTCAATGCGCCCTGGGCGCTCCAGGAATGGAAGACGTGCGCCCGATCGTTGGCGAACGCATTCTCGGGATGGGTGTCGAGCACGGTCATGGGCATCATCGTATTCGATACATCTGATGGCGTACAGACGGCACTTTGTACCCGCACAATAGCCAGCGGGGTTTGATCCGGTTTCAGTCCAGGGCAGCGATGGCGTCGGCGATGGCGAGGGTACGTTGGGCGTTGGCGACATGGAGGTTCTCGATCATCCGGCCGTCGACGGTGACCACGCCGCGTCCGTCGGCGACGGCCGCCTCGAAGGCAGCGATGATCCGACGGGCGTGTTCGACCTCGGCGCCGGATGGCGCCCATGCCTGGTTGGCAATATCGACCTGGCCGGGGTGGATCAGGGTCTTGCCGTCGAAGCCGAACTCGACGCCTTGGGCACATTCTGCGCCGAAGCCGTCGAGGTCCTGCACGTCGTTGAAGACTCCATCGAGGATCGTCTTGCCCGCCTCGCGTGCCGCGAGGATGGCCGAGGCCAGGTGGGGGAGCAGCGCTCGCCGGCCGGCAGCCAACGGTGCCCGCAGCTCTCGGGCCAGATCGTTGGTGCCCATCACCAGAACCGACACCCGTGGATGGGCGGCGATGGATCGGGCATCGAGGATCGCCGTCGGCGTCTCGATCATTGCCCACACGGTCATCGATCCCGGAGCGCCGGCGCGGTCGAGTTGCGCCGACACCTCGTCGAGGTACGTCACGGAGCTCACCTTCGGAACGACAACGGCGGCGGCGGTCGACTGGGCGATGGCTGCGAGATCCGTCGACCCCCACTCCGTGTCCAGGCCGTTGCATCGAATGGTCAACTCGCGCCGGCCGTATTCACCGGACGCCGCTGCGGTGCAAGCGGCGGCTCGCGCAGACTCCTTCGCGTCTGGCGCAACGGCATCCTCGAGGTCGAAGATGATGGCGTCAGCCGGGAGTGACTTGGCCTTCTCGAGTGCCCGTTCGTTGGCGGCGGGCATGTACAGCGCCGACCGCCGAGGGCGTAGTTCGCTCACGACGTGAACCCGTAGGCCACCGCGAGTTGCGGATCGCGCTCGGCGAGTCGGTGGGCGAGCTCGACGACGACCTTGCACTGCTTGACCGATGCGTCGTCCTCCATCTTGCCGTCGAGCATGATCGCCCCCGTTCCATCACCCATGGCGTCGATGACCCGTTGCGCCTGGGCAACCTCTGCGGGCCGCGGGCTGAACACCCGCTTGGCAATCTCGATCTGCACCGGATGAAGGCTCCACGCCCCGACGCAACCGAGCAGATATGCGTTGCGAAATTGATCTTCGCACGCGACGGTGTCCTTGATGTCGCCGAACGGGCCGTAGAACGGCAGCAGGCCGAATGTGACGCAGGCATCGACCATCCGGGAGATGGTGTAGTGCCAAAGATCCTGCTGATACGTCGGGCGAGGGGCATCGGGGCTGGTCGGGTCGGGGTCGGCTCGCACCACGTAATCGGGATGACCGCCTCCGACACGTGTGGTCTTCATCCGTCGATCGGCGGCGAGGTCGGCCGGGCCGAGTGACAAGCCCTGCATGCGCGGCGACGCCGCGCAGATCGCTTCGATGTTGGCCACACCACGGGCTGTTTCGAGGATCGCGTGAACCAGGATCGGCCGGTCGAGCCCGGCCTTGGCCTCCAATTGGGCCAGGAGTCGATCGATGTAGTGGATGTCCTCGGGGCCCTCGACCTTCGGCACCATCATCACGTCGAGCTTGTCGCCGACCTCGGAAACCAAGGTGGTGATGTCGTCGAGGCCCCAGGGTGAATCGAGGCTGTTGATGCGCGTCCACAGCTGGGTGCCGCCCATCTCGACCGAGCGGGCGACCGTGACCAGACCAGCGCGCGCCGCATGCTTGTCAGCCATGGGTATGGCGTCTTCGAGGTTGCCGAGGAGGATGTCGACGGTGGGCACGACCTCGGGCAATTTGGCAACGACCTTGTCGATGTGTGGTGGGAAGAAGTGGATGACCCGACTCGGTCTGAACGGCACCTCGCGGAGAGGCGCGGGAGCGCCGACAGCGAGGGGTCGGAAGAAATCTCTGGCGCTGCGCACGTGTGCAAGGGTATGTGTCGTTGAGCTCGACGGCGAAACGGGCATGATGTTTCGGTGACTGCGCGCTTCAAAGCCATCCTGTTCGATGCCGGCGGAGTCCTGGTGCTACCGGATCCGACCGTGCTCGGGCCACTACTCGGGTATTACGGCGGCGACCCGTCCGTGGAGGCTCACCGTCGCGCTCATTACGCGGGGATGGCGGCGAAGTCGGCTGCCGGCAGTGCTGAGACCTTCTGGGAGGAGTACAACCACTCCTATGTGCGGAGCATCGGCGTGGCCGAGCGCGATGCCGATGCGGCAGCCGTGTCGCTGCACTGCACCCGAAACCCCTACTTGTGGCGGTGGCCCATCCCGGAGAGTCGTTCGACTCTGGATGAGTTGGCCGCGTCCGGCGTGCCGCTGGGCGTGGTGTCGAACGCCAGCGGCCAGATCGAAGAGGTGCTGTCGAGAAGCGGTGTGTGCCAAGTGGGAGACGGTCCACTGGTGTCGATGCGTGTCATCGTCGACAGCCACGTCGTCGGAGTATCGAAGCCCGATCCACGAATCTTCGACTTCGCACTCGGCTGTTTCGACGACGCCGAACCACACGAGATCGCGTACGTCGGCGACTCGGTGACGATGGACGTCGGTGCGGCACGCGCCGCGGGTCTTCATCCGATCCTGCTCGACCCGTACGACGATCATCCTGACGCAGATTTCGATCGCATGCGCAGCCTCTCCGAGTTGACGGCACGACAACTTGTCGGGTGAAGGTTCTAACCGTGGAGTGATTGGTCGACGGCATCAATGACTGCGTTGTTGCCAGACTGTGGGGATGAGCCACGACGAGGTCCATGGAGTCAGCCGCCGCTGGTCGCAATGGAGGCAGAGTAACGACCTCGACGAGTACTACTCGAGGTGGCGTCGACTCGAGGCAACCGGGCAATCTGCGCATGGCGAGGCAGACTTCATCGAGTCTCTGCATCCTCACAGCGTGCTCGACGCCGGTTGCGGCATGGGTCGTGTCGCCATCGAGTTGGTCAGTCGTGGCATCGATGTCGTCGGTGTCGACCTTGACAACGATCTCCTGGAATTCGCCCGGAGATCGCAGCCCTCGATCCGGTGGGTGCACGCCGATCTGGCGACGTTGCGTCTCGACCGCCGATTCGATGTTGTGGCAATGCCCGGCAACGTGATGGTCTTCTGTCGATCCGAGGACCGTCTGGCGATCATCCAGATGGCAGCGGCACATCTGGAGCCTGGGGGCTGCCTGGTTGCCGGCTTCGATGTCGAGCACCACAACGAAGCACTTTCACTGGACGGATACGACGGGTTCTGTGCGAACTGCGATCTCGAGCTGGTTCAACGGTGGTCGACGTGGCAGGGCGATGCGTACCGAGGGGGAAGTTACGCAGTATCGGTGCATTGCGCGAGGTCACCATCAGTGGATGACTAGGCATTTTCGAAGTGTTCGTCAACAACTCGTGACCCGTGCGATTCTTCAGCACGGATCGACAGTGGCGCTGTCAGTCGTCGTCGGGCGGCAGATGCTTCGTCGCCCACACCGCGGCCTGGGTGCGGTCCGAGACGTTGATCCGCTGGAACAGTCGACCGCAGTGCGACTTCACGGTCTTTTCGCTGATGCCGAGCTCGCGCCCGATCTGTTTGTTGCTCTGTCCCCCGACGATGAGCTCGAGGATCTCCCGTTCGCGTTGGGTCAGCGTTGCCGCGGAGCTCGCTTGGCTCGAAGCATTGCGAATCAGCTGGGCGGCCACCGATGGGCTGAGTGGGGCTCCACCGTTGATGGTGGCGCGGATTCCCGCTACCAGCACCTCGGGCTCGACATCCTTGACGAGGTATCCACGAGCGCCCGCGGCGAGCGCGGCGGTGACCTGTTGCGGCTCCTGGAAGGTCGTCAAGGCGATGACAGCTATCTCGGGGTTGCTGGCGGCCAGCATGCCGATGGCGGTGATGCCGTCGACGATCGGCATCTGCAGATCCATCAAGACGACGTCAGGTGTCAAACCGCGGGCGAGTTGCAGCGCCTCGCGACCGTCGGCGGCCAAGCCGACGACCTCGATGTCCGGTTGCGCGTCGAGCAACTGTGACAGACCCGTTCGGACCAACGAGTGGTCGTCGGCCAACACGATTCGAATCATCGATTCTCCTCCAACTCCAGATGCACGATGGTGCCTGACCCCGGGGTGGAGTCGACGAGAAGTACTGCTCCCATGTCTTCGGCGAGGTCGCGCAGAAGCTGGAGACCGAGGTGGCCCACCTGTCGTTGCGAAACTGCCATTTCCTTGTCGAAGCCGACGCCGTTGTCGACGATCACCAACTTCACTTTCCTGCCTGTCTTCGTCATGGCGATGGTGACCTCCGAAGCGTGGGCGTGGGCATCGACATTGCGCAGCGCCTCGCGGCTGACGCGCAGCAGGAGCAACTCGTTGGCCGGCGCCAGCCTGATGTCTGGCACCGCAACGTTGACTTTGACCCCGCGCTGACGCAGGGCGGTGATGATCGAGTCGAGCCCGGCGGCCCAACCCTCCTCTGGTACCTCGACGGGATAGATGCTGTTGAGCAACGATCGCAGACTGCGCACGGTGTGCCGGGTGGCCACAGCCAAGCCGCCTAGCCGATCACGCATCGGCGGGGACGATTCATCGGCAGCCGCCGAGAGGCTGAACGTGATCCCGATCAACTCCTGAACGGCGCCGTCGTGCACCTCAGCAGCGATTCGCCGGCGCTCGATGTCGCTGGAGTCGATGACTCGTTCGAGGAGGCTCTCACGCTCGGCCTGCAACTTCTTCAAGCGGTGGGTCAAGGCACGTGCGAGCGGAATCCAGGCAATGGTCAGCAGCACGACCCCGCCGAGCAGCAACGGCAAGAAGCTCTGTCGCTGGTCGGAGGCCCTCGAGTCGACCAGACTGGCCGGGTAGTACGTCTCGACGACCATCGGAGTGCCGGACGCGGTCTTCCAGCCGAAGTAGACCTGCAGCAGTGATTTCTCACCGGCGGCGATCTCGAACTGGTTCTCCTCTTTGTCGAGCGGGCTGAGGTTGGCGAGCACTCCTTCGCCGTCGAGCAGTTGCTTCTCGTCTTCTTCGAACTCGAACGTCCTTCCGATCAGTCTGCTCTCATCCGACCACAGCACCCGCCCTTCGACCGACCAGACCTTGACGTGTTTCGCGCCACCCTCCGACATCAGGGCCTTTCCGGCGATGGCCACCCGGTCGAGGGCTTCTTGGCTCCCGCTGAGCAACTCGTCGGTGATGAAGGGAGCGAGCGCGGCGCGACCACTGAGCTCGCCGTAACGGCCGGCGTCCTTGACGGCCGAGTTCTGCGAGGTGCGCTGAAAAAGCCAACCCCAACCGACGCCAAGGCCTATCAGGGTGAGCGCGGTGAACACGATCGTGGCGCCAACCGCGCCGCGGAGGCTCCTAAGCCCCGCCGAACCGTCCCTGTGGTCGAGCGACATTGTCGAAGAGTCTACGACCGCGCGACGACGTCCGGGTGGCGTCGGTCAACTGTCGCACAATCGTCGTGCGATCACTTTGAGGCACAAAGTCTCGTCGGCTCCCTCGAAGATGCTCAATACGCGGGCGTCGACGAACAGTCGACTCACCGGATACTCCTCGGCGTAGCCGTACCCCCCGTGAATCTGCATCGCCTCGCGTGTGACCCACTCGGCGGCCCGGCAGACGAAGGCCTTCACCATGCTGGCCTCGATCGAGCCGGCGCCCTTCGCCATCATGGTCGCCACGTGGTAGCTGAACTGACGCGCAGCCTGGATGAGTACAACCATCCTGCCGAGCTTGACGCGAGTGAGTTCGTAGTCGGCGATCGGCGCGCCGAACACCGTGCGGTTGCGGGCGTAGTCGGCGGCAGCCTCGTAGGCCGCTTGCATGACACCGATGGCGCGAGCCGCGGTCTGCAGCCGACCGTTCTCGAAGCCTTCCATCTGGAAGTAGAAGCCCTTGCCGAGACCGTCCTGCTCGCCGATCAGGTTCTCGGCAGGTACCCACCAGTTGTCGAGAGCGATCTCGTAGCTGTGCATGCCGCGGTACCCGATGGTGTCGATCGGCCGGCCCTCCATCCTGCCCGGCCTTCGGCCATCTTCCCGGCCGTGCCGCTCTGGTCGAACACGAATCCGTGGCCGTCGCCGCGCGGCTTGGGGACGATGAACAGGCTGAGACCCCGGTGGGTCTTGGCGCGATCGGGGTCGGTGCGGGCCAGCAGCATCAGTACGTCGGCGCGGGCGCCGAACGTGCACCACGTCTTGACGCCGTTGATCACGTAGCCGGGCGCGCCGTCGGGGCCTTCAGCCGGGGTGGCGGTCGTCTTGATGCCGGCCACGTCGCTACCGAAATCGGGCTCGGTCACTGCGACCGCCGCCATCACCTCAGCGGTCGCCAACTTCGGCAGCCAGTGGTGCTTCTGAGCCTCGGTGCCGCCCTTGACGAGCGCACGGGTCAGGATCTCCGGTCGGGTGATCAGCGACCCACCGATGCCCAAAGAGCCGCGGCTGAGTTCCTCTGTGGCGATGACCATGGCCATGTACTCACCGTCGCCGCCTGCGCTGTAGCCGCCGTACTCGGCCGGCACACTGAGGCCGAAGACCCCCATCTCGGCCAGACCGGCGATCAGGTCCTCGGGCACGTCGCCGTTGTACCGGTGCACGTGTTCGGCCCGCGGCGCGATCTCGTTGTCGGCGAACGACCTGAAGGTGTCCTGCACCATCTCGAACTCGCTGTCGAGGTGGCGGGGGCCGGGCTGCTCGGCCAATGAGGCGATGAACTCCGGCGTGCGAAACCTGTCGAGGAAGCTGTGGGCGTCGCGCAAGGGGGCCTTCTCCAGGCCCCAAGCGGCCTCGCGTCCGCACAGTCGCGTGATCAGGTCGTGGACCATGTCGGCCGTGAAGGCGCACGTCAGTCGGGCTTCGAGATCACCTTTCGCGCCGTAGTCGAGCATCGCCTTGGCGGCAGCGACCTGAGCGGAGGCGTGCGCCAGGTCGTAGGCCAGCACCTGGTGCTTGTCGGGCCCACCAGTTGCCGAGAGGTGGCGGATCGCTCGGCCGATCACGTTGTCGGCGACCTCGATCGTGTCGGCGGCTCCGATGAGGTCGCTCGCCGGGAGACCTGTGGGCAGGTCGGCAGTTTGTTCTGGCATCGATCCGAGGCTACTGAGACGACGTGAGGACTGGGAAACGTCTGGTGACCACGTCGATGCAAATGTGGCAGGCTGGCATATGCGTTCAGAACCAATCACGCGCATCTGCGTGTACTGCGGGTCGAATGCGGGCACGTCGGCTGCGTTCGGTGAGGCGGCTCACCAGCTTGGGTCTGCCCTGGCTCATCGAGGGATCGGGCTCGTGTACGGCGGTGGTCACGTGGGGCTGATGGGCCTCGTTGCTGACGCCGCTCTGGCCGCGGATGGCGAGGTGATCGGTGTGATCACCGAGCAACTGGTCCGGGCCGAAGTCGCCCACGACGGTCTGACCCGTCTCGAGGTCGTCCCGACCATGCACGATCGCAAGGCGCGTCTGACCGATCTCGCCGACGGGTTCGTGGTCTTGCCAGGAGGCTTCGGCACGGTCGACGAGTTTGCCGAGGCGTTGACGTGGAATCAGTTGGGTCTGATCGCCAAGCCGGTTGTACTGCTCGATGTCGAGGGCTACTGGGGTCCCCTGTTCGACTGGATGTGCAACTCGGTCAAAGCCGGTTTCGTACGCGACTCGCACCGCATGCTGGCCCAGCGGGCGCACACCATCGACGAGGCGATCGCACTGGCCACCGGTCCGGTTCCCGACGTCGGCCACAAGTGGATCGACCGCGACGTCACACCGATGCCTGGCGTACCTCGTTCACCGTCCAGCTGATCACGTCGGCCGCACCGAGCATCATCGTCGTCGTGACCGCGCCCTGCCCGCTGGCGCGGACGTCGAGCGCAGCCCGAATGATGTCGTGCATGTGGTCGGGTGTCACGACGAGCCCGTACTCGCCGGCGCCGCGCTTCGACGTGACGTCGCCGGTGAACGCCGTGTAGTGCAGCCGCAGCGCGCCGAGGGCGCACCACTCGAACGAGGCCAGGTCGAACGAGGCGTTCGGGTCGTCACACGCTTTCTCGACGGAGTCTGCGACCTGGGACCAGTACGTCGACAGGTTGTCGATCACGAAGCGCACGCGATCCTCCGTCTCGTGCCAGATGTTCAACCCGTCGACGACCGGTCCGCGGACCGTGACGCCGTAGGTCGCCAGCGTGTACCAGGTGACCGGGTTGATCTCGAAGCACTCGCCGTCGTGGTGCAGCGCGCCGGCCAGCGTCCACGGTCGGTGCAGACCGGTGGCCGGGGCAGCGATCAGATCTCCCCAGGCGAGGTACGGCCCGTCGATGTGCGGCAGCGGTTGGCGCTCGGTCAGCAGGGCGTGGGCGGTGCGCAGTGCGCCGAAATCGTCGTCGGTGGCCGGCTCGGCCAGAACCGCGACGATGTCGATGTCGCTGCGCCCCGGCTTGCCAATCGTCGAGGGCGAACGAGCCGACCACGTACAACCCCTCGACCAGGCCCGGTGCCACGGAGTCGACGATGTCGAGGTAGGTGCCAAGCGCCGTGGCGACATCCATCGCCTCAGTCTTGCCGAACGGGTCAGGCCGATCGTGGCTCTCGCGCCCACATGTGGGCGTATGAACCCGACCGCCGAGTTCATACGCCCACGTGCGTGGGGAAAGCAGATCAACGCGCCCGTTGATTTCCTATTGCGCAGTTCTAACAGCGGGTCGATGGAATCGAAATAAGTCATTCGACCCAATCTGGCTACGGTGAGTTCTCGTGGATCACACGATCGAGAGGTCGCCCACCAGTTGTTCGCGCTCGATGCGCCCCATGGCACCTCCCTCGCACTGGTCGTGATGCACCGCGGCGACGTGGTCTTCGAACGCTACGGAACGCAACCCGACACGATCTTCGGTCGAGGTGGACCTGTCACGGCCGACACCACGCTTGATCTCCTGGAGCATGGCCAAGAGCATCACCCACGCCGCCGTCGGCATCCTCGTCGGCGACGGCGTACTCGAAGTCGAGCGACCGGCGGCCGTCGATGGTTGGAGCGGCACACCGAAGGAGGCGATCACGTTGCACGATCTGCTCGAGATGCGTTCCGGCCTCGAATGGGTCGAGGACTACGTCGACGACTCGGTCAGCCACTGCCTCGAGATGCTCTTCGGCTCCGCACAGGACGACATGGCCGCCTATGCGGCTGCGTTGCCCATGACTCGACGACCCGGCTCGACGTGGAACTACTCGAGCGGCACGACGAACATCGTCTGCAGGATCATCGGCGACGCCGTCGGTGGAGGTCGTGAGGAGATGGAGCTTGTTCCTGCACGAGCGGTTGTTCCGTCCGTGCGGCATGCACAGCGCTGTTCCGAAGTTCGACACTGCCGGCACGTTCGTCGGATCGTCGTACGTGTATGCCACGGCTCGCGACTTCGCCAAGTTCGGTGAGCTGTACCGCAACGACGGGATCGTCGAGGGCCACCGTCTGCTCCCCCCGGGTGGTGCGACCATGCCGCGGACGTTCGTTGCTCGCGACGAGGACGGCTTCGACTACGGCCGTCATTGGTGGATGTGGCCCGATCAGCCCGGCAGCCTCGCCTGTCACGGCTACGAGGGTCAGTACTGCGTGGTCGTGCCCGACCGAGAACTGGTCGTGGTGCACCTCGGCAAGTGTCCTTCCGACACGGAGACGGAGCTCACCAGCCGGCTGCGTACCATCGTCAACAGCGTTTCGCCATAGCTCCTCAGCCGGCGACGAAGGCGTTCACGTCGTCGCGTGCGTAGAACGCGTTCGCCTCTTCCTCGCTGCAATTGGTCTGACCGCACTCATCAATTGCCCGATCAGGGTGAGTTGAGCCATCGTCACGTCCTTCATCGTCTTGCCGTCTCCCAGGAACGGTTCGATCGCGGCGATCGTGCCGGCGCAATCGGTCGGAATCGACGCAGCGGTCGTCGTCGCGGCCGATGACAGTGAGCTGAGGAACGTGAGGAACCCGAGCGTGCCGGGAGCCTCGGCAGCAGCGAGCTCGGTCATCTGCTGGAACTGCACGCTGTCCGAGCCACTGAGGTTGTACTTGTCACATCCGGCCGCGGCGGTCCGGGTGTCGAACGAGTCGGACTCGGCCTTGAACTGCTCACCGAAGTCGTCGAAGTCGGCGACCGTGACCTCGTCCCAGTCGATCTCGGCAACGGTCGGTTCGATCGTCTTGAGAAATTCGGTGAGCAAATCGATGCACTGAGCAGGCATGTCGCCGAAGTCGTCGACCGTGATGGTGTCGTCGGAGCCCACCGCCGCGGCCGTGGTCGCGCCCGTACCCGCTTCCACCAAGACGCCGCTCCCGGTGCTACCGCAGCCGGCAAGCAGCGCGAGTGCGCCGATCAAGATGATCCGTTTCACCACGTTGTCCTCCGTCTCGGGAACCACTTGCTCCTGCTGACAACATCGGCACCCATCCCACGATGACTTGAGTGTCGCACGTCGCATCGCCTGCGGCGAGCCCCGATTTGGGCTAAGCAGTGTGGGATGGCCATCGAGTCGGATGACCCAGCGACGGGTGAATTACCCCGTGTTTCATCTGATGACACGGGTGGCCCGCCGCGCCCTCGTCGGTTCCGGCCATTCCGCTTCACCCTGAAGCTGCTGGCGTTCGTGGTGATCCTGTACTTCGCCGTGGTGACCATCGTTCCGGGCGTGCGCAAGGCGGCGCAGCAACTTCGCAACGTCAACCCGGCGCTGCTCGGCCTCGGCCTGGTTCTCGAGCTGACCGCCCTGTTCGCCTACACGCTGCTGACGAGGGCGGCACTCGGTGAGGAAGCGCACAAGATCTCCCGTGCCCGGCTGTATCGCATCCAGCTGAGCACCAAGGCGTTGTCGAGCATCGTGCCAGGGGGGAGCGCTGCCGGCTCGGCCCTGGGCTACCGGCTGATGACCCTGTCCGGCGTCAACGGACCCGATGCAGGTTTCGCCCTGGCCACGGCCGGTCTCGGTTCGGCGGTGGTGCTCAACTTGCTGTTCTGGATCGGGCTGATGGTCTCGATTCCCATCCGCGGGGTCAACCCCGGCTACGCCATCGCCGCCATTGCCGGCGTCGTGTTGATGTTGGTTGCCAGCGGCGTGGTTTTCGGGTTGATGGAAGGGCAGGGGCGGGCCGAGCGGATCGTGCGTTGGGCGGCCCGTCATCTCCGGCATGAACGAGGATCGCACCGCGGCGGGCGTCCGTCACATCGGCATGCGACTGGAGGACCTGGCCAGCGATCATCGGTCTGCTCGGCTCGGGTGCTCGGCTGGGCGGCGGCCAACTGGATCCTCGATGCGGCGGCACTGTGGGTGTTCCTGCGTGCCTTCGGCGCATCCACCGATGTCGACGCGCTGATAGTCGCCTTCGGTCTGGTCAACGTGCTGGCGGTGATTCCCATCACGCCCGGCGGCCTCGGAATCATCGACGGCGGTCTGCCACTTGCGCTCGTTGGTTTCGGCCTGACCAGATCGACCGCGGTGCTGGGGTCGGCCACGTATCGTCTCGCCCAGTTCTTCTTCCCGATCATGCTCGGCGGAGTCCTGTACGCCACCTTGCGAGTCGGGCCGTGGAGCATCGAGCGGCGCGAGCGGTTGCGCCGGCTGCGCGACATCGCGGCCGATCCGTCGAACAACGAACGCGCCCTCGACTTCTCGGTCCGTTTCTCCAAGCAACGCAAGCCGATCGGCGATCTGCCGCCTTCGTCCCCGGTGGCCAAGTCCCCGGTCGCCAAGTCCCCGGTGGAGGGTGACGGTGACGACGACCGGTAGCTACTGTCGAGCGCATGACCTCTCATGAGCGGCCGTTCGGGCGATGTCTCGAAGACTTCGTGGTCGGTGACGTGTACAAGCACTGGCCGGGCAAGACGATCACCGAGTACGACGATCATCTGTTCTGCATGCTGACGATGAACCATCACCCGCTGCACACCAACGACTGGTTCGCGGCGGAGAGCGTCCAGGGGCGCAACGTGGTGGTCGGCAATCTCGTCTACTCGTTGGTGCTGGGCATGAGCGTGCCCGACGTCAGCGGTGCCGCGATCGCCAACCTCGAGGTCGAGACGCTGCAGCACAAGTTCCCGACGTTCCACGGCGACACGATCCACGCCGAGACGCGGGTCCTCGATGTGCAGCCGTCGAAGTCGAAGCCCGATCGCGGCATCGTCACGGTGGAGAGCAAGGGCTTCAACCAGCACGGTCAGGAGGTCTGCTACTTCCGTCGTCGGGTGATGGTGTGGACGCGTGACAGCACTCCGGCGCGTCGTCGGCCGTACGACGGCGTCGACGTCTGGGCGGACTGACCTGAACCGGCCAGGACCAGGTGGGGATTGTTTCCCGCCGGCCCGGGTCTGCGGCACACACTCCGACGCCGTTCTCCAGTGGGGTGTGCCGAGGCTGCGTGACCTGCCGTGGCGGCGGACCCGCGATCCCTGGGCGATTCTGGTCAGCGAGGTGATGCTGCAGCAGACGCAGGTCGCCCGGGTGATTCCGAAGTGGCAGCAGTTCACCGTCGCGTACCCGTCGCCGGCAGCGTGCGCCGCGGCATCGCTGGGCGATGTCCTGCGGTTGTGGCAGGGGCTCGGCTACCCGCGACGGGCGAGGAACCTGCACGCTGCGGCCGCGCAGATCGTCGGAATGGGTGAGTTCCCTTCGACCCTCGACGATCTGCTGTCTCTGCCGGGGGTCGGGTCAGTACACCGCTCGCGCTGTGCTGGCCTTCGCCTTCGAGGCCGACGCTGCCGTGGTCGACACCAACATCGCTCGGGTGCTCGCCCGAGTGGCCGGGCATCGATTGACTCCGAAGCAGGCCCAAGCTGCGGCCGATGCAGCGCTTCACCCCGGCGAGTCGTGGGCGTGGAACCAGTCGTTGATGGACCTCGGCGCCGAACTGTGTCGGCCGACCTCGCCGCGATGTGAGAGCTGTCCGCTGTCCGAACGCTGCGCCTGGCGGGGGCATGGGTGACGATCCATCGGTGGGTTCTGCAGGTGTCAGCACCCGGCAGGCTCGCTTCGACGGCAGTGACCGCCAGGCCCGTGGGCGACTGCTCGAGGCGTTGATGCACGGGCCCGTGGCAAGCGAGCAGGTAGCCGCGGTGATGGGCTGTGACGCCTCTCGAGCCGCCCGCTTGGCCGGCGACATGGAGCGCGAGGGCCTGATCGTGACGATTGGCCTTGCGGTGCAGCTACCGTGATGGTATGCATAATGCATGTCAACACAGCTGGCGATTCGTCTACCGGATGATCTCCTGCGCGACCTCGACTGGGTTGTTCAATCGATTGAACTACGACAGCCGTACCGAAGCGATGAGGGATGCGCTCGTGCGACTGATCGATCAGGAGCGCCGCCGACAGATCGACGAGCAGTACATCGAGGCGTACACGCGGATGCCGCAAACCGACGACGAGATCGAATCCGCGTACGACTCCTTGCGCCAAGCGATCGAAGAGGAGCCGTGGGACAAGTGGTGGTAGTCCTGCAAGGGTCGATCTACTGGGCCGAGCTCGAATCGGAGAAGGGGCGGCCGTTTCTCGTACTCACCCGCGATCGGGCCATTCCCGTTCTGAGCAATGTCCTGGTGGCCCCGGTCACGACGATCGATCCGCGGCATTGCCACCGAGGTCGCACTTGGCGAAGCGGAGGGCCTGAGGTTCGAGTGCGCGGCGACGATCGACAACGTCAAGTCGGTGCCGAAGGCGGCGTTCACCCGTCAACTCGGCTCACTCGGCGTCGGACGCTGGCCCGAGGTGTGTGCGGCGATGCGGGCCGCCATCGACTGCTGAGTCGGCCGGCGGCCCCCTTTCGGCAGACGGTGTGACGATCGTCAAGAGCCGCCCTGCGGACCCGACCCATATCGGGCACTAGGCGCTACCGAGAGGATCTGGGCGCCAAACTCCCACATCGGGGCTGGTGCGGTCCATCGACCGGCGCCCAGATCTCGGAGCGGAGCGCACTCGTCCCGGTGACCCAGGGATCTGGGCGCCACTGATTGACCTCACCAGGTGGAATCGGCGGGCATGGCACCCAGATCTTCGCACCGTCGGCCGCGACCTACCCGGCGCCGAATTGCCGATATCGCGCACTTCGCAGCGAGCGTTGATCCAGCGGATCTCTTGCTCGTTATCGTGCTTGCGCTGGCGCGCCGGAGCGGGCATCATGCACTCCCGTCAAGGAGTGTCTACGTGATTGGTGGATGCAGCGATAGCGGGAGGGCCGATGCCGAGCGCCGATGAGATCCGAGACGTTCAGCGAGCGACGTGGGCCGGTCTCTCGGCGGGCTGGGAGAAGTGGGACTCGGTCATCATGGATCAGCTGGGCCCGGTCGGTGCAGCGATTATCGACTGTCTCGACATCGGTGAAGATCAGCAGCATCTCGACATTGCCGCGGGCACGGGTGAGCCGGGTTTGAGCATCGCGAGACTGTCGCCGAAGGGACGCGTCGTTCTGACCGACCTCGTAGCGGAGATGCTGGATGTCGCCGCGCGTCGAGCCAGGGCGCAAGGGATCGCCAATATCGAGACGAAGGTGTGCAGCGCCGATGATCTGCCGTTCGACGACGCCACATTCGATAGCGTCTCCGTGCGTTTTGGGTACATGTTCTTCCCCGACGTGGCCAAGGCGACGGCCGAGTTCGCGCGCGTGCTCAAGCCGGGCGGACGTCTCTGCTCGTCGGTATGGGTCAAGCCCGAGGAAAACCCGTGGACGACGATCGCCATGCAGGCGATCGCGACTGAGGCGGTGGTGGCGCCTCCCGACCCGGACGGACCGAATATGTTTCGGTGTGCTGCCCCGGGATATGTCAGTGCCCTGTACGAGGGCGCGGGGCTGCGCGACGTTGTCGAGTGGGACGTCGACGTCGAACTCGTGACGCGATCGCCCGCGCAGTATTGGGAGATGATCAGCGAGCACGTCTCGCTCGCGGTTGCGGCGCTTCAGCAGGTCGACGAACCGGCGCGGGAGCGGATTCGGGCGAACGCCATTGCGAAGGTGAGTGCGTTCGAGAAGAACGGCAAGGTCCGGGTTCCGGGCGTGGCGCGGTGCATCGTTGGAACAAAACGGGACGCGGGCGGCATGCGTCCACACGGCGCGCGATCCACCGACGCGGTCTGGCCGACCCAGCCGTAGTTCGAAGTGTCTGTGCGCTACGGTTTCGACTTCCGACCACTGGAGGACTGCCGATGTGGGCACAGATGATCACGATGCGTTTGAAGCCTGGCCGAGAAGCGGACCTTGGGGCGTTGATGGAGCAGTTGCAGGCGGTGGAGCAACCCGATTCAGGTCTGCTGCGCACGACAACGATGCGGGACATCAACGACCTGGGTCTCGTCTACACGTTGGTCGTCTTCGAGAACGAGGAGAAAGCGCGGGCGCGTGAGAACGATCCGCGACGCCAAGAGGGGCTGCAGGCCGCGAGGGCAGCGATGGCGGAGATCTTCGATGGTGCTCCCCAGTTCGTCGACCTGACGGTCGAATACGACGTCTCCCGGTAGCCAGGCAGGCATAGCCGTCGATTCGGCATCGTCGTGCTGCGCCGCAGTGACAGCTTGAGCTCTCGCGCCTCACCAGGCAATCGGGGTCGATTCCTGCCGGGTCCTTCGCCTCTACCGGGCTTGGTGGGGGTCCCGGACAATCAAGGCGGCCAACATGTGCGCTGTCGCGTGCGTCGTCTGCTCACAGGCAGTGCTCAGGAAGGAGGACTGCCATGGAGTGGGATCTCGGCCTAAGGGGACTGCTCTACCTCGGTGCGATGTCGATTGGTTTTGGATTGCTTGCTCAACTGCTCTCAGGGCGTACAGCGCCACGTTGGTTGTGGGCGCTGGTATCCGTGATCTACTTCGCAGTAGGGATCTTCGTCAGCGAGGTCTGGTTTGGCGACGCGACGGGGGAAGACCTGCAACCGAATATCGACGGGTTGTCACGCGATGAGGTGCTGGCTGTCGGCCTGATTCCTGTCGCCGTAGCGGTATTGGTGACCCGCTTGAGGGCGAGGAGACGACGACGCCACGCCGCTGACGTCGAAGACTCGTCGGCCGTAAAACGCGGAGAGCCAACGCCTCACGCAATGTGACACGCACGGCCTGCACTCAGGTAGCGCAGAACTGCCTGGTTGATCTGCGCTGCGTGCGACTACTCAGATCCGCCACAGAGTTGGTATGCCCGTCGCACCCATAGCCGTAGCTCATCGTCGACTTCGCCCGGATCGCGGACGATTACGACTGACCCACACTTGCCGCGCTGAGACGTGGTCGACCTTCACGACACGCAGCGAGTCGAGTGCGCTTTCGAGAAAGACGCCGACCAAGAGTCGGTTGGCCTGAACGGTGACGTACGAGAACGTCCTGCGCGCAGACAGCACGATCACGCTCCTGAGCGCCTCGACCTGAACATCGGACGGCAGCGAGCCGACCAATTTGTCGAACGACTCACGCAGATGCTCGGGGCGACCGGCGAAGTGAGCGTCGAGATCCTCGGTGTCGTGGGAGTGAAACTGATCGTGGCGGGCGAAGGTTCTCGCACACCGAGGACAGGTCCAGCTCATCACCAAATCCTCGCGCCTGTATGAAGAAACGTCACGGTGGGTGCGCCAGATCTGCCGCTCGGCGCTGGTTGATCTGTCTGCGAGATCGCTCTTGCGTTGGCGCGCCGGACCGGGCACTCGGCGGGGGTCTGAGCCAACTTTGTCGCTCTCAACATGCTGGACGTGTCGGGAGCGACAAGGCTCGGTGACCGCCCAGATCTGCCGCCTGGGAGACGACGTTCAGGCTCTGGCCGCAACCGTTTCCGCGTCGGCAGCGGCCACGACTGCAGGTGCATTGAAGCCTTTGGCGATCAGCCAGATCGCGAGGGCCATTTCCTGCAGCGCCAACGGTGCTTCCAACACGACCTGGGTCGTCGACAGCGGCTCGAGGCCATACATCACCATCGCCCCCGCCGCCATGTACAGCGAGGCGCCGGCAAGACCCCAGACCGACAGCCATCGAGGCACGAGTCTTGCCCCATAGAGCGCATAGTTGAGGATCAAGGCGCTCAGGCCAAATGCAGTCAGATCCAGCACGGCGCCGCCTGCCCAGTCGCGTGCACCGAGCACCGCGTCGCCCAAGGTTTGAAAGTGGGAAGCATCAGGAGCGCCTGCGTCCACAAAGCCCCGGCTCACGGTGAGAAGCGTCAGCAGAAGAACGGCGTCGATGATATAGATCACGCTCTCCACGGTTCTGGCTACGACGTAACCCAAGGCCAAGCGCTCGCTGTGCCTCCGCAACACCGGGTAGATGACAATCGACGTCCCGACGAGGGCAACGCCCATGATGAGCGTCAAGAGCGCTCCAGTCGCCACCCTGTCTTCATGGAGAGACAGCTTCGTGAGGTAATCCGAAGCATCGACAAGTGGCTGAGACAACGCGAGCCCCAGCCCGCCAGCGACCGTCCCAACGATAAAGAGGCCTCCAACAACGCGTGCGGTAGTTCGGTCTGTCTTCACGCTCGACCCTCCTTCGGAAAGTCCGATCGGGTGTTGAGTCGCACATGGTGTCCTGATGGATGGTCCGGGCGTACGAGCACGGGCGTGAGCGGTCCCGGACGCGACTGCGACTCGATCACACTCCGATCAAAACCCTGCCGATCGGTCCGCCGCCAGGGCTGAACGTCCCGCTTCAACAGGGTTGCGACCCTTCGGCGCTTCGCGACCAATGCGTGACCTAGCTGCCGATCCGAGTTAGTCGCAGCCCCTCCCGTAGGGGCTCTCCGGCAGCTGCAGACTTGCGATCATCACACCGTCCGCCGAAGGGGACCGGCGGTGATCGCGGCCACGATCTCTTCGATGGCCGCGTCGGCGTAGGCGACCATTTCGTCGTCGGTGCGGTCTTGGATCGGGTGTGGCGTGAAGACTCTGGCGACCGTGGGAAACCCGAGCGACTGCGACTGGGCAGCAGCGGCGTCGACGAACTGGGCGGACGCTACGAACACACCCGGCAGGCCGCGAGACTCCAGATCAACGATGTCGTGCACACTGCACGACGTACAACTGCCTCAATCGGCGAGGGCCTCGATGACCAACTCGCATTGCGTGGCGATCTCGTGACGCAGATCGACCGGCGCCGGCTTCGTGAAGGTCGGCTTCTTGTATCGCAGCACGGTGGCCCCGAGTTCGGTCAGTCGCTGCTCGACGCGATTCAAGAAGATGTCACCACGGGGCTTGGAGATGTCGAGCAGGCCGACGGTCTTGCCGTGCAACGTGTAGGGTCGGGCTCGCAGGGTTCGTTGCAGGACGGTGCGTTCATTCGTCGGATCAAGCAGCAGCCGGCTCATCGCACAACCCTCCTGGTGACCGGCTTGGAACCGAGGTCACCGTTGGCCCACCCGCCAATCATGGCAGAGAACAGTCCGGCGCCCCCACCGGCGTGCACCAGGAGGAGACCGTCAGGCCCGAATTTTCCGAGTGTCTCACCGGCCAGCCATTCGGGCACGCCTTCGGCCATGTTCCCCGCGCCACGGATCAGCTCACTGCCCGGGATCCGCAGCCGCCGATGTAGTTCGTCGAGCAGCATCTGGCGGTCCCATCCGGCCTCGGCGAACACCCGAGCGTGCTCCGGGCCGACGATCAAGACGCAGTCGAAGCCGATCACCAGCTTCGGGTGGTGAAGTGTGCGCAGGCACGCAGCGAAGGTGTTGGCGAGTTGATCAGGATCGCGCGCCAACTGGTCGACGATGCACCTCGGCCCCTCGCCGGCGAAGGCCGTGATCGTGTCGACGTCGGCAGCGAACCCGCGGCTGACGGCCAGCGACGTGAACGGAGATCCGATCTCGTCCTCGGCAAAGCAGAAGCTCAGCTTGCCGGGATTGCCATGAGTCGCCCGGTCGACGCCGCCTGGTCGACCTCCGCCGACGTTGCGCACGATCAGTTGGACGGCCCTCCCTATCGACAGGTTGGCTCTGGTGCCCTGGCCGAACACATTGACCCCGCTGTTGAGCCCGATCGCCCGGGTGCCGGGACCGTTGCAGATCAGTACTGGACCGACCGGCATCGTCGTTGCCAACACACCGTGGATGTTGAAGTCGTCGGTGCACACCGCCTCGAGCGCGGCCAGCACCCACGGCAGGTGCTCCGGCAGGCATCCGGCCATCACCGCGTTGATGGCGACCTTCTCGACGCTGACCTCGACGAGGTCGGGCGCGACCACGGCGACGATGTCGTCGGGCGAACGCCTGGTGCCCTCCAACATTCGTAACACGCGTCCCTCGGTCGGCGGCGTCACGGGCAGTCCGTCGGTGACGCCGCGTTCGAACAGCACCTCCATCTCGTCATCGAGATCGGCCAGCTCCAGTCGTCGCGATCGCAGCCCGCCACCGGCGAACCTGGCACGAAGAGAGTCGGCCAGATCGGGGTCCACGCTCATCGACCCGCATCCCGGTCGCATGACCGGCAAGTTGTCGCCGAGGCCGGGGCGACCGGTGATGCGGCGCCATTCGGATTGCGACCATCCGACGGTTCGCTCGACCTCGTCGCCATCGACGACGCGCATCAGAGTCGGAACGGTCTCGATGTCGTGGTGCCAGCTGACCGCGAGGTCGGAGTCGTGGATCGGGTTGACCCCTACCGGAAAGGTCGGATCGTCCTGGGTGTAGATCGTTGCGCCGAGTTCGACCAGCAGGGGCGCCACCATCCGGCAGGTCTCGCATTCCTCCTTGACCACGACAACCAGACCATCAGGCAGGATTGGCCGCTGGGAACGCCGGTCGGAGAGCTCCACCACGGACGAAACGTAGCCCGCTGCGACGCACGTCACGTTGCCAGGACTTTTCGAATAGGTAAACGGCGCGTAACGTGCCGGTCTTGGTGAGCACCCAGTGATACGCGTCACGTTCCACGGAGTCCGCGGCTCGACGCCGTGCCAGAGCGATGACATCAAGCGGTATGGCGGTAACACGTCGTGCGTCTCGGTCGACGCGCCAGGCGAGCAGCCGCTCCTGCTCGACATGGGCACCGGGCTTCGCTACTTCGGCAAGCGCCTGCCTACCGATGAGTTGTTCCGGGGAAGCTGTCTGCTCACCCACTTGCACTGGGATCATGTCCAGGGTCTTCCGTTCTTCGCTCCGTTGTTGCGTGAAGGGTCGAGCCTCGATGTCTACGGTCCGGCGCAGGACGACGGACGGTCGCTGGCTGAGGTCGTGTCGTACACCATCCGTCCTCCGTTGTTTCCGGTCAGTGTCGACGAGCTTCCCGGCACGGTTCGTTTCCACGACACGGCCGACACCGAGTTTCCGATCGGCGGCTACAACGTGACAGCGCGGCTGATCCCGCATCTCGGCCCGACCCTCGGGTTTCGCATCGAGTGGCAGGGCCGCTCGATCGCCTACCTCTCGGATCATCAACAGCCGTTCGATGGCGGCTACTCGGCGGCACCCGGCGCGCTGGAGCTCGTCGAAGGTGTCGACCTGTTGATCCACGATGCGCAGTACACGCCACCGGAGTTCAAAGCCAAGTCGACGTGGGGTCATTGCACCATCGACTACGCCGTGTGGTTGGCAACCCGGGCCGGGGTCAAGCGGCTGGCGCTGTTTCACCACGACCCGTCGCGTCGTGACGACGATCTCGACGGGTTGCTGCAGTGTGCGATCGAGGCAGGAGCGCACCGTGGCGTCGACGTGATAGCTGCCTCAGAGGGGCTCGTCGTCGAACTCGCATAGCGTGGCCGGGTGATCGTCCTCGCCAGTTTGCTTCTCGGGGCGGTGTTTCTCCTGTCGGGGATCTTGAAGGTCTCGGCGCCACGCGAATGGCGCACCCAGTCGGCGGCTCTCGGCGTACCCGGCTTTCTCGCGGTGGTCGTTCCCATCGTCGAATTGCTGATCGGAGCGCTGCTCGTGGCGCAGATCGGGCGGCGACCGGCAGCGCTGTGTGCAGGAGCTCTCCTGGTTGCCTTCACGGGACTTCTCGTGGTGCGCTTGTGCCAAGGGCGGCGACCACCGTGCGCCTGCTTCGGAGCGCTGTCGACCAAGCCGATCGGTTGGGGGGATGTCGCCCGCAATGCAGGGTTCCTGGCCATTGCCGTGGTGATTGTCGTGTGGAGCGGCTGAGGCAGACGCGTGATCAGACGACGTTGACGAGGAATGCCAGCGTTCGAGCTTCGTCGCGCCACAGCTCGTAGCGGCCACTCGGCCCGGCATGGCCTGCACCCATCTCACACCGCATGATCAACGGTGCCTTGTTGGTACGCACGGCCCGCAGCTTGGCGATCCACTTCGCCGGTTCGTGGTAGCTCACACGCACGTCGTTGAGGCCGGCGGTGATGAACAGTGCCGGGTAGTCGCGAGTTGTGGTCTGGTCGTATGGCGAGTAGCTCAGCATGTAGCTGGCCAACGGTTCCGTCGCCGGATTGCCCCACTCGTCCCACTCGGTGATGGTCAGCGGCATGGTCTCGTCGTACATCGTCGTGACGACGTCGACGAACGGCACCTCGGCGACGACGGCCGCGAACAGTTCGGGTCGCATGGTCATGCACGCCCCGACCAGCAGGCCGCCTGCACTGCCGCCACGAATCGCCACCCGACGCGCCGACGCCCAGTGGTTCGCCACAACATGCTCGGTAACGGCGATCATGTCGAGGAACGTGTTGCGCTTGGCGAGCAGCTTCCCGTCGAGGTACCAGCGCCGGCCCAGTTCGCCCCCACCGCGGGGATGGGCCAACGCCCACACGAATCCACGGTCGAGAAGGGAGAGTCTCGCCGGGCTGAACCATGGCGGCTCGGACGACTCATAGCTCCCGTACCCGTAGATCACACATGGGGCCGTGCCGTCGATGGGTGTGTCGACATGACGGACGATGTCGACCGGAACCCGAGTGCCGTCGTGCGAGATCGCCCACTCACGTGTTGCGGTGTATCGCGACAGATCGACGCCGGGAACCGGAGTCTGCTTCAGCATCGTCCGCTGCCCACCGCGGACGGGCTCCTGAAAGATCGTCATGGGCGTGGTCAACGATTGGTAGCGATATCGGAAGCTGTCGCTACGCCATTCGGGGTTGGCGTCGATCTCCACCTCGTACGGCTCGGCGCCGAGCTCGAGGATCCGTTGGCCGCCCTCGGCGAACAGCGCTCGCAGCTGCTGCTGCGCGTTGCTCCATTCGTGCAGCACGAGGTGCCCCTCGAACGGCTCGATGGCAACGATCCGGCGACCCGGTTCGTGGGCGACCAACTCGCTCCATTCACCGGGCTGAGCGATGGGTGCGGTCATCACGCGGAAGTCCTCGGCATCGAGGTTGGTGAGGATCACGAACCGGTCGCCCCAGTGATCGACCGAGTACTCGACATCGTCGACCCTGGGCCGGGCGATGAGTGGTGCCTGCTTGGGGTCGCCAGAAGGTATCAACAGCACCTCGGAGAACGTCTTGCATCGGCTGTCGATGATGATCCACCCGCCACTGCGGCTCAGCTCGACGTAGACGTAACACCGCTCGTCGGGTTCCTCGAAGACCAAGGTGTCGTCGACCTGCTCGGTGCCGAGATCGTGTCGCCAAACCCGGTATGGGCGCATGGCCTCGTTGGCGGTGACGTAGAACACCGACGAGTTGTCGGCCGACCACGCCGTGCCGCACCAGGCGATGTCGTGGACGATGTCGGCAGTGTCGACCCCGGTCTCGAGATCGCGGATGCGCAACGTGTACTTCTCGGCTCCCCCTTCGATGTCGACGCTCCAGGCCAGCAACCGCTGGTCGGGACTGACGTCGAAGGCGTCGAGGGAGAAGAAGTCGATTCCTTCGGCTTCGCTGTTCTCGTCGAGCAGAACGTGCTCTCCCGCCTCGGCTTCAGAGCGTCCGCGACAATGGATCGCATAGTCACGTCCCTCCTCGGTGCGCGACGTGTACCACCACTCGCCATCTTTGATCGGAGCCGTGATGTCGGTCTCCTGGATGCGCGACTTGATCTCGCCGAAGATCGTCTCGATCAGTTCTTCATGGTCCGCGAACCACGACGCGGCGTAGGCGTTCTCGGCTTCGAGGTAGGCGATGGTGTCGGGGTCGTGGCGATCGCGTAGCCACGCCCACGGATCGTCGACGCGTCCGGTGGGGCGATCCCAATGATGTTCGATCTGCTTGGCGACTGGTTCGTGCACGGCGATCAGAGTAACCAGCGCTGCCGATTCGCCGCCGTGGCGAGTGGTGGCGATAAAGTCGGCAGCCTCATGCGGGTGTGGATCGATCAAGACTTGTGCACTGGTGATGGGCTCTGTGTCGATCATTGTCCCGATGTCTTCGTGCAGTTGGAGGACGGGATCGCCTACGTGGCCGAAGCCGAGTTCGTGCTCAACGATCCGGGCGGCGGTGGCAGCCTGGCCAGGGTCGATTCGCGCAACGAGCAGGCAGTCATCCACGCTGCTCTGGCCTGTCCCGGTGAGTGCATCTTCATCGATGTCCAGCACGTCCGCGCTGCATGACCTGACCGGCCCCGAATCGGGCACCGCCGAATCCACGTCCCGAACTGGCGTCGCTTAAGTGGCGTCGTAGGCAACGGCTCGGCGAATTGTTACTATGTGCGTAGGGGAAATCCCCCCAGCTTTCGCTTGAACGGAGTCAGCGATGACGACTTTCGATCTCGACCTCAGCAAGTACAGCCTCGGTTGGAGTGACGACAACGTCGAGTACGCGTTCAAGCCGCACAAGGGCCTGGACGATGCCGTCGTCGATCAGATCTCGTGGTGGAAGGGTGAGCCGACATGGATGACCAAGCAGCGTCAGCGCAGCCTGCGCTTGTTCGAGAAGAAGCCGATGGCGTCATGGTTCGCGGTCAACATGCCCGACATCGACTTCCAGGACATCTACTACTACCTCAAGCCGGCCACTGATCAGGTCAGCGAGTGGGACGATCTGCCCGAGCAGATGAAGGCAACGTACGAGAAGCTCGGCATCCCCGAGGCCGAGCGCAAGTACCTCGCCGGCGTCACCGCGCAGTATGAAAGCGAAGTCGTCTTTCACCGCAACCGCGAAGATCTCGAGCAGCAGGGGATCTTGTTCTGCGACATGGACACCGCGTTGCGCGAATATCCCGACCTCGTCAGGAAGTACTTCGGCACGGTCATCCCGCCCGGCGACAACAAGTTCGCTGCGCTCAACACCGCGGTGTGGAGTGGTGGCAGCTTCATCTACGTCCCGCCGGGTGTCGAATGCGAGATGCCGTTGCAGGCTTACTTCCGCATCAACAGCGAGAACGCCGGACAGTTCGAGCGCACGCTGATCATCGCCGACGAGGGATCGCAGGTCCATTACATCGAGGGTTGCTCTGCTCCGGTCTACACCAACGACTCCCTTCATTCGGCGGTCGTCGAGATCGTCGTCAAGCCGTCTGCCCGTGTCACCTACACGACCATCCAGAATTGGTCCCCGAACGTCTACAACCTGGTGACCAAGAGGGCCCGGGTCGAGGCGGAAGGTCACATGGAGTGGATCGACGGAAACATCGGCTCGAAGCTGACCATGAAGTACCCGAGCGTCTACCTGGTCGGTCCCAAGGCCACGGGTGAGGTCCTGTCGGTCGCCTATGCGGGCCCCGGCCAGCACCAGGACGCCGGCGCAAAGATGGTGCACGCCGCCCCGGAAACGACTTCGAAGATCGTCTCCAAGTCGATCAGCAAGGACGGTGGCATCACCACCTATCGCGGTTTGGTGCGTGTCGAGGAAGGTGCCTACCGCTGCAAGAGCCACGTGCAATGCGATGCCTTGATCCTCGACGAGGAGAGCGAGAGTCGCACGATGCCGTACATGGAGGTCGGCGAGCGCGATGCCGAGATCGGTCACGAGGCCACGGTCAGCAAGATCGCCGACGAGCAACTGTTCTACCTGATGAGTCGCGGGTTGTCGCAGGAGCAGGCGATGAGCATGGTCGTCAATGGGTTCATCGAGCCGATCACTCGCACGCTACCGATGGAGTATGCGGTCGAGTGGAGCCGCCTCATCGAACTGCAGATGGAAGGCAGCGTCGGCTGAACGAATGATCACCCGACGGGCGGTGGCGGGGGTTTCGGTCGAAGTTTGAGGTGAAGGTTGCGCGTGGCCGACACGGTTCTACGCTTCGCTTATGCCGATGCGTCAGGAATGCAAGAACTTCGAGAGTCGCACCTACGCGAACGGCGAGACGGTACGCAAGTGCAATCTCGACCTGGCTCCCGACGCTCCCTGGCGCTGCCCCGATCCCTGCTCGGCCTTCGAGCCGCGTATGGATGCCGGGTGGACCTACGGAACCATGGTCGCACCCCCGACGCCGCCGGAGCCACCCGGCCTCGACGACGGAACGGCCGCCGCGATCCTCGACGAAGCCGAGAACTTCGTCAACTCGATCGGACCGCAGGTGATGTCAGAGTCGGGCATCCGTGGCAAGCCGCGCAAGCGGCGCATGCGCGGATTCATGCGCCGCTTCCGCGACGACTGAGCAGGCATCTGGTCGTGGGGGATTAGCACTACGCGGGTAGTAGTATTTCGGCCGTGCTTGCGTTCTCTCCCGACCTGGTTGACCACTCTGACCAGCAGCGCAGCGCCGCTGCAGAGCGCGCCCAGGCAATGTCACCGCCGACCGCCGAGCAGGAAGTGTGGCGCTACAGCCGTATCGGCGAACTGGAGCTCGATCGCTTTCATCCGGTCGTTCCGACCACCACTGTGCACGGGGCGAACGGGTTCGTCGCCGCTCGTCACGACCTCGACACCTCCATGGTGCACGACATCTTCGACGAGCTCAGCGCGTCGTTCTACGGCGAGACCGTGCTGACGATCCCTCGTGGTGTCGTGGCTGCGCCGATAGTCGTCACCCACACCGTGCACGGCAACGACGAGGCCAGCTTCCCACGGCTCGTCATCGACGTCGGAGAAGACAGCGAGGTCACCGTCGTCGAGCGCTTCATGTCCGACGGCGACGGCGCCGCCCTCGTGGTGCCGCGGCTCTTCGTCCGCGCCCAGCAAGCGGCGCGCGTCACCTACGTGGCCATCAACGAACTCAGCACATCGGTCTGGCAACTCGGGCATCAGCAGGCGATCGGCGAGCGCGACTCGACCACGTTGCTGGCCACGGTGGCCCTCGGCGGCGAATATGCCAGGGTACGCACCGATGCCAAGGGTGTCGGTCAGGGGGCCAGCACTCGCCAGGTCGCTCTCTACTACGCCGACGACACGCAGATGCACGACTTCCGCACATTGCAGGATCACGTGGCCCCGCGCACGACCAGCGATCTGCTGTTCAAGGGGGCGGTGCAGGACACCGCGAGGAGCGTCTACACGGGCTTGATCCGAATTGGTCACGATGCCAAGGGTTCGGTCGCCTACCAGACCAATCGCAACCTCACACTCAGCGCCGGTGCCTGGGCGGAAAGCGTTCCGAACCTCGAGATCGAGACCAACGACGTGAAGTGCAGCCACGCCAGCACGATCGGGCCGATCGACGAGGAGCAGCGGTTCTACTTGGAGAGTCGCGGCATCCCGCCCGAGATCGCCGAGCGCCTCGTCGTCCTCGGGTTCTTCGATGAGGTGCTCGCCCAGCTACCGGTCGGCCCACTGGCCGGCGAACTTCGCGCCCAGGTTGCCGCCAAACTCGACAGGCGCAGCCGATGAGCACGATCGTCTGCCCGCTTGCCGACCTCGCTCCCAACAGCGCGACGCGCTTCGATGTCGACGGACGTGCGGTGGCCGTTGTCCGTATCGCCGACGATGTCTTCGCCATTGGCGACACGTGCAGCCACGCCAACGTTTCGCTGAGCGAAGGCGAGTTGTTCTGCGACACCAAGGAAATCGAATGCTGGAAGCATGGCAGCACGTTCAGCTTGGAGACCGGCGAAGCGCTGACGTTGCCGGCCACGCAGCCCGTGCCCGTGTACGTCGCCCGCGTGATCGACGGGATGATCGAGATCGATCTGGAGGATCAGTGAGCACCCTTGAAGTTCGCGACCTGGTCGCCTCGGTGGCGGGTACGACCATCCTGAATGGCATCACACTGACGGTGCGATCCGGCGAAGTGCATGCCGTCATGGGCCCGAATGGTGCGGGCAAGAGCACCCTGTCGGCGATTGTCATGGGCAAGCCCGGCTACGAGGTGATCTCCGGATCGGTGCTGCTCGACGGCGTCGACATCCTCGCCCTCCCAGTTGGCAACGGGCCCAGGCCGGGCTCCATCTCGTGATGCAGTACCCGACAGAGGTTCCCGGCGTCCAGCTCGTCGATGTCATGCATCACGCCTTCGACGCTCGCGGAATTCCTACGGCGGGCCTCGATGGGCGGCTCAGCGCCGAGGCAGAACGGATCGGCTTCGACGCTGCGTTACTGCAGCGTGCTCTCAATGTCGATTTCTCGGGGGGCGAGAAGAAGCGCAGCGAGACGTTGCAGGTGGCCATGTTGCAGCCGAAGATCGTCATCCTCGACGAGCTCGACTCCGGTCTCGATATCGATGCCCTGCGTGACTGCGCCCAACGGATCGAGGCCTTGACCAACGAGCAGGGCATCGGTGTGCTGGCCATCACGCACTACAACCGGCTGCTCGAGGTGCTGCGACCCGACCATGTCCACATTCTGGTGAAGGGTCGCATCGTGTCGTCGGGTGGCCCCGAGCTCGCCGATCAACTCGAGATCGATGGATACGCGGCCTTCGTCGGCGACGACAAGCCTTCCGGCGACGCGCTGGCCGACCTTTTCGGGTAGGTCAAACGGCTCAATTGACCGTTGCTGCCCTGCGCCGAACACGACGGTTCGCGGTCCTGCATCACTCCAAGCGGTGGTCCGCGTGTGGTCCTCGCCCCATCAGGCACGCCGCTTGGCGATCAGGCCTTCTCGTTGCCGTCGATTACTTGATGAACTGCTGAAAATTACTTAAGCATCGCTCCCTATCGCCCGATGACTTTCCTGCCTATAACAACAGGTGCACGGTGGAGGTGAACGGCGGACGCCGCCGTGCGATGGACGGAACGCCGAGAGGAGGGCGCATATGCGTCAGCAAGTAAGGACCACGATGTACCGGCTGGCGCCGGTTGTGATGCTCGCCATCACGGTCGCCGCGCCAATGAAATGGACGGTTCGATGAAGACCATCACCCACACCCCTGTGCGGGTCGCTGCGGCAATCGCAACATTTGTTGCCTTGATCTCGTCGATCGGCGCACCTTTCAAGTGGAACTGAGCTGAGCAGCAGCGCGGGCCTCCCCTGCCCGCGCTGCTCCAGCCCACCCACTCACCACGCTTACTCAAGGACGTCTCTACCGTGCCGGACACCTCGATCAACCAGGAGTCGAGTCACAGGCTGGTCGATGCCTTCGTGGCCGTCGTGGCCGTCGTCGCCCTGGCTCTGACGGGTCTTGTTTACATCCTGCAGCGCGGCGAGATCCTTCCGCACTCGAAGTTCGTGTACGTCGTCGTCTTCTGTGCCTTGCTGTTCATCGGCGAGGCCAGGACCAAGTGGTTCCGTTTCGGAGACGGCGGCGAGGTCACACCTGGCTGGGCGTTCGCCTTCAGCATCGTCCTCCTCGGCGCGCCGGTCGTGGCGATCGCGGCGATGGCGGTGTGCACCCTGTATGTCGATCTGCGCGACCACAAGTCGCTGACCAAGATCGTGTTCAACGCAGCGCAGATCACGGCAGCGCTCGCCGCCGGCGCATTGGTCCTGCAACTCTTCGGTCTGCGGTCCCCGATCACCGATGCCGGTCGGCTGTCGTATCGGTGGGGGATCGGGATCGTCGTCGCCGGCGCGTTGGTGTTCATCGCCAACGGTCTTCTGACCTGCATCGTCCTGACGCTCCACTACAAGACCACGCTGCGCTCGATGATGGGTCGCAGCTTCTTCCTCAGCATCTCGGCCGATGGAGCGCTGCTCGCGCTCTCGCCGATCTTCGTAGTGGCGATCGAGTTCAGCCTGCTCATGCTGCCGCTCCTCGGTGTGACCGCCCTGTTGATCTACCAGAGCACCCAGCAGGCGTTGAAGCGGGCGCACGAGGCGAACCACGACGGTCTCACCCGCCTGCTCAACCGACGTACGTTCGACAACCATCTTGCCGGATTCCTCGCGTCCCACCCCGACGACGTTCGTGGGGTGGTGCTGCTGCTGGATCTCGACGGTTTCAAGGAGATCAACGACCGTCTCGGTCACCAGACCGGTGACATGGTCCTGATCGGAGTCGCCGAGCGACTCACCCGGGCCGCTCCCGAGGCCGCCGTCGTCGCCCGGCTGGGTGGTGACGAATTCGCCGTGCTCATCCCCAACGTGGGCTCGGAAGCGTCGACGATCGCACTCGTCGAGCAGCTCCGCACCGAGCTCACCCGCCCGATCGTCGTCGACGGTTTCCCGTTGACGGTCGGGGTGAGCATCGGCCTGGCCTTCGTTCCGACGCACGGTCGCACGCCGGAGGATCTGTTGAGCGCCGCGGACATCGCCATGTACCGCGCCAAGCGCTACCGCACTGGCGTGGAGAGCTACAAGGCGCTCGGGTCGCGACCCGAACGTGGGCGGCTCGGCCTGCTCGGCGAACTGTCGAACGCGATCGCCGGCGAGCAGTTGAAGGTCCACTACCAGCCATTGACCCGCTTTCGCGACGGCATGCCCAATTCCATGGAGGCGCTGTTGCGTTGGCACCACCCGACCCTCGGGCAGGTGCCACCCAAGGACTTCATCACGCTCGCCGAGCACACGGACCTGATCGGCCCGTTGACCCAGTTCGTGCTGAGCCAGGCCACCATGGATGCTCGTGCAGTCGACCGCTTCGAGATGAGCCTGTCGATCAATGTCTCTGCCCGGAACCTGCAGGACCGGCGATTCCCGATGAGTGTGCTGAAGGCAGTGGATGAAGCCGGCCTCGACACGTCCCGCCTCGAACTGGAGATCACCGAGAGCGCTATTGCCAGTGAGCCCGAACGCAGTCTGTTCGCCATCAGTGCGCTGCGCGAGGCCGGCGTACGAATAGCGATCGACGACTTCGGTACCGGCTACTCGTCGTTCGGAATGCTTCGTGACCTCACCGTCGATCGGCTGAAGATCGACGCCAGTTTCGTCGACGGAATCGCCCACAGCCAACGTCAACAGCACCTCGTCAGAGCAATCGTCGCTCTCGCCAAAGGGCTGGGCATCGAGACGGTCGCCGAAGGTGTCGAGACCGAGGAATCATGGATCACCCTTGCCAACCTCGGCTGCGACGTGGCGCAGGGCTATCTGATCTGCCGGCCGGTGCCCTTGCCCGAGCTCGTCGAATGGCTCGACATCCGCCAATCGATGTCGGAGCTGGAGCACGCGTCGTCATGATCATCGTCGTCGCCTCGATCTTGGCGATCGTGACGGTCCCGTTGACCGGCCGTTCGCTGGCGCCATTGGCCAGGCTGCCCATTCGCCGAATCGGTCTGGTGTGGCTCAGCATCGCGATGCAGTTGGTCATCACCCTGTTTCCGGGGTTCCCGAACTGGCTCGGTCAACCGGTGCATCTGTCGACCTTCGTGTTGTCGGCAGCGTTCATGTGGAGCAACCGCCATCTACCAGGGGTGTTGATCATCGCCTTCGGGGCGGCCTTGAACCTGACCGCGATCGCGGCCAATGGCGGCACGATGCCGGCCTCGGCGTGGGCGTGGCGCACTGCCGGTCTACCGCCCCTGCAGGGTCGCTTCGCGAACTCCAACGTCGTCTCGGATGCGCGTCTCGCCTGGTTGGGAGATGTGTTTGCCATCCCGAACGGCTGGCCGCTGAGAAATGTGTTCAGTGTCGGCGATGTGATCATCGTTGTCGGCGTCGCCTACTTCGCCCACACGTGGTGCCGGCGGAGCGTTGCAGTGGCCGACAGCGAACCGGCCCGCGCCGTGCTCGCCGTCTCCGACTGACCCTCTGGTGGCTACGTTGGCGGCATGACCGACACCCACCCGAACGTTCTTCGCGTCACCTCGGCGGCGGCTGAGTTCGGTCTCGAGATCGATCCCCGCCGATTCCCGGAAGGCACCAAGACCGCCGCCGACGCGGCAGCCGCGATCGGTGTACATGTCGGACAGATCGTCAAGAGCCTCATCTTCGCCGTCGACGGCGAGGTCGTGCTGGCCTACGTCAGCGGAGCCAATCAGCTCGACGAGAAGAAGTTAGCGCACGCGGCCGGCGGGGCGAAGTGTGCGCGTGTCGATGCCGACACCGTCTACGAGACGACCGGCTTCCCGATCGGCGGTGTCCCCCCGTTCGGTCACACCACGCGGTTGCGGGTGTTCATCGATCCGGATCTGTTGCAGTACGAGGAGGTGTGGGCTGCTGCCGGCACGTGGCACGACGTCTTCGCCCTGTCGCCGGCCGACCTGGAACGAGTCAGCGGTGGAACCGTGACCGACCTCCGGCGGGTTTGAACCTCTCGTGCAATTACCGCCGCAGACGTCGGCGTATCCAGCGTGCCGGAGCGAGGGCGACGTTACCCAAGCGGAATGCTCGGCTGTTGCGCAGTGCTTTGAGCTGATCAGCGTTGTCCTGGGCCTCACGGCGAAGCGCCTCGATCTCAGCCTGTAACTCTCCGAATTGTTCGCTGGCGGACTGCGTCGTCTTCGGGCCACGATGGATACGACTGCGGCCGTTACCCAGATCTTCGATATGTACCGGCTCGAAGTTGTACGACTGAACGGCCGGCCGGCCGGTGGCGATGTTCTCGAGATCGGCGCGTACGAACCATTCGCCGACCTCGGGGTCGCTGAGCAACGGCGTGACGTATACGCATCCCTCGAAGAAGTAGTGCGTGACCTGCGACCAGCGGGTACGTCCGTCCTCGGTGATCGGCTTGCCGCCATGAACGAGGTTTGCCGACCAGATCAACGCATCACCGGCCTTGGCATGGAACTCGATCGGCTCGAGTCCGTGGGCTTCGAGGAGCGCCTCTTGAGCCACTTCGTACCGGTCGTAGCTTCCCAGGCCGGCGGGCAGACCGAACCGCTGAAAGAACGGGTCGGGTAGACGGTGAGAGCCGGGGTAGTAGAACAGCGGCCCGTTGCGAGCGTCGACATCCTCGAGGGCGACCCAGACCCCGCACATGTACCGCCTCGGCAGCGAACTGAAATGCACCGTGTCGGAATGCGCCCGCTGTTGGGTGCCGAACTCGAAGTTGAGTGTCTGGAACGGCACCGGGTTGCGGTCGTAGAGCACCCGCAGCACGTCGAGTACCGCCGGCATGACGGCAAGGTCGCGAACTGCGGTGCTGAACTTCCACGCGTCCTGAATGCGGTTACGCCCGTTCAGAGGCTCGATGACGTCGTCGAGGATCCGGGTCGTCAGATCGTCATCGATCAAGCCAGGGATGACTGCGAATCCTTCGGTGTGGTAGTGACGAGCGAGCGTTGCCATCTCTGGTGGCAGTTTGCGCTCGCTGATGTGTTGCTCGACCCACGGCGATTCGACCCACGGATCGGTGGTCCTCGCGGGTGTGTCGGCCACGGTGGCAGTCTACCGATCGGGTGGTGACGGCCTTGCGTGGTTGAACGTCAGCTACGCCAGTTGGCGGGCTCGCGTCCGAGCTCGTCGAACCGTTTGGTGATCCACAGCGGCACATCCATCTGCCCGCCGTCGCGCAGCCCGGCAACGTGCTCGCCGTCCTCCGCCCACACATGACAGGTGTTGACGTTGGCCATCAGCGCCCGTTTGCTTGCCTCCGCGGTGTTGATAGGACTGTCGCCGTGGGCGCGCGCCTGCGCCATGTTGAACGACCAGATCGACTGGATGGCGACGGGTGCCATCGCCTGCAGCAGCGCCGTCGTGTGCGTGCAGCCACGGGGCCCACCGAACAGCTCGCGCACCTTGTGGGTGAAGCCGCGGGCGATCGACAGTCCCACCAGGCTCTCGTAGTGGTCCTCGATCCGCGTGCAGGCTGGGTGCGGGTGGATCTCGAGCACGACCTTCGCCGCCGTGATCTCCAGCGAGGGAATGGCAACCGTGAGGTCGACGATCATGTGGTGAATGGTGAGCGGCTCGGGATCGTCGGCGATGTACAGCCCCGGTGGCTTCTGGTCGCGTACCGAGCCGCGGAGTAGAAGCCTGTCCGAGCCATGACGGTAGGCGCGCACAACGTACGCCCGTTCGTGGATCAGTTGATCGTCAGCATCGACGCCCTCGGGATGGGGCGTGACAGCGTCGAACGCGGGAGTCATACCGCGGTGGCCTCGGCGAGGGCCTCGAGGAGTGTGTTCCACGCGAGGGTCGCGCACTTGATTCTCACCGGGAACTTGACCACACCCTGCAGGGCCTCGAGATCGCCCAACTTGATCTCGACATCGGCTACCTGGTCGCCGTCGGAGCCCTGCTCCTCGATCGACATCATCCCCTTGAAGCGGCGCACGAGGGCGCGCACCTCGGCAACAGGTCGTCCCTTGACGGCCTGGCTCATCATCGATGCCGAGCTCTGCGAGATGGAACAACCTTGGCCACTCACCTTCACATCGGTCACCGTGTCGCCCTCGACCTGCAGGTAGACATCGATCTCGTCACCGCACAACGGGTTGTGACCGACCGCGTGGGCAGCGGGTGGTGGCAGCTCGCCCCGATTCCGTGGCGTGCGGTAGTGGTCGAGGATGATCTCTCGGTACAGGTCTTCCAGGCCCGGCATGGTGTGTGGCTCCTCCTCTTCGGCTAGAGCCCGAAGATATCGCTGGCGCCGTCGAGTGCGTCTACCAGCGCGTCGACGTCGTCGTGATCGTTGTACAGATAGAAGCTGGCGCGGGCCGTGGCGTTGACGCCGAGCAGGCGCATCAGCGGCTTGGCGCAGTGGTGGCCGGCGCGCAGGCAGATGTTGCGCTGATCGAGAACCTGTGACAAGTCGTGAGGGTGGATGTTGCGGAACCCGAAGCTGAACGTCGCGCCGCGGACTTCGACGTTGGTCGGGCCGTGCAGGCAGATGTCGTCGCCGTATCGATCGTTGAGCGAGGTCATGGCATACGTCGCGATCTCCATCTCGTGGCGGCGCACGTTGGCCATCCCGAGATCCTCGAGGAAGTCGATGGCGGCGCCGAGCCCGATCGCCTCGACGATCGGTGGCGTGCCGGCCTCGAACTTTGCCGGCAGCTCGGCCGGGGTGAAACCGTCGAGCCGCACGTCGGCAATCATGTTGCCGCCACCGAGGAACGGAGGCATCGCCTCGAGCAACTCCTCGCGCCCCCACAGCACGCCAATTCCCGAGGGCCCACACATCTTGTGGCTGCTGAAGGCGACGAAGTCGGCATCCCAGGCTTGCACGTCGGTGACGTTGTGCGGTACGTACTGGCAGCCGTCGACGATGGCCAACGCACCGGCCGCGTGCGCCGCGTCGCACAGTTGGCGGACGGGGGTGATTGTGCCGAGCACGTTGCTCATCGCGGTGAAGCTGAATGCCTTCGCGCCATCGAGCAATGAGGCGAGGCTGGTGAGATCGAGTTGCCCGTCGTTGGTCAGCGGAACCCAGCGCAGCTCGATGCCTCGCTCGGCGGCGAGCATGTGCCACGGCACGATGTTGGCGTGGTGCTCCATCTGCGTCAGCACGACGACATCGCCGGACCGCAGGTTGGCCCTACCCCAGCTGTAGGCCACCAGGTTCAGGCCTTCGGTAGCGTTCTTGGTGAAGATCAGTTCCTCGGCGCGAGGTGCGTTGATGAACCTGCCGCGCCGCCTTGCGGGCATTCTCGTAGGCGTCGGTCGCCTCTGCCGCCAGCTGGTAGGCGCTGCGGTTGATCGGCGCGTACGACGTCTCCATGAAGTCGTTCATTGCCTCGATGACCGACCGCGGTTTCTGCGACGTGTTGGCCGAGTCGAGGTAGACCAGCGGCTGACCGTTGATCTGGCGCTGCAGCAACGGGAACTGGGCCTTGATCGCGGCGACGTCGAGCGTGGTCGTGCTGCTCATCGGAACGCCTCGTAGCCGTCGCGTTCCAGCTGCGCTGCCAGTTCCATGCCTCCGCTGGCCACGATGCGTCCTCCGACGAGGATGTGCACGTGGTCGGGTCGGACCTCGTCGAGCAGGCGTTGGTAGTGGGTGATCAGGACGACGCCCATCTGCGGGCGGTCGCTGCGGATCTCACGGATGCCTTTGGCGACCGTGCGCAAGGCGTCGATGTCGAGACCCGAATCGGTCTCGTCGAGGATCGCCAGCTCCGGCTCGAGGATGGCCATCTGCATGATCTCGTTGCGCTTCTTCTCGCCGCCGCTGAAACCCTCGTTGAGATACCGGTCGACGAACGACGAATCCATGCCCAGCCGCTTCATCCAGTCCATCGTCGCCAAACGCAGTTCGAGCACGCTGAGGTCGATGCCCTTGCGCGCCGACAACGCTTGGCGCAGGAACTGGATCACCGACACACCCGGGATCTCCTGCGGATACTGGAAGGCCAGGAACATGCCGGCCTTGGCCCGGACGTCGGGTGGCCAGGCGGTGATGTCGTCACCCTGGAACAGGATCCGCCCAGATGTGACGATGTACTCCGGCGAACCCAGCAACGTGCTGGCCAGCGTGCTCTTGCCCGAACCGTTGGGCCCCATGATGGCATGGGATTCGCCGGCGTTGACGGTCAGCGACAATCCGCGGAGGATCTCCTCGCCAAGGGCCGGGCTACCAGCCGGTTCGTTGGCTGCTGACTCGATGACGGCCGGTTTGGCGTGCAGATCGTCGATGCGGAACAGCTCGCTGGCGGCCGTGGTCATGGTGACCAGTGTATTTCCCCTATGGCGGTAGTGGAAACCCCCCGAACCTCAGATCGAGTGTTTCCCGCCCGAGACCACCCAGTCGAGTGTTTGCGGCCCAGACGGGGTGGCGCCAAACACTCGTTCAAGATCTGAGCGCTCGCCAGATCGCAGGGTACGACGGGTATTCGAAGCTGGAATCGACGTAGCCGGCAGCACTGAGCGCCCGGTGAAACCGTGGCAGGTTGCGGAACGGAACGCCGGAATCGACGTGGTGGGCCAGATGCCAGCCGATGTGATACGGCACCAGCATGAAGCGGGCCGGAAGGTGTTGGCGCACCGAATGTGTGGTCTGGCGGCGATCCTTGGAGCGCTGCATGCCGCCGTGCTCGGCAATCGAGCGCAGCCGATTGATGACCCGCCACACGGTCAGGTACGGCGCCACCCACAGCGCCGGGTAGAGCCACCAGTACCCGGAGGCGATCGCCGCACCGAACAGCAGCGCCTGGACGGCCACGATCTTCCACACCGTGCGCCGTGACCGGGCGTCGGGCGAGCGAAGGTTGCCGAGGAGTTGGCGCATCAACTTCAGCCCGGTTCGGCCGGTCGCGTCGCGGATCAGCTTGCGACGGAAGCTGGCGTGCCCGATCGGGTAGCCGGCGTACAGGGCGATGTCGGGCTCGTCGGGCCCGAACTCGTCGCGATGATGCGCCATGTGCACCCGGCGATATGCGTCGGTCGAGGTGAACGCCGGATAGCCGAGCAGCCACCTCCCGACCCAGTCGTTGACCCGCTTGTCGGAGAACAGCAGGCGGTGGGCTGCCTCGTGCATCAGCGACGCGAACTGGGCGAACGTGCGACCCATCAGCAAGAACGTGACGGGCAGCATCCACAGATAGCGCACGCTCAACCAGAGCAGCACAGCCGTCTGGGCGTACAGACTGATGACCGAACCTGCGTTGCGCCACGAGGCGATCTGGCGCAACTCGTCGCGAAACGCCGGGCTCGGCCGGCCGTCGCCTCGCACCTCGGTGGTCTCGTGGGCAACCGGCAAGGAGGCCGGAACCATGGTTGCCATCACCTTCAGAGCCACGACTCAATGCTACGACCGCATCCTTCACCTGCCCAGCAGATCTTCTTTCCAGGGGCGGAATTTCGCATGTCGCCGGCCGCTGGGCCCGCTGCCGTCGCCGGTGTTGTCCGGGTGCAGCCGGAAGGTGTGCTGGGCCGTGAGGTCGTCGGAGCGACACGCCCAATAGCGGGCGTCACCCGCGGCAGCAGGCCCGGCGCGCCAGAGCAACCAGTCACCGATCCGTCGCTTGTACTCGGCCTCGGGCTGGTCCGGCAGGTCGGCTCCGAGCTCGAGCAGTTCTCGTGGTGCTTCCACCCACGCCGAGGCGACGATGTTGCGATCGCGCGTCGGCGTGGCCGGCAAGGCATCGGTGTGGATCGGCGTTCGGTCGGCCGGGCGCTGGTCGTAGCGCAACGCCGGTTGGCGGTCGTCATCACCGGGGGTGTTCATCGCCGGCGGAGTGCGGCCATGGCTGGGCGTTCGACTGCGAACCAACTTGCAGTGGCGCACATGATGGCAAGCGCGCCGGAGACGACGATGAAGGTCGCCGGGCGCGAACCCCAGTGGAAGAGTGCGACGAGTTGTTGCATCGGCCAGGCGTAGAGGTAGAGCCCGTAGGAGACGTCGATGCCGCGGAGCAGACGCGCGACCGGCGCGACGAGCGCGGCCACGGCCGGCAACACAAGTGCCATCGATGCCTGCGTGATGTGCTCGGCCCAGAAGGCGGAGCTGCGGCCGGCGAGTAGGGCCAGGACCAGCGCGGCAGCGGGGATCCACCCGAACAGGCTGATCTTGTGTGCCCATGCGGCGACGAGCGTGCCGGTCAGGAAGACGAACAGAAATGCGGCGAGCTGCCGGTCGGCGTAGGGGCTGACCAGGAAACTGGTGAGATCGACGCGCTTGGCGTATCCGATCGCGAGGGCCAAGGAGACGAACCACGCGATGGTGATCGTACGGCGACCGCCGTATCGACGGGCGACGACGGCGACGAGTCCGATCACGAGATAGCAGCGGACTTCGTACGGCAGCGTCCACAACGATCCGTTGATGAAGCTGCCGCCGGTGGCGACGCCGAACGGAGTGTCGGTCGCGAAGACGTCGTAGATGCCGTGCGAGAACGACACCGGCAAGGTGGCAGCCCTGGCGACGTAGGCGAATGGTCCGTCCGGCCGGAAGGTCCAGTAGGCGCCGAAGTCGTGATGCTTGTGCATCCACCCGATCAGCCCGACCACGAACCCGCTGACCAGTATCGCCACCCACAACGCCGGCATGACGCGGGCAAAGCGAGCTTTGGCGAACGAGCCCGAGCGGCGTCTGAGTGCGCTACGCCCGACCAGCAACCCGCTGAGCGCGAAGAAGCCGCCGACGGCGAACCCGCCGAGCGTGAGGTACTTGGGAGCCAATGGAGACATCGGTTCACTCCCGAAACCACCAAGTGGAAACGTGTGGCTGACGAGGACGAGGAAGGCCAGGACCAGGCGGATCAGATCGAACCCCGACGAACGGCTGTCGAGGAATTCGTCGAGGGTCAGCGCCCTGGTCGGCGCGGGTGCGGCGATGGTTGCGGTGTCACCAGCCACGGGCGATCCAGGTAGCGAGCTGTGGTCGCTCGCGAGCGATCGTCGTACTGACACCGTGGCCGGGCATGACGATCGTCTCCGGTGGGAGTGTGAACAGCGACGTGTCGATCGAGTGGATGATCGTGGCGAAGTCGCCTCCGTCGAGAGCCGTGTTGCCGGGCCCGCCGGGGAACAGGGTGTCGCCGCTGAACAGCAATGGGGCGCCTTGAACCTTGAAGCTCACCGAGCCAGCCGTGTGCCCGGGGTTGTGGATCGCCTCGAGGCGAAGCTTGCCGACCTCGATCACCTCGGCGTCGTCGATGAACACGTCGTAGCCGACCTCCTTCAGCCGCGGCGCGTCGGCTGCGGTGACTGCGACCTCGTAGCCCGCCTCGCGCATGGCCGGAACGGCCTGGATGTGATCCCAGTGGCCGTGCGTTTCCAGCACCCTGCGCACACCCAGTCGCTGGCAGAGTTCGAGGAGCTGCTCGTGCTCGTTGGCGGCGTCGATCAACACCGCTTCACCCGTCTCGCGGCACCGCAACACGAACACGTTGTTCTCGTACGGCCCGACGACGACGCGGTGGATCTCCAGGCGGCCGTCGGCCCAGTGCAATGTGGTCATGTGCCGACGATAGCGACCCGACCGTCACGAGCCCGACCGCAACACCACGTGTGTCGCTACGCTTCGCCGGTGGCCGCGACGGACCCAGCTCTGTGGACGACATCCGAGCAGGCGGCCGCCATTCGCCGCGGAGAGCTTGGCAGTGTCGAGCTGTTCGATGCGTGCTTGGCCCGGATCGAGCGGCTCAACCCCGTGGTCAACGCGATCTGCACGCTCTCGGTCGACGATGCCCGCGCTCGGGCGTTGGCCGCCGATGAGCAGACTGCCAACGGCCGGTCCTGGGGTCCGTTGCATGGTGTGCCGATCACTGTGAAGGACGCCATTGCGACGGCTGGTATCCGGTCGACCGGTGGGTCGACACAACTACGGGACAACGTCCCGCTACAGGATGCAGAGGCTGTCGCTCTGGTGAAACGCGCCGGCGCGATCGTGTTCGGCAAGACCAATGCGCCGCTGTGGTCGGGCGATCTGCAGACGTTCAACGAAATGTTCGGCACGACCAACAATCCGTGGGACCTGACCAGAGTTCCGGGTGGATCATCGGGCGGCGCCGCCGCAGCCGTGGCCTGCGGAATGACGAGTTTCGAGATCGGTACCGATATCGGAGGATCGGTGCGTGTGCCGTCGGCGTTCTGTGGTGTTTACGGCCACAAGCCGTCGTTCGGCGTGATCCCAACGCTCGGCTACCTCGACGAACCGAACGGCGGCGTGACGGAGAGCGACGTCAACGTTTTCGGGCCGATCGCGCGTAGTGCCGATGACCTGGCTCTGGTGTTGGGTGTGCTTGCTGGTCCGACCACCGAACGATCGGTTGGCTGGCGTCTGGACCTGCCCCCTGCTGATGTCGCCGACCTACGTTCACTGCGGGTCGCAACGTGGTTCGACGAGCCGTCGCTTCCGATGGACGCCGCCATGACCACCGTGTTGGACGACCTGGCCGATCGCTTGGAAGAGGCGGGCATTGCGGTTGATCGCGCTGCTCGCCCGCAACTCGACTTCACCGAGGCCTGGGAAACGGGTGGCTGGCTGATCGGAGCGGCCATCGGCGTCAGTGACGGCGACCAGGGCATCAGCCACACCGACTGGCTGTTCGCCGACCGCGATCGGGCCCGTCGCCGTCAGCGCTGGGCGGAGTTCTTCGAAGGCATCGACGTGTTGCTGTGTCCCGTCACGTTGCTGCCGGCCTTCGCCCATCACCAGGAGGGCACCTGGGCGACGCGGGAGGTCGTCATCAACGGCGTGACCGTGCCGTACTACTCCTTGGAGGCCTGGCCGGCGTTGATCGGCTCCGCCTACCTGCCGTCGACGTCGACTCCGGTCGGTCGCACCGCAGGTGGACTACCCGTGGGTGTCCAAGTGGTGTCGCCGTTCCTCCACGACCGCCGCTCGATCGCTGTGTCGGGTCTCCTCGGCGATCTCGTCGATGGCTACACGTCCCGCCCATTGCCTCCTGACCCCTCCGCTCGGGCGCGACCGAACCGCGTGCTCACAGCGCGCCCGACGGGCTGCTCGGGCGCGGAACTGGAACTGAGGCTTCCCCAATCGCGCCCGTAGAGATTCAGGTCGACGTGACGTCGAAGCCCATCGACATCGCCACGGGAATCTGGGCAGGATCGAAGGTCACGAACCTCACTGGTCGAGGCAGACGATCGGCGGCAGCGAGGTGGATGGCGTCGGCCAGGCGGAGCGGCTGTTCGCGCATGAGTGCGCCGGCGCGGTCGAGACACCGCTGATCGACCGGCACCACTGCCACGCGATCCCATGACAAGCGGACCAGGTCCTCGAGATCGGAGCGCAACACCGGCTCGTCGGTGACCCGATCGACGAGGGCGAGCGACTCCATCAGCGTCAGCCCACTGCTGCACCAGTCGGGGTCCCGGTCGAGGGCGTCGAGCACCACGGCTCGCGCCGCACCATCGAGATGGAGACCCACCAGCGCACTGGTATCGAGGTAGACGGTCATCCACGGATCTCGCGCAGCAACCGGTCGAGTCGCACGTTGGCCCACGTCGACACCGTGCCGTCGGCCACGTGCCCGTCGGGTCGGCGCGGGGGGATCAGCGCCCCCGAGGCCACGAGCGATGAGAGGTGTGCGTCGCTGGCCGGCTCATCGCTCATCGTCAAGGGTGTGAGCGCGGCGACGGGGGCGCCGGCGATCGAAATGACGGTGGTCTCCCCGCTGGCGGCGCGCCGTACGTGGGCGGCGAGGTCGGCTCGGAGCTGGCGGATCCCGATCATGTGTACCGTAGTGTACACATGAAGGGTGGCGTGCCCAGCGAGAGTCGGCAACACTGGAGGACTATGAACTTTGCCTTCACCGACGAACAAGAAGAGCTGCGCAAGACGGTCCGCGCCTTTCTCGAAGCCAAGAGCCCTGAGTCAGCCGTGCGCGAGCAGATGGAGACCGACGACGGCTTCGACCCGGCGGTGTGGGCGCAGATGGGTGAGCAGATGGGCTTGCAGGGGTTGCACATCCCCGAGGAATACGGTGGCTCGGGCTACAGCTACGTCGAGCTCGGGATCGTGCTCGAGGAGATGGGTCGCGCCCTGCTGTGCGCCCCGTTCTTCTCGTCGGTCGTGCTCGCCGCCAACACCTTGCTACACAGCGGCGACGATGCGGCGAAGAAGACCTACCTGCCTGGAATCGCCAGCGGTGAGACGAAAGCAACGCTTGCGTTCACCGAACCATCCGGAAAGTGGGACGAAGCGGGAATCACCATGCCGGCCTCCGGCTCGGGAGGCGAGTTCACGCTGAACGGAACGAAGATGTTCGTGCTCGACGGTCACACGGCTGACGTGATCATCGTCGCCGCGCGCACGGCCAAGGGAGTCAGCCTGTTCGCGGTCGACGGTGCGGCCAGTGGGCTCACCCGCACGGCGCTGTCGACGATGGACCAGACCCGCAAGCAGGCCAAGCTCGAATTCGCCGATACCCCCGCCACGCTGGTCGGTGCCGACGGTGAGGGCTGGACGGTGCTGTCGACGGTGCTCGATCTCGCCGCCGTCGGTCTCGCTGCCGAGCAGGTCGGTGGCGCCCAGAAGGTGCTGGAGATGGCCGTCGAGTACGCCAAGGTGCGCGTGCAGTTCGGTCGCCCGATCGGTTCGTTCCAGGCGATCAAGCACAAGTGCGCCGACATGTTGCTCGAGGTCGAGTCGGCCAAGAGCGCGGCGTACTACGGCATGTGGTGCGCGGCCGAGATGAACGACGAACTGCCGTCGGTGGCGTCGCTGGCCAAGGCGTATTGCAGCGAGGCGTACTTCCACGCCACCGCCGAGAACATCCAGATCCATGGTGGCATCGGCTTCACCTGGGAGCACCCGGCGCACCTGTACTTCAAGCGGGCCAAGTCGTCCGAGCTGCTGTTCGGTGACCCGACCTACCATCGCGAGCTCCTCGCCCAGCGCATCGGTATCTGAGCAGCGGAAGCGGAGCGGCACGCTGCGAAGCAGACGCGGTATCTGAGCGGGCGGGCCTGCCCGCGGTCCCTTCTCGCCGCCGGGTGGTTATGGTCGCCCCTGTAGTGGGCACTCCAGGACGGGCATTTGCAACCATCCAACGAGAGGGAACTCACATGGAAAACAAGCGACTATTCGCATTCACCGCCGTCGGGCTGGCCGCAGCGATTGCGGTACCGACGATCGCCTTCGGTAACGCTCGCAGCAATCAGGGCAGTCTGCACTCCATCCAGGCGGCGCAGACGCCGTTCACTGCACGCCTGATCGGCGCCAATGAAGTGCCGGCAGCCGACCCTGATGGCGTCGGCGGGGCGGCCGTGACGTTCGACATCATCGACGCCGCCATCCCTGCCACGGGTGCCCAGGTCTGTTGGGACTTGTCCTACAGCGGCATCACCGGCACCCCGACCGCAGCCCACATCCACCGCGGTGCTGCCGGCGTGGTCGGGCCCGTCGTGGTCCTCGCCGGTGGAACATCGTTCCCCGGTTTGGGAGCCACGTCCGCGACCGGCTGTGCCGACATGGACCCGACACTCGCGACCGAGATCATGACCACTCCGGCCAACTTCTATGTCAACGTGCATACCTCGGACTACCCGAGTGGTGCGATTCGAGGCCAGTTGGCTGCTGGGCCGGCACCGGCTGGCGAGGCTCACTTGCTGCCGACCCCGCTGCGCGCCTACGACTCACGTGACTCCGCCGGCGCCAAGATCCTGGCAGGGGAGACCCGCACGATCAGCTTGGCCAGCGGCCACACGCTCGGATCGACCGTGCAGACCCTCGCCGTGCCTCCGGGTGCCACTGCGGCAATCGTCACCCTGACCGTCACCGAGACGGTAGGCGGCGTCGGCGGCAACGGCGGCTTCTTGACGATGTACAACGCATCGAGCCCGCAGCCGGCGACGAGCAGCATCAACTGGGCGGGTGCCGACCAGAACATCGCGGTCAGCACTCAGGTGTCGGTCGACACTGCCGGCCAGGTGAAGGTCACCGCCGGAGCCAACGCCACTCACTTCGTGATCGACGTCATCGGCTACCTGTTCTGACACGTCGAGCGGTCGCCGAGGCCTCTTTCGGGAGGCCTCGGCTCTGCTCCTCGTCCCGACCGTGCTTCTCGCCTAGGGTCTTTCTGACCGTCACCGGAAACTTCGACGATCCGGTGAACCCCTACGAGAGGTACTGACATGCAAAAGAAATCCTTGGCTGCGCTGACGGCAGTCGGCCTCGCTGCAGCGATCGCAATACCGACGATCGCCTTCGGCAACGCTCGCAGCAATCTGGGCAGCTTCAACTTCCAGCAGGTTGCGCAGACTCCACATCTCGCTCGCCTGACCGGCGCCAACGAAGTGCCTGTCGGCGACACCGACGGCGTCGGCGCTGCCGCAGTCACGTTCGACATCATCAACGGCACCCCGCTGACGGGAGCCGAGGTGTGCTGGGATCTCTCCTACTCCGGTCTCACGGGAACGCCGAGCGCAGCACACATCCACAGTGGCGCGGCCGGTGTGAACGGGCCGGTCCTGATCAACCTGTTCACGCCTATTTACGCCCTCGGTGCATCATCGGCAACCGGGTGCATCAATGCCGATCCGACGCTCGTTCAATCGATCCTCGACAACCCAGCCGCCTTCTACGTCAACATCCACACGACCGACTTCGCGAACGGCGCGATCCGCGGGCAGCTTGCCGCCGGGCCGCCACCGGCCGGCGAGGCGCACCTGCTTCCGGTGCCGCTGCGGGCCTACGACTCACGTGACAACGCGGGAGCCAAGATCGCCGCCCTGGAAACTCGGACCATCAGCCTGGCCAACGGCAAGAACGCCGCTGGGACGAGCTTCATCGCGGTACCGCCCGGAGCAACCGCAGCCATCGTCACACTGACGGTCACCGAGACAGTCGGGGTCGGAGGTTTCCTCAAGCTCTACAACGCGGGGATTGCCGAGCCGGCGACCAGCAGCATCAACTGGGCCGGTGCCAACCAGAACATCGCAGTCAGCACGCAGGTGTCGGTCGACGCTGCCGGCCAGGTCAAGGTCACCGGTGGAGCAAATCCGACACACTTCGTGATCGACGTCGTCGGTTATCTGTTCTAGCGCCAGTGTTGGCGTCGGGCCTCTTCGGGAGGTCTGACGCCAACTGAGGTTCCGCGGCGACATCGCTAGGGTGACGATCCGATGCCTGCCATCACGTTCGTCCTCATCGTGGTCGCTGCGCTGTGCACGTTCATCATCGCGGCAGTCGTGGTCGGGCGGGAGGCTCGCCGGCTCGACTCGGTTGCGCCGCGCTCGGTCTACATCGTCGACGAGGCGGTCGAGTTCGTTGCCGAGTACCTACCGCCGGCCACGCAGTCGCGGCTCACGCCCGATGAGTTGGAGCAGCTGCTGACCTTCCACATGCGCTGGTTGCATGCCAAGGGTCTGCAACCTTCGAACGTGGTCGACCGTCGGCAGGACATCACCGTCCCGGTCGTCGTCAACGAGGACACGCTGACTGGCTATCTGCTCGGTGAAGCCGAGCGCAACGGTATCGAGATCCTCGACGATGTCGATGTGGTCAACGTCGTCGATGCACACCACGCCTACTTCGAGGCGATCGGCGCCGTCGGCCCGCAGGCCACCGACCCCGACGTCCCCCAGCCCGGCGATGAGCGATGAGCCGTCGGGCGCCGCACACTTCTCATCGCGCTGCGACTGCGGATGGCGCGATGAGAGCTATGCGGCCGGTGGCGGCTCATCTCTCATCGGCCGAATGGCACCGCTTCCCGCAGCGGTCGGCTAGATCATCATGTTGAGGTTGTCGACCACGCATTGACCGAGCGCCTGGTCGCCGGCCAGGTCGATGCGATCGGCGATGGACGTGGCGGTGCGACGCCCGGTGGCCAGCACGACGAAGGCTTCGGTATCGAGCGTGACGGTGGCCAGCGGCTCGAACGTTGCGGCAGCGACGATCGCTGCCCGTCCACCGTTGACCTCGCAGACCACATGTCGGCTGACCTCGCCGGTGATGTCGACGACCACGGCTCTGCCCTCGGGGGTCGCGGCGCGCTTGCCGACCACGATCGGAATGGTGCGCAGCAGACGATCGATGGTGTGCTCGGCCGCTGGGCCGCTGAGATGACCGGGCTTGCCGACTGCTCGGCGCATGTCCTGCTCGTGGATCCAGCAGTCGAGCACCCGGATGTTCAGGAAATCGGTCATCGTGCCGGGTCCGGTGGGCGTCGCCATCTCCTGTGCGAAGTAGGCGCCGTCGCCGCTGCGCAGTGTGGCGATGCGTTGTGCTGCCAGTTGGTTCCACTCCGCCAACACCTCCGCGCCCGTGCAACGCCGGCGAGCATCGACTTCGGCCTCGTTGAACTGACCGATCGGGTTCTTGACGTGCACGCCGAGCGCGGCGGGCGCCGCCGCGGGAGAGAGACCCTGCAGCATCCGCTCGGTGCCGATCATGTGGGCCAGGTTGTCCTGAACGGTCCACCCGACGAGATCGGTTGGCAGCTTCCACTGGCGCTCGTCGAGCTCGGCGCCCAGCGCTGAGACCGACTGCCAGATCACCTGGAGCTTGTCGATGGTGTCGGCGGGAGTCGCCTCGATGGGAGTCCCTTGGGTAGGAGTCATAGTGTCCTCACGGTGCTGGATTCTCGGTGGTCGCCCACTGACGGGCGGTGAGATCTCTCGCTGGGCACCCGCTCATCCTCGCATCGGGGAATGACCGCGCTAGCGTCGAGCGCCATGCAGCGACCGTCGCGTTTCGAGCACACCAGGTTCCTCGGGGACAAGCGCACGCAGCTCGTCTACGACCTCGACGCGTGGGATGACGAGGCGGTCATCGACGACATCGTCGAGACCGAGACCGGCCTGTGCTTCGGGCCCGACACGTTGGTCGAGGCGCGCAATCGGGGGTATGCACTGGCTCGCCCGGGGGTCAGGCGTCGACAACGCAAACCAAGGGCATAAGCCGAGACGGTGAACGGCGAGTTCCGATCCGGCGACCTTGTGTTGGCCCGCTACCTGGCGCGGCCTGCCGGTCGTCACGGACCGCTGCCCGGGTTGATCCTGTGTCATGGCTTTCCCATCGGACCGCTCGATGCACGCCAGAGCGGCGGCACGTTCCCGGAGTTGATCGATCGGATGGCCAACGAGCTCGGTTGGGTGGCGATGACGTTCACGTTTCGTGGCTGCGGAATGAGCGAAGGTGACTTCTCGTTGCAGGGCTGGGTCGACGACCTGCGAGCCGCCATCGACGATCTCATCGCCGAGGCCGCGCCGACCGGAATCTGGCTCGTCGGCACGAACACCGGTGGATCGGTGGTGACCTGCGTCGCGGCCGACGATCCTCGGGTGCGCGGCGCAGCCTTGCTCAGCCCCAGGGCCGATTTCGACGACTGGGCGGCGCAGCCCCGCAGGTTCCTCGAACACGCCCGCGAGATCGGCGCGATACGGACCCCGAGCTTTCCGCCGTCGTTCGACGAATGGGCCAGGGAGCTACGCCGGTTCCGGCCCGTCGACGCCGCCCGTCGGCTGGCCCCGCGGCCCCTGCTGGTGATGCACGGCGACGACGACGACAGTGTGCCGACCGTCGATGCCCGCCAGCTCGCCGAATCGCACGGCGCGGCTGAACTGCGTCTGATCCCCGGAGCCGGTCACCGTCTCCGACACGATCCGCGAGCCGTCGCTGTGCTGCTCGGATGGCTCGACCGTCAGCGTCAGGGTGACGGCGACGGCGAGTCGTAGCCGTCGAGGTGCGTGCTGTGCCATTGCCACGCAGAGGCGATGATGTCGTCGAGGCCGTGTACGGGATGCCAGTCGAGTAGTTCGCCGGCGCGCGTCGGGTCGGCGAACACCGCGACGGGGTCGCCGGCGCGCCGTGGCGCCGCGAGCCAGGGGACCGACCGACCGGTCAGGCGCTCGGTGGTGGCGATGACCTCCATCACGCTGCTGCCGCTGCCCGTGCCGACGTTGAGCGCTGTCGATGGTCCACCGGCGACGAGGTAGTCCAGCGCCTTCACGTGGGCGTCGGCGAGATCGTCGACGTGGATGTAATCGCGTATGCACGTGCCGTCCGCGGTCGGGTAGTCGTTGCCGAACACGCTCACTGCGGGACCCTTGCCGAGCGTGGCTTTCATGACCAGCGGGATGAGGTTCAGAGATTGACGCCAGTCCTCGCCGATGCGACTGTCGGCGCTGGCCCCGGCAGCGTTGAAGTAGCGCAGGCTGACCGAGCGCAAACCGTGACTGATCCCGTACCAGTGGAGGATCCGTTCGGTGATGGCCTTCGTTTCGGCGTAGATGCTCTCCGGCTGGATCGGGGCGCTCTCGGTGACCGGCACGACAGCGGGAGTGCCGTACACCGAGCAGGACGACGAGAAGACGATGTCCTTGACGCCGGCGGTCAGCATCGCCTCGACCAACTTGACGGTGCCGGTGACGTTGTTCAACCAGTAGCGCGAAGGATGTTCCATCGATTCGCCGACGCTCTTGTACGCCGCGAAGTGCACTACTTGGGTGACGTCGCGACGGGTGCAGAGCTCGACGACGAGGTCGAGATCGGCGATGTTGCCTTCGACCAGTTCCGCTTCGATGACCGCGTCACGGTGACCGTATTCCATCGAGTCGAGCACGACGACCTCGTGCCCGAGGGCGGTCAGATCGCCGAACAGTGTGCGACCCGATGTAGCCGGCTCCGCCGGTGACGAGCACGCTCATGTGATGGCCTCCTTGGTTCGGAACCAGTCGATCATCCGAGTCAGTCCGTCAGTGAGGTCGATCTTCGGTGTCCATCCGTACGCCGATTCGATCAGGTTGATGTCGGGGCGGCGTTGCACTGGGTCACCGTCGCGTTCCGGCGGCAGTGGCACGGTGATGATCTTGCTGGATGAGCCGGTCAGCTCGAGGATGAGTTCGGCGAGCTCGCGGATCGTGAACTCATTCGGATTGCCGACGTTGACCGGGCCGGTGAGATGGCCGTCGAGCACAGCGGCCAAGCCGACGACCTCGTCCGCCACGTGACAGAAGCTGCGAGTCTGCGAACCGGCGCCGTGAAGCGTGATCGGATCGCCACGCAACGCCTGCACGACGAGGGTGTTGACGACCCGCCCGTCGTCGGGCCGCATCCGCTCGCCGTACGTGTTGAAGATTCGGGCGATGCGCACGTCGAGGCCATGCACCCGGTGGTAGGCCATGGTGATGGCTTCGCTGAACCGTTTGGCCTCGTCGTAGCAGCTGCGTGGTCCGATCGAGCTGACGTTGCCCCAGTAGGTTTCCGGCTGCGGATGCACCAGCGGGTCACCGTAGACCTCGCTGGTCGACGCCAGGAAGAAGCGGGCGTGGTGATCGAGGGCGAGGTCGAGCAGGTTGCGGGTTCCGGTCGAACCGACCGCCAGGATCTCCAGTGGCATGGTCGCGAAGTCGGCCGGTGAAGCGGGGCTGGCCAGATCGAGCACTGCGTCGAACGTGGCGCCGAACCCGGGGAGTGGGGTGGTGATGTCGTGTTCGATCAACGAGAACCGTTCATGGCCGGCGAGGTGGGCGACGTTCGATCGACGCCCAGTGGCGAAGTTGTCGACGACGACGACATCGTCGCCTCTGTCGAGGAAGAGGTCTGCGAGGTGAGAGCCGACGAAGCCGCCGCCTCCGGCGAGGAGGTGACGCATCAGTGGCGTGTCGATGTGATCGGGGAGTGCATGTCAGCTTCCGGTGTCGTACGTCAGATGAGTGGCGCCACCGAAGTCGTCGAGCGTCCACACCTCCGACGTGGTGGTCGAGGTGAAGTACACGGCGTCGGGCTGCTCATCGATATCCCAACCGGTGGTCAGAAGAGCGGAGAGGTCGGCGGTGGCCGTGGGGAGATCGCTGGGTATGTCGTAGCCGAGGCGCGTGCGATTGACCGGCGAATCGCCCAGTGACGAGACGCCACCTTCGTAGGCGATGCTCGACAGCACGCCACCGATGTTGACCGCGATGGCGTCCTGACTGAGGACAGCGGGCTGCAGCGTGGTGGGTAGATCGGAGAACGTCGGCACGACCTTGTCGAAGCTGTAATCGCTGCGCTGGATGCGCACGACGCCGAGTTGGTCGACGACGCTGGCCTCGACCTGCCAGCCCGGTGGCTCGCCCTGCACCGTGGTGGGGCGGGCGTCGAAGCCGTAGATCGTGATCGTGCCATCGGTTCTCGTCGAGGGTGTGACCGAGTAGGTCGGGCTTGGCGCGAGTTGGGTCTCGATCATGGCCAACGTTGCCTCGGGATCGATCGCCCCGGTGAGGTAGGTGGCCGTCGTCGTATTGATGCCGACGGTGCGTTCGAAGCCGAGCAGTCGTACATCGGGCCCGCTCGGGACGGCCATCGGCGTGACCAGCCACGCGGCCAACCACGCGTTGGGGTCGCCGGTGAAGCCGTGGTGTTCCACGGCGAGGTCGTCGGCCGGTGCGGGGAACGGCTTGTTGCCGATGGCGATCGGGATCAGCACTGTCGGGTCGATCGGCACGAGTGTGGTCGGTGTGGCGAGGGTGGAAGAAGGCGGATCGATGGTCGCGACCGTGGTGACCGGTGCCGACGGCAGGGTTGTTGCGCTGGGCGTCGTCGCCGGTGTGGTCGCCGGTGCACCAGGCGCCGATGTGGGTGCCTCGGTGCTGGGCGAACTCGAGCAGGCGGCGATCAATACCGGCCCGGCGAGCCAGAGTGATCGTGCCCTGGCCCGAGTCATGATCAACGATTCTACGGGGTCAGCGACCAATGCCCTGGTAATCGAAATCGGCTCGCCGCCACTCGTTGCGGTCCAGCAGGTTGCGCGCATCGACGACGGCCCGTCCCCTCATTGCGGCAGCGACTTGTGCAACATCGAGCCAGCGGAAGTCGTCCCATTCGGTCAGTACGGCCAGCACGTCGGCTCCGTTGCAGGCCGAATACGGACTGTCGGCGATCATGATGTCGGCGGGCAGGCCCGGCTTCGGGCCGGCGACGGTCGGGTCGAAGGCCTGCACCGTCGCGCCCGCCGCCACGAGGCGATTGATGACGGCCAACGACGGCGAATCGCGCAGGTCGTCGGTGCGCGCCTTGAACGTGAGGCCCCACACCGCGATGGTGGCGTTGCTCAAATCCCCACCGGCGGCGACTCGGATCTTGTCGGCGACGCGGTCGAACTGTTCCTCGTTCACGGCGATCACTCCGTCGAGCAGATCGAAGTGGTACCCGGCGTCGTGAGCGATCTTCAACAGCGCCCGAGAATCTTTCGGGAAGCAACTCCCACCCCATCCCGGGCCCGGTCGGAGGAAGTCTTGGCCGATGCGCTTGTCGGAACCCATGCCGACCACGACGTCGTTCACGTCGGCGCCGACGCCCTCGCAGATCGCGGCGATGGCGTTGATGAAGCTGAGCTTGGTGGCCAGGAATGCGTTGGCGGCGTACTTGATCGTTTCCGCTGACGCAGGGTCGGTGATGATGACCGGAGCGCTGATGCCGTCGTACAGTGCCGACACCTTCAGTGCTGCGGCCTGGTCGTCGCAGCCGACGACCACCCGGTCGGGTTTGAGGAAGTCCTGGACGGCGGAGCCCTCGCGGAGGAACTCAGGGTTGGAGACCACCTTCACGTCGGGGCGGCCGAGCACTCGCTCGACGACCCTCGCACTGCCGACCGGTACCGTCGACTTGTTGACGACGACCGCTTCGTATGGAAGCACCGGGCCGATCTCCCTGGCCGCGATCTCGATGTAGCTGAGGTCGGCCGAGCCGTCCTCGCCCTGCGGCGTCGGCACGCAGAGGAAGGCGATGTCGCAGTCCTTTGCGGCGTTCGCCGCGCCGAGCACGAACGACAGCCGACCCCCGGCAAGGCCCTCCTCGACCAGTTCTTGCAGACCGAGCTCGACGATCGGGATCACACCGTTGCGGAGGCTCTCGACCTTGACCGGATCGATGTCGGCGCACACCACGTGGTGACCCATGTGGGCGAAGCAGGCCCCGGTGGTGAGGCCCACGTACCCGGTCCCGATGACGGCGATCTTGGTCATGGGTGGGAGAGGTTATCGGTTGGCCTCGATCGACTGGCCCTTGCCGACGCGGGTGCGTTCGCTACTCGATGTCCATCGAATCGAAGGTCAGCGCCAGCTCCTCGACGGCGATGTCGCTGTGGCCGGCATCGAGAGGTGACACGCTGTAGCGCACGGGAAAGGCGTTTCGGAATCGCCAGCTCCACACCTGATTGCGTTCCTCGTCGAGCAGGGTGACCGTGATGTTGCGGTCGACGTTGGGCTGGCCCTCGCGCGCCTGTTTCCACCATTCCCACAGATCGGTCGACCCGATCAGTCCGCGCTTCAGGACCAGGTGGCCGTACTTGGCGAGACCGGGTTGCTTTCGCGCCTCTTGGGTCTTGTCGTTGCCGTTGCGGTAGGCGATCTCGTCGACGATCGCTTCTGGCAACTCGACGCGGAAGAACGCCGCCCGCAGGTCGTTCGGGTCGTAGGCACCCATGTCGACGAGGAAGTTCGAACCCTCATAGGGATGGTCACGGAAAATTGCCATGTCGTCATCATGACAGGTTGTCAACGATGCAATAACGATATATCGTGACTGCATCACTACATCCGATTGGGCAGACAACCCCGATCGGCAAACAAGGGAGTACAGATGGATCCACGATCCAACGAACAGAACCGACCTGAACACGACCATGAACACGACCTGAACACGACCATGAACACGGGCGGCCCTTCGGTGGACGCGCGACCGAGGCCCCGGTCGCCGCGGCCGCGGATTCGGGCCGGATGCGCCCGATGGGTCGGGGCCGACGCCGCGGACGGGGCGACGTGCGCACTGCGGCGTTGCTTCTGCTGCGCGAGCGTCCGATGCACGGCTACGAGATGATCCTCGAGATCCGCGAACGAAGCGGTGGGGCCTGGAACCCCAGCCCCGGGGCGATCTATCCGACCATCCAACTGCTCACCGACGAAGGGCTGATCACCACCCAGGACCAGGACGGCAAGAAGGTGTCGAGTCTCACCGAATGCCGGGCGAGCTCACGCCGAGGAACTGGCTTCGACCAGGACTGCGCCGTGGACCGCAGCATCGAACGACGCCGGCGAAGGCGCGCCGAGCCTTCGCCATGCGATCCACCACTTGCTGATGGCCACCAAGCAGGTCGCCATGGCAGGCACGGAGACTCAACGCCAACGGGCGACGGAACTGCTCGACGAAACCCGGAGGAAGATCTACGCATTGCTCGCCTCCGACGAGACGTAGTACCTGCTGGATCGCACAATCTGCCGACGAGGTCTGGCTACGATTCGCCCTGAACCCGATGGGTTCGAATCGAAGGAGGCGCAGTGTCGGCATTCACGTACGACGTGGGGTATCCGAGGAGTCACGCAATCGCTTGACGGTTGCGTTTCGGTTCATCCTCGCCATACCGCACCTGATCGTGTCGCAGGTGTGGGGCTATCTCGCCCAGATCCTGGCGGTCGTCCAATGGTTCATCATCTTGTTCACCGGCAAGCACAACCAGGGGATCTGGGACCTTCAACAGAGTTGGCTCGGCTACTACGGCCGGGTCCTCGGCTACACGTACTTCCTCTACGACGAATACCCGGCGTTCGGGACCGACCCGGGCGCGGCTCCGGTGCGCAGCGCGATCTCGTACGAAGAACCGGCAATCGTCTCACCAATGTCCTCCGTGGGATCTGGATCATCCCAGCATTGATCATCGGTTTGGTCGTGGGCATCGGTGCGGCCGTCGTCCTGCTGATCTCGTGGTTCGCAATCATCATCACCGGCAAGCAGTCGCGGGGCATGTGGGACTTCGTGCTGAAGTTCACCCGCTTCATGCTGCAAGTGCAGTCCTACGGCCTGCTGATGACCGACACCTATCCGAAGTACGGCGACGGTGCCATGGCCGCGTCGGCGTCGTCGCCGCCACCTCCGCCGCCACCCCCTGGATCATCCCCTGTCCCGCCACCCCCACCGCCGCCACCGGCTTGAGGGCACGGGGTTGCACCGCGGGTAGGAACTCTTGAACGAGCTGCTGGAGCCCATCCCGGAGGACTGGACGAGGGCGCTTGGCGTGGTCGCCCATCCCGACGACATGGAATACGGTGCGGCCAGCGCCGTCGCCCGATGGACTGATCACGGCAAGGACGTGCGCTACGTGCTGGTGACGCGTGGCGAAGCCGGGATTTCGACGATGCCGCCCGAGCAGGTCGGTCCGATCCGCGAGCACGAGCAACAGCGCAGCGCTCTCGCGGTCGGGAGTTTCCGTTGTGGAGTTCCTCGATCACACCGACGGGCTCGTCGAAGCGGGTGTCGCGTTGCGACAAGACCTCACCGCGGCGATTCGTCGACATCAGCCCGAAGTAGTTCTGTCGATCAACCACCGCGACAACTGGGGTGGGCCTAGTTGGAACCATGCTGACCATCGCGCCGTGGGGCGCGCCCTGCTCGACGCCGTGCGCGACGCGGCCAATCCCTGGATCTTTCCGAACGCCGGACCTGCGTGGGCGGGCGTTCGCTTCGCGGCGTTCAATGCCTCGCCGCAGGCAACGCACGCCGTCGATGTGACCGGCTACGTCGACCGTGGCATCGAATCGCTGCGCTGCCACGAGCTGTACCTCGCCAACCTCGGTGGCGACATGGCCGATCCCGGCGAGTTCCTGCGATCGAGCGCCGAAAGCACCGGAGCGCGGTTCGGCGTTCTCCACGCAGTCTCCTTCGAACTGGTGATGTTCTGACCGGTCGGCTTCTTGCGAGGTAGTATGAGCGGCCGGGGTCGGCGACCCTGAAGCGACGATGCCGCCGGGCGAGGCACGTCGATACGGAGGTGCCGTCGCACGCGCCGGCACAGGACAACTTGATGCTTGACTCACGACAACTCGTAGCTGCGATCTGGTCGATCTCCGAAGGCCGGGGATCGGACGACGACCTGGCGCTTTTGCGCGCCGATCAACAGGTGTCGCTCAGTGTTCTCGACCGCCTGATCATCGAGACCGAGGCCGATCTGGAGGCCGTACGCACGTTGTCGGGTGAGGAACGCGAGCAGGTGGTGGCCGATTTCACCGACACGCTCGACGGTCTTCGGGCGACTGCCGCTCGGCTGCGCCCACCGCCTGCGAAGCCGAAGCCGGCGATGCCGGCAGCGATGCCGGCCGGCGACGACATGCCCGGCATCGAGGAGTTCCGGGCGACGCCTGTGGTGCACCGCGAACCCGACCCTGTGCTCCTCCAGGCATCGTGGTCGGCGGGGCAGGTCGTGGTCTGGGCGGGCGGTCGCGGTGCCTCCCCGGATGGCAACGACGCTCTCGCCACGCGCTTGGAGGAGATCGGTGGCCCGTCGGTGGGGTGGCAGCTTCACCCCGGCGTGCCGCTTGCCGGGTGGTCTGCGGGCCGAGGCCGTCGCGATACCGATGAAGGACGCGCTCGGGATGGTTGGTGGCGATCGGCGGCGGGCACGTCCACGAGGGTGTAGGTGCGAGTGTCATGTGGCTCGGACGCGTCGCCCTCGAAGGTGTTCGGCTGGCGGCCGCGGGGCTCGATCGTGCCCAGCGTTTGCGGGTAGCGGCGTCAGCGACGGCGGCATTGGTCGAATCCACCGTTCAGTGGGCTCCGGCGCTTGATGGATCGCGCCGCCGTCACCTCGCTGGCCGCGATGATGCCCGGCGCTGTCGTCGCCGTCGGTGGTGGCGACGGTCGGGCTACCACGTCGGCCGTCATCACGGCAGCAGTCGAGGCCATCGTCACCGAGAGCATCGAGCGTATGGAGCTGCCGGCCGCCGCCGTCGAGCGCGACGACCGCGATCGACCTCGACGACATGGTGATCGCCCGCATGGATGGATTGCCGTTCGCTGCCAACGCCGTACCTGGCCACAGCCTTGTCGCGGCGGATCGATCAGTGGTCTCGCGCGGTCACCGATCCGGTGCGGCCGAAGCTGGTCGATCCAGCTCGACCCGCCGCTCCCCGGTGGAGTGTGGATCCTGTCCGTCTCGGCGCCATCCGGTAAGGGCACGCACGTCCCGATCGACGTGGCGATGCGCGCCGAGGGCGGCAGGCGGGCGCTGAGTGCCGAGTGGCAGCGGCTCGGTCGGCTGCTTCCGGCGCTCGATCGAGTTGGTGCGTCCCGTCGCGGACAACTGGCGATGAGCCAGGACGAGGCGTGGGAGTTCATGACCACAACCGGCCCGACGCTGGCGACGATCGGATTCGAGGTACGGCTGCCGGCGCTCTCGCGGCGCAAGGCGAAGGCGTCGCTGCGGCTGTTCGCGGAAACCCCGGCGGATTCTGTCGTCGGTGCCCGCCAACTCAGCAACGTCGCCTGGACGGTGCTGTTCGACGACGCCGAGCTCACCGCGGATGACGTGAGGCGACTCGCTCGGCAGGCCCGCCCGCTCGTGCAGTCGCGCGGCCGCTGGGTCGAGGTCGACCGGTTCGACGTCCAACAGGCGGCGGCCGCGCTCGCCGCTCGCGAGTCGGTGACCCAGCTCACGCGGTGCCGAGATCCTGCGGCACAGCGTCGGTCTCGGTGGGTCGGGGCTGGCCGGTGGAGCGGTCGTGCACGGCAACAGCTGGGCGAACGACATCGTCCGGCGTGCGAGCGAGGTGTCGATGTCGCCGATCGCCCGACCGGAGGGGTTCACCGGCACATTGCGCACCTACCAGGCAGAGGCTGTCGCCTGGATCGAGTTCCTCGCCGGCGCCGGGCTGGGTGGTTGCTTGGCGCTCGACATGGGGCTCGGCAAGACGCCGACGGTGCTCGCCCATCTCGCCGATCCGACACGAGCCAATCCGGCACGAGACGGCAAGGCTCTCGTCATAGCGCCGGCCGCCGTCGTCGGCAACTGGGCCGCGGAAGCGAGCGCGTTTCACACCTGGACTGCGCGTCGTCGTGCACCATGGCGCCTCGCGGGCGTCGGCCGACGAGCTCGAAGCCGAGGTGGCCGATGCCGACATCGTGATCACCACCTATGCCACCGCGGTACGCGACATCGATGCGCTCACCGCGATGCGTTGGCAGACGCTCGTCCTCGACGAGGCCCAGGCGATCAAGAATCCGGCCAGCGACACGTCACAGCAGCTGCGCCGGATCAACGCCCACACCCGCCTGGCGCTCACCGGCACGCCGATCGAGAACGGGCTCGGCGACCTGTGGGCGATGCTCGACTTCACCAATCCCGGTCTCGTCGGGTCGCGACCGTCGTTCCTCGCCCAGATGTCGGGCGATGGCGAGGCCGCCCTGCGGGCCTTGAACGGGCTGCTCCTCTTCCGGCGCACCAAGACCGAGCCGGAGGTTGCCGCCGAGCTGCCCGACAAGATCGACGAGCTCGACCACTGCACGATGACGCCGGAGCAGATCGGGCTCTACCAGGCCGTTCTCGACGAGCTCGTGGCGAACGTGGCCGACACCGATGCCCTCGCCGAGACCAAGAAGGGGGCGATTCTCGCCGCCATCACCGCGCTGAAGCAGATCTGCAACCACCCCGCGGCGTATCGCGACGACGAGCAGCCACTCGCCGGCCGATCGGGCAAGTTGACCCGCCTCGAGGAGATCGTCGACTCGGTCTTCGCGGCCGGTGAACGAATCCTCATCTTCACCCACTTCGCGACCTGGGGCCGGCGTCTGGCCGATCATCTCACTGAGGTCACCGGTATCCCGATCGCTTGTTACGACGGCAGTCTGTCCAGAAGTGTCCGCGATCGGCTCGTCTCCGAGTTCCAGACTGCGCAGGGTCCCGGAGCGATGGTGCTGTCGCTGAAGGCCGGGGGTACCGGCCTCAACCTGACAGCAGCGAACCACGTCGTGCTCTACGACCGATGGTGGAATCCCGCCGTCGAGGACCAGGCGCGCGACAGGGCGTGGCGCATCGGGCAGAGCCGCACGGTGATCTCCCACCGGTTGGTGTGCCCGGGAACGATCGACGAACGTGTCGAGGAGATCGTTGCCGGCAAGCGCCACATCGCCCAACTGGTGCTGCCGCGCGCCAGTTCGCTCGCCGACCTGAACACCGACCAGATCCGTCTCGCACTCGGGCTGCGGCCCGAGGAGCTGCTCGCAGGGGACGACCAGTGAGCCGCCAGCAGCAGCGACGAGGTTCGAACCAGGGACGACGGCCACAGGCGAAACGGCCCAGTGCCGTCGACGTGTGGCGCAACCCCGGGCCGCTACCCGACATCGAACCGATCGCCGTTGCTTCGGATCCTGGAGCGTTGTTGCGATCGCTCGGCGATCCGCCGATGATCGATGACGCCGCTGCAATCAAGGCGTTTGTCTCGGTGATCGAACGAGCCGCAGCGATCGCCGCTGCCCTGGCCCTCAGCGCCGACCTCCTGGCCGACTCGGCCGACGACTGACACCCAAGCCCGCAGTCGCTAGCGTCTGGCCAATGTCAGGGCCGGGGGCGACGTTCCAGCCGCGACCGTGGCAGCGGTCGGCGTCGGCACTGATCCCTGCGTTCGCGCTTGCGCTCGTGCTGATGAGACTGGTGTGGCTGGCGTGGACTGCCGCGCCTCGCGGCGTCGACTTCACCGACGAGGGCATCTATCTGCTCAGCTATCGCTACTACCGCCATCCCGAGATGGTCTACAACGGGGCTCCGGCGCTGTTCGGGCCACTGTTCCAACTGGTCGGCTACTCGGTCGTCTCGCTCCGCAAGGTCAAGCTCGTCATTGTCTTGCTGTGCGGTCTCGGTCTCGGCCGAGCGACCGCCGACTTCGTCCACCCGCGGGCAGCGGACAGCGCTCGCTTCGACGGCCTACCGGTGCGGCTGGCGATCACGCTGTTCGTCACTGTCGGCGGATTCACGATGTACACCTGGTTGCCGCAGTCGCCCGGCTACAACGATCTGTCAGCGCTGTGCGCGACTGGTCTTGCTGCGGTGATGCTGCCCGTGCTGGCCGGCCGCTCGTCGAGCCGTCGATGGTGGTTGGCTGCTGCGGGCGCGATCATCGGAATCGCTCTCGTCAACAAATGGCCGGCCGGGTTGTGCATGGTCGAAGTCGTCGCCGTGGCACTGATCCTGTCGTTCGGGTGGATCGGGGCTTGGCGCGACCTGTACTGGTCGGCGGTGGGATTGGTGCTCAGCTGGGTTGTGCTGGCAGTCATCGGTGGGCGCTTCATCGACCGCCTGACAGAGGTGCGGTCGGCCAGCGAGCAACTGTCGGAGTCGCTACCGATATGGGACAGCTACCTCTTCCCCTACTGGCGCAATGTGGTCGATGTCGCTGGGCTCGTCGGCTCGTCGGTCTGGTTGGTCCTGGCACTTGGGATCGCACTGTCGCTGGTGCGGTCGTTACGTCGTTCGATGGTGCTGGGTGGCCTGCTCGCCCTCGGTGTGCTGCTCGCGGTGAGAGCCGCGTCGCGGTCCGGCCAGTTCCGCGGCGGCACCGTGAACGTCGGGCTGTCGCAGGTGGCCCTGCCACTGATGTTGGCGCTGGCCGGTGTGGTCTGGTTGGTCGCTCACGTTGCCGCGTCGATTCCGACCGATGTCGGCGAAGTTGTCCCGAACACGGGCGAGTCGGCCGAGTCGGACGAGTCGATCCCGGCGGCTCGAGCTCGCGGTTCTGCGTTGGTGCTGCTGATCGGGCTGGGAGGAGCCCAGGCCTTCGGCACCTTGAACCCTCCGATGTTCGTCGTCGTCTCGTCCGGTGCGCTGTGTGCGGCAGCAATCGTGATCATCGCCAGTGACTCGGTGAGCGTGTGGCGCCCGGCCATCGTTCCGGTCGCTGCGTTGCTGGTCGTGATGCCGCTGGCGATCGAGCGAATGGTGGTGTCGGGACTGTGGCAGCGCCCATATCTGCTGGCGACGAACCTGTATGCCCAGACCGAGCCGCTCGACGACGTGATCGGCTACGACGGCTTGTCGACCGACTCCGGTACCGCCGAGCTGCTCCACAACCTCAGCGAGATCGCCCGACGCCGAGGTCTCGTCGGCCGCCCGGGTCTCAGCGTGGCTAACAGCCCCGGGTACGCCTTGGCGCTCGGCCTCACCCATCCGCCGGCCGATCTGTTCGTCAGCTCCATCGAGTACATCCCCGACAACGCCGAGATCTACATGGCCCGGATGCGCACGGCCTGCACGAAAGGTCTGATCAACAGTGACGAGCCACCCGTGATCGTGACGGCCGGCCCGTCGGCGCCGGCCGACATCGGGTCGGTCCTCGCCGAGTGCGGGATCTTGTTCCCCGAAGGTTACGAACTCGAGGTCGCCGAGAGTGCGATCGGTTCGGTCGGTGTGTGGATCCCGATCGACCAGACATAGCGGCCCACGTGCTAGTGGCCCAGCCAGAGCGCTACCCGGAAACGAAGCAGTTCGACGAGGTTGCGTATCATCACGCTCGGTCGGAACACCTTCGACCTCCCGGCGCGGCGTGGCCGCCATTCGGCGGTGATGTATGCAACCTTCCAGCCCAAGTGCCGGGCGCGCAAGGCGATCTCGAGGGTGAAGAACACGTCGCCCGACCGGAGCGTGAGCTCGTTCCACCGTGCACGGGTGATGACGAAGATGCCGCAGTACCCGTGGGCGTCGAAGCGGAACAGAACCCGGATCAGCGCGTACATGATGGTCGACACGATGTTGCGGCCGACCTGGCCGCGCGAGTTCCGCCTGACGAGCACGATGTCGTTGTGCTGCAGTTCGACGAGCCCGACCAGCACCTCGCCGAGCTCGTACTCGCCGTCCCCGGGAATCCAGGTGTTGACATCGCCGGTGGCACGCTCGAACCCACTGGCCAAGGCCTGCCCCATGCCACCGTTGGTCGCTCGGTCGACCACGACCACGGGCGAAGGGCACGACTCGGCGATTGCATGTGCAACAGCAAGTGTGTTGTCGCTGCTGCCATCGTTGACGATGACGAGTTCGCTGAGATCCGGCTCCGGGAGGGCGGCGAGCACCGCCTTGACGGTGGCCTCGAGCGACTCTTGTTCGTTGTAGGCGGGGATGATCACGCTCAGGCGCGGAGCGGGCCGGTCTGGCGAGGTCATGACGGCGTGTCAGCAAACCGCCGTGCCGCTCCCTCGTGAACGACGCCGGGAACGCCGACGACGACGCTCCATTCCGGAACAGTCGTGAACTGCGGAACGACTGCACCGGCACCGATGACGCAGTGATCACCGATCGAACAACCCATCAGGATCACCGCTGCAGCGCCGACGTGCACGAAGTCGCCGATGCTGGTGAGTGCCCGTTCGATCTCGGCGACGCGGTCACTGACCACCCGCTTCACGGTGGAATGCGAGTAGATCTGGGCGCCGGCAGAGATGTCGCAGCCCCTCCCGATCGTGAGGCCGCCGGAGCCGTCGATGACCGTGAAGGCACCGATCCAGCAGCCGTCACCGATCACGGGCTCACCCACGAACCATGCATGCGGGTTGTAGGGGTTGTCGGGCAGGTGATGCCAGTCGGGTGATGTCACCGGGCCACCGCCCCGACGATCTCGGTCACGGCCCGCACGACTTCGTCCTGCTCGGCCTCGGTCATCTGCGGGTAGAGAGGGAGGGTGACGGCGCGCTGGCCGATCGCGAAGGTGTGCGGAAGGTCGTGTTCGGTGATTCCGTAGCGAGCCGCGTAGTAGCAGGTGAACGGAATCGCGTTGGTGCCGACCGTGGCCTCGATGCCACGTGATCGCAGTGCTCCGATCACCTCCGCCGCGGGCAGGCCGGGCGGCGACAGCACCACATACGACTGCACGGCCGCACCACTGCCGCGCCGCTGCGGTTCGACGCCGAACGGGGAGAGCAGACGGTCGTAGCGATCAGCGAGACGCGATCGGGCATCGACCAGTTCGGCCAGGCGTGCCATCTGGGCTACGCCGATGGCGCCCTGCACGTCGGTCAGGCGCAGGTTTTCGCCGGGCATGACGAACTCGACCGATCCGTCGACGAGTTGCTGACCGTGGTTGCGGAAGGCGCGTGCGAAGTCGGCCATGCCGTCGTCGTCGGTCACCAGCATGCCGCCCTCGCCCGTCGTGATGATCTTGCGGGGATGGAAGCTGAAACACCCGATCGCACCGAGCGAGCCGGCCGGGCGTCCGTTCTCGTGTGCGCCGAGGGCGCATGCTGCATCTTCGACCACCGGGATCGAGAACTCGGCTGCGATCTCGACGAGTTCGCCGATTCCGGTCGGGTTGCCGAAGGTGTGCACCGGCATGATCGCGCGCGTCGTACCGATCTCGCCTGAGGCGTTGAGCACCTCGAGTCGCGCTCGAAGCAGCGCAGCGTCCATGTTGAATGTCGCCGGGTCGATGTCGACGAACACCGGCGTGGCACCGCACAGTTCGATCACGTTTGCCGTGGCAACCCACGAATACGGCGCAACGATGACGCGGTCACCGGGTCGTGTGCCGAGGGCCAGCAGGGCGAGGCGCAATGCCGCCGTACAGCTGCTGACAGCGACGGCGTGAGTCTTGCCGACGTGATCGGCAACGAGCCGTTCGAACTCGGCGACCCGCTTGCCCTGCACCAGGAAGCCGGAGTCGAGCACGGCGGCGATCGCCGAGAGCTCGCTGTCGCCCAGCACGGGTCGTGTGATCGGGATTGTCATGACCTCACTGCTCCAATCGTGAGCGAACGATAGGCAGCGGTGGCAGCGATGCCCTCGTCGAGGTCGACCAGCGCCTCGAATCCGATCAGATCCCGGGCCTTGCTCACCGAAGGCACGCGCAGTTCGACATCGACGTAATCCTTGCGCACGAACGACACCGTCGAGGTCGATCCGGTGATCCGGACGACGGTGCTGGCCAGACCGTAGATGGTCGTGACCGCCCGTTGGTTGCCGATGTTGAACGACTCGCCGACGGCCTTGGGATGCGTGAGAGCGATCAGCACGCCGCGCACCATGTCGTCGACGTAGCACCAGGCGCGGATCTGAGTGCCGTCGCCGTGGATCTCGATCGGCAGGTTCTCGCACGGCGCGCTCGATGAAGATCCGCATGGCACCCTCACCGACCTGGCCCGGCCCATAGACGTTGAACGGTCGCACCACCGTGACGGGCAGACCGAGTTCGGCGTGGTAGGCGATGGCCAGGTGTTCTTCGGCGAGCTTGCTGACGGCGTAGGTCCAACGTGCCTCGCCGACGTGCCCCATGACCGTCGAGTCGGTCTCACTGGACCGGAAGGCGTGCTGACCGAACACCTCGCTGGTCGAGAAGCACACGACACGTTGGCACGAGTCGAGCATGGCGGCAGCTTCGAGCACGTTGGCAGAGCCGATCATGTTGACCCGCATGGTGGTGACCGGACTGCGGATCACGGTGTCGATCCCGGCGATCGCTGCGCAGTGGACGACGTGCGAGTGGCCGCTCATTGCCTCGGTGAGCTGTGGGAGGTCGAGGATGTCGCCGCGAACGACTTGCACGTTGGGGTGCGAGGCCAACGACGTGGCGGACAGGGCGTCGCGTGTGAAGTTGTCGTAGATCGTGATCCGGTTGTCGTCGACCAGGCGTGATGCCAGGGTCGAGCCGATGAACCCAGCACCACCGGTGATGAACACATTCGCTCCGCTGTAGCTGCACGGCTGTCTCGGCGGTCATCGGGTGCCGTCCGCCGATGGTGATGATGTCGAGGTCGGTCGTGGTGCTGAGGCATCGTCTGCCGTCGACGATGACGGTGGCGCCGCCGAGGTCGGTGGATTGCAGTGTGCGGTATTCGGGGTGGTCGGCTTGGATGATGGCGGCGTGGCAGTGTTCGCCGAGGTGGTAGGGGGTGAGGCCGGTTCGGGTGAGTTCCTCGTCGGTGTACAGCGGGTCGTGGACGACGGGGTGCGCTCCGGCGGCGGTGAGCGCGTCGGCTGAGGGCGTAGGCGCCGGAGAAGGCTGATTCCTTGACGCCGCCGCGGTAGGCGAGGCCGAGGATGGCGACGGTCAGGCCGTGGAGGTTGCCGAGTCGTTCGGCGAGTCGACCGACCGCGTAGGCGGGCATGGCGTCGTTGACTCGTCGGGCGGCGGCGGGGATCTGGGCGGTGGGGTCGCCGTCGAGGTAGAAGTGTGGGTAGACGGGGATGCAGTGTCCGCCGACGGCGATGCCGGGTTGGTGGATGTGGCTGAACGGTTGGCTGTTGCAGGCCTCGATGACCTCGGCGATGTCGATGTCGTGTTGGTCGGCGTGGCGGGCGAGTTCGTTGGCGAACCCGATGTTGATGTCGCGGTACGTCGTCTCGGCCAGCTTGGCGAGTTCGGCGGCTTCGCTGGTGCCGAGATCCCATACACCGTTGGGTCTGGTCAGGTCGTCGCGGTGGTCGAACTGCAGCACCGATTCGTAGAAGCCGATCGCCAGTTTGGTGCTGGCCTCGTCGATGCCGCCGACGAGTTTCGGGTAGCGGCGCAGATCGGCGAACACTCGACCGGAATAGACCCGTTCCGGGCTGAAGGCGACGAACAGGTCCTCGCCGAGGGTCAAACCGGAACTGGTCGCCAGCGCCGGGGCGAAGCGGTGGCGAGTGGTGCCCGACCGGCAGCGTGGTCTCGTAGACCACCAGCGACCCCGGCGTCGAGCCCGGCGGCGATCGCCGCGGTGGCATGATCCAACCCGGCGAAATCCGGGTTCTTGTCGCCATCGACGATCAACGGCACGACCACGACCACGACCTCGCTACCGCTGCACCGCGCCGGTCACATCGGTGGTCGCGGTCAGCCGCCCGGCGGCGACGACCTCGGCGAGCATAGCCGTCGAGATCGGCCTCACCCGGAAACGGTGCAACTGCCGGCGTTGACCAGATCGACCGTCACTGCCGAGATATCGGCACCGACCACCGAATGACCGCTGCGGGCGAACTGCACAGCCAACGGCAACCCGATCTTGCCCAGCGCGACGACACAGATATGCATGGGTCCTCTCTACCGGCCCGAAGGGCCGGGCCCGATGGCACTCGGCCAGGTGGCCAGACTCTAGGAGATCGTAGATTCGGGCTTCGCAGCAATCATCAACCAGGCGACCGCGCCGGCCATGATGGCGTTCATGACGAGCAGCAGCCAGGCGTTGATCGGCGGATGCCAGCCACCCCGTAGGTACAAGCTGCCGGTGCCTCCGACCATGTATCGGCGCAGGGCCTGGTAGAACGCGACGACCTCGATGACCACCCACGACGCGGCACAGAACCGTGCGATCGCCTCGGCCTGCGACGGCCACGGCGTGGACCGGGCGCTCAGCAGCCCGCACACCACGACGCCACCGAGCAGCGGAAGGTTGTAGCGCCCCTGCCAAACGTGTGGGGTCTTGGCGAGCACGACGTAGATCGCCGGATACAACACCCAGATCGCACCGATTCCTGCCAGCGTGAACTTGATCCGTCGCTCGTTGCAGAACGCGACGAGCGATCCGATCAGCACGAGACAGACGATCCACAGCGCAAAGGTCGGTGTGGGGAGCGCTGTGTCGAGCCAGCCGAGCCTGCCGAACGCTTGCCGGAACAGTTCGTTCGTGCGCCCGAGACCGAAACGAAGGATCACGACCGTCGAGTCGGTGACGACGAACTTGTCGTCGGTCAGACCAACCCCCGCGTAACGACTCCACGCCGACGACACGGCAACGGCGGCAACGAGCGGGATCGAGCCCACAGCCAACAGGCGGGCAGTCGCGCTGCGATCGGCGGCGATCGGACGTCGCTCGAGCAGCAGGTAGGCGGCGATGGCGACGGCGACCCACGGCAGGGCAACGGGCCTGATCAGCACGACTGCCGCGGCGATCGACGACGCCATCAAAAGTTGTCGGCGGCCGGCCACCCGGTCACGGGTCAGCAGGACGGCGACGTACGCCCACAGCAGCAACGTGCCGGCGAGCTCGGTCGATGCCGGGTTCGTGCTGGCGACGATGAAGATCGTCATCGGGTTGAGGGCGATGAGTGCCATGGCAGCTCGTCGGCCGCCGGCGCGGCGCATCAACCACAACGCCCACGTGAGCACGGCAGCGCCGATGAGCGTCGAGATCAGGCGATACGTCAGCACCGACAGCTCGTTGCCCAGCAGGCGGGTGACGCCCCCGACCACCACGTAGTACGCAGGTGGATATGTCGCTGCGCTGGTGCCGTACTGGATGATGTGTGGGTCGTTCGTGACAACCGCGCACGACGCGATCAGCTCGGCATCGAAGGCGAAACACGCCGGGTCGCCCGTCAGCAGACCGGCCGGCACGTCGAAGTAGCGAGTCAGCGGGCTGACGTCCGGGACCGGGGAGCCGATCGTTTCTCCGTGTGCAGTGCCGTACGCCTTGACCGTGTGGGACAGTTCGTCGGGAGCTCCGTACCTCGGCATGCCGAAGGCCCACGTGCACAGCAACGTCGTCAGCGCCAGGGCAAGGGTGGCGGGCCAGGCACGAACAGCCTGATCCGAGATGGATGAGGTCAGCCGGACCCGCCGATTTGGCATGCCGGTACGATACGCACGCGCAGTGCGACGGCGAAGGTTTCTGACCTCGCTAACGTCTCAGCAATGTCGGAACCGGCGCCTCGGGTGCATCCAACGGCGATCGTCGAGGACGGCGCCGCCGTGGGCACTGGAACCAGCGTGTGGCACCATGCCCACGTTCGCAGCGGAGCTCGGGTCGGCACCGACTGCGTCCTCGGCAAGAACGTCTACATCGACACCCAGGCGGTCGTCGGGGATCGGTGCAAGGTGCAGAACAACGTCAGCGTGTACCACGGGGTCACCATCGGCGATGATGTGTTCGTCGGCCCGGCGGCCACCTTCACCAATGACCTCGTGCCCAGGGCGTTCAACGCCAAGTGGCAGGTCGTGGAGACCCACGTGCATGACGGCGCGTCGATCGGGGCCAACGCAACAATTGTCTGCGGCGTGACGTTGGGGCAGTACTCGATGGTCGCGGCCGGGGCGACCGTGACGCGCGACGTCGCCGCCCATCAGCTCGTTGCCGGAACACCTGCACGCCACCTCGGATGGGTGTGCCGTTGCGGCAAGGTGATCTCCCGCGACGCCGTCCCCCCGCCTCAGCCGCTCTGCGAAGACTGCCGCTGAAGACTGCCACCGAAGATCAGGAACGGCTAACGTTCTCACTCCGTGCCGGTCGATCATTCCCCTGTCCTTCCCGCGATCCCGATCACGACCGTCCGGATCGGCGCCGAGGCCGAGGCGCTGGTGCTCAGCGTGCTGCGGTCGGGGATCATCGCCCAGGGGCCGCTGGTCAAGCGGCTCGAGGACGAGTTCGCCGAGCTGATCGGCGTCGAGCACGTCGTCGCTGTCAACAACGGCACGACGGCGTTGATCGCCGCCCTCGACGTGTTGGACCTGCAACCTGGTGACGAGGTCATCACCAGCCCGTTCACGTTCGTGGCGACGTTGAACGCGATCATCGAGTCTGGTGCAACCGCTCGGTTTGCCGACATCGACGCGGCCGACTTCAATCTCGATCCGGGCGCGGTCACCGCGGCGATGAACGAGCGAACGAAGGTGCTGCTGCCGGTCCATCTGTACGGACAGTGCGCCGACATGGGAAGCCTCGTCGGGATTGCCGCTGCGGCCGGGCTCGCCGTCGTCGAGGACGCCGCGCAGGCCCACGGGGCCCGGATCGGAGACAAGTCCGCAGGTAGCTGGGGGATCGGCTGCTTCTCGCTGTACGCCACCAAGAACCTCACCACCGCGGAGGGCGGGTTGATCTCCACGGGCGATGCCTCGTTGGCCGACCGGTTGCGCGTGCTCCGCAATCAAGGCATGCGCCAGCGTTACGTCTACGAGATGGCCGGCAACAACTACCGCTTGACCGACCTGCAGGCCGCGTTGTGCATTCCGCAGTTGGCCACGTACAGCCAACAGGTTGCCGACCGGCAGGACAACGCTCGGCGGCTGAACGAGGGTCTTCGCGGTTTGGCCGGCGTTCGCGTCCCGGCCACGTTGCCGGGTCGCCATCATGTCTGGCACCAGTACACGATCCTGGTGGATGACGACGCCCGATTGGATCGTGACGCGCTGGCTGATGCGTTGACGAGCGCCGGGATCGGCTGCGGCATCTATTATCCGCGGACGGTGTTCGACTACGACTGCTATCGCGAGCATCCGCAGGTCGTCGTCGCCGATGTTCCGATCGCCACCGATGTTGCCCGCCGGTGCCTGTCGCTTCCCGTGCATCCGTATCTGTCGGATGGCGATCTCGACCGCATCGTGACCACGATGACCAGCCTGCTCGGAGACCGCTGATGCCGCTGCGCATCGGGCTCGTCGGGGCCGGCTCGATGGGTTCGTTGCACGCCCGTGTTGCTGGCCGGTACCGATGCCACGGAACTGGCGTGGATCGCCGATCCCGACCGGGCGACCGGCGAGCGTGTCGCCGAACGGTTCGCCACGAAGTGGCTGCCCGAGCCGGAGATCGCCGGCATCGACGCGGTGGTGATCGCCGCACCGACGCAGTTCCACCACGCCTACGCGATGTCGATCGTCGAGGCCGGGTTGCCGCTGCTGGTCGAAAAGCCGATCGCCGACACACTCGCCCACGTCGAGGAGATCATCGACGCCTCGCGAGAGCGCGGCACGGTGCTGATGTGCGGACTGCTGGAGCGGTTCAACCCGGCGGTGCGCACGGCCGCCGAGATCGCCCGTCAACCGGTGCACATCGCCACGGTCAGGCATTCGCCGTACGCCGAGCGCATCCGCACCGGGGTGGCGTCGGACCTGTTGATCCACGACATCGATCTGGTGGTGCGGTTGATGGGCGAGGCGCCGGCGACGTTGACGGGTCACTACGGCTACTTCGAGCCGCGCAGCACGAACAGCAGTGAAGATGTCGCCGAGGCCACGCTGCGCTTCTCGGGCGGCCAGATCGCGTCGTTGTCGGTGTCGCGCATCGCCCAGCACAAGATCCGCTCGCTGACGATCGGCGAACTCGGTCGCCTGATCGAGGTCGATCTGTTGCGCCAGTCGATCACCATCTACCGCCACGTCCAGGAGTCCGGGTTCGACGAGGACGCCGGCTACAGCCAGCAGACGATCATCGAGATCCCGGTCATTCGTCATCCGGGCGAGCCGTTGCAACTGCAACTGGGGCACTTCGTGGCGCTGGTCGAGGGACGCGCCGACCCCGAGGCGGAACGGCAGACGCTGCTGCTCCCTCACCTCCTCATCGACCAGGTCGGCGCATCGGCCCGCGACGTGGACCCGCGGTGACCGCACGATGAGTTCCACGGATGCCGACTACACCCGTCGTCTGCAGCACCTCAGTGGCCGCCGGTGGAAGCGGTGGGTGCCCAACCCGTACCGCTGGAACGTTCGGCGGCTGGCGACAGGTCGGGTGCTCGACGTCGGGTGCGGCATCGGTCGTTGCCTCGACTTCGTGCGGCCGCGCGGTGTAGGCGTCGATCCCAACGAGTCGGCGATCGCCGTGTGCCGGGAGAACGGTCATCAGGCGTTCGTGCCCGACGAGTTCGCGACGATGTATCCCCCGGATGCCGCCGGTCAGCGGTTCGACACATTGCTCTGCTCGCACGTGCTCGAACATCTCGATGAAGCCACCGGCGTGGAGTTGATCCGCTCCTATCTGGCCTACCTGGGCGACGGCGCCCGGGTCGTGCTGATCACGCCCCAAGAACGCGGTCAGCGATCGGATTCCACCCATGTGCGGTTGATGGACGCCGCCGCGCTGACGGCCCTGGCCGGCCAATGCGGGCTGGCGATCGGGAAGATCACGTCGTTCCCACTCCCACGGTGGTTCGGCCGATGGTTCGTGTACAACGAGACCGTCACGGTTGCCGGCGTGCCGCGCCGATGAGGATCCTGGTCGTCAACAGCTTCTTCCCGCCACGCACGACGGGCAGCGCGCACTTCTCGCTCGACGTCGCCCGGGAGTACGTCCTCCACGGGCACGAGGTGTGGGTGGCCACGACAGCGGTTCCCGGTGCACCCGAGCGCGAGGAGCTGGACGGGATCCACGTCGTGCGGCTGCCGGCGTGGTCGGTGACGCCGGGCAGCCTGGCGTTCAACTACGCCCTGCCGTTCGTGATTCGCCCTGGTGTCATCGGTCGCGTCAAGCGACTCTTCGACGAGGCTCGACCCGATGTCGTGCATCAGAACGGTCAGTTCTTCGACCTCACGTTCGCGACGACGTGGGTGGCCTGGCGACGACGGGTGCCGCGGGTGCTCACCGTCCACACGCCGCTGATGCACACCAAGCCTGTGCTTCGGGCGTTCATCTCGATGGTCGATCGCACGGTGCTGCGGTTGTTGAACGCTCCCGGACAGCCGCTGGTGGTGGGCGTCGATCGTTACGTGTGCGAGATGGCCCAACGCCGCTACCGCCCGCGACGAGGCCCGGTGCGGTTCATCCCGGCGACACTCCGCGTCGATCAGTTCAGTACCGGCGACGGTGAACGAGTTCGTCGGCAACTCGGTTTCGGCGACCGGCCGATCATCTTGTCGTTCGGTCATGTCATCCCGATCCGCAGTCGGGTGCCGTTGATCCAGGCGTTGCCACGCATCGTCGAGCGGTTCCCCGACGTGTGTGTGCTCGTGGTCGGTGAGGTGTACTACGACGAGTTCCAGCGTCTGGCCGAGCACTTGGGGGTCGCCGATCATGTGCTCGTGACGGGGCGCGTTCCACATGCCGAGGTTCCCGATTATCTCGCTGCGGCGACGGTGGAGTCGCATGATCTCGACGGCCACGGTCTCGGTATCACGACGATGGAGGTCATGGCGGCGCGGGTGCCGATCTTCGCCCGTGTGCGCCGTGACGTGTTCCCGGAAATCGATCTCGACGAGTGGCCCGACCTGCAGATCGTCGAGAGCGCTGAGCCGGCGGCGATCGCCGATTCGATCTGCCACCTGCTCGGTTCTGCCGAGTTCCGCGCCCAGGTCGCCGAGAGCCAGTTCGAGTTCGTCAGCCGGTACTTTCGAGCAGAGGTGGTTGCCGCTCGGTACCTCGAGCTATTCGACGAGTTGCGGAGCTGACGCCGGTGCCGATCGCGATGGCACCGCGGACGATTCGTGGCCTCGCCGGATACTCCCTGGCGTTGCTCGTCGTCGTCGGTTGTTGGGCGGTCGGGATTCCCCGCTTCGGCTCACCCGACGAGACGGCTCACGTCTACAAGGCGTACGGAACGGCCCACGGGGAACTGCTCGGCAAGGTCGCCCCCGGGTTTCCCGACAACCTTCGCGAGTTCGACGGTCCCGACTCGCTCGGCCCGCCGAACTTGAACTGCTACGTCGGTCAGGCCGACGTGCCGGCGTCGTGTGCCACCGAGATCTCGCCGTTGCTGATCTCCTCGGCGGCGCGCTACCCGCCGTGGTACTACGGCCTGGTGGGGGTGCCTGCCGCCGTGACGGGACAATCCGACAGAGTGTTGGCATACCGGCTGATCTCGGCGGCGCTCTGCGTCGCCCTCTTGGCATGGGCGATGTTGATGGGCAAGCGATCACAACGCGCTGACCTGGCCGCGTTGCAGGTCGCAGCGCTCACGCCGATGGCGCTGTTCCTCATGGCCTCGGTCAATCCAAACGCGATCGAGATCGCCGCCTTCGTGGCCATCTGGGCCTGCCTGACCAGGGTGACGACCGATGAGCGGCTGCCGTGGCGTCTGTTGATCGTCGCCTCGTGGTTGGCAGCGGCCGTGGTTCTGATGCGCCCGATCTCTATCGTCTGGTTGGTCGGGTTGGCCGCTGTGGTCCTCGTCGGGACACGCCGGCAACGCCGCCGCGAGCTGTTCACATGGCGATCGGTGGCGTGGATGGTCGGTCCGACCGCCCTCGCCCTCGTCGGGTCGTGGCTGTGGATCGCCTATTCCAGCTTCGAGGTCAGCGACGACCGCACCGACCGCACGCTGAGCTTGGCCGCGGCGCTGCGCAAATCGGTCGAGTTCTGGCGGGGCTACGCCCGCCAGATGATCGGGGTGCTCGGATGGCTCGACACCCTCCTTCCATCGTTCGTCTACTTCCTCTGGGGAGTCGCGCTCCTGATCGTCGTCGTCATCCACCTCCGCAGCGCGACGGGTCGCGGGGTCGCGGCCCTCGTCACGCTTGTCGCCGTGTGGTTGGCGTTGCCGTTGATCATCAACGGCTTCACCAACTCGCGTGCCGGGCTCACGTACCAGGGGCGGTACTCGCTGCCGATCTTCGTCGGTTTGGTGTTCCTGCCGACATGGTGCGACCGATCGACGCTGCGCTTGCCGCGCATCCCACAGCGCTGGCTCGTCGCAGCCGTGCTCACGTTGGTGGTCGTGGCCGAGGTCGGCGCGTTCTGGCAGATGCTGCGCAGGTTCACCGTCGGTGCCCATGGCAAGGTGCTGCTGACCGGGCACGTCTCATGGGAACCGGCGGTGGATCCGATGCCTCTGGTGGCGATCAACGCCGTGGCGATGCTGGCCCTGTCGTGGTCAGCCTGGCGTCCGTGGGGGGAGATCGAAGCTGCACCCGGTGAACGGCACCGTGAGGGCGCGGAGCATGGCGCGGACTGACGCGGGCAGTGCGGCCGACGGCTGGCCACCTTGCCGGGCATGCATCACGACGGGGATCTCGGCGACCCGGTAGCCGCGGCGGCCGGCGACCAGCAGCGCCTCGAAGGTGTCGCCGAGGTAGTGATGGGGGAAGTCGGTGGCAAAGGCTCGCAGCAGCGGATCTCGTATCGCCCGGAACCCCGATGTCGGATCGCTGATCGTCACACCCCCGCGCCGTCGCAGCGTCGTCGACAGCACCCGGATCGCCGCTCGCCGCAGCCGCGACTGCGGCGACGGCACGCCACCGCGAGCGAAGCGGCTGCCGACCACCATGTCGAAACCCCCGTCGTCGAGGTGTTCGAGCAGGGCACCGATCTGGTCGGCCGGATGCTGGCCGTCGCCGTCGACCTGCACCACGGTGTGCGCGCCGATGTCGACCGCGTAGCGGAAGCCCGCACGCAGCGCACCGCCGACCCCGAGGTTGATCGGAAGGCGGATGACCGTCGCCCCGGCCCGTTGGGCGATCGCCGCCGTGCGATCGGAACTGGCATCGTCGACGACCACGCAGTCATAGCCGAAGCCGCGCACATCGGCCACCACCTGTCCGATGCAAGCCTCCTCGTCGTACGCCGGGATGACCACGACGACATCCGTCACGTGGTTTGCTCCAGATCGCTGACCCGTCGGGCCAGCAGCGCGTGGGCCTCGGCCGTGGTGCGCAGCCGCTCCTGCAGCAGCGAGACGCTGATCGAGAGTTGGATCGAGATGGCCAACAGCAGCACCGAGCTGATCATCAACAGCACGGCGGTCGGTGTGATGTCGGCGACCTTGCCGAGTCGCCCGACGAAGGGCAGCGTCACCGCTGCCAACGCGACGAGCGCGCCGACACCCAACCAGCCGAGGGTGTACCGGGTCGTGAGCAGCCGGCGACGGGTCAGTGCCAGGATGACGAGCACGATGACCACACCACCCAGTGCTAGAACGAGGGCTTGCTTCACGGCAGTCGACATGGGAACGAGCGTAAACGATGACCGCAGAATCGCCGGATGCGCTGCGGATCTGCGTGGCCGTTCCGTACTTCTCGAATCTCGAGTACCTCGATGTGGCGTTGCGATCGCTTGCCGCCCAGATCGATCCGCAATGGACGGCGATCGTGGTCGACGACGCCGCGCCCGAGCCCGGGGCCCAGGAGGTGGTCGCCGCGCTCGGTGACGGGCGGATTCGGTACGTGCGCAACGAGCACAACCTCGGGATCTCGGCGAACTTCAATCGTTGCCTGGAACTCGCCGGCGCCGATGCCGATGTCGTCGTGGTGTTCCATGCTGATGATGTGCTGGAGCCCGGCTACATCGCGACGATGCGTCGTGCCCATCTCGACTTTCCGACGGCGACGTGCGTGGCGCCTCGGGTCACGGTCATCGACCACCTCGGTGTGCCCACTCGAACGATCGCCGATTCGGTGAAGCGCGCACTATGGCCGCGCACGCTGCCGGCGACGTTCACCGGCGATCGGGGCCTGGCCCGGTTGATGCACGGCTTGTGCTTTTACTGCCCCTCGGTGTCGTACCGCGTGGATCTGTTGCCGGAGCTGCGCTTCGACGGCAGGTGGCGGCAGGTGATGGACCTCGACCTCTACGCGCGGACATTGCTCGGTGGCGGTTCGATCGTGCTCGTCCCAGGACGCATGTATCGCTATAGGCGGCACGATGGCACGATGACGGCCCAGAACTCGCGATCGTTGGTGCGGCTCGACGAGGAGGTGGCCGTCAGCCGGGAGATCGCAGCCGCGGCGCGGAGCATGGGGTGGACGCGCAGCGCACGGTCTGCCCACGTACGCCTGACTGTCCGACTCAACGGACTGCTGGAAGCCTCCCGGCTGGTGCTGCATCGCCAGGGGCACGACGGGCTCGCCGCTGTGCGCCAGGCGGTCAGCCGCTGAGAGCTCCCCCGAGTCGCATCACTGGAGCAGTTCGAACGCGGATCTGGTGCCAGGAGCATTCGCCATCCGCTGATCGGCGGTGACGAGCGTTACGTCGAGGATCTCGGCGAGTGCGATGTAGACGGCGTCGTACACGGTGACGTTGTGGCGGAGCTCCCAACATCGTCGCAGCAGAGGCCGGTGCGGAACGCGCTCGAGGCGTAGCGTATCGAGGTCGGTGAGGGCTTGATCGGCTCGCGCCGGATCGAGTTGGGCGGCTGCATACAGTCTGCGGAGAACCGAGGTGACTTCCAGATCGATCAACTCCGGAGCACTCAGCCGCTCGCCACCCAATCGGGCACGGGCCCGCCGCCCATCGTCGCCGTCATCGATGAGCGCTGTCGCCAGCACGCTTGCGTCGACGACGATCACCTGGCGTCGCGGTCCGAGCGAACGGCGCGGGTGGCGGTTCGGAAACCCAGTTTGCCTCCCGTTCGGTACTCGATGCGTTCGAAGACCTCGGCGACGGTGGGCGTTCGGGCATCGTCGCGCAGCCGGGCCAGCAGGTATTCCTGCAGCGATTGACCCGCTGTGGCGGCGCGTCGACGCAGCTCGGCGTGGACATCCTCCGGAACGTCTTTGATCTGGATGCTCGGCATGAACGCAATGTAGCGCCAATGTGGCGCTGCTACAATTGAAATGGCGCCACCTTGATCGAATTCTCATTCGGCGAGATCTTTCCCACCGAGGCGCAAGCGGCGGTATACGGTGAGGGTCTTGGGGTGGGTGCCGTCGAGCGCCGCCGAATCGACAAGGGGTGACACCATGGCCCGTTCGTTCGTGTTCAATCAGTGGGCCACGGTCGACCCGTTGGATCTGTGGCGGTTTGCCGCAGGCTCCTTCACGGGCCAGTCGGGGAGCGATCTGTTTGGCTACGCGCCGAGCAATGGGACGCTGTGGGTGGGCGTCAACACCGGAGCCGGCCTTGCCTTCGAACAGTGGACGACGGTCGACCCCGCCGACGGCTGGGAGTTCACGGTCGGCGACTTCACCGGCAATGGACGCGCCGACGTCATGGGGTACCACCCGAGCAATGGAATCGTGTGGGTGGCTGAGAATTCTGGTGCATCGTTCGACTTCACCCAGTGGGCCACGCTCGACCCGGTGGATGGTTGGCAGTTCGCCACGGGATTCTTCACAGGTCACGGAAAGAGCGACCTGGTCGCTTACCACCCGAGCGACGGCTCCCTGTGGGTGGGCGAAAACCTTGGGGCGGGCTTCGATTTCCAACACTGGGGCAACATCGGGCCTGTAGCCGGCTGGCAGTTCATTGCCGACGACTTCACCGGCAACGGGCGGACCGATGTGATGGGGTATCACCCCAGCAATGGATCCGTGTGGGTGGGTGAGAACCTCGGTACATCGTTCAACCTGAGTCAGTGGGCCACGGTCGACCCGGTGGATGAATGGCAGTTCGCCGCGGGCCGCTTCACCGGCCGGGCAAAGAGCGACCTGTTCGGGTACCACCCGAGCAACGGGTCGCTGTGGGTGGGTGAGAACACCGGCGCCAGTTTCTCGTTCCGAGAATGGGGACACGTCGACCCGGTGGACGGGTGGCGATTCGTGGCCGACGTCTTCAACGCCGATCTGTGGCCCGACGTCGTGGGTTACTGGTCCGGCGACGGCAGCGTGTGGGTCGGCGAATCCACTCTGCGACCGATTGAAGGGTATTGCTGGCCACTGTCCGCCGCGCCGGGAGAGACGATTCAGTTCATGGTCTCCGGGGAGGGTCCGTCGCAAGCCGTGATCCAGCGCTGTACATCGACGTCGAGCGTCGTTGACAGAGTGGACGTCATGACGGTGGACTTCGATGCCATCGCCCAGCCGGTGCCTGCCACCGCCGTTCGATCCGGCTGCGGTTGGAGCGAGACGTTCTCGCTGACGATCCCGGGTTGGTGGACCTCGGGCTTGTACGCCGCCTCGTGCAGGGATCAAGACGGTGCCTCCTGCGACGTCACGTTCGTCGTCAAACCCGCCCCAGCCGACCGTTCGAAGGTCGCCGTTCTGGCGAACGTCAACACATGGCTCGCCTACAACGGTTGGGGCGGAGAATCGAAGTACTCCGGGCGAGCGGTGACGAGCTTCCTGCGGCCGATGCCCGGAGCCTCTCCGACCGGAGACGCCCATCTGACCCGTGGCGAGCTGTGGGTTCTTGGATGGCTCGCCAGTGCCGGATACCAGCCGGATGTCTACAGCGACATCGACTTCCACAACGATGGCTGCGACGCGTCCCAATACAAATGTCTCGTGCTGAGCACCCACCCCGAGTACTGGTCGCGGCAGATGTACGACAACCTGGCCGCGTACCTCGACGCCGGCGGAAGCGTCCTGTACCTCGGCGGCAATGGCATCTATGAGAACGGTGAATACGAGCCGGGCCAGACGGAAATGAGTTTCCGACAGGGGCTCGAGGGTGGGCCACGCGTCACCTCGTTGTTCCGAGTGCTCAGCCCGGACAGGCCCGAGCGTTCGCTTCTCGGTGTCGCCACCGAGCGGTGCGGCGTGCAGGGCTCTGCCTACAGCATCCAGGCCGCCGACCACCTGCTGTTCGCCGGCGTCACCGTCACCGATCGCTTCACAGGCGTCCAGCGGCCGGTGATGAATGGTGATCTGTTCGGCGAGAGCGGGCTCAACCTCGGTTATGGCAACGGCAAAGCGAGCGCCTGGGAAGTCGACACTTGCGAGGGAGTGGGCGCCAACTCCGTGCCGATCTTCTGCGCAACCGAGGACAGCCCCATACAAGCGTCGGTGGTGCCCAATGGAGTGGTCGTGCTCGCCACTGGCGAGACCGACCTCGACGGGCCCGGAGCCCAGATGGTCTTCTACGAGCACAGCGGTGGCGGTATCGTCTTCTCTGCCGGATCGTTGACCTTCGGTGGGTGTTTGGTCGTCGATCCGACGATTCAACAACTGATGCGCAACGTCTTGACCAGCGCCGATGTCATCTGAGGAGTAGCGGTCAGGTGTGGTAGCCGCTGAGGTCGACCACGAGGTGTGCCGATGTTTGGGTGTAGATGCACACCTTGCCGTCGGCGGTGGTCGTGGCGACGGCAAGGTTGGCCACCGTCGTGCCCTTCCCGTAGTTGAGTGTCGAGGCGATCGGCCGGACACCACCACAGGGATAGACGGTGATGAAACCCGGCCCGGTTGCCTCGGTGACGGTGATGTTGAGCGCCGCAGCACGGATGGCCTTGGGTATCCCGATGCGGCCGCCGATCTGCAGTTCGAACACCGAGTCGGTGGGCTGGGGCACTTGCGTCTCGAACAGGCGGTCGAAGGTGGTCAGCCCGGCACGAGTCTCCAGCACTCGGGTCGGCTCGAGGGACTGGGCGACTGCTTGGGCCGCGTCGTAGCCGTTGACGTCGAGGATCACATCGGTGTCGACGTTCGAGAGCACGCAGATCGCTCCGCCGGCGCCGACTTTGACCATGGCCGCGTTGGGGACGATGGCGCCCGCAGTGAAGTTGACGGTCGAGGCAAGCGGCAGCGGTTCACCGCAGGGGTAGACGGTGGCGAATCCCGCTTGAGCCGGATTGATCGCGGTGACGTTGACAGCCACCGCCTTGGCGTCGATCGGCACCCCACCGCGACCGGCAACCTTGACCTCGGTTGTCGTGTTGCCCTGGCGGCGGCCGATCCCGGCGAGCTGGCCGTCGACGGTGGGGAACTCGACACCGGCCCGAGTGTCGAGCAACCGTGCCGGCTGGATGCCGCTGAAGCTGGCGCCGACCCCGTAGAACGCGGTGAGGTCGACGATGACGTGTGTCGACCTCTGGGTGTACACGCAGACGGCGCCGTTGGACCCGATGGAGGCGACGACGGCCACCGCCCGCGTCGTCCCGATGTCGTAGTTGATGTTCGACGACGTCGGTCGCGGTTCACCGCACGGGTAGATCGTCAGGTAACCGGCCCCGAGGGCACCCGTCACGGTCACGTTGAGCACGACCGAGCGGGCCCACCCCGGGATCTGCGGACGACCGCTGAGGCCCAGTTCGAGCACGCTGTCGTCGGGTCGGATGCCGATCCCGTTGAAGCCGCCGTCGGCTGTGCCGAGACCGGGCCCGGTGCGGGTCTCCAGGACGCGCAGCGGGCGGATGGGAACGAGCGAGGAATGGCCGGAACCCTCCTGGGTGGCCGTGGCCCGGTTGGTTGCGGCACCACCGGCCGGGTCGACGACGCTGGACGTACCGAACGTGCCGTCGTTGTCGTAGACCGGGAAGCCGGTGAACACCAGGATCTGGTCACACCCGGCCTGGATGAGCGAGGTCATGCCGTTGCGGATCGACAGCGGTGTGGGGGCCAGGCCGTTGTGGTCGATCTCGTTGACGGCGCACATCAACGTGGCCCGTGAGTCGAAGGCCCGCGCCAGACTGGCGCCGAGGTCGCCGTTGTACTCGGCGAACGACAGCAACCGCTCCGAGCCGGGCAGATCCGTCAACGCCTGGTCGAGCGTGGTCGGCAGGAAGTTGGCGAACGGCTTCACACCCGTTGCCGGCTCGACGACGGTGCGCATGATCGTCCACCGCGACTTGAGGATGTTCCATTCGGCAGGGTTCTTGACGGGATCGAACTCGTCGCCCATGTCCCAGGCGGCGATGTTGCCCAGCACGGGTGTCCAGAAGGCGATCGCCGCGTTGCGATCCTGGGGTGTCGACCAGAACCGAGCGTCGTACACGACCGTCTTCATGCCGACCGTGGCGTTGAGTTGCACCAGCCGCATGTAGACGTCAGGCGGGACATATCGGTTGGACGTGAATGCAGGCGTGTAGTCGGGCTTGGGGATGTTGCACGGCCCGAACGTGGCGTCGATGCCGCCGGCGTTGGCCAGGGCATACACCGCCGCTGCGGCGACGGGATCGTCGGGGTTCACGCCGCACCATGCCCATGTGTCGACCGTCTTCGGTGGCGGCGGCGCCACGGCCGCGCTGACCGGCGATGCCGAAGCACCGATGACGGCGCCGAGCCCGAGCGCGATTACGAGCGCGACGGAGCAAGGGAGTCGTCTGGTCATTCCAGAGAGTCTAGGAAGGCGGCTGCTGGAGCGGTACTGCAGGCCGACCCATCGGAGTGTCTGCTGCCCACCCGGGCTGTCCGGAAACACTCCGACAGGCGACCTCCGTGGCGATGGCAAACTTTGCCAACAGGTATATGCTCACAGGCATGACGACCATGAACGTGTCGCTGCCCGAGGAGCTGAAGACGTTCGTCGACGCGCAGGTAGAGCGCGGCGGCTACGGATCGACGAGCGAGTTCGTTCGAGACCTCATTCGGCGGGAACAGGACCGCCAACAGCTACGGGCGCTGCTTCTCGACGGCGCGTCCTCGCCGACCGGACCGATCGCGGATCAGGGCTACTTCTCGGCGCTGCGAGTGCGAGTCCACTCGACGGACTGAGCGACGTGACAGAGCGCCAGGCGCATCTGCGCTCGCGCGCAGCCTCGGACATCGACGAGACGATCGCCTACCTGCGCGGCGAAGCCGGGAACGCTGTTGCGCTGGCCTTCATCGACGCACTCGAGAACGGGATCAACCACATCACACGTTCACCGAATGCGGGTTCGCTGCGATTCGCCTACGAACTGGGCATCCCCGAACTGCGGGCGTGGGGCCTGAGGCGAGTCCCATACGTGATCTTCTACGTGCCGCTGGGCGACCGCATCGACATCTGGACCACGGCAGAAGTGATGCCGATCGGGGAGGGTTGGGGTTGAGCTGAATTGTGCCCCCGTATCTCACCTTGCTGCCCAACTCAGGGTTGATTGAAGACGGCGTGGGTTCCGACGCGGCGCCACACGATGTGAGAGTCGCCGCTGGTCACTTCGTCGCCGTACTCGAAGGTGGCCCTCCCGTCGGCGGCCCAGGTCATCTCGAAGATCCCCGCCGCACCCTGGATGCCCTTGACTCGCAGGCCCTTGCGGAACGTGCCGCCCCGTTGCAGATCCTCGACGAATTGCTGCACGGCGACGAGGAACGCAGCCTGTTGAGTGGGGGTGAGCCGCTCGAAATCCGCTCGGAACCGCGCCAGCCACGCATAGGTCGGCACGATGTCTCAGTCGTTCCGCTGTCGCCTGACCGGTTTGGCGATGGATCGCAGCCCCTCGACGAGCGCCTCGCCCGAGCCAAACGTCTCAACACGACCGGCCCCTCGGTCTGTGTCAGCCTCGCGTTCGCCGGCCTGCCACGTCGGCGTCCAGAACCACGCCTGCGTCGCGTCGATGACCTTGCGCGGGCGAAGGAGGATGCCGTCGTCGGTGATCTCGGCGTCGAGGAGGTCACCTTCCTCGAGGCGCGCCCTGCTGCGGATCTCCTCCGGCAGGGTCAACTGCCCCTTCGCCCGAAGTGTGGTGCGTGCCATCTCATTATCCTACATTCCAAAAGTACGAATGTGGCGCGATTGGGAAGTTGCGCGATGAATGCCCATCGAAATGAACCGTACAATTTCATGGTTCGCGCCATGACCACGGCGGGCATAACGTGGTTCGTATGGACTATTCAGTGACTCCGCTCGACGACATTGCTCCGAAGGTGGCAGCGGCTCGGGCTGCGTTCGCGGCTGGTACCACCCGACCGTCGGCGTGGCGCCGGGCAACGCTCGAGCGTCTACGCGACCTGATCACGGAACGCGAATCGCGGCTGCTCGACGCCCTGGCCGCCGACTTCGGCAAGCCGCGGTTCGAGGCATGGACGACCGAGCTCGGGTTCACGATCAGCGATATCGACCACATGTTGGCCCACCTGAGCTCGTGGATGAGGCCCGACAGGGTGGCCACGCCGATTGCGTTCAAGCCGGGCTCGTCGCACGTGGTACCAGAGCCGGTGGGTGTGGCGTGTGTGATCGCTCCGTGGAACTACCCGGTGCAACTGCTGCTCCTTCCGATGGTGGCGGCGATCTCGGCAGGCAATGCAGTGGTCGCCAAGCCCAGCGAGCTCGCACCCGCATCGGCGGCCGAGTTGGCATCGCTCATCGAAGCCATCGGCGACCCGGCGATTGCAGTGGTGCAAGGTGGCGTGGCCGAATCCACCGAGCTGCTCGCCCAGCGGTTCGATCACATCCTCTACACGGGCAACAGTCGCGTGGCACGGATCGTGATGCGCGCCGCGGCCGAGCACCTCACCCGGTCACGCTCGAGCTGGGCGGCAAGAGCCCGGCCATCGTCAGCCGCCACGCCAACATCGACGTGGCAGCACGCCGGATCGCCTGGGGCAAGTTCATCAACGCCGGGCAGACGTGTATCGCACCCGACTACGTGCTGGTCGAGCGATCGGTGCACGACCAGTTGGTCGCTGCGCTCGGGGGCAGCATCACCGAGTTCTACGGCAGCGATCCGCGGGTCAGCGCCGACTACGCCCGCATCGTCAACGAGCCACACTTCCATCGTCTGGAGAAGCTGTTGGACAGTGGCACCGTCGCCCACGGTGGCATCACCGATGCCGACACCCGGTACATCGCACCGACGGTGCTCACCGGCGTCACGGGCGACGACCCGGTGATGGGCGAGGAGATCTTCGGGCCGATCCTGCCGGTGATCGCGGTCGACTCGCTCGACGAGGCGATCGCGTTCGTCAACGACCTGTCGGCCGACGGCAACCAGCCACTGGCGTTGTACACGTTCAGCGAGAACGACGACGAGAACGACCAGGTGATCGCCGAGGCCACCAGTGGCGGCGCGTGCGTGAACGGCACGCTGCTGCAAGTCAGCAACCCCAACCTGCCGTTCGGCGGTGTCGGCGAGAGCGGCATGGGCGCGTACCACGGCAAGTTCGGCTTCGACACGTTCAGCCACCATCGCGCCGTACACACGCGGAGCACGAAGATCGACCCCTCGCTGATGTACCCGCCGTACACGGCGAAGAAGCAGAAGCTGTTGCGAAAGGGAATGGTCATGTCCGATCCGCGCGACATCGCCGCAAAGCTCGGAGGCAAATTGCGGCGAGGGTGACGACTTGGCAGGTCGTCGAATGGTGGGAGCGCATGCCTAGGCGCCGCGCTCCACGACGATTCCAACCGATGTGGTCACATAGTGCTCGAGCAGCAGCTTGAGATGGACCTTGCTCGTGTACGGAGGGGTGTCGACGTGAAAGTCCCAATAGTGCGACGGCGGCGCGACGCTGAATTCCTTCACGATGTGCCCGCGATCGCGCAGCCGTCTGTATCAGTTCCTCGATGTCTCGGCGCCGATAGATGACCGTTGAACCTTCCTCCACCGTCTGGTCGTTGGACGTCAAGTTGAACTCGGTCGTGTGTACGGCGACGCCGCCTTTGCGGAGCGTCTTCTCGACGGCATTGACCACGAAATCCATGCCAGCCTTCAGGCTGCCAAGGTGCTCGAAGCAGCACGACGACCAGTTGAAGTCGAAGTCAACAAGCTCCGACGGGATGTTCCTCATGTCGCAGGTGCTGAAGGAGACATTGGCGTCGAACACCTCGCCATCAACGATTTCGGGGTATCGAATCTGCGCCAATGAACTGAGGTGCTGACCCGTTTCGACCCAGCCTTCGGCTTCACCAAGATGCGAAGGGGCATCCGTGGCGAGGATCTCGGCACCGAGGCTGGCAAAGAGCGCCGGCAGACGCTCGGAACCGACGCCGAACACCAGGCCCTTGCTTCCGGGCCTGACAACTCCGGACTCTAGGAGGTGGTGGACCACGAAGACCCACTCCCACAGCTTTCGGTGCCAGTCGCAGGGGTGCTTCAGCATGCCGCAAATCTCGACGTAACGTGGGTGCAGAAAGTCGGCGGAGCTACACGTCGAGTAGAGCATGAACTCATCGAGCGGAATCGGCGGGAACGGCGGCGATGGTATGAAGAAGTGGTCCTCTCGAGCGGCCAGGTGCGCCTCGATCAATTCCATCCTGTGGCGCAGACCGTCCAGTTCCTGCGACAGGCTCGCGTCGGGTGACGTGGTCACCGTGGTGCGACCGCGTGCAATTCGCCTGAGACGCGCCATCACTCGGCGGGGTTGTAGCAGAAGCCTTGCGTCGTGAGGCATCGCCAACAGTACCCGTCAGACATTCCGTCGTTCCGCCTCGGGCGGGCTGTGTTCGCCCGGCCTATTCGCTCCGATGACGCTCATCGATTTACGAGCCTGCGCCGGCACTGCAACAACATCGTGCTGGTGACCACCGGCGCTGCGTAGGCCTCCGTGTCCGCCAAGTCGCTCCGCTCAAGCGGGGTCGTTCCCATCAGGGGACACGCAACGACTTCCAGAACAACCAGCAGGATTCCCCAGCAACGTGTGCCACCGTGCGGTCCTTGCCGGCAATAGCCCTTCGCTGGTGACGCCAGTGGCGGAAGGTACGTCGTCGACTCGATGACAAGGAGCCCGTCGGCCGTGGCGGTCGCGTAGATAGATCCGATTCCAACGCCTCTTGCTGCGGCTTGCAAGACATGGCTCGGACACGTTCGAGCAAGACCTCCACGCCGCGCAATGGCAGAGCGAGATGAATGGGAAACCCTCGCGGGCGACACAAAGGTGGCGATTGAGCAGGTCGGAGACTTGGCGGGGGTCAATATCGACGGAAGTGGCCGAGCGATGCATCGTGTGCAGAGAACAGCGCCGGATGGGCCGGAACGCTGAGAACGAGGCTTCCGGCCGGGGCAAGTAGACGTCCGGAGCCGTTCCGAAAGTCGAACTCGGCATCGAGAGCTGGGCGATCATTCGGAGCGATCCACGCTTGTCCACCCTTGTCGACCTGCGCAAGTATGTTGTTCTATGGCAGTCCGGTTTGGCGCCGTTGTCGTGCTGTTGTTAGCTGCCGCCTCGTTGTGTCTGCTGGCACCGACTCGGGTGGTGAGTTTGCCAATAGGTGTGACCCTCTTTCCCAGAGTCGCGCCGCAGGGCTCGTCCCAAGTCACCGTCTCCGGTGGCGGATGCAGTTCGGACGTCCACGTCACGGCGACCGCGGATCCATTTCCAGGAAGTCCAACCTCCGCAACCGATCAGACTGTCGCTCCGGACCCGGCAGGGACATGGTCGGCTGTGTTCCCCATGCCGGCGGCGCCGGCGTACGTGATCGCGGACGTGTGACGGTGAGGCAGTCGGCGCCGATCGTCGTCGCGCCGAGCGATGTGTTCACCGGGAACATGTCCTACTCGGCGTTGACCCCGACCGAGATCGAAATCACCACCTCGCCGTTGGTAGACGGCATCGACTTCACGATCTTCGATCTGGCCGGCAACGTGCTCGGCACCGCGGTGGCATCATTCGGCACTGCCACGGTCCGCCTTCCCCGTTCGCTCGGCCCGGCTCAGGTGATCGCGGTCGGCTTGCGTCAACAGGATCCCGGCATCGCGTTGCCCTACGTACCGTTCGCCCGACGGATCCAACTGCCGCTCCCATCTCAGCCATCGATAGTGGCCGACTCCGCAGAGTCACCGTCAGCCGGCAACTCAGTGACGGCCTCAGGGAACTGTTCGGGATCGCCCCATGTCTTTGTCACCGGTCGCGCCGGCTGGCTGGTACGACATCCCCCCGGATTTCATCGACTGTGACTCCGCCAACCGATGCGTCGGGGAATTGGACCACCTCATTCCCGATGCCACCGATTCCATCTACGGTCAGCGTGTTGTGCACACAGGGCGCCGTTGACGGAGAGCGCTGTCGACGCTGATCTCGCCCAATGACGGGCTCATATCGGCTCGTCGGCCAGCCCGATGCCGACGGCGGTGTGATTGTCACGATCCCGAACGTGCTGTCACCGGAGCGACTTGCTGCGTTCACCGCGACCGGCCAGCCCGTGCCAATCGCGATCCTGGACGGCAACGGGCGAGTTCGCCTCCAACCTCCAGGCGTCCCCGTACGAATCGTCATCGTCGGGATCGAATCGCTCGGGGAGAACGCCGAGGCCCGTCAGAACTCACGTGTCCAAGGATGGTCAGTCGATGTAGCCGGCGCTCCAACCACGGGTGACCCCCTCGAGTGGTCGGGGGCGATAACCGATGGCGCGTCGGGTCGGGCCTCGCCCCAGCCAAGCGGCTTTCTTTGCCGTCGGATGTGGCGTGTTGCGGGCAGCCTGCAATTCGTATCCCGATACCTTGATTATCCTCAGGTCGCTGACGATCACACGACAACTGAACGAACGTCGTGGGGCGCCGAGGCCGTGGACCCCCTACTTTTCCGGCGCGAGTGCCATGCTTGAGGCGTGTTGGCCAGCGCCACCGGCAAGCCCATGATTCCTTTCAACAGGCCCGCGCGCGGGCGCGAGCTCGAATGCATCGCTGAGGCCATCAGCAGCGACCATGCCTCCAGCGGCGGGATGTTCTCGTCGAGGGTGGCGGCGCTGCTGACCAGCGACCTCGGTGCGGCCGACGTGGTGTTGACGACGTCATGTACCGATGCACTTGAGCTTTCTGCGCTCCTCCTTGACGTGGACCCGGCGATGTCGTGATCGTCCCATCGTTCACGTTCGTGACGACGGCCCTCGCCTTCGCGTGAGCGGGAGCCACAATTCGATTCGCCGACATCGAACCGGAGACACTTGGTATCGATCCTTCCTCGGTCGAGGAGTTGCTGGACGACTCGGTGAAGGCCGTCGTGCCGGTTCACTACGGTCGATGAACGTGACGATCTCGGGGGTTGCGGGTCGAACTCCCCGCGCAAGAGAAGGTGGCCGAGCGTTGAGATCTCGTTGGCTCGACGGATTTTGCCACACAGGTCATCTCACTCACCGCCAGTTGCCGGTCTGCGCCGGACCGAGGCATAGAGCATGAAACCCAAGTGCCGATCGAACCAGGAGCGGGCGAATCGCGGGATTGGGAAGGGCAGGCTGCGAGTCGGGAAATAGTGAAGGTATGTCTCCTCGATCTCGAACCACGGCTCGAGCAGCATCCGAAACTGGTGTTTCGTGAAGCACTTTCCGATCGGGTTCTCGGCACCGTCGTACATTCGGACGATTTCGTCAGGATCGCGTTCGAGGAAGATCCGTTCGCGTCCGCGCCCCTTGAGACCAGCGCCGTCGTCGTGCGAGCCACGTCCCGACCCATCCGAGGTACGGCCAGACTCGAAGGATCGGATTGCGGTAGTACACCGAGACGCTCGCCGTTCCCTCGCTTCGAAGCACGCGGGCAATCTCGGCGATCGCCCGCGCCGTATCCGGCGTGTGGTGAACGACGCCCTGGCAATTCACGTGGTCAAACGTGGCGTCGGCGAACGTGAGCGACTCGGCGTTCTCGAGGCGCAATTCTGCGGCTCCGCCTGTCGCCTCAGTCGCCTCCGAGTCAGTGCGAGCGCCTGTTCGGTGAGATCGGCAGCAACCAGGTGTTGGAGCCCGCGCATTGCGAACTCTGCCGTCCAGAAGCCGTTCCCGCAGCCAAGGTCGAGCACCCTGATGTCTTGGCCGCCTTGGCGTGGGGGTGGAAGGAAGCGCTCGTCGAATCGGCCGCCGAAGCACTCGTCGAGGTAAACACGGCGATGTTCCGCGAAGAACTCGTCGCTCCCGACCGGGTGCGTCGACTCGCCGCTCCAAAGCGGATGACGCTCCCAGAAGATCGGACGCTGTCGATGTCACTCATCCACGAACAGTGTTACTCGCACTTGCGGTGACCTGACACCGATTGCGATCAGGCACGGCACTCAGCAGTAGGGACGGCGACCTCGAAGTTCTGATTCTCGTGGACGATCTCGAAGCACGACGAATCACGCCGATGCGTTCGATCGAACACGTAGTAGTCGACATCGAGTTGGTCACCAAGCTGAACGACCGAACGGTCGTTCAATTGGTTGAATCGTTCGGTGAGCTCGTTCACGAGCGTGTCACCCACGCCTCAACTCGGGATGGTCGTGCAGCCAATCGTCGACGTCGATTCCGAGCAGCTCGGCGCGCCTCGTTCCTTCGGCGAGGACGGTCTGATCACGGGAGTAGAGGAAGGCGTAGTGCAGCCATTCGCGCGGCTTGCCGGCCGACGCACGCTCGGAGTACAGCCTCCAACCGAAGCCGTCGTCGGAGAACGGGAGCAGGAAGATCGCGTCCTGTGCGGTATTGGCTTGCGCCCATGTGGCGGTATCGATCAGGTCAGATCGCGACTGAGCCGTAGCGCCTGTCACAGCATATGGGTTGACCAACGCCGAAGTTCCAATTACCAGAACGACGGGTATCACTGCTAGGGCAGTCGTTCCTGCGAGAGACGGAATCGGAAAGCGTCGTTGGCCGCCGTCGATCTCGATCAGCGCCAACACCATGATGATGCCGAGTGCGATCAGCGTTGCCGGGTGGTGCGTGATCGTCCGTAGCGAGCTCACCCCATCCACCTGCGACATCGACTGCGGTGAGCGTGAAGTAGATGGCGGGGATCGCAAACGCACACAGCCAGCGCCGACAGGACGAGGCCGGAGCGGTCTTGCCGCTGACGAAGCTCAGTAACGATCCACAGTGCAGGCCAGACCGAGCAGCAGCAACCCGAAGGTGAGGTGCTGATCAACATCGTGCACCATGCACCACACGATCAAGCAAATGGGCAGCGACAGACGATGGCTTCTTCTCGTCTCATCAAGGAACAGGGGCAACGCGAACGACAACAGCAGCAGGTTGACGAACACTGAAGATCGGTGCAACTTCCATCAACAACAACGTGACATTGGGCTAATCGAGCGTTCGAGTGTGCCCACCCAAGCATGGCAGAGCACAGCCGTCGTCACCAACATGATCGCGACGCGACTCGACAGCGCCCGGTGACCGAGCCTCCGTGCGGTCAGCGCCGCAGCAAGCTGTCACACCACAGCGATCGACCACGCTCCGATGTCCTCCGCAAAGGGGCGAAGGAACCGCGTGTCGAACTCGAAGAACAAGTGGGATTGGAAAGCCCGCAGCCGAGCGATGTACGCGCCTCGTGTCAAGGCTTGCCGACGGTAGCTGCACGTCACCGCGCGCGAACCACAGGTACACCGCCGCTGATGACCGCAGCGACAGCCGCCGGCACGAGACGTATTTCGAACCGGCGTCGCTTCAGATCGAGCGCTACCAACGGGAGGACAACCAACCCGACGAGCACGGCGATCACGAAGTGCACAGTGACGAGCACGCTGATCGCGATGGCCGCCGCCGTCCAACGCCGCTGAAGGGCGAAGGCGATCGCGACACAGGCAACGCCGCCCGCGAATCCGTAGTTCCATCCGAAGAAGAACCCGAAGTTGGCAAGGTTGTTGCCGTCGAGCGCGTACCCGAGCGTGCCCACCGTCGCCGCGACGGCCGCCATCTCCCGGGACACCGAGGGCTGGATGATTCGGACCGACCACGCGATCCCAACGAACAGCCAAACAACTTCGACCGCGACCATGACGAAGGTCGCACGGATCGGACCGATCCCGAGTGCACCGAATGCGGCGTACAGCCGAAGCGGGAGGCTGACCGCGGTCAGTTCGGAGCCCGACGGGAAGCCGAGATGGTCCAGCATGGGGTTGTGCTGCGAGGCGATCTGTGCCGCCGGCGACAGAACGTCGACAAGAAACTGCGACAGGCCTCTTGAAGTTCGCAGCACGTTGACGATGACCGACACCAGAGCCAGGAGTGGAGGAAGCACACGAGAGGACCAGGTCCGCGTCACTTCGGTGGGGCAGTCATCCTCGCTGTCGCGGGATCCGAACGGTCGAGGTCGCCCTCGCTCAGCCTCGCCTTCGTCGGCATCCGACGTCATTCGATGCACCTGGGACGTGCTCGATCTCGACGATGCGTTCGACATCCCGGGACCGGGCGTTCACCGGAAAGTTGACGAGGTGACGACTCGCAAGCAGCGAGTTCTCGAACCCGGCGACGTTCGGGCCGTGGTACGACGACAGGTGCGGGATGCTGTACTGGATCAACTCGCCGAGCTGCACGCCCGACTTCCGCCACCGAGCGATCGTCGCCTCGCGATCTGGGACTCGCACGACGTAGTGGGAATACGTCGCGCCATCCCGCAGCGGGCCCATCACGGCCTCCGCGCCCATCTGCAGTCGCGACGCGTACGTCGCAGCGTTGGCGCGTCGGTTGGCGATGATCTTGTCGTATCGTCCCAGCTGGCTGACTCCGACCGTCGCGCCGATGCGCGTCATCGTCTGTTCATAGTCGGGGGGAAAGTGCACGCGATCGTCGAGGTGATACGCGGTCGCCCAGCGATCGAGCAACCGTGTACGCGCGAGAAGCGGCTGTGTCACTGTCACGCCGGCCCGAGAGAGCGCCGCTGACGCGGCAAGGCCGTATGCGCGCTGGCGGACCTCTCGAAGCATCCCCGACGAGGAGAGCATTCGTTCGGTCCAATGGCGAACTCGAGCGGCGAGGGCCGCATCGTTGAACGTCAGCATCCCGCCGAAGATCGAACTGATGATCTTGCTCACGTTCAGACCGAAGAGCGCGACGTCCCCAGCCGTCGCCACGAGATCGCCGCCCGAGGTCGCACCGAAAGCGTGCGCACAGTCTTGGACCAACCAGATCTTGTGGCCGAATCGATTCTCGGCGTGCGGTCGACAACGGCGCGGAGGCTGATGGCGTCCTGGGGATAGCCGAATGTGTTCGTCGCGATGACGGCGCGGGTTCGCGATGTGATCGCGTCCGCAATCCGTTCCGGAGTCGGGTTGTAGTCGTCGAGCGAGATGTCGACGAACACCGGAGTGTTGCCGCTCAGCGTGACTGCGTGCGGCGACTACGGAACAGGTGTACGCAGGCATCACGACCTCGGCGTCGTGAACCCCGACTGCCTGGAGGAACGCCCACTGGGCGGTGCGCCCGTAGGCGAACGCGATCGCATCCGAAGCGCCGAACTTTGCGGCGAAGCTCCGCTCGAAGTCCGCAACCCCGTGTCGTGCGGGTAGCGCCAGGGCGCTGAGCTCCCTCGCCCCGAACGGAACGCTGAACCTCGGAATCATCGCAGCACCTCGTCCTGCAGTTGCCAATACCCCTGGCTCGCCATGTGAATGGCAGTGAACGGGCCATTGGACTGGCGCCGCGTGACCACGCCCGCTGGTTCGGCAGTGTCATGGATGGTGAGGTGCTCACCGAGTTCGATCACGCGTACGTTGCGGACCGTCCACCGCTTCGGGCCGGTGATCAGCATGCTCACCAATCGGCGCTTGAGGAACTCGCGGAGCCGTCTGATCCGTAGAAAGGTGATGGCCCCGACCCGCAGCGCGGCGAACTGCCAGGGCCTGGGCACGTCGGTCACCATCGCGCGTAGGTGCGTGCGCACGGTCAGTCGGGACCGATCGAGGTCCCAGACCGCCTCCTCATCGAAGAACTGCGTCGACCCGACTCGTCCAGCCCGCTCGTAGATCACGCCACAATCGACCACCGCTTCGAGACCGTCGACGTAGTGCTGGACGACGCCGCCCTTCTTGGTCGAGACGACGGTGTAATGGTTTGGTCCTCGGTCGACGATCAGTCCGGCACCGGGGAACGCTGATACGAGTCGGTACCGGGCGCTCGGCTGGAAGCGTGGGCCCCGCTACCGCCTCGACCGGTGTGACTGCAGCCAGACAATACGCATTGAACATCGGTGGCGTGTTCGGAGCGTCGAGCGACGACAAGGTGACCACCGTCTTCGCCCGCACACTGGATGCCATCCGCGCCGCGATCGCGGCGGCCGTCGGGCGATGTCGGACGCGAGCAGGTGGAAGCCGCCCGGAACGTAGAAGCGGGTGTTTCGGCTGCCGTAGTAGCCGCCGAACGACCCGTCTGGATGGACGCAGTGGCTCACGAACTCGACCGAGCGTTCGAGCGATTCGCCGAGCCCTGGGACGCGTGAGCGAGTTGCGATGTCTGCGAGGTAGTACGTCGCCAGGGATTGATAGCCGGCATCGAAGCCCTGATACTCGACGTACCAGCCTTCGGAATGCTGGCGAGACAGGATCCTGTCGATGAGGGAGGTCGACGCTCGTCGACTGGCTTCACAGTTGGTCAACACAGACCATCGGTCGAGCGCTGCGGCCCCGGTCGCGAGGTGGTTCGAAATGAAGGCGTGCGTTTCGTCGTTGTCGTCGGATGTACTTCGCAAGCGGCTCGATCGAAGCGGTCCATCGATCGAGTTGGTCTGCCTCGACATGGTGAGCCATCAACTCGATTGCAGCGAGGGCGTCGTACGCGACGAAGCGCCGTCACACACCACGACCCCTCGTTGGGAAATGCCTCGCACAACGACCCGTCGGCTGAGGCACACGAGCCGATCGCCTGGATGACTGAGTCGAGCCGATCGATGAACTGGGCTGGATCGGTCGCGTACGGCCACAGTCCATGTGCCCACAAGCGAGCCATCCCGTGCACCGCACCCTGGAACGTCGCGTTCGGGAAGTCGAGCACGCCCCACGCCCAGTACAAGCGGTCGCCGACGCCGAAGGTCGGCGAGGCCCGGTTTCGGTCGAATCCGCCAAGCAGGCGGGGAAGTGCGGCAACCGCCTCCGCCAGGTACGGGCTGGTCGATGCGTCGTCTGCAACCATCAGTGGGCCCTTCTTCGATGGACAAACGAAACGATGAGGTTGACGTCGATCATTCGAATCGGCCGAATCGGCCACGCTTGTGTGTGCTCCGGTTCGAACTCGCTGGCGAGGTCGCCCAGCACGCGGTCGGCGAAGTTCGGATGCTCCCAGCAGATCAACTTGTCAGGGTCGATCGAGGTGTTCCGACGCAGCCATCGCCTCGAGGTGAGCAACCGGCCGAGCCCCCACGCCAGACCGCCCTCGGTCGGAATCGCCCCGATCAGGATGCCGCCCGGGGTCAGGACGCGAGCGAACTCGCGAAGTTGGGGGACCAAGGGGAAGATGTGCTCGAGCGAGTAGAACGCGACCACAACGTCGACCGAAGCGTCGTCCAGCGGAAGTGGCTGGCCTGGGTCGACAACGTGGACGGTGTGATCGACGCCCAGGCGTCGCAGCGTCGAGGCCCCACGCTCCGCCATGCGCTCATCGACATCTACGAGGTGAACGTGCTCGGGCATTCCGAGCCAGTACTTCGCGTGCTGGATCGATCCCGGACCAATCTCGAGCAACCTGCGACCGTCGAGGTCGATCCGTCGCATGACCCTGTAACCAGCATCGCTCACCAGGTCGACCAATTCCTCGTTGTTGAGTCTGGTCGTAGAACTGGCCGGACATCTCGCACCACTCCAGCCACGTCGAATCGGTTGTGTCCGGCACTGGCCCCCAGCGCTCTCGCTGGCCCCAGAGCGCGCCGCTCATCCGGGGCGGAGTGACCTTCCGGAACAGAAGTCGAGGTGAATCGAGACTCACGGCGTCACCGCTTCAATCAATTGGACGAAGCCATACCGCCATCCAAAATCAGGGTTCAGGGTGTGCGGATGCCAGAGGAAGTCAGCTGTACCTCCTACCGCACGACACTCGTCGACCAATACGCGCGCGGCAATGGGCGACGTGCCCGCGAGGTCGGCGTAGTTGTACTGGTGAGAATCCATGAAGCAACTCGGCGCCGCGCGAATCTCGTGGGGCGAGCCGGTCCACGCGTTCCAGGGACGCCATTCAATCGCTGCCGAGTTGCGGAAACCCGGTCGGTCGTTGAACATGAGGGTGGTGTCGCACGTGAGTCCTGCTGAGGCCTGCGCCGCCCACGTCCGCTCCCACGAGAATCGAAGCCAGTGCTGCCGTACCCGCCCGACGGGCCGCCCGATGTGCTGCTCGAGGTGTTCACGCTGCTCAACGAGCAGGTCAGCGTTGCGCCACGAATCGAACGATGGGTGCAGCCCGATTTCGGAACCCGATCTCAGAAGTGTGTCTATCAGCCTGGTCCCCTGACTGCTGTCGAGACGGTAGCCGGGGTCCAAGAGCCATCGGCGCGGTGACAGTGAAGGTCGCCGCGGATCGGCGAACACGTTGAACGTAGAGACCGACGCTCGGCCTGACCCTCAAGTCGGAGCACGTCGTCGATGTGCCACCAGTCGTTACGCCGCGACATGAATGAGATTGCACCTCCGGTCGAGGTGGTCTCAGCGGTCCGTCGTCGCGCTGCGGCGATGGTCCGGAAGGCACCTTGCTTGATTCGGATTGGGACTGTCTTCGAAATCGCGTCGACGTCGTGAGACAATCGCACCGTCGCTGCGTGCTGGAAGGGCTCGATGCCCGCCCAGATAGCGAGAAACATCCCGATGCGATTGACCCAGGCTCGCTGCCAAGCACGGTCATCCCAACCCTTCAATCGGTACGAGTAGGAATGGATGGGGCCATGTGCCTGCTCCCATGCTCGCTCGTGCCATCCTTCGAGCATGATGAACGCCGCAGTCCACCAGTCGGTTCGTTGCCACGACCCGTCCCCGACTGCCTCTCTTGGGACGAGCAGTCGACCGCCGACCGCGGCCGACGCCGCCCAGTTCGGGAAGCATGATCTCAGCAAGACGCAGCGGCCCGCTGATCGGCCCCGCATCGCGCTCCTCGATCGGCAGTTCGGCCACGCGGTCGGAACACCCTGGCCAGTACTTGCCCAATGATTCGAGCACATGTGACCGGCGGGCACCCATGTTCGGCAGCGGCAGATCGAGCTCATTCATGCAAGGTAGGCGCGATTCCAAAGTTGTAGCGACAACAGCCCCCAGAGCTGCCGAGTTGTGAAACGTCGGTCGCTCAGGAGTCGTTCTACTGCAGTCTGGTCGATGAGTGATCGGCTGGATCCTGACGACCCGAGAATCGCGTCATGAGCGAAATCGAACACCTCGCGCTCTCGCATCCACTCCATGAGCGGGACCGGGAAGCCCATCTTGTCGCTCCGGTCGATGATGGCCGGAGGAAGGATGTCACGGGTCGCCAGCTTGAGTGCGTGCTTGCCGATCCCAGCCTTGAACTTGATGCGCGGGGCGATGCGTCCAAGGAGATCGACAAGACGAGTGTCGAGCAATGGAACTCTGGACTCGAGCGAGGCACCCATGCTCATTCGGTCCTCGACCTGGAGCAGGGCGGGAGAGCAGCGTTGACATGTCGAAAGCGAGCATCTTGTTGATGTACGACTTGGTGTCTGGACTGCTCGAACAGTTCGCGGAACTCCTCGAACACTTCGCCGATGTCTAGTGCATCCCGCAAGTCCGGGTGAAGCAGTTCGGCCACACCACGGCTCCGGTCGATCAGGGCGAAGTACCGCTGATCCATACTGTCGAAGAGTCCATTGCTCCAGAACTCACGCATCAACGGGAAGTACGACTTCAACATCCGCAACTGAGGGATCACATTGTCGAGTGTGACGACATGTTGGCCCTCCTCCTGGGTCTCGGTAATCGCTCCTTTCAGGGCCTGCTCGAGATAGGCGATCAGGTACCTGGCATAGCCCCCAAAGATCTCATCGCCCCCTTGGCCGCCAAGGACGACCTTGACTTCCTGCGCGGCCAGTCTGCTGACCATGTACTGGGGAAACGCCCCGGGGCCGGCGACCGGCTCGTCGAGCAATCGAATCGTCTCCGGCAGCAGGTCGATGAAATCACGCCAGGTGGGAGTCACGACCTGCATCTCTGCCCCAATTGCGGTAGCGAGGAGTTGTGCGTAGTGGGACTCGTCGTAGCCGGCGCCCTCGGCGAAGCGCCCGTGGAACACCTTCAGCCGCTGATCGGTGTGGCGCGCTGCAAGGGCGCAGACGACGCTCGAGTCGAGACCGCCCGAGAGGTAGCCACCGAGTGGAACATCGGAACGCAGCTGCATTCTCACGCTGTCATCGAGAACCTGCCGCACGAGCTCCGCAACGTCGTCCTCGTCTTCGATGTCGATGCTCGTGTTGGGGGTCCAGTAGCGGCGTTGCGCGATGATCGCATCGCCTCGTCCTTCGACGTAGGTCGCGGGTGGGACCCGCTCGATGCCGTCGAACATCGTTCGGTGACCGAGCGTGAACTGAAACACCACATACTGCGCAAGCGAGCGGAGGTCGAGTTCGGCGCGCACGTGCCGGTTCGCCAGGATCGCCTTCGCCTCGGACGCGAACATCACGACGTCTCGTCGTCGTGAGAGATACAGCGGCTTGATGCCAAACGGATCCCGAGCGGCAATCCAACTGTTCGTGACTCGGTCGTGGAACACGAACGCGAACATCCCGACCAGCGACTCGATCGCCCCGGCTCCATCGACCGCGAGCAGGTTCAACAAAACCTCGGTGTCCGAGGTTGTCGAGAATCGGACCCCTCGTCGCACGAGGGACGCACGGAGCTCGACGTAGTTGTAGATCGCACCGTTGAAGACCAACGAGTACCGCCCATCGGGCGTGCACATCGGCTGATGTCCTCCAGCCGGGTCGATGATCGCCAATCGCACGTGGCCGAGAACGAGTTGTCCCGGGACGACGTGGCGACCCCTTCCGTCGGGACCCCGGTGAGCGATCGTCTCGAGCATCGCGTCGAGCGATGCGGCGTGATCGTCAAGCGATCCTCCGGACGAATGAATGGAAACGAATCCGCACATTGGCTCACACGACCGGATCGGTCGGTGAGCTTTGTCTCCCGGATCGCCGACGACTCGTTGCCCTCCACCCGCCCCACGGCCAGTGGTACAGCACCGCCATGGTGAAGTAGCCAAACGTCGTCACGCTCGTCACCATCTTGCTCTCGCTGACCTTGTTGTCGTAGCGAAGCACGAACGGCTCCTCGCCGAAACGAGCACCCAACAACTTCAACTTGACCAGCTTCTCGAGCGTGCACGTGAACCCGAGGCCCTTCAGCTGTACGAAGTTGTTGCCATAGGTCGCGATCGCTCGATGGAGAATCTCGGCCCGGTACACCCGAAAGCCCGATGTGTACTCGTTCAGCCCATCGATTCGAAAGAGCGTTCGCATGAAGAGCGTCGCAACCCGACTCACGAACCTGCGGTAGGCGTTGACTCCGACTTGACCGCCGCCATCGACGAATCGCGAAGCAATGACCACGTCGTACCCGCTTCGGGCGCGTTCAATCATCGTCGCGATGTACTGGGGTTCGTGAGTGTCGTCACAATCCATGCGCACGACGAAGTCACCTGGGACCGTCACCTCGACGGCGTACTCGATCAGATCGCGTACCGATTCCCCGAGCCCTCGGTTGTAGCGGTGTGTGATCACATCGAGGGGGTACATCTCTCGGAACTGGTTGAGCACATCGGCAGTTCCGTCGGTGCTCCCGTCATCACAAACGACGATCCGCAACTCGTGACCAAGTGCTTGTCCAGCGTCCATGAGTTTCGGTACGAGACGGGGCAGCGCTTCGACCTCGTTGTACGCAGGGAGCATGACGACGATCATGTGATGCTCGTTGGTCCGCGGCTGGCATGACCTGCGAGACGACTGTCTGAGCGTGCCAAGCATCCGCACCGGCCGGCAAACGGTCGGGCCTCGACCCCGAACAGGTTCGTACGAACGCGATTGCACGACGATGTGTATCAACATGAGTTGGGAGGAACTGGGCACGACACTGCGCAGCACGCGCGAGTGGGAGAGTAGCAGCCGTGGGCACGGCGTCCAAGTACAGCTGGCGTCGCCCCTGCCGCTCGGCGCGTACAACGAGCACTGGGATGCGATGCGTCGAAGCCGGGAGCATCGCGTGCACACAGCTTGTTCGGGACCGTCGGTCGGCCGGCACCGCGAACTCACAGGCCAGCCCTGAACACGCCTTGGTAACTTCAGGACAGGAATGCTGATCGAACCCGCCAAGCCTGCCGACGTCGCATCGATCGTGGCGATCCATTGCGATGCGCTTCCCGATGACGTCCTACCCAGTCTGGGGCCGGCATTTCTGCACGACTTCTACTCGTGGGCGATGACGCGGACCCGACCAACACCTGGCGATAGCGCGGTGACGGTGACCGTGTCGAGGGATTCTGTCTCTTGTCCTTGCGTCCGATCTCCGTTACCCAAGTGTTGCGACCAAAGCATCTGGCGGCTCTTGCCAGAGTCGGGATTGTGCGTCCCCGCCTTGTCGCCTCCGCCATCGTCCAGATGACGAAACCAACGGTTTCGGACTGGGACGATACCGCCGAAATCGCCTTCATCGCTGTCGATCCCAGGATGACCGGTCAAGGGATCGGCCGGTCTCTGATGGACGAGGCAGCTTCCGTGGCACGTGAGAATGGGCGCCGCCAGGTGGCCACGAAGACGGCGAACACTCGCCTCGCTCAATACTATGTTCGGGTCTACGGTGCGAGGATCAGGACAACCTTCCGGGCTGGCGGACGCGCCTATTCCGTGCTCCAGTGGAGCGCGTAGGCCCTCAGGCCCGCTCCGCTTGTGTCGTTCATGGCAGTGGGCGCTGCGGCTGGAAGCGGCAACGGAGTAGTCCACGAGGTTGTGCTGACCGTCGGCATAGTCGGCGTGGGCATACTCGTCCATGGACTCGTCGTCGTGTCCCCGACTGATGAAGCGCCCGAGCACATGGAACCCGGGCGCCGTCAGTAGCCGGGCGGCCGTGCTGTTGCCGATCGCCCTGTTCTTCGGGGTCGGCAGTCTTGCCTCGAGTAGCGCGCTCCAGGGCGCACTGCGCAGCCCGTATCGCCTGATCGGCGGCCTGAATGCTGAGACCGAGTCGGTTGACCTCGGCGTCTTCGGCACGATCGACGTGCATCCGGAAACCGCGCGGTACATCCGCGAGCTTCAGGCGATCGGAAAGCGGATGCCAACTGAGGCTCGAGATTGCCTGGTAGATCTGGCCGGCGGAACACCTCTGTCTGCCCTTGCGCTGGGCGCACAACCGGCAGCCTCACCCTGGATTGTGGGTGGCTATTCGGGCTCGAACGAGTTTGCGGATTACGTACTCGCTGACTCACCGTGTCTTTCCGGTCCGTACATTCTGATTGAGGCGCCGCGTGGAACACGAGCAATTGACCGGCCCGCGTGGTTGGATACCACGGGCAGCAACATTTCTGGGCCGTGCCGCGATACAGCGGTTACATGACCGACGATCAGTTGATCTGGTTGGTGCCGGGTACCTGAGAATCGCAAACCACGTTGGAGTCGTTGACGCGGGATCGAATGGGCGCCGGCTCACTGCCTGAACGATGCGGATAGCCTGGCTGGTCGTGTCGGTGCGCAGTCCTGCAGGTCAAATCTATGACACCCCGGAAGAGCCGGACGACCGCAGCCGCGCCCGCAGCTTTCAGGTCAATTAGTTCGCAGGAGCCCGCACTCGTGGTCGACGATCGGCCGCTATGCGGAGTTCGCCTATGTCGTCGTAGCGCTTGCCGCACTGACACAGGGTCCCGTACTGACCCTGTGGACCAGACAGACCCAACCGGGTCAGCTCCCGAGCGACTACGCGATCCTGTCGACCTACCTCGCCGTTCAGATGCCGGCGCTGGCGCTTCTCGCCCGACGGGGGTTGCCCGGCCGCGGGCGCTCCGTCGTCGTCGCCGGAATCGTGGTCGCCTTGCCGGATGGCTCTCTCTGTCGACTGTCTGGTCAACGCTGCACATCGACACGGCCACCGCTGTCGTCGCCCTCGTCGCGACGACCTGCTTTGGTCTCTACCTCGCAGTGAGCTTCTCGTTGCTCGAGTTGGTCACACTGATCGTGATCGGAATGCAGCCTGGATTACTGGTGTCCGGGTGGTCGATCGCTCGTCGTTGGGCGGGATCGCGCGATCCCATCGGCAACTGGGTGGGCATCTTCTTCAACCGGAATTCCCTCGGCCCTCCGGCCGTGATCGCCTCCGCGGGTGTGCTCGTCCTCGTCGCGGTGCTCGTCAAGCGGCGACCGCCGCTCTGGTGGGCCGGCGTGGCCGTTCTTGTGGCGGTGTGCGCATTCGACCTGCGTCTCCAGCTCCACGGCGATTCGGCGACGTCGTGGATGGTTCTTGCGGTGTTTGCCGGATCTTGGACGTTGTGGCAGATCGCCGGCGTCATCGCTCGCCGTGTTCGAGACGACCGTCGAACTCGATCCGTGTGGGGGTTCGGGATCGTCTACTTCTGCGTTGTTGCCGTGGTCACCGTGACGGCTCTTGTCGAGCGCAATCGGGTGTCTGCCTGGCTCGGACGTCCGCCCGAATTCGACGGTCGAGGGCTTCATTGGAGCGCGAACTGGGCGGGCGTCAAGGACCGACCGTTCTTCGGTTGGGGCTGGCTGGCCGCCTGGCACACGCCAGAGTTCCGAGTTCGACTGCACCCAGAGATCGCCAACGACATCTGGTCGCACAGCGCCTACTTCGACCTCGTATTGGGTGGTGGAGTCGTCGCGGCGGTGATCTTCGCCGCAATCGTGGTTGTGGCCTTTGCCGGCTTGGCTGAGACGCGCGCTGCGTGTTCCACTCATCGGAGCGTTTCCGGTTGCGCTCGCGACAGCGGTCCTCGTCGCTGACACTCAGGAGTCATTCATCATCGGCAATCACTTCCTCTGGGCGCTCCTCGTCGCCGCGCTCGTGCGCGCAGCCGTGGGCTGCGAATCGGGCGACACCGTCCCTATCATCGGCACAGTTCTCACGCCGGACACAGCTCCTACGTCAAAGGATGAACAGTGACTTCGATTCTGCAGGGTCCCGCACGCCCCTACCAGATGTGTACCCGCTGCGTCATGGACACCTCCGACCCGGACATCACGTTCGATGATGAGGGTGTCTGCAACCATTGCCACCGCTTCGTCGAGCTGGCGAAGCGATCCTGGTTCCCGAACGAGGAAGGGGCGCGGGAGCTCGACGGTCTGATCGAACGGATGAAGGCCGCCGGCAAGGGCAAGGAGTACGACTGCATCCTCGGCGTCAGCGGCGGCGTGGACTCTTCCTACCTGGCCTTGAAGATGGCCGATCGAGGCCTGCGGATACTCGCTGTACATGTCGATGCCGGTTGGAACAGCGAGACCGCTGCTCACAACATCGAGCGACTCATCGAGCGCTGCGGGATGGATCTGTTCACCCACGTCGTCAACTGGGAAGACATGCGCGAGCTCCAGCTCGCGTATCTCCGGTCGGGCATCTCGAACCAGGACGTGCCCCAGGACCACGTGTTCTTCGCGACCCTGTACCACCATGCGGTGAAGCACAAGATCAGGTGGGTGCTCAATGGAGCCAACGTGTCGACCGAAGGGGTCTTCCCGACGGCTTGGCACGGATCCTCCACCGACGCGCGCAGCCTGAAGGCCATTCACAAGCGCTTCGGCACCGGCAAGCTGCGCGACTATCGCACGGTCGGCTTCTTCCGGTACTACATCGAGTACCCGTACCTTCGCCGCATGCGCGTCGTGCGGCCGCTGAACTACATGCGGTACGTGAAGTCTGAGGCAGTTGCCGAGCTCGAGCGGGAGTGTCGGGTACAAGGCGTACGACCGCAAGCACGGCGAATCGCTGTTCACACGATTCCACCAGGACTACTACCTGCCGACCCGGTTCGGATATGACAATCGCCTTCCGCACTTCTCCAGCCTGATCGTCAGCGGCCAGATGTCACGTGATGCGGCGCTCGAAAGGTTGAAGGAGCCGCTGTACGAGCCGACCGAGCTCGATCGTGACATCGACTTCGTCGCCAAGCGCCTGCGCCTCAGCCGCGACGAGTTCATGGCACTTCTCGAAGTGCCGGTTCACCGGTTCGAGGACCTGCCGAACCAGGAGCGGCTGTACCGGATGCTCAAGTCGATCCAGTCCGTCGCCGAGCGGGTGACACGTAAGAAGCTCAGCCGCTATGGGTGAGGTCCCAACCGTCCCGGCGCCACTGAGCCGCGAACTGGAGCAGATGTGAAGGTCTGTTTCCTCCACCTCGACCCTGTGGGCGACGAGCCCCGCATCAGGCGTCAGGCCGACGCGCTCCACAGCGCCGGCTACGACGTCGTGGCCATCGGTGCGACCGGTGCGCGCTCGCCCAAGCCAGCGTGGCGGGTGGTCGAGCTCGAGCTGCCGCGGATCACCGGGGCGAGACGGCTCCTCGCGATGGCTCGCCAGGCGTCCTCCGCCCTTGGAGGCAGCGTCGCTCTCTCCGCGTACTGGTCCGATCGGCGGCGTAAAGCCGTGCTCGACGCGGCCTTGCGGGAACGGGCTGACGTGTACATCGCCCGTGAATGGCGCACGCTGCCGATCGGTGTCGAGCTTTGCCGGCAAACCGGTGCAGGTCTGGCGATGGACTCGCCGGAGCTGTCGTCGGAGGAGCGGGAAGACTCCGCAACCTGGCGGCGGTTCTTCCGCCCGATGATAGTGGCTATCGAGGAGCGGTACCTTCGGGAGGCCCAGCTCGTCACCGCAGTCAGCGATGGAATCGGCGCCCGGCTGCAGGAGTGTTACGGGTTGGAGCAGACCCCGACAACGGTGCGGAACATGCCGCACTATCAGGAGTTCGAGTTCCGCGAGCCTGGCGCCGTCCTCGAGGTCGTGTTCCATGGGGTGATCGCTGTGTCGCGCGTGGATCGAAGCCGTGGTCGGCAGCGTCGCAACCTGGCCGCGACAACGTCCGATCTGACGCTTCGGGGATCGTCAGACGGTGCCTACCTCGAGCAGCTCCGTCAACTGGCAGGCGACGGGCTCGACCGGATCGTGTTCGCCCCGCCCGTGCCCATGACGGAGCTCGTCACCGCGGCCGCTTCGGCGGACGTCGGTATCTTCGCCCTGCCTGACTATGGTCGCCAGATGGCCAACGCGTTGCCGAACAAGTTGTTCGAATACATCATGGCGGGGCTCGCCGTCTGCGTGAGCGATCTCCCCGCGATGGCAAGCGTCGTCGACACGTGGGGATGCGGCGTGAAGATCGAACGGCCCTTCGGGGCAGAGCAGGTGTCGGCCGCGATTCATCGAATGGTCGCAAGCGACATCGCTGCCATGAAGCGCGCATCGCTGGAGGCGGCGCGGGAGCTCAACTGGGGCCGCGAATCGGAGCGGTACCTGCAGGTTTTCGCTCAGGCGTTCGGACCTCCGGCCTGATCACCTCGGCGATCAGCGCCGCGCCCGCTGCTCGAGTTGTCGGTACACGCCCACGAGCGCCTCAGCCTCAGTCGACCATTGGTATCGGTCCCGCACGAGCGATGCACCCCGTTGCCCCATCAGGTACGCCTCGCGAGGGTGGTCGAGAAGCCACATCATCGCGTCGGAGATCGCAGCCGGGTCGGTCTCGTCGACGACCAGGCCGCATCCAACGGCTTCGACATCGCCCGTGATGGTGACGGTGGACGCAGACACGATGACCGGCAGGCCCGCGGCCGCGTACTCGTAGACCTTCGTCGGCAGGGACACGGAGAGATGTGGCTCGTCGGCCAGCAGCGAGATGCCGAAGCGCGCCGAGCTGAGCAGAGCCGGCACCTCCTCCCGGGGAATGGTGGACCGATGCTCGACCCCTGGGTGCGACCCTGGCTCCTCGATGCCGAACGTCGGGCCGGCGGTCACGAGGGCGAAGTCGGGCCGTCGCCCGTGGACGTCGTCGCTGGCGGCGAACATCTCGCGGGCCTGGCGCATCACGGTCATCGCGCCGACGTACACGCCGTGCGGAGGACGATCGACGTAGTCGTCGAAAGTGAAGTCTGCGTCGAGCTCGTCGATGATTGGATAGTTGTGCACGATGGTCGTCTTCGACGGCGGGAACTGGAGCGCCAGTGAGGGCGTCGCCGTGATCACGTGGCTCGCGGTGCGACCGACCAACCACTCCAGCCCGCCGACGATGGCGCTGAGCACCGGTCGCGCAAGCCTCGGCAGATATGGCTTCGTTCGCACGTCATCGCGCACGTTCTCGTAGACGTCGTACACGACACAACGTCCGAGGCAGCGGAGAAGCAGTCGCGACCGGGAGTAAGCTGCGGGTCGTGGAATTGGTACACATCCGCGCGGTGCGTGATCAGCATCCTTAGCAGGCGTGCGCTATCGAGCAGTCGCGCGGCGTAACCGGTCGCCGGATGCGGAAGGCACGTTGACGAAGCTCACGCCATCGATCGGTCCCACCGGCGAATTCGGTGCGACGACCATCACGTCGAAGCCGGCCTTCGCCAACGATCGGCATTCCTTGCCGAACATGCGGATGTCGAGCGCCACCGAGCTTGTGAAGTAGACGACTCGGGTTGGCATGCTTCCTCGCTCGGCTGTGGCACTCGACGCGGCGATCATGGCGGGCCACTTCTAACGACGGCACGCAGGGTCTTGCCGAGCATCTTGAGATCGCCGATGAGTGACTGGCTGTCTGAAGTAGGCGAGATCGATCGCGATCTTGTCGGCCATCACCACCCTGTACGCCGCGTCGAGGTTCTCGGCCCCAGCGAGGACCGATTCCTCGTCGCGGTAGGTCAGTGAAGCCGGCGACGTGATCCCCGGCCGCCAGCGGAGGATTTCGCGCTGTGCGTCCGTATACCACTCGACGTATCTCGGGTCCTCGGGCCGCGGCCCAACGATGCTCATCTCGCCACGCACCACGTTCACCAGCTGCGGAAGCTCGTCGAGCTTGGTCGAGCGGATCACCCTGCCGACGGAAGTGATACGACTGTCTCCGTGGGCTGTGATGCCCGGGCCCGATGCCGCTGCGCCGACAAGCATCGACCTGAACTTCAGTAGTTCGAACGGCACGCCATCGCGCCCGATCCGTCGAGCTCGATGCAGCGCCGGTCCGGGTGATGTCAGGCGGACGGCCAGTCCCAGTGATGAGCAGGACGGGCGACAGCACAACAAGCCCAACGGTCGCGATCGGCGATGTCGAGCAACCGTTTGCCCGGGTAAGCGTCCCGGTGACTCAGGCCTTCCACGTCGTGGTCAGATACGGTGCGCGTCGACCGTCGCCCTGACGGCCTCGACGACGTCGGCAACGTCGTTGTCGGACATGCGCGGGTTGAGGGGGAGGCTGACGAGACGGTGGTATTCGCGCCAGGCGTTCGGGAAGTCGTCGGCCGCGAAGCCGTATCGGTCGCGGTAGTAGGGGTGGAGGTGGATGGGGATGAAATGCACGCTCGTTCCGATGTTCCGCTCCGTCATCTCGTCGATGAACTCAGAGCGGTCGATGCGCAGCAGGTCGAGGTGCAGCCGGATCGGGTAGAGGTGTCGAGAAGAGCTCACGTTCGGTAGCTCCACGGGCAGTTGGATCTCGGGCAGGTCACCGAGTGAAGCATGATATGCCGTGACGATCTCGCCGCGCCTGGCCTGCATCTCGTCGAGCCGCTTGAGCTGATGGAGCCCGATCGAAGCCTGGATGTCGGTCATGTTGCACTTGAAGCCCGGGCGCACCACCTCGTAGAACCATGAGCCGCCCTTGCCGTACCGTTTCCATGCGTCGCGGCTCATGCCGTGCAAGCTCCACAGCCTGGCTTCATCGAGGAAGTCGTCGTTGCCAGTGAGCATGCCACCCTCGCCGGTCGTCAAGTTCTTGGTGGCGTAGAAACTGAAGGCCGTCGCGCGGATCAGGCCGTCGGGCGTGGCTGGGTCGCCGATCATCCTGCCGTCGACGATGGCGGGCAGGGCGTGCGCGGCGTCCTCGACGATTGCGAGCCGGTACGACGCCGCGATCGCATCGATCACCGCCATGTCGCACGGATGTCCACCGTAGTGAACCGGCATCACGACCTTGGGTGTGTGTGTTCCCGCACGGATCGTCTCGTCGATCGCAGCGCGCAGCGCTGACGGGGTCGATGTTCAATGTGACCGGGTCGATGTCGACGAGGATCGGGCGTGCGCCGAGGTGCTCGATCACGTGCACGGTCGAGCAGAACGTCATCGTTGTCGTGAAGACGGCGTGGCCTGGGCCGACGCCGAGCGCGGCGAGCGCGACCTGCATGGCATCGGTGCACGAGAAGACAGCGAGCGCGCCTGCGCTCCCGACATAGTTCGCAAAGTCGGTCTCGAACTGGCGGGTCTTCGGGCCGGTCGTGATCCAGTCGCCGCGAAGGGTGTCCGCTACCTCGTTGAGCTCGTCGGCGCCGAATAGTGGCGGCGAGAAGGGAAGAAAGGACGATCGCATCACCACCATTCTGGCGTGCCGACACTATGTTCGCTCGTCTCGCTCTCAAATACCGGTAGGCCGCTGGTCGACGGGTTGTGGGGCGATCCGGCGGCCTAGTACCCTCTCGCACCTATGGGTATCGCTGGGTCGCTTCGCGGCGTCCGCCGCAAGGCTCGCAAAGCCCGTCATGTCGGCTTTCGCGCCGCCGGGCGGCAGGCCTATACAGAGGCGCTCTACCGGTGGGGTCCGCGCACTGAGTGGGCCGGCTTTCAGATTCTCCCGGCGCACTACTACAGCCCCGTGCCGTCATTACGGGAGCTCGCTCGGCGACCCGAGACGCTCCGGCGACCGTCCGAGCTCCGCGGCATCGAACTGTCATTGGAGAGCCAGCTGCGAACGATCGAGATGCTCGAGCAATTCGCCCAAGAAGTCACCACAATCGAGCCGTACGAGGTGTTCGAACAGCGCTCCTCCGGAGAGGGCTACGGCGTCGCCGATGCCGAGATCCTCTACGCGTGGCTTCGCGCGACGCGGCCGAGCCGGATGATCGAAGTCGGCTCAGGGGTGTCGACACACTACGCAGCGGCCGCGTTGGCGAGGTCCGCAGCGGACGGCAGCCCGGCCACACTCACATGCATCGAGCCGTTCCGCTGGCACGGTCTGCAGGCGTTGAACGGACCCGGGCTCGAGGTCGAAGTCGTGCAATCGATGGTGCAAGACGTCGACCTCACCGTGTTCGAGTCGCTCGAACGCGACGATGTGCTCTTCATCGATTCGACGCACGTCGTGAAATCCGGCAGCGACACGAGCTTTCTGTTCCTCGAGGTGCTCCCTCGGCTCAAGCCGGGCGTGATAGTCCACGTGCACGACATTCCGCTGCCCTTCGAGTTCGTCGATCCTGACGTGATCATGCGCGAACACATGTTCTGGAATGAGGTGGCGATCCTCCGCGCCTTCCTGATGTTCAACAGCGAGTTCACCATTCGACTCGCGTCGTTCTGGATGGCTCACTACCATCCGGAGTACCTGCGCCGCGCGGTGCCCAGCCTGTTGCGCGAGGGCGTGATCGCGCCTAGCTCGATCTGGATCCAACGCAGCGAGTGATAACGCACAGGCAGATTTGTCGCTGGCGGATGCGTGGTGCCCAACATGAAGGATGTCCATGACCGAACAATCGAGCTTCGAGGATGTGATCCGAGCGATTGCGCGTCGCCGGGTGCTCGTCGCTGTGTGTATCGTCGCGTTCGCGGTGCTCGGCGCGTGGTACGGCCGACGCACGACGGCGGGCGCCGCCTACAGCGCAGACGCGACGATCAACATCGTCGACAGCAATTTCATCGAAGCAGAGAACGTCAGGCCCCCGGCCGGGCTCTCGGCGTCAGTCGAGGCTTCGCGCCTCAGCTCCGATCTTCGCAAGTATGCTGCCGACCGCTTCGAGTCGGTCACCGTCAAGGCTGACGTGCCGGCGAACGGGATCGTCGTCTCGGCGAAGGGCAACTCCGCGACTGAGGCGGAGGAGCTTGCCGTCAACACCGGCACTGCGTTCGTGACAGCACGCCGCGAGCTCGACCGGGCGCGTTACGCCGATCAGGCGGTCTTCGAGGAGCAGAGCCTGAAGGAGCTGCAGATTCGGCTCGACAAGGTCAACACAGATCTCGCCAACTCGACCGAGCAGTCGCTGACACTGGAGGGCGAACGCATCCAGCTGTTCGACCGCTTGCTGAGGACGAATGAACGGGCGGTTGCAGCTGCGACCAACGCCAAGCAGTTCGACTCTGGTCTCACCGACGCCGTCATCGTCGAGCCGGCCACCCAGGGCAGCTCGAGCGGCTGGATCATGTTCGGGATCGTCGGGGGCTTCCTCGGGCTCATGGCGGGCGTCGGACTCGTGTTGATGCTCAACTCACTCGATCATCGCATTCGCTCCCGGGCCGACGTCGAACACATCGCAGAAGGCGTACCCGTCCTCGCGGTGCTTGGTGCGGGCGGCGCGGACGACAGCGTCTACTCCAGCCTGGTGGCACGGGTGGCAGGGCGCCGTGGGGTGGGGCCAGCGGCGTTCATCGCTGGAAGTGATGCCCAACTGCCTTTGGGTCTTGTCGAGTCGCTTCAGGCAACTGGGGATACGACCGTGCACATCGACATCCGGTCTGTGGTCGAATCGCAGGCCATCGTTGGTGTTCGCGCAGGTGCTATGACGGATGCTGATCTGGCGTCGGTCGTTGCTGATCTTGAAGCCCGACGGGTATCAATGCTCGGCGTCGTGTTATGGGATGTGCCACGCGGTGATCTCGCATGGGCTGGTCGGCCGTTGATGTCAGTGGCCGTCGGATCGTAGCGCGGGTCCATCGTCGGGAAGTGGGTCGATCGGTGCCGGCATCGAGCGGCGATGCTTGAGGCGCGGCACGAGCGGTGCAATCCATAGGGCGGCGACGGCGAACCCGATCCATCGGGCTTGTTCGTGGTTCGTGACGTGCGCGGCGATCGGCGGCAGTGCACAGGCCACGGCAGCCACGATCAGTAGGGCAGCAGTGCTCGTCGCCTCGCGACCGGCTCGGGCTATGCCGAGCACGATCCACAGCATCGTGACGTAGATCACGTAGGCGGCCAGGAACCCCCAGCCGAGTCCACGCGGGCCATCGACGAGCAGCCCAAGCGTCGAGAGCGCGACGAGGGCTCCGAGCCCGACGATCTCGGTGATGAAGCGGCGGGCGCCGCCGAACCTCGCGAAGACTGCGGTGGCGAGGACCGCGCCGACCACGCGGAACAGATCACCGACCAGCTGCCATTCGAGGATCGACACGGTCGGCGCGAAGTCGCTGCGGTACAGGACCGTCACAGCTTGTGGGAGAACGGCGCTCGTCACGGCGAGCAGTGGCACGAGCACGGCCGTCAGTATTCGGATCTGTTTCAGCGCGAGATGGCTCACTTCCGCTGGTGACGAACTCACGCGACTGACGCGGGGAAGGAAGTCGGCGCCGATCACGGTGATCACGGCCGCCGTGTACCCGAGTGAGATCACATTGGCCGCCCGGTAGTAACCGACCCCATCGCGGCCAAGGCGGCCCGAGACGATCACCGGCAGGAGGAGCATGGCCGCAGCACCGGCAAGCGCCGATGCCATCACCGGCACACCATCGCGGAGCAAAGGCCGAGTCAGTTCCGACCGTGGCGGCTCGATCTCCGAATGCTCGATCTCGCTGGGCCTTCTGCTGCAGCTCGCGGCGCCGGACCGAGGCGGTCACGATGAGCACGACGACGGCGCTGCACAACGCGCCTGGCGCGACGCCGTCCTCTCCGAGCGCAATGAACCATGCAGCGTTCACCGACGGACTCACGAAAGCGATGTACACCGCCGCCCTCGCGACCGCCCTCACACGATGAGCAGCGATCATCAGCCCGTTCTCGACCACAGTGAGTGCCACCGGCACGCCGGCAATGGCGGCCACCAGAAGCTCGGTCGGCCGGCGGTCGTCGCCGAGGATGGACCCTGTCACGAACGGCGCCATGACGGCCACCACGACAACAACGAACCCGCCCGTGACCAAGACGATCCGCCGCGCTGTGCTGCCAAGGACGGCGAGCGACGGGCGAAACTCGACATCTGATGCGTAGGCCCGCACTACAGCTGATGCCAGACCGAGCTCGATCAGCGCGGCAACCGTCGCGCTGACGCCCTGGACAAGAGCGACGAGACCGAACCCACTAGGACCGATCAGCTCTGCTGCAAGCTTCGCCGAGGCGATGCCAGCGAGCACGGTGACCAGTGACGAGCTGCCGAGGATGGCGAGCGCTCTCGCGGCGCTCGGAGGCGCAACCTCCGTCGTCACTGCACCTCACTTTGGCGATCCTAAGGAAATCGGACAAGGCATACTACGTCTGGGTGCTCTGCCTCGCCGGGCTAGGATGGCGAACTCTGATCCCGATGACCTCATCCCCCATCCAACTGCACTCACTACGACGATCGATCCCAAGCCCCCTTGATGCCATCACCCTCGTTGGTGTCGTGGTCGTTCTCCCCGTCGCCGTTCTCATCGGCGACGCCTTGTTTACCGGCATTGACGTCCGCAAACCTCTTCGCTTACGTCGCAATCTTCGCGACATCGCTGCTAGTCGGTGCGATTATCGCAAACAGGCCTGCAGCATTCGATCTCGGGGTGTTCAAGTTGGGCGGCATCTACGTCGTCGTATTCGAGCTGACGATGCTCGTGGGCGCCCCGAGCGTATTCGGCGAGCATGCCCGCGAGGCGTCGGCTGCGACCTTCCTCGCGACAGTGTGCGCGGCGTTTGTGCTGACGACCGCGTCGATCGCGTTCGTAGCGAAACGGGACTCACCACAGTGGGACGGCGGCGGACTCGACGCCCGCTCGATCGACAACATCGCCCGTGTGCTCGCGGCGACCAGCGCCCTCGTCGTCGGCGCGTACATCGCTTTGACGCCGGTGCTGCCCCTTGTCGAGGCGTTCCGTGGTGCGCGAAGCACGGATCTTGCCCGCGCCCGCGAGCAGGCACTGACCCAACTCTCGTCGCCCGGATTGTCCTACCTCTTCGGCGCTGTACGAGACACTGTGTTGCCGACAGCGAGCGCAATCTTGCTGCTGCAGTTCTTGCGCCATCGCGGCTTGGCCCGGTTCGCGCGCTTCGCGATCGTGGCTTCGCTCGCTCTCCTCGCCGCTGCAGTCACGACCGAGAAGTCACCCGTTGGTCGCCTCGTCCTGGTGCTGTTGTTCACCGTTTGGATCTCGCGTCGTTCGTCAATGCGGTGGAGGAGCCTGATCGTCGCCGGTGTGCTTTTCGTCGGCTTCCCGTTCGCGATCGGCCGGCTCTCGAACTCACAATTGAACTCCAACGCGAACATCGCGTCTGTTATCGGGGAGCGCATGTTTCGCGTGCCACCGAGCGTTCACTATCACTACATCGCGTTCGTCGACTCCGACATCCATCAGCTGTTGGGCGGGCGGACGATCCCGAACCTTGGGAAGTTTGCGGCCGGGCCGAACGTCACTATCACGACAGAGGTCCAAAAACGCATCTTCCCGAACGCTGAAGTGCAGGGCAACGCTAACGGGTCCTACATCTCCAACTTGTACGTCGACTTCGGCTGGCTCGGCGTCATCGCCGGCAGCATCGCGGCCGGTGTGTTGATCGTGTTTCTCGACACGGTGAACCGCCACCATCTTCCCCGAGAGATCGGTATACCGCTCCAGGCCGTCACTGCGGTCCAGCTCGTGTTCATCACCTCGGTGTCCCTGTTCGATTCAATCTTTCAGTTCCCATTTGGGAACATCGGGCTGCTTGCAGCATTCAGCGCCTTCATCTACTTCTGGCTGCCTCTACGTCGACGTGTCGTCTTCCGACGATCCGCAACGAGCGCTCCACACTTGGACGCGCTGACGGAAGGGGTCCCGTGATCGGCGTATTGGACTACGGCGTCGGCAACGTTGCTTCGATCCTCTCGATGCTTCGACGACTCGCTGTCCCCGCGACGCGGGTCACCGAACAGCATCAAATGGAGTCAAACGATGCCTTCATCCTTCCGGGCGTCGGGGCGTTCGACGACGTGGTATCGCGCTTCGACGCCTCCGGTTTCGCACCTAACCTCGAGCAGCACGTGCTCGTCGATAAGCGCCCGCTGCTCGGCATCTGTGTCGGTATGCAGATGCTGGCGCGCGGCAGCGACGAAGGCAGCCTGCCGGGACTCGGGTGGGTTGCCGGCCAGGTTCGTCACCTCGGGGATCGGGTCAGCCCATCGATGCGGCTACCAGCCATGGGGTGGTACTACGCCGAGCCTGCCGGTCAGCATGACGTCGTGCCGGCGGATGGCGAACGCCAGCGCTTCTACTTCGTGCACTCCTATTACTTCGACTGCGACGACCCGGGCGATGTCGCCGCAACCGTCGACTACGGCACTCCGATCACGGCGGCCGTTCAGCGAGGCTCGATCACCGGCACCCAGTTCCATCCCGAGAAGAGCCACCGCTTTGGCAAAGAACTGCTTCGGCGGTTCGCTGCCAAGGTGCCCGCATGAGCAGTGGGTTCCGGCCGCGAGTGATCCCGTGCCTGCTGATCGACGGGCTTGGGCTCGTCAAGACAACCAAGTTCAAGGACCGCACGTACCTTGGGGACCCGGTCAACACTGTCCGCATCTTCAACGACAAGGGCGCCGACGAGGTGACGTTGCTCGACATCAACGCGTCGCCGCGAGCGGCTGGGCCGCAGTTCGACCTGCTCGCCGAGATCGCCTCTGAGGCATTCATGCCGCTCGCGTACGGCGGCGGCGTCACATCACTCGACGAGATCCGACGCATCCTTGCACTCGGCTACGAGAAGGTTGTGCTGAACACCGTCGCCGCAACCAACCCAGACTTCGTCGACGAGGCCGCTCGCGTCTTCGGTCGATCGACGATCGTGGTGTCGATCGATGTCCATCGACCGAGGTTCGGCGAACCGGAGGTCAGGACGATGTCGGGGGCGCGCAAGGTGGGCAGCGCTCCGGTCGACTATGCCGTCAACATGGCGCAGCGCGGTGCCGGCGAGATCCTGCTCACCTCGATTGATCGCGACGGCACGCAGAAAGGCTATGACCTCGACCTCGTCCGGGCCGTGAGCGCGGCGGTCAACGTCCCGGTCGTGAGCTGCGGCGGTGCCGGGTCGGTCGCCGACCTGGGAAACGCCGTGGGGGCCGGTGCCAGCGCCGCGGCCGCCGGCAGTCTGTTCGTCTTCAGCGGTCGGCATCGTGCGGTGCTGATCACCTATCCACGAGATAGCGACCTCGATGCATGCTTCGCCGATCGGCCCTGAGAGATGACAAACATCGATGTGCGCGGCGCCGTGCGATCCGATGCACGAACACTCGCCGAACTGCACGCTGCGGCGTTCCCCGACTACTTCCTTACGCACCTCGGCCCGTCGTTCCTGCGGTGGTACTACGAAGCGTTTCTCGGCGAGCCGCACACCGTGGTCATCGGCTCGGTGGACGGTCGATCGGCGGGTTTCGTCGCCGGCACGACTGATCTCTCCCGCTTCCGGCGCGACCTCTACCGACGCAACTTGCTCCGATTTCCGATCATCATCGCAAGCCGGATCGTCACCGACCGAGTCGTCCGACGCGAGATCGTGCGGCGACGACACCATGTCTGGCTGGCGATCTCGTCGATGTTCCGCACCCGACGAGGCCGCGACCGAGGCAGTGCGGTCGTCGACGACAGCGGTTCTCTCGCATCTCTTCGCCATTTGCGTGGAGCCATCGGCGCAGGGCACCGGCGTGGCGAGTGCGGTGATGACTGCCTATCTCGACAAGGAACGGCGCCACGGTGCTCACCGCGTGCAACTCTCGGTGTTCACCGACAACGCGCGCGCCATCAGATTCTACGAACGCGAGGGATGGCGCGCGGTCGGGCGCGAGGGCGACTCGACTGTCTACGAGCTCGAGTTGACGGAGTGAGTCCGTTGCGCTGCGCCGACGAACAATCCAACTCCGTACGAGAGGTGCAGCGTCGTGAGGGCGGCAAGAATCCGAAGACGAGATGCGCCGGAGCGGTGCCCGGCGCGCCAAGAACCCAGACCGATCACGCCGAGGTAAGGAGCGAGCGGCACCAGCGCCACGATCGGGCGACGGAACAACACTGACAAACCTGCCCCGATCGCAAGACCTCCAACGAGCCCGGCGGGCGCGAGCATTCGTGCAGAGGGAGCGCGACGGTGCTTCTTCAGCACCCAAGCTTTGCCGCGGCCGTACATGAAGTACTGCCTCGCCAGCCCTTTGAACGACTCTCGGCAGAAATACGTTGCGCGGATGGCCGGATCAAACCGGATCCGCCCGCCTGATCGCACGAGGCGAAAGTTGAGCTCGTCGTCCTCCGCACCAACGAGCGAAACGTCGAATCCGCCGATGCGGTCGAACACCGACCGCCGGTAAGCGCCGAAGGCCACTGTGTCGACGTCGCGGCTGACTGCCGAGCCGATGCGGAACAGCGCGTTGCCGACGCCGAACGACGACGTGGTTGCGGCGGCGATCGCACGCCCAGTCGTCGTCGTACCGACCGTCTCGAGGAGACCGCCGGCGCAGTCGGCGCCGGAGGTTTCCAGGGTGGCGACGCTCGCCTCGACGAAGTTCGCCGGTACGGTTGCGTGTGCCCCCAAGACGATCACGACGTCGGCATCCGTCGACCCGATGCCGGCGTTCAAGCCCGAGGCTGTGACCCGCCCGACGTTGTCGATCAGTCGCGCACGGAGACCGCGAGTCCCAGTCCAGCCCGCCACAACGGCCGGGGTGGCGTCCGTCGAGCCGCCATCGGCGATCACTACGTCGAGCCTGTCGCGATCGTACGTCTGGGCGTCGAGAGAGTCGAGTAGCTGAACGATGGCGCACTCTTCGTTGCGCGCCGCGATCACCACGGTTACCGACGGCCAGGTCATGTGGTGACCCTCAGGGCAGCTGCGCGCTCATGGCCTGCACGGCCTCGGTGGCTCGCTGCGCGAGATCGACCGCCCTGATGCCGGCGGCCCCGTCGACACGCGGTGCGGTGCCGTTGCGGATGCAATCAATGAATTGAGCGAGTTCGAGCGCGAGCGGCTCGCCCCTTGTCTCGAGGAACGGAATCTCGATGACGCTCGTCTGACGGTACCGTGTACCTTCGTCGCTGAGGTACTCGTTGTGGTTCATGCGGTGGACGGTGACGTCCTGGCGCACCAAGTCGGCGATCACGACGCTTTCCGCCTGCGTGATCTCGATCGTCCGGATCTTCTGCTGCCCGAGCCGGCTCGTGTTGAACGTAGCGGTGAGACCCGTGGAGAACTCGATCGTCACCGAGGCGAGATCCTCAGTTGCACCCTTCATCGAGCGGGCGATGCCGGAGATCCGCGAGACCTCCGCGTCGTGGCCCGCAAGCGAGCACACGATATCGAGGTCGTGGATCATGAGGTCGAAGATGACGCCGTCGGTGACTCGGGCGGAGTACGGGCTGATTCGGGATGCCTCGATGTGGATCGGTCGATCGAGCAGGCGCGGGAGCTCTGCTACCGCAGCGTTGAACCGCTCGATGTGGCCAACGGCCAGCACCACGCCATTTGCGCGGGCGGAGTCGACGATCCGCTGCGCGTCGTCGACGCATGGAGCGAGCGGCTTTTCCACCAATAGATGCACGTGCTGCTCGGCGAGCCTGATCGCCGTCTCGACGTGATATTGAGTCGGTACCGCGACCACCGCAGCATCGATGGTGCCGCCCACATCCGAGAGTGTGTCGCTGGCCAGCTCGCCTCCGGCTCGAGCGGCCGCTCGTGCCCGCTCGATGTCGTGGTCGATCACCGCGACGAGCTCGACTCCGGGCAGTTGTCTCGCTACGCGAACATGGTTCGTCCCCATGATCCCGGCGCCGATCACGGCGAGGCGAACGGGTTGGCTCATGCCCCGAGCACCTCACGCATCGTGCTGACGATCTGGTCGAGATCGGCCGACGTGAGGTACGGATGGACGGGCAACGACAGCACCTCGGTGACCGTCCGGTCCGCGTTGGGTACGTCGTCGAGGACGACAAGCGGATGGTTGCGATAGCACTCGTAGTCGTACACGACCTTCGGGTAGTAGATGCCGCAGCCAATTCCACGCGCTGTCAGTTGTTCGATCGTCTCGTCACGGGTGATCGGCGCCTCGTTCGTGATCCGGATCGTGAACTGGTGGTAGACGTGGGTACGTCCCTCGGCCGGCTCGCTCGGCAGGGCGAGCCCTGGCACGTCAGCCAGACCGGCCCGCAGCGCGGCGGCGTTCTTGCGCCGTGTTTCGGTGGTCTCGTCGATTCTGGCGAGTTGCGGCAGACCCACCGCAGCGGCCAGGTTGGTGAGGCGGTAGTTGTGGCCGGCCACCTCGTACTGGTATCGCTGCCGCATCCCCTGGTTGCGGAGGAGGCGCAAACGATCAGCGATTGCGTCATCGTTGGTCGTGACCATTCCGCCCTCGCCCGTCGTCAGGTTCTTGGTCGCGTAGAGCGAGAAGCACCCGACGCCGAAGCTGCCGGCCGGACGGCCTTGACAAGACGCGCCGACAGCTTGAGCGGCATCCTCGACCACGTGCAGGCCGCGCTCGAGCGGCCACGGCCATGATCGGGTCCATGTCTGCCATGTAGCCGTAGAGGTGAACAGGCATGAGAGCCCGGGTGCGCTCGTTGACGAGGCTGGCGAGGTTGCCGGGATCGACGTTGAAGTCCGGCCCGATGTCGGCGAACCGGGCCGTCGCCCCTGCTTCGAGGATGGCGTTGAGTGTCGCAACGAACGTGAATGGGCTGGTGATGACCTCGTCACCCGGCCCGACACCGAGTGCCTCCATTGCGACGACGAGCGCAGTCGTCCCGTTGTTCACGGCGACCGCGTGATCGACGTTGTGTAGCGAGGCGAACTCGCGCTCGAATCGCTCGACGTACGCGCCCTGGGCGACCTGACCGGAGCGGAGGACCTCGAGGACCAGCGCCTCCTCCTCGGGCCCGAATCGAACGGTGGTGATGGGGATCATGCGGGTTCCTTCTGTTTGCACGCCTCGGTGAGGGGTTCTACCGGAGCATCATCGTGTCCTGAGACCTCGGAGCGGCATCGGCGCACGCACCCGAGCGGTCGAGCCGGAGTGCCGGCGCTGATCGCCGTCGGATGGGCGACGTACTCCTGGTCGGACACGGCTCCACACTCTATCGAGTCGGTCCACCAACGCCCCAGCGTGGCATGCGCTCCGAGTGACGTTGACTTCAGTGGAAGGCCTCGAGAATGGTTGCGATGCGTGGTGCCGCAGTGCCGTCACCATAGGCCTGTCGATCACCAGAGCCGGGGCGGGGAGTCGACAACGCACTGGCAATCAACTCGCTGTCGTCGTCGACGACGACGTTCCAGCCCTCCTCGACGGTCTCAGTCCACTCGGTTTCCGGACGGAGCGTCACACATGGCACCCCGGCCCAGTAGGCCTCCTTCTGGAGGCCCCCGGAATCGGTGGCCACGGCGGCCACATCCCGCAGCAGCATGAGCATCTCCAGGTAGCCGACCGGGTCGATCGTCCGTACGTTCTCCGGAAGCGAGAGTCCCGAGAGGCGATCTCCAAGACGTGGATGCACCGGCCAGACCATGGCAAGCCCATCGTCTGCAGACGCGACTGATGCCGTCGACGATTCGTTTCATGCGCTCTGGGTCGTCGGTGTTCCCGGGCCGATGGAGGGTCAACACGCCGTAGGTCCCACGCGAGAATCTCAATCGCTCGGCGACATGATTCTCACTCGTCAGTGCGGCATGTCGCTTGAACACGTCGAACATCACGTCGCCGACTTCATGGACGTTTCGGGTGATGCCTTCCCGCGCAAGGTTGGAGATCGATTTGCCAGAAGGGCAGTACAACAGATCACTCACGTGGTCCGTGACGACCCGATTGATCTCCTCAGGCATCGCTCGGTTGTAGCTTCGGAGACCTGCTTCGACATGAGCCACAGCGACACCCAACTTCGCCGCGCACAACGCGGCCGCGAGTGTGGAGTTCGTGTCGCCGTACGTGAGAAGCACGTCAGGCTGCTCATCGAGAACGACCGGCTCCAGCTGCGACGGCATTGCGGCCGTCTGCTCAGCATGCGTTCCCCGACCCGACCGAGAGCTGATAAGAGGGGGCTCGCATGCTAGCTGATCGAAAGGATGTCGCTCATCGCCGTGTCGTAGTGCTGCCCGGTGTGCACCAGGACCTCGGTGAGTCCCTTGGAGTTGTCTATCGCTGCCGACACGGCCGCGGCTTTGACGAATTGCGGTCGAGCGCCCACGACCGTCAACACCTTCACGTAGTCATCCGGACCACGCAACCATTCCGGCAACTGGATCCTCGCATTCGGTGACTTGATCGAGGTCCAACGGGGGAACCAGGGCGTGTGAGATCAGCCTGTGTCGCGGGCGGTGATCGAGCTCGCCGTCTCCGAACAGCTCCTCATGGAGCTTCTCTCCCTTTCGAAGTCCGGTGAAGACGATCTCGATGTGAGCGTCGGCCTGTGCCGCCAAACGCCTTGCCACATCGAAGATGCGGACTGGCTCGCCCATGTCGAGAACGAGCACCTCGCCCGATCGGCCGATTGCGCCGGCTTGGATGACGAGCTGGACGGCTTCGGGAATGGTCATGAAGAAGCGGGTTACCTCCCGGTCAGTGACCGTGATCGGCCCGCCCGCGGAGATCTGCTCTCGGAAGGTTGTGAGCACGCTGCCTCGAGATCCGAGGACGTTGCCGAACCGAACGGATATGTAGGTTCCGCCGTGGGTGTTCGTCGCCATCCTCGAGGTCAACCGTTCGGCTACCCGCTTGGAGTAGCCCAGGACACTGATCGGATTGGCCGCTTTGTCGGTGGAGATGTTCACGAAGACCGACACATTGACGGCTGCAGCGGCCTCTAGCACATTCATTGTCCCGATGACGTTGGACTTGTAGGCCTCCTGCGGATACTGCTCGAGCAGTGGTAGGTGCTTGAGCGCTGCAGCATGGAACACCACATCTGGCCGACGTTGGCGGAACAGCTCCATGAGACACGAACGATCTCGGATGTCAGCGAGGATTGTTTCGGGGGTATCGAGCATCGCCCGGCCGGATATCGAAAGCTGAACAGTGTGGAGAGCGCTCTCGTCTCGATCGAGCATCATCAGTTCAGAAGGGGCGTACCGTCCTAGTTGCCGGCAGAGCTCGCTACCGATGCTTCCGCCGGCGCCGGTGACGAGAACCTTCCGACCCGTCAAGTACCCCGCGATCTCCTCGAGATTCGTCTGTATCTGGTGGCGTCCAAGCAAGTCCTCCTCGGTCAGGTCTCGAATATCGCTGGCCGATACAGACTGATTGAACAGCTCCTCCACTGGCGGCAAAGTCTTGACCGTCATTCCTTCTTGCGCAGCTAGGTCGGCGAGTTCGCCGATGATGTGTGCTGAGGCTGATGGAACAGCGATCAGTAGCGCCGTCGCACCGGTCTTGGCGCGCGCTGCAGGCAGCGCAGATCGGCCTCCGAGCACGGAAACCCCCATGATCGAAAGTCGCTGCTTTGCCGGGTCGTCGTCGAGCAACCCGACTGGCACGTAGGGTGACGTTCTGCTGCGCAACAAGGCGGTGAGTACTTGAATGCCACCTTCACCCGCGCCGTACACCAGCAGACGTTCGGCCGACCGGTCGTCAGGACGGCGCGCGTGCTCCAAGAGCAAGCGCCATAGGTAGCGGCAACCTGCCATCAGTACGAGGCCCAGTATGCCTCCGACGATCACGGCACTCTGAGGGATCGGACGGACATTGAAGTAGTAGGCGTTGAGAATGTAGAGCAAGCCGGTGACGAGCATCGAGGCCAGCACGAGCGCGGCGACCTCATCGAAGCTTCCATAGCGCCACTTACGTCGGTACAACCCCACGGCTGTCCCGACGAGCACCTGCAGGACAATCACCAGCGGAACGATCTTGAAGAAGCCTGAGGTCGCCTGTTGATCGAAGGTCAAACCGAGTCTGAGGTAGATCCCAGTCGCGGTCGCTGCGCACCATGCCAGGATGTCGAGCAGAATCCGTGCCGGCGTGGCGTACCTCTGAAACCTGCGGCTTGTCATCATCAGCCAATCGCGCGACGCCAGCGTTCCGACCATTGGGGAGAGTGTACGGGCGTCGATCCGGCGACTGGCGTTTGCGCTCTCAGCGATCGGCGATCTAGCGCCATTCAAGGATGAAGAAGCGGGGCGAAGGGACTAGATGAACCCCACTCGCTAGCGTTTCAACAATGTCTGATTCAGCTATTCGAGTACATCCAACAGCGATCGTCGAAGACAGGGCAGATGTCGGTAGCGGAACAAGAGTGTGGCATCACGCCCATGTGCGTGATGGTGCCCAGGTGGGGAGCGACTGTGTCATCGGCAAGAACGTCTACGTCGACACGCAGGCCGAAGTCGGAAATCGCTGCAAGTTGCAGAACAACGTCAGCGTGTACCACGGCGTGCATATCGGTGACGACGTGTTCGTTGGCCCGTCGGCGACATTCACCAATGACCTCGTGCCCCGGGCATTCAACGCCGACTGGCAGATTGTCGAGACTCATGTGCTTGACGGGGCATCGATCGGAGCCAACGCCACGGTGGTGTGCGGGGTGACGCTAGGGGAGTACTCGATGGTTGCCGCCGGGGCGACGGTGACACACGACGTCGCTGCCCATCAACTCGTGGCCGGCACGCCGGCACGCCATCTGGGGTGGGTGTGTCGGTGCGGCAAGGTCGTGTCACGAGAGTCCGTAACCCCATCGCAACTGCTTTGCGATGACTGTGCCTGACAAACCGTTAGCGCGCGCCGCCGCCGAGGGTGATCACGTCGAGGTCGGTCGATGCGCTGAGGCATCGGCGGCCGTCGACCACGGTGGTCGCCCCGCCGAGGTCGGTGGATTGGAGTGTCGGTATTCGGGGTGGTCGGCTTGGATGATGGCGGCGTGGCAGTGTTCGCCGAGGTGGTAGGGGGTGAGGCCGGTTCGGGTGAGTTCTTCATCGGTGTACATGGGGTCGTGGATGACGGGGTGCGCTCCGGCGGCTGTGAGTGTTTGGGTGAGGGCGTAGGCGCCGGAGAATGCTGATTCTTTGACGCCGCCGCGGTAAGCGAGGCCGAGGATGGCGATGGTCAGGCCGTGGAGGTTGCCGAGTCGTTCGGCGAGTCGACCGACCGCGTAGGCGGGCATGGCATCGTTGACTCGTCGTGCTGCGGCTGGGATTTGGGCTGTGGGGTCGCCGTCGAGGTAGAAGTGTGGGTAGACGGGGATGCAGTGACCGCCGACGGCGATGCCGGGTTGGTGGATGTGGCTGAACGGTTGGCTGTTGCAGGCCTCGATGACCTGGGCGATGTCGATGTCGTGTTGGTCGGCGTGGCGGGCCAGTTCGTTGGCGAACCCGATGTTGATGTCGCGGTACGTCGTCTCGGCCAGCTTGGCGAGTTCTGCAGCTTCGCTGGAGCCGAGATCCCATACACCGTTGCGCCTCGCCAGGTCGTCGCGGTGGTCGAACTGCAGCACGGCGTCGTAGAAGCCGATCGCCAGTTTGGTGCTGGCCTCGTCGATGCCGCCGACGAGTTTCGGGTAGCGGCGCAGATCGGCGAACACTCGACCGGAATAGACCCGTTCCGGGCTGAAGGCGACGAACAGGTCCTCGCCGAGGGTCAAACCGGAACCGGCCGCCAGCGCTGGGGCGAAGCGGTGGCGAGTGGTCCCAACCGGCAGCGTCGTCTCGTAGATCACCAGCGCGCCGGCCTGTAGCCCGGCGGCGATCGCCGCGGTGGCATGATCCAACCCGGCGAAATCCGGGTTCTTGTCACCATCGACGATCAACGGCACGACCACGACCACGACCTCGCAACCGTGCACCGCGCGGTCACATCGGTGGTCGCGGTCAGCCGACCAGCGGCGACGACCTCGGCGAGCATAGCCGTCGAGATCGGCCTCACCCGGGAACGGTGCAACTGCCGCGTTGACCAGATCGACCGTCACTGCCGAGACATCGGCACCGACCACCGAATGACCGCTGCGGGCGAACTGGACAGCCAACGGCAACCCGATCTTGCCCAGGGCGACGACACAGATCTGCATGAGCACGGAACGCTATCGTTCCCGCGCCGCTTCACCGCCTGCGATGCGTCGATCAATCAGGACGGGTTCCCGGCCGGGAATCGTTGGACGAGTCCAATGCTTCAGGCATCGATCGCTGTGTTGGCGGTTGTAGAGCAACTCTCCCGCGATCGCTGAACATCAGTACCGCCACTGCAACCGCTGCCATGAGGTTGACCATGATCAGCAGCCATGGATTGAGTGTCGGTCGCCAACCGGCGGAGCGGAGCAGCATGTCGCCGCTGGCGCCGACCATGAACCGGCGAAGACTCTGATGGAGTGCAACGACCTCGATGATCACGAACGCAACGGCGCACAGGCGGGCAAGCTGGCGAGCTGGCGGACCGAAGTGGTCGTCGGGTTACCGCGATCAGGGCGCACACGGCGAGGCCCCCCAAGAGTGGGAGGTTGTACCGGCCCTGCCAGACCGCTGGGGTGCGGGCCAACGTGGCGTACGCCGCGGGGTACACGACCCAGCCGACGACGAGACCGAGAGAAACAGCTTGGTGCGTCGGTCGCCGAAAAGGCTGACCGCCGAAGCAGCACAGATGATCACGACGAGCCACAGTCCGTAAGTACCTGACGGCAGTTGTGTGTCCAGCCAGCCGAGGTTTCCAAAACCCTGGCGGAGCAGCATGGCCGTGCGTCCGATCGCCAGTCGCCCGATGTCGACGGTCGGCGCGTCGACGACATACTTGTCGTCGGTGAGGCCGACTCCGGCGAAGCGGCTCCACACTGCCCCGGCGATTACGGCCAGCGTGATCGGGATTGCCGCCAGCGCGAGGTCACGGTTCCGTTGCTTCCGTCCGACGGCGGGTTGTCGCCATTCGAGGATGAAGTAGCCGGCGAATGCAATGATCACCCACGGCAGCGACACCGGTCGAATGATGATCAGCGCAGCGCCGATCGTCGACGCCACGAGGAGATCGATGCCCCTCGCCGGCGTCTCGCGCGCCAGCAGGCGACCGACGAACGCCCAGAGAAGCAACATGCCGGCGATTTCGATGGCTGCGGGATTGGTGCTGGCGAGGACGAAGACGGCCATCGGATTGAGGGCTAGCAGCACCACTGCGGAGGTACTGTCGAAGCTCTTGCGAAACAGCATCAGGGCGGCTGTGAGTAGGAGGGTGCTGATTCCGATGGAGATCATTCGGTACGTGCGAGCCGAGTCGCTGGCGCCGATCACACGTACCGCGGTACCGATCACGGCGTAGTACGGAATCGGGTAGGTGGCGGCCGATGACTCGTACACCACGATCGCGCTGATCGCGAGCCGGCACGGCACAACCGGCGTTGGCTTCGGGAAGCGATGCGAAGCACCACGGTTCGCCGCTGACCAGACCCTTGGGGACCTTGAACGTGCGAATCAGCGGACTGCCCCCCAGCGTCGTCGAGCCGAGCAACTGGCCATGGGCGGTGGCGTATGCCTTGACAGTGTGGGCCAATTCGTCAGGGGCTCCGTAACGTGGGGTGGCCATGGCCCAGGTCACCAGCATGGTGAGCAGAGCGGCGAAGATCGCTGCCGGCCAACGCATGCGCCTGATCGTCAGCGACGAGGCGAACCCTCGCCACGGTTGCCACATGGCCGTCAGCCCTTCAGCGTTCGGCGATCTGCCGGTCGAGGAGGAGACGTTCGCGGCCCGGGATCGTCGGGCGCGTCCAGTGGGTCAACGATCGATCGGCGTGCTTTCGGTAATAGTTCAATTCCTCTGATGGCTCGGCGGTGTTGTCGTACCACGGCAGGTGGCGGGCAACGTACGGCGGGCCGGTGCGGAGGGAGGGCATCGAGGAGGGTCGCGGCACTCGTGCCAGGGCGAAGGTCGTGTCGATCGGAGCGCTGTACAACCCGGGGGCGATCTCCTGCTGCCAGAACGGTGCCTCCCAGGCAATCACGTCGGCCTTGGGTGCATAGTGGTCGGGCAGGTCGTCGATACGCAACCCGAAGCCGACCCTGTGGAGGTCGGGGTGCGCCGCCAGGACCTCGGCGAAGTGCTCGACGGCATCCGACGGGCAGTCGTCATCTGGAACGATGTCGGGGTCGGTCACCACGTACATCTCATCGGCTGCCATCTCGAACACGGCGCCACTCAACCACGGCGACCGGTGGCCCATGTTCCAACCGCACCGCACAACCGAGTGCGGGGTCGTCGCCAGATATTCGACCATCGGCGGATACGTGGAGTCATTGTCGACCAACACGATTCGCTCGTGGCCGGCGCGCTCGAGCCAGGCGACGAGTTGCTGCAACGGAGACAACAGCTCTCTCACGATGATGAAGATCGGGCGTTGGATCATGACGATCGCGAACGACGAAGCGTGCGCCAGATCCTTCGCGGCATGAGCGCCACACGTACCGCGACCGATCCCTCCAGCGAACTCAGCCGCTGGTCGAGCGCGGTGATCGTTGCAACGTGACCCTCGCGATCCGCGGCGAGTTGCTCGACGGCTCGTGTGAGTCGGACCCGTTCCTGCACCTGTCCTTCGGCGAAATCGGTGAGCAACGTGAGCCGGTGAAGGTAGGCATCAACATCGGAGACCAGCTCTTCGATGAACGAGCTGTCAGGGGTGGGCGTTGCCATGATTCGAGTGATCGTACTCTGCCGTCCGCCACGCCCAGAGGCGTTCGATCTCCGCGTCGCTGCCGGAGGCGAAGCTCGGGCGTCGCTCGAGCTCGGTTCGCCAGCGGTGTAGGAACACAGAACGGTTGTGGTGCCACAGGGCTTGTGACACGACGGGCGTGACCGTTCCACCGCCGAGGTGGATCACCCGGCTGGCCGGCTCGGCCCACACCTGCAGACCCTGTTCCCAGAGCCGCATGCACAGGTCGACGTCCTCGTAGTAGGCGAGACGATACGTGGGGTCAAAGCCATCGACCGAGCGGAACACCTCGGTGCGCATCAGGAGGCACGCCGCCGAGGCGTAGTCGACGCACACTCGGCCCGACGGCAGCGACACCGGCTCGCCGAACCCGCGGGTGCCGATCGGGCCGGTGTAACCCCAGTGGTCGACCATTGCGCCGACCTCCTGCAACGTGCCGTCGGCACCGATGAGCGACGGCGCGACAGCGCCCACCTGTGGGTCTTCCAGCAGAGCGAGAAGCGGGTCGAGCCATCGTGGCGTGACTCGAGCGTCGGGGTTGAGCATGCAGATCACCGGTGCACGGGCCTCGCGAGCCGCGCGATTGTTGCCGCCGCCGAAGCCGAGGTTGCTGTCCTCGCTGATCAAGGTCAGGCCGACAATCTCCTTCCGGATGACAGAAGCCGAGTCGTCGGGACTGGCGTTGTCGACAAGGATGACCTCGAATGGTTGCTTCGTGTGCTCGACGAGCGAGGCGACCGCGTCGACGGCGAGGGCTCCGCCGCCGTACACCACCATCAGCACCGAGATGGCCGGAGCGTCGCTGTGAGGGGTCACTACCGGCACGGGCGGAACTATACGCGGCTAGCGTTCGAGGCGATGGAGGACCTTCCGCTCGAAGCCCTCATCGCCGATGTCGTCGCCTACCCGACCCCTCTGCGAGTTCCCTGCGAGCCCATGCCACGGACTGCTGCAATGCCCCCTGCTCACTCGAGCGAAAGCGTCGCCCGCAGAGTTCTTGGTCGCCTCGCTGCCGTCTTCCGACGACGCTCGATTGGGACATGATCACTGGATCAAATATCCTTAGAAACCTATTGTGTTCTACTATTGATCGAACTAGTGTTCTGTTGATGGAGAAACCGGAGGTCATCGCGCCCGGCCGCTGCCACCCTCGATCAGCAGACACAACAAGGCATGCAGCCGGCAGATCGTGCGGGTCCGGTTGGCGGTGATCTGATGATCCCGATCGGCCAACAAGCGCAACACCACCCGATGCTCATCGAGGCCGGTGATGACGTTCAACGCCGGGTTGTGCCAAGCAACGATCGCAGCCGAACGGGCATCGTTGGGATCGGTCTTGTCGATCCGACCGCGCTCGAGCAGCCGCACTCTCGACGACAACTTCGGTGGCACGTCGACCACGTGCTCGCCGGCAGCAACGAGCTGCTGGGCCAACAACGCGCCCATCCCGGTCGCTCCTTCGATCGCCCAGATCCGCGGCGAGAACCGTGCCGCCCACGCCAACAGGCGGGTCCGTTGATCGCGATTGGCATCCAACACGGATCGTGTCGATCACCACCTCGGACTCGTCGACCGCGGCAGCGGTATGGGACCCCTTATGGGGGTCGATGCCGATCATGAACATGATGTGTTCCCTCGTCTCGTGGTTAGGTTCGCCACGGTGGGCACACCTGATATGTGGTCGATGCCGTTCCTCTTACGAGCCACACCGTGACTGGATCTGGCCGGACGGCCGGTTCGTTCGGAAGCCAACCTCACGGTGACAGGGCATTCGAGAGACACACCCGACCAGACCGCAACGCTACGAATCACCGCAACGTCTTGCGTTCCATCCTCCATCAGGGCAATCTGATGGTGGTGGTCGAGTGACTCGCGTTGCGAAGATTGTGCGTCGCCTGTGGTTGGTCGTTCATCGGCGACGTCGCCTTGGCGACGCAGCCTCAGGGGTGGCGACGACGGGCGGTGGTGGCGAGCAGGGCGAGGGCCCCGAGGCCGAGCAGGGCGAGACCAACACTCGCCAACGCCAGGGTGCCGGTTCCGCTGCCGGTAGCGGGCAGGGGGTCGGCGGATGCGATCGACACGGGCGTGGCTGGAGTTGTGGTGATGGGGGCGGCCGTCGTTGTCGTGGTGGGTGCGGCTGGCACGTCGACGTTGGCGGTGGTCATCGCTTGGGGGCCGCCGTTGCGGCTCATGGTCTGGCCGGTGAACACCGCGGTGGTGGAGGTGCCCCCCGAGCTGGTCTCGGTCACGATGACTGTGAACGTGCCGGGGGTGGCGTAGGTGTGGGTGGTGATGGGCGTGGTGGTGGTGGCGGTGGTGCCGTCGCCGAAGTCCCAGCGATAGCTGGCGATCGTGCCAAAGCGAACGGTCGACGCCGAGGCATCCAAGGTGGTCGCCGAGCCAGCCGGCGCCGGAGTCACCGTCAGGGCCGCCACCGGCGCCTGGTCGGGGGTGACGGCGACACCGGACGGATAGTTGCCGACGGGAATGGGGGTTCCGGGCGTGTTGGTCGTCACCGCGATCGGGGTGACGGTGTTCGAGTTGTAGTTGGTGACGTAGGCGGTGGCGCCGTCAGGGGTGACAGCGACGACTTGTGGCGTGTGCACGGGGATGGGGATTCCGGGCGTGTTGGTCGCCACCGCGATCGGCGTGACGTTGCCCGACAAGTGGTTGATGACGTAGGCGGTGGCGCCGTCAGGGGTGATGGCGACGCCGAACGGACTTTGGCCGACGGGGATCGGGGTTCCGGGCGTGTTGGTCGTCACCGCGATCGGGGTGACGGTGTTCGAGTTGTAGTTGGTGACGTAGGCGGTGGCGCCGTCAGGGGTGATGGCGACGGCGAACGGACTTTGGCCGACGGGGATCGGGGTTCCGGGCGTGTTGGTCGCCACCGCGATCGGGGTGACGGTGTTCGAGAGGACGTTGGTGACGTAGGCGGTGGCGCCGTCAGGGGTGACGGCGACGCCGAGCGGATTGATGCCGACGGGGATCGGGGTTCCGGGCGTGTTGGTCGCTGACGCGATCGGGGTGACGGTGTTCGAGTTGTAGTTGGTGACGTAGGCGGTGGCGCCGTCAGGGGTGATGGCGACGGCGTACGGAGTGTTGCCGACGGGGATCGGGGTTCCGGGCGTGTTGGTCGCCACCGCGATCGGGGTGACGGTGTTCGAGCCGATGTTGGTGACGTAGGCGGTGGCGCCGTCAGGGGTGACGGCGACGCGGGACGGACTGTTGCCCGACGGGGATCGGGGTTCCGGGCGTGTTGGTCGTCACCGCGATCGGGGTGACTGATCCGGTCGTCGGATTCGTGTCGCCCCAGGTGTTGACGACGTACACCGTCCACGACTCGCCTGCTGTTTGGGCGACCGCGGACGGCGAGGACATCACGCACACGACTGCCACCGTGGCCGCCAGCCACGACCGGCCCCCCATCGACGCGAACATACCGACCCCCTCCTCACGCGTTGCCGCCGGGTTGAACGGAAGTGTGTCGCAAGCAGACCCGCGCGTGGTGTAGTCCGCAGAGTTCCCCACTGGCTTAGCGGCAAGCTAACAGAACTCTATCGCGGGAGGCAGTGGTCAACGATCCAGCGGAACAACGCGCGAGATCGACGCTCCTATGTGTTGTCAAGGTGTTTGTTGCCGGGTTTCGGGCAGGCCAGTGATGGGCCACTCGTGTGAGGGCAGGCTCTTATCAGGCCACGACCCCGGCGAGGTCGGTGCGGTGACGGGACGGCATGTCGATCGAAAGACAACCCGAGGGTGTCAGGCAGTTATTGGGCCAGTCCCGTCACCGCGTTCTTGTCAGCGCGGCAGCGCTTTGAAGATCTCTCGGGCGACGTACCGCTTGAGACAGCGGATGATGTAGCGCTTCGATTTGCCCTCGGCCAGTCGCCGTTGCATGTAGGCGATGCTGCGTGGTTCGTGTTGACCGAGGCGAGTGATCACGATCCGCCAGATGGCGTTGTTGGCGTGGCGGTCGCCGGCGTAGTTGAGCCGGAACTGATCGACGGTCAGACCGCTCGTCGCCGGGATCGGCGCGATGCCACACAGCATCGCCCACTGCGCTTCGGTGGCGATCCGCTCCACGTTGTCGCCGGCGGTGACAAGCAACACCGCAGCGGTGTCGGCCCCGACGCCGTAGACGTTCAACAGCTCGGGTGCGGCAGCTTTGACCAATGGTGTGATCTCGGTGTCGATCACGTCGAGCTCGGCGTCGAGCGCGTGGACCCGCCGGGCCAGGATCACCGCAGCCGTCTTCACACCGAAGACGGCGACGTCACCACCGGGTCGTGGGCGCAGTCTGGCGGCCTCGTTGACCAGCTGTGTCGCGCTCAACGAGCCCAACTTGGCGCGTAGTTCGTCGGGAGCGGTGAACATCAAATGGCGAAGCTGGACGATGGTGCGGATCCGTGTCGAACGCGCCGATCGTTTGGCCACCAGCAGAGCACGTAACGCTTCGGCATGGCCGTCACCGGACTTGGCTTGGCCGTCACAACGACCCGACAGGGCGCCACGGGCGGCCTCGACGGCGTCGATCCGATCGGACTTGCCTTGCTTGCGTCGCTTCTGGCGCTCCGGGCGATCAACCTCGATCACCACCACACCACAGCCGTGAAAGTGACGAGCAACACCGGCCCCATACGCGCCGGTGCCTTCGATCCCGACACGTTCGATCGTGCCGAACCCGGCCATCCACGACGACAAGCAGCGATGCCCATCCCCAGTGGTCGGGAACGACTCGACACCCAACAGACCGCCGTTCAAATCGACGACCGCGGCGACGTTCGTATCGCGATGCGTGTCCACCCCACCGACCACATGGCGCGGTGAATCTACGATGACCATCCGGCCACCCCTTTCTAAGTTGAGGGGCAGGCACGCACGTCCCGCGAAGGAGACCAGTGACCGAGCAGCTGTTACTGCAGCAACTCGAGTCGCCCTCCGGAACGGGGCGTGTCGAACCCCGAAGTAACGCCAGCCTGACAGCCCCCACCCTCAACGAACGGGATACCACCAACCCTCAGCCATTCTCACTGGCAGTTATTCCGGTAATCCGTCAAGGGGTAATCGGGTTATTCCGGTAATCGGGGCTCAGCCGGCGTCGGCGGACAGGGTGTCGAGGAGCCGGTTGTAGATGGCTGCTCGTTCGGTCTGCTGGTTCTGTTGGGCGTGTTCGGCCTGGGCTTTGAGGGTGGGTCGGAACTCGATGGTGGTCTGGTAGTACCCGCAGCCTTCGCAGATCGTCTCGTACACGCAGTCGGTCGCCGCGGGCCGGTTGCACCAGCCGCTAGCCAACATCCGCCGGTGCTCGCCAGCGAGTTGCTGCAGGCGTTGCTCGGGATCGGTGGCGGTGTAGAGGGCGTCGATCTTGGCTGAGGCGGTGGCGTATTCGTCAGCGACGGTCTTGTTGGCGATCCGGGCGTAGGTCAGTGTCCTCCGCAAGCTGCGATGTCCGAGCATCGTCGCGATCGCTTCGAGACGCATCCCACGATTGATCGCTTGGGTGGCGAGGGTGTGGCGCAACTGATGCGGATGGACGTGCCCGAGCCCGGCCGCAGTGGCAACGCGTTTGACGATCCTGCCGACGCGATGGCGGTCGAGGCGACGGTCGTCGTGCTGCAACAACAACCCGCCGAGCGGCGGGTGCACGGCGATCCAGTCGGCGAGGAGCCGGGCGGCGTTGGGGTGCAACGGGACGTAGCGGTCGTTGTGGAGCTTGCCGACCGGGACCCGAATCCATGGTGTGCCGTTGAGCTCGACGACCGCGTCAGCAGCGAGCGTGCACAACTCACCGGCGCGCATCCCGGTCCTCGACAACAACTCGATCACGAGCCGGTCGAACGGCGCAGCGATCGTCGCCGCGGCTGCGAGACGGACGGCTTGGACATCGTCGAGGAACCGTGGCAGTGGATCATCAGCGACAGGGACATCGACGGAGAAGATCGGGATCCGTTGCGGGGCATCGTCCCAGTCCCATTCGATGATCCGATCGAAGAAACTGCGCAGCATCCCCAACCGTTGCCGGATCGTGTTGCGCGCCGTTGTGCAGCAAACATCATCACTGCGCGCACGAGGGCGGTTGGCAATTCTCACTCGCAGCCGATCGCACCCTGACCATCCGTCTTCCAGACGGCACGATCATGTGCCATGGCCCGCCCAAAGCACTCGCGGCGTAGCTCGTCTAGCTGAATCGCCACTCGGGGCGCAGCGTGACCAGCCCGGCCGACTCATAGGGTTTGCCTGTCGTCACGTCGAACCGGATGGCCAGCTGAAGGTGGTCGTATTCGTGTTGGCGGTTGAAGTCGTGCACGACGGTGTGCACGTCGTAAGCACCCGGAAGAAGGCTGATGTCACGCATCACGACATCGATCCAACCGTCGCCGGTCACCGAGTCGGGAATCAGACCGACGTCACGGGTGCATGGCGCCGACACGGTTGCGCCTCCCAGGGAGTCGATCATCAGGCTGAAGATCGGGCGGGGCACAGCCTTGACGGCGGTGTACGTCAATCGGAACCGAACGGTGTCGCCTGTTTGGCAGCGCGTGACGGGACCTGGATCGTCGCCCACGAACATCTCCACGTTGGTGATGATCAGCTCACCCGAGCCGCGCCGGGTGCTACCCGTCTCACCTTGAGGGCTGGCCCCGAGCATGCTCTCGGTGTATGCCTCGACCAACCTCGTCGGGTCCCCTTCGCCGCTGACATGTCCCTGCTTCAGCCAGACTCGCCCGGTCGCACATGTTGCGCACACTGGCCAGATCGTGAGTCACCAACACGATGGTGCGTCCGTCGTTGCGGAACTCGACGAACTTTTCCAGGCATCGTTGCTGAAAGGTGACATCGCCGACGGCAAGCACCTCGTCGATGATCAGCAGCCGGGGATCGACGTTGATGGCCACAGAGAACGCCAGGCGCACGTACATTCCCGACGAATAGGTCTTGACCGGCTGATCGATGAACCTCTCCAAGCCGGAGAATTCGACGATGTCGTCGAATCTGGAGGCAATGTCTCGCCTTCCCATGCCGAGGATTGCGGCATTGAGGAAGACGTTCTCGCGCCCCGTCAACTCGGGATGGAAACCCGCACCAAGTTCGAGCAGCGCCGACATGCGGCGATGCACCCGAACGGCACCCTGATTGGGGCGCAGGATGCCTGCCATGCACTTCAACAAGGTCGACTTGCCCGAGCCGTTGTGACCGATCACGCCGAAGACTTCACCCTCACCGACGTTGAACGTCACGTCGTCGAGAGCGGTGAACTCGTCGAAGCGATTCCGTCCCTTGGCTGCGATGCGTTGCTTCAGGGAGTTGGCGCGTTCGCGATGAATCCGGAACGTCTTGCTGAGGTGATCAACCTCGAGTACGACATCGACCATGGCTACATCTCCTCGGCAAATCGCGGCGAGAGCCGACCGAAGACGACGGTGCCGAACACGAAAGCGGTGAGCGCGTAGACGGTCATTGTGAGAAAGCTCAGCACCGACGGCATGGCCAGGTCATACATCACGTGTCTGGCGGCCGTGATGAAGCTGGCAGTGGGTCCATAGGTTGCGGCTAACCGAATTGCTTCCGGGATCTGCGGGTTGGACGGGTCGTAGATGATCGGTGTGGCGTAGAACAGCAACTGGGCGACGATGCCCCATAGATAGTTCACGTCGTGGAAGAACACGTTCGCCGCGGCGAGGGCGAGAGCAACACCGGTGGTGAACATCGCCAGCAGCAGAAGGATCACGAGCAGAACAGGTAACCACGGCAGCACCATGTTGCCGGCGATCAACAGCGCCACGCTCAGGACGAAGAACTCGATCAACACCGTGACGAATTGGGCGATGACCACGGAGAAGACAAGGTGTTCGTGTGGGAACTGGACCTTCTTGATCAGTCCAGCGCCGCCCTGAACGTTGCCCATCGACACACCGACCGAGATCGAGAAGAAGTTGAACGGCAGCAGACCGCACAGGAAGTACAACGGGAAGTTCTGGAGCCCGCTCGGGTCACCGATGGCCGGAGTCTGTGTGAACACCTTCAAGAAGATGATCGAGAAGATCACCATCTGCGATATGGGGTTCAACAGGCTCCACGTCCACCCCAGGATCGACTTCTTGTAGCGGGTGCGGAGCTCCTTCAGCGACAGAAGGTACAACAGATTGCGGTGCGCCAACGCCGATCGGAGAGCCATGCCGGCCAGAGTGTACCGACGGGCCCTCGCGGGTCAGGGGCATGATGTCGCCGGTGAGATCACCGTGCACATCGGTGGGCCGTTATCCTCGCCGGGATGCCGACCGCCCTCATCACCGGTATCACTGGCCAGGACGGACGGTTTCTTGCCGAGTTTCTGCATTCCAAGGGGTACACGATCTACGGACTGCTGAAGGGGCAGAACAACCCGAAGACCGAACTGATCCGACGCGAGCACCCGTACGTGGAGTTGGTCGGCGGCGACTTGTGCGACCTGGCGAGCCTGATCGCCGTTCTTGTGGCGACGAAGCCCGACGAGGTCTACAACCTCGCCGCGATCTCGTTCGTGCCGACGACCTTCAACCAGTCGGAGCTGACGGCGAACGTGAACGGTACGGGGGTGCTGCGCATGCTCGAAGCCATCCGCATCGTCGGCGGCACCCACAACAACCCCACGCGCTTCTACCAGGCGAGCTCGTCGGAGATGTTCGGCAAGGTCCGCGAGACACCGCAAACGGAATGGACCCCGTTCCATCCGCGGTCGCCGTATGGGTGCGCCAAGGCGTTCGGTCATCACATCACCGTGAACTACCGCGAGAGCTATGGAATGTTCGCCTGTTCGGGAATCCTGTTCAATCACGAGAGCGAACGCCGTGGTCTTGAATTCGTCACCCGAAAGATCTCCAATGCAGTGGCCAGGATCAACCTGGGCTTGCAGGACGAGCTTGTTCTCGGAGATCTCGAGCCACGGCGCGACTGGGGTTACGCGGGCGACTACGTCAAGGCGATGTGGCTGATGTTGCAGCAGGACGAACCCGACGATTACGTCATCGCCACCGGTGAGACTCACCAAGTGCGCGAGTTCGTTCAGAAGGCGTTCAGGGTGGCAGGCATTGACGACTGGGAGCGCTTTGTTCGCCAGGACCCGAAGTTCCTGCGACCGGCCGAGGTCGACCTCCTCGTCGGCGACGCTTCGAAGGCGCATGTCGAGCTCGGCTGGAGCCCTGAGGTGTCCTTCCCCGATCTCGTCAAGACCATGGTCACCTACGATCTGGCGATCGAGAGCGCTGCAGTCTCGACCAAGTGACCGCCTGGCGCTCGTGCGGCGGGCGCAGGCGGCCGGACAATCGCTGCAGTAGTACCTCGCGTCGGAGCTTGCTCGACTGGCGGCGACGCCCACGCTCGACGTACCCGATCTGGCCCGGATCGAGGTGATTTCCGTCATCCGATGTCAACTTCACTCCAGCGTTCTCGACAGCCGCCAGGCGGCCACTGCCATCGGTGATCTGCTGGACCTACCCCTGGTCGTCTACCCGACAGCTCAGCTGCTCAGCCGTGTCTGGGCTCTACGCGACAACGTCAGCGCCTACGACGCCTGCTACGTATCTCTGGCAGAACTGCTCGGTTGTCCACTGCTCACCGCCGATACCCGCATCTCCAGATCACCCGGGCTCAGCTGCGCGATCGAGCTCGTCTAGAACTACGGAAGCGATCCATCGTTCATTGTCCGACCGTACGAAGCAATGCCAAACGAGGTCCGTCACTCTCTTCTTCGAAGGCGTTCGTGGAGCGCAGGCCGGCCAAGGCCGACTCGTCCGAGTTCCAGTTGATCTGATGCGTGTAGTCGTGGAGGAAGCGCATCGACTTGACGAACACTGTCGGGTCGTCGTGGCGCGAGAGTCGCCTCAATGACGTGAGGTAGTCGCCGCGGAATCCCGTGGGAACAATGATCTTCGATTGGCCGCCGCGCGCCAGTTCGGCGTTCATCATCACGCGTGCCATGCGGCCGTTGCCGTCGACAAACGGATGGACTTCCGCCACGACAAACCCGATGTACACGGCGCGTTCCCACGCACTGTCGAGCGCAGCGAGCCGGGTGAAGCCCTCGCACAGGGTCCCTTCCACGAGCGCCGGATCGACGAACAGCGTGTTGCCCACCTGGTTCGGCAGCGTCTTGAACGAACCTGGGTCTATGTCTGGACGTCCGGCCATCAGCACGCCGTGCCGGGCACGGAGCAGCTGGAGGAACTCGTCGTCGGTCTGAGGAACCCGGCTCATCTCCTCGTAATCGGACACTATTTGGAATGTGCCGACGACGTCGTGGCCGTCTGCATTCCTCCCGACCGGCACGACCTCGTCATACACGAGCGCCTTGGCTTCCTCGACGGTGAACCTGGTGCCCTCGATGTAGTTGGAGAAGTACGCCTCGTAGAACGCTTGGATGCGATAGGCCGGACTCGTCGCGGACACCCCGGGTCTGCTCTGCGTGGCCGCCGACCGCAGCGCCAGTGCCAGAATGTCGAAGCGGTGGGCTCGATCCGGGTCGAAAGGAAGGCCTCGCTGACGGGCGTTGAGCGCCGGATTCGTCGACTTCACCTTCTGGGATCCGAGCGCTGCCCCGATGAGCATCGACAGCCGAGCGATGCCATCGGTCGATGCACCTACGATGCCGGCCAGTGCTTGTGCCCGAGCGCGGTAGTGACGCAGCTTCTCCTCGCCGTCGTTCTGACACAGGCGGTCGATCCACGATGCGAGCTCGTCGACGTCAAGCGTGCGCCGAGGTCTGTCTCCCCGTGATCGTGATGGTCGGGTGTTCTCTGCGAGCGCGCGACCGCGTGATGCCTGGAACAGGCCGCCAGGGAGCAGGATGTCGTCTTCGAGCGGGCCGGCTCCCGGGCGGGCGAGCACCACCAGACCCGGCAATTGCACTTCACGAGCCCGCCGGTCGTGCGCAAGGTAGAGATAGTTGCCGACCTTGCCACCAGTAATGGCTGATCGATCGGTGATGACTGCATCCGGGAGGAGTCTGCCCACGATGATGTGCCAATATTGGGCAACGATCGCTTCGAGAGACGAGGCCAGATCCGTGGTGTAGACACCCGTCGTGACAGGTCGCAGTTGACCCCGCCGGACCCGGTCGCTGATCGTCTGGCGAGGCAGGTCGCCGGTGAAGATGAGCTCGTTAATCACGGAATCCTCCGAACGCTGCGGACAAATGTGTATCTAATGTACCATCACCCGGACAATTCTGTAGTTAATAATCCCGATGCCAGCCACGGCAGGGTGGGGTAGCGCTGGGCGCATCGCCTGCTCGATGATCACAGTCTCGGCCAAACATGACGCGACGATGGAACGTCGGCCGAGTGTCGAGCGAGCCGACCGATTCAGATTGTGACGACGACTACTACTGGTTTCGTCCCGGCGACGGCCTTCATGTCATCCGGGTCACTGGTGATGACACTGATCCGCGCGGTGGTAGACGACTGGATCACCGAGCCGATATGGGCGTCGACGACTGAGATGTGTGTCCCGATCCGGCCGCGGATTGCCGAGGCGCCGTTGGCATGAGCTGCGTCCAGCTCGGCGTCGCCAATCCCGAGCCTGTTGGCGAACGCCCAAGCCGTATCCGTACGATTCCAACCCGCCTCGACACGGACACTCGTCGGAACCACCATCGACACCTTCTCGGCCTTGCGTTTGCGGGAGGCGACCACCTGGACGTGGCTGACCACCTTGTTGTGTTTGGGGTGGTCGGGGCTCGACAGAGCCTGCACGGCCTCGTTGTCGAAGATGACGGTGTGACTCACGCCGGCGCATCCGCCTGTGCCTCAGCCCACAGAAGCACGGCATCGGCATCGGCACCGGGATGTAGCGCGACGATCTGGGTTGCTGCTCGCCGGAGCCGATCCGGCTCGCTGGCCAGCGGGTGACCGTCGAGCTCGGCCGTGGCGATGGCGAGATCGGCGAGATTCGGGCGGGCACGCGGATGTTGCCGGTAGTGCTCGTCGAGTACCGCCTGCATCACGAAGGCCTCGAGCATCGCCCGCAATGCGCCTGTCGTGAGCGCCGTGGTCGACGGCGCTATGTCTAGGTCGTTCACCGCGATGGCGGCCGCATCTCGGAGTGCATTCGGGATTCGCATCGACGTGTTCGCGGTTTCTGTCTCGTCGGAGCCGAGCAATTCGATGATCCGATCGATCGCTGAGGAGGTAGTCATCTCGACGACTGTACCACGCATATGTGGTACAAACTACGGCGTTGCTGCCGGCCAGGGAAGCGTGCCGTAGCGAGCCCGTATCGCCTCGATGGCGTCGTCCGTTGCCAGGTTGGTGAGGGCGATCATCGAGCCTCGTTGCACCCGGTAACGGCCGAGGATCTGGGTGACGAGCATCGCCCGGCCACCGCCTGCGGCCAACCGCAGCCACAGGTCCCAGTCCTCCCAGCCGTAGACGAGGTCGTCGTCGGCGCGGTAGCCGCCAAGGCGCTGCCATGCGCTCTTGCGCAACATCGCCTGGGCGTCGATGTAGTTGGCCCGGCACAGACGATCGACATCCCAGGCGATCGCGCTGCGGATGTTTCGTTGATCGCCGAAGTCCTCGAGGATCGCGTAGGCGCGCATCGACATCGGTGTTGTCGTGGAGCGCGTCGGCAAGCTTGCGCAGACAGGTCGGGTAGATCATGTTGTCGGCGTCCATCACCATCACCAGAGCCGCACGGGCGTGCTCGAAGCCGGCGTTACGTGCCGCGGCCAAGCCCTGGTTGGCGTCCTTGGCGAGCAGTGTGATCGGAACCGTCGGATGGTCGTCGATGAATCGCTGCACGACCGCACGGCTGTCGTCGGTGGCATGGTCCTCGACGACGATGATCTCGAACCTCACGCCCTCGCTGGCGGCGATGCTGGCCAGCGTGTCGGTCACGACAGCGGCGTAGTTGTACAGCGAGACCACCACGCTGACCTCGGGGTCGGCGTCGACATAGGCGGGGGTCTCGGTCTGGACGATGTGCTGGCGGCTGCCGTGGGTCAATTCGCACGCCGCGGCGTCGAGGCGCTGCAGCGCAGCGTTCTCGGCCATGGCGATGCGCTTGGCCGTGACCAGGGTCGGCAAGAACGGGCGGAACGGCCCGAGCCGAATCGGGTGCGGGCCCTGACCGAGCCCAAGGCGCCACGAGCCCTGACGAACGGAGCGCGAGTCTGGTGTGAGCGCCGACATGGGGGAGGACCTCCGCTTCGATGCGGTCGAGCAATGGTGCCAGCGAGTTCTGCAGTGCAAGTTCGCCGAAGATGATCCGTCGAGCCTGTTCGGCGATGTCGGCGCGACGAGGTTCGTCTTCCAACAGTCGGTCGATCACTCCTGCCATCTCCTCGACGGTTGCCTCGACGAAGTGTTCACCGGCCGCCAAGGGCTCGCAACCTTCTGACGGCTCAGTGATCACCACGCAGCCGTGGGCCATCGCCTCGACGGCGCGAGCCCACTCGAAGTACGGCGGATGGTCAGCAACCGGCTCGGTGCCGGCCGGGCGATCACGGTGGATGTTGAGCAGCAGCTTCGCTGAGGACAGCAAGCCGTACTTCTCGGCACCGAACACGGTCTGTGGGGTGGCCGCGTCAATCGGCCGATCGACACCGACGAGGCGGATGTCGGCGTGCCGGCGCCAGAGGTGCGGCCCGAGTTCGGCGAGGGCGGCGCCGCGGCGCTCGTCCAGGCCACCCATGAACAGCACGTCGATCGTACGATCGACGGCCGCCGGCACTGCCTGCATCGACGGCACACCGCCGAGGCGGAGCCGTTCGACCGCAAGACCTGCGCCGCGGAGTGCAGTGGCGCCCTGATCACTGATGTCCAGCGTCAACAAGCTGCGACGGCAGGCGTCTACGGCCAGCCGGAACCACGACGTTCCCGGCTGTTCGGTGTTGATGCAGACACTGGCCGCCGCGGCGCGCTGCAGGTCGTGGCGTGGTGCCGTGGACAACTCGAAGAACTCGTGTGGGGCCACGACCAGATTGATGGAGCCATCGGCGTTCGGGAGTCGGTCGTCGATCAACTCGACCTTGCGGCCGGTCAACTCGGCGGCCTCGGCAATCCAGCCGGCGATGTCGCTCATGAACTGGTTGCCGCGCGCGGCGACGAACACTCTGACTGCGGCCACGCCCTATTGGCTCCGTGTGATCATGCGCCACGCCTTGCGCGGGGCTCTGCCGAGTTTGCGCAGCGCCCGCCGCAGCACGCCCGGCTTGTCGGGATGGTTGAGGCCCTCGCGCAGCATGTCGCGCACGACCGTGCGACGGCTGACCACAGTTGGCAGGTCGGCGACGAGGCGGCGAACCTCGTCACGTCGCTGCAACGACTCCGCTCGCAACTCGTCGATCTCGGCGCGCACCACCTCGATGCGGTGACGCAATTCGGCGTTCTCGGAACGGAGATGGTCGAGTTCCTCGGCAGACACCGTGGTAAAGATACGCCCGGTATGTGCACTCGCAGTCGATCTCCGGAGCAACGCCCGTGACCGGACGCATTGCTGCGGTGCTCGTGGTGCCTCACGGTACACACCGTCCCGAGCCGCTCGCCGCCGCCATACGGTCGTTCCATCCGTCGTGGGAGGTCGGTGCCGTGTGGTGTGGTGACCCACACTTTCGCCCCCGGTTGGATGGGCTCGCCTGGCTGGACGACGACCGGAGCGCTGCCGGCGAAGTGGCCATCGTTGCCGGCGACCCACCGATCGGCGAGTGGCGACGGGCGCATCGACGTCGCTGCCGATCTGTTGGCAGATGGCGTCGACCGCGTCGTGCTGCTGTGGGTCGGTGCCGTAGCCGTACTCGGGGGTCTCGAAGAGCTGGCGACCACCGGGGCTCACCCGATGACGCTCGTCGTGCGCGCGGTCGAGGCGCTTCCCGACGACGGCCTCGCACCGACGGAAGCCGACCTCATCCGCGACGGTCTCTATACCACCACTGTGGCGGCGTTCGCGGCGAACGCCGAGCCGGTGTTGACGTGGATCTCGTCGAACCTCACCGGCAAGGTCAGTGTTGGCGCACTGTTGATGAGAGCTGCGCAACTGTTCGGCGCCGAGGAGTGTGCCGACGAATCGATCGGCGTGGGACGATGGCGATGGAACTGCACGGAACCAGCGTTGCTCGACCTTGGTAGCTACGACACGCGGAGTCCGTGGACCCTCGATCCTGAAGAGTCCCGGCCTCTGCGCAACGAGCTGCTCGGTCACCCCGCCCGCCAAGCGGCGCTGGCGGCCGCCGCGCCACAGCTCGCCGGTCGTCGCACACCGATGTGCCTGCCAGGTGGATTGGAGGTCGACAACATCGTCAGGCAGGTCGTCGCCGATTCGCCGACGTCGGCGCCGGCTCCGTGGAGCGCCGCTGCCGAGTTCCGTGACTGGCTCGCTGCGCGCTACTGGCATGCACTACACGAAGACCGTCGCGATCTGCGGGCCACGTTTCCCGACCCCGACCAGCGATCGGCGGCCGCCTTCCAGCAATGGTGCCGCGCAGCCTTCACGTGCGACGACGTGCCGCTGATTCTGGCGGTTCCTCGGCTCGAACGTGACCCGGTCATGGTCGCCGACGGGCTACGAAATGACGGCCTCAATCTCGTCGGCTACTTCACCCGTCAATCCGGCCTCAGCGACGTCGTTCTGCGGCTGCGCGAAGCCGTTCGGCATGCCGATGTTGCCGTCAGCTCCATCGCCACGCAACGCACGGCGAGCCCAGTACGTGAGACAGCCGGGGTCGACAACCGCGTCGAGTTCACCAACACCGTCTGCGTTGTGACGGCCGACCAATTCCCGTTCCTTGCCGCTGACTTCCCGGAGCTGTTCTCCGCCACACAACGGATGATCGGGTACTGGTTCTGGGAGCTCGAACACATACCGCTGCACATGCGCCGATCGATCGAACTGGTCGATGAGATCTGGGCAGGATCACGATTCGTGACCGACGCATTCGCCGCGGTCTCGTCGGTACCTGTGCGCCACGTTCCGATACCGATCGCCGAACCTCAGCCGTCGAACCGTGGTCGCGGGGATTTCCCGCTGCTTGCCGACGTCAACGACAGACCCGTGTTCCTCTGTGTGTTCGATCACCTGAGCGTCACCGAACGGAAGAACCCAGTCGGCGTCATCGACGCCTTCCGGCTCGCGTTTGCGCCCGACGAAGGGCCCATCCTGGTCATCAAGACGATGAACGGACGCAATCGTTGGCCGAACCATCAACGCGTGCTCGCCGCAGCCGAGGGCCGTGACGACGTCCGGGTGTGGGATGAGACGCTGAGTCGAGCGGATCAGATGGCGCTGGTCGCCGCCGCCGACTGCATGATCTCCTTGCACCGCAGCGAGGGGCTGGGTCTGCACCTGGCCGAGGCGATGTGGCTGGGCACCCCCGTCATCGCAACCGGTTACTCGGGCAACCTCGATTTCATGAACGGCGACAACTCCTTGCTGATCGACTTCGAACTCGTCAACGTCGAGCACGGCGAGGGGGTCTACCCGCCGAGCGCGAGATGGGCGGCGCCCGATGTGCAGCAGGCAGCGGACGGCGATGCGGAGGATTGCGGTCGACGACGGGGCTTGCTCGCGGTTGGCGGCGGCCGGGCGGCGGACGATGGAGGATCAGCCCTCGCTCGCCGACACCGGTAGGTTGGTCAGGCAGCTACTGCTCGGGGGAGAATGACGTCATGGGAGTTCGCAACCAATTGAGCTGGGTCGTCAAGGGGCGGGCAGCCACGCTGTCGACCCTCGAGTCGCTCACCGCCGACCTGCAGGCGTTGCAGCTCAAGGTCGCCGACCTGCAGCTCAAGGTTGCGGCCATGGAAACTCGGCAACTCGACGAGTTCGACAAGGTCCGCACGGCGGTGGCGGGCGCCACCGACGACCTGATGGCCAGGGTCGATGCGTTGCGGAACGAGGTCGACAAGTCGTGACCGAGACCGGCGAAGAGTCACCGCTCGAGCGCATTGCCAGGTGGACCGATACCGACGCCGCCATCGGCGTCGCCGCCGAAGCCGAGCAGCTACGCGCCCGACTCGCCGAACGGGTCACCGAGATCGACGACCTGAAGGCGCGCCTCGGGCAACTCGGCAGTCGTGTCGCCCAGCTCGAAGCTGACAACGCCGAGCTGCGCCGCGCCGCCAGCCGTCCATCGCTCGGCAGCCTCGCCCGCCGGGTGTATCGCAAGCTCAGGTCGGTTGTGGCCGGTCTCCTGCCGCGATGACCCTGGTCAGCGCGATCGTGCCGAGCATCGGCGTCACCAGTGAGGTCGGTGGCAAAGAACGCGTGTTCGTCGTCGACGCAGTCCGGTCGGTCCTGGCCACAGCGAAGGTCGACATCGAGGTCATCGTTGTCGCCGGGATCGAGATGCCCTCCGCTGTCGAGGATGAGCTACGTGGTCTGGGCCCCCAGGTTCGCATCGTCGACTATGACCGGGCGTTCAACTTCTCCGCAGTGATCAACCTCGGGGCAGCACACGCCCGTGGTGACCATCTGTTGCTGCTCAACGACGACACCGAGGTGATCACCCCCGACTGGCTGGTGCGGATGCTCGATGCCTGCACGCCAGGCGTCGGGGCGGTGGGCGCCAAGTTGCTGTTCGAGGACGGCACGTTGCAGCACGCCGGCCACACCTACCGCACAGGTCCGGGTCATGTCGGGTTCGGTCTCCCCGGCGACAGCGTCGGTCGTAACGGTCTTCTGACACGGCGCCGCGAGGTCGCCGGGGTGACCGCCGCTTGCATGCTGACGCCGTACTCGGTGTTCGATGCCGTCGGGGGATTCACGGTTCGGCTCCCGGGCAACTACAACGACGTCGACTACTGCATGAAGTTGCGTCGGGCCGGCTGGTCGATCGTCTACGAGCCGGCGGCAGCGCTGTACCACTACGAATCGCGGTCGCGGGTCGCCGGCATCAAGCCCGAGGAGATCGAGATCGTCCAGGGCCGCTGGCTGACCCACCTCGTCGACGACCCCTTTACCCCGGCAAACGTCGGCGAAGTCCGGCTCCTGCTCGACGAGATCCTTCCAGCGAACGATCACTATGCCGCCGTCGGCGTCGATGAGGATCCCGATCTCGCGACGCAGTGACGGGTCGTCGCTGAGCAATCGAGGGTCAGGCAACGTGCAAGTATCGACGCAGCGCCTCACGAATGATCTCGCTGGTGGTCGTGTGCTCAGCCAATCCGCGGGCGTCGACCGCCGCACGCAACTCTGGGTCAATGCGAACGGGTACAACCTCGGCCGGCTGAGTACCCATCATCGGCCGACCCCGACGTCGAGGCCGTAGGGCCTCGACGTCGTAGCTAGCGCGCTCGACCTCATCTGCTATGGCGTCGACATCGCGGTCGGTGAGCACACGACCCGTCGAGGTGCGGTATGTCTTATCTCCGGTCATGGTGGTTCTCCTGGCGGAAGCAGGTCATAGAACGTCGGACGCAGTGCCATTGCGTGGATCACAATCGGCCGATTCTCGGCGAGTTCAAGCCAGATGATCTCCCCCATTAGCGTAATACATAAATCGAGGTCTGTATAGAGCAATGCACCGAATCTCCGGTGCAACCGAATGTTTCGTACCTCGCCTCGGGCACGAGCCCCTAGCGGTCGATCGGCACGACCTGGTCGAAGCGGGCGTAGGGGGTCCACACCGTGCGGGCACCTGACGCGGCGAGCGCGGTCGACAAACCCCGGCCGGCAGCATCGAAGCCGCCGCAGGCACGGTCGCGGCACTCCCGCCAGTGGCCGGCCGACACCGCTGCTGCGGCGAGCGAGACCTGGGTGCATTCCCGCTCGATCAACAGGTCGTTGCCGGCACTCGGGTTCGCTACACGCAGGCCCTCCAACTCGTACCACCGATAGTTGGGCACGTCCCAGCCGGCGTGCAGCACGATGTCGTTGTCGTCGGCGATCAACGAACCGGCCAACCCGATCCCTGGTGACAGGGCGAGACCCGCCAAGGTCTCCAACCAGTCCGGTGTCAGGTCCGACCTTGGAACCAGGCCTGGCGCCACCGAGACCAGCACCTCGCACGGGTAGTCGTGGAAGGCCCGGTCGAGGGCGACGGCGATCGACCAGTCGCCGGGCACGGGCAGCGGATCCCACTGCTCGCCGCAGGCGTCGTCGAGCAGCGTGACCAGCTCCACCGGCAGCGTGGCCGGATGAGCGACGATCAGTCGAGTGTTGGGGTGCGTCGTGCGCAGTGCCCGGATCGTCGCTGCCGCAGCAAGCCGATACGGCCGTGAGGCTCCACCCTCGGCTCGGGTCGGCATGACCACAGTGATGGGAGTGTCCGGGGAAATGGTGCGCACCAGGCGGTACGTGCCTTCCAACGGTCCGTGCACCACGGTGGCGTCCAACCCCAGTCGGTCGCACTGGTCCTGCACGGCTTGGCGCCCGCGCGCGACGGCGTTGTTGAGCGTCGCGCTCTCCCGCGATACCGAACTGGAGATGTCGCGCCAGTGGTACAACATGTGCGGGAGATGGACGACGCGCCGGCCGCGGGTGGCTATCACCTCCGTGGCGCGCAGGATCAGGTCGTGATCCTGCGACCCGTCGAAGCCCGTTCGGAACCCGCCGACCTCGTTGACCAGATCGCGCCGCAGCACCGACAGGTGACACGTATACATCGACGAGCGGAACCGCTCGGGCGACCAATCGGGCTTCAGGAAGTGAACCGACTCGCGACCATCGACCAGCACGTGGGTCTCGTCGCTGTACACATAGTCGACGTCGACCGTGGAGTCGAGAACCGCCGCCATCTTCTCCAGTGCCGTCGGCACCAGCTTGTCGTCGTGGTCGAGATGGGCGACGAAGTCGCCACGAGCCATCGACAACCCGTCGTTCGACGCGGCCACGATGCCACCGTTCGACGCCCGGTGGAACACACGGATCCTCGGGTCGTCGTGCTCGAGCGAGGCGAGCACTCTGCGCACCTCGGGCCGAGTGGAGCAGTCGTCGACCACGCACCACTCCCAATCGGTGAACGTCTGCGTCCGCACGCTGTCGATGCAGGCCAGGAACGCGCCGAGCGGTGGGTTGTAGACCGGGGTGATGATCGAGAATCGCGGACTGATGGTCGTCGATGCTAACGACCACTGGTACTGTGTCGGCCGATGCGCCGAGTGTTCGTGAGCGGGCGCGGCAACGTCTTCATGAGAGAGATCGCCGAGCACTTGGTGGAATCCCTGGTGCTGGCCGGTCGCCACGGCGAGCTCGTGATCGACGATCTGCCTGACGGCACCGGTGACCCGTTGCAGAACCTGGTCGTGGCGCCCCACGAGTTCTTCGTCCTGTCGCCGTCGTCGGAGCCCGATCGTCTCCGCGCAGCAGCCGCCTCGGTCTGCATCAACACCGAGCAGCCCGGCACGCCGTTCTTCGATCTGGCCATGACCTACGCATCACGCGGTCCCGTCGTGCTCGACATCAATCGTCACTCGCTCGATGCCGTGCGGCGCATGGGGATGCGCGCCGTGCACCTGCCGCTCGGGTGCACGCCATCGATGGACGCATGGGGCGGCGCTCAGGGCGACCGCAGTATCGACATGGCGTTCCTCTCCGGCCGCACGCCGCGGCGTGAGCAGTTCATCGCCGGCGCCGGCGGCATGCTGTGGGAATGGCGCACCGATCTCCGGTTCTTCAGCTGGCATCAACCGGTCCACGGTGATGGAGCAGCCTTCGTTGCCGGCGATGCCAAGTTCAATGCGCTGGCCAACACCAGGATCCTGCTCAACGTCCACCGCGGCGACGAGCCCTACTTCGAATGGGCCCGCGTCGTCGAAGCCATCGCCAACGGATGTGTCGTGGCCAGTGAGAACTCGGTCGGCATCGAGCCCCTCGTTCCGGGTGTGCACTTCCTGATGGCGCCGATCGATCATCTCGCCGAGCAAGCCGTAGCCCTCGCCTTCGACGAACCGCGACGGTCGGCCATGGCCGACGCTGCGTACAAGTTGACGACTGCGGGACTGTCGCAGAGCGAGTCGCTCGAGGCCGCGCTCGTCGAGGCCGCCGCCGTAGCCGCGAGTGGGGCTCGGCGTCACGCCGGCACTCACTCCGCTCGCCGCTCACGCTCGCCGAGGACTGCGTCGCCGAACCCGACGTTGGACGAGTTGCGCAAGGCGGTCAGCGAGCTGAAAGAAGCGTATGTCGCCCAGGTCAGCCTGAGTCGCCGGATCGAGGGCATGATCAGCCTGGTGGAGCACGGCGACCCGGACCACCACGACCTCATCTCGACACCGGCCTGGTCGTCGTTCGAGCCCGAGGTCTCCGTTGTCGTGCCGCTGTTCAACGAGGAGCGACGTCTTGCCGAGGTCGTGCAATCGGTGATCGCTGCAAGCGGCGCAGAGGGTCCGCGTACCGAGGTGATCATCGTCGACGATCACTCGACCGACCAGTCGGTGCACGTCGCCGAACGACTGCTCGGGCAGATCGCCTGGTTCCCGGCGACGCTCGTACGCCGGGCGGCCAACGGTGGATTCCCCGTTGCCTGCAACACGGGATTCGAGGCCGCCCGAGCGCCGCACGTGTTGCCGCTCGCCGTCGGAACCACGCTCTACCCGACCGGTTTGCGCCGATTGCTCGACGGCCTGGAGTCGGCACCGAGTGATGTGGTCGCGGTGTACGGCATCCTCGAACGGTTCGATACCACCGGGTCGTTCGGACTGACCAACCATCTGCCGTGGGATCCTGAGCGGATGGTGCGGGGTGAATTCATCGACGGAGCGGCAATGTTCCGCCGCCAAGCCTTGTCAGAGCTCGGCGGTTACCCGACCGCCGACGAGATCTACGGCTGGGAGGATCGCGACCTGTGGCTGACGATCGCCGAGCGCGGCCTGCGCGCCGAGATCGTCCGCTCCGTCGTGGGCCGGCAACGCCGAACGCCGCGACCCACACCCAGGATCAGCGATGTCGACATGGCATCGACCTTCGTCACACTCCGCGCCCGACACACGAGGTTGCCATGGCCGAGCTAGAAACCCCGACATTCGATCCGGCGAGTGAGCGGGAGCTACGTGCCCGGATCCTCGAACTCGAGGCACTCGTCGAAGCCCGCACCCAGGCGATCGTCGGGCTCGGCGCCCAACTCGCCGAGCTGCGCGGCGACGGTTCACCGATGATGGCCGAGCGTCTTCGTGAAGCCGAGCGCCAGCTCGCCGAACTGCGCGGCACGAAGGTGATGCGCTACACGGCCCGTTCGCGCCGGATCTATTCGATGCTGCGTGGCAACCGTGGCTGACGACGAGGTGCCGCCACGAATTCGGGCTGAATTGGAGGCTCAGCTGCAGCAGTCAAGGCAGCAGGAGGAGCGGCTCAAAGATGCCCTGACCAGGGTGTTAAGCCTCATGGACGAGCTCGGCGGACCCTGATCACCAGCCCTGGCCGGTAGGGTGGCTTCAGCACCTCGATGAGCGTGCCGATACCTCAGCGGGCCGTTCGAGGAGATCAGAATGAGATACCGCTGGTGGAGAATCGCGACAGTTGTCGGCTTTGTGTCGTCCGCCGTCTTCGTCGTGGCAAACGGTGCATCAGCGCATCCGATCGTGGCAACGGGCCCGTCGCTCGCTCCACCGTCGGCAGCATTTTCAACAAGTGGTGATTACGCCACCGACGTGCTCGGCGATCCGTGGGACTTCTCCAACTTCGAGGACGTCCCGCCGATCCCGATCGTCGGCTCGGAGAACAGCTACGGCATCTCCCTGGCCAACGGACAGATCACTGTCGATGCTCGCAACGGCTCGACGCTCAAACTCGTGCGCACCTGGGGCCAAACGCTGCCCTGGGGCCGCGACGGCTTGGTCAAGCCGATCGACGCCGCCATTTACAGCCAGGTCTCAGTGGGTCTGTTTCTGCCGCACGAGCGGGACATCGGCGTGCGCTACGTCACCGAAACCGGCGCTACGAACATCGTCTACCAGTTCCGCGCCCCCGCAGGTCAGCATCAGCTCGACTTCGATCTCACCCAACCGGGCTATTTCGGACCGAGTGTCTGGTCCGGAAAGATCATCCGGCTCGAGCTCGCCGTCGGTGGCAGCTACAGCGGCGTTGATCGATTCCCGTTACAGGTCGACTGGGTCAGCGTCCATCGCCCCGACGTCAAGCCCACGACCCAACCCGGCGCAGCGCCGATCGTGAGCGTCGTCAGCCCGAGTGAGGTGGGCGGTGCCGACTACGCGACGGTCTCGGGGAACGCCTGGGACTTCGCCGGGTCCGATGACATCGTCAGTGTCGGCGATCTGACGATCGGCTCGTACGCGAACGGCGGCCTCAACGGAACCACCGTTCGCAACGACTCGTTCGTCGAGGTGCCGCTGCGCACCCCGTTGATCACAGACCGATACCACCGACTCACCGTCGACGTTTGGTATGGAGGGGGATTCAGCCTCGAAGGCATTCGCGGAGGGGGCATGGTCGCCCGGGTGGCATGGTTCGACGAGGGCGGGCAGACCTGGAGCGAGACGCAAGACATTGTCATCTACCCGGGTCGTAACCAGATGACGATCGACCTGGCCACCAACCCGGCTGTCGCCCTCAACGACGAGAGCACCGCCTACAAGGCCGGTTGGCGAGGGTTGCGCATCACCGCGCTGCGCTTCGATCTCAACGAGGATCCCGGTGCTCGTGACTTCTCGCTGTTCGACATCAAGTTGGCCGACGACGCTGCCTTCGCCGAAGGGACCTATCCGATTACGTTCAACTCCAGTGTCGGTGGTACGGCCGACATCTTCGTCACCACCACCGAGGGCAGCTGGAACGGAACCCAGGTCGGCTCCATGGGGGTCGGCGTCGGCAGCAATACGTTCAACTGGGACGGCGGCGGGATGCCGAACGGAACATATTGGGTGTACACCACGGTTCGCGGCGGTGGCGGCGTGGGCTCCGCCTATTCCACGGGGCCAGTGCGCATCGAGCGATCGGTGCCGTCGACGCCGAGCTGCTTCGTGCCGTTGAACCCGGCACGTCTGCTCGACACCCGCGACGGCACGGGCGGCAACATCTCCGCGCTCTCCAGTCAGGCGATGACCGAGCTCAAAGTGACCGGTGTCGGCGGGGTACCCGCGACCGGTGCGACGGCTGTCGTGCTCAACGTCACCGTCGACGCTCCGGCGACGTCGGGGTTCATCATGGCGTGGCCGAGTGGCGAGGGCCAGCCGACCGTCTCGAACCTGAACTACGTCGCCGGTCAGACGGTGCCCAACCTGGTGACCGTCAAGGTTGGTGCCAACGGTCGCGTCAACCTGTACAACTCCGAGGGCTACACCCACCTAGTCGCCGACGTCGTCGGCTACTACACCGCAGCGACCACCGGGTGCGCCGGACGGTTCACAGCTGTCACTCCGAAGCGGTTGCTCGACACGCGTCAAGGGGCCGGAACGCCGGTTGGAGCGGGGCAAGCGATCAACCTGTCGGTGACGGGCGGCGCGACGACCGTCCCGGCCGGCGCCAGCGGCGTCGCTCTCAACGTCACGGTCGATCAGCCATCATCGGCGGGCTACCTCACCGTGTGGCCGACCGGCTCGCCTCAGCCCCTGGCCTCGAGCCACAACTTCGTGCCGGGGCTGACGATCGCCAACCTCGTGCTCGCCAAAGTCGGCACCGGCGGTCAGGTGAGCATCTTCAACTCGGGCGGCGGCACGCATGTCGTCGTCGATGTCGTCGGGTACTTCTCGACGGTGGGCGGAACCTTCGTTCCGATGAGCCCACAGCGAATCGTCGACAGTCGCTTCGGTATCGGAGCGAGAGTCGTTGGTCCGCTCGGTCAAGGCGCGAGCATCGACGTCGATGTCGCCGGCGTTGCCACGGTGCCGACGAATGCGACCGCGGCGATCGTCAACGTGACCTCGGTCAACTCGTCGCTTCCGTCGTTCATCACCGTCTGGCCGGCCGGCGCAGCCATGCCCACGGCTTCGACGCTGAACCCGCGACCCGGCATACCCGTTCCCAACCTTGCCTACCTGAAGCTGAGTTCAGCCGGTCGCCTGTCGATCTACAACAACACCGGGTCGACCGACTACATCGTCGACGTCTTCGGGTACGTCATCCCCTGAGTCATCCGCTGACTCGAGCGTCATCGTTGCCAGCCACGCCATGGCTGCGCCGTTGACGGCAAGCAGCAGCCATGGGTTCAGCGGGGGTCTCCACGACGGATCCTGCAACGTCGTCGAACCGTCGAGGCCGACCATGTATCGCCGCAGCGTGTGCCACAACGTCAACACTTCGGCACACGCCGTGGCGATCACGAAGCGGCGCATGACGGCACGACGCGGCATCGCACAGGTGCCGGCGTACAGCACGCCACCGATGGCGAACGCGATCGAGTAGCGCCCCTGCCAGACCGGCCCGATCCGACCGTGGATCACGACCTCGACCATCGTCGGGAGCAACAGGGCGGCAGCGGCCCAGTAGACATGCCACCACCGTCGTGGCGAGTGGGTGAAGACCCAGTACGCAGCAAACGCCAACGTCGCCGCCCACACCACCTGGGCAATCAGCGGGGCATGGAACTCGTTCCACCCGAGGGCCCCGACCGCTTGATGGACCGTCGTGGGAATGTCACCGAGCGATCGACCGAGCGCCGATACCAAGGAGTCGGAATCCGCCGTCGATCGGTTGCTGAACACGAATCCGGCCCACTGATTCCATGCCAACGAGGCGATGGCGACGAGCGCGAATGGACAGGCGAGCACCGCCACGCTTCGCTTCGTCCGGGGAAATGTCGGCGCGACCACGAGCGCGACGACGGCGATGTCGATGACCGCCGCGGGACGGAGCAGCAAGCAGATTGCGAGTGGAACGGTGATGCGGGCGAGCGATGCCGGGCCGGCCCGTGAGTGGAACCGGGCGACCGCTTCGACGAGCGCGAGCGTGACGAGAGCGATCTCGATCCCAGTGGTGCCGACCACGCCCATCAGGAACCATGCGGACGGCGTGAGGGCGACGAACATCCAGGCGCTGCCTCCGAATCGGTTGCTCCTCGCCAGCGCGTAACCGAAGACGGCCGCGCCCAGCAAGACGGTCGCCATCCGGTAGGCCAGCACTCCCTTGCCGTTCGACAACCCTCGGGCGACGGCGCCGACGACCGCGTAGTACCAGGGCGGGGCAGTGCCGGCGGAAGTCGCCACGACCACCGCTCCGCCGTGTGACGCGGCGACGGCGCACGCGGCGGTGACCGAACCGTCGTGCCGATAGCACGCCGGATCACCCGAGGCGAGCGCCGCCGGAACGCTGACCTTCCGGTAGCCGGGCTCGAGCCCGGAAACCGGCTGGCCTAGCAGGTCACCGTCTGCCACCGCCGCGGCGCGGATGATGTGCGCCGGCTCGTCGGGGCCTCCATAACGGGCGATGGCGAACGCCCACGTACACCCGATGATCGCGAAGGCGGTGAGTGCGGACATCCAGACGAGCGACCGACTGTCGTCCACGGACTGGCTCACGTCGATAGTGTCGTGGTCGTGGCCGAGGCGATGAAATCGAAGCGCCGATCCCGCACCGTCCGGATCGCCGCGACGGTCGGGGTCGTGGTCGCCGCTGCCCTCGTTGCGTACGGCTTCTCACGGGCCGACGATGACCGCTCGCCGGACTCCGACACGCCGCCGACGATCGGCGTCATCCAGTCGCCGGCCGTTGTGCAGACGACACAGGCCGGCACGCCTGCTTCGCTAGCGGTGTCGGCAACCGACGACGTGCCCGTGGTGCCGACCGGTACTGCCGACGTCGCCTTCCCCCCATTGTCGTCCGACATCCCAGCACCCTGAGGGTCAGCCGACCGGCCGGTCCTGCTTGTCCTTCTTGGCTGCCTTGGCCGCCTTCTTCCACTCGCGGACCTTGCCGAGCGACGCAGGGTCGGTGATGTCGGCGACGCTTCGAGGAGAGTCGTCGCCGAACTTGCCGGCGGCCTGCTGCCAGCCCTGCGGGCGCACGCCGAACCGCTTGCCGAGGATTGCCACGAAGATCCGAGCCTTCTCGTCGCCATACCCGGGCAAGGTGCGCAGACGGTCGTACAACTCGTCGCCGCTCGTCACCCCGGCCCACACCCCTTCGCCTCGTCCACCGAACTGATCGACGAGGACCACACACATGTCGTGGATCCGGCGACCCATCGACGCCGGGAACCGGTGAATGGCCGGCTTCGCACAGCACACCGCGACGAACTCCTCTTGATCCATCGCTGCGATCTTCGACGCATCGAGGTGGCCGAGACGGGCGTGCAGCGTCGCCGGGCCGGTGAATGCCCACTCCATCGGAACCTGCTGATCGAGCAGCATGCCGATCAACACGGCGGTGCCGTCGGTGTTGAGCAACTGATCGGCGTCGGCATTGCCGGTGATGAACATGGTTCCGGTCATGAGTTGAACGCTAGTGAAGCGATCCAGCGATTGTCGACGCCCCGCCCGCGATGAGAGATGAGCCGTCCCAACCGGCCCAGCTCTCATCGCGTCCGCCACCGACCTGGGCGCGATGAGAAATGTGCGGCGCCCAGCGGCTCATCTCTCATCGCCGGGGCTGCCGCGGGGGTGGGGGGTCGGGTGGGGGGCGGAGGGTGGGGCGTGGTGTGATCTGATGGCCGGGTGGTCGTCGTTGTCATCGTCACGTTCTCGGCACCGTCGGCGATGCTCGATGCCTGTGTCGCCTCGGTGCTCGCCACCGGCGACGCCGATCGCGTCATCGTCGTCGACAACGGCGGTCGCGCCATGGTCGAGTCCTCGGTCGAACTCATCCGGCCGCAGCGCAACCTCGGCTTCGGCGGGGGAGCCAACGCCGGCTTTCGGAGGGCGCTCGAGCTCGGAGCGACTCACGTCGCCTTGCTCAACGACGACGTCGAGGTCGAGCCGGGCTGGCTCGGGCCGTTGGTGGCCGCGCTGGACGCCGAGCCGACGGTCGGCGCTGCGCAGCCCAAGTTGCTGATTGCCGGCTCTCGGCCGGCTCGGGTCAACAGCGTCGGTGTTGCCGTCGGCCGTGATGCCGCCGGCACCGACGTGGGGTACGGAGATGCCGACGGACCGCGCTTCGCACAGGAACGGGCGATCGAGTCGTTCACCGGTGGGGCGGTGCTTTTCCGCTCGTCATTCCTCGACGCCACCCACGGCTTCGACGAGTCGTACTTCTTGTACTACGAGGATGTCGACCTGGCCCGCCGCGGCGCTGATCTCGGGTGGACCTATCGATGCGTGCCGGCGAGCGTGGTGTGGCATCAGGTCAGCGCCTCGACGGCGCAACTCGGTGATCGGGCGCGGTACTACCAGGAGCGCAACCGACTGCGGTTCGCCTTCCGATACGGCGATCTCGCCATGGTCGGACGGGCGATGTGGCTGTCGATCCGCCGGCTCCGGTGGGCACCGCGCTTGGTCCATGCCCGGGCCCTGGCGGCCGGCTTGACGCTGGCTCCCCGAGCGCTGGTCGCCCGCCGCAATACCCGCGGCAGCTGACCGCGGCAGCTGACCGCGCTCTCGCGGCGGCTGACGAGCCCGTCGCGCCCTTTCCCTGGGAGTGATTGAGTTAACACTCTGTGTGATGACTCTCTCAAGAGTTCCTCAGTTGTCCGACGCTCCGTGCCGGTTGCGGTCCTAGGTCCCTCAAGTCAGGACCCGCTGCTCTCGATACTCACAGTGACGAGACGAGTCTGGTGAGTGGTATGAGCCGCGGGCCGGGGAAAGCCAAAGCAGATGCAGCGACAAGCAAGAAACCTGAGATCGAGGCTCCTCGGCGGAGCGGCCGGCCTGGTCGTCGCAACATTGGTCTCGACGGGCGCGATCGCTGCCGGCCCGACTCCTCCGTTCATCGAGCAGACGGCCGATTGGCTGACAACGATCAACTACTACCGGGCGATGGCGGGTGTCGGTCCGGTCGTCGAGGACCCGGCGATGTCGGCCGGCGCCGCCGCCCACTCCTGCTACATGCTTCTCAACAACATCTCACACGATGAGGTGCCCGGTCTCCCCGGCTACACCCCCGAGGGCGACGACGCCGGCAACAGCGGAAACGTTGCCGTTTCGAGCGTGATCAACACCAGCGCCCGCAGCCACATCGAACTGTGGATGAGCGGCCCGTTCCACGCGATCGGCGTGTTGCGCCCGAACCTGCAGTCGACCGGATTCGGCAAGTGCGACCGCGCCGATACGCCGACGTGGCACTCCGGAGCGACCCTCGACGTCATTCGCGGCTTGGGCTCCGCGCCGCACCTCGCCGCCCCGATCGTCTTCCCGGGGAACGGCGCCACGACCAACCTCGACCGCTTCGTCGTCGAGTCGCCGAACCCGTTGACATTCTGTGGATGGTCGGGCTCGGCCGGGCTGCCGATCATCGCCATGATGCCCGAGACTGCAACCGCTCCCACGGCATCGTTGACCGGCCCGAACGGGCCGATCGAGGTCTGCGTGCTGTCGGCGGCCAACACCACCGGCGTCGCCCAACAGATCCTGGCCGGGAACAACGCTGTCGTCATCGTGCCGCGCACGGTGCTCCCACAGGGAACCTTCAGCGTCACCGCCGGCACCGCAGCGCGCGAGTGTGAGCTGGAGCTTCACCGTCGACCCGGCGGCGTTGTTCGGTGTGGCATCGATCCCGGTCGCCGAACCAACAGCGTCGGCCACGGGCTTTGCCCCACTTCCGCCGGCGCGTCTCGTCGACACCCGGACCGACGGGGTGACCCCTCGTCTCGGTGCCGGGACGGTGACACGCATCCAGGTCACCGGCCGTGGCGGGGTGCCAGCGGGTGCCAAAGCTGTGCTGGCCAACACGACGGTGACGGAACCGACCGGCTCGGGCTTCTTGACGCTGTGGAACTGTTCGGCCGAACGACCGCAGGTCTCGACGCTGAACTACTCGCTGTACGAGACGGTGGCCAACACCGCAACCATCCCGCTGGACGGCTCCGGTGGGCTGTGCGCCTTCAGCAGCGTGTCGGCCGATCTGGTGATCGACGTCGGCGGCTACTACTCGTCGTCGGCGAACGGGCGGTACTCGCCGCTCACTCCGCAACGCCTGATGGACAGCCGTGAGGGTGTCGGCACACCGACCAGACTGGTCGGCGAACGGTCGGTCGAGTTGCAGGTCGTCGGCGTGGCCGGTGTTCCTTCGAGTGCCACTGCGGTCGCCCTGAACGTCACCGGTATCTATCCGTCGTCGAACGCGTTCGTGACGGCCTATCCGTGTGGCCAGATGCCGCCGACATCGAGCCTCAACCCCTCGGTCGGACGGATCACCCCCAACCTGGTGATGGCCCAGGTCTCGGCCGCCGGCACCGTGTGCCTGTTCACCAACGTCGATGTCGATCTCGCCGTCGATGTCGTCGGGTTCGTATCGACGGCCTCGGCGAACAAGTTCACCCCGAGCACGCCGTTCCGCTTCACCGACACGCGTGACCTCAACCGCCCCGCAGTCCATGCCGACCAGGCAGGCCAGCGGCTCACTGTTGGCCAGACGTTGGTCATCCCGATGGCCGGTGTGCGCGGGATTCCCGCCAACGCCCGGGCGATCTCGGCCAACATCACCGTCGTCGACGCCATCGACAGGGGCTTTGTCACGGCCTGGCCATGTGGCGCGATCCCGACCGCGTCGAACGTCAACTACGAGCCCGGCGCAGCGATTGCCAACGCGGCCGAACTACCGCTTTCCTCGTCGGGTGCGATCTGCGTCTACTCGTCGACCTCCGCCCAGGTGATCATCGACGTCAACGGTTGGTGGAGCTGACCTACAACAAGACTGCGCCCGCTCAGACGATGTACGGGTCGATTGCGTCGGGGTCGATGTCGTAACGGCGGATGGCCGCCTCGACCTGTTCGGCATCGACCTCGCCCGTGGAATGCAGCGCCGAGAGCACGCCGACGACGACGTGGCCGAGATCGATCTCGAAGAACCGGCGCAGCGACTCGCGGGTGTCGGAACGCCCCATGCCATCGGTACCGAGTGGCACGAAGGTGCGGCCGGGCAGGAATCGGGCGACCTGCTCGGGGACGATCTTCATGAAGTCGGTGACCGCGATGATCGGCCCGGGCGCGTCCGCGAGCAGGTGAGCGACGTCGGCCTGACGCGGCTCCTGACTGGGGTGCAGCCGGTTCCACCGCTCGACCTCGAGGGCGTTCTCGCGCAACCGCTTGTACGACGTCGCCGACCACAATTCGACACCGACGTCGAAGTGTTCGGCGAGTTCGACCGCTGCCTCGCGAGCAGCCCCGTGCGCCGAACCGGAGAACAGCAGCGTGGCCTGTCGCGACGGGCCCTCCGGTGCAGCCGACCAACGGTACAGACCGCGCATGATCGCGGCTCGTGCCTCGGCCGGGTCACCGTCGGGCATCGCCGGCATCGGGTAGTTCTCGTTGTAGAGGGTGATGTAGTAGAAGACGTCGGGGTCTTCGCTTCCACCGCCGTACATCCGCTTCAGGCCCTCCTGCACGATCGACGCCACCTCGAAGGCGAAGGCCGGGTCGTACGCCTGGCACGGGGGCACCGTCGAGGCATGCACCAGTGAATGACCGTCCTGGTGTTGGAGACCCTCGCCCATCAGCGTCGTTCGTCCAGCTGTGGCGCCGAGCAGGAAGCCGCGGGTGCGCGCGTCGGCGGCTTGCCAGATGAGGTCACCCACACGCTGGAAACCGAACATCGAATAGAACGTGTAGAACGGGACCATCGGCACACCGCGCGTCGCGTAAGACGTGCCGGCAGCGATGAAGCTGGCCGTCGCCCCCGCCTCGGTGATGCCCTCCTCCAGGATCTGGCCGTTGGCCGCCTCGGCGTAGCTCAGCAGCATCTCGTGGTCGACGGGCTCGTACTTCTGGCCCTGCGAGGCGTAGATCCTCAACTCACGGAACAACGCATCCATGCCGAACGTGCGGGCTTCGTCGGGGATGATCGGTACGACGCGATGACCGAACTTGTCGTCGCGGGCCAGGCCGCGCAGCAGACGGGTGAACCCCATCGTGGTGCTGACTGCCTGCGTGCCCGAGCCGGTGAGCAGCTCCTCGAAGGCGCCGACGTCGGGGAGCTCCAGCGGCCGGCGAGCACGCACGACGCGCTTGGGGATCGAGCCACCGAGTGCCTTGCGGCGCTCCATCATGTACTGGTACTCGATCGAGTCCTCGGCGGGGCGGAAGTACGGCGGCAGGTCGCCGTCGAAGGCCGAATCGGGGATTTCGTCGTGCATGTGCAAGCGGTCGCGCAGGGCCAGCAACTGATCCCGCGTCATCTTCTTGATCTGGTGGGTGGCGTTGCGCCCCTCGATGTCGGGGCCGAGGGTCCACCCCTTGATCGTCTTGCACAGGATGGCCGTCGGCGCGCCGCTGCCGAGGTTCTCGGTGGCGGCCTTGTACGCGGCGTACAGCTTGTGGTAGTCGTGACCGCCACGGGGCAGGTGAACGAGGTCCTGATCGCTGAGGTGGGCAACCATCTGACGCAGGCGCGGGTCGGGCCCGAAGAAGTCGTCGCGGATGTATGCGCCGTTCTCGACGCTGTAGCGCTGGAACTGCCCGTCGACGGTGTTGTTGAGCTGGTTGAGCAGCACGCCGTCGTGATCGTTGGCCAGCAGTTCGTCCCACTTCGAACCGTGGATGACCTTGATCACGTTCCAGCCCGAGCCGCGGAACACGGCCTCGAGTTCCTGGATGACCTTGCCGTTGCCGCGAACCGGCCCGTCGAGGCGCTGCAGGTTGCAGTTGACGACGAAGATCAGGTTGTCGAGCTTCTCGCGGCTGGCCAGCGACAGCGCCCCCAACGACTCCGGTTCGTCGCATTCGCCGTCGCCGAGGAATGCCCATACCCGGCTCTGGCTGGTGTCGTCGAGCTCCCGGTTCTGGAGATATCGGTTGAATCGGGCCTGGTAGAGGGCACTGAGCGGCCCGAGGCCCATACTGACCGTGGGGAACTCCCAGAAGTCGGGCATGAGCCGGGGGTGTGGATAGCTCGACAACCCGCGACCGTCGCGGCCGATCTCGCGGCGGAAGTGGTCGAGGTCCTCCTCGGTCAGCCGGCCCTCCATGAACGCCCTGGCGTACATGCCCGGCGCGGCGTGACCCTGGATGTAGATGTGGTCGCCAGGGGTGCCGTCGTCCTTGCCGCGGAAGAAGTGGTTGAAACCGATCTCGTAGAGGCTGGCCGAGCTGGCGAACGTCGACAGGTGCCCGCCGATCCCGTCGGCGTGCTTGTTGGCCCGGACCACCATCGTCGCCGCGTTCCAACGCACGAACGCCCGGATCCGCCGTTCGATGTAGTCGTCGCCGGGGAACCATGGCTCCTGCTCGCGCGGGATGGTGTTGACGTACGGGGTGCTGACCGTGGCGGGGAAGCTGACCTGACTGGCCCTGGCCCGGTCGAGCAACTTGGAGAGGAGGAAGCGTGCCCTGGTCTTGCCGTGCACGTCGACCACCGCATCGAGCGAGTCGAGCCATTCCTGCGTCTCGCCCGGGTCGGAATCGGGAAGCTGGTTGACGAAGCCGTCGAAGATCATGGCCTTAGTCAAGCAGGCCTACCGCTGGGTAATGTGCGCGACGCCTCGCGAATCGGTCGGGCGCTACGCACTGCGGCTGTCGAAGGCCCGCGACGGCATCGCCAGGCCGGCGAACGCGGGACCGATCGTGCCCATCACATCGACGATCACCTGGGCGCTTGGTTGGGTGAATACGCAGACTCGTCCCGACGCGTCGGGGTGAACCGTGGCGAAGTTGGCGGCGGTCTGCTGCGGCACGACGTTGAGGTTCGAGGTCGGCGGCATCGGGGCATCGCACGGAAACGCCGTGAGGAACCCGGAGTTGTCGGGTTGCGTCGTCGTGATGTTGACGACGACGCCGGTCGTGCCTGGCGGCTCGCTGGTGCTCGCCGTGATCACTGAGCGCGCCCCCGGCCGGCCACCGCTGTCGCGCGTATCGATCGCCCGCACGGGCGCGTGCAAGCTGACCGCTGTCGCCGCCAGCCCGCCGAACAGATCGACGATCAGATGGGCGGGCTGATTGGCATACAGGCAGACACCACCCGTGGAGTCCGCCTGGGCGATGACCAGGTTCGGCACGATGCCCGACGCCGGGAAATTGACGTTCGACGTGCCCGGGACAGGGTCCCCGCATCGGAAGACCGTGACGAACCCGGCCCGTTGGCCGCCGACCGCTGTCACGTTGAGCACGGCCGCGGCGCCGGCGAGGGCGGTCGGGAGTTGGACCCGCAGCGGGTTGTGGGCGATCAGACCCGCATCACCGAGGTCCCTCGTGTCGGTCAGCCGCGTCGGGCCGGCGCGGATGTAGGAACCGGTTCCCGAGAACGAGCCCATCACGTCGACGATCAGGTTCGTTGCCGCGCTGGTGAACACGCAGATGGTTCCGTCGGCGGCCACAGGAACGATCGCGGCTCCGGCCACGGTGTTGTCACTGGTGAAGTTGACGTTGCTGGCCACCGGGCGCGATTCGTCACACGGATAGGTGGTGAGGAAACCCGGGGCTCTCGGGTTGGTCACGGTCAGGTTCAGCGACACGGCCGTGGCGTCGGCCGGCACGCCGCCGACGCCTGCCACCTTGACGGTGGTCGTCGACCCGGCCGCCAGCCTCGAGGCTGCCGACATGACCACCCTGGCGATGTTCGCCGAGTACTCCGCTGCGCCGACCGTGTTGAGGTGAATGGCGTCGTAGGTCAGCCCGGGCCGGTCGGCGATGGCCGCCCAGTCGATCAGCGACAGGTTCGGATGACGGGCAACGGCGGCACGAAGATGGGCGTTGACGGTGGGGAAGTACCAGTAGTACGGCTGAACCTGGTTCCACGCCCCGGTGGTGATGAACTCCGGCTTGATCTCTCGTAGGGTGACCCAGAACACGTATTTGACACCGGCCTCCTCGAAGGCGCGGATGATGCCGTCGATCGATCGGTCGAATCGATCCGGATCCCAGTACGGGTAGTTGTACCCGCCGGCGACAACGGCATAGTCGCCGAACACGCCAGGGTTGGCGGCCATCTGGGCGCGGACGTGCTTGCTCTCCAACTGCTCGACGAACAACGCCGGTGTGCCGTCGACGGTGACCTGCCAGTCGGCAGGGAATGCTGCCGGCACGGCGTTCTTGGCGCCGAGGCCGACCGAGTCGGTGACCATGTACACGCGCTGCGCGGGCCCGGCAGCATGAGCCGGCACCGTCGCGCCGATCGGCGACATCACGGCGACGGATGTCGCCAGCATCACGACGGCCGATCCCAGCAGAACCGCTGCAGGCCGTCTCACGGGGCCCACCATCCCGTCGTGTCGAACAGTGTGTGCGACGCGACCAACGACGTGATGCACAGGTCTCCTCCCGGAGACAACCCGACGGTCAGCGAGTTGGCCATCACCGATGAACGCGCTCCGTTGACCGACGATGTCGCGCCTGCGGGCTGCCCGCAGATCGTGCCGGTCAGGTAGCCGGCAAGGCCAGGGTCGACCATCGTGATCGTTCCGGTCACGGCCATCGCCGAATCGGGCGCGGCACCGATCTGGATGGTCTGGCCGACTCCCTGGTGGCCGCGCCACCCGCCCGTGCCGTCTCTGGTGTCGACCATCCGCGTCGGCGTCACCGGTGTGAACCGCAGATCGCCCGAGTTGCTGAACACTCCGGTGATGTCGACGATCACGTCGGCCGGTGTGTTGGTGAAGACGCAGAACGTGCCATCGGCAGCCACGGGAACGAAAACTGCGCCGGCAACGGTTTCACCTTGCTGCCAGTTGACGTTCGACACGACGGGAATCGTTCCTGAGCATGGATAGGCGGCGAGGAAGCCGGCGCTGCTGCCCTCGGTGACCGTCAGTGTCGCGGCGACGGCGACGGCACCCGGCGGCGCCTGCACGGTGTGCTGTGAGGCCCGGCCGGTGATGCGCGTGTCGAGTTTGCGGTCGGGTGTGATCGGGTTGAACGACAAGCCACTGGCTGGGACGAACACACCTTGGAGATCGACGACGACGTCGGTTGCTGCATTGCTGAACACGCACAACGTGCGTCCCGGTGCCGAGCAACGTGGTGGCCTGCGCGCCGCGTGCCTGCCCGGCGAGGAAGTTGACACTGGAGGCCAGCGGTCGTCCTGTGTCGCACGGCCACACCGTGAGGTATCCGGCAGCGACGGGCCCGGCGGCGGTCACGTTGATCGCCACTGCCGCGGCATCGGCACCGACCACGGTCGGGGCGAGCACCGACAGATCGACAGTCAGGGTGTCGCCTGCGGCAAGTCGGGCGCCGGTGTCTCGGGTGTCGATCAGGCGCACTGGGTTCGCCGGCAGATACGTGTACGACGCCGCGCCGATCGGTGGGGTGACCTCGGTTCCGACGTGTCGCGACGGCCCCATGCGAGTCGTCACGTCGTCGGCGATCAGGATGCTTCGGGCGACGTACTGAGACGCACCGGGGAGGTGCGTGTGATCGGCTGCCATCTGGATGCCCGCTACTGGCGAGGACCGCCGGCCAGTCCCACAGCGTGAGGTTCGGCCGTTCGGCGGCGACGATCTGCAGGGCCTGGTTCCAGGCTTGTTGCATCTCCGGCCGTTCCATGGTCTGCAGCGCCCACCACACCTCGTGATCGGCGCCGGCGGCGTCCATGAAGCCGCGGATGTCGTCGACGGCACAATCGACGTTTCCACGGCAGGCCAAGATGTCGTTGGGCCCCATGCTGGCCGACGATGACCGGGGGATCGAAGCCCTGTGAACGCATGGTGGTGAGCCACAGCGACATGTTGGCCCCCGGGTTGTTGGCGACCATCTTGCCTGCCTGGAAGCCGACACCCGCCGCCATCTTCACCGGTCCCCACCCCCGATCGGCCAGCATCTGGGCGAGCGAGGGCCCCCACCCGGGTGCAAGCGGTGGCTCGTACGCCGAGCCGAGCATGACCGAGTCGCCGAGCACGGCGATCGCCCCTCGGGGCCCGGGTGCGTCACGAAGCACCGTCACGAAGTCGGGCGGCGCCGCCGAGACGTGTTGCGGGGCGACCATCACACCACTGCTGATCGACGGCCATGACGATTGAGATGACCCGTATCCGCATGTCGGCACAGTAGTTTGCGCCGATGAACACTCCCGCCGCGGTACCACGAAGTCGGTACACCGACGGGGCCTGCGCCGGGAATCCCGGGCCGGGCGGATGGGCGTGGGCGACGGCCCCCGACGGCGCTCGGCGTGACTCCGGCGGCGAGGCCCGATCGACCAACCAGCGGATGGAGATCATGGCCGTCCTCGAAGCCCTGCGCTCGCTCGACGGTCCGCTCACGATCGTGTCGGATTCGACCTACGTGATCAACTGTTCCGCACCAGTGGTGGGAGAAGTGGAAGGCCAACGGATGGAAGAACGCCCAGAGGAAGCCGGTCGCCAACGTCGATCTCTGGCAGCCGCTGATCGAGTTCGTCCTCGACCGCTCGCCGACGCTTCCGATGGGTGAAGGGCCACAGCGGTGATCCGATGAACGACCTGGTCGACGCCTTGGCGGTCGCGGCGTCGAAGGGCCCGTTCACCTCCCGAGCGGCCACCCCGCCGACCGCGCCGGATGTCGCCCAAGGCTCGCTGTTCGACGCGTGACAATGATGTCCGGTAGTCAGGGGTCTAGAGCCAACTTTGTCGCTCTCAACAGGCTGGACATATCGGGAGCGACAAGGTTCGGCGACCACCGATCTGCTGCTCGGCGCCCGTCTATTTCACCGTGCTTCCGAACTCAGGCCTCGATGAGGGCGATTGCGTATTGCGCAAATATCGAATCACGACTGACGACGCTGCAGCTCTCGAGTTGCGCCTGGGCGATCATCATTCGGTCGAACGGATCACGATGGTGCATTGGCAGGTCGTGCGGCTGCCTGACCGTGCGATGCCGTGATCGGCAGCCAGGACAGACCCGCCGCTTCGACCTCGGCGATCAGATCGCCGTCGATCGTCAGCTTGCCGAGTGCGGACTTGATCTCCAGTTCCCAGACGGACGCTGCGCTGACGTAGACCTCGTTGGCAGGAATCGGCGATCGCCGAACCCGCCGTCCCGGAAAGTCGACATGTCGGCCAACCACCACAGCAGGCAATGAGAATCGAGCAGGAGGTTCACTCCGTCGTTCCCTCGAACTCGTCGATGAGCCACGGTGGCGTCGCGTCGAAATCGTCGGCGAACGTGATCTTGCCGCGCAGTCGACCGGCGACGCGCCGTCGGCCGGTCGGGAGCAAGGGCTACGAGACGTGCGACCGGGTGACCGGCGCGGGCGACCACGATCTCCTCGCCGGCCGCTGCCCGGTCGAGGAGCCGCGACAGATGTGTTTTGGCCTCGTGGACGTTGACCATTGTTGACATGCGTCAGCTTAGTCTGTCCGACTTAGTCCGTTCGCTGTCAGCGGCGGGCGCCGATTGTGCCGCGGCACGCAGGGCGGCGATGGCGTCGGCGTCGAGGCCGATCTTCGCGCGAGCACCTCGTCGGTGTGCTCGTCGTGCTTGGGCGCGTGACGGCCGAGCGCGGTCGGTGTCGCGGAGAAGTGCGCAGGCGGACGCGGTTCGCGGACCGCGTCCGAGCCACGGTCGATCGTGCTCGACCAGCAGCGTCGTTGTGGCGAACCTGCGGATCGAGATGGACTCGGTCGATCGGGTTGACGAGCGCGCACGGCACGTCGTGGGAGTGCAGGCGCTCGACCAGCTCAGCCCCGGAGTGACGTTCCACCTCGGCGGCGATCAACGCGTTCAGCTTCGCGGCGTTGGCCTCGCGGGCGGTCAACGTCGAGAACCGCTCGTCGTCCAACCACTCGCGTCGATGCCCAAGGCCGCGCACAACCCGGGGAACTGCGAGTTCGACGTCGCCAGCAAGGCGATGTACTGCGTCGGCGGTGCGCCGCACGAGATAGTTGTCGGCCATGTGCGAGCCCGGGTGTGACCCGGCCGTCGTCGGCGAGCAGCGTGTGCTGCATCATCCCGTCGGGCCACAGGAAAGCGACAGCGCGACGTCGAGCATCGACAGTCGAACGTGCTGCCCACCGGCACCGCGGCTGCGGGCGAGCAGCGCGGCGAGGATCGACTGCGCCGCGGCCATCGCGGTGACCTTGTCGATCACGATGTTGCGCACCAGCGCCGGCTCGCCCGTTGCCGGGTCGGCCTGCACGGCCGCCATCCCCGACAGCGCTTGGATGACGTAGTCGTAGCTCTTCTGATCGATGTACGGACCGCTGTCGCCGAAGCCGCTGACCGAGACGTAGATCAGGTCGGGATTCGACGACGCGCAGTGACGGCTCGTCGATGCCGAGACGCTCGACGACGCCCGGCCGGAAGTTCTGGATGAAGACGTCGGCCTGGCGACGATCTTCTTGAACAGCGGCGACGCCATCGGGTCGCTGCAGGTCCAGCACCACGCTGCGCTTGCCGCGGTTGACGCCTGCCCAGACCGCCGAGATGCCGCCGACTCGGTCGCCGAGGTAGCGCAAGCGATCGCCGTGCTGGGGGCTCTCGACCTTGATCACCTCGGCCCCGAGATCGGCGCAGATCGTGGCGGCCATCGGTCCGGCGACCATCTGGCATGCCTCGACGACGGTGAATCCAGCCAACGGTCCGGGCATGGCGTGACCGTAATCTCCGCCTCTCGCTTGGTCGTGATCGTGCACGCTCGGCGTTATCGTCGCCCCCCATGGACATCAACGGCGCAAGCGCAATCGTCACAGGTGGAGCATCGGGAATCGGGGCAGCGGCAGCCCGCGCTGCTCGCGTCGAAGGGTGCCAAGGTGCTCGTCGCCGACCTGCAGGAGGAGAAGGGCTCGGCGCTCGCCGACGAGATCGGCGGCGCGTACTGCAAGGTCGACGTCACCAACACCGACGACATCGTCAACGCCGTCGAGATGGCCAAGAGCATGGGCCCGGTGCGCGTGCTGGTGAACTCCGCGGGCATCGGCTGGGCGCAACGCACCGTCGGCAAGGACGGCACGTACGACTCGGCCGCCAATCTCGACGCGTTCAAGAAGGTCATCGCCATCAACCTGATCGGCAGCTTCGATTGCATCCGCATCGTGGCGACTGCGATGAGCACGACGGAGCCGATGGAATACGGCGAGCGCGGGGCGATCGTCAACATCGCCTCGGTCGCCGCGTTCGACGGCCAGATCGGCCAGGCCGCGTACTCCGCGTCGAAGGGCGGCGTCGTCGGGATGACATTGCCGATCGCCCGCGACCTGTCGGCCATCGGCGTGCGTGTCAACACGGTCGCGCCGGGCCTCATCGACACGCCGATCTACGGCACCGGCGAGGCCAGCGAAGCCTTCAAGGCCAACCTCGAGAAGGGTGTCCTGTTCCCGCACCGTCTCGGCACGCAGGAGGAGTTGGCCTCGGTGATCGTCGAGTGCATCACCAACAGCTACCTGAACGCCGAGACGATCCGCGTCGACGGTGGCATCCGCATGCCCCCCAAATGACGAGCGCGATGAGCGATGAGCCGTGCGCGGCGGCTCACCTCTCATCGCTCGGCGGGTCCAGCAGGATGCGTGAACCCCGGTCGTAGGTGAGGTAGTTCCAGGCCCAGTTGACGAAGACGTTGGCGCGGTTGCGGAACCCCATCAGCTCGATGAGGTGGAGCCCGAGCCACATCAACCAGCCGATGAAACCGTGGAAGCGGAATCCGTTGGGGAACTCGACGACCGCTTGGTTGCGACCGATGGTGGCCATCGACCCCTTGTCGTGATATCGGAATGGTGCAGTGGTTCGGCCGGCCAGTCGCGCCGCGATCTGGGCGGCAACGTGGGCGCCTTCCTGTATCGCCGGCTGGGCGACCTGGGGGAGCGGTTCGCCCGGAGGTAGGGCGATGTCGCCGATCGCAAAGACGTTGGGATGACCCGCGAGCGACAGATCGTCGCCGACGGGAATTCGTCGACCCCGGCCCAGCGTGACGCCGAGCAGGCCGGCGACAGGACTGGCGGTCACGCCGGCGGCCCAGATGATCGTGCCGGCCGGGATGCGCCGCCCATCTGTCAGCACGACTGCGTCGGCCTCGACGTGATCCACGCCGACACCGACCTCCACCGTGATCCGCCGACGTCGAAGTGCGGCAGCGGCCTGATCCGACTGCGATCGATGAAACGGACCGAGAACTCGGTCTGCGGCCTCGACGAGCGTGATGGGGATGCGGGCAGCGTCGAGGTCGGGGAAGTCCTTGCGCATCACCTTGTCGATCAGTTCCCGAAGTCCTCCTGCCATCTCGACTCCGGTCGGGCCACCGCCGACGATGACGATCCCGAGATCGACCTGGGTGCCGCTCTGCGCGCTGGCGCGCTCGAAACGGCTCGAGCAGATGGGCGCGCAACGCCGAGCGCGTCGTGCATCGTCTTCAGCGCGAACGTGTGACGGTCTACGCCGTCGATGCCGAACGAGGTGCTGATACTGCCCGCGGCGATCACGAGGTAGTCGTACTCGAACGTCCGGCCGTCGCCGACCCGCACGGTGTGGTGATGCAGGTTGATTCCGTCGACTTCGCCGAGCACGAAGCGGATCGACCGGTTCCGCCGGAATATCCCCCGAATCGGAAAGCCGATGTCGTCTGCATCGAGACCGGCCGTGGCCACCTGGTACAGGAGCGGTTGGAACGTGTGGAAGTTGTTGGCGTCGATGATGGTGACGTCGACGGGAGACCGGGCAAGGCCCTTGGCGGCGCGGATCCCGCCGAATCCGGATCCGATGATGACGACGTGTGGGCGACTCATCACCGCCAACGCTATCGACCCCACGTCGAGGCAGTGGAGTGTTTGGCGCCACCCCGACTGGGCGCCAAATACTCCCTCGGCGTTTTTTAGCGACGGTCGAGGAGGCCTCGCGCGTAGACCGCCTGGCCGGTGTGTTGGATGTCGTCGTCGAAGATGCTGATCAGGCGCACGCCGAGCGTCACCGGAGGATCCCAGCGGGTGTCGACGACGCGGTCGAGATCGTTCGCGGTCGTCTTCTGCGAGCAACTCGCGGGTGCGTGCCGCCACCGCGTCGTAGTACTCGATCAGGGTCGCCGCGCTCTCCGGCCGGATGGCCGAGACGTCGTTCCACGAGTGTGCGTAGCCGGTGTTGTCGGGGTCGGCGGCGACACCGAACCGCGAGGCCCAGTCGCCGGAGATCCACACCTGCTCCACCTCCAGGAGCTCGGCGATGTGATCGTCCTGAACGCGCGTGGCGTGCCAGACGAGCCATCCGATCGGATTGGTCCCCGGCTCCGGAGCAGTGGTCAAGGCCTCGACATCGAGACCGTCGACCGCCTCGTGGACGTGTTCAGTGATCCGCTCGAAGACGTCGAGCAACAGGTCGTTGACTTCCATGTCCAGGATCTTCTCACGCGGAAGGCGAGTGCCTAGACTGCGCCGTCGATGACGAGGGAGGACATTGATGACCGCCGTGCGAGTCGGCCTGGTCGGTGCGGGTTTCATGGGCAAGATCCACAGCGTCGCCTACCGCAACGCCGCCATGTTGTTCGGGTCCGACATCCCCGCAGTCGACCCGGTCGTCGTGACCGACTCCGACCCGGCCCTGGCTGTTCGTGCAGCCCGCGACTGGGGCTGGGCGCGGGCGGCACCGACGTGGGAGGAGGTCACGTCAGCGGACGATGTCGATGTGATCGACATCTGCACGCCCAATGACACCCACGTCGACATCGCCCTCGACGCCTTGGCGCGCGGCAAGCACGTGCTGTGCGAGAAGCCGTTGGCCCTCGACGGCGATGGTGCCCACCGACTCTGCCAGGCGGCGCTCGCCACCGACCGTGTGACCCAGGTCGGCTTCGTCTACCGCCAATGGCCGGCCGTAGCGATGGCCCGCAAACTCATCGACGAGGGGGCCATCGGCCAGGTGCGCACGGCCCGCGCCCGTTTCCTGCTCGACTACAACGGCAACCCCGACGTGCCCATGAGCTGGCGGTTCGATCGGGCCAGGGCCGGGTCCGGCGCCCTCGGTGATGTCGGTTCACATTGCATCGACTTGTTGCAGTACCTGGCCGGGCCGATCGCCGCCGTCGCTGCCCGCATGCAGACCTTCGTCGATCAGCGACGCGGTTCTGACGGCGCGCTGGTCGACGTATCGGTCGACGATCAGACCGAGATTCTCGCCGACTTCGAGAGTGGCGCCACTGGAACAATCCTCGCGTCGTGGGCGGGAACCGGTCACAAGTGTGATCTCGGGTTCGAGATCGTCGGGTCTCGCGGATCGGTCTCGTTCGGCTGGCAGCGATCGAACGAGTTGCAGTTCTTCGATGCCGGCGATCCCGTCGACCGCCAGGGCTTCCGCACGATCCTGGTCGGTCCGGCACATCCCGGCGCCGACGGGATCCACACCGTCGCTGCCCAGGGCCTCGGCTATACCGATGCCTTCACGATTGCGGCCAGGAACACGCTGCGCAACCTGGACGCCGGCACGGTGATCGCCGGGCCGACGTTTGTCGACGGTCTACGCGTGGCCGAAGTGACCGATGCCGTGATCGCTGCCGTAGCCAGCGGGTCGACGGTGGCGGTCACTCGTCGCCCGCTGTGAGTCAGTCGGCCAGACCGAGACCGCGTAGGTAGTCGAGGCTGGCCTTGGCGTCTTCCAAGGCCGTGGTCGTCGAGCGGAAGTCGCGGTCCTGCTCGATCGTGCCGGGCCCATCGAAGCCTTTGGCCAGCTCGCCGGCCAGAGCACCGAAGTCGATCACGCCCTGACCGACCGGGCAGAACACACCGAGCGGGATCGCATCGAAGAACGCGATCCCGTCGCTGACCACCTTCTGGTGGACCACGGGGTTGATGTCCTTGAAATGCAGGTAGGGAGTGCGGTCGCGGTGTTCGGCGAGGAATCGGACCGGCTCGACTCCCGCGTACATCAAATGCCCGGTGTCGATGCACAGTTGCAGCCCGTCGTCGGCCGTGTCGTCGAGCACCCGTTCGATCTCGTCCTCGAACTCGATGTAGCTGCCGGCGTGGGGGTGCAGCACCGGTATCAGCCCGTGCTCGATGGCAATGCTCGCGACCTGGCGCAACCCGGTGAGCAAGGCCTGATACTCGCCGCCGGTGAGGCGCGGGGCGTAGGCGCTGCGGCCGGCGGTTGCGCCGCGTTCGGGACTGACCATGTCGATGACGACGAGATAACCGCCACCCAGGGCAGCGATCCGCCGGCTGGTCTTGTGGGTGATTGCGGCGATGTCGTCGTGACGGTTCGCCTCGTGGATCGGCTCGAAGACATACGACCCGGCGACCCCCAGGCCGCGGGCGTCGAGTTCGGCGCGCACTCGCTCGTCGTCATCGGGCAGATAGCCGGCGGGACCCAGCTCGCACCAGTCATAACCGGCTTCGCTGATCTCGCTGAACACCTCCTCCCAAGGTGGCGCGCCCGGCTTGTTCGGCAGGTCGACTCCCCATGACACCGGCCCGTTCGCAACGCGCAAACCCATCGTCGGCCCCTTTCGTCGCTGACCGACTGCAACCTACCCCCGCCGCCCTGACCACGGCGAGGTGCGAGATACCTCGGGCGCGCTGTGAGCACCGGGAGTTCCGGAATCGCGCCCACACAGGTTCCTCGGGCGCGCTGTGAGCACTGGGAGTTCCGGAATCGCGCCCGAGGAAACTGGGCTGAGCGTGGGCGTTGTACCCTCGCGCCGTGACCCCGGTTGGCGAGACTTCCACCACCGTCGCCATCGTCGGTGCGGGGCCGGCCGGTCTCGTCGCCGCCCACCTGTTGCATCGCCAGGGCATCCCGTTCGTCGTGCTGGAACGTCGCGCCCGCTCCGACATGGAAGGCATGGCCAAGGCGGGCTCCATCGACTACCGCACCGTCGAATTGCTGACGTCGGTCGGTATCGCCCCCACCATCTTGAATTTCGAGGCGACGAACTACTGCTGCGAGTTTCGTACTCCGAACGACCGCGTCGTGTTCGACTACGGCTCGTTGACCGGTGGACGGCCGCACTACATCTACCCGCAACACGAGTTGGTCGCCAGGCTGTGCGACGAGCTGGTCGCAGTCGGGGGCCACATCCGCTTCGGCATGCAGGTCACGGCGGTCGATCAAGACGACGACGGAGTCACGCTGTCGCTCGTCGACTCGGTCGGCACGGTGGAGTCGATCCGTTGCGAGGTCGTTGCCGGTTGTGATGGAGCGCGCAGTGTGATTGCCGAGGCGCTGCGGGGCTGTCGGGTCGTCGAACAGTTCCTGCCGGTTCGATGGCTCGCCGTGCTCGGCAAGACGGCACCGCTGGAGACACACACCATCTACGCGGCCCACCCGAGGGGGTTCGCCGGCCAGATGCGTCGGCTCCCATCGCTGACCCGCTTCTACCTCGAAGTCCCGGCGACCGACTCCATCGCCGACTGGCCCGAGGATCGTGTACGCGACGAACTCGCCACGCGACTGCTGGTTCCGGGTCGGCTCGACGGGGTGTCGTTCATCGAGCCAACGCTGGTCGATCTCCGTATGAAGATGACCAGCCCGATGCAGGATGGGCGGCTGTTCGTGGCGGGCGACGCGGCTCATGTCATCACACCGGCTGGCGGGAAGGGCATGAACCTGGCGATCCAGGATGCGGTCGAGTTGGCGCAAGGTCTCATCGAGAAGTTCGGATCGCCGGGCGACGAGGCGCGGCTGTCGCGCTACTCCGACACCCGTCTTCCGGCGATCTGGCGAACCCAGGCGTTCTCCCGCTGGATGTTGCGCATCATCCTGGCCGGCTCCGACGATGCCAACGGGCAGGGCAACGACACCTCGTTCGGCGCAGGGCTCCGTCAGGGTTGGGTGTCGGCCCTCCAACACGACCCGCAACTGGCGCGCTGGTTCGCCTACGCATACGCCGGTGTCGACCCGGACTGAAGGCCGTGATACTGCGCTATCTCTACGTCGGGTCGTCGGACACCGGTCGGGATGTGGCGACGTGGTCGGCGCTTCCCGGTGCGAAGGTCCGGTGGAGGTTCCGGCACTTCGGTGCGGATGTCGCGGCTATCGATCTCGGCTCCGGCCCGGTCGTTCTGCTGGCCGATCATCGACCACCGGGATCCATCCTGATGATCTACGCGGTCGACGATCTCGGATCGGCCGTCGCCGCTCTGGAAGATGAGGAGTGGAAGGTCGACGAGCGCGCGTTCGGCACTCCCGAGGGTCCGGCCTCGTTGCTCACCGCTCCAGGCGGTACACAGCTCGCACTCCTGCAGGTGGACCGGCCGAATGCGATGGAGGCGGCGTTCGCTGACGCAAGGAAACAGCCACGCTGTTCGATCCGACGAGCGGCGTGGGGACCGGTGACGACAGCAGTAGCGTGAAGTACCCAGCGTGAAGATCGGAGCGAGACGTGAGCATTCGTGACGCCGTGTACAAGCTCTTGAATCGTGGTAGCGGATCCCAGGACCCAGATGAGCCGATCGAAGTAGCGCTCGTCCCCATCGGTGCCGGCCCGATGACCGTGGCGACGCTGCGCAGCGAGGGCTTCGACGCGACCGGCGACGAGACGTTCAACATCGTGACCAACGTGTTGAGCGACTATCGAATACTGGTCCCTCGACGTGAAGCTGAACGGGCGACCGCTCGGTTGCACGCGATCCTCTAGACCGCCGAGCCCGGGAACACTCACCGATCAGAGCGAGCTGTAGGCAGCGTCGATCAGCGCTCGGTTTCGCGAGCTCTGCCATCTCGGGATGACATGGTTCATCACGTAACCGAATGCGAGGTGGGCGTCGGGATCGGCGAACCCGACGGCGCCACCGGTGCCGAAGTGACCGAAACTGCGCGGGTTCGGGCCGAACGGCCGGCGAGGCACCGTCGGCTTGAAGCCGAGGCCGAACGTGGCATCCTCGCCCAGCACCGGGCAATACCCTTGCGACTGTGGACTGGTCGCCTCGGTCAGCAACGCGGCCGAGAGCAGGCGGCCTGGTTCGAGCAGCGCGGCGTACAGGCGAGCGACGCCGGCGGCCGAGCCATGCCCGTTCGTCGACGGGACCTGGGCGCCACGCCACTCGGCCGAATTGACGACTCCCGCCGACGAGTAGCCAGGTGGGTTGAAGTACCCGAGGGCGATCATCAACGCCTCGCCGGACAGCGCATCGAAGTCGACGTCGCCGATCGCGGCGGCAGGTGCCCAGATGACGTCGGCGCATCGATGCTGCTCCTCGTCCGGCACTCCACACCACACGTCGGCATCGAGCGATTCGGCCACTCGTCGCAGCCGCGCCCCGGGCATGTCGCCGGTAGTGCGTCGAACGATCTCGCCGACGAGGTGCCCGTACGTGTTGGTGTGGTACGCGTGTCGCGTGCCGGGCTCCCACCACGGTTCGGTGGCCGCCAGCGCACCCGTCATGCGGTCCCAGTTCCAGAGATCGGTGTTCGTCAGTCGTTCGCGTATTGCTGGTACACCCGCCCGGTGGCACAGCGCGTGTCGCACCGTGGTGTTCTCCTTGCCCGCCACGCCGAATTCCGGCCAGATAGCGACGATCGGATCATCGAGCCGGATGAGCCCGGCATCGACCAGCTGCAAGGCGAGTAGGGCGACGAACGCCTTTCCGACGGAATAGAAGTTGACCAGCGTGTCGGGCCGCCACGGGCGGGTGCAGGCTTGGTCGGACCAGCCGCCGACGAGGTCCACGACGACATGACCATCGACGATCACGCAGACGGCGCCGCCGACTTCGCCACGCTCGGCGAAGTTACCCGCGAAGGCCTCTCTCACGGCGTTGAATGCCGTCTCGCACCGGCCGCTGATCGGTGGATTCACGATCGACAGTCTCGCAGTACGTTGTCAGGCTGCGAGGCCCAGCACGGACAGCTCGTCTGACTCGAGGACCGACACCAGGCTCGCATGGTCAGTGATGGCGAAGGCCCGGATGAGCTCGGGTCGCTGATCGGCGTCGGATCGGCGAACGGCATCCCAGCCCGGCTCGCTCATCACGATGGGCTGGTGAGTTGCGTCACGTGGCGCGATCACGACGAGCTCACGGTGACCGAGATGGACATGACCCTGGAGGCGATGCGTCGAATCCCAGGTCAACGTCGCCGGGCGGGTTCCGATCAGTTCGGCCAGGTAGGTGTAGGCCCGAGCCCGGCACTCTGGATCGGAATCGGTTTGGTTGGTGCTGACCCTGGTTGAGATTGAGTTCGACATGACCTTGCTCCTTCGTTCCTATCGGATGTCGACAGTGTGAGCGTCGCCTCTGACTCGTCACTGAGGCGACGCTGATCCACACCGGCGAGCGCCGATTGGCGTTCAGTCGTCGCTACCGTGGCCGCTTCCGCCCTTGCCTCCGCCGTGGCCGCTGTTGGCGCCGCGACCAGAACTGTCGTCGACCGTCGTGACAGCGCCGGAGTTGTCATCGATGCTGGTCACAGGTCCTGCCACGCCGCCCGTGCAACGTGGGTCGTTGGCGTGTTCGGCCTCGTCGCACGGACCGCTGATGTCCTCGACGCTGGTTGGCGTCGAGTTCGTCGTCACACCTGGGGCATTCGCCGCGACGCAGTTGGCGTCGTTGGCGTGTTCGGCCTCGTCGCAGTTGCCGCTGATGTCTTCGACACTGTTCGCTGTCGAAACGGCGGTGGTGACCACCGGCACGCTGATCGTCGGCAGGCTTGCCGGTGTGCTGGCGATGGTCACGGTGCTGGTGCTAGGTGAGTTGTCATCCGAGCTCGACGACGTGCTGTCATCCGATGTGGTGATGACGACGGCGGGCTCCGGGGCGATCAGCGGCTTGGGAGCCGATGAGTTGACCGCTGCGAAGGCGGGAACTCCGACGCCGACGACGGCGATTCCTGCGATGGTCCAGATGATTGAGTTCTTCATTGGGGGTCTCCTTTGAACTGATGTGGCCAGTAGACCCCGATTCGTTGACGCCGCCCATTGCACCATCGGGCTAGCACCCGGCGGCCCGGGCGGTCTACGACCAGGCGAGTTGCTCGAGCTGCCGGCGTTGTCCGTCGTCCAGTCGCATGAAGACCTCCAGCGACGAGACGTTCTCGCGCACCTGCTCGGGCGTGGTCGCGCCGAACAACACACTGGACAAGCGGGGGTGGGAGAGGGCAAACGAGAACGCCAGGCTCGCCGGTGACACGTTCCAGTCGCCGGCCAGCTCCACCAGGGCTGCGGCACGCTGTTTACCAGCGACGATGGCCGGGTTGTCGTCGCTGCCGGCGCGTCCCGAAGCGCCGTCGAGATACTTCCCCGTCAGCGTCCCACCAGCGAGAACATAGGAGGCCACCAGACCGATGCCGCCATCGACCAGCACGCCCTCCATCATCGGATCCTGCACCCAGTCGGGGCGTACCAGGCTGTACGGCAGTTGGGCAGCCACAGGTAGTAGTACCCCGAGCGATCGTGCAGCCTGCACGGCTACGGCGAGCGGTTCGGCCTGCCAGTTGCCGATCCCCCAGGCACGGGCGCGCCCGGACGACACCAGTGCGGCCACCTGTGCCACCAGGTCGACGATCGGCAAGCCATCGGGCGGTTGCATCGTGTAGATCAAGTCGATGTGGTCGAGGCCCATCCGGCCGAGAGATCCGTCGAGTTCGGCGACGGCATCCTGTTCCGGCCAGAACTCCCACCACAGCTTGTTGGCCACCACAACCTCGTCACGCACCCATCCGGCCGCTCGGAACAACTCGCCGAACACCACCTCGGAGTAGCCGGTGGCCATCGGCGCGGCCCCGGTCTCGTCGTTGTAGCGCGCATCGTCGAGGAAGGTGATGCCAGCCTGGCGAGCGGCCCGCATCACTGCCAGACCCTGCTCGCGAGGGATCCGTTCGAACGTTCTCCACGATCCGAGCGAGAACAGCGAGACCTCGAGGCCCGACGAGCCGAGCGGGCGATGGGGTAGGGGAGGCATGGCGGCTCCTATCTGTGAAACGGACGAATCTCTGAAGTGTTGGGCTGGTTCGCTACGTCGTGTAGTCGGCGTTGATCCTCACGTAGCCATCGGTCAGATCGCAGCCCCACACCGTGGCCGACGACTGGCCGGCAGCCAGTACCGCCGTGATCCGCACTTCGTCACCACGCATGTACGCGGCGAGGGCATCGAGCCCGTCGGCATCGACCGACGATGGGTAGACCTCTTGATCGCCGAAGCGGATGATCACGCGAGATTGGTCGATCTCGTCGGAGGTTGTCGACTTGCCGATCGCCATAGCCACCCGCCCCCAATTGGGGTCGGCGCCATGCACGGCGGTCTTGACGAGTGGCGAGTTGACGATTGCCTTGGCCACTCGCCTGGCCTGCTCCGGCGAGCCGGCCTGCTCGACCGACACCTCGATCAACTTCTCGGCACCTTCTCCATCGCGCGCCACCTGTTTGGTCAACGAGACGGCAACCTCGTACAGGCCTCGCTCGAAGGCATCGAGGTCGACCGGACCGGCTGCGCCGCCGGCCATCAGGATCGCGGTATCGCTGGTGGACGTGTCGGTGTCGATCGACACGCAGTTGAACGTGCGATCGATCACTCGTCGAAAGATCGGATCGAGGTCATCCGCTGGGACCAGGGCATCGGTGAACAGCAGGGTGATCAACGTGGCCATGTTCGGTTCGATCATCCCGACACCTTTGGCCACCCCGACGACTCGTGCCTCACCGACCGATGCCGCCGCAATCTTGGCAACTGTGTCGGTCGTCATGATTCCGGCGGCCACAGTCTCCGCGTCCGTCATCGGCAGCGGCGACGGGATCGAACCGAGGGCGGTGCGGACGCGATCCATCGGGTATTGGCGGCCGATCACGCCTGTCGAGGCGATCAGCACGTCGTTCGTACCGCATCCAATCGCAGCAGCCACGCCGGCGACAACTTCGTGCGCATTCGCCAAGCCGTCGGCGCCGGTGGCCACGTTGGCGTTCTTGGAGATCACGACCACGGCCTGAGCCGTTGGCGAGGACAGGTTTTCGCGGCTGAGCACCACACTTGGGCCGGCAAAGCTGCTGGTGGTGAACATGCCGACCGCAACACTGGGGGCATCGCTGGCCACCACCACGAAATCATCGGTGGCGTCCTTGATGCCGATGTTGGCGACGTAGGCGCGGAACCCGCTGGGCAACCCTGTCACGAAGGGCAGGTCCCGAGATTGGACCGCACGGTCTCGAAGACGTCGCCGAGCTCACTCACCTGCTCGCGGGTGAGGCCCTTGAAGAATCGGTTGCGCACGCTGGCGACGTGGTGGGGTGCCGCCAGTTCCAGCTTGGCGCGCCCGTTCGGCGTGAGCGCGGCGAACATCACCCGACGATCTGACGGACAGGCGACGCGTTCGACCATCCCCGCGCTGACCAGGCCGTCGAGACGCCGGGTGAGCCCGCTGGGGGAGAGATGCAGAGCCGCCGACAGATCACACATCCGCAGGCGTTCGCCCTCGGCGTCGGACAATCGCACGAGCACCTCGTAGTCGCCCATCGTCAAATCGAATGGGGCGAGGTCGTGTTCGAGTGCCGCCGTCAGCGTGCCGATCGACTCGACGAAGTTTCGCCATGCTCGCATCTCGCTCGCTGTCAGCCACGCCGTTGCCATGACCCCAGCATATCGGATTTCGTAACAAAGGTTGCGGACGCAAGTTATTGTCACTACAATCATTGTGACCGCAAATGATTCAGGATCCCATGGATCCCATCACCATCAAGGAGTCGTAACCATGTCCACCACCACAGCACTCACGACCGATATCGCCGGACTCACACCCGGCGTCTGGAACGTCGACCCCAGCCACTCGACGGTCGGCTTCTCGGCTCGCCACCTGATGGTCAGCAAGGTTCGTGGTCATTTCGCCACCTTCAGTGGAACGTTGACGGTGGCCGACGATCCGTTGGCCTCCGAGGTCGAGGCAACGGTCGAGATCGCCTCGATCACCACCGGCGATGACGGTCGCGATGCCCACCTCAAGTCCGCCGATTTCTTCGATGCCGACAACTTCCCGACGATGACGCTGGTCAGCAAGGGCATCGACCGGGCCGGCAGCGATTATGTGCTGCACACCGATCTGACGATCAAGGGAATCACCAAGCCAGTCGACTTCGAGCTCGAGTTCGACGGTGTGACCGGCGATCCGTGGGGTGGAACCCGCGCCGGCTTCAGCGCCCAGGCGGAGATCAACCGCAAGGACTGGGGCCTGGAGTGGAACGTCGCCCTCGAGACGGGTGGCGTGGTCGTCGGCGAAAAGGTCAAGATCCAGCTCGACGTCGAAGCCGTAAAGGCCTGACCCGCGGCCGACCGCGGTCGGCACGACGGATGAACGGCCGCGCTACCTGCGCTGCAGCAGGTCGTGCAGCGCAGCATCCAACGTGGCGTGATGGAACTCGTAGCCACTGCGCTGGAGAGCCGTCGGTAGCACCCGCTGCCCGCAGAGCAGAAGTGTCTCGACCAGTTCGCTGCCGAGCATCAGCTTCGGGCCGAACGTAGGGATCGGTATCACTGCGGGTCGATGCAACACCTTGGCGAGTGTCGCGGTGAACTCGACGTTGGTGACCGGCTCGACCGCGGTCAGGTTGACAGCACCACAGATCTCAGCGGACAGCAGGTGGGTGATGGCTCCGATCTCGTCGTCGATCGAGATCCAGCTCTGCCATTGATGACCGTTGCCGAGGCGACCCCCGAGACCGAGCTTGAACCATGGGAGCTGCTTCTTCAGCGCGCCGCCGTGCGCCGACAGCACGATCCCGGTGCGGAGGTGAACAGTGCGGATGCCGGCCTTCTCCGCCGAAGCTGTGGCCGCCTCCCACTGCTGGCACAGATCGCTGAGGAATCCGCTCCCGGGTGTCGAGATCTCGTCGAGCCGTTCGTCGCCACGGTCGCCGTACCAACCGACCGCGGAACCCGACAGGAAGACCGACGGCTTGTTGTCGAGCCCGGAAATGGTGGTGGCCAAGAGCTCCGTCGACTGCACGCGGCTGTCGAGCAGCTCGCGCTTGTATTCGTCGGTCCAGCGCGTGTCACCGATGCCGGCGCCGGACAGGTTGATCACGGCGTCGCAGCCGTCGAATACCGCGGGATCGAGCCGGCCGCTCGCCGGGTCCCACGACACCTCGTCGGAGGTCGCTTCGCGTCGCACCAGACGTAAGACCGTGTGGCCGTCGGCGGTCAGGCTGTCGCTCAGGGCTGTGCCGATGAGCCCGCTGCCGCCCGACATGAGGATGCGCATGTGCACAGGGTATGTCGCTCGGCAGACCGTGTTGATCAAGTGCTCCAGTCGGCCGGCTGGTGGCCGATACCGTTAGTGACAATCGCGGCGAAAGGTACGTCCTATGGACACCAACGATGACGGCTCGTTCTCTCCATCCCCATCCCCATCTCCATCCCCATCCCCGGGTCAGGCCGAGGATCAGGCGGTGAATGGTCCACCGGTGCTACCGCTGCCGACTGTCAGGCTGCAGCCACCTCCGTTCATTCCGCATGACGACGCGGCAACTGCGACCGTGGTGCCGACGAGCAAGCCCATCACACGCAGCAGGGGCAAGGTTGTCGGTGGGTTGCTTGCTGTCGTGGCGCTGGTGGGAGCGGGTGGATTCGCGATCGGCAAGATCGTCGCCGGCGACGATGGTGGTGCGGCGAATCCGACCGAGGTCGGCACGCGGCTGATGGATGCACTCGAGGCCGAAGACGCGCTCGGAGTCGTCGACCTGCTCCTCCCCGGCGAACGTGACATGTTGCGACAACCGCTCGTCGACCTCGTCGACAACCTCAAGCGGCTCGAGATCGTCGACAGTACGGCGTCCCTCGACAAGGTGGGTGGGCTCGACCTCGCCTTCCAAGACGTGCAGGTCGACCAGACCGACACCAACGTCGACGATGTCTCCAACATCAGGATCACTGCCACCGGCACGGCCTCCGTCGATGGCGACAGTGTGCCGATCGGCCCGTTCTTGATCGACGAGGCGTTCGGCGGTGATCGGCCAGACATGGGGAGCCAACCGCAGGATTCCGACATAGATTGGAAGTTGGCGACGGTCAAGCGGGACGGCCGCTGGTACCTCGAGCGCGTTCTACTCGATTGCCGAAAATCGCGCGCCACGGTGGAGATGACATTCCCGAGCAAGCCGTCGAGGCACGCGGCGCCGACACGCCCGAGGGCGCGGTGCAGGCCGTCCTCGACGCCGTCGACGACGTCGATCTCGAAGCCCTGATCGCCGCGCTCAACCCCAACGAGGCCGAGGCACTGCAACGCTACGCGCCGATGTTCATCGATGAGGCCCAACGGGCACTCGATGATCTCGGTGCCAAGGTCGCCATTTCCGACACCAAGTTCTCGGTGATCGGCGATGGTGACCGTCGATCGGTGTCGGTCGACGGGTTCACGTTGAAGGCCTCCGCCGATGGCAACGAGGTGTTGGTCGAGAACAACGACGGTTGCATGGTCGTCACATCGGGCGACACCACGGCCGACTCGTGCAAGGGTGGCAGCACGATCGATGAAGCGCTCAAGACGCTGGGACTCGACGACAACGACGATGTGAAGGCGCTGATCAAGACCAGTCAAGACGCGTTCGCCGACATGAAGCCGCTTGGCATCACGGTGCAGAAGGTCGATGGCAAGTGGTATCTCAGCCCTGTCGGTACCTACTTCGACATCCTGCTGGCGCAACTCGGGGCTCTCGACAAGGGCGAACTGACCGACATCATCGACGGTGTCAAGAAGGTGTCCGAGACGCTGTCGACCGAGGACATCTTCGGTTCCGGCGATACCGCTTTCGACACCGATCCCACCGACGACGGCAGTTTCAACGGTGTCGACCAGTGCTATGCGGAGACCGAATATCCGGGGTTCTCGGCGTGCATCGTTGCGGGTCTCGAGGACGGAACGATCGATGCGTTGTATGTGGCGCCGTACTACCGGTTCCCGGACTGCGCTGTCGGTGACTTGTACTGGAACGGCGAGGTGTACGGCATGAGCGACGACGCTTTCACGGCCTTTGCCATCGGTGCGGCCCCGTGCTTCCAGCAATACGTCGCCGATGGCACCATCTCCCAGTTCGAACTGCCCTACGAGCTGTCGCGGCCCGACTGCCTGGAAGGCAAGAACTGGTACAACGTGATCGATGACGCCTACGCCTCCCGCGTATACGAGTGTTCCAACTGAACGGCCCCACTGAGAGCAGGACGGGCTAGTTGCCCACGGCGAGCGCCAGCGCATCGTCGAGTTCGGAATCCTCCACCACGCCCAGTGACACCTTCACGTTGCCCGCTCTGTCGATGATCGCCATCGCCGGCTGCTGCGGCACACCAAAGCGAGCGAACACGTCGCCCGAATTGTCGCTGAGCTGTGGGAAGCTCAGTCCGTGCTTGGCGACGAACCCCTGGAACGACGAATCGTCGCCGTACCAGGCAACGCCGATGAACTGCACCTTTCCAGCCCACCGTCTGCTCGCCGCTTCGACCGAAGGGGCTTCATGGTTGCAGGTGCTTCAAGTGGGGGCCCAGAACCACAACACGATCGGCTTTCCGGCGTAGTCGACGAGATGAGTTGTCCCCCCGCCGACGCGAGCCGCCGTAAATGCCAACGAATCGGGAGCGGTGGCCGGTGCTGCCGCACCCGCTTCGGCTGTGGTCGTTCCGACCGGCGCCTGCGCAGCTGGTGACGGACCAGCCGGGTCGCCGCACGCGCCGAGCGCCATGACGCCTATCAGGCACAGCAGCAGGCGTCGCACAAGGGCACGTTAACGGCCATAACCTGGCAAGTCCATGCGCACCCGGACCCTGCTCCTGCTGGCGATCGGGTGCGGATTGGCGATTTTGCTGGCCGGTGGAATCCAGTTGTGGCGAATCAGCGGGCAGCAGACGACCTCGACGCTGGACGTCGGCGAGGCGGGCACGGCCGGCGATGTCACCGTCGAACTGGTGGCGTCCAGCGTCGAGCCGGCCCGACTCGTGGCCGTAGTTCGGATCGGCGGCGTCGCAGATCCGGATGGTCTTGCCGGCTTCACACTCGTCGCGCCGGGCAAGGTGGTGCCCGTCTCGTCATCGACATGCGACGGAATCCGCGTCGACGAGGCCCAGTGTGCGCTGGCCTTCGCGACGAACGACATGCGCGGCACAGCGCGACAGCTGATCTTCCGTCGAGCCGACGAACAGCTGCGATGGGTGCTCGCTCAGGGCGACTAGGCGCTACCGTTGCCACCGAATTTTCTCGTTACGTTTCTGGCCGCCTGACCGACCCCACGGAGCCAACATGGAGACCGCAACCGAATTCGATCTCGTCGTGATCGGCGGTGGTCCCGGTGGATACGGATCAGCGCTGTACGCCACATCAGCGGGCCTCAACGTCGCCCTCGTGGAAATGGCCGAGATGGGAGGCACCTGCCTCAACCGCGGCTGTATTCCGGCCAAGGCGTTCCTCGAGACGGCCGCCGTCCAACGACACGTCGCCCACGCCGCCGAGTTCGGGATCGAGTCCAGCGCACCCGTCGTGAACTTCGTCACCGCGCAGGCCCGGAAACAGAACATCGTCGATGGCATCGTCAAGAGCCTCACCGGCTTCATGAAGTCGAAGAAGATCACGATCCTCGACGGGATCGGTACGCTCGGGCCCGATCGGACGGTCACCGTGACCGGTCCCGACGGCACGACGACGATTCGTGGGGCCAGCGTCGTTCTGGCCGCCGGTTCCGTGCCGCGCACCATCCCCGGTTTCGAGCCGGCGGGACCGGTGATGACCAGCGACGAGGTGTTGATGCTCGACTACGTACCCGGACGCGTCGCTGTGATCGGTGGCGGGGCCATCGGTTGCGAATTCGCCAGCACGTTCGCCGACCTCGGATCCCAGGTGACGATCCTCGAATTTCTCCCGAAGATCCTGCCCGGGCTCGACAGCGATGTCGCCAATGTCGTCCTGCGCAGCTTCAAGAAGAAGAACATCGACATCCGTACCGGCGTCAAGGTGCTCGGCCACACGCCGACCGAAAGTGGAGGCACGACCGTCCACTTCGGTGAGGGAGAGAACCTCGAAGTCGACGCAGTGGTGGTCAGCGTCGGGCGCCGCCCGTTCGCCGACAAGCTCGGTCTGCAGGGCACGGCGGTGAAAGTCACCGATCGCGGCTTCATCGAAGTCGACGAGTACTGCCGCACCGGCGAGCCGGGGGTGTACGCGCTCGGAGACATCATCGACACGCCGCAGTTGGCCCACGTCGGTTATGCCGAGGCAATCCTGGTGACCAAGCACATTCTCGGGGAGCATCCCAGCCCCGTCGCCTACGACCGCGTGCCATGGGCGATCTATTGCCATCCCGAAGTTGCCTTCGCCGGACCAAGCGAAGAGGCCGCCCGCGAGGCCGGTCACGACGTCGTGGTCGCCAAGCACCAGTTCCGAGCCAACAGCAGGGCGCAGATCCTGGGCGAGCTCGACGGACTGGTCAAGATCATCGCCAAGAAACAGGCCGACGGCACTGCCGGGCAGATCCTCGGGGTACACATGGTCGGCCCGTGGGTGACCGAGCAATTGAGCGGCGGTTATCTGGCGGTCAACTGGGAAGCTACCGTCGCCGAGGTCGCCGAGTTCATCCAGCCGCATCCGAGCCTCACCGAGCTGTTCGGTGAGACCGTGCTGTCGCTCACGGGCCGCAGCCTGAACGCCTGATCCGATCGAGGAGAGAGACCACACCATGGCCGAAGTCACGTTGCCGCAACTCGGTGAGACCGTCACCGAAGGCACGATCACCCGTTGGTTCAAGAAGGTGGGCGACGCCGTGTCCGCCGATGAGGCGCTGTTCGAAGTCAGCACCGACAAGGTCGACACCGAAGTGCCGTCGCCGATCACGGGCACGCTCACCGAGATCCGCGTGCAGGAGGGCGACACCGTGCCGGTGGGCGCCGTGATCGCCGTCGTTGGCGAGGCCGCCGATGCGCCGGCGCCCGCTGCCGAGCCCGAACCCGAACCCGAAGCTGCCGCTGCTCGGAGCCTGTTGCCACGCCGGAACCTGCTGCGCCGGAGCCGGTCGCTGCAGTGCCCGAGCCTGTTGCTGCGCCGGAGCCTGTCGCTGCAGTGCCCGTTGTCGAAGCACTGGCTGCGCCTGAACCTGCCGCTGCCGCCGAGCCAGTGGCGCCCGCCGCTGATGTCGAGATGCCCTCCGACAACCGCCTCCTGTCGCCAGTCGTTCGTCGGCTTGTCGCCGAGCACAACATCAACGTCGACCTCCTCACGGGGACGGGCCCAGGTGGAAGGATCACCCGCGACGACGTGCTCGACTACATCGATCGCGCTGCGGTCGCCGCCCCGCCTCCTCCGGCTCCGGCCGCGGCTGTGCCTGCCCCTCCGGCGCCTGTGCCTCCTGCTGTTCGCGGCACCTCCGTCATCCCCCGCGCCGTCGGTCGCTGCCGGCGAGCGTGACTCCACCGTGCCGCTGTCCAAGATCCGCAAGCTCACCGGCAGTCACATGGTGATGAGCAAGGGCGTCAGCCCGCATGCCTTCAGCGTCGTCGAGGTCGATTTCGCCAACGTCGACGTCGCCCGCAACCAGGTCAAGGCCGACTGGAAGGCCACAGAGGGTTTCGGATTGACGTATCTACCGTTCATCACCCGCGCGGTGGTCGAGGCACTCGACGAATTTCCACACCTCAACGCCAGCGTCTCCGACGAGGATCTGGTCGTCCACAACTTCATCGACATCGGGATTGCCGTCGATCTCGATTATCAGGGGTTGTTGGTACCCGTGGTCCGGGCCGCCGAGACCAAGCGGCTGCGGGCGATCGCCCGGGAGATCAACGACCTGGCCGGACGTGCCCGCAGCCGCAAGCTGAGCCCCGACGAGATCAGTGGCGGCACGTTCACGATCTCCAACAACGGGTCGGCCGGCAGCGTGTTGACGATGCCGATCATCAACCAGCCGCAGGTCGCGATCCTGTCGACCGATGCGATCACTCGCAAGCCGGTCGTCGTGCGCAGTGCGGATGGCGGCGAAGGTATCGCGATCCACCCCGTCGGCAACGTGGCGATGGCCTGGGATCACCGGGCGTTCGACGGCGCCTATGCCGCCGGCTTCCTGGTCAAGATCAAGCAGACGTTGGAGACCCGCGACTGGTCTGCCGAGTTGTGACATGACGCTGCGGGTTCGCTGGCTCGGCCGGGTTCCCTACCGCGAGGCGCTCGCGGTGCAAGAAGCGCTGTTCACCCACGGCACGGAGGATCACCTCCTTCTGCTCGAGCATCCGCATGTGTTCACCCACGGCCCGCGTGCCGACCTCGCCCTCAATGTACGGGTTGATCCGGTCGGTGTCGGCGCTGACCTGGTTGCGGTGAAGCGCGGCGGCGACGTGACCTATCACGGACCAGGCCAGTTGGTCGGGTATCCGATCCTCACGGTGTCGAACTCGATGGGCGCGTCCGACCACGTGTGCGCAATCCAACGGCTGATCGTCGCCAGCCTCACCGAGCTCGGCGTCGGCGATGTCGGTTGCCTCGACGAGTACCCCGGCGTGTGGGTCGGGGTCAGCGGCCCGAACCCTCGAAAGATCTGTGCAATCGGTGTGCGTCTGGCCCACGCCCGCACCATGCACGGTTTTGCCCTCAACGTCGCCCCCGACATGCGCTACATGCGCGAGTACATCGTGCCGTGCGGAATCGCCGACAAGCCAGTCACGTCGCTGATCGAAGAGGGCGTCGAGGCCTCGCTCGAGGAGGTCGCCGAGGTCGTTGCCCGTTTCGCCGGCGTGGTGTGGGGTGCCGGTTCGATCGAGCGCCAAGACGTGGCTTGGAAGCATCGGCCCGACGATCTGTCGGCCTTCTCCCGCGGCGAGGGCCCCGGTGCCGTGGTTCGACGCCTGGCCCAAGTCGGGGTCGCCGATGGTCTGGCCATCGCCACGCGCAAGCCCGACTGGTTGCGCCCCAAGGTGGTGCACGGGCCCGAGGTGATCGCCTTGAAGAAGACCGTTCGCGATCTCGGACTGGTCACCGTGTGCGAGGAGGCCGGCTGTCCGAACCTCAGCGACTGCTGGGCAGACGGCACAGCCACCTTCATGGTGCTCGGTGAGCGGTGCACGCGGGCGTGTGGCTTCTGCCTCGTCGACACCCGTAAACCACTGCCCCCCGACCATGACGAACCGGCTCGGGTGGCCGAAGCCGTTGCCCGCATGCGTCTGGCACATGCCGTACTGACCATGGTGGCTCGCGACGACCTGCCCGACGGCGGCATGGCCCACGTCGCCAAGTGCGTCACGGCAATCCGAGAATGCTGTCCCGAAACTCGCATCGAGACGTTGATCTCCGACGCAAAGGGCGACGCTGCCTCACTCGAATTGCTCTTCGACGTGCGGCCCGACGTGCTCAACCACAACATCGAGACCGTTGCCCGCCTTCAGCGGGCGGTGCGTCCGTCGGCGGGTTACGCGAGAAGTCTCTCGGTGCTCGCCCGAGGCAAGGCCGCTGGGTTGACGATCAAGTCCGGGTTGATCGTGGGGATGGGCGAGACCGCCGATGAAATCGCCGGTTGCCTTGCCGATCTCGCCGGCATCGGTGTCGACATCGTCACCATCGGCCAGTACCTTCGCCCGACCGCACATCATCTACCAGTGACCCGCTGGGTCGATCCGGCCGAGTTCGACGGTTGGAAGCAGGTCGGCGAGTCGTTGGGGATACGTCACGTCGAGGCGAGCCCGCTGACGCGCAGCAGCTATCACGCCCGCCAGGCCGCTGATGCAGCGTCGATGGGCGACTCCGTGTCGTTGTCGTTCGTCTGAGCCAGAATGGTGCGATGAGTTCCTCACCGTCGACAGCGACCCACCTCGATCGCATCAACCGGGCACGCTTGCGCATGCATGAGGCAGGGCATCGACGTCTTGCTCGTCTCGGTCGGCCGTGACCTGCCCTACCTCACCGGATACGAGGCGATGCCGCTGGAACGACTCACCATGCTGGTCCTGCCGAAAGACGGCGATGCAACGTTGGTCGTGCCGAGGATGGAGGCGCCGCGCGTCGTCGAGCAGCCGGGTGTGTTCACGCTGCTGCCGTGGAACGAGACCGACGATCCGGTCGCCGTCGTCGCCGCGCTCGTCGGCCGGCCCGCCTCGGCAGCGGTCGGCGACACGATGTGGGCCAGGTTCCTGGTCGAACTGCTGCGGCACTGGCCGTCATCGTCCACCCGCTACGTACGTTCCACCGAGGTGATGAACGCTCTTCGGATGCGCAAGGACGAAGCCGAGATTGCCGCGCTGGCAGCCGCTGGAGCCGCCGTCGACGGGATTGCTGCCGATCTCCAGGCCGGGCGGATTGCGCTTGCCGGTCGTACCGAGGCACAGGTCAGTGCCGACGCTCGGCGCAAGGATCCTGGCGGCGGGTCACCAGCGCGTCAATTTCGCCATCGTTGCCGCCGGCGAGAACGCGGCGTCGCCACATCACCATGCCGGTGATCGCACGATCAACGACGGCGAGATCGTGCTCTGCGATTTCGGGGGCACGATGAACGGCTACTGCAGCGACATCACCCGCTGTGTCTTCCTCGGCGATCCGCCGGCCGAGGTCGTGGAGGCGTACGCCGTGCTGCACGAGGCACAACGCGCAGCGGTGTCGGCGGGCACGGTCGGCACACCCTGCGAGGAGGTTGATCGTGTCGCCCGACGGATCATCACCGCCGCCGGATATGGCGAGTACTTCATGCACCGAACCGGCCACGGCATCGGCATGGAGGAACACGAAGACCCGTACATGGTCGAAGGCAACGGCTTGCCGCTGGAATCGGGTCACGCGTTCAGCGTCGAGCCCGGGATCTATCTACCCGGACGCTGGGGAATGCGCCTCGAGGACATCGTTGTGGCCACCGACGTGGGGCCTCTCGCCGTCAACGATGCCAATCACGCACTTGTCAGCGTCGACGCCTGACAGGCGTGCATCATCTCGTCGTCGCGAACCGCGACTCCTCGACCGTGGGAATGTACCGGGTGAGCGCGACTTCCACCGCGCCGTCGTCGAGGCGGGCCAGCGGACCGCCTGCCAGGACGCAGAAGACCGATGTTCCGCCCGGCACCGGCACGTCGACGCATGTCGCCGACTGGTCTGCGATCGTTTCGACGTGCGAGACAGGCGTTCCGATCATGGCGACCGCCGTGCGCCGCAATCGCGTCGCTGCATCGGCCGCGTAGAAGTCGGGGGTGATCTGCGTATCACTGATCCGTGCAGGGTCGATCGTCGATGAGCACGGATCGACCTTGTCGAGGATGCAGGTATGTGAGCCCTTGCCGTTCGTCAGGAAGCGCACGTTGCCGACGGTGACCGATCGACGCGAGGGGTCGAGGCTGACGCTGGCCGGTCGGCTGACGTTGCCGAACTTGGTCAAGACCTTGTAGTCAGCGGTGTAGGTGCCGTCGTTGGCCTGATCGAGTTGGGCCAATACCTGGTCGATCGACGGGTCCCCGGTCGACGAGCCGGCCGGAAATGGCTCGGTGCTGACCGACGGTCGCTGTCCCGTGAAGCACCCGCCCAACACGATGAGCCCCAACACAACCAGTAGGGCCAGGACTCCCGCTCGATGTCGCATGATTCGAATGTAGGGCATGATCACGTGGTGGACATGGTCGCGAGCGGTCTGGAAAACGACGAACCCTCATGGCCGGGACGGTGGCCATGAGGGTTCGCATTGGAGCTCTCCGATAGTGCTGGCATCACGCGGCGGGCGGAAGCTTCGTCGAGTTGCGGGACGGGTGCGAATCGACGAAGTGGGAACCGGAACTACCGGAGAGACTTCACGGTGGGTGGAACTCTTGCGAGGCCGCCCACGAGTTCAATTGTACAGAACAGACACGACGCGGAAACCAAAAGGTTTTGCGATTGACAAATTTTCTTGACCAACTCCGACCTTGGTCCTAATCCACCACCTACGCAGGGCTTACGCCCGACTCGAGCGACGATGAAGGCTCGAACGCCGGAGGGTGGGGTTGTCGCCTGGGTGCGCTCGTTAGCCTGCCGGACGTGATCCGCCTCGATGCTGCCACCGTGCTGTTGCAATGGGCGGTTGGAGGTCTGGCATTCCTGTGGTTCACCACTCGACGTCGCCAGGTCGGACTCGGATATGGATGGTTGCTGCGCGGTGTCTATCTGTTGATGGCGGTCAGTTCGGCGCTTCTCGGGATGCGCTTCGGGACGGTGTGGGTTCGCGAGATCAGCGCCATCGCAGTTGCCGCCTCGGCGCTGTTCGCCCTGATCGTGTCGATCGTTCGCCGCGGTGCCGGCGTGTCAGGACAGACTGACGAGCACGACCGCCGTTCGCAACGGATCGCCGACATGACGGGCATCGAGCGCCACGCCACGCAGCCGGTCGGCGGGCGTGAGTTCCCGCCGTCGCTCGATCTCATCGCACCGTGTGCGGGCGTCGTCGGTCTGATTGCCGCAGCGGTCGATGCCGGGGGCAACCTCACGGTCTCGTTGCTGCGAACCTTTGCCGGGGCGGCGTTTCTCGGCGCCGTCACCGACGCGATGTTGCTGGGCCATTGGTACTTGGTGCAGCCCGGTCTTCCGAGGCGTCACCTCAACGAGTTGGTTCGCGCTCTCGGATGGATATGGCCGGTGGAAGTTGTCGCTCTGCTGCTGCCGATCGGCATGGTCTCGGTGTGGACCGGCGCGGTCGACGACGGATGGAACGGCACGCTCGGCTGGTTCTGGGCGGCGTGCGCTGTCACCACGATCGTGCTGGTGGTGGTCACCAAGGCAGCCCTGCGTGAGCGCTACTACTCCGCGGTGATGGCGGCCACAGGACTGTTGTATCTGGCCATCCTCACCGCCTTCGGCACCGACCTCGTGGCCCGTGCTGTGCTGGCCGGATAGGGCGGGCCTGGTCAAACCGCAATTTTCGCGGCAGACTTACCAACCTATGCCGAGGCCAGTGTGGAGCGGGACGATCAGTTTCGGGCTCGTTGCCATCCCCATCAAGATGTTTCACGCCGTCAGCAAGAGGAGCGTCTCGTTCAATCAGCTCGACGAGCGCACCATGAGCCGCATTCGGCTGAAGAAGGTGTCGGCTGAAACGGGTGAGGACGTTCCCGACGAGAACATCGTCAAGGGTTACGAGATCAGCAAGGGTCGCTATGTCATCGTCGACCCTGACGATCTCGAGCCCTTCATCCCGTCGGCGACCAAGAGCATCGACCTCGAGGAGTTCGTCGATCTGACCGAGATCGATCCTGTGTACTTCGATTCGCCCTACATCCTCGCCCCCGACAAGACCCCCAAGCCGTATGCCTTGCTTGCCCAGGCGATGGAGGCCGCCGGAAAGGTCGCCATCGGCCGGTTCGTGATGCGAAACAAGCAGTACGTCGCCGCCGTGCGCGCGTCGGAGGGCACATTGTTGATGAGCACGATGGTTTTCGCCGATGAAGTTGTTGCGGTCGAGTCGATCGAGGAGCTGTCGGTGCTCGACTCGATCGAGGTCAATGCCAAGGAAGTCAAGATGGCCGAAGCGTTGGTCGAGTCGTTGTCAGCCGACTTCGATCCGTCGAAGTACCGCGACGCCTATCGCGAACAGGTGCTCGATCTGATCGAACGCAAGGCTGCCGGTGAAGAGTTCGAGGCGCCGGCCCCGGCTGCGGCGGCTCCGCAGGTGGTCGATCTGATGGCAGCTCTCGAAGCCAGCGTCAAGGCGGCGAAGGCTGCGCGGGGCCGCCATCCGGCCGGCGGACCCGAGCTCGAGGTGGTCGGCTCGGATACGAAGGCCAAGCCCAGGCGAGTCCGCAAGTCCGCCTGACCCACCCATCGCGGCCCCCGCCGCGATGAGAGATGAGCCGCCGGGCACCGCACGTCGCTCATCGCGTGCGCTCGAGACGCCGCTGCGATGAGCGATCTGCCGTACGGGGCGGCTCATCTCTCATCGCGTAGGGTCGGGGGGATGAGCGGTGGGACCGTGGTCAGGGTCGGTGAGCGAGAGTTGTCGCTGTCGAACCTCGACAAGGTGCTGTATCCCCAGACGGGTACCACCAAGGGAGAGGCGATCGAGTACTACGCCCGCATCGCTGCGGTGATGGTTCCCCACCTCGCCGGGCGGTGCATCACCTTGAAGCGATTCCCCAACGGTGTGGAGACGGCGGGGTTCTTCGAGAAGCGGTGTCCGAAGCATCGTCCGGCGTGGATTCCCACGGCGCCGGGCCCGGGTGATCGCGGCGGCGACATCGGATACTGTCGCTTCGACGAACCGGCGGCGTTGGTGTGGGCGGCGAACATGGCCGCGTTGGAGCTCCATGTCCCAATGGCTGTTGCCGCGGATCTCGACGCGCCGTTGGCGATGGTCTTCGACTTCGACCCTGGTGCGCCGGCGGCCATCAAGGAGTGCTGCGAGATTGCCCTGTGGGTTCGCGAGGTGCTCGCCGCGGTGAACTTGGAAGGCTGGTGCAAGACATCGGGGTCGAAGGGGCTGCAGATGTACGTTCCGCTGAACACGCCGTGCACCCACGAGGCTGCGGCCGACTTCGCCCTCGCGGTCGGCCAGGTGTTGGAGCGCCAGCATCGTGACCGTGTCACGACCGTGATGGCCAAGGTGGAGCGACCTGGGAAGATTTTCGTCGACTGGAGCCAGAACGCCAGGTTCAAGACGACGATCGGTGTGTATTCGATGCGCGCTCGGCCCGAACCAACGGTGTCGACTCCGGTCACCTGGGCGGAAGTGGAGTCCGGCGCGGCGGGTGAGACTCCGCTGAAGTTCAGCTATCGCGATGTGTTGGAGCGCGTCGATCGGCTCGGCGACCTGTTCGAGCCGGTGCTGAACACGAAGCAGAAGCTGCCGGCCCGTTAGGGCTCGGTTCCATTCCGGTCGGGAGCGTCGCCCGGTCGGTAGGGTCAGCACGGTGACACCGCGACTGACCACGTTGCTGCTGTGCGACTTCGCTCAGGTACGCGAGGGTTTGCTGTTCGTCAGTTCCGGTGGTGTCAGTCGTGTCGTGCAGAGCACGTACCCGACCAACCCGCGCCTGCACCTGGCCATGGTCGTGCATCTGCCGGCGTCGGCACTCGGCAAGTCGCACCAGGTGCACGTACGCCTGAAGTACCCCGACACCGCCGAGGTGATCGCCAACGCCGAAGTTGCCATTCAGCTCAACGCGGTCTCGAGCGCATACCCCGGTGAGGGGATCAACGTGCCACAGGTCATCGATCTCGTTCCCATCCAGTTCGTCCGACCGGGTCAGGTCGATGTGCAGGTTTCAATCGGCGAGGAGCCCGCCGGCGACCTGTCGTTCTGGCTGCTGCCGGCGCCCGCCAAGGCTTAGCTACCGGAACGGATCCGTCCGGCGCAGACCATCCCGGTGCCGGCCAGGGCGATGGCCAGGGCGAAGTTGAGCCCGAGCGCCGCGGAGAGCGGCAGACTGGTGCGCTCGGAGACGGCGACCATGGCGCCGCCGATGCCACCCATCATCGAGAACCCGACGGCATCGGCGAGATTGACTTGGCTGCTGACCAGGCCTTCTGCACCTGCCTGGGCGTGCGACATCGCCGTCACGGTGGTCGGATTGAACAGCAATCCCATACCGAACCCGCCGATGGCCCAGGCGAAGAACGTGCCCCACAGCGGCCATCCCGCGACCAGTACAGGCAGGCTGGCGACGAGACCGGACGCCATCACCATGAACCCCCAGCGCACGGCGCGGCGCGGGTCGATGTCGGGATGGCGGGAGATGAGCCACTGCCCCCCGGTCCATGACAGCGACGCGCCGATGATCACGAAGCCCTGCACTGTGGGTGAAGCCCCGTGGATTCGGTCGGCGGCGAGCGGGATGAAGCTGTCAGCGCCCAGAAAAGCCGCAGTCGCCAGAATGCGACATGCCACCACCGCCGGCAGGCCGCGAGCGGCACGGTGTACACCGGCCGGCAGTAGGCGTCGCAAGCTGGGCACGCCAATTGCCAGCCCGGCGACCGCTCCGCCGAGGGCGGCGGTCATGTTCCTGAACTGCAGCGAAGTCACGAACAGGCCGATCCCTCCGGCGGCGAGAACGGCGGAGGCAATCCTGGACCTGCGAAACGTGCCGGTACCTGTCGGTGCGTAAGCTCGCATCGGTCGCACCGTGATGAATGCAACAACCGGGATCAGCGGCAGCAGCAACCAGAACACCCATCTCCACCCGACGTGATCGGTGATCGTGCCCGCCACCGCGGGAGCGATGAGGCTCGGCAACACCCAGCCGGCGGAGAGATAGGCGTACATGCTCGGCTGACGATCGGTCGGAAATGCCCGCTTGACCAACACGTAGGCGATGGGAGCCAGACCACCGGTGCCTGCTCCCTGCAACGTGCGACCGATCACCACCGTGGTCATGCTCGATGCTGTAGCCGCCACCACGAGCCCGGCGGCAAACACCGCCAGGCTCCCGAGGTACGGCTTGGCGGGTCCGAAGCGATCGGTCAGTTCACCGGTTACCACGAGCGCGACCAGGTTGGCCAGCGTGTAGCACGCCAGGGCGACGCCGTACAGCGAGTCGCCGTGCAGTTGGTCGGTGATCGAGGGCAAGGCGGTGAGCACCGCCGTGATCTCGAAGGCGACCATCATCACGCCGAGCACCAGCCCGACGGCCAGCAGTCGTTGCTGGCGGTTGAGCTTGGTGGCTCCCGGCGTCGGGGCTGTCACCGTGGCGAACCGGGCGCGACCAATGGCCACGGCCGGGTCCGCTCGACCCACAACGCCAGGTCGAGCAGCAGTTCCTCGCTGAAGTGCCGACCGACGACCTGTAAGCCGATCGGCAGATCGTCGACCGTGCCAGCGGGGATCGAGATCGCCGGGTTGCCGTGCAGGTTGGCTGGGAAGGTCAGCCGGCCGTTGTTCTTTGCGCCAGCGTCGATGCCACCGAACACGGCCGGCAGTGGGCCGTCGGCGTCGAAGGCGACATCGGGATTCGACGCAGTGATGACGAAGTCGACGCCGTCGGCCGGATCGAAGATCCTCGCCATGGCCTCGTTGAGCTCGACACGCCGACGTTCGATCTTGGCGCTGACCTCGGCGTTGTACAGCCCGCGGCTGGACTCCAGTGCATAACGCATCTCTGGTGTGAGCTGGTCGGCGCATGCGGGATAGAGGTCGCCGAGGCGAGCTTCGATCGCAATCATTCCACTGATCGACCACGCCGCACCCATGTTTGGCAGCTTGGTATCGATGTTGTCGATGCGAGCCATGCCCGTGTCGGTGATCAGAGCAGCGGCGGCCTCGTCGAGCAGTTCCCACATGATCGGGGAAACGGTGGCACCACCCCAGGTCGGTACGACAGCGACGCGCGCCCCGCGCAGCGCATCGAGGTGACTTCCGAGGCCCACCTCCCAGCCTTCCACGCGAGGGAGGCTCAGCGGGTCGCGAGCCTCGTACCCGTTGCACACGTCGAACCAGCGGGCTGTGTCGCGCACCGATCGCGAGAGGCAGCCGATGGTGACAGTCAGGTTGCCATAGTCGGCGCGTGGGCCTCGTGGGATGCGGCCGATCGTCGCCTTCAGCCCGACGAGGCCGGTGAAACCTGCTGGGATGCGGATGGATCCGCCGCCATCGCCGCCCGTGGCGATGGTCAACAGCCCGCCGGCGACCGCGGCAGCGGTGCCTCCCGAGCTGCCGCCCGGCGTGCGGCCGTGCCGCCATGGGTTGTGCGTGGAGCCGTGCAACACCGTGCGGGTCAGGTTGACCCCTCCGAACTCGCTGGCGGTTGTCTGTCCCGCCAGGACAGCACCGCCGTCGTCGCTGATGCGCTGCACCATCACGCTGGTGTAGTCGGCCACGTGGTCGCGAAGGGGCGCCGAGGCGTGGGTGTCGGGCCAACCGGTGACCTGGTCGAGTTCTTTCACCCCGATCGGAACGCCGCCGAACGGCTTGGTCACATCGGCAGCCTCCGCCGCTCGTTCTGCCTGCTCAGAAGGCAGGTAGCAAAAGGCATTGAGGGTGCTGGCGGTGATGGCCGCGTACGTCGCCCGTAGTTCTTCGAGCGGCGAACGCCGCCTGTTTCGGTACTCGTCGACCAAGGAACAGGCATCGCCCTGCCACGGTGTATCCCCCATGAGGGCACTGTACCGTCGCGCTACCGGTGTCGGTCTCGCCGAATTGCCGTAGCCGGATCCGGCGGGTGGTCGTACGACCTTTGTGCTGTTGCCAATCGCGCTCCGCGGTGCTCACACTGTTCGATGTGGGCGAACAGGACTGGCTGGAGCGGGGCCACGGCGGCGCAGAAGGCCTCCGGCCGTTGATCAAGGGCTCGGCCGGTCGCGTCGGCGAACGAGCGTCGATCCGCAGCGTGCTGCGCGGAGCCGATGCTGTGACACGCCGACGCGGTACACGCCGCCGAACCAAGGCATTGGTCGGCTGGATGTTGTACTGCTGCACAGCAGTCGGTGGCATGGCTGCAGCGTTCACCGTTCGCGACACGCTGTTCCCTTCGCTCGGCGCCCCGACGACGAGGTCGCTGTGGGTCAACTCGACTGCTGACACGACCGCCGTGGCAGAGCCTGGATCGACATCGTCAGCGCAGCTCGAGGCGACGGTTGTCAACTCCACCGAAGTGGCCGCGACCGTCGCCACGACGCAGTCGTCTCTTGGGGATCAATCAGTCGATTCCAGCTCGTCAGGTCCTGGCAGCAGTAGCACGACCAATACGATCGACGACCACGGCGGTGGCGGCGATGGTGGCAACCGAGGCAACGGAGGCAACGGAGGCAACGGAGGCAACGTACCTGAGACGGGCACCACGCTCGCAGGCCCTTCATCGAGCGGTAACGGTGGTCCGGTCACCACGATCGACGCTGGCTCGACGGGCACGTCGACTCCCGACACCTCGCCCGGGCATCAATCCGGCAAGGGCAAGGGCGGCGGTAGCGACGAGACGACCCCTTGAGGGGTTGATCGTCAGGCGAGGTGTTCGCTGGCCCACAGGGCCGCTTGCGTGCGATCGGTCACACCGAGCCGTTGAAACACGTTGGTCAGGTGGGCTTTCACGGTGCGTTCACTGATCCCCAGCTTGCGGGCGATCTGCTTGTTGGCCAGTCCGGCGCGCACAAGCAGGAGCACTTCGCGCTCGCGGTCGGTCAACGTGTCGGTTTCCGCGGATGTGCGTCGCGAGTCGAGCAACACGCGGGCTGCCTTCGGGTCGAGTGGCGAGCCACCTTCGTACACCGCACGCACCGCAGCGGCGATCTCGTCGGGCTCGGAGTGCTTCAGCAGGTAACCCTCGGCGCCGGCGCGCAATGCATCCATGATCCGACTCTGATCGCTGAACGACGTCAGCACCAGGACACGTACACCCGGATGCTCGGCAACAATTCGCTTGGTGGCCTCGACGCCGTCCATTTTGGGCATCGACAGATCCATCAGCACCACGTCGGGCTTGAGCTCGGCCACCAGGTCGAGCGCTTCGAGACCGTTCGCGGCCATGCCGACCAGTTCGATGTCGTCGGTGGTCGCCAACAACTGCTCGAGGCCGCTTCGAACGATGACGTGGTCGTCGACCACGGCGAGTCGAATCACAACTGACCGCCGGTGAACACCGGGAGCGTGACTTCGACCCGCGTGCCGGCCCCAGGAGCCGACAGCACGGAGAGCTTGCCTCCCGCATCGGCGATCAATCCCGCAAGGGCGCGCAACCCGAAATGGCCGTCGCTGGTCTTCTGCTCGATCTGCTCGGGCGTGAACCCGCGTCCGTCGTCGTCGACGACGACGCGGGCCACGTTGCTGTTCGCCTTGACTGCGAGTCGAACACGGCTGGCGCCGGAATGGCTGACGACGTTGCGGAGCGCCTCCTGCGCGCTGCGGTACATGAGCCCGACGGTATCGGCGGAAAGTTCGGCTTTACCGAGATCGACGTCGAGTTTCACGGCGATGCCGCGGTTGGAGACGCTGCCGAGCAGGTCGCCGAGGGCGAACTCGAGGCCCTCCTCGTGCAAGTTCGGGGGATAGATCTCGACGAGCAGCGATCGCAGCGACTTGATCGTGCTGCGAATAGTCGACGATGCCTCGTCCATCTTCGGTGCATCGCTGCTGCCGGCGCGACTGGCGGCGGCGAGGCTCAGAGACACGCCGGTCAACTCTTGGACAACCCCGTCGTGCAGGTCGCTGGCTATGCGTCGACGCTCGGCTTCCGAAGCCTGGATGGCATGACGCAGCAAACGCTCACGTTGCAGCTGAGCGGCACGCAAGCGGCGAACGAGGGTGATGAAGATCGGGATCTGGATCACCTCGAGGGCGATCAACGAGCCGATGGCGATCGGAGCGAACTGCTTCCACAGATCGCGTCCGACCTCGGTCACGCCGCTGTACTGGAAGTAGGACTCGAAGATCACCGGCGTGCCCTGGACGGTATGGGTCAGCTGGTAGACCTCGAGGAGCTTGTTGAAGCTTTGCTCGTAGGTGTTCTCCGGAGCAGAGAGGTCGCTGACGTCGGCCTCGGGATCGGTGAGCTGGGCCTCGAACATCTGGGCTTTGTCTTCGTCGAGCACATACTTCTGCCCCAGGAGCCGGGCATCGTCGGAATAGATGATCGTGCCGTCCTGGGTCCACAACTTGACGCGTACCAGCGACCCGCCGAGCACACTGGACTTGACAGCTTTGTCGAGACGCTCGATCGCCGCCGGATCGCCGGTGAGCAGCGCGTCGTCGGCATTGGTTTCGATCACGCCCTTGGCAATGATCAACGTGATCTCTTTGGCCTGTTTGATGGCCTGCTTCTCGCCGATGCTGCGGCTGGTGAAGGCGGTGAACATGCTGACCAGGGTCAATGCCGCGATCGCGCCGATGCCGAAGCGGACGATCAACTGCCTGATCGACGCCGGTGTTCGGTCGAGATGCTTCTTCAGCTGTGCATCAGTCTCGAACACCGAGGTCTGGGAAGGTGGTGCCGCCGAGCCCCTGCGCGGATCGTCCGCGACATGTGTGCTCACCAGCCAAGCGTGCCACGCTGCCGATCGATCAGCAACCGTACCTTGGTGCTACGACCACATGACCGGTTGCTCCGGCAGGGTGAGGGCTATGTCAATGTGTAACGCTGGCGGTGTCGAGGTGTCGCCGCGGCCGAAGGAGACACGACATGGCGCTTCCCATCCGACCGGGCATGACCGTCCCCTTTCCCGGTCCGCTGCACAGTCATCGTGACAAGCTCGGCGAATTGGCAGATCTCGGTTACACCGACATCTGGTCAGCCGAATCGGACGGGGGCGATGCCTTCACGCCGTTGGCACTCGCCGCCGCGTGGGAGCCGCGCCTTCGACTCGGTACGGCGATCGTGCCGGCGTTCACACGCTCGCCAGCGTGCCTTGCCCAATGTGTCGCCTCGCTGGCAGATGCAGCACCCGGTCGCTTCGCGATCGGGATCGGGTCCAGCAGCAATGTGATCGTCGAGCGTTGGAACGGTGTTCCCTTCGTGGAGCCCTACAAGAAGGTGCGCGACGTCGTGCGATTCCTGCACGACGCCCTGTCCGGCGACAAGGTGACGAAGACCTATGACACCTTCGAGGTGCAGGGATTCCGGCTGGGCGTGCGCCCCGAGCAGCGGCCGCCGATCCTTGTTGCTGGGCTCCGCGAGGGCATGTTGCGCCTGGCCGCCCGTGAGGCCGACGGGGTGATCATCAACTGGTTGTCGCCATCGGACGTGATCAAGGTGGCAGGCGTGGTGCGCGGTGCCGCCGGCGAGCAGGAGAAGGAGATCGTCTGTCGGGTCTTCGTCTGTCCCAGTGAGAACGCGGCGGTGGTGCGCGAGGCGGGGCGGTTCGCGATTGCGGCATACCTGAACGTGCCGGTGTACGCGGCGTTTCACCAATGGCTGGGCCGTGGTGACCAACTGCGGCCGATGTGGGACGCCTGGAGCACGGGTGATCGAAAGGCTGCGTTGGCGGCGATACCCGACTCATTGGTCGATGAGTTGATCGTGCATGGTTCACCCGTCGATTGTCGAGCCAGGATCCAGTCGTACTTCGACAACGGTGTGACCACGACCTCGCTGGCGATCTTGCCCCTCGACCCTGACCTGAAGCACTGGGAAGCGGTGCGATCGCTCGCCCCACGAGCAGAATGACGGCGGCCGTTCATGCCGCCTCGTGTCGCTGCTCGTCGATGTCGGTGCCCGCAGCCTGGGCGGCCAGCTGGCGGCGGATGGCCGCAATGTGAGCGAGCCCGCGAGCGCGAGTGCGCTGATCGAGCCGGAATTGAAGGGGCAGTTCTGAGACTGCAAGCAGGCTGAGCTGTTCGGAAGTGGCATGTTGCGCCTGACGAGTTGTCATAGCGGCATCATCGCGAAGGGGTGTGACACAGTGGGCGGGTGATTGTTGGTCAGGTGGTTGCGATCGTGGCGGGTGTTGTGTTGATCGTGTGGACGCTCGGCTCGGCGGTGAAGACCGTCGTGGTGCCCCGTGCCATCGTCACTGTCTTGACGAGGGGTCACTTCGTCGCCCTGCGCAAGGTGTTCAACGTCTTCGCTCGTCCCAGTCAGTCATTCGAGACCCGCGATCGGGTCATGGCGATGTACGCACCCTTGGCCCTGGTCACCTTGCCAGGAACGTGGGTGATCATGGTGATCGCCGGGTTCACGGCGATCTACTGGGGAACGGGGGTGACGCCGTTCACGGAGGCGTTTGCCATGAGCGGATCGTCGCTGTTCACGCTCGGTTTCATTCGACCTCCCGGCACCGGCAGGATCGTCCTGGCCTTCATCGAGGCGGGAATCGGTCTCGGCCTGATTTCGCTGATGATCTCGTACCTGCCGACGATCTACGCCGCATTCAGCCGTCGCGAGACGCTGGTCGGCATGCTCGAAGTACGCGCCGGACTGCCGCCGAGCCCGGCGGAACTGTTGACGCGGTATACCCGCATCGGGTGGCTCGACCGCATCGACGAGGACGTCTTCGAGCGATGGGAATCGTGGTTCGTCGACATCGAGGAAAGTCACACCAGCCAACCGTCGTTGGTGTTCTTCCGCTCGCCGCATCCGGAGCGGAGCTGGATCACGGCGGCCGGTTGCGTGCTCGACACGGCCGCGATCGTTGCCTCGACCCTCGATCGGCCGCGCAATGCCAGTTGCGACGTGATGATCCGCAGCGGGTTTCTCTCGTTACGGCGGATCGCCGACTTCTTCCAGATCGCCTACGACCCCGATCCGCAGCCAGGGGACCCGATCATGATCTCGCGACGCGAGTTCGACCTGTTGTGCGTCGAGTTGCATGCCCTCGGTGTGCCGTTGAAGAGCGATCTCGATGGCGCATGGCGCGACTTCAGCGGCTGGCGGGTCAACTACGACCAGGTGCTGGTCAAGCTGTGCGCGCTGACGATGGCGCCGCCGGCCAAGTGGTCGAGCGATCGAACCAGCCAGCTGGATCCACCGCCGCTGCGTTTCAGGCGACGCCGGCGAACGACGGCGACCTAGCCGGCGATCATCACACTGGCCGCCACGCTGAACACGATGACCCCAATCGGGGTTGCATACGAGGCCCATTTCGGCAGCCCGGCATAGTCCGGGGAGAGCATCACGAACCCGCAGAGCCCTCCGGCGATGGCACCACCGAGGTGGCCTCCGACGGAGATCCCCGGAAGTGTGAAGGTGATCACCAGGTTGAGCACCAGGATCGTGCCGATCCCGGTCTTGAAGATGTTGACCCCACGCCGGTGTAGGCCGATCGCTGCGGCCGCCATCAGCCCGAACACGGCACCGGATGCCCCACCCGTGAGACCGTTGGGTTGCACGATGAGCGCGCCGAGCGACCCCCCGAGCAGGCTGGCGAAGTACAGCAAACCGAAGCGGACCCGCCCGATGGCCGGTTCGAGGAGCTGGCCCAATTGGAAGAGCAGCAGCATGTTCATGCCGAGGTGGAAAATGCCGTAGTGCAAGAACCCCGATGTCACCAACCTGTAGTACTCGCCGTTCTGGATGAATGGTTCGGCCAACCCGAGCCTCAGCTCGCCCCGCACGGTCGAGACCGTCCAGAGGTAGAGGGCGGAGTTGATGGCGATCAAGCTGTATGTCACCAGCGTCGGTTGGCGTGCGTTCCAGAACACGGCGCGCGTCTTCACGTCGGGCTTGGCTGCCTTGACACAGTCGAGGCAGTGCGAACCCACCGAGACCTGTACCAAGCACTCGCCGCACGCCGGCTTGCCACAGCGGGTGCAACTGCGTCCGGTCTCGCGCTCGGGGTGGCGATAACAGTGGGCGAGCACGGGTGGCGGGGGCAGAGACATTGTCGTTCAGGCTAGCGACGCGCCGTTGTCAGGCGACGGCGGCAATCGCCACAGCGAGGGCCACCGTGACGATGATCGATGCGTTGTACGCAGTGTGTGCCCGGGTCGATTCCAGCGTTGCTTCGTTGGCACTGCCGGTCAAGGCGTAGGAGTGGAGATAGACCGCCATGAAGTAGGCACCCCCCACCGACAGGGCCAACGCCACGCCGATCGGGATACCGATCAGGGCATGGATCATCCCGAATTGCAGCACCTTGGCCACCCGGCGCCGGGTGCTCCAGCGCTGCGCCCCGAAGCGGAACATCCGCTCTTCGGCGTGGGCGAAAAGAGGCAGCGCAATGACGACGAGCGTCATGAAGACGATGGGGATCAGCCACGACCACACGGTGCCGATCGTGGCGGTGGACGAACCGAAGATCGGGTTGCCGTCGCCGCCCAGCGCCGACCACCAGCCCCACCGGAACACTGGCACCAGCATCAGCGGGATGGCGACGAGCAGCACGCCGCTGAGCACGAATGGAACCGGCCAGATATGGCGCCAGCGGATGTGCAACCAGATCAGCCTGCTCAGTGATCGACCGCGGCTCGAACGCGAGAGTGTGGCTGCCTGGACGAGCCGGAGACCGACAACGGCCAGCACGACAACGCTGAGCACGTTCGACAACCGGTCCGTCACGGGGTCAGTGTACGGTCGCGTCGATGGCGTGGGATTTCGAAACCGAGCCGGAGTTCGAAGAAAAGTTGGCGTGGATGCGCCAGTTCGTGCGCGACGAGATCATCCCGCTGGAGACCTTGGCCCATCGATGGCGTTCAGTGGAGGGCCGCGCCGTGTTCCGGCAGATCACCGATCCATTGAAGGACGAGGTCCGCCGACAGGGTCTCTGGGCCGCGCATCTCCCTCCGGACATGGGTGGTCAAGGCTTCGGGCAGGTCAAATTGGGTCTCATGCACGAGATCCTCGGTCAATGTGCGTATGCGCCGAGTGTGTTCGGCAACAACGCTCCAGACAGTGGTAACGCAGAGCTCATCGCCGTGGGTGGTACCGACGCCCAGCGCGAGCAGTGGATGCAGCCATTGCTCGACGACAAGGTGCGGAGCTGCTTCTCGATGACCGAGCCTGGCGCCGGTGCCGATCCCACGTTGTTGAAGACGTCCGCTGTTCGCGACGGCGGCGAATGGGTGATCAATGGACACAAATGGTTCTCGTCGAACGCCTCGATCAGCGACTTCCTGATCGTCATGGTCAAGACCGGCGATTACGACAAGCCGTACAAGAACTATTCGATGATCATCGTGCCGACCGACACGCCCGGAGTGAACATCCTTCGCGACGTACCGACGATGGGCGAACCGGATCACCGCACCGGCGAACCGGGTGGCCACGCCGAGATCCTGTACACCGACGTGCGCGTGCCGTTCGACAACATCGTGGGTGGCGAAGCGGGTATCGGTCAGGGATTCGCCCTTGCTCAGAAGCGGCTCGGGCCCGGCCGCATTCACCATGCGATGCGGTGGCTCGGCCAGAGCCGGCGAGCGTTCGACATGTTGTGCGAGCGTGCACTGACCCGCTACACCCACGGCTCCATCCTCGCCGAGAAGCAGATGGTGCAGGATTGGATTGCCGAGAGCTATGCCGAGATGCAGGCAGCCAGATTGCTGACGCTGCAAGCCGCGTGGAAGATGGATCAGTTGCACGCCGCCGGCAAGCACTACAGCGACGCGCGGATCGAAATAGGCGTGATCAAGTTCTGGGGTGCCAAGGTGATGTACAACGTGATCGACCGGGCGATCCAGATCCACGGCTCACTCGGGTACACGACCGATCTGCCCCTCGAATCGATGTATCGGGCCGCCAGGGCGGCGCGGATCTACGACGGACCCGACGAAGTGCACAAGGTCACGGTTGCCCGCCAGGTGCTGAAGGGTTATCGGCCATCGGACCCGCCGATGGAACACATCCCCACCCGTCGGGCTGCGGCGCTCGAGAAGTTCGCCGGCTATCTCGACGAACTCGCCGTCAACACCTGACACCACGCCACGAACTTTGTGGCTGCCAACGTGACGTATTCGTGGGTGGGTGCGCGGTCGCACCCGCGTCTGAATCTCTCGGCTCGCGGCTATCTGACGGCTGCAGTGACGTCGGGGTCGACCGGTGTGGGCGTGGTAGCGGGGTCGATGGGGAGGTCGGTCATGGTCGCTGCCGAGGTCGGCATGTGGCGGAGCCGTCGTCGATGGTCAGCGCGACAGCCGAGTGGTGGGAGGGTTGTCGTGGGTCGAGCGAGGATTCCGTGGGTGGTGGTTGCGCCGGGGTTGCGGGCGTATGCGCGTGGTGCGACGTGGGTGCAGGCGGCGTCGATCGCGGGGGTGTCGGATGAGACGTTGCGAACGCGGTGGATCGAGGAGTCTTGTTTCATGTTGCGTGAACGCAAGGCTCGGGAGTCGTCGTTGCAGCTCGAGGATCGAGAGACGGTGTGGCTGGGTATCAACCTTGATCTGAGCGACGCGACGATTGCTGGCCAGATCGGTTGTCATCGAGGAACGGTCGGTCGGGAGATCCAACGAAACGGTGGTCGACAGGTGTATCGGGCGTGGCCGGCACAGAACCGCGCCGATGAGCAAGCTCGCCGAGCCAAGCAGTCATGGATCGAGCAACGCCCGTGGTTGTGGGATGAGGTGTGTCGGCTGATCATCACGCAACGCTGGTCGCCTCGATCGGTGGCCAAGCGGTTGCGACGCGACCATCGCGACGAGCCACAGTGGTGGGTGTCGCACGAAGCGATCTATCAGGCGATCTACGTCCAGGCCAAAGGTGAGCTGCGTAACGAGCTGGTCCGAGCGCTCAAACTCGGGCGGGTTCAACGCCGGCCCCAGCACCGCACCTCCGGTGTCGGCCGGGGTGCTCGGATCCCGGCAATGGTGAACATCTCCGAGCGGCCCGCCGAGGCCGCCGATCGTGCTGTGCCCGGACACTGGGAAGGCGATTTGATCATCGGAGCAGGCAAAACCAGTGCTGTTGCCACCCTGGTGGAGCGATCAACGCGGGTGGGGATGCTGATCAAGGTGGACAACCGAACCGCTGACCACGTCGCCGAGCGGCTCGTCGAGCATGTCATCAACTTGCCGCGTGAGCTGGCCCGCTCACTGACCTGGGATCAAGGCACAGAGATGGCCCATCACGCCACGTTCACCATCGCCACGGACATCCCGGTGTACTTCTGCGATCCGCACAGCCCCTGGCAACGTGGCAGCAACGAGCAATGGAACGGGCTTGTGCGCCAGTTCATCCCCAAGGGCAGCGACATGACCAACCTCACCCAAGCCGACCTCGATCACTACGCCCGACTGCTCAACGGTCGACCGCGCGAGTCACTGGCGTGGGATACTCCAGCAGAACGATTCAATGCGCTTGTCGCGGCCACCACCTGAATCCGCCTGTTCGGAGCAACAAAGTTCGGGTCGGGCGCGCCGGACTCAGCTGCCGGTGAAGGTCCCTGTCACCTCGGCCGTAGCCATGGTGGCGGCGTCGATTTCGGCGCGCATGTCGGCGGCCGGTCCTCCGGCGGCCAACTGCAGCGCCCGGTCGAGATAGTGCACAGTGATGAGATACGTGTGCGTTGCGCCCGCAGGCGGGCAGGGGCCGGCGTAGCCGGCAACTCCTGAACCGTTGAGTGCCGCAACCGCGCCGGCCGGGGTCGTGTTCTCGGCGAGCGCATGGACATCGGGTGCGATCCCGGTCATCGTCCAATGATCGAAGGTGAAGTCCAGGTCGATCATGGTGACGGCGATCTCCTGAGTGCCTTCCGGGGCGTCGGTCCAACTCAGTGCAGGGGCGATGTTGGCGCCCTTGCACGTGTATCTGGCATCGATAGGGCTGCCGTCGCGCCACGGCGCAGTGACGGTGAGACCAGGCACCAGCGGCGCAAGCGTGTTCGCGCCGGACGCGTCGGCAGCGTCATCGAAGAAGTCGTCCTCGGTGGCCGGCGCGGTCGGAGGCGCCGTCGTACTGACGGTGCCGTCTTGACTGGCCAGGGCCGGGCGCATTTCTCGGCCGTCGTGGCGGCAACCCGCACCGATGACGGCGAGCGCAACAAGAACGATTGACAGAGCGACAAGTCGGCGCACGACGGTGGAGCCTACGCGGCGGCCGTACTCGATAGCGTTCAGGTTCGTGAACGAACGGCTCTGTCTGCTCACGGTGCACGCTCATCCCGACGACGAAGCGTCGAAGGGTGCCCCGACCATGGCGATGTACAAAGCCGAAGGCGTACACACCGTATTGGTGTGTTGCACAGGAGGTGAGGAGGGCGACCTGCAGAACCCGGCGCTACGCGAACCGGGTCAGCCCTTCCATGGGTTGAGTGCGGAAGAAGAGAAGCAACGCCTGGCCGAACTCCGGCCTGACGAGCTCGCCAGGTCGGCCGAGATCATCGGGTTCGACGAGGTGGTGATGCTCGGTTACCGCGATTCCGGCATGGTCGACACCGATCCCAACGAGCATCCCGAATCGTTCCACCAAGCACCCCTCGACGAGGCTGCCGGAGAGCTGGTCCGTGTCATCCGCGCCCAACGCGCCGATGTCGTGATCACCTATGGCGACGATCAACGCGGCTACCCGCATCCCGACCATCTGAAGGTCCACGACATTTCGTTGTTGGCGTGGGAACGGGCCGGCGACCCGGCTTGGTATCCCGAGCACGGCGCGCCCTACCAACCGCAGAAGCTGTACTACTCGGTATGGGCCAAGGCTCGCCTGACCGCGATCCATGAGGCGATGATCGAACTGCGCGGCGAATCGCCGTACGACCAGGAATGGCTCGACCGCCCGGGGCATGATCACCGCATCACCACGCGACTGGACGTGGGCGACTACCTCTGGGCGCGCAGCGGTGCATTGCGTGCCCATGCAACGCAGGTCGATCCCAACGAGCCGTGGTGGTTCGGTCTCACCGATGAGGAACTCGCCGATGTCTACCCGTGGGAGGACTGGATTCTTGCCCGCTCGCACGTCGGCATGCCGCCGGCCGGTGAGTTGGAGACGGACATGTTCGCGGGCATCCGTACTTCGGTGTCGCAATGAACATCCAGTATCGAGTTGCCTTCGGCAAGAACGACGAGGCCGTCGAAGGGCCCGACGACGCCGACGTCGTGGTGACGATTGCGGCGGTCGATTCCGCACTCGATCCGACGGTGGCGTTCATGCAAGGCAAGTTGAAGTCGACCGGGTCGACGGCTGCGCTGCTCGAGGTATTGCGGAACGGCGACGCGGGGGCCGCGATCACCCGGCTCGCATCGCGTCCCTGAGCTGGCGATAGCCGATCAACACTGCTCCGCTGGCGGCGAGCAACTGGTCGAGCTCGGGATCGTCGGTGACCAACCGATAGTCGTCGATCCACCCACTTGCAGCGTCAGTGAGGGCTCGAACCTCGGGCGTGTCGATTGCCGGCTGCACATGGATCTCGGTCACGCCTGGCTGCAAGGTGCGGATCTCGTCGTAGACCCGATATCGACTCCCCGCGCGCCAGTCGTGATTGAAGTGGTCGGGGAAGACCACGCCCTCCTCTGCAGCGAGATGGCGGAATGGAAAGCCTGCCTGATCGGCTGTGATCGTCGACGGGAGCCGGATCGGCAGACGGAACTCGACGGCCAGCTCCAAGTACACGTCGAAGAACTCCGGACGCAGGGTGATGGCCGTGAGGTGGGGTGTGAGATGGGTGACGTCGATGTCCCAGGCGAGGGCGCGCTCGATCTGGGCTCGGCATTCGCGCAACACCTCCTCGGTGTCGGCGTGTTCCCACAGGTCGGCGATGTGACGGGGAAAGCCGGCTTCGCCGCTGAGCAGTGACGGGGCGTGGGTGATCGGCCCGAAGCGGTACCCCTCGTACTCGCAGTTGAGCGTGAGATGCACACCGATGTCGTCGGCGTCGAGGTAGCGCAGTGCCGCGTCGCGTGCCCACGGCGCTGGAACCATGATCGATGCGCAGGTGGCCACGCCTTCGCGGAGCGCGCCGTACACCCCGAGATTGGCTGCGTGGCAAGAACCGAGGTCATCGCAGGAGATGATCACCAGCTTGGCGTCGTTGCTGTATCCGAGGCGTTCGGAGAGTGTGGCCATCAGCAGCGCACGCTATCCGGTACACCTGGCCCACAGACCGATGTTGTCGGCTTCGGCGACACGTGCCGCCTCGACGAACTCGTCGGCATGAGCGGTGTTCGGCGCGATGGTCAAGGGACGGGCGTAGCCCTCGCGGATGATCCTTTTGTTGACGAACGTGCCATCGGCGACGAGGTAGACGTAGGCCAGCATGCGGCCGTAGTCGTCGCGGGCGACGATGTCGCGCTCGAGATACAGCGGGGTGTCAGGAGGCAGGAGCGACGTCGTGAACGAGGCTGCCTCGGGGCCGAAGCACTGGATGGGCGTGTCAGGCTTCTTGGTCTCGGGAGTGTCGATTCCGATCAGGCGAACACGTTCGCGGTGTCCGTCGATGGTGACGTCGATCGTGTCGCCATCGACGATTCTCAACATCGTGGCGTTACCGCGCAGCGCCGCCGGCGCGGTCGGCGTGCTGGGTGACGGGGCGGCGGGGCGACAGGCGGTGGTCAGCAGCACGATGCAGAGAGCACTTCTGCGCATGTGCCCGGTTCTATCGTCGAATTGCTCGGCGCCGTTCGATGATCGTCGACACACCCACCTACGGTGAGGACCATGTCGACGTTCACGCCAGCGCATTCCGCTCCGGTACCGGTGTCGCTGCATCGGTACTTCCACGTCGTCGGCACATCGGTGTGGATGACGGAGGAGCGGCACAGCGACGACTGGCCGACGCATTTCCTCGGCATGCTCGGCGACGAGGCCTGTTGGGGTGTCGACGTACCGCACGGGCATGATCCGGCGGATGGCGCGGCACTCGATCTGTACTCCTTCTTCGGTCGGACGAGCGAGGTCGAATGGATGGTTGCCGGTCGTGCCGTGCAGCTCGTCGAATGGGCCCGGACGCACCGTTTCTGCGGACGATGCGGTACTCCGACCGCGCAGCAAGACGGCGAGCGGGCGATGAAGTGTCCATCCTGTGGCCTGCTCGCCTTTCCCCGCCTGGCCCCGGCCATGATCACCCTGGTGACCAGGGGCGATCAGGCACTCCTGGCCCGCGGGGTGCAGTTCCGCAGCCCTGTGTACAGCTGTCTGGCGGGTTTCGTCGAACCAGGCGAATCGCTGGAAGGTGCAGTCGTACGCGAGGTGCGCGAGGAGGTCGGCGTCGAGGTCGGCAACGTTCGCTACTGGGGTAGCCAGCCGTGGCCGTTCCCGCACAGCCTGATGGTCGGGTTCACCGCCGACTGGAGTTCGGGTGAGATCGACATCGATCCTGCCGAGATCGTCGACGCCCAGTGGTTCCGTCGCGACGAGCTGCCGCCGATCCCGCCACGCATCTCGATTGCCCGCAAACTGATCGATGCCTGGCTCGCCGACTAGCTCAGGTGCATGGCGAAGAAGTCGAGGATGATCTCGGCTCGCTGGCGCCGATGAATGGGCGATCCGCTGCGTGACAACTCGTGGCCTTCACCCGGAAAGCGATAGAACGTCACGTCCTTGCCGAGCAGGCGCATCGCTACGAAAAGCTCTTCGGCCTGACTGATCGGGCAGCGGAGATCGACCTCGCTATGAATGATCAGCACCGGCACGGTGATGTCGCGCACGAAGCGGATCGGCGAGATGCGGACGTATTCTTCGGGGGCATCGATCGGGTTGGGGCCGACCTGGGATCGGAACACGGTCGCGATGTCGCTGGTGAACTCCTCGGTGATCATGTTGTTGACCGCTCGTTCACTGCAGACAGCCTTGAAGCGTTCGCCGTGACAGCCCGCCAACCACGTCGCCATGTACCCGCCGTAGCTCCCCCCGAGCATGCCGACCCGATCGCGGTCGCAGAACGGGTAGTGCAGCAGGGCGGCGTCGAGCACGGCCAGCACGTCGTCGACATCGACACTGCCCCAGCCGGTCCCGGGCGCCGACTCGTGCCGCGGCCCGAGGATCGACTGCCCCCACGCCTGTTCGCGACCGGACCCGCCACGGGGGTTGCTCATGATCACCACGAACCCGGCGGCGGCCTGGACCTGTGCCTCGTCGAAGAACGACTCGCCGTATTGCGTGTGAGGGCCGCCGTGGACGTTGAGCAGCACGGGATAGGTCGTCGACGGGTCGAAGCCCTCCGGGCGCATGATCCAGGCGTCGATCTCGGCGCTGCCGTCGGTACACGGCACGGCGAACCGTTCCCAGGTATGCGGCGCGGCTGCGGCTCGGTAGGTGTCGGCGAACGACGTGAGTCGCCTCGACGAGCCGTCGCCGAGCACGAAGATGTCACTGACAGCGTCGACGCCCGATGCGGCGAACGCTGTGGTGCCTCCCGCCGAAATCGAAGGAGTTCACGGCGATCGGACCCGAGGTGAGCGGCGTCGGCGCGGAGCCGTCGAGGGTGACGCTGTAGAGGTGCGTCTGGCCGCGGTCTTCTGCCGCGGCCACGAGCGTCGTGTCGCTCAGCCAGGTGAGAGCGGCACCACCGGCCGTGGTCTCGAACGTGCGATCAAGTCGGCGGCGAGAGCCATCGGTGTTCTCCACCGCCTGCGGAAACCACTCCGACGTGCACGTTCTGCGGATACGTCGCGGAGTCGTCGGCTCCGAGGAATGCCACCAGCGATCCGTCGGGAGACACGGCCGGTGCCGTGTACGACCCGCCGAGCCCGGTGATCGCTTCGATCTCACCGTCGAGCCTCACCGAGTAGAGCGCCCTGGCAAAGTCGAGATCCCAGGTCTCGTGGCGTCGTGCCATGACGACCAATCCCGATGAATCGGTCTTCCACGCGATCGATTCGTGTTCGAACTCACCCGGGGTCAGGTTCCGCGGAGCACTCGTGCCATCAGCGGCGACAACGTAGACCTGGCGCGGCCGATCGACGACCCAGCCTTCGTCGTCGAGCTTGCTGAAGAACCGTTCGATCTTGCGCGGTGCCTGCCAGCTCTCGTCCTCTGCGTCGTAGCGCTCGTGCCGTGTGCGACTGGCGAACGCGATCCATCGGCCATCGGGGCTCCAGCGCACTTCGGCCACTCCGTCGCTCATCGTCGCCACCGTGCGTGTCTCGCCGGCCGTACCGATCGGGAGTACGTGCAGCGTGGTTTCGCCGGACTTGGCTCCCCGCTTCGATGCGAACGCCAGTGATTGCCCATCGGGGCTCCACGAAGGGGAGCTGTCGTGGTCGCCACTGGTGACCACGCGCGGTGGAGTCGAGCCGTCGGCCGCCGCCAACCAGATCTGCGACAGATACTTGTTCTTGGCCATGTCGACCCGGCTGACCACGAACGCCACCGTCGAACCGTCCGGTGAAACAGCCGGGCCCTTGGCCTGAACGATGTTGCCGATGATCCGCTCGGCGATGTCGGCGTGTTTGCTCGGGTTCATGTCACTGCTGCTCATTGCTCCGACGGTAGTGCCGATGTGGCACCATCCGGGGATGCAAACCAGCGAGTTCATCGCCGCCCTCGACCGTGACTCGACAGCGTTCGTGGATGCCTGCGAAGTCGCCGGGCTGACGACGCTCGTTCCCTCGTGCCCCGGCTGGACGGTCGCCGACCTGCTGTGGCACCTCACCGAGGTTCACGACTTCTGGGGCACGATCGTCGCTGAACGCCTCACCGATTGGAAGAGTTACGAGCAACCACCACGACCTGTCGACGAGGGTCTCGCCGGCATGTACCGTCAGGGTCGCGACGACCTGGTCGCGACCCTGGGCGCAGCGGACCCGGTGATGCCGGTGTGGACGTGGGCCGACGACAAGTCGGCCGGCTTCGTCATCCGCCGAATGGCCCAGGAAACTGCTGTGCACCTGTGGGACGCGACGGAGGCCGCAGGAATGGTGAACCCACTCGAGGCCACGCTGGCGAGCGACGGCATCGACGAGTTCCTGAATTGCTTCCTGTCCGATGCCGCTGAAGGAGCCGTCGCAGTAGCCGGCTCCGTGCACCTTCATTGCGCCGATGTGCCGGGGGAATGGACTGTCCGCGAGACCGACGAGGGATTCACTGTCGCTCGCGAGCACTCCAAGGGCGACTGCGCGATCCGCGGATCGGCCAGCGACATCTTGTTGGTGCTGTGGAGACGTGTGCCGCTGTCGACGTGCGATGTCGTCGGCGACGCCGATGTTGCGGCGCGATTCATCGCTCGCCAGAGTTTGAACTGATCTCCACCGAACGTCAGTGAGGACGGCGGGCGCGCACCTGACGGACGAGGTCTTCGAACAGGGAGAGGTGATCGTCGCGGTGGCGGAGCAACTCGGGATGCCATTGCACCCCGATCACGGCGGGCGCATCGTCGAGTTCGATCGCCTCGATGTGGCCGTCGTGATCGTGGGCGACTGCCTTGACACCTGGCCCGAGACGATCGATGACCTGGTGATGCAGCGAGTTGACTCCGACGATCTCGGTGCCCACGATCGACGCGAGGCGCGACCCCGGGTCGATGTCGACCATGTGCACATCCTGGTTGTACATGTCGATACGCATGTGGTCGTCGACATGTTGCACCAAGGTGCCACCCATCGCCACGTTGAGTACCTGGATGCCGCGACACGTCGCCAGCGTCGGCACGTTGGCCTCCACGGCGGCCAGTGTGATGGCCAGATCGGTCGCATCTCGGGCAAGGTCGGTCGGACCGAGGCGCGGTTCTGCCGTCGCACCGTAGTTGGTCGGGTCGACGTCGCAACCCCCGGTGATGACCAGGGCATCGACGATCTCGAGCATGTCGGCGGCATCGTCGGTGTCGACCACGGGCAGCAGCACGGGAAGTGCTCCGGCCTTGCGCACAGCCTTCACGTAGGGAGCGCTGGTGACGTAGTGCAGCGTGCCGATTCCGTCCTCGCCGATCACCACCTCGACGTGAGCGGTGATGCCGATGCGAATCGGGCCGGGCGACGATCCCATGGCGTCAGACGATCTCGAAGAGCCGGTCGAGCTCCCACGACGTGACGGAGGTCGCCATCGGATCGCCACCGGTGGTATGGAACATCAACCACTCCCACCGCCTGGTGTTGACCCAGTAGTCACAGAAGTCGGAGCCGAGCACGGTCCGCAGCACCGTGTCGGATTCCATCGCCTCGGCCGCCTTGGTGATGGTGTTCGGCAGGTGCGGGTACCCTGCAGGTAGCCCCCAACTGGCCACGCCCAAGGTATCCGGCGGCTCGATGGCCTGTTCGATCCCGGCGATCCCACCGGCGAGAACAGCGGCGAGAACGAGATAGGGGTTGGCGTCGCCGCCGGCTACACGGTTCTCGATGCCGCGCCGCCTTCGGCGATCGGCTGAGCACGCGAACCGCCGCCGACTTGTCGTCTTCCCCCCATGACGCCACCGTGGGCGCCGCGGCGAACCCGACCATCCGCCTGAAGGAGTTGATGTTCGGGCAGAAGATCGACGTTGCCGCCGGCATGGTCGCCATCAGCCCGCCGAGCCAATGGCTGGTCAGTTCCGACAGATCATGACCGTCGGGGGCATAGAACACCGGAACGCCATCGCGTGCCAGCGAATGGTGCACGTGCAGCCCGTTGCCGTACTCCTGACCGGGCTTGGCCATGAACGTGACCGAGCAGCCCTGCTCCAGCGCGACCTCGCGTAGCACCTGTTTGGTGCGCACGACTCGGTCGCAGGCGGTGATGGGGTCAGCCGGGTCGAAGTTGAGCTCGAACTGACCGGGGGCGGCCTCGTCGTGCCACCCCTCGATCGGGATGCCGAGACCGTCGAGTCGTTGCAGCGCGACGTCGAGGAACTGAAGCTGTTGGCGGGAGTTGTAGTGCAGGTAACCGAGCGGGGCGGGATGGGCCATTGGGGTGAGGCCGCGCATCTTCTTGGTGCGCGCCTGTTCGTACGACTCGCGAAACAGCATCACTTCGATCTCGAAGGCAGCCTTGGCCGACAAACCATGGCCATCGAGCCGCTCCGTGATGCACCGTAACTTCGAGCGCGGACACACCGGCACGGGGTTGCCGTCGAGATCGACGATGTCGCAGATCACATTGGCGGTTCCCGGGCGGTCTGGTGCCGCGACGAGGGTCGACAAATCGGGTCGTTGATGGAAATCGCCGAGCGCCTCGCGCCGCCAGTCGTCCCACCAGGCCAGGAACGGTGTCCCGCCGATGTCGTAACCCAGGACGAACTCGGTGATCGCGTTGCCCAGGGGAAGCGACGACACGAACTTGCGTGTCGACAGGTGTTTGCCGATCACCAATCCGTCGATCGAAATGCCCTCCGTCTTGACCCATCCGATGGCGTGCTCGTCGAGCCATTCCGCTGCCTGTGCAGAATCCACGTTCAACCTCCCAGCATCCAGGCCAGCGAACGACCGGTGAGCTCGGCCAGGTAGGCCAGCTTGCCGACGGCGAAGATCTTGCCGTCGAGCAGGTCCTGACCCAGCACGGTGTTGCCGCAGAACACGTTGAGCAGAGCGTGTTCGCTGCCGTGCAGTTCGTACTCGGCCGGCCCGTCGCCGAGTGTCAGCTCGGAACCATCGTCGGTGCAGACGACACGCATCGATTTCGGGATGCCCGGACGGGCTGTCGCGAACTCGAAGAACCGCCGGGCCTCCTCCTGCCACGTGCCATGCGGCGGCTCCAGCAACTTCGAAACATTGAGCGCCAACTTCGGGTGGCGCGCCGCGCCGCTGACCTTCGGCTTCGGTGGCTTTTCGTCGGCCAACTTGTTGAGATCTACGGAGATCACCACGTCGGCGTCGTCGGACACGCCGCGCACGATCGTGACGCCACCATTGCCGAAGCGCATCGTCGCCGCCTGCGGGTCTACGGTCGACCGCAGGGCGACGTTGCCGCTGGTGTTGCCGATGGATTCCGCCAACCGAGGGGTGCGGGCCGAGCGTCGCAGCGTTGCAGCCAGAATCAGCACGATCGGCACGGGGTCCGGTTCGACGTCGATGCGAGCTCGGCTGTTCATGGGCGCCGAGGTTAGGTGCGTCGCCGCGCTGCTTTCGAGGCGGGCGCCTCGCCCCACAACGCCAACTGCTCCCAGGTGATTGCAACGTCGCTGACCAGTTGCCACGTCAGTCGGCCGCGGTTGCCAGGCCGGCGCACCTCGACGCGTTCCGGGCGCAAGCTGCGCGCTGCACCGTTGCCGTCGTGGATCGTGATGCTGCCGTCGGCGGCGACACCCGACATCCTGCCGGGCAGCCACCGCCCACGATCGAGTTTGCGAAATCGCACCGGCTCGCCGCTGATCAGGCGGAGTTGGGCGAGGAGAGCAGTGTCGGCCATCTTCTGCCCGATCAGCCGCCGACGATCCGGGCCTGCAGCTTGCGCATGCCCGCCAACCAACGGTCGTAGTCGCCGGTCTTGCGTTGCAGGTAGGTGAGCACCTCCGGGTGGGGGAGGATGAGGAACGTCTCTGCCCGGATCACGCCGACGGCGACCTCGGCGACATCGGCCGGCTCGAGCACCACCCCGGCCGCACGAACCACCTCACTCGCACCGGCCGACCCGACCAGAGCCTGGTTGAGCATGTTGGTGTTGACTCCCTGCGGACACAGGCAGCTGACCCGGACACCCTGGTCGCCGTACGTGATGCTGAGCCATTCGGCGAACGCCACGGCAGCGTGCTTGGTGAGTGAGTAGGGCGCCGAGCCGATCTGGCTGAGCAGCCCGGCCGCCGACGCCGTCGAGCAGAAGTAGCCCTCGCCGCGGGCGAGCCATCCGGGCAGCAGATACTTGGCCGCCCAGCGATGGGCATGGACGTTGATGTCGAAAGCCAGCGCCCAGTCGGACTCGCTGGTGTCGAGATCCGACCCGAGGGCGACGCCGGCGTTGGCGAAGAACAGATCGATCGGTCCCAAGGCATCCTCGGCCGCCGCCACCAGCTGTCGATTCCCGATCTCGGTGGCAATGTCGACAGCGACCGCAACGGCGCTGCGCGGGCGGACCTCGTTGAGTCGAGCGACCAGCGCTGTGAGCGCTTCGCCGTCGAGATCAGCGGCAGTGACCCGGGCACCCTCGCCGTGGAACCGGGTGGCCAGTGCCCGCCCGATCCCGTTGGCGGCGCCGGTGACAACGACGTGACGTCCATCGAGTTCCATCGCCACGATGGTAGGCGTCACACCACGCGAAGTGGGTGGTTGCCGGTACGATGCACGTCCGGAGCCTCCCGCGCGAGTTACGGTGCGGGAGGGGCTAACAGCGGTAAGGAGACATCACCGATGACCGACACGAATGAAGCAGTCATCACGGAGGCACTGAGCGTGATCGACAAGGCTCTCGCCCAGATGTTGCGCCGCGAGCTGGTGTCGTCCGGCGAGGTGACCGACGTGCTCCTCGACGTCCGCACGTTGTTGACGTTGCCGGCGCCTGCCGAAGGCTGATCCCGCTACGCCGAGATCAGATCGGCGAACGCCTTTTCCAGACATCTACGGAGCAGTTCGGGCTCCGTAACTGCTGCGGTGTCGATGTTGACGCCCATGTCGAGGCTGTGGTTGTAGCTCAGCAGCGTCAGGTTGTAGGCCACACCTGCCAGCGGGCCCACCGCGTAGTTCTCGAGGATCTGTGAGCCGGCGACGTACAGCGGCACCGGCGCACCGCGAACGTTCGACGTCGCGAAGTCGACCGTCTGGGCCTGCTGACGCGCCAGCCGGGTGATGAGCGACGTCGGCAAGGTCGACGCCACGGCGGCCAGCGTCTCGAGTGACGCGGTCGAGTTGGATTCTCGGGCCGCACCGGCGGCAGCCTGGATCCAGGCGAAGCGCTCACCGATCGGCATGTCGCTGGTCGGCACCAGCATCCGCGCCAGCGAGAACGCATTCGATCCGGAGCCCTCGCTGCGAGTGCTGATGGCCATGCTGGCACGTAGTTCTTCCACCGGTGATCCCATGCGTTCGTGATATCTGCCAGCTGCCTCGGCCGCCGCGGTCAGGAAGGCGGTGTTGAGCGTGCCACCGAGCCGCTTGGCCGCCGCCCGCGTGTCGCCGAAGGGTGCCCGCAGCACCTCCATCCGCCGCTTCAGGGAGCGCTCGGTCCACAACGGCGACCTGGCCTGTTCGGTGTCGTTGAGTTGAGTCATCACCCCGCGCACCGTGTCGGCTGCGGCAGCCCCCGCCTCTGGGATACCTGTCGGATCGAGGAGCAGTTCCCTGATCTGGCGAAGCAGGCCGATCGGCAGACGCAAACTACCGGCGAGGAGGTCGTGGAACAGATCGCTGTTCGAATCCGCAGGCGCCGGGTCGCGGTCGGCGAGTTGCACCGCGTCGATGGGTGGTGGTTCCGGCGCGTCCGCGTTCGAAATCGAGGAACTGCAGCGACAACTTGACCGTGCCTTCGCCATCGGTGATCGTGTGGTGCAGTTTCTCGACCAGCGCCGACTTGCCTCCTCGAAGGCCGTCGACGACCACGAACTGCCACAGGGGACGGGTCCGGTCGAACGGATCGCACGTGATCAGGGTGGCGAGATCGAGCAGCTGGCGCATCGTGCCGGGCTTGGGCAAGGCGATATGACGGACGTGGTAGCGAAGGTCGAAGTTGCTGTCGGTGACCCACGTGGGCGCGGTCAGGTTGACAGGCGCGGGCTGCACTCGCTGTCCGAGCCGCTCGACTACGTGGACGGCACGATCCATGCGGGCCAGTAAGCGGTCGAAGTCGGGTGGGCGATCGAGGATCGTGACCGCTGCGAAGGTGCTCGAGAGGTGTGGGTCCTTCTCGAGGCGCCACATCAGACCCTCCGCGTCGCTCATCTTGCGATCGAATTGGGGGATGTCGGCCATGTGGTCACACTAAGTCACGGCCTCGTTCGGGTTCTACAGCGAGCAACAGACGTCGTCTAGAGAACCTTGACGTCGTTCGTGAATACGACCTCTTCGAAGCCGTAGCGGGCAGTCACCACCAGCCGCCATGTCGCCGCGTACGGAAAGGTGGCCGCGTTGCTGAGGTAGTGGCCGGCGCCTGCCTTGGTGACGTCGATCGTGATCGGATTGACGTCGCGAAACGGATCGTCGATGGTGACCGTGACAGCGTCGGGTTGATCGAGGCTGCTGTTGGGGCTCGACAGGTACACGTGCAGGTCGTTGGATCCCACCCGGGCCGGTGCAACCGTGACGGTGGCCAGATAACCATTGCTGGTCAGCGTGGAGGAGAACGGTGCCGAAACCGTCGCCTGCGATGGGTTGGCAGCCATCAACAGCGAGGTGATGATGACGATGGCGACCGCCAGCACCGATTCGATGCTGACTGCCCTACGCAGCCGGCCGCGGTCGAAGCCGTCGTCGACGGCTTCCGCGCCGACCGATGCGGCGGCGAGCGGCCTGATCAACAATCGACCGTGTATCGACCGTCGGGCCACGGCGGCAACGGCGAGCACACCGGCGACGGCGATCAGTTTCCAGATGAGCAACTTGCCGTACGACGTTCCCGTGAGGGCGTCGAGCGAGCCGACCTGGCGCACAGCTTGGACCGCTCCGCTGACGACGACCGTCGCCATGGCTACGACGGCGATCGACGAGAATCGTTCAACACCCCTGCGCTCCATCTCGACGAAGCTGACCGTCAGCATCAGGAGGCCACCGAGCCAGACAGCCATCGACGAGACGTGCAGCATCGTGACGAACACTCCGAGGTAGTGCCAGCGACCAGATGCTCCGTGGCCTCCGTATGCGGAGGCTGTTCCGACCGTGACCAGGCCGACGATCAGGATCAACTGCCACCACGTGTCTCGACAGCGGGACCGCGTTGCCAGCAGGATCGCAGCGACGAACGCGATGACCAACGCACGAATCAGCCAGGCGACACCGATCGTGGTATCGAGCACGGCCCGCCATGCCGAGCCGTCGGTGATCACGCCGAGAGATCTGCCGGCGGTATAGCTGACCTCGAGCGGGAGGGCCAGCAGTCCGGCGATGGATCCGACAGCGGCCGAGGCGCCGATGATGATCCGTTGGCGCCGGCCGAACGGCACGATCCCGAGACCACAGACCAGCAGACCGCCGAAAACGATCGCGATCGACGCGGTGACCAGCGATCGGCTGATGGTCAACCCGATGCTGGCAGGCCCACCGGTATGGCTGCTGCCGATGATCTCATCGAGCAGGCCAGCTGCCAGATTGGAGTCCGGCCCGATCTGGAACGTGTATGCCGCGTGGAGCGGGTGCGAGTCGCTGGACACCACGCGCCAGTCGACAACATACGAGCCGTTGGCCAGATGGGGCACGTCGACTTCGACCGCTTCTCCACGACCATCGGGGTGGCGCGCCGGGCTGATGTCGATCGTGCTGCCCGTCCCGTCGAACAGGCGAATTGCGCCCAGGGTGATCTCCACGGGTTCGTTGAAGGTCAACGTGATGTGTGCGGGACTGGCGTCGAGAACCGCGCCTGGTTGGGGGTCGCTCGACAGCAACTCGGCATGGGCCGACACTCGGCCGACGCCGACGAAGGTGGCCAGTGCCAGCGCGGCGACAGAGGTACCCAGGGCGCGGCGCAGGTGACTCATTGCTCGCTCACCGCTGTTTGCACGGTCGGGGTGCTGGCACCGAGCCCCACGACGAGTTCGAAACCAACGACGGCGGCCGCGCATGCCAGCGCCACCGTGACGGCGATTCGCTGGACGGCTGCAGGTGCCCAGCCGGCGAGGAGTTGGTGCTCGAACACCTCGAAGTGACTGACGGCGAGGATCACGACCATCGCGGCTGCCGCGGTGGGCAACCAGCGCCTGTGGAGGATCCAACCGGCGATGATCAGAACGATTGCGAGCACGCTGGCCACGACACGGAACGTACTGGTTCCGCTACCCACGAGGTTGGCGACGGCAGCAACCAGGGCAAGAGTGGGAACGAACCGCCGCAGCGAGGGGATGAGCACGAGCGCGGCCAGGAGCGCGCAGGCCGCGAGTGAGGTGACAACCAGAAACGTCATCCTCGATGGCGGCGGCAGCCAAGTGACCTTGACGATGGCGTCGACCTGTCTCCCGTCGACGAGCAGCTCGACGTGGCTGGCCGGGAAGATCACCCGCTCGACGTCAGGGTTGTCGCGCACGTCCTGGCGCGGGGTCGGGTCCATCCAGTGGGTGCGGTGATCATGCCAGCGCACCGATGTGCCGTCGCTGAGCTTGACCCAGTTCGGCTCAGCGGTGGCCGTCGCCGTTGCCGGAATCGGTGTGCGGGCGAAGCGATCGAGGTTGATGTAGTGCGCCGGCGAGTTGAGGTTCTCGAACACACCACCGGCGTCGAGGCGTAGATACGGCTCGCCCTCGTACCCGACGATCTGCACTTCGTCGGCGGTGGTCCGAACCAACTCCATGCGGTTGCCCAGCTCCACCGGACGAACCTCGACACCCGTGCTGTCACCTTCGAATCCGATGACCTCGATGCGGTAGTCGCTTGCCCTCCCACCGTTGCCGCCGTGGGCGAAGGCGGGTTGCGCGGGAGCCAACACCATCGCCGCCAGCAGCGCTGCCCCGAGAAGTTTTGGCGTCACCGGCGAAAAGGTATCGGTTGTCGGGAACTTTCTCCGGTCAAGGAGCGACAACAACAACGATGAGAACTACCTTGATCAAGCACGCCATCATGTCTGCCGTCGCCTCGGCGACTGTTCTCCTCGCGGCAGGGGGGATTGCGTCGGCCCATGTCGATCCCGACCCCTTGGCGATGGAGGCCGGCACCACAGGAACCGTCGCCTTCACGATCGAGCACGGCTGCGACGGCTCGCCGACGACGGACCTGAAGTTCGAGATCCCGGATGGGGTCACCGGCGTCACTCCGGTCGACAAGGATGGCTGGACCGCCACCGTGACCGGCAACGTCGTCGAATTCACAGGTGGCCCGCTGGCCGCGGACGAGGAAGACCAGTTCGCCATCACCATGACGGTGCCTGCCGAGGCCGGCGAGATCCGGTTCCCGGTCATCCAGACGTGCGAGCAGGGCGAACTGGCGTGGATCGAGATTCCGGCCGAGGGTGCCGCCGAGCCCGAGCATCCCGCCCCGACGCTCAAGATCACCGCAGGTCCGCCGACCGCCGAGGACCTGGCGTCGCACGAAGAAGGGCCGTCAGCGGACGCTGAGGCCACGCACGACACCGCTGCACCAACCGCCACGGCCGTCGCGGCCACAGCCGACGACGACTCGAGCAACACCGGCACGATTGTCGTCATCGTCATCGGTGCAGCGATCATTCTCGTCGGCGGTGGGGTGGTCCTGGCCCGTCGCAAGAAGGCCTCGGCCGAGGTCGAGCCCAAGAGCTGAGGCCTTAGGTCTTGAACCACTGGGTCGTCGGACCTATTTGGGACCTTCGGCCTTGCAGCCCTGCAGGCGATGCGAGACGATCGGAGGATGGGCGAAATGGACGACCACCTGCGAGCGCTCGTCGATGCGGCGCGGGAGGGCGACAATGTCGCGGTTCGCGAACTGGTACGCCAGACTCAGCCGGTGATCTGGCGGCTGTGCAACGTGCTCGGCTCGCCCGGTGAGGAAGACGATCTTGTTCAAGACACCTACTTGCGCGCTTTTCGGTCACTCCCGAGCTATCGCGGCGATGCACCGATCACGGCGTGGCTGCTGTCGATCGCCCGGCGAGTGTGCGCGGACCACGTCCGGGTGCGAGTGCGGGCACGGCGCGGTCGTCGACGCCCTCGCTGAGTCTGCCGATGAGCGGTGGGAAGCCGCCCCCGGCAATCCGACGTTCGAACTGCTCGGTGCCATCGATCCGGATCGGCGCGAGGCCTTCGTGCTGACTCAGGTGGCGGGATTGTCGTACGACGAGGCCGCGCTGGTCCTTGATTGCCCGGTCGGCACGATTCGATCGCGCGTCGCTCGCGCCCGTGCCGACCTCGTCGCCGAGGTGTGCGCCGCCGACGCTTCGTAGCTCGCGTCGACTGTCACCCGCTCGCCCCTACGGCTGGCGCCGGTTGCTGAAGGGACGTTCTGGGCAACCGGCGCCATTTCCGTGGAGGACAGTCAGAGGTCGGCGGTGCGCCGACAACGACGAGCCAGCGGTACGCCGGACGGACGACCCTGGCGTGCGAACGGGATGGAGAGGTTCACGCGCTCGCATGACTGACAGGTCGCTGTCGGGGACCGGGAAGTTCCCGACTTTCGCTGAATTACCGCACGAGCCTGGTGAAGACTCGGGAACCGGCGACGCCCAGCACTGCGCCGAGTGCCGCACCACCCACGACGTCGGAGGGATGGTGGATGCGCACGTAAGCGCGGCTGACAGACACGATGGCGGCCATCGAATACCACGCCGGGGCCCGCGCCGGCCCCGTGGCTGTGGTGAGGATCGCCGCGGCGAAGAACGCCGCCGAGGCGTGACCGCTGGGAAAACTCGAGGTCGACGGTCTACGCACCGGGAACCTCGCATCGCCCGTCTCGGTGGGTCGGACACGTCGGAACAGCCGTTTCACCCCTTGATTGACGATCAGGCTCTCGGCGCCGAGGAGCGCGGAGAAGGCCACTGTTTGGCGCCAGGTCGACGGCATGATGATGGCCCGGCCGACCCCGGCAAGGTGCCAGATGAGGCTGAAGTCGGCGAGATCGCTGGCCGATTTGAAGACGGCATCGGCCGCGGCGTTGCCGCGAACCGCTCGAGCAGACCGTCGCCCCAGGTATCGAACGAGTCGACTGCATTCATGCGACGAGCGCCGCGTGCCGCAGCGGCGCCTCGACGGCGGCCAGGTCGGGGTTGCCGCCGAATGCGGGGCACCACTGTTGGAACGAGCACGACGAGCACAGCGGGCCTTGGCGGGGCAGGAAGTTGCCCGTGGTGCAGGCCCGCTCGACGGCCCTCCACACAGCGGTCGTGCGAGTCGTGATGAACCTCACGGACTGCGCGGATGGCAACGCGGTGATGGTCTCACCGGTGCGCAGGTACATCAGCCGGATTGCCGACGGGCGTTTGCCGAGCACCTCTTCGCACAGGAAGGAATAGAAATGAACGCCGGCCAGACGGCCTTGTTCGTATTTCAGGCCGGCGCGCGGCCAGTCTTGTAGTCGGTGACGACCAGGCCACCGTTGCTGTCGAGTTCCAGCCGATCGATGATGCCGCGGAGCGCCAAGGAGCCGACCTGAGCCTCGAGGCGCAACTCGAGACCGATCTCGCGAATCGTCGTCGGATCCTCCATCTCGAAGTAGGCCTCGACGAGTGACCAGGCATCGTCGATGAAGGCTTGCTGCTGGGAGTCATCGAGGTTGAGCAGGGTGAAGTCGGGATCGACCGCATATTCGTCGACCGCTTGCCGAAAGCATCGCCGCGCGGTTTCCACGGTACGTGCTGCGGCGGCATTGGTGTAGAGCAATTCGAGCACTCGATGGACCAACGAGCCCTTGGTCGTGTGCGGGCTGGGTGCCTCGGGCAGTCGTTCGATGCTGGCGAACCGGAAGGCCATGGGACACGATGTGAACGCCTCGACGCGGCTGGGCGAGAGACTGGTTGGCACCGGATACATGCCCCCATCGTAGAGAAGGGGTGCGCGACAGTGGACGATCGTCGCGTCGCGGCAGCTAGAACACGGCGGCGATCAACCCGGCGACCAGGTCGGGATGGGTCATCGGGCCGAAGTGGTCGAGCTCGTCGACCTGCAGGTACCTGCCATTGGGAAGGCGCTCGGCGACGGCTCGCGAGTGCAGTGAGGGAGAATCGGGGGAGGGCAGACCGCAGACGACGAGTACCGGGATCGTGATCTCGTGGAGCACGTCCCAGGCGTCGTGGTCCTTGCTCATCTCGAACGTCGTCGCCTCCAGCTCGGGACGGCACTTGAGATGCACCTGGCCGTCGTCGCCTTCACGGAAACCATGACGAACGTAGGCCTCGAGGGCCGCTGGAGTGAAGTTGCCGAGCGGCGGTTTGGAGGCGAAGTTGGCGATCGCGGCATCGAACGACGCAAACGTCGTACGCCGCCGGCGTGCACCCTCGGCCAGCTGCGGTGGACCCTCGTCGTCGGCCACCTCGGCGGGCGGGAACACGACTGGCTCGTAGATCACCAGCTGCGAGAACAGCTCGGGACGGCGATGGGCAACGGTCAACAGGCACGCGCCTCCCATGGAATGACCGAAGGCTCGTAGCGGGCGGGTCAGGCTGAGTGCGACCGCCTCGACATCGTCGGCGTACCGGTTCCAGTCGATGTCGACGTGGGCAGGTTGGGGCGTGTCGCCGTGACCGCGGTAGTCGAAGGCGATCGAGTGGAACCGTATCTGCAGGGCCTCGGCGAGGGGTAGGTAGCAATACCCGTGAAAGCCCGTCGCATGCGAGATCAACATCACTGGCAGGCCGGCGTCGTGACCGGCGAGGTCGTGGACGGCGACTTCGACGCCGTCGCTGGAGTTGACGATCATCACTCGTCGGTGCGCTTGGCCCGGCGACGCCGCCACCAAATCGAGAAGATCCGGTCGATGGCGATTCCCAGCAGGACGGCCACGAGGAGAGACCAACGGATCGTCGTCGTCTTCTCGAAGAACAGGAAGTCGACGCTCAGTCTCTCGCTGTTCTGCAGAAAGAAGATGACGAACAAGGACGGTGACGATCCCCAGGCCGATGAGAACGAGGTGCGGCCCATCGCGGCCGCTGGCGGCTGAACGCTGAATTTCGTTCGAGTTGTGGTTCTCATCGTTCATCTCGTCATCCTTCTTGTTCTCTCACCCTGCCGTAAAGTTTCGCGGCGGAATTCTCGACGGATGGGAACCAATCGATGCCGGACAGCGACTGGAACGATATGGACTGCTCTCGGTGGCGTGATGCCATCTCGGCACTTGCCGACGGTGAGCCCGCGGGGATCGACGAACGGCTCGTCACCGCACACCTCACTCGCTGCCCAGGCTGCCAGTCGTTCAAGCAGTCGATCGACTCCGCGCCCAGCGTTGCTCGACTCAGCGAATCGACCGAGATGCCCGACCTCTCGAGGACGATCTCGAAGCTCACCGCAGCCGCCGACCGTGCTGCGCACTGGAGCATCCTCCGTGTCGTCCTGGCCGTCGTCGCCGTGCAGGTGATCGCGTTTGCCCTTCCCGCCCTGGTGCTCGGTGAGGAACAACAAACTGCTACCCACTCGGCGCGGCATCTCGGCGCGTTCGGAGTGGCCTACGGAGTGGCCCTGATGGTTGTGGTGGTACGCCCGGCCCGCGCCCGATCGATCCTCCCGGTCGCATTGGTGCTCGCCGGCGCACAGGTGCTCGCCGCGATCGTCGACCTGGCCACCGGCCGGATCCCGTTGGTCGGTGAGGTCCGCCACCTGCCGCAGATCATCAGCGTGCTGCTGATCTGGCTGCTCGCCGTGCCGTCGACTCGGCATGGACGATCGAAGTCCAAGCCCATCGATCCTCCTCGGCTGGAGATCATCGACCATTCGCGCCGCGCCGGCTGAGGATCGTCAGTCGAGCGATTCGCGAGGGGGTCCCTGGCGAAGCCGGCTCATGGTCGCATCGAGCGCGTCGGGATCGCTGACCGCCGTCCACAACGTCTCCAGCCACCACGTTGCGCCGGCCTCGGCCCAGGCGGCAGGTGAATGCTCACTCCACGCCCCCTCGACGATGACGTCGAAAAGGCGATCCGGCAACTCCACGTGCTGTAGCTCCTCGAGCGTGCATTGGCGAGCCTTGCCGTCCTCGACGACCTGGGGGATGAGACCATCGCACCTCAGGGCACGGGTCATCGACCGGTTCGAGCCGAGCGCGCCGACGCACCAGATCGGCGCGCCCGGCTGTTGCGTGCAGTGGCCGATTGCCGGGAAATCACTTGGTTCGACCGTGTAGTGCTTGCCACGGTGCGAGAACGGTTGTCCTGCCCACAGGCCACGGACGATGTCGAGGCCCTCGTCGAGCAGTTCGCCGCGCAGCACCTTGTCGGTCTCTTCGCCGAATGCCTCGTACCCGCTGTCGGGAGCGCCCAGACCGACGCTGACGATCACGCGGCCGTTGGAGAGCCTGTCGACGGTGGCTACCTGACCGGCGAGCTCCCAGGGCTTGCGCCGGGGGAGTGGAGTCAACATGGTGCCCAGCCGAAGCGTGCGCGTGCGGCAGGCGGCGACTGCCAGCGAGACCCATGGATCGACACCCCACACCGGCTCCCAGACGAACAGACCATCCCAACCATGCAGTTCGGCGACGGCCGCCAGCTCGCCGATGTCGGCTGCATCAGCCCACGGAACCACGAAGCCGAACTTCATGACGCCATCATCGCGCTTTCCCGAGGAGGTGCGCGAAAAGCGGCCCTCACGGACGCTACGCGTCCTCGTCCAATTACAGTCTTGGTATGGATTTCCAGCTCCCCGACGCGGACGATCCACGGCGTTTGGCCGTCCGCCAGTGGCTCGACAGCCATCCCAGCCCGACCGGCAAGGAGCTCTCCGAGGCCGGATACGTGGCGCCGCAATGGCCCTCACCGTGGGGACTCGGTGCCGACCCGATCCATCAATTGATCATCGACGACGAGTTGTCGAAGGCCAAGGTCCGTCGCCCGACCAACCCGATCGGCATCGGCTGGGCCGGCCCGACGCTCTTGTACGCCGGTACTGACTCGCAGAAGCACCGGCACCTGTGGCCGATGTTGTCCGGTGAGGAGTTCTGGTGTCAGCTGTTCAGCGAATCCGGTAGTGGCAGCGATCTGGCCAGCCTGGCGACCCGAGCAGTTCGCGATGGCGACGAGTTCGTGGTCAACGGACAGAAGATCTGGACCAGTGGTGCTCAGCACGCGGCCTTCGGCATCCTGCTGGCTCGCACCGATCCCGAGGCGCCCAAGCACAAGGGCATCTCGTACTTCATCTGCCCGATGAACGCGGCCGGCATCGAGGTCCGCCCGATCACCGAGATGACCGGCGGCCACACCTTCAACGAGGTCTTCTTCACCGACGTGCGGATTCCGGCGGAGAACGTGGTCGGCGAGCTCAACGACGGTTGGAGGCTGGCCAAGATCACGCTCGGCAACGAGCGCATCTCGCTGTCGAGCGGCGGGGTGCTGTGGGGCAACGGGCCCACGGCCTTGGAGCTGATCGAGTCGATCGGCGACAACGGTCGGGTCACCGATCCGTTGATGCGCCAGCGGATCGCCGATGTCTACATCGAGCACACCATCCTCGACCTCATCCGTCTCCGCACGTTGACCGCCCGGCTGAAGGGGCAACAACCCGGCCCCGAGGCCAGCATCCGCAAGATCCTCGCCGACGAGCACGGGCAACACGTCATGGCCTTGGCCCGCGACTACGTGGGGGCAGCAGCGATGCTGACGGGTGGCGACGGCCTGCAGGAGTTCGTACCCGGCACCGACACCAAAGGTCTCGGCCCCGACAAGCCGGCCGGTGGTCTGCTGCATCCCGGCTGGTACGACGGGTTCCTGTTCAGTCAGGCGCTGACCATCGGCGGTGGTACCGGCGACGTGCAGCGCAACATCGTGGGAGAGCGGGTGCTCGGCCTGCCCCACGACATCGATGTGACGACGGGGATGACCTGGGCGGAGACACAACGGGCGAACGGTCGGGTCCGGGTCGATGCAGCCGGCTGAGCTCGTGATCGACGACAAGATCGACGCGTTGCGGGCAGAGTTGCGCCGACTGCAACGAGTTGTCGTGGCGTTCAGTGGCGGCGCCGACAGTGCGTTCCTCGCTGCCGTCGCCCAGCAAGTTCTCGGCCACGATGCCCACGCAGTCACCGCGGTCTCGCCCTCGCTGGCGGGAGACGAAGAGGCCGACTGTCGTGCCCTCGCCGACGAGTGGGGACTGCGCTGGACACCAGTGGTCACCCACGAGATGGAGCGTGCCGCCTACCGGATCAACGACACCGACCGCTGCTATCACTGCAAGGCGGAGCTGATGGATGTCGTCGCCCCGATCGCGGCGGCGGACGGCGCGACGGTCGTGTTGGGGGTCAATCTCGACGACCTCGGTGACCACCGACCGGGCCAACGCGCTGCCGACCAACGCGGCGCCACTTTCCCGCTGGTCACCGCTGAGTTCACCAAGGCCGACGTGCGTGCCGCATCGCAGCATCTCGGCCTGCGCACGTGGGACAAGCCGGCGGCGGCCTGCCTGGCCAGTCGAGTTCCCTACGGGACGGAGGTCACGGTGGCCCTGCTGAGCCAGGTCGACCGTGCCGAGGCAGCGTTGCGACGACTGGGATTCGCCGAGCTGCGAGTGCGCCATTACGGCGATACGGCGCGCATCGAGGTGCCCCTCGAACGGCTGACCGACATCATCGCCAACCGTCCCGGCGTCGTCGCCGCCATCAAGGATGCCGGCTACACCTACGTCACGCTCGACCTGGAGGGTTTCCGATCGGGCAACCTCAACCATCGCCCTCAACCAGGCGGCGTCGATCGGGCACACCTAGGGTCGGCATCATGAAGTTGTCGATGATGATCAACTACGCCGGCGGATTCAAAGAGGCGGTGCAGCAGGTCGTCGAGCTGGAGAAGGCCGGACTCGACCAGGTGTGGGTCGCCGAGGCCTACAGCTACGACGCCATCAGTCAGATCGGCTACCTGGCGGCCAAGACCGAACGGGTCGAGATCGGTACCGGCATCGTCAACGTGTACTCACGCACGGCGGCGCTCATCGCCATGACGGCGGCCGGCTGCGACTACGTCAGCGATGGGCGTTTCATCCTCGGTCTCGGCGCCAGCGGCCCGCAGGTCGTCGAGGGGTTTCACGGCGTGAAGTACGACAAGCCGATGCAACGCATCAAGGAATACATCGAGGCCTGTCGGATGATCTGGAAGCGGGAGGAGAAGTTCGACTTCCAGGGGCAGACCTTCCAGGCGCCGTTGCCACCCGGCGAGGGAACCGGGCTGGGCAAGCCGTTGAAGCTGATCAACCATCCGGTTCGCGACGACATCCCCATCTGGTGGGCCAGCCTCAAGGGCCGCAGTGTCACGGCGACGGCCGAGATCGCCGACGGCTGGCTGCCGATCATGTTCATCCCCGAGAAGTACCAGCATGTGTGGGGCGATCACTTGACGGCAGGTCTTGCCAAGCGCGACCCGTCGCGGTCGCGTCTCGAGATCTCCGCCGGCGGAATGCTGGCGATCGGGGAGGATCTGATCGACGACAAGCAGACGGCGATCCTCGACTTCGCCCGGCCGATGACGGCACTGTACGTGGGTGGGATGGGTGCCCGCGGCAAGAACTTCTACAACGACATCTGCAGGGACTACGGGTACGAGCAGGAGGCTGTCGACATCCAGGACCTGTATCTGGACGGGAGGAAGGACGAGGCAGCAGCCCGAGTGCCCGCCGAGTGGTTGGAGCTGTCGAACCTGGTCGGCCCGGCGAACTACATCAAAGAGCGTGTCGGTGCCTACAGAGAAGCCGGCGTGACGGTGCTCTCGGTCAACCCGATCGGTCCCGACGCGGTGCACCAGATCGAGTCGTTGAGGGCGATCGTCGACAGCGCCTGAATGCCGCTACCGTCAGAGCCATGACGAGAATCAATGTCGAAGGCCTTGTTGCACCGGGCTGGGAGCCCGTGAGAGATGCGTTCGCGAAGAACTTCGAGCTCGGTGAAGAAGTGGGCGCTTCGGCCGCGGTCTACCACCGCGGCGAGCGGGTGGTCGACATCTGGGGTGGATCGTTCGACGAGACGGGTGAGCGACCGTACGACGACTCGACCTTGCAGCTGGTGTTCAGCACCACGAAGGGCGTCGTCGCGATCGCCGTTGCCATGTGCGTGCAGCGTGGTCTGCTCGACTACGACGAGAAGGTCGCCACCTACTGGCCGGAGTTCGCCGCTCACGACAAGGGCGAAGCCACCGTCGCCCAGTTGTTGAGCCACCAGTGCGGGATCCTGGCGCCCGATGCGCCGGTCACCCTAGCTGACGCGCTCGATTGGAAGATCATCACGGCGATGCTCGCCGACACCAAGCCCGATTGGCCGATCGGCTCGGGTCACGGTTACCACGCGTTGACCTACGGATGGTTGGCCGGTGAGCTGATCCGTCGCACCGACGGACGCTCGCCGGGGCAGTTCGTGGCCGATGAGATCGCCGGCCCCCTGGGTGTTGAACTGTGGATCGGTCTGCCGGAGGAAATGGAGCCTCGGGTGTCGCCGATCATCGGCAGGCCACTGAACGACGACAACGCCGACCCGGCGATCAGGGCCATGCTCGAGATGTTCCTCGGCCCCGATACTCGTGGCGGGCGGGCCCTCAGCCTCAACGGTGCGTTCGCGGTCGACAACATCTTCAACCATCGCGAAGTGCACGCTGCTGAGATTCCGGCGGCCAACGGCATCAGCACCGCCGCCGCGTTGGCCAAGGTGTACGCGGCGACCATGGGCCCGATTGACGGAGTGCAGTTGCTCGATACCGAGGTCCGCGAGCGGGCTCGGGCAACGATCACACCGTCGGGCGAGCCGGACCTGTGCCTGATCATGCCGACCACGTTCGGCATGGGATTCATGACCCACGGCATGTTCACGCCGTATTCGGGCCCCGGAAGTTTCGGCCACTCCGGCGCCGGTGGCTCGAATGCGTTCGCTCAGCCCGAGCGTCAGCTGGCTGTCGGCTATGCCATGAACAAGATGGCAGCCAACCTCGCCGCCGACGCACGCGCCCAGCGGATCACCACCGCTGCCGCCAACGTCGCCGACACCCTGTAACGACACCGGCTGAGCGGTTCGAGTTCTATGGCAGCTCAGTGACATCCAGATTGCATGCGCCATTGGCACAGATCTCGAACCCGTCGTCGGGCGAGCGCCAACCTCGGCGGACCATGACTCCGTAGATCTCGCATCCCAGACAGAGCCCGAGCACCGCCTCCATCCACATCAGGGTCAGGCAGATCAAGCAGATGGTCCTCGGCACTGATCCGTGGATGCCGCTGTTCGTGATGACGGTCATGGTCAGAGCCATGGCCAACCCGAGTGTCCAGGCGAATCGCTTGGGCTTGGCCGAGACCCACTGCGGGGCTTGCCGACGCGTCATCCATCCGGCGACGAGCCCGCTTGGGCTTCGCTCTACGCCTGCGGTGACGCGAACCAGGAAGTCGACGAAGAAGAAGGTGCTCACGGTCCGGATGGGCCAGAACAGTTTGTCGAAGTTGGCGTAGACGAACGCGACGGCTCCGAGCGCCATCGTGATCCCTGCCGCGGCCCGTGCCTGATGTTCGTTCACGGCGGCCGCGTGCATGACCTTGCCATCGACGACGCGCCGCTCGGTGAAGCGGTTGGATTGGGCGGTCATGGGTGCCTCCTGTCCTGCTGAACGGGCCGATCGAATCACCCGCTTCGCATCCGCCAGACCCACGAAACTGCACTGGGATACTTGAGAACGATGACCCCTACAGCGGGCCGCGCAACCACCACAGGCCGAGAACCCAGGCGATCATCATCAGGCTGACTGCCACCAGCACGTACCGCCAGGTGAGTTCGGTGATGGTCGTCACGGCATCGCCAGTGGTCTGTTGCAGGTTGGCGCGGATGTCTTCGTAGGCCTTGGCAAGTTCGCCGGCGGATGGGGCGACGTAGGCCTTTCCGCCGGTGGCATCCGCTGCACTCTGCAAGTCGTCGAGTTTCACCGGCACCTGGTCGATCTCGCCGGTGTCCGGGTTGGTGATCGTGCCGCCCTCGGTTCCAAAGGCGATCGTGTAGACGGGAACGTTGGCATCCGCGGCGATCTGGGCGCCGTCGGCGGTCGGGCGTCCGCGAGTCGTCTCGCCGTCGGACAGGACGACCAGCGTGCCGGGAGACTCTTCCGTGGGTTTGCCGCGTTGCAGCACCCGCACACCGGCGGCGATGGCATCGCCGATGGCCGTGCCCTCGCCGAGCTCCAGCGCAGTGATTGCATCGGTCAGCCGCGTTCGATCGGTGGTCGGGTCGACGTCGTTGTTGATGGTGCCACTGAACGAGATCAGGCCGACCTCGACATCGGCATCGACGGCGTCCACGAAGTCAGCCCCGGCCTGCTTCGCTGCCTCCAAACGATTCGGCGCGACGTCTTCGGCCTGCATCGACAGTGAGACATCGAACAGCAAGATGATCTTGCCCGCCGCTTTGGGATGGGTCGTCGAGCGTTCGACTGGCTGGGCGGCCGCGAGCACGCCGATCGTCAGAGCCGCGAGCTGTACTCCGGCCACGGCATGGCGTCGCCAACTGGGTCGTGTGGGGGCGATCTGGTCGAGCATCTCGATCTGGGTGAAACGCATCGTCCGCGTGACTCGACGTCGCTGGGCGAGCACGTATGCGACGGCAAGGCCGGCCACGATCAGCAGCAGCCACAGGCGGGACGGGGCGAGGAAGTCCCAGCTCATCGGTGGACCATCGCTGGTCGTAGACGGCGTCGACGCACGTGTGCGGCAATCTCGGCGAGCCAATCCCCATCGGTCGACAGCTCCAGCCAGTCGCCGCCCGACGCGCGAACGGTCTGTTCGCGCTGCACACGTTCCATGCCTGCTCGGTCGACGAACTTGCGCTGCACCGAGTCGGTGACCATCACCTCGCGGGTCGCGCCGGTCGACGGATCGCAGAACGTGACCAACCCGATCGGCGGCACATCGAGCTCGCGTGGATCGATGACGCCGATGGCCAGGAGGTCATGTCGCATTGCCAGCGCCGACATCGGCGGCGACCACGCATCTCCGGCGAAGTCGGAGATGACGCAGATGAAGCCGCGACGCTTGCTCAGCGCGCCGACCCTCCGGAGGGCATCGGGGAGGTCGCCTCGGCCGAGGCCCTCGGTGTCCGGGCAATCGGCAACAGCTTGCAGGATGGCGCGTACGTTGTCGCGGCCGAGCCGTGGTGGTGTGACACGAAGGTGCGGACCGGCCACGAGGACCGAGCCGACCCGATTCTGGTTCCGGGCAGTGAGGAAACCGACGGTTGCGGCCGCAGCGAGCGCGATCTGCGCTTTGGTGCTTGTCCTCGTGCCGAAGTGCATTGCCGCGGACACGTCGACGACGATCCACGCTTCGAGATCTCGGTCGGCGATCTGTTCGCGCACGTGCAGCTCACGGGTTCGAGCCGTCACGTTCCAGTCGATGCGCCGAACGTCGTCGCCCGGCTGATATGTGCGCGATTCGCCCGGCTCGCTGCCATGACCGGGCGTGATGCCCTGGTGCTGGCCGTGCAACTGCCCATCGAGTTTGCGGTTGATCGAGAACTCCAATGACCTCAACAACTCGGCGATGGCGGCAGGTGGTGGCCCACTCGGCCAAGCGATCGTCGGCGTCTTCATCCCACTCGGTTCCGTCGTACTCGGACTTGGCACGCTCAGCTCCGTGGTGCTGCGTCGTTCGGCTTCGGTGAGACCCACATCGTCGGTACGGTGCTGAGCACGCGACTGAGCACCTGCTCGATGGAGATGTCGCGGGACAACGCGTCGTAGGTGAGGATGAGCCGATGCCGCAGGACCTCCGGGGCGAGATCGAAGATCTCCTGAGGTGTTGCGTACGTACGGCCGCGCAGCAAGGCGAGAGCCTTGGCGCCACGCACGAGTGCCAGTGAAGCGCGCGGGCTGGCACCGAGCGCGATCACCGGAGCGAGGTCCGACATTCCGGCTTGCGCCGGCGTGCGGGTCGCCTGCACGAGATCGATGGCGTACTGCTGCACGCTGCGATCGATGAACACCCGCGTTGCCCGCTCCTGCAGGTCTGCCAGTCCGTGGAGATCGATGACCTGCTCGGGCACTGGAGGCGAGACGCTCATTCGATCGACGATGGTCATCTCCTCGTCGGCCGAGGGATGGGTCATCGTGATCTTCATCATGAACCGGTCGCGCTGCGCTTCGGGCAGTTGGTACACACCCTCCGATTCGATCGGGTTCTGCGTGGCGATGACGAAGAACGGGGCAGGGACGTCGTAGGTGTTGCCACCGATCGTGACGTGTTGTTCGGCCATGACCTCGAGCAGCGCCGACTGCACCTTGGCCGGGGCGCGGTTGATCTCATCGGCGAGTAGGAAGTTGACGAACACAGGACCCAGTTCCACATCGAACTTCTCGCTCGACGACCGGAAGATACGTGTGCCGACGATGTCGGACGGCAACAAGTCGGGGGTGAACTGCACGCGTCCGAACGTGCCGCCGACGACCTTGGACAAGGTCTCGGCGGCGAGTGTCTTGGCCAGCCCGGGCACGCTCTCGAGCAGGCAATGTCCCTGGCTGAGAAGTCCGACGAGCATCCGCTCGATCAGCCTGCTCTGGCCGACGATGACCTTGCGCAGCTCGAAGAACACCCGCTCGACGATCAGGGCAGTGGCCTGGTCGTCTTGCGGCAGATTGGAAGTGACTGTCATGGGGGGTTCCGCTCCTTCGGGCCGGAACGGTAGCAACGAGTCCGCCCCGAGTGGGCGCGGCCCGCTCAGCGTGTGGCGTGGGCGTTCAGCACCGTCGTCAGACAACAGGTGACCCGCCGAGCGGTCGGCAGGTGCAGGTACTCGTTCGGCCCATGGGCGTTGGCTCCAGGCCCGAGAACGCCGGTGATGACGAACTGCGCATCGGGGAACATCTCGCCCAGCATGCCCATGAAAGGAATCGAACCTCCTTCACCGAACGCTCGGCTCGGGTTGCCGAAGCTCGTGATCGAGGCTTCGTCGAGCGCCCCCTGCAGCCACGGGGCAAAGGCCGGGGCATTCCACCCCGGCCCGGAGTGGCCGTCGGCGAAGGTGACGTGAGCACCGTAGGGCGGGTCCGCGATGAGCGCCGCGGTGATCGCGTTCAGCGCCGCATCGTGATTGCAGGTCGGTGGAAGGCGAACGCTGAGATGTAGCGACGTATGTGGCCGCAGCACGTTGCCCGCGGACTCGACCGGCGGGATGCCGTCGACGCCGGTCACGCTCAGCGCGGGATACCAGGTTCGGGCCAGCAGTTGTTCGGCAGGATCGGCGACCATCGGCCCGGCTCCGGCGACGAACGGGAAATGCCCGCCGATCGGGAATTCGGCGGCCGTGTCGCCGGCTTCCTTCCTGCGGTCCGGTGGGATCTCGACGTGGAGCGGCGCCAGGAGCATCCTGCCGTCGAAGCTGTCCTCGATCCGGTCGAGGAGCTCGCGGCAGATTCGAAACGACGACGGAACGACGCCACTGGCCTCGCCGGAGTGAACGCCTTCGGTCAAGATCTCCACTCGTAGCGTGCCCGCCGCCAGACCGCGCAACGACGTCGTGACCCACAGCCGCTCGTAGTCGAGGCACCCCGAGTCGAGGCACAGCACGAGGCTGGGTGTGCCGATACGAGCTTTGAATGCCTCGAGGTAGGCCGGCAGGTCGGGGCTGCCGCTCTCTTCGCTGGCTTCGATCAGCACGACGCACCGGGTGTGACTCATGCCGTCGGCCTGGGCGGCCTCGATCGCCAGCAGCGACGCAAAGGCCGCATAGCCGTCGTCTGCTCCGCCGCGGCCGTAGAGACGATCGCCTTCGATCACCGGCTTCCACGGGCCGAGATCCGCTCGCCAGCCCGTCATCTCCGGTTGCTTGTCGAGATGGCCATAGAGCAACACGGTGTCGTCATCCGATCCGGTGCCGAAGGCCGGGATCTCCATCAGGATCACCGGTGTGAGTCCCGGTAGCTCGTGGACCTCGACCGTGAGGCCGGCGATTGCCCTATCCGCGCACCAAGCGCGGATCAGTTCGACGGCCCTGGCCATGTGACCGTGCTCACGCCACTGCGGGTCGTACAGGGCCGAGACGTTGGGAATAGCGATGTAGTCGTGGAGTGCGGGGACGATCTCGTCGGACCACACCCGGTCGACGTGAGACATCACCGTGTCGGTCATCGTCGTACGCCCAGCAGGCGCTCGATGATGCGGTCAGCATCCGACACCATCGACTCCACCAGTTCGCCAGCTGGGATCAGCGTCGTGATCGCACCGACCCCCTGCCCGCAGGGCATGAACTCTCGGGCCGCGTCGACCTCCGTGCCATCCGGAGAACCGAGGTGGTTCACGCCCGCCTTCCCCGACACGACCACTTGCGCTGGGAATGGTTGCAGCTCCTCGGGGTGGGTGTCGTAGTGGTTGGTCCACTCGTTGCGCACGACCCGGCAGGTCTTCCCTGTGTAGGCGCGGCTGATCACCGTGCCGTCCTCCGCAGTGGCGAGCAAGGCCTCCTTGTAGCCGTTGACCGCCCGCGCTTCGGGCGTTGCGATGAAGCGGGTGCCGATCCACACTCCGTCGGCGCCGAGGGCGAGTGAAGCCGCCAGACCGCGGCCGTCGTAGAGACCGCCGGCGGCGACGACCGGGACCTGATCGCTGACCGCGTCGACGACCTGCGGGACGAGCGCCATGGTGGCGACCGTGCCGGTGTGCCCACCGCCCTCGGTGCCCTGGGCCACGACGAAGTCGACGCCGCTGGCGACGGCGCTGATTGCGTGGCGGACCTTGCCGCACATGCTGCCGACGAGGATGTTCTTGGAGTGCAACAGGTCGACAACCTCGCGGGGCACACCCAACCCGGCGACGAAGATCCGCGCCCCGCCATCGATCACCGCCTGGATGCCTCTCTCGACCTGCCCCGGCAAGGCGGTCAACAGGTCGACGCCGAATGGCTTGCTGGTGAGTTGTCGGACAGCAGCCATCTCGATCGGTAGTTCCTCGGTCGTCATGGTCGAAGCACCGAGCGTGCCGATCCCGCCCGCCTCGCTGACGGCGGCGACCAGCCTGTGGTAACTGACTCCGCCCATCCCGGCGAGCATGATCGGATGTTCGATGTCGAGCAGATCGGTGAGCCGCGTGTGCATGCCCAGCACGGTAGCCAATCCAATCCGAGTGTTTGCGGCCCGCAGCGCGCCATCGGAGTGTTTGCCGCCACCCCGAGGGTGCCACAACTACTCGGATGCCGATCGAGTTGTGGGCTCGATAGGTTCCGTTCTGACTTCCCCCGTTTGATCCCAAGAATCTCGGAGGTCGTCATGTCGGATCTCACATCGCTTGCGCTTTCAATACTGCGATCCCAACATGGGCACGCGACGGCGGGCCAACTCGACAACGCAGGGGTTCGCCGCCGAGCCCGCTTGCGACTCATCGAGTCTCGGGTGCTTGTCCCCGTGTACAAATCGGTCCTGCGGATCGAGTCGGCGCCACGAACGTTGGAGGGTCGATGCGTCGCCCTGTGCCTCGCTCATCGGTCCGGTTTCATCACAGGACCGACCGGGGGAAGACTCCTCGGGCTGCGTCGAATGCCGAGGGCGGAGCCGATCTACTTCAGCGTCCCACATGGGCTTCACCTCGATCCGCAGACGAATGTCGTCGTGCATCAGACAACCTCGATCCAGCCGAGCGACGTTCGACTGCGTCGCGACGGCATCAAGGTGGCGAGCGCGGCGCGCCTGGCGTTCGATCTTGCCGCCGTCCTCGGTCGTGAGGACCACGCCTCGGTCATCGAGCAGTTGCTCCGAGACCGTCACTGTTCTATGGAGGAACTGGCGTCTGTTGCGCGGCGCCTCTGCCATGCCCGTCGACCTGGATCTCTTCGATTCGTTCGCAGTCTGGTCGAGCGCGGGGATCGCCCGGCCGCGGAGTCGCATCCGGAGATCCTCCTCGGTGACGCAATGCGCGCACGAGGGGTTCCGGTCGTTCCACAGGTGTCACAACTGGAGCTTCCCAACGGCAGCAGAATTCGTGTCGACTTGGCAGTTCCCGCTGTGCGGTGGGCCATCGAGATCGATGTGCATCCGGACCATTTGCTGCTCGAGGGAACGACCAGGGACAAGCGTCGAGATCGGCAATGTCACCTCATTGGCTGGCAGGTCGAACGCGTCACCGAAATCGACCTCATCGATCTCCCTGGTCTGGTTGCCGAGCTGGTAGCCCTCTACGAAGCGCGCGTGTCAGCGGCGGCATGATCGAGTGCTTGCCGCCACCCCGGGTGGGCGGGAAACACTCGATCAGGTCTGGTAGGGGCCGGGTTGGCGGAGGAAGTGGCGATGCCAGCGTGACGGGGTGAAGGCGATCGCTCTGGGCTCGTCCTCGAACATCCAGCGGGCGAAGTTGCGACGAGTCCAGTCGTTGGTCGCCAGCAGCCGGATGGCTCCACGCGCCCCGAGTTGATGGCTCAAGGCCCTGCTGAGCAGCACGGACATTCTGTGATCGGCCAGGAGATGGTGTCGAACAGTCGATCGGTAGCGGTCGGTGACGTCGTCGGCGGCGAGTGCACCTCCGGCGAGGATCGCCTCAGCGGCGAGGCGCGCAGTGAGCACTGCTTGACCGATGCCTTCGCCTGTCATGGTGTCGGTGGCCATCGCCGCATCGCCGACGAAGCACACCCGGCCCGACGACAGGGTCGCCCGGTCGATCCCGGCGGGAATCGGCCATGCCGTGTGCCGATCCTCGAGGGCGAACCCGGCACCGAGCGCCTCGACAACGTGTTCACGGCGCAACAGGTCGTCCCACTGTTGCTTCATGTCCCGGACACGACGAAACCCGTCGCGCTGCACCCCGAAGCCGATGTTGACTCGCCCGCCCGGTAGCGGGAAGCTCCACATGTAGCCGGGGAGCAACTCGGGCTCGAACCAGACGATCAGGCGTTCGGCGGCCGGGCCGGTGACGTTGCCGGCGTACTGGCGGAACGCATGCCACTCGCCGAGATAGCCGTTCTCGCCGATCCCCAGTGCCTTTCGGGTCGCCGACCACATCCCGTCGGCGGCGACGACATACCTGGTGTTGAGCGTTCCGATTCCGGAGACTTCGACCTCGACCGATGACGACGTCTGGCGGATCGCGCCGAAGGCGTGTCCCTGGTGCACTGTCGCTCCAGCCTCGATCGCCAGATCGACGAGTGCGGCATCGAGTTCGCGCCTGGGCGTCGTCGCCGCAAAAATTCCATCCGACGGCAGCGGAATGCGGACCTCGCGTCCCGATGGTGAACGAAGCCACGCAGCGTCGACGGATTTCCAGTTCGCCACCATGGTCGGCTGCAATCCCAAGACCTCCAGCTCGCGCAGCGCGAGGGTGGTCAGGCCGTCACCGCAACACTTGTCGCGCGGAAAGACGGCCTTGTCGATGACCGTGACGGAGCGCCCCGCCCGGGCCAGCAGAGTCGCCGCTGTCGACCCGGCCGGGCCGGCACCGACTACCAGTACATCGCTGTGCAGGACGGTCATTGCCGCAGCACGCTACGGGCTCACGACGCCAAGTCGTCTCGCCGGTTTCACTGTCGTGCGCCAGGCATCGCGTTCGACCAGCGCACGAGCACGGATCTCGGGGAGCACCGGATAGAAGGCGTCACCAGGACATGCGGTGTACGACATGTCGCGGTGACCGGCGATGGTGGACGTCGTCACCGCCGTTCCGGCCGACCAGCGCTGCGAGCCCCGGGAGACGAACGACGTCGTCGCGCCGGGGCTGATGTCGATCGAATACCGGCCGCCCAGCCATGCCAGCACCTTGGCCAGCGAAGCCTGCGCCGCTTCGGTCGGCAACTGGCTGGTGAAATCCCCGAGCAGGCAGATCAGCTGGGCGAAGCCCTGGCTGCCACCCGTGGCGTCGGCCACCACCGGGCCGGTGAGGGCTCCGGCTCGACCCTCCCAGACGTCGCCTTCACGACCGATGAAGAACTCGTAACACACGTCGCTCCATCGCTTCGCCGAGCTGGTGTGGAACGAGTACGTGGCTTGGATCAGGGCTGCGGCGCTGCTGTAGGAGTTCGACGATGCGGTGTGGTGCACGAGCAGGAATTGGGGTGTCTCGACCTCGATCGGCCCCTTCGGCGGTAGTGCCGCACCCCAGGCATCGCGTGGGTAGATCGACAGACCAGGCAGGACTTCCACCGGAGGCATGGCGGGTACGACGGCCGCTTCGACCCTGCTCGCGAACACTCCCGTGGCAAACACCCCCGCAGCGGCGATCGTCGAACCGGCCACCAGTGACCCGACGATCGCCTCGCGCCGAGTCACCACGCGGGTCGATTGGCAGTCACACATCGGCTCCACTTTATGATTCGCCTATTCGAGTACCTAGCCCGAGGGGTTTCCATGAGCAAGTTGTGTGAAGGTCGAGTCGCCATCGTCACGGGCGCTGGTCGCGGGATCGGACGCGAGCACGCCCTCAGCCTCGCCGCACACGGTGCCAAGGTGGTGGTCAACGACCTCGGCGGGAACATCGACGGGTCCGGTGGCGACCTCAGCCCTGCCGAACAGGTGGTGCAGGAGATCAAGGGGATGGGCGGAGAAGCCGTGGCCAACGGCGACAGCGTGTCGTCATGGGAAGGAGCACAACGTCTGATCAACACGGCGATCGAGACATTCGGCGATCTCCACGCCGTCGTCAACAACGCCGGCATCCTGCGTGACCGGGTGCTGGCCAACATGACCGAGGAGGAATGGGACGCGGTCATCAACGTCCACCTCAAGGGCACTTTCGCACCCAGTCGCTGGGCCGCCGCCTACTGGCGTGAGAGGGCCAAGGCCGGCCAGGCCGTCGATGGCCGGATCATCAACACCACATCCGTCAGTGGCATCTACGGTAACCCCGGCCAGACCAACTACGGCGCCGCCAAGGCCGGCATCGCGGCATTCACGACGATCGCCTCACTCGAACTGTCGCGGTACGGCGTCACGGTCAATGCGGTCGCCCCGGTGGCACTGACACGCATGACCGAAGGCCTTGGCCCGGCCCCGGAGACAGACGAGGAGCGAGAGATGCGTTCGCCACGGTGGATTGCTCCGATCGTCACGTGGCTCGCGTCGACCGAATCGAAGGACGTCACCGGGCGGGTGTTCGAGGCCAGCGGAAATGTGCTGGCGATCGCCGAGGGCTGGGTGCGCGGCCCGCGGCACGCACCAGTCGAGGATCCGACTGCCCTCGGTCCGGTCGTGCGCGACCTGCTGGCCAAGGCCCGACTCAACTCGGGGATGGATGGCGAGCCCGGCGGATGGCCGCAACCCGGACACACCGGTGGCGGCTCAGCTATGTCGTAACAGGCCTTGATCGATCACGGCCCGTTCTCCTACGCACGTCGTGAACACCGCCGTGTCCTCGCCGGTCTCCCACATCGACACCGTCAGTGCGTCACCCGGCAGCACTGGCGAGGTGAATCGTGCTTCGATGTGCTGGAACCGGGTCGCGTCGCTTCCGCACAGCGTGTGCAGTAGCGCCCGACCGGTGAAGCCGTAGGTGCACAGGCCGTGGAGAATCGGGCGCTCGAACCCGCCCATCGCCGCGAACGACGGATCGCTGTGCAGCGGATTGCGGTCGCCTGACAGGCGGTAGATCAAGGCTTGATCCGGTGATGTCTGATAGGTGACCTGATGGTCCGGGGCGCGGTCGGGAGGGGCGTTTTGTGGTCCGCTGGGGCCGCGCTCGCCGCCCCAGCCGCCCTCGCCACGGATGAACACCGACGACAGATTGGTGAACAGTGGATGGCCATCGGCGAGATCCGTGGCAACGGTTTCGGTGACGACGACCGCGGCCTTGCCCTTGTCGTACATGGCAGCAACGCGGCCCTGCAGGCTCGCCGAGCCGCTGACCGGGAGTGGTCTGTGCAGCGTGATGGCCTGTTGGCCGTGCACGAGCAGTGCTGGGTTGAACGTGCCGATGTTGCGCATTGCCGAGCCGGCACCCCACCCGATGACCACGGCAAATGTCGGGAACACCTGCTGGTCGACCCCGGCGCTGTTCTCGGTCGTGTACGTCGTCTCGGCGGTGCCGGCACCGATTCCGACCGCATAAAGCAAGGCATCCTTGGATGTCCATGACGCCTCGTAGGCTTCGCCGACCGTCCCCACGGCCTCCGGGTTCAATGACATCGGTACTCTCCCCGTACTCGTTGTACGGGATCCGTTCTAGTCGATCCCGAATGTCAGGTGAGCGGTTCGGCCAACACGACGGAGACGTCGATGACGGGGGTGTGGCTGTCGTGTTCGCGGACCGCGTGGCGGGCACGATCGGCCAGCATGCCGATCGACTGCGCGCTAGCGGGAATCGAGATAGTGAGCGTGACGTGGATCCGTTGGTGCTCGCGCAGCACGCTGATCTCGTCCACGGCGTGGCCGACTTCGCGGCGGATGACGGCGACGTAGCCTGCTTCGACCTCGCGTCGAGCGACGGCCGCGGCTACTTCCGTACTCGAACCGGGGCCGAACTCGTCACCTGGATACAGGGTCACAAGCGGCACGCGGTGCCGGAGAGCACAGACCGAACCCATCTCGTTGAGCGTCGGTGCCGCGCCGCGTTCGTGGGCCAGCACAGCGATGTCAATGTTTCGGTCCATGGGGCAGGAGTCATTCGACTCCACACCACGACACGGACCAGCGTGCGAGTCGTTGCACGAGATCACCTCGTGGCCGTCTCGGATCAGGCGATGCTGTAACGAGGTGGCGATGCCGGGCGTTGATTCGATCAGCAGTACATCCATGTCGCCCAGTAGAGCCGTCTGGCCCGCTGAACTCCAGGGTCGTTGGTCCCAACGCCGACGTGGCGAAAGGTCATCGGGCGGTGCATCGCCCCGAATCAGCGAGCAGCCAACTCCGAGACGGCATCGGCAAGGGGTACGTCGCGGCGCTCTCCGCTGCGCCGGTCCTTGACCTCGACGAGACCACTGGCCAGACCACGCCCGACGACCACGATCGTAGGCACGCCGATCAGCTCCGCATCGTTGAACTTGATGCCCGGCGACACCCCGACCCGGTCGTCGAGGAGCACGCGCAACCCGGCGGTCTCACAGTCGGCCGCCAATCGTTCGGCCGCTGGCAGTTGGGGGTCGCCCGCTTTCCCGGTGGCGACGATGTGGACATCGGCAGGGGCGACCTCGTGCGGCCAGATCAGTCCTTTGTCGTCACAGTTCATCTCGGCGATAGCGGCCACGGCGCGCGAAACACCGATGCCGTACGAACCCATCGTGACGACCTGCTGCTTGCCGTTCTGGTCGAGCACGTTGAGACCCAGAGCGCTGGCGTACGTCCGGCCGAGCTGGAAGATGTGGCCGATCTCGATACCGCGGGCTATCTCGAGCGGTGATTGACAGACCGGACAGGCATCGCCGTCGACCACTTCGGCAGCTTCGACGGTGCCGTCGGCGGAGAAATCACGTCCGGCGGTGAGGTAGAGCACGTGCCGACCCGGTTGATCTGCCCCGGTGACCCACTGCGTGCCGTCGACGATCCGGGGGTCGACGAGATAGCGGATGCCTGCCGGCTTGCCGGCTCCGAGTGCACCCGGCCCGATATACCCCTTGACCAGGTATTTGTTGGCAGCAAAGTCGTCCTCGTCGAACGGTGCGATCTCAGCGGGTCCGAGTTGTGCTTCGAGTCGCTTCATGTCGACCTCACGATCGCCGGGCACTCCGACGGCCAGTGGCTCGATACGTCCGTCCGGGGTGACGGAGTTTGACGACGACGTTCTTGAGGGTGTCGGCCGCGGTCCAGTCACGATCGGGCCGCCGCAGGTCCGCTCGATCGTTGATCAGATCGACGAGTGTCTGGATCGTCGGCGTGCCGGGTGTGTCCGCCACGAGCGCAGGAGGTGCCGAGTCGAACGGGATTGCCACCGGGGCGGCTACCCGCACAGCCTCGGTGTTGGCTGCGTAGTCGCAGTTGGTGCAGCGGACATAGGTGTCTTCACCGACTTCCATGGGTGCCAGGAACTCTTCGCTGGCGGATCCACCCATTGCGCCACTCATCGCCGAAACGATCACGTAGGGGAGCCCGAGCCGGTCGAAGGTGCGCTGGTAGGCGACCCTGTGGCGTTGATAACTGATCTCCAACCCTGCGTCGGTCAGGTCGAAGCTGTAGGAATCCTTCATCACGAACTCGCGTCCGCGCAGCAGACCGGCGCGTGGCCGGGCCTCGTCGCGGAACTTGGTCTGGATCTGGTAGATCACCAGCGGCAGGTCTTTGTAGCTGCTGTACAGGTCCTTCACGAGCAGCGTGAACAGTTCCTCGTGAGTCGGTGCCAGCAGCATGTCGGCGCCGCGGCGGTCTTTCAGGCGGAACAGGTTGTCGCCGTAGTCGGTCCAGCGCCCGGACAACTCGTAGGGCTCGCGCGGAAGCAGCGCAGGAAAATGAACCTCTTGAAACCCGGCGCGATTCATCTCCTCGCGCACGACGCGCTCGACGTTCTGGTAGACGATCCACCCGAGCGGAAGCCACGTGAACCCGCCCGGTGCGGCGCGGCGGATGTAACCGCCTCGGACGAGGAGCCGGTGACTGGCGACTTCGGCGTCGGCAGGGTCCTCGCGCAGGGTGCGCAGGAACAGCGTCGACATTCGGAGCACAGCGGTTACCTCGTCAGCTTTCGGAGTTGGACGTTCAGTGGTCGATTATTGGTTGGATGGGGGATGCAGGCAGCGGCGAAACACTACCCGCCAGCCGATATACTCGATCGGTCCTTTGAAGTTCGACGAACCGAAGGCGTGGGCTCCTCTGGGTCCACGCCTTCTTTACTGATAGGCCCGAAGTCGGGGCCGCACGAAACCTACGAGACCACCGCGAGATGCAGGAAAGGAGAGATGCGATGAGTGATACCAGCACGTTGAAAAAGGTCGAGCGCCTGATCACTCCTATCGTCTCTGACCTGCAGCTCGACCTCTACGATCTCGAGTTCCGCGGCGGCACACTGCGGGTGACCATCGACCGGCCGGTAGGTGTCGAGGAAGGTCTCGACCTCGAAGCAATCGCCTTGGCGACGCGTCTGATCGGGCGTGAACTCGACCACGACGATCCGATGGGGGGGCACTACACACTCGAGGTCACCAGCCCAGGTCTCGAGCGCAGCTTGCGAATCCCCGCCCATTTCCAACGGTCGATCGGCAAGACAGTGGCGCTGCGCCTGCGCGACATCGTCGCGCCCAACGGAGAACGCAGCGAGCGACGTCTGCAGGGTGTGCTGGTCGCAGCCGATGAGCAGGCAGCAACGATCCAGCTCAACGACCCTGCGCTCACCGAGCGCACGGTGCCCTACGACAAGATCGATCGAGCAAGGACCGTCTTCGTGTGGGGCCCGGCACCAAAGCCCGGCAAGGCGCCCAGCGAGACGAAGAAGGGCAGAAAAGTGGCTGAGAAGCCCGCAGCTGAGGAGCAGGTGTCATGAGCGGTCTCGACATGTCAGAAGCAGTGCGCATGTTGGCCAACGAGAAGAACATCTCGGTCGATACCTTGTTGCACGTACTGGTCGATGCACTGGCCACGGCGTACAAGCGTCGCCCGACTGCAGCCGACGAAGTGATGGTCGAGGTCAACCCCGACACGATGGAGTTCACCTTCACCGCGTACGACGTCGACGAGGATGGCAACTGGGTCAACGAGCGCGACGACACGCCGAAGAAGGAAGAGATGGGCCGCATCGCAGCTCAGACGTTCCGTCAGGTGATGAGTCAACGAATCCGCGAGGCCGAGCGCGACCGCAAGTTCGAGGAATATGCCAACCGCGAGGGTGACATCGTCACAGGCATCATCCAGCAGACCGACCAGCGCTACACACTGCTCGACCTCGGTCGCGTCGAGTCGTTGTTGCCACAGGCCGAGCAGGTGCCGTTCGAGCGTCCGGTGCCAGGCGATCGCGTCAAGGCCTACATCGTCGAGGTGCGCAAGACGGCGAAGGGTCCCCAGATCGTCGTCAGCCGCACCCACCCCGGTCTCATCAAGCGTCTCTTCGAACTGGAAGTTCCCGAGATCGCCGACGGCATCGTCGAGATCAAGGCATGCGCCCGCGAGCCGGGTCACCGCACGAAGATCGCGGTCTGGAGCAACGATCACAACGTCGACCCGGTCGGCGCGTGCTGTGGAGCGCGCGGTGGCCGTGTGCGGATGGTCGTCAACGAACTACGCGGCGAGAAGATCGACATCGTGCCCTTCAGCGAGGACTTCGCCGACTACGTCGCCAAGGCGCTGTCGCCGGCGAAGGTCAAAGAAGTCATCATCAGTGACGACGGCACGCAGGCCGATGTGATCGTGCCCGATCACCAGCTCAGCCTGGCGATCGGCAAGGAGGGGCAGAATGCGCGCCTCGCCGCCCGGCTCACCGGAGTTCGCATCGACATCCGAGGCGAGACCCAGGCCCCGGAGGGCGAGTACGCGGACGCCGACTACGAAGAGGGCGAGTGGGTCGCCAACAAGGAGACCGGCGAAATGGAATGGCACGCCGCCGATGGCAGCGTGATGACCCAGGACCAATGGAACGCACAGGCGTCGGGCGAGTCGCCCGACGGTGTCGCGACCGACCCACAAACAACTGCCGACGAGCCGGTCGAAGCCGAGCCGGCCGCAGCCGAATCGGTCGAGCAAGCTTCAACACAAGGAGCTGGTGACAACGCAGGAGAATGACCTACGCAGGACTCCCGTCCGGATGTGCATCGGATGTCGCAGTCGTCGGCCCCAACCGCAGCTGGTTCGCTGCACCATGGGCGCCGACGGGCCGATCATCTGCCGCACGTCGCACGGGCGCGGCGCTTGGCTGTGTTCGATCGATTGTTTCGACACCGCCGTGCGACGCCGGGCATTTGCCCGTGCCTGGCGATGTGACGTGCCGAGTACCACACTCGACGGGTTGCGGATCCCGTTCGAAAGCGTTATGACCAACATGAGAGACTTAACGGCCACCGGAACATACTCCGGCACGCCGATGCCAACGAAAGGCTGAACTGGTTTTGGCGAAAAACATCCGCGTGCACGAGCTCGCCAAGAAGCTCGGAATGACCAACGCCGAAATGATGGCGCTGTGCGAAGCAATGGGTGTTGGAGTGAAGACACACTCCAGCACATTGATCGAGGCACAAGCCGATCGGCTAGAACGTCGCGCAATTCGTGATGGTTTGACCCGTCAAGAGCAGCCCGAGGAGCCCAAGCCGGTCAAGAAGGCTGCTGCCAAGAAAGCTGCGGCCGCCAAGGCCGCCGAGCCGGCAGCCGACGGCGCGACACCTGCCGCGCCGGCGAAGAAGGCTGCGGCGAAGAAGGCAGCGCCCGAAACCGTCGACGTCGCACCGAGGCAGGCGCCGTCAAAGGTCGAGCCATCCGAGCCGACCCAGGCCGAGCCGGTCGTTGTGGCCGAACCGGCCCCGGTCCCGGCGCCGGCGGCCGTAGAACCGACCGTACCCGTCGACGTCACCCCCGCGGCGTCCGAGTCGCCTCACGACGACGACGAGCCCCGGCGCATCACCAGCAGCCGACCTGCACCCGGTGACCACCGCCCCGTCGCACCGGCGGCATCGGCCCCGGTGGCACCTGCTGCCCCGGTCGCACCCGCCGCGGTCACCCAGATCGCTCCCGCTCCGGTCGCAGCTCGACCGTTGCCGACCGAGAACCGCCCACCTGCTCGTCCTGCCGCCGCCACTGCTCCCGCCGGAAGCCCGCGTCCCGCAGGCCCTCCGTCCACTCGACCAACGTCAACCGGTCGATCGATTCCCCCGCCGCCCGGTGGGGGTCGTCCCATGTCGTCGTCGGGCCGGCCGATCCCGCCACCACCTGGTGGGCTCCGGCCAACCGTTCCCACCGGTGCGCGTAGTGGCGGACTCAGTGGTCCGCGCCCAGGTGGCGGCTTCAGCGCTCGTCCCGGTGGTCCCAGTGGACCCGGTGGACCCGGTGGACCGCGAACGGGAACGGGTGGGCCTCGACCCGCCGGTCCCGGTGGCGCCCGCCCGGGCGGATTCGGTGCCCAGCGCCCCGGCGGTGGGTTCGGTGGCCCGCGTCCCGGGCCCGGCGGCCCTGGTGGCGGGCCCGGTGCTGGGCCAGGTGGCCCGCGCCCAGGTGGCGGTGGCCCGCGCCCGAACGGCCAGCGCCGCGCTCCCCGGAAGAAGAGTCGTGCCCGTCGTCGTCGTGACTTCGACGACATGCAGCCGTCGTACAACTCCAACTACACAGCGACCAACGCTCCGGTTCCCGAGGGCACGATCATCGTCGAGCGCGGCGTGTCGGCGCAGGAGTTCGCTCCGAAGCTGAACCGCACCGCGGCCGACGTGATCCGATTCCTCCTGCAGAACGGCGAGATGGTCACGGCCACGATGACCCTCACCGACGAGCAGATGGAGCTGTTCGCACTGGAGGTCGGTGCCGAGATCCTCCTCGTCGAACCTGGCCAGCAAGAAGAGCTCGAACTGCAAGCGATGTTCGACGACAGCGACGACGACGACGAATCGTTGCAATCGTCGCGGGCGCCTGTGATCACAGTCATGGGTCACGTCGATCACGGCAAGACCACCCTGCTCGACCGCATTCGCCATGCCAACGTCGTGGCCGGTGAAGCCGGTGGCATCACTCAGCACATCGGTGCCTACATGGTCGAACGCGACGGAGGCAAGGTCACGTTCATCGACACCCCGGGCCACGCCGCGTTCACCAAGATGCGTGCTCGCGGTGCCCAGGTCACCGACATCGTCGTGCTGGTCGTTGCCGCCGACGACGGTGTGATGCCGCAGACGATCGAGGCGATCAACCACGCCAAGGCCGCCGACGTGCCGATCGTCGTCGCCGTCAACAAGATCGACAAGGACAACGCCGATCCCGGTCGAGTGCTCACCCAGCTCGCCGAGTACGAGCTGGTTCCCGAGTCGTGGGGTGGCGACACCATCGTCGTCGAGATGTCGGCACAGCAGAACGTCGGTGTCGACGAGTTGCTCGACCAGTTGTTGGCCGTCGCCGAACTCGAGGAGCTGACCGCCAACCCGGCCGGTCGGGCCAAGGGCATCGTTCTCGAAGCCAATCTCGACACCGGCCGTGGCCCTGTGGCCACCGTGCTGGTCGACAAGGGCACGTTGAAAGTCGGCGACCCGATCGTTGCCGGTGGCGCGTGGGGTCGAGTTCGGGCCATGATCGACGACAAGGGCCAGCAGATCAAAGAAGCCGGCCCATCGATGCCGGTCCAGGTGTTGGGCCTCCAGAGCGTGCCCAACGCCGGCGACGAGTTCCGAGCCGCCGACAACGAGAAGACCGCCAAGACGGTCGGCGAGGCTCGCGAGCAGCGCCAACGACTGAAGGCGCAGCGGGGCGACGCAAGAGTTCAAAAGGGTGTCAAGCTCGAAGACATCTTCAGCCAGATCCAGGCGGGCGAGGTCGCCACGCTCAACATCGTGCTCAAAGCCGACGTGCAGGGCTCGCTCGAGGCCGTTACCGAGTCGCTGCGGCGCCTCGAGCGCGACGAAGTGAAGTTGGCATTCGTCCACCGCGCCGTTGGTGGCATCACCGAGAACGACATCAGTCTGGCTTCGACAACCAATGCCACGTTGATCGGTTTCAACGTTCGACCCGACCGGAAGGCCCGCGAGATGGCCGAGGCCGAACACGTCGAGGTTCGTACTTACGAGATCATCTACAAGCTTCTCGAAGACATCGAGAAGGCGATGGTCGGCATGCTCGCACCGGAGTTCGAGGAAGTGGTCACCGGCGAAGCCGAGGTCCGCGAGATTTTCCGGGTTCCCAAGGTCGGCGCTATTGCCGGTTGCCTGGTGCTCAGTGGTCAGATCACCCGCGGTACGAAGGTTCGCTTCCTTCGCGACGGCACCATCATCTGGAAGGGCAGCATCCAGTCGCTCAAACGGTTCAAGGAAGATGCCCGCGAAGTCCGCGAGGGCTTCGAGTGTGGTGTCGGCCTCAGCGACTTCCAGGATCTCAAGCCCGGCGATGTGATCGAGACCTTCGAGGAACGCGAGATCGCCAGGGTGTAGTCCCGTTATCCTCGAAGCGATGGCTGATCTCGAGTTCTTCTTCGATCCGATTTGTCCCTGGGCATGGGTCACCTCTCGCTGGGTGACGGAGGTGCAACAACTGCGCTCATACGAGGTGAACTGGCGGTTCATCTGCCTGAAGATGATCAACGAGCATCGCACCGAGGAGTGGTACACGCCCGAGTACCGGGCCAGCCACATGGTCGGGCTCTACGGCTTACGCGTCGCCGATCAGGTTCGCATCGAGCACGGCAACGAGCAGGTCGGCGTGGTGTACACCGCTCTTGGTGAGGCAATCCATCTCGGCCGCCGCAAGCCGGAGATCTCCGAGGACCCGGTTGCAACGATCCAAGGCCTGTTGAAGACGAGTGGACTGTCGCCCGGGCTGGCCGACGCAGCGCTCGACGACTCGCATGACCTGTACATCCGCAGCGAGACCGATCTGGCGTTCGAGCGGGCGGGTAAAGACGTTGGCACGCCGATCATCACGTTCCGTCCCGGGCAACCCGACGAGGCCAGCTTCTTCGGCCCGGTGATCTCCTCGATCCCTCGAGGCGACGCTGCCTTGAAGCTGTGGGACGCCATCGAGACCGTCGCCACTACCAGCTGCATGGCTGAGCTCAAGCGTTCCAAGCGGTCGCCGCTGGTCTTCGACTGATGAGTAGGCCACGGCGTGCGGCAGCTCCGTCGCAGCATCGCTATCCGCGTACGGCGCGGCTCAACCAATCGTTGCGCGAGGTGATCGCCGAGGCGTTGACGCGCATTGACGACGAACGCCTCGACATGGTCACCGTCACGTCGATCGATGTCGATTCGGAGATGAATCGGGCGATCGTCTACTTCGACTCGCTGCTCGGCGAAGAGGGCGATGCCGACGTCCTCGCCGCGCTGGCCAGCCATCGGGTCCGGCTGCAGTCGTCGGTGGGACGCGAGGTGAGGGCCAAGAAGACCCCGATCCTGTCGTTCAAGCCCGACGAGACCATTCGCGCTGCGGAACGCATCGAGCGGATCCTGCACGACAAGGCGACGATGCCCGACCGGCCGCCGGAGCCCGAGGTCGCTCCTGCCGAAATAGAGAGCAATGGCTCGGCGTAAGCCGCCGACGACACACGGGTTGGCGGTGGTCGACAAACCCGCCGGGGTCACCAGTCACGATGTCGTCGGCATGCTGCGCAAGCGGTTCGACGAGCGCCAGGTCGGGCACGCCGGCACGCTCGACCCTGATGCGACCGGCGTGCTGCTGGTCGGTGTCGGCAAGGCAACTCGCTTGCTGCGGTTCCTCACCGCGCTTGGCAAGACGTACACCGCCGACGTGGTGCTGGGTACCTCGACTTCTACGCTCGACTCCAGCGGCGAGGTGACGGCCACGTTCGACATGTCCACCGTCACCGCCGACATGGCCCGGGTCGCGGCTGCCGAACACCTCACAGGACCGATCATGCAGGTCCCCCCGATGGTCAGTGCCCTGCGGATCGATGGCAAGCGACTACACGAACTGGCTCGCGAGGGGATCGAGGTCGAGCGTCAGCCGCGGCCGGTCACCGTGTACTCGTTTGTAGTCGACGAGACCGTCGACCCGTCTGTCCTGCGGATCGAGGTTCGTTGCTCGGCCGGTACCTACATCCGCTCGCTGGCTGATGATCTCGGCCGGCTGCTGGGAGGGGCCGCCCATCTCCGCAACCTTCGGCGCACCGCAGTGGGCAGCTTCGGTGATTGGGAGGCGTTGCCTCCCGATGAATGTGTGCTGATGGCTCCGGCCGACGCGTTGCGCGACTACGAGCTGGTCAGCGTCGACGAGGCGACCGCCGAAATGGTCCGTCATGGTCGCGTGCTCGAGCGGTTCTCCGGTGACGGACCCTGGGCAGTCGTCGATCCGACCGGGTCGTTGCTGGCGGTGTACGAGTTGTTCGGCACCGCAGCCAAGCCCGCTGTCGTGATCGGCTGAGCGACTTCGTTCGATGGAGTCAGCGGGGATAGCGTCCTGAGTCGTGCAGCTCGTGACCAGCCTCGACACGCCACCTTGGAAAGGTGAGCGCACGGTGTTGACGATCGGTGCCTACGACGGCGTTCACCTCGGCCACCGGGCGATCATCGAGGCGGTTCGCCGGCTCGCCGCGGCCTCGGGAGCCCGTTCGGCGGTCATGACGTTCGATCGACACCCTGCATCGATCGTTCGCCCTGAGTCCGCGCCGAAGCTGCTGACCGATCTCGACCAGAAGCTGGAATTGCTCGCCGCCACAGGCATCGATGCGACGATCGTCATCCACTTCGACGAGGCCCAGTCACGCGAGGAGCCTGCTCATTTCGTGCAGCGAGTGCTGATCGATTGCCTCGATGCTTCGATCGTCGTAGTGGGTGAAGATTTCCATTTCGGCCGCGGGCGCGAAGGCAACGTCGAGTTGTTGCGCAGGCTTGGCGTGGAGGGCAACTTCGAAGTGCAGCCGTTGGAACTCGTGCCGCGCCCTGATGGGGTCGATGAATCGATCAGCTCGACGGCCATCCGGCGAGCCCTTGCCGGCGGGCAGGTCGAGCTTGCCGCTGAATTGCTCGGCCGTCCGTTCGAGGCCCGAGGCGTCGTTGTCGTCGGCGATCAACGCGGACGCTTGCTCGGCTTCCCGACCGCCAACGTCGAGGTGCCGAATGCGGTCTGTCTTCCCGCCGATGGTGTGTACGCCGGTTTCTACGAACGACCCAACGGCGAGGTTCATCAGGCCGCGCTCAATCTCGGCAGGCGACCGACGTTCTACGAGCATGCCGATCATTCGCTGCTCGAGGCCCATCTGCTCGACTTCGAGGGCGATATCTACGGCGAACGGGCCGAGGTGCGCTTCACACATTTTCTGCGCAGCGAACGCAAGTTCAGCGGCATCGACGCCCTGATCGGCCAGTTGAAGCACGACATCGAGCACGCCCGACGGGTGCTCGGGGCGTTGTGATCGCTAGGTCGCCGGCCAGATGACCGTGCCGGCCGCGTCGTAGAGACCCTTCACCAGGGTGGTGTTGACCACTGTGCTGGTATCGGGCACCTTGCCGTCGAACAGCCCGATCTCGGCATAGGCGGTGACCTCCTGCTCGAGCAGTTTCGGGTCGGGTACGCCGAGGGGCAGATCGCTGGCCTTCGAGCCGGCGATCAGCTTCGATTCGACCTCCCAGCGGGCGATCTCACCTTCCGGTGACAAGAACAGAGCGTTCCCATTTGCGTTGATCATGCCGACAGCGATGTCGGCTGCCGCTTTCGGATCAGCGATTGCATCGGCGAGTCCCTTCATAGAGGCGCGCATGAAGTCTTCGGCAGCGGTGGGAAAGTCTTTGAGGAAGGTCGAGTTGGTGTAGAGCACACCGAAGCTGCCGGGAATGTCGTAGTCCGCCGGGTCGTACAGCTCGAATGGAATACCCGCTGCCTTCAACTGGAGCGGCTCGTTGCTCTTGAAGCCGGGGAACCCGATGATTTCGGGGATCGCGATGTGCACCTTGGGGTCGAAGCCGTCGAGGAGCGCCGTTTGGTAATCCTCACCCTCGGTGAGCCCGGCCTTCTTGAGCATCGCTGCAACCGACGGGGTGATGGCACCCTTGACCCCGATCGTCTTGCCCTTCAGATCTGTGAGGTCGGTGCTCTGCCCGTCCTTGACGATGAGAGCATCGATGCCCGTGCGGCCTTCGACGGCGAGCGCAACGAAGCCGGCGTCGTTCCGGCCGGCATAGTCGACGACTTCGCTGAACGATCCGCCGGACGAGAACTGGGCTTCATCGGCGGCGATCAACGGGTAGTTGTCGGTGGAGAAGCTGGCTTTCACGTTGACATCGAGGCAGAGGTCGTCGAAGTATCCCTTCTCTTCGGCCACCAGGACGTCGACGATCGATGCCGACGCGGCAAAGTCGAAGCTCGAGAGGTAGTTGATCGTGCCGGCCGCCTTGTTTGCTTCGCACCGGTCGGCGGGGAACGGCTCTCCGGCGGTCACCAGCCCGATCGCCGGGACGGTGTCGGGAACCGCTGTCGAGTCGACCGCACCAAGGGTGCCGGTCACTGCCGTATCCGAAGGAGTGGCGGTCGCTGCGGGATTCGTATCGTCGCCGCACGCTGCGATCAGTATCAATGGGATCAGGAAGAAGAGCGCAGCGCGGCGAAACCACATGGGCGAGTCCTTTGCAACGAGGGATCGGGTTGTTGCCAGTGCACAACGGGCAACTGTCGCGTTGCGAGAAACTCGCGGAGCACCCCTACGGTCATGCGTGAGCCGAGCATATCGCCAGGGCGATCACCCCGAAGCTGTCCGAATGGCGTCGAACAGCGCAAGCACGTTGTCGGCTCCGACCCCGACGCGATGACCAGTGCGTGAGATGAACCCCAGTTGTAGCCCGGCTGCTGGTTCACTCGCCGCGAAGAACTGCTCGTGCCCATCGTCATCGACCAACACTTCGGTCAGCAGCGGTGTTCCCGCATCGGCGAGGCAGGCGCGGGCGAAGCCGGCGTTGAGCACCTCGATGGCGACGTGCTGAACTCCTTGGCCGTTCTGTTCGAGGTAGGCGGCAACGTTGGGCGACGCCTGGGCGCCCACCAGCACCAGTGTCACGCCGCCGGCGGCCAGCGTACAAATTCCTGGACGCGGTCCTCCGGCCATCGCCACCTCGTGAAACCCGAAGCGGGTCTGCAAGGTGGTCTTCGCTGAGTCGTAGTCGTCGACTGCGACGACGATGTGATCGACGCGCGTGGCCACGATGTCGAGACCGGATCGGGCTTCACCGGTGGTCGCCGGCTTCTCGGGCGCGGCGTCGGGTCGTTGTCCGGCGACTTCGATGCGATGGGTCTCGGTCAACAGCACTCGAAAGAGCTGCTCGGCGAAATCAGGGTCGATGCCCGCCTCGATGGCCCGCTGGCGGCGGGTCACCACGACGTCGCGGACCCGTGCCGGCTGGATGACCGGTGTGTCGGATCCCTCCTTCACGGCAGCGACCTGGCGGCACACGGCGAGGCGCTCGGCAACGATTGCGATCAGGGCGCTGTCGAGTTGATCGATTCGCGAGCGGAGGTCATCGAGATCGGCCATCACGTGCACCGTATCCGGTCAGCCTTGCTGTGAGCGCTGCGATGCGTGCCACCCCATCACCGCACCCTGGAGCGCGTTGAGCAGCATCAGGCTGATGGTTCCGAGAAACGCCATCGACAGGATCGCCGCCCATAGCCGGTCGCCCTGATTTCCGGCGACCGCGCGGCTGCCGATTTCGCCGAGTCCGCCGGTTCCGCCCTCGGCGAGGTAGGCGACGATCAACGCCAGGCCGGTGTTGTACTTGGCCGCGGTGAACAGTGAGGGGAGCGCAGACGGCAGGCGTAGATGCCACAGCACCTCCCACCGCGATGCGTCCACCGAGGCGAGGAGCTCCCGACTCGACGGATCTGCACTGCGCATGCCGTCGGCGGTGGCGAAGGCAAAGGCGGGCAGCGACACCAGGGCGACGATGAACACGACGGGACGATCGGAGAACAGACCGAGGCCGATCTTGACCGAGGCGATGTATGCCGCGAATGGGGTCACCGCGATCAATGTCAGCACCGGCTGCGTGGCTTGTTCGACGAAGCCCGATGCAGCCATCGCCGCTCCGATGACCAGGGCGACGAACACTGCGACGGCGTAGCCGAGCGCAGCGTGCTTCATCGTGATCAGCGCGGCTCGCAGGTAGTCGTCGGGGAACCGGGCCAGATACCTGACGATTCGGCTCGGCGTCGCCAGGACGAACGGCCGGATACCGAAGGCGCGCACCAACAGTTCCCAAGCAACGAAGAACAGGACCAGCCCGACGATCGGCGCGAGCAACCGGGTTCGACTCAACGGTTCGCTCCGCGCAGCAACCAGTGACGGACTTGGGAGCAGAGATCGAAGAAGCGCGGATCGTCGTCGACGTCGTCGGAACGGGGCCGGGGCAGATCGATGTCGATGTCGGCGATGATCCGCGCCGGCCGGTGAGAGGTGACCAGCACTCGATCGCTGAGTGCCACGGCCTCGCCGATCGAATGGGTGACGAAGATCGTCGTCACGCCCCGGCCTTCGACCAGTTGGTTGATCAGTCCGCGCATCTCCGAGCGGGTGATCTCGTCGAGCGCCGCCAGCGGCTCGTCCATCGCCAGGAGCGGCGCACCAAGAGCGAGGGCGCGGACCAGCGCCACGCGCTGTTGCATCCCGCCGGAGAGTTCGTGAGGGCGGGCGTCGAGGAACGTGCCGAGGCCGACGCGCTCCAGCAACTCGAGGGGATCGACGGTCGTCGATCCGTTGGCCCTGCGGTTGACGTCGAGGAGTAGCCGGGCATTGTCTCGAACTGTCCTCCAGGGCAGCAGCCCCGGATGTTGGGGCACGATCGCCACCTGCTTGTGACGTCGGGCAGCGATGGCCGGCTCGCCGTAGACCACGGCTTCGCCGGAGGTCGCCGGCTCGAGTCCGGCGATCACTCGCAGCAGGGTCGACTTGCCACACCCCGACGGGCCGATGATGCTGACGAATGACCCTTGGGCGACGTCGAGATCGATGTCGGCGATGGTCTCGAGGTCTCCGAACGACTTGCGTAACCCTCGCAACGAGACGGCACTCGTCATGGTCGATAGGGCTCCAGCAGCCGCTCGATCTGCTTGGCGACGATGTCGAGTTCGATGTCGAGTTCGATGTCGGGTTCGATGTTGACCGTGATCGAACCCCTACCGACCGTCTCGCAGCTCTCCAGCGTGCCCAGCTCCTCGACGATCCCGGTGAACATGGGCGTGAGTGTAGGGGTGCATCCACCGCCATTCGGAAGCGAAATGACTGCTCCGGCGCTATCATGGTCGGGTCCGCTGGGGCTCACCCTCTGGCGAGATGCGTTCTGATCCGGTCGGATCCGAGCGCGACCTCCAACCCAAGGAAGGCAACGACATGTCCAAACAGGACACGATCAACGCGCACAAGGTACACGACAGCGACACTGGCTCACCGGAAGTGCAGATTGCACTGCTCACCGCGAGAATCAATCAGCTGACCGAGCACCTGAAGAGCCACAAGAAGGACCACCACAGTCGTCGTGGCCTTCTGATGCTGGTCGGTCGGCGTCGTCGAATGCTCGACTACGCTCGCAATATCGATATCGAGCGCTATCGCCAGATCGTTCAGAAGAACGGGCTGCGTCGCTAGTCGCCAACAAATCTTGGGCCGGGCCTCATGGCTCGGCCCTTGTCACATACAAGAGGCCGAAGAGGCCGACAATTCACAAGAGCAGCAACCGAGTCGGTTGTCAGTCGAGAGCCCCGCACGACGTGGCGGGGTTGCCGACTGGGAACCGGCCCCGCTGCTCCTTCGAACGGCGCACAGGATGTGCGTCGACAACTGAAAGGAGCTCGCAATGGCAGACGCCATTCGAGTGTCAGGCCCAGTTTCGGGTACTGACAAGACCCTGTCGTTCGAGACAGGAAAGTTTGCCCAACAAAGCCAGGGTGCAGTGCTGGCCAGTATCGGCCGCACCATCGTGCTGGCCACGGCCAACGCCGCCAAGGACGTGCGTCCGGGAACAGATTTCTTCCCATTGACGATCGACGTCGAGGAGCGCGCCTATGCGGCCGGCAAGGTGCCTGGCTCGTTCTTCCGTCGTGAAGGTCGACCCACAGAAGATGCGATTCTCACCTGTCGCTTGACCGACCGTCCGTTGCGCCCTGCGTTCCCGGAGGGCTTCCGCAACGAGACCCAGGTCGTGCTGACGGTTCTCGGTGCCGACATGGCCAACCCGCACGACGTGCTCAGCATCAATGCCGCTTCGGCGTCGTTGATGATCTCCGGCATCCCGTTCGATGGTCCGATCGGCGCGGTGCGCATCGCCCACAGCCAGACCGGCGAGTGGATCCCTCACCCCACCTACGAAGAGGGCGACGCCAGCACGTTCGAACTCGTCGTTGCCGGTCGCCAGCTCGACAACGGCGACGTGGCGATCATGATGGTGGAGGCCGGCGGCACGGCGAAGAGCTTCGAGTACTACGCGGCCGGCGCACCAAAGGTCGACGAGAAGGTCCTTGCGGGTGGCCTCGAGGCCTGCAAGGTGTTCATCAAGGAGTCGATCGCGCTGCAGCGTCAGCTCGTCGCCTCGGTGATCGCCACCCACGGCCCGATCGTGCCGATGACGTACACCCCGCAGCTCGACTACGGCCAGGATGTGTTCGACGCCGTTGCTGCCATCGCCGGCGATGGTGTGGCCAAGGCCGTCACCATCAGCGCCAAGGCCGAACGGAACGCAGCCACCGACGCCGCCGCTGCCGAGGCCATCGCCGCGCTCTGCGGCGAGGGTGCAGAGTTCGCCGGTCGCGAGCGCGAGGTGAAAGAGGCCGTGCGCAGCTTGACCAAGAAGGCCGTGCGCAAGCGCATCGTCGACGAAGGTTTGCGCATCGACGGTCGCGGTCCTCGTGACCTTCGTCCGCTGAGCAGCGAAGTCACCGTGTTGCCGACGGCACATGGCACTGGCCTGTTCCAGCGCGGCGAGACCCAGGTGATGAACGTCGTCACCATGGCCATGCCGCGTATGAACCAGTTGATGGACACGCTGAGCCCGGAGACCCACAAGTACTTCCTGTTCCACTACAACATGGCCCCGTGGGCCAATGGTGAGACCGGCCGTGTCGGTTCGCCGAAGCGCCGCGAGATCGGTCACGGTGCGCTCGCCGCCCGTGCCCTGCTGCCGGTGCTGCCGAGCCAGGACGAGTTCAGCTACACGCTGCGCCTGGTTGCCGAGGTTCTGGCCTCCAACGGCTCGACGTCGATGGCGTCGGTCTGCTCCGGTTCGCTGGCGTTGATGGATGCCGGTGTGCCGATCAAGGCCGCCGTCGCCGGAATCGCCATGGGCTTGGTGTATGCCGAGGGCAAGTACACGACCCTCACCGACATCCTCGGCGCCGAAGACGCGTTCGGGGACATGGACTTCAAAGTGGCGGGTACCTCCGACGTGATCACGGCGTTGCAGCTCGACACCAAGATCGAGGGCATCCCAGCCGATGTGCTGGCTGCCGCGCTCGATCAGGCCAAAGAGGCCCGCACCGAGATCCTGTCCAACATGAACGCTTGCATCGCCCAGCCTCGTGCCGAGGTCGCCGCAACAGCCCCGAAGATCATCTCGATCACCATTCCGATGGACAAGATCGGTGAGGTGATCGGGCCGAAGGGCAAGGTCATCAACACCATCCAGCAAGAAACCGGTGCCGACATCGCCGTCGACGACGACGGTTCGGTGGGCATCGTGACGATCGGTGCCGTCGAGGCTTCGAAGATGGAGGAAGCCAAGGCGCGTATCTTGGCGATCGTCGACCCACCGAAGGCCGATGTCGGAGCGACCTACATGGGCAGGGTCGTCAACGTCACCAAGTTCGGTGCGTTCGTCAACATCCTCCCCGGCCGCGACGGTCTCGTGCACATCTCCAAGCTCGGCAAAGGCAAGCGGATCAACAACGTCGAAGACGTGCTCACCCTTGGTCAGGAGATCGAGGTCATCGTCGAGGAAATCGACGAAAAGGGCAAGGTCAGCCTGACCCCTGGCGCCTCGTGGAACCCCTTCCCCAACGGCGACGTGTCGTCCCCGGCTGCAGCTGCACCGGTCAGCGCGACGGTGCCCGCAGGTGATCGGCCCGTAGCCGTCAGCTTCGACGATGCCTTCGATGCGGAACTCGCTGGTGAGCTCGGTGACCTCGGACCCGGTGGCGAGGCCGGTGGTGGCGCATCCGACAAAGGTGATCGCGGCCCGCGTGGCGATACTCGTAGTCGTGGTCCGCGCCGGCACCGTTGATCCCGCGCTCGGCCCCGACCGCTGATCGAGGCGTTCGATGACCGACCTTCGGATCACTCAACTCGAATCTGGCCTGACCGTGGCCACCGAACACGTGCCTGGCGCGTTGTCGGTGGCCACAGGCGTCTGGGTCGGGGTCGGGTCGCGAGATGAACCGGCAGCAGTGAGTGGCGTCAGCCATTTCCTGGAGCACCTGTTGTTCAAGGGCACGGCGACACGGACATCACAGGAAATCTCGAGGTCGGTGGACCGAGTCGGTGGCGACTTCAACGCCTTCACCTCCAAGGAATACACCGCGTACTACATCCGACTGCCGGCTCGGCATGCAGTGTTCGGCGTCGATCTCCTCGGTGATGTATTGATTCGTCCAGCGTTGAGGGCGACCGATGTCGACAGCGAACGCCTCGTGATCCTCGAGGAGTTGGCGATGGACGACGATTCTCCCGACGACGTGGCACATCGCGCGTTTGCCGCGCAGTTGTTCGCCGACCATCCACTCGGCAGAGAGACGGCGGGGGATCGCCAGACGGTGCAAGCGATCGACGCTGCCGATGTCCGTCGGTTCTTCGAGACTCATTACCACTCCGGTTCAATGGTCGTCAGCCTCGCCGGGCCGATCGAACACGACGATGCGTTGCAGCTCGTCTCGACGGCCTTCGCCGGCGTCGGTTCGCCACGTCCGCTTCCGTCGCGCAGCGCACCCGACGGGGTCGGCGGTCACCACTCGATCGACGACGACACTGAGCAGGTTCACATCGTGATGGGCGGTCGGTCCCTGGCCCGTGGCGATGACGATCGAGAAGCGCTCGATGTCGTCAATCACGTGCTCGGCGGCGGGTTGTCCAGCCGATTGTTCGAGGAGATCCGCGAACGCCGCGGTCTGGCTTACTCGGTCTACTCCGGCGTGTCGGCTTATGCCGACAGTGGTGCGTTCCAGATGTACGCGGGCACTCAGCCGGAACATGCCCACGACGTGATCGAACTGATGAATGCCGAACTCTCCCTGCTGGTGGGCGATGGGATCTCTGACGACGAGTTGGATGTCGCCATCGGGTACCTGACCGGTGCCTTCGAGCTCGGTCTGGAAGACACCGGGGCGCGGATGGCCCGCAATGGCGGCCAGTTGATCACCACCGGATCCGTTCGGCCGATCGAAGATCAGGTGGCCCGCTGGGCCGCGGTCGATCAGACCGCCGTGGCAAGGACGATCGATCGGGTGTTCACGTCCGAGCCGATCGTGGTCACCGTCGGTCCAACCGCCTGACCCGGCTCATCTCTCATCGCCTGGGCGCCAGGCGCGACTACGGTCACGGGCATGTCGCAGATCAAGGTCGGTGTTGTCGGTGCAGGCGGGCGGATGGGGCGCACGGTCTGCGCGGCAGTCGCCCTGGATCGCGATCTCGATCTCGTCGCCGCCGTCGATCGACGGTCAGTCGGCGAAACCCGGCACGGAGTGACCATCACCGGTGACCTGCGATCGCTGGCCGACGCCGGATGCCAAGTGGTCGTCGACTTCACCGTGGCGGAGGCGGCTCGCGTCACCCTGCCGTGGCTGGCGATGCACGGAGTGCACGCGGTTGTCGGCACGACGGGGTTCAGCGATGCGGACATCGACAACTTCCGCTCGGAGTTCAGCGGCAGCAACTGCGTCATCGCATCGAACTTCGCGATCAGCGCAGTGTTGATGATGCGATTCGCCGAGTTGGCCGCGCCCTATTTCGACAGCGCAGAAATCATCGAACTGCATCACGAAAGCAAGATCGACGCGCCGTCGGGCACGGCCATCACGACGGCGAAGCGAATGGCAGCGGCCTCGGACGAGTGGATCACCGATCCGACGCAGAACGAGGTCTATGCCGGTGCACGTGGCGGCGAGGGCCCGGCCGGCATCCGCGTTCATTCTGTGCGGATGCGTGGCATGGTTGCCCACCAGGAAGTGATCCTCGGCACCCATGGTCAGACCCTGACCATACGTCAAGACAGCTTCGACAACGTCTGCTACATGCCCGGCGTGATCTTGGCCTGCAAGCACATTGCCGAGCATCCCGGCGTGACGCTCGGTCTCGAGTCGATGCTCGGTATGTGATCGAGTGCTAGCCGAGTGCCGCGACGGCTGCGTCGTAGTCGGGCTCCTGGGCGATCTCTGGTACGAGTTGAGAGTGCAGGACCTTGCCGTTCTCGTCGAGCACGACGACGGAGCGGGCCATCAGGCCGGCCAACTTGCCATCGGTCATCTTCACGCCATATGCCACGCCGAAGTCACTTCGGAAGGTCGACCCCGTCGTGACGTTGGTCAATCCCTCGGCTCCGCAGAAGCGGGCCTGGGCGAAGGGCAGGTCGGCCGACACGCACAACACGGTGGTGTTGTCGAGACCGGAAGCCAGTTCGTTGAACTTGCGAACGCTGGTCGCGCACGTTGACGTGTCGAGGCTCGGGAAGATGTTGATGACCACCCGTCGGCCGGCCAGGTCCGCCGGGGTGATGTCGGAGAGATCAGCCTTGGTGACAGTGAACGATGGAGTAACGGAGCCGACCGAGGGAAGGTCGCCGATGGTGTTGACGGGGTTGCCCCCGAGTGAAGTCTGGGCCATGGGTCTTGTCTACCAGAGCGCGGCAGCGACGTCACTACGCTCACATATCGGGTGTCGCTAGCCGCGCCCGCGGCGGATGTTGGCGACATTGGTGATGATCACCAACGCGATGGATCCGACGATGATCGGGACTTGCCAGCGCACCAGGAAGCTGGTCACGGACCTGACCTCCGACTCGAACCTCTGGGCCAGCCACCACAGCAGGGCAAGCCTGGCACCGATGCCGGCGAGTAGTAACGGCAGTATGCGCCGCCAACGGGCCTTCACAGTGCCACTGAGCACGAAGACGATGTTGCTGCCCACGAAGATCGGAATCAGCACCCACTCGGCCTTGCTGTATTGCTGCTCGAACCGATCGACCGCCTCGCGTGACATGCCGAGAAACCGCGTGAACCACCTCAGCGCTTGGTCACCGTAGGCCCGGCCGAGAAAGTGGCAGACCGCCGCCGCCAAGGTGAGCCGAGCTGTGGCGATGATCACGTAGCCGACCGGTGAGATGCCTGCCCCGACTGCGAGGATCAGGTAGCGGTTACGCGACGACAGCATGATCAGTTGCTCGGGTCGAGTATCGATCCAGTTGGCATAGACGCCATTGGCGATGTTGGTGCAGATCACCAGACCGACGAAAGCGACCAGCATGAAAGGACCGTATGACGGTCGCGGGTGCGGCTCGATGACCTCGTCTGCCGCAGTGGTGTTCACACGACCGCACCTTAAACGACGAGCTGTCCGGTACAGGTGCACGTCGGCTCGGGTAGGTCGAGGGCGGTCTGAGCTACCGTGGCGGTCGCGGCCTCGACCGCCTACGTGTGAACAACGGAGAACCACTCATGAAGACAACACGACTGATCGTCGGCCTCCTTGCCGCCGGTTTGCTTGCCACCGCCTGTGGCAGCGACTCCAATACTCCGGCTGCGGGCGACACCGCCGCACCTGCGGGCGGCGCCGCCGCCGGCACCGACTGCAAGCCGGTCAAGGCCGGCGTGCTCAGCGTGGTCACCAGCCTGCCGGGTCCCAACTTCTGGGGCACCACCAAGGCCGAGGTCGACCCCGACGCGATCTCGAGCGGCATCGAGTACGACATGGCCAACACACTCGCCGAGAAATGTGGTCTGACGATGGCGTTCCGCAACGAGAACTTCGATGCGATCGTTGCCGGACAGGTTGACCCGAAGAGCTACGACATCATTCTGTCGCAGGTGACCATCACCGATGATCGTGCCAAGGTCGTCGACTTCTCGGAGGGTTACTTCAAGAGCGACCAGGGCATGTTGGTCAACAAGGGCACCACCATCGCCAGCTGGGATGACGTGAAGAAGATGACCGTCGGCGTTCAGGCATCGACGACTGCCGAGTACTACACCACCTCCGGTGAGGTGCCCGGATGGAAGCTCGACAACGTGAAGTCGTTCCCGGGCCTTACCGAGGCTTACGCTGCGCTCTCTGCCGGTACCGTCGACGGGGTCATGATCGACACCCCGATCAACCTCGGCCAGGCCGCCCAATCGGGTGGCAAGCAAGAGGTCGTCGCCCAGTTCAAGACCGGCGAGGAGTACGGCGCGATCTACGCCAAGGACAACGGCAAGAAGGCGATCTTCGACCCGATCATCCAGGGTCTCATCGACGACGGATCGATCAACGCCCTGATCGCCAAGTATCTCGGCGGCGATCCGTCGACAGTGCCGTTCGTCGACGTGCCGACTTCCTGAGCCCGCGTTGAACGAATTGGTTGCACCCGACCCACCGGCCATGCGGCGGGTGGGTCGGGTTCTGACCTATCGCAAGGCTGCCACCGCCGCCTTGCTGTTCCCCCCGACGGGTGTGCCGGCCATGGTGCATTCGGTGCGCGCCGGCCGGCTGGCGAAGGAAGGCGAGATCGAATCGGCGCGTGGCGAGGGCGAGCGCGCCCGCGACTGGGCCTGGTATTCGGTCGGCATCGGCCTGTCGGTGTACATCGTCGCATTTCTGGTCTGGCTGCTCATGACCAACGACCACGCTGTCGCCCAGGTCTTCTTCGGATGGTCGACGATGACCGATGGTCAGGCGTGGAAGTCCCTACTGAAAGGCTTTTGGATCAACGTCCAGGTCTTCCTGATCGCCGAAGTGATCGTGTTGGTGTGGGCGCTCGTGGTGGCCGTGATGCGGCTCCTGCCGGGGCCGGCATGTAAACCGGTGCGCCTCCTCGCCACCGTCTACGTCGACGTCTTCCGCGGCATCCCGTCGCTGCTGGTGATCCTCATCGTCGGGTTCGGTCTGCCGCAGGCAAATGTGCCCGTCCTCGGCAACTTCTCCGACATGCAATTCGCGATCCTGGCTCTCAGCTTGACCTATGGCGCGTACGTGTCCGAGGTGTACCGCGCCGGCATTGACTCGGTGCACTGGAGCCAGACGGCTGCTGCCCGATCGTTGGGGTTGTCGTACACACAGACGATGCGTCACGTCGTGGTCCCGCAAGCGGTGCGCCGCGTGATCCCTCCACTGCTGAACGACTTCATCGGGTTGCAGAAGGACACCGCACTGATCAGTTTTCTCGGCGTTCTCGACGTGATCAGTCGGGCCCGTTTCATCAACAACTCCCGAGGCACGCTGACTGCGTACTCGATGGCTGCCATGCTCTTCCTGGCGGTCACCATCCCATTCACCCGCTGGCTCGACGGTCTGATCCGCCGCCAGCAGGCCAAGACATTGGCGGGCAGGTAGCACATGGCCTTTCTCGAACTGCGCGACGTGCACAAGACGTTCGGCACCAATCCGGTGCTGCGCGGTATCAATCTCGATGTCGAGTTGCACCAGGTGGTGTGCCTGATCGGGGCTTCGGGTAGCGGCAAGTCGACGCTGCTGCGTTGCATCAACCAACTGGAGACCGTCGACAGCGGGGAGATTCGTCTGGGCGGCGACCGGGTCAGCGGACGCAGCATCGATGTCGATGCCTTGCGGCGCGAGATCGGCATCGTGTTCCAGAGCTTCAACCTGTTCCCGCACATGACGGTGTTGGAGAACATCACCCTGGCCCCTATCAAGGTGCTCGGCCACCCCAAGGAGTTGGCCGAGGAACGCGGGGTCTCCCTGCTGAAAAGGATCGGTCTCGACGACAAGGCCACGGAATATCCCGATCGGCTCTCCGGTGGGCAGCAGCAGCGCGTTGCGATCGTGCGTGCCCTGGCGATGGAGCCGCGCCTGCTGTTGCTCGACGAGATCACCTCGGCTCTCGACCCCGAACTGGTGGCCGAGGTGCTCAACATCGTCCGTGACCTGGCCAAAGACGGCATGACGATGATGCTGGCCACCCATGAGATGGGCTTCGCCAAAGAGGTGTCCTCGAAGGTCTGCTTCCTCCACGAGGGTGTGATCCACGAGGAAGGCCCTCCGCAGCAGATCTTCGAGAACCCCCTCGAGGAACGCACCCGGGCCTTCGTGCAGCGGATCATCGATGCCGGTCGTCTGTGAGGTTCAGTAGATCGTTGGGTCGTGAGACCCATTGACACTGAGACGTTCATTGTCTTAGTGTCTCACGAATGAGTCTTGACCCAGCCGAGTCGCCGCGTCCTCGATGCCGCCAAGTCGTGCTGCGAACGTTGGGGTCTCGCCAAGGTCACCATCGAGGACATCGCCCACGAGGCAGGTGTGTCGAGAGCCACGTTGTACAGGATGTTCCCCGGCGGCAAAGACGTCCTGTTCGAGGCGCTGCGAGTCCGCGAGCTCGAAGATTTCTTCACCCGGCTCAGCGCCCACCTCGACGGCGCCGTCGACTTCGAAGATCTGCTGGTCCGCTGCGTCATGCACGCCACCGCCGAATTACGCGGCGACCACCACTTGTCGCTGATGCTGGCATCCGAGCCGGGCGACACGCTCGGGCAACTCACCGTCGAAGGCGTGCCACGCATCATCCGGGTGGCCACCGTGTTCCTCGCCCCGTTGGTCGACGGCTACCTGCCGCGCCGTCAAGGCGCACGACTGGTGGAGTTGCTGTCCCGCCTCGTCATCAGCTACTTCCTCGCACCTTCCGACCAGGTCGATCTCGGCGAACCCGAGTCGGCCAGGACCTTCATCCGAGCTTTCATCCTCCCCGCCTTCCAGCCATCCCTCAAGGAGCTGACATGACTGTCACGCACAACGACAACGAATCGATCATCGGGCGCGCCGAGATCAACGACATCGAAGCAATCCTGGCCATCCCCACGCACGACGCCAACGAGATCGCCCACATCGTCAAGAACAACGCTGACACCATCTTCACCTGGGACTACTCGCTGAGCCGGCCGGCGCTGCGCAAGCTGTACGAAAAGGCCAAGGTCGGACAGTGGAACGCAACCACCGACCTCCCGTGGGACACAGAGGTCGACGTCGAGAAGACGGTCGCCGAGGACCAGGCGCTCATCGGGACCGGCATCGACGCCAGCATCTACATCGGCACTCCGGTCGAGAAGTGGGACGAAAAGCAGTGGCTCGAGTTCGGCGTGGAGAGCCGCAACTGGAGCCTCAGCCAGTTCATGCACGGCGAGCAGGGCGCATTGTTGTGCACCGCCAAGATCGTCGAGACCGTGCCGTGGTACGACGCCAAGCTCTACGCCAGCACCCAGGTCGTCGACGAAGCCCGTCACGTCGAGGTCTTTGCGCGCTATCTCGACGAGAAGCTCGGCGGCAAGTACCAGATCAACTCGCACCTGCGGATGCTGCTCGACGACATCGTCAACGACAGCCGCTGGGACATGACCTACCTCGGCATGCAGGTGATGGTGGAGGGGCTCGCCCTGGCGGCCTTCGGATTCATGCACCAGTTCACCAACGAGCCGCTGCTGAAGCAGTTGCTGCGCTACGTGATGAGCGACGAGGCCCGTCACGTCGCCTTCGGTGTGCTGTCGCTGAAAGAGGTCTACGAGTCGCTCAGCGACGCCGAGATGAAGGATCGCCAGGAGTTTGCTTTCGAGGCGGCCATCCGCATGCGTGATCGCTTCATGCAGCAAGAGGTGTGGGAGCGGATGGGTGTGAAGGTCCGCGATGTGGTGCCGTTGGTGCTGCAGGATCCCACCCGGCAGGTGTTCCAGTCGATGCTGTTCTCCAAGATCGTGCCGAACTGCAAGAAGCTCGGCCTGCTCGATCGCAACGACAAATGGCTGCGCCGCCGCTTCGAGGAAATGGGCGTCATCCAGTTCGAGGATTGGGAAGACACTGGCGAGGAATACCTGAAGTTCGAGCTCGGCGTCGACGCCCCCGCAGCAATCTGAACCATCAAATCCTTATGAAATAACGATTTCTAGTTGTTCCCCTGGTCGAACAGGTGTACGATAGAGGGTATGGGAACCGGGGGTGCCACACTCGATGAGATCGTGCTCTCTCCCGCTGAGTTCATCGATGCCTGGGCTGCACACGAACGTGAATCGGCCCGCCTGGCCTTGGCTGCTCGCCGGCTCGAGGCCTGTGGTGACTGGGCGGCGGATGGGTCGGTGTCGATGGCTTCCTGGCTTCGTCAGCATTGCCGGATGTCCAATCGCGACGCCAACGCGCTGGTGCATCGTGGCCGGTTCCTCGACAAGTTCCCCGCTGTCGCCACGGCCGGGTGTGAGGGTGTGCTCTCGGCCGGGCAGATCTCGGCGTTGAAGGTCTCCTGCCCTCCCGCAGTCGAACCGATCATGGACACCCAACAAGCCGATCTGGTCGGCATTGTTGCTGGGTTGTCGGTTGCCGACACCGAACAGACGGCGTCGGTGTGGCGGCAGCGTGCCGAAGCGCTGGTCGAGTTGCCTGAGCCGGTCGAGGCGGTGCGCGAGTTACGCACCGCACGTTCTGCGGATGGGTTGGTGGGCCGGTTCGTGCTCGATGATGCCGGTGCGGTCCAGTTTCAGCAGGCGATCCGTACCGCCTCGACCTGGGACGGTAAGAGCGACACCCGCGACGGCTCGCGGCGTAGCGCTGATGCTCTGGTGGAGGTGTGTGCGTTCTTCAACGCCAACCACGACCGCACCGGTACGCGACGGCGACGCCCGCAGGTCGAACTGATCGTTGATGCCGACACCTTGACCGGGTCGACACCGGTGGCCTGGACGAGCGATCACACCCATCTGCGGACATCGACGACGGAGGTGTTGTTGTGTGATTGTGTGATCCACCGGGTGATTCGGGCTGGGAACACGATCTTGTCGTACGGGCGAGCGACACATACCGTGCCAGCGAATCTGTTCCGGGCCACCGCAGTTCGTGATGGTGGTTGCCGGTTCCCGGGTTGTGATCGTCCGATCGCGTGGTGTGACGCCCATCATGTTCATTTCTGGCGCCATTTCGGTTTGACCGAATTGGAGAATCTGGTGTTGTTGTGCAACCGCCACCACCATTTGATCCACCGACCGGGCTGGCAGCTGAAACTCTTACCGAACGCTGATCTCGAAGTCACCTTTCCCGACGGAACCGTTCGCACCACCCACCCCCGAGGCCAACCCCCCGGACCAAGCCCCTGAACCGCAGTGCGTGGCCACGGGAGACGACGGCACCCGTGCAGCAAGCTTGGCGCGCACCGGATCTGGCTGGGCTCGTGTCCATCGTGACGTGTTGAACTGGGTGCATGCGTCTCGAGCCGCTCTATCGCATGGTGTTCGACTATCCACAGGGATGGAGTGTGGCGGTCGGTGCGGCGGGTGCCGAAAGCCTGCATCTGTTTCTTGCTGAAGGCCGATGCGACGGACGGATCAGTGGTTCGATGCAGGGAGCCAACCACCCACGGCGGCGAGGGCGACGGAACCTTCTGCCCGGACTTCCATGGTGTGATCTCGATCGACGACGGGGCGACGGTCCTGTTCGAGTGCGGTGGCTACGGTCGCGCATATCCCGCGGGCGCCCGCCAGATCGTGTGCTGGCTGACCCATGTCAGCGACGACCCCCGCTATCGCTGGCTGAACGACGTGGTCTGCGTCGGCACTGGTGAAGTACGGCCCGAACAGCTCCTCATCGATGTGGCCGAGTTGATCTGGGAGCCACCGATTCAGACCTAGTGCCGTGTCCGCGATGGTTCAGAGTGCTCCCGCATGCCGTCGAGCCGGGCATCTTCTCTGCTGTTGATGAGTTCGGCAGCGAGGTGAGATGAATGGGGGCAAATAGGCCACTACATGTTGTGGTCTGTAGCCGTGATGCCTCACCATTCTGTCGGAGCGTCTCAGTTGCCAACGTGCTCCAGATCGGGCATTCTGCTCGGCTCGCGATCCGTTCGGAGAGCAGTTTGTCGGACCGTTCCGAAGGATTCTGTGATTGCGCGACGTTGTAGGGGTATGGGATCAGCGACCGTGCCCGGGATTGATGGTGGCGAGCTGATCCGCGCCCAGTTCCTGGCGTTCTACGACGTCGCGGTGGGTCCGTTGTTCGGCTACCTGTATCGGGCCAGTGGGGGACAGCGCGAGTTGGCCGAGGATTTGTGTCAGGACGTGTTCGTCACCGTGCTCACGCGGGTGCGCGACGGCGATGTGTCCGTGTTGACAGTGCCGTGGGTGATCACCGCTGGCCGCAACCGGTTGATCGATCAGTGGCGGCGGTCGGCCCGCCAGGAGCGTCGACTGAGTCAGCTGTTCACGAACCAGCCGGTTGCGACGGCGTCGGTCGATGACGATCTGCTGGCGTGGATCGCGCAACTTCCTGCGAGCCAGCGGGCGGCGGTGGTGTTGCATTACCTCGATGATCTGCCGGTCCACGAGGTAGCCAACCGGCTCGGTAAGAGCTACAAGTCGACCGAGTCGTTGCTGTCACGAGCACGGCAGAGCCTGCGCACGAGTGGGGGTGGCGATCATGTCTGACGACCGCGAACTGGTCGAGCTGCTGGCAGCGATCGACGCGACACCTCGTGCCAGCTGGGTCGCTGGGCTGCGCGCTGATCTCGACGCGGCCTGGGAGACCGAGGACGCTGGCTACCTCGACTTACTGCGCACGACAACGGTGGCAGTCGTCGACCACCAACCGATCCCACCGACCAGCGGTCACCGGTGGTCGATCCTCATCGCCGCCGCGGCGGCCGTCCTGCTCGTCGGCGTGCTCGTCGTCTACGACGGCGACGGCGTGACGCCAGCCGACGAACCGTCCCCGACCTTGACCGTGGCCCCGACCGTGCCCCCGACATGGTCACCCGAGCTGACGGCGCAAGTGCTGTCCCCCGCGATCAGCTGCGACATCTCGACCGAACTCGAGAATCGGCACACGGAGCACGGGTGCCCGTCGGTCGCGGTCTCGCCCGATGGTACGCTTGTCGCCTTCGACCGAGTCGCGAGGACGCTCACCTGGTACGAGGATGAGCCACGCGTGGTCTCACTCACGGCCGAGGGCCCCGCCTTCCTCATGGAGATCGGGCCGCACGACGTCGCCTACTTCCATTCGTCGGGGAACTGGATCGTCGCCGTTGCTCCCTCCGGTGTGGAGATCACGCGCACGCACGGATCGAACGTGGGCGTGTACCCGACCGCGACCGGCCTCGTCCAATTCCACTCCGGGGGGGATCAGTGTCTCTCGGCGAGCGCTGCGCCGCCGATCCCGTGGGTCGATCTCGACGGGAACCCGATCACCGACACCGCCCGGTTGTTCCCCACAGCGACGGCCACCGATGCCGGGATCGAGATCCGACTCGGGGAAATGAAATGGCTGCTCGCCGACGAGGAAGCAGGACGCACTCCGGGGCGTCTGCTGTGCGTGGACTTTCGCCCGAGGTCCGACGGGGGAGTCGTGATCGTGGTCGACGATGGGCCCAACCGTGATCGGGCCAACGTGTTCGAGCTGTTGCCCGACGGCACCATCGAGCGCTACTTCACCGGCCCGTTTCCGAAAGTTCTCCCCGACGGCTCGATGATCGTCGAACACGATCTCCAACTAATCCGCCTCACCCCTCCAGCTTGACCCGTCACGCGCCAGAACTGCCGTTCCGCGCTAGCTACCGGGGAACTGGGCAGCCCCAGAACCGTACGTAGCGTTCCGGGCGCGCCCAGTTCGAAGTGAGCTGAACGCGGACGGTCGATCGCGTTTCATTGGCCGATGTGAACAAGGGGACCGAGAGACATTCGCCGATCGACAGGTCCACTTGCCGCCGCGACATGCGTACTTGTCGAGTCAGAAGGTCAACGGGTAGGGCCCGAGGGTTCGGTCCGCTCGATCGCAAGATGTAGTGAGCAGATGGAACCGAATATGCCCCATCATCTCACCTTGCTGGCGAACTCAGCTGTTGATGAGGTCGGCCAGTTGACGGCGCCACTCGACCGAGCACTTGTCGGCCTGAACGCTGACGAGGGTTGTCTGATCAAGGGGTAGTACACCGTCGAGTTGCTCGAGCATGCGCTTGTCTTCGGCGCCGATCGCCAGGTCGAAGCGGATGATCTCCTCGGCGGACACAGCGAAGTCGTCGTTGCGCCAGACCACGAACGTGAAGTACGAGGTGACGTCGTCGATCGGTGTCGACAGCAGCAGCAGGATGTGCTCGAGACCGGAGTCGTAGCGGATCGTGCTGCGCACGACGAACGGCAGGCTGAACCCGGATGACATCTCTCGGTGCACGACCTGCGCGCTCTGACCGCTGACCAGGCCGCCGGTGGTGTTGTTGGCCAGCACCTCGTAGCGGTAGCCGTGGAACCCGTCGTCGAGTGACTGCAACTCGAACCGAGGCACCTGGGTGTCTTGTGCTCGTCCGAACGTGCCGGCGTGAACGAAGGGGAAATGGGTGATGTCGAGGAAGTTGTCGACCATGCGTGTGGCCGACACCTGCCACACCTCGACCGGGGTGTTGATCCTTCGGAACGTCGGGTCGTCCTCCTGGGCGATCGTGGGGATCGGGGACGACGGCGTACCGAGGCAGATCCAGACCAAGCCGTACCGTTCTTCGCAACCGTACGGCTCGAGATGAGCCCGCGGCGGGGGAGGAACGCCCTCGCTGGCAGACGGCACTCGCACGCAGCGACCCTCGTCGCCGAACGTCCAGCCGTGATATGGGCACGTCAGACAGCCGTCCTGCACCGTGCCTGCCGACAACGGCGCCTGGCGATGCGGGCAGCGATCGGGCGCGGCGAGGACGGCCCCCGATGGCGTGCGCCACAGCACCGCATGCCGGCCGAGCAGGGTGATGGCAACAGGCATCGATGCCACCTCGACGGAACGGGCGACCGGGTGCCACGCGTTTTGGATGGCAGCGCTGCTGCAGAGGATGTCGTTCACGGGCGAGAGCCTCCTGATCGAGGTTGTCAGCGAGCATCGAGATGCGGCCACACATGGGGGACGGTGATTCCTGCCCGGTCGAGCAGCGAACGTTGTCGGGCCTGCGCGGCGTGCCGCAGCGCCGGCGCGTCGACGGTGACGCAACAGCCGTCTCGGATCACGGCGCTGCCCGGCGACGAACACATCGCGGACGGAACGTCCATCGGTGCCCCAGATCAGCTGCAGCCCGACATCACCTCGTGGCAACCATCCCCAGTCGGTGGCCTCGTGGACGACGATGTCGGCCTGCTTGCCAACCTCGAGTGAGCCGATTCGATCGGCCATGCCGATCGCCTCGGCGCCGGCGATCGTGGCCATTTCGAACGCTTGATGGGCACCGAATCGTTGCGGGTCGAGCCGGCCGTCGCGAGCGATTCCTGCGGCCAGGGCCGCGGCGCGGAATATGTCAGCGACATCGCCTGCGTTGGCAGCGTCGCAGCCCGAGCGCCACGCGACCACCACGCTCGACGATCTCGGCGTGGCGTCCCATGCGGGTGACACCCTGCCCGAGCCGGAGGTATGCCCACGGGCAGTAGGCGATCGCCGTGCGGGTCGCCAGGACCAGGTCGATCTCCTCGTCGTCGAACCAGACGCCGTGGCCCAGGAGAAGGTTCGGGCCCAGCACCCCGAGGTGGTTCAGATGCGTGACGGGGCGACGGCCGGTGCGAGCGAGGTAGCGCTCGGGATCCGAGGAGGTGGGCGACAAGTGCATCGTCATGCCCGTGCCCGAGTTTCGGGCGAGTTCGGCTGCGCCGGCAAGCAGTGCGTCACTGGCCAGGTCGTGTCCGACGAGGGTGACCCAACCTTCGACGAGACCACCTGGGGGGAACGCTTCGATCACCGCCCGTTGCCGTTCGAGGACCTCGGACACGGTGCCGACGAACGGCCCCTCCTCGATGTCCCAGCCCCACGTTCCGATGGTGCCGCGGATACCAACAGTGCTCATCGCCTCGGCGACGCGATCGGGGTGGGCGACCGTGCCTGCCTCGACCACGGTGGTGACACCGTTCTGCGCGCATTCGACTGCCGACAGGCTTGCCGACAACTCGTCGTCGTCACCGCTGTGATGGGCGTGGAGCGGCACCGACCACTCGAAGATCGATACGCCCGGCGCGAGCAGGTCGGGGATGCAGCTGCGGACCAATGGATCGCCGGTGAGGTGCTGGTGGGCGTTGATCATCCCTGGCGTCACCACGCAATCCGTGGCATCGATCACGCTCGCCTCGGGGTTGGCGGCGCGCAGCTCGCCGGTGGAACCGACCGCCGTGATCACCCCGCCGGAGACGGCAACCGCGCCGCCGAGCAACACCTGACGCGTCGGGTTCATCGTCACCACGTCGCCGCCGGCGATGATCACGTCATGTGGTCTTGGTCTGATGGTCAGACCGTAGTGCACGTAAGCTGAAACGATGGATCCCAGCTCGCCCCCTCCATCGTTGCTCACGCACATCGCCCTCCCCGTGCGCGACCTCGGCGCCACTCTGGCGTTCTTCGAGAAGTACACGACGTTGGTCAACATTCACGAACGTGAGGATCCGGCGACCGGACTCCACTCGGTCTGGCTTGCCAACCAACGCGATATCACCTCGGCAGGCGCGCGTTTCGTGATCGTGCTGATCAGCGGCAAGTTGCCGACCCAGATCACCGGCGACATCAAGGAGGAGTACGGCTTCCTGCGTTCGATCAGCCATCTTGGTATCTCGTTGCAGAGCCGTGAGCAGGTCGACCAGATCGCAGCGATGGCCAAGGAGGATGGCTGCTTGTTGCTCGGTCCGATGTACCGCAACGAGGTGGTCGGGTACATCTGCATCGTCACCGACCCGGACGGCAACAACGTCGAGTTCTCTGTGGAACAGGTCTTGGGTTAGGCAGTGCGCGGGCGGGTGGCAACGATGCACTGCTGAAAGCCGATCGGCTCGACCATCCGCAGTCCGACGAATCCGGCTGTGCGCAGCCATCCGCCGAACTCGTCGGTCGTGTATGTGGCGCCGTTCAGGGTGCTGGCCATCATCGTTGCTCCCATCAGCACGGCATGAGGGTTGTGCTTGTGCTCCGGGTCACAGAAGTAGTCGGCCACGATGACGCGCCCGCCTGGTCTGAGCGATTGGAAGGCGCGTCGGATCAGGCTGCCGGCCCCATCTGCTCCCTCGGCTCGGCACACATGGCCGAGCACCACGAAGTCGTACGCGGCAGCCTCGATGTCGATCTGGTGGTAGTCGCCGGCGATCCATTCGCAACGTTCGAACACGTTGAACTCTGTGGCCTTGCGCTTGGCGAACTCCAGCACAGCGGGGTAGTCGTTGACGGTTGCCCGACCGAGCGGGCAGGCGGTCAGCATGGCGATGGTCCACGGCGCGCCACCGGCGCCGAGGTCGAGGATCCGGGCGGCCGGTGTTGCCGAGTATCGGATCTTCGCGTCGGCACGCGTGGCGCATCGCCACATCGTCGTGAACGTGCCCTCCACAAGGGGGACGTAGAACGCCTCGGGGTGATCTTCGATCGGCTCAACCGGTCGCCCGAGGCGCACGGTGTCGGCCAGCCGTGACCAGTTCGACAACGGCCCCGGGGCGACAGCCACGAGGTCGGCCATGCACGCCGGACCGTCGCTGACGAGGTAACGCCGGGCCGTGTCGTTGAGCTCGTAGAGCCTGTTGCACTGATCCAGGACGCCCAGTGCGACCACGCTGTCGAGCAGCATCCGGAGATGTGGCGCGGAGACGCCGAGATGTTCTGCGAGGTCATCGGCGCTTGCCGGGCCGACCTGGGCCAACCTGTCGAAGATGTCGAGCTGCAGGGCGGCGCACAGCACCGAGTAACGGGCGAAGCCGTCGATCGCAGCCCACACGGGCGCCGCAGCCGGTGGCTTGTAGTCGGTCCACGGCCTCCCGGTGTGGGCCATCGTGTGGGTCTTCTTGAGCTCGGGATACGGGGTATCGCGACGCTCGTTCATGGACGCAGCAGGATCTTGCCGAAGAAGTCGTTGCTGGCCATCTTCTCCTGGGCGGCGGCAGCCTCGGCGAGGTCGAACTGCGAGTCGATGGCCACCGTGAAACGTTGATCACAGAACGTCTGCCACGCCGGCCCGAACTCATCGGGACGGTACGGACCGGATCCTCTGATCGTGATTGCGGAATGGAACACGTAACCGAGCGATGGGATCGTGGCCACGTCGCCCGACGAGTTGCCGCACGTCACCAGCCGCCCGTGGATGCCGAGGGCGAACAGCGACGGCCCGAACAGCGCCGTCCCGACGTGGTCGAACACCATGCTCACTCCAGCGCCCGACGTGACCTGACGGGCCCACGCGGCTACATCGTCGGTGCGGTTGTTGAGCGCGAGATCAGCGCCCAACTGCAACGCCCTCGCGCATTTCTCGTCGGTGCCGGCAGTGGCCAACACGGTTGCTCCCGCATGCTTGGCCAGTTGGATGGCCGCCACCGAGACGCCGGCGCCTGCAGCATGGATCAGCACGGACTCTCCGGCCTGCAATCGGCCGACGTCGAACAGCGAATGCGACGCCGTGAGCCAGCATGTGGGGAACGTTGCTGCGTCCTCGATCGGCATGTCGTCGGGCACGGAGTAGACGTGGCTGGCCGGCACGAGGCATCGCTCGGCGTAGCCGCCGTCGGCCGTCGCACCGAGGACTCCCAGCTCACCGAACAAGTCGCCTCGCCCGGCGAGCTTCGACCCGTCGGCCACACCGGCCATCGACGGATCGACGACAACACGGTCGCCGACCCTCGGCTTCGAGACATCTGCACCAACCGCTTCCACCGTGCCGGCGATATCCATGCCGGGGATGTGTGGATAGGTGAAGCCCGGCATCTGGTACCAGCCGTTGCGCTGTACGAGGTCCAGGCGATTCAGCGCGCAGGCCGCGACACGGACGACGACATCGGCACGACCGGGGACCGGGTCGGCGATGTCGGTGTACTGCAGCACCTCTGGACCACCGGAGCGGTCGTAGCGGATGGCCTTCATCGCAGGCCTCGTATGAACGGTCGGGCGAGCGCTGCGGGTTGGCGGACGCGCTTGGCGAACACAGCCATCGCTACGACCGTCACGACATTGGGCGCCATCGCCAGGAACGACGAATCGATCGACTGGAAACCGAGCGACGGGATGGTCAGCACGAACGAGCCGACGAGGCCGAAGGTGATGCAACCGGCGACGGTGCCTTTCAGTGTCCAGCCGCCGAAGATGACGGCGGCGATGGCGATGTAGCCGCGCCCACCGATCAATGAGTCCTCGAATCGCCCCGAACGGGCGAACAGGAAGTAGCCGCCGCCCATTCCCGCCAGTAGCCCGGTGAGATAGATGGTCTGGCGGCGCAGCTTGTTGACGTGCAGTCCGGAGACATCGGAGGCGTTGGGATCCTCACCGATGGCGCGGACCTCGAGGCCCCAACGTGTGCGGTAGAGCAGCCACCACACCAGCGGCACCAACGGGTAGACGAGGTACAACACCCATGGCTGGTCGAACAGGGCGGGGCCGAGCAGGGGGATGCGGGAGACCAGCGGAACGGCCACTCGATGGACGACATCCGACTTCGGATCGATCGATCCGGTGAGAAAGCCGACGAGGCCGAGCACCAACACGTTGAGGACGAGGCCGACGACGAATTGATCGGCCGGCAGGCGGTGGCTCATGTTGGCCTGGACCGCGGAGACGAGCAGTCCGGCGATGGCGGCGCACAGCATTCCGATCCACGTCGAGTGGGTGATGTGCACGCCGATCGCTGCGCTGAACGAGCCGGCGAGCATCATCCCCTCGAGTGAGATGTTGATGCTGCCGGCCTTCTCGGCGATCAGTTCACCGGATGCGGCAAACAGCAACACGACGGCAGCGATGATGGCGTTTCGGTAGGCGCTCTCGTTGGTGGCGATGTCGCCGAGCGCGGAGAAGAAGTTGTCCATCGTTCAGACCCTCGAAGTCGACGCGGTCAGCGCTCGACGGCGCTCGCGGACATAGAGAATGGCGGGTGGCAGCAGCATGGCCAGCACGAGCAGTCCCTGCACGACATCGGCGATGCGGCCGGAGACGCCCGTGGCGCGGAGAAAGCCGGATCCCGTTCGCATACACCCGAACAGGAACGAGACGAACACCAGCACGAACACCCGCTGGCGGGCGACGAGCGCCGCCAGCAAACCGGCGAATCCGATTCCGGCGCCGAAGTTGGCCACCAACTGGTAGTTGCCGAAATCTCCTCCGGCAAGCATCGCGCTCCCGGCGAGACCGGCGAAACCGCCGGAGACGAGCATTGCTCCGATGCCGTAGCGACGTTCGGCAACTCCTGAGCGGTGGGCAGTCTTCGGATTGCGGCCGAGCATCCGCAGTCGGAATCCGATGACGGAGCGGTCGAGAACCACCCAGACGACGACAGTGAACACCAACGCCAGCAACACGCTGAGCGGGAACTCGTTGCCGAACAAGGTCACCCGCGGGATGCGGATGTTGGCGGCGAGCGGTTCGCTGACCTGGTTGCGGTTGGCTCTCCCGGCGGCAGGTGCCAACAGCAGCCAAGGTTTGCGCAAACCCCAGCCCATCAAGTTGGCGGCCACGGAACTCAACAGCAGGGTGGTGAGGACCTCTGGCACGTTGCGGTAGTACCGCAGCACGCCGGCGATGCCCGCCCACGCTGCGCCGCCGATCACTCCGCACACCATGACGATCACCAGCACGAACGGCCCGGGGCCGGCGAGGCGCACGGCCACGTACGCGGCGAAGCACGAGCCGATCACCAGTTGGCTCTCCTGGCCGATGTTGACCAGCCCGGCACGTCCGCTGACAATCGTGCCGAGGCCAACCAGAAGGATGGGTGCCGACACCCCGAGCGTGAGACCCCAGCGGCCGGCCTTGCGGATGCTGCCATCGAGAATTGCCGTGTAAACGTTCGGCCACGATCCGCCCGTTGCGGCGACGATGATCGCGGCGAGGGCGAGGGCCACGAACAGGCAGATTGCATAGAGGGCGACGACTTCGCCGGTGACTCCGAACTTCGATCGCTGCATCGCCGCGGAGGCGACCTCGTCCTCCTCGGGCTCGGTGACGATGTGCTCGCCGACATCACTCATTGGCGCCGCTCATCATCAGCCCGAGCCGTGCCAGATCGACGTCCTCGCGTTGCATGTCGCCGACGATCCGGCCACCGGAGATGACCACGATGCGATCGGCGAGATCGAGGATCTCCTCCAACTCGGTGGAGATCAACAGCACACCGACGCCATCGTCGGCTGCGGCGCGGAGCTGCGCGGACATGTACTCGATCGCCCCGACGTCGAGGCCGCGAGTCGGTTGTGCGGCGACCAGGACCCGCGGTTCGTGCGACAGTTCGCGGGCAAGCACGACCCGCTGCTGGTTGCCGCCGCTCAGCGACCACATCGGCGCCCGCGGACCACCGCAGACGATGTCGAACTTGTCGATCTGCGCCAACGCTTGTTCGTGCATCAGCGCCCGATTCATCAGTCCATGCCAGGCAACACGCTCGGGATCGGCAATGACCATGTTCTCGGCGACATTGAAATCGAGCACGCAGCCACTGTCGTGGCGATCCTCGGGAATGACGGCGATGTCGGCCCTCGCCATGGCACCGGCCTCACCCGTGGCCACCCGCCGGCCGTCGACCTCGACGTAACCGTCATCGAGTGGGCACAGGCTCGACAGGACGTCGCCGAGTGTTCGTTGACCGTTGCCCTCGACGCCTGCCACACCGACGATCTCGCCCGCATGCACCTCGAGGTTGAGCCGATCGAGGAGCACGCGCCCGTCGCGTCCGGTCACCGACGCGTCGACGATCTTCAGCACGGGTTGGTCGTCAGGCCGCCTGGTTACCACGCGCATTCGAGTTGACTCGTCGACCACGCCGAACGCGGCGTGCTCGCGACGCAGCACGACCTCCCTGCCCACCATCGCCCGGGCCAGCGTGGCCGGATCGCTGCCCGCGGTGGGGCGATGATCGACCACCTTGCCATCGCGCATGATGGTGACCTCGTCACTGGCCGAGATGACCTCGGCGAGCTTGTGGCTGACGAGGGCGACCGCCTTGCCCTCGTCATCGACGACTCTTCGGAGTGCCTCGAAGAGGAACTGGGATTCGGCCGGGGACAGCACCGAGGTCGGCTCGTCGAACACCAGGATCTCGGGATCACGGCGCAGGCACTTGATGATCTCGACGCGCTGACGCATGCCGGCGGTCAGATCGGAGATGCGATCGTCGGGGTCGATCTCCAGCCCGTACTGCTCGCTGATCTCGCCGACACGTCGGCGCACGCGCCCGGAGTCGAGCTTGCCGGTGTCGCCGAGGGCAACGTTCTCCCACACGGTCAACGGCTCGACCAGGCTGAAGTGCTGATGGACCATGGCGATGCCGAGACGTGCCGCCTCGATCGGATCAACGATCTTGACGATCTCGCCGTGCAGGCGGATCTGCCCGGCGTCGGGAAGGATCAAGCCGATCAGCATCTTCATCAGGGTCGACTTGCCGGCCCCGTTCTCGCCGAGGATGCCGTGGATCCGACCCTGCCGAAGGGCAAGGTTGACACGGTCGCAGGCCACGACCCGCCCGAACCGCTTGGAGATGTCGATGAACTCCGCGGCGGGCGGGAACTGGTGGTTCCCGCCCGCGCGGTGATCGTCCGCTTGGGTCACAGGCCGCGGTCAGCCCTGCGCAAACGCTTCGCCGGCGATCTGGCCGAGCTGCGCGGCGAGAGCCCCAGACGCGATCTGGGCGTAGACGTCGTCCATCGCCGTCTGCTCGTCGGGCGTGGCGTTGCAGATCTCAGCGCCCGGCTCGGGATCGATGCCGACCTTGAACTGCTTGATGTCGCCCTCTTTGAACTCGCCGGCGACAATCAGCTTCATGACGGCGGTCACGTAGTCGCCGCCGTCGAACTTGACGGCGATGTCGTACTTCAGCTCCTCGGTGCTCTCACAGACCTTCGACGACCCGGCGCTCATGGTGATCAACCCCGCAGCGTTCGCAGCCTGCACGACCGGTCGATGGGCGCCACCGAGGTAGGGGTACACAGCGTCGGCACCATTGTCGATCGCCGTTTGCAGGGCTGCTGTTGCGTTGGCGGTGTTGTCGAAGTCGAACGGGAAGTCGCCGGTTTGCACGTAGGTCATCGTGTACGCAGGATCGACTGCCTGGAGGCCGAGCTCGAACGACATGTAGGCCTGCTTCTCGAAGCCGAGGTCGCAGCAACCGATGAACACCACCGAGTCGCCACCCTTCTCCTTGAGCTTCAACCCGGTGGCATAGCCCGCGGCGTAGCTGATCTCGCCGCCGTCGTCGGTGCTCTGCGACAAGCCGGGGTTCGGTGGGAAGCCGGCACCGCAGTTGCAGTACCAGAAGACATCGGGATATTGCTCGATCAACTGCGGCAGCGGCTCGGCGATCTCCGAAGCACCGACGATGATGACGTCGACATCTTGCTGGGCGAGATCACCGATCGCAGTTGCTGCGTCGGCGGCCTGGATGTTGTCGACCACGATCGGGTCTTCGAAGCCATTGTCGGTGGAAATCTTCTTTGCCGCATCGACGACTGCCTGGTAGTACGCGCCGTCGTCGGCGGGACCGGCCGCGGCGATGCCGAAGACGACCTTGCCGTCACCGTTCGTATCGAGGTCGGAAGCCGTCACCGCGCTGGTTGCCGCCGGCTCGGTTGCCGCCGGTTCGGTCGCTGCGGGTTCGGTTGCTGCGGGTTCGGTTGCTGCCGGCTCCGTGGCCGCCGGTTCTGTGGCGGCGCTGGTCGCGTCACTGGAACTGTCATCGCTGCCGCACGCCGCGGCGATGATCGATGTCGCGGCCAGCACGACCAGCACTCGGCTGATGCGATGACCTGATTGCCTTCTGTTCACGTCGTTTCTCCCCTTTCGTCCGCGGACTGATGGTCAGACCATTCCTTGCCGACGCACCATAGTCGCGCGCCGTAAAGCGTCGTGACACGGAGTGTCAATACTGTGGGAACTTGGCCATGTCGGGGAGGCCGGAGCGCAACGTGATGGCCTCGCCCGCGGCCTGCGCCGCCGCCCACAGCTCGTCCTCGTCGATCGTCGTCATCCGTCCGCCTCGACGACCATGCGGCCGTCGACGAACACGGTGTGCACGCCGCGCCCGTCGGCCGACCACACGAGTTGGTTCATCACGTTGAGCAGCGGTCGCCACTCGGGGCGGTCGATGTCGTGCAGCACGATGTCGGCCTTCTTGCCCGGCTCCAGCGAGCCGATCTCGTGATCGAGCAGCATCGTGCGCGCGCCGCCGAGCGTCGCCATCTCGTAGGCCATCTCGGCGGGGAACATCTGCGGGTCGGTGCGCGCGTCCTTGAAGAGTCCGGCGACGAGATAGGTCGCGCGGTGCAGGTCGGAGTAGTTGGAGGCGTTGTTGCCGTCGGTGCCGATGCTGACGTTGATCCCCGCCTGCACCATCTCGGGCATCTTGCCGACCTGGGTGACGCCGTAGCTGACCTTCAGTGCCGTCGTCGGGCAATGTGCCACCGAGACACCTGCCGCCGCCATCGCCGCGATCTCGGCCGTCGTCGACGTGCACGCAATGGGTGATCGCCACGTCGGGGCCGAGCACGCCGAGCTCGGCGAGGTGGATCATCGGGCGCTGGCCGAACTCGGCGATGAACCCCTCGGGATCGATCTTGGCCGGCGACATGTGGAAGCTCATGCCCACACCCTCGTCGGTGGCCAGTTGCCGTGCTGCCCGCCACAGCGGATCGGAGCACGTCGTGTGCCCGACGAGGATCGACCAGGCGCCGATGCGGCCGTCGGCGACCGACTTGAAGTCGGTGAGCTGACGCTGCAGGTGGGCGATCGCCTGGTCGGTCGACTGCCGGTAGACGTCGGGCTCGGGCGGCAGATCCCACACCCAGCGTCCGACTCGGCCGCGGATCCCGACCTCGACCAGGCCGTCGATCACCTCGTCGAGGAAGCGGATCGTGCCCGCCTCGAGAAAGCTGGTCGTGCCCGATTTCAGCATCTCGACCGCTGCGAGCTGCGCCGACAGTCGTTCCTCGGCGGCCGTGTAGACCGAGTAGAGCCGGCACAGCCAGACGAACACGTTCTCCTCGAACGGCGTGTCGTCGGGGACGTAGCCGCGGGTCAAGGGTTCGCCGGTGATGTGGATGTGGCTGTTCACCATTCCAGGCGTGACGACGAAGTGATCGCCACCGACGACAGCGGCCTCGGGGTGGCGCGTCATGAGGTCGGACGCCTTGCCGACCTCGACGATGCGATCGCCCTGCACGAGCACTGCCCCGTCGCGAATGACGTCGCGCGTGGCGTTCATCGTCACCACCTGCGCGCCGGCGATCAACGTCTGTCGCCGCTCGTCGGGGTCACTCACGGGACCCGAACGTAGTTCCTTCGACGGTCAGACCATCAGTCCAAGCCGGACAGCTCAACGATGCTACGTTCGCGCCCATGACAGGACCCAACACCTTGATCTTCGTGGACCTGCCGAGCGACGATCCCGAGGCCTCCGGACGGTTCTACACCGAGGTCTTCGGGTGGGAGGTCGAACCGCGCCCGGCTGGTGTGTTCCACCGCATCGTGCCCGGCGGCCACTTCCCGCTGTCGGACGGCACCCCATCCGAGGTCGGCAACCTGCACATGGGCATCTACAACGTTGCCAACGCCCGCCCGCACCCCGACGCTGCCGGCGTCGATCCCCGAGAGCTGAGCACGCAAGGGACGGACGGCTCGGGTGTGGATCCTGGTCGCCGACGACGACAGCGACGACCGCATCCTCGACACCGCCGTCGCTCTCGGCGCGACCGAACTGTGGCGCCACCACTACTGGGCCGAGTTCAACGGGTTCAACAGCGCCTTCCTCGATCCGTGGGGCAACACCTTGATCCTGTGGACCAAGGGTGGCCCCGATCCTGTCGTTCCGGAGGGCTGGACACATGAGTGAAGTTGCCGACAAGTACTCCGTCCATCCGCCGTCGATGCGCTGGACACACATCGCGCTGCCGGCAACCGACATCGACAAGACCATCGCCTGGTACGAGCGGTTCACGCCGCTCGAGTTGCTCGACCGCCGCGAGGACGCAGGACGGCTACGGCGCCTGGCTCGGCCACCGCGATCAGGTCGACAAGCCGTTCATCCTGGTGCTGGTCAGCTTCAGACGCGATCAGGACAAAGGCCCGCAGCCGATCATGGCGCCGTTCGCCCACATCGGCATCGAGGTCACCAGCCGCGCCGAGGTCGACGCGATCGCCGAGCGTGGCGAGTCGGAGGGCTGCCTCGCCTGGCCGCCCACGGAGATGCCGCCGCCGATCGGCTACATCTGCGCCTTGACGGATCCCGACGGCAACATGATCGAGTTCTCCTACGACCAAGGCGTCTACGCGACGGTGCAGGAGGTCTGGGGTACCGGGTCGTGACTGGTGCCGCCACCGGGCTCGCCGATCGCGGTGTGCGTCGGCTATCTCGAGGCGTTCGCGACCGGTGATCCCGATGCGGTTGCGGCGTTCGTCACCGACGACTTCGTCAACGAGCACACGGCTGCGCTGGGCAGCGGCTGTATCGGAATCGACGAGTACCGTCAGCGACTGCCCGGGTTCCTGGCGTCGATGCCGGGGCTGCGCTACGACATCGAGGACGTCATGGCCGACGACGATCGCGTCGTCGCCGCGTACACGCTTGCACACGACGACGAACGATCGGCCGATCGCCGTGCGCGGCGTGATGCGCTTCGTGGTTCGCGACGGGCGCATCGCCCATCGCATCGACTACTGGGACAGCCTGGTGTTCCAGCGCCAAGCCGGCCTGGTCTGACTCGTGCAGTATCGACAGCTGGGCTCGCAGTGGGATCGAGGTCAGCACGCTTGCGCTCGGAACCATGATGTTCGGGCGCTGGGGCAACCCCGACGAGCAATCGTGCCGCCAGATGGTCGACAGCGCGCTCGACCGCTGGTGTCACGCTGTTCGACACTGCCGACATCTACGACTTCGGCACGTCCGAGGAGATCCTCGGACGGGCCCTGGTCGGCCGCCGTGACGATGTCGTGCTGGCGACCAAGGTCGGGAACGCGATGAGCGACGATCCGCTGGAGCGCGGGTTGTCGCGGCGCTGGGTGATGCAATCGTGCGAGGCGAGTCTGCGTCGCCTGCGAACCGACCACCTCGACCTGTACCAGATGCATCGACCCGATCCCGACACGCCGATCGACGAGACGCTGCAGGCATTCGACGACCTGGTGAAGGCGGGGAAGGTGCGCGCCGTCGGCACGTCGACGTTCTCGGTTGCTCAACTCGCCGAGGCTCGTTCGAGCGCGGAACGGCTCGGCGTGACAGCGCCGCGCAGCGAGCAGCCGCCCTACTCCGTGCTTGTCCGCGCGCGTCGAAGCCGAGGTGCTGCCGTGGTGCGGTCGGCACGACGTGGGCACGCTGGTCTGGGCGCCACTGAATGGCGGATGGTTGACCGGGAAGTACCAGTCCGGATCTGTCGACTCGGTGTCGCGGGCAGCACGCGAGCCTGACCACTTCGATCATCGGGATCGAGCGATCCGCGACGAGAAGCGCAGGCTCGTCGCCGAGTTGAGCGTCGTGGCCGACGGCGCCGGACTGACCCTCATCCAACTCGCGCTCGGCTTCGTGCTCGCCAATCCTGCTGTGACGGCGGCGCTGATCGGGCCGCGCACGCCCGAGCAACTCGACGCACTTCTCGCAGCGGCGGATGTCGGCCTGTCCGCCGACGTGCTCGCCGCGATCGATGCCATCGTCGCCCCTGGGATGACTGTCAACCCTGTCGACAACGGCTGACGCTCAGGCGATCCGAGTCGGTGTGCTTCGACCGGTATCGACGAGTTCGTCGTGCAGGCCAGTCTGCCGTACCTGCTCTGGACGCGGCGTAGACCGTGTGCACGGCGAGGGCGACGAACACGATCGCGCCACCGATCAGGGCGGGAACGCCGGGGTACTCGTCCATGAAGATCCACACCCAGATCGGCCCCATGATCGGCTCGAGCATCGATATCAGGGCGACGTCGGTGGCCGGGGCACGGGCCGCGCCCGACGCTGAAGATCGCCAGACCGATGCCGAGCTGGGCGAAGCCGAACGTGAGCAACAACAGCAGATCATGCCGGGTCACGTCCAACGGGTCGGCGAACGGCAACGAGATCACGGTGCTCATCGCCGCCGAGAGCAGCATCGCCGGCGCCATGGCGATTTCCGAGTGGCGGCGGATCATCACGGTGCCGAAGCCGAACGCCAACGGGATGATCAGGGCAATCAACGCACCGGTCGTCGAGCCTCCCGCGCCCTGCCCGGACACCATGTAGCCGACGCCGGCCACCGTGACACCGATCGTGACCCAGGTGTAGGTCTGCACCCGCTCACCGATGAGGATCCAGGCCAGGACGGCTGCTGCCAGCGGGCTGAGCGCGAAGATGACCAGGACGATCGCCACGCTGGTCTTCGTCAGCGCCACGACCATGCGATCGACGATGCCGAGAAGGCTGCGCCGACGAGCCAGCCCGGTCGACCCATCCTCACGATTGCCCGCAGCGGGTTCGTTCGCTCGCGCCAGACGATCAGCAGCGACAGGCTGGCGCAGGCTGACAGGCTTCGCCAGAACACCGTGGTCCATGCCTGAGGATCATCGAGCGCGCGAATGAACAGCCCGCCGGTGCTGAAGATCAACGCCGACGTGACGAGCAGCAACACCGCCACAGGAGAGACCCGGGAGCCGGCGGGAACGTACGAGACCGCGACACCACCCTCGCCGGCAACGGCTGTGACGCTCTCGGCAGTGTTGTCACGCTCCGCAGGCATCGCCCGCAGTCTCACAGGGAATCGCCGGCTTACAACGGCTCATTCCCCGCTGCCGTACGGGCGGGTCAGAACCTCCAGAAAGTGACCACTCGGGTCCTCGAAATAGAAACCGCGCCCGCCGTCGTTGTGGTTGATCTGGCCGTCGTTGCCTCGCCATGGATGTGGCCAGAACGTGATGCCTCGCTGCTGAACGCGAGCGAAGACCTCGTCGAACTCATCCTCGGTGATCAGGAACGCGTAGTGCTGCGCGGCAATCTCACCGTCGGCATCGGCGAAATCGAGCGAGACGTCGTTACCGGTGGGCACCACGACGAAATGGCCGAACGACACGGGCGCCGGCAACCCGAGGATCTCCGACAGGAAGGTGGCCGATTCGTGCTTGTCGCGGGCCGCGACGATCGTGTGATTCAGCTGCGCAACCATGCACGAACACTAGACAGCGGAGCGCCGTTGACGCCGAGCCGCGCCCTCATCGAACCGCGCCCTCACCGAACCTTGTCGCTCCGAACATGCTGAGCCTGTCGACAGCGACAAAGTTCACGCGGGGCCGGGGGCGGGGGCGGGCCAGTGGTTGCGATACCGCTGCACGAGCCACCGGTTGAATTGAACGTGGCTCTCCTCTTGCCACGAGTACCTGCCCCGCGCTGCATACCGAGAGTGCATGCCACGCTGCACCTTGGTGGTGGCATCCTGATCCTGTTTGACGAACACCTGCACGCCGGCGTCGCTCATCGCGAAGAGATGCTCGAACATCGGGTGTTCCAGCGCACTCGGGTGCAGCAGGTAGCCGATCTCGACATCGATCGTTTCTGCCGACTTCGGCGTCACGATGAAGTAGAAGGCCTGGTCAGGCGCGGTCCCGAGGCACAGCGTTGGTGGGAGCAAGGCGAACGTCGACCGCCACCGCTCCTCCTCGGTGAGGTCGGGGAACACCGGCAGCAGCGCCTTGGTCGTAGCGTTGAAGCCGCCGTCGATGTGGATGTAGCCGTTGGTTCGGAAGATCACGTTCGACGTCGCGTCCCACGTCACCGGGAAGGCGGCAAGGTTGCTCGGACAGAAGTCTTGAATCGTGTGGTGCAGGCGATTGGCGTGGTAGCCGTCGTTGAAGTTCTCGAACATCACCTTCCAGTTCCACGGCAGATCGGTGAGGGTGAAGCTGCCGGGGCTCACCGCGTTGGGGAGGTCGTAGTGGACGAGGAAGGGTTCGTAGTTCGCCAAACTGGGCGCCAGCGGTGCGGCCGAATTGTCGAAGTTGACGAACAGGAACCCGAGCCACTCCTCGACGCGAACGTTCGGGAGGCCCCAGTCCGACTTGGTGAAGTCGGCCGTGCGCTCCATCGCCGGCGCGCCGAGTAGCCGCCCGTCGAGGCCGTACACCCATTGGTGGTACGGGCAGGTGAACGTGCCGCGGAGCCGGAGTCGTCGACGATCTGCATTCCTCGGTGCTGGCATATCGCCGAGAATGCGTGGATGATGCCGTCCTTGGCTCGGCTGATGATCAGCCGCTCGCCGTTGACGGTCGCGGTGAAGTAGTCGCCGGGACTGGCGACCTTGTCGACCCGGCCGACGCAGAGCCAGTCGTGATCGAAGAGGGCACGCCGTTCGAACTCGAGGAACTCATCGGCCGTGTAGCACGCCGGCGGCAGGGTGCAGGCTTGGTCGACATCGAGCACCGAGTCATCGAACGAGGCCAGGAGCTCGGGGGTCAGCACGGACTGATCGGTCATCGTGGGCCAGCCTCTCTCGGAGATGTGGTTTCGGAATTCGGATCTTTCAACAAGAACTTGCGGATCTTGCCCACGCTGGTGCGCGGGAGTTCCGCGACGAAGGAGATGTCGCGGGGTTGTTTCGATTTTGCCAACCGCTCGGAACACCAGTCGAGCAGCTGCTGAATCGTAGGAGGCTGGGTCGCGTCGGCGGCAACCACGAATGCCACCGGAACCTCGTCGCGCACTGGATCCGGCATGCCGATCACGGCGGCTTCGAGGACGCTGGGGTGGGCGGCCAGAACTTGCTCGACCTCGACGGTCGACACGTTCTCGCCGGCCACCTTCAACACGTCGGCCCGACGCCCGTCGAAGTAGTGACGACCGCTGCCGTCGCGCCGGGCTCGGTCGCCGGTGCGGAACCAGGCTCCGTCGAAGCTGGCCGCTGTCGTCTCCGCGTCGTCGAGGTATCCGGCGAACAACGTGATCCCGGTTTCGCCGGCGACCACGATCTCGCCAACCTCACCGACCGGCGTCGGGCTTCCGTCGGCATCGTGAACGTCGACGATGCAACCCGCTGTCACCAGGCCCATGCTCGAGGGCATCGGGTCGGTGCTGTTGTCGGTGAGCACAGCCGGAATGGTTTCGGTCATCCCGTACAACTGGCGCGGCTTGCAGCCGAACAGGGCCGTGAGCACGTCGTACTGGTCGTCGCTGATGTTCATCGCATACCAGCAGTGCTGCAGCCGGACGTCGTCGACCGGAGTGGCACCACGGGAAAGGATCATGCGGATCGGAGCGGCGAACAAGCTGGCGTGCGTGGCCTGGTGCCGGGCTGCCTGGGTGAGGAACCGACTCGCCGAGAACCTGTGCATCAGCGCCACCGACGCCCCTGCCCAGATGGCCGAGGCAAACGAGTAGTACTGCGCGTTGGCGTGGAACAACGGGAGCACCACCAGCTGGCGATGATCTGCGTGCAGGCTTGCCGCCTCCGCCATCACCTTGCCGGCGAATGCGTAGTTGGCCTGGGTGACCTCGACACCCTTCGGCCGTCCGGTCGTGCCCGAGGTGAACATCACCGCGGCCCGGTCGCGAAGGTTCAACTGTGGCCAGTCGGAGAACATTTCGGTGCCGAGATCGGCGAACTCGGTTTCAGCGTCGTCGAAGGCGATGGACGGCATGCTGCCCGCCGCCGGCAGGTACTCGCTGCGCCGCGCCTCGGCGTACAGCCCGACGGCCGGTTTGGTGCGCTCGATGTGTGCGCCCAACTCTGGCATCTTGCCCATCGGGTCGCTGGGCACAACCCACGCGCCGAGACGAACCGTCGCGATCCACGCGGCAACGAACGCCGGGCCATTGGTCAGTGCCAGGTGGACGGCAGAGCCCTCGACGACGCCGTGCTCGACGAGCAGGGCGGCCATTCGCGCCGTGAGCAGGTCGAACTCGAAGTAGGACCATTCGTGGACGGCGCCCGAGGGTCCTTCGAAACGCAGGAACAATGCGTCGGGGCGGACGGCGACGGATTCGGCCCAGACGTCGCCGAAGCAGAGCGCGTCGGGCCAACCGCTCACGCCGGTTGCGTCTGTACTGGTCGGGTTTCGGCGGGTTCGGTGTGCTGGGCGACGCCGTACCCACCTCCACCGGGAAGTTCGAGGCTGACCCGGTCGCCTGGCTGCAGCGTGATCCGCTGCTGTGTTCGCACTGCCTCGCCGTTGACGGTGAACGAGCCGGCAGCACCGGGGCCGCCGCCGAAGATGCCTTGGGGTGGGACGGCCAGTCGTGACGTGACGGCGTTCAACTGCCACGGCCGAGTCGTATCGACGGTGAACTCCACGGTTTGGCCCATTCCGCCGATCTGCTCGCCCCCTCCGCCGCTTCCCGCCCGGAGCGACTTGCGGTGGAACCGGATCGGTGCAGAGGCTTCGACCACCTCGACGGGCACCGCAGCGACACCGGTGGGGTATGAGCACGCCGACAACCCCGGCTTGCGGGCTCGGGCGCCGACGCCGCCGGCATAGGTGAACATCGCCGTGATGAATGGCCGGCCGTCGTCGTGATTCCCTGACACCTGCATCGTCCACACAGCGCCGGAGCCTTCGGCCATCGCCTGTTCGGGTTTGATCTGGGCGAGAGCCTTCAGCAGCGCGTTGGGCAGGAACATGCCCACGACGTGTCGGGCGGTGCACGGCTGCGGCGACACGGCGTTGACGATCGACCCGACGGGAGCCTCGACCTTGATCGGCGCCAGGCTGCCGTGGTTGTTCGGCAACTCGGGGTTGAGCACCGACCGCACCGCGAAGGTGGTGTAGGCGTGGGTGTAGTTCTTGACCACGTTGATGCCATACGGACTGGCGCCCGACGAACCGGCGTAGTCGACCAGGATCTCGCCGAGCACCGGGTCGACCGTGATGGCGCAGACGATGTCGATACGGCTGCCGTCAGCAAGGTCGAGTTCGGCGCTGGCGTGGTAGGTGCCGGCCGGAAGCTCACGAATGGTTGCTCGGGTAGCGGCTTCGCTGCGCTCGATGACCTCGTCGGCCAATGCCTCGATGTCGTCGAGACCATGGTGAGTGCACAAGGTGAGAAGTCGCTGGGCACCGACCTCGCCGGAGGCCATCTGGGCATGGAGGTCGCCGGACATGTGGTCGGGCTGGCGCACGTTGCTGAGAATGAACCTCCACACATCGGCGTTGCGCTCGCCGGCATTCATCAGCTTGCAGATCGGGATCCACAAACCCTCTTCGAACACGTCGCGTGCCCCGGCACCGATGCCGTAGCCGCCGACGTCCGTGTGGTGGATGGTTGAGCCGAAGAAGGCGATCGCCTTGCCGCCGCGGAACACCGGGTAGAGCACCGTCACGTCGAGCAACTGACCTGCTGTCTTGTACGGGTCGTTGGTGATCAACACGTCGCCTTCGACCAAGGACTCCGGCGGGTACTCCTCGAGCACGGCGGTGGCCGCGCGAGCCAACGAGTTGATGTGTCCTGGAGTGCCCGTGACCGCCTGGGCGACCATGCGGCCGCGCTGGTCGAACACCGCGTTGGCCAGATCGCCGGCTTCGCGGACGATGGGGGAGAAGGCCGCCCGCTGCAGCGCCCTGGCCTGCTCGTTGACGGTGGCGATGAGGCTTTGCCAGAGCACCTCGAGTTCGATCGGATCGAAGGCCATCAGTTGCTCCTCTCGGCGACCAGAGAGCCGTCGTCGGCAACTTCGACGATCCAGCCCGGGCGGATGACTGCCGTGGTCTCGCGCTCCTCGACGATGGCCGGCCCGATCAGACGTTGCCCTCGTCCGAGGTCGCTGCGCCGGTAGACCGGTGTCTCGATTGCGGCTGACGAGCGTTCGAAACGGACAGCACGCACGGTGCGCGGCGGGCCATGCGTCTCGCCGACGTCGGCAACTGGTTCCACCGTGTCGGCGTTGGCATATGCGGAGAGGCGCCATGTGACTGCTTCGACGGCAACGTCGGGAATGGTCAGGCCATAGATCCTGCGGTAGTCACTCTCGAACCGTTCGACGACCTGCTCGTCGGTGACCGGCCAGTGCTCGCCGTCGCCGACCCAGATGGTGAGTTCGTTGCCCTGACCGAGATAGCGGGCGTCGAGCCCGTAGCGAAAGCGAATGCGATCACCTGGCACGCCCGCGGCGGCCAACACGCGGCGGCCTTCCTCGCGCAGGTTGTCGAGCAGGCGGTCGCGTTCCTCGTGCGAGATCGCCGCCAGCGAGCGCACCATCGACCTGGCGAGATCGATCCGCACCGGCGACACCAGGGTTCCGAACGCGCTCAGCACGCTGGCATTGACAGGAAAGATCACCCTTGGCGAATCGAGTAGTTCGGCCACCCCGCATGCGTGAATCGGCCCGGCCCCGCCGAAGGCCAGCAGCGTGACGCCACGAAGATCCTCGCCCTGTTCGACGGCGTGCATGCGGGCCGCGGCAGCCATGTTCTGGTTGACGAGCTCGTGAATGCCTGCGGCGGTTTCGTCTGCCGGGAGAGCGAGGACGTCGGCCACCGAGTGCAGCGCGGCGTCGTTGGCGGCGAGGTCGAGTTGCATGTCGCCACCGAGGAAGTAACCGGCGTCGAGCAGGCCGAGCGCCAGGTCGGCGTCGGTCACGGCCGCCTTCGAGCCGCCGCGTCCGTAGCACGCCGGACCGGGATCGGCCCCGGACGATTCCGGCCCGACCTTCAGCAGGCCGAGTTCGTCGATGCGCGCCAGGCTGCCGCCGCCGGCGCCGATCTCGACCAGGTCGACCGAGGGCACCGAGACGGGAAATCCGGAGCCCTTCTTGAAGCGGTAGATGCGAGCCACTTCGAACGTGTTGGTGATCTCCGGCTCGCCGCCAGTGATCAAGCACGACTTGGCCGTGGTGCCGCCCATGTCGAAGCACAACAGGCGGTGCTCGCCGAGGCGGCGGGCGAACCAGCTGCCGGCCAACGCTCCAGCGGCGGGTCCGCTCTCGACGAGACGGATGGGGGCGCGGGCGGCGTCGTCGGCGGAGACGACGCCGCCGTTCGACAGCATCATCAGTACCGACCCTCCGAAGCCCTCAGCGGCGAGCCATTTCTGGAGCTCATCGAGGTACGGGCCGATGACCGGCATGGTTGCGGCATTGCAGGCCGTCGTGATCATCCGCGGGTATTCGCGGATCTGTGGCGAGATCTCGGCCGAGATGCACACGGGCACCCCGAGCTCGCGGCGCAGGTGGTCGGCGATCAGCCGCTCGTTGGCCGGGTTGGCGTAGGCGTTGATCAGGCAGACCCCGACGGCTTCGACCTTGGCGTAGCCGAGTCGAGTGGTGATCCCCTCGAGCGCGGAGGTGGTCGGCGTCTCGACCACGTCGCCCGATGGGTTCGTCCGTTCGGCGATCTCGACGACCCGCTCGCGGGGCACGGGCGGGCTCGGGAATTCGATCTGTAGGTCGTACATGTCGTAGCGGTGTTCGTCGCGGATCAGCATGGTGTCGCCGAAGCCGAGCGTCGTGACGATTCCGGCGCGACCGATCTTGCCTTCGATCAGAGCGTTGGTGATCAGCGTCGTGGCGTGAACGATGGGCGCGGTGATCTCCGCCGGGCGAACGCCTGCCTTGGTCAGGAGCTGGCGCACCCCCGTTCGAACGCCATCGAGTGGAGCGGCCGGCGTGGTGAGGGTCTTGTCGACCACGACCCGGCCGCTGGCCGCATCGATCAGCACGACGTCGGTGAACGTGCCACCGATGTCGACGGCCAGTCGCCAGTCCGTCGCCGAGACCAGGTCGGAGCTTGCCGGGTCAGCCATTGCGGAGGTCCTCTCTGGGAGGTGCGAAGACATCGAGTATCCACACCTCGTTCAGTTCATCGTCACCGATGAAGACGCTGTCACCGTGCCAGACCGACCGCGGGGCCAGATAGACCTCGCCGGGGCCGAGCACGACTCGGGTGTGATCGTCGGGCTCGCCGATGCGGAAGTCGAGCTTGCCACGCACGACGACGCCGAGCTGTTCTTGCTCCGTGTGGTGGTGCAGGAACGATCCGGTGGCCCCGCCGGTGATCCGCCAGAAACAGAGTTGCAGCAACTCACCGTTGATCACCCGGCGCCGGAAGCCGGGTCGGTCGGTGTTGTTGAACTGGTCGTGATCGTAGAAGTAGCAGTACTGGTTGGCCAGGTTCATCGGCGGTCCTCTCACAACAGTCGTTCGATCATGCGACGTTCCACGTCGTCGAGGTGGGCTTGCACCGCGGCGACCGTCGGCTTGCGACGGCCGGCCACGAGGGCGTCGGCGATCGCCAGATGGGCCGCCGTCGACGAGGCGATGATGTCGTCGACCTCCGGCCGATTGATCTCGGCGTAGAGCAGCGATGCCAGCTCGCCGGAATCGAACAGGGCGGCGAGCGTCTTGCCGTAGACCTCCTGCAACAACGGGTTGCCGCAGGCGCGTGCGATCGCGGTGTGGAAAGCGCGGTCGGTGCCACGGAACGCGTCGAGCTGGTCGGTGGTGCGCGCTGCCAGTTCGGCGATGTCGGCGCGGTCGGCGGTGGTGGCCCGGCGCGCGGCGAGTTCCGACATGGCCGGCTCGATGGTGCGGCGCACTTCGAACAGCTGACGAACCAGCGCTTTGCGTTGGTCGAGGGTGGCCGAGTCGCCGGTGAGCCGGATTTCGGGAAGTCGTTCGGCGACGACCGGGCGGTTGCCCCGGCGTTCGAGGTATCCCGACGCAGTCAAGCCCTGGATCGCCTCGCGAACCGACGTGCGAGCCACCCCGAACTGTTCGCACAGCTGACGTTCGGCCGGCACCGGACTGCCGGGCTGGAGCTCGCCGGTGCGGATCGCCTCGAGCAGCTGGTCGCGGATCTCCGAGGAGATCGTTCGCCGCTTGACGGGCGCGAACGGAGTGTTCATCGAACGATCACCTCCTTGTGCGCTCTCTGGTCTGGTTGTCAGACCATAATCGATCGCGATCGACTCTGACGCCTCGGAGGTTCGAGCGTCACTCGTCGGCCGGTTGGTCGGGCACGACGAGCACGGGTAACGGAGAGCGGTGCACCAGTTCGTAGGTGATCGATCCGAGCAATGCTCCACGGAATGGTCCGCCCCCGCCGTGGCCGACCGCGATGACCTCGGCGTTGCGCAGCTGGGCGACTCGGATGAGTGCCTCGACTGCATGATCCTGGACGAACTCGGATTCGATCTCGAGATCGGGAAAGGTCGCGCTGAGCTCGGCTCGAACCGCTTCGATTGCCTGTTCTCCTACCCCCCGGACCTCCTCCTCCAGGGACCCGCCACGCGGACCGAGTGACGTCGGTTCGTAGCCGAACACCAATACCAGTTTTGCCTTCATCAGGGTGGCGACTCTTGCCGCGGTACGCGCTGCCGCGGTGCCGCTTCCATCTCCACCGATTCCGGCGATCAGCTCGGCTGCCATCAGACGGTTCCCTTCTTGCGATAGGTGCCCAACGGGGCAGCCAACGTGTCGTCACTGTACGGATCCTTGACGAGGTCGGGCGGGTCCGTGCTGTAGCTGAAGAACGTCGGGTACTTCTTCGCGCACCAGAACATCAGCGGTACACCGAGAAGCAGCAACAGAGTGCCGATCACCAACACGGTGCCGACCCCGAAAATGGTGCCGTAGCCGTAGTCGGCGCTGCGGGCGTCCCACACGGTCTTGCAGAACACGTAGATCAGGACGGCACCACCGAAGCCGGGCAGCAGACCGATCATCACGAAGTTCTTCACCGACTTGAAGAGAAACCGCCTGAAGTAGACGATGCACGAGATGCCCGACAGCCCGTAGTACACGGCGATCGCCATGCCGACGGCGGCGATCGAGGCGAAGTAGGCGTCGGTGCTGGAGTTGTGACTGATGATGACGAGGACGAGGTACCAAGCGATCGAGACGCCTCCGAACAACCACGAGCTGTAGTCGGGTGTGAGTCGCTTCGGGTCGATCTGGGCCAGCTTGGCCGGCGCAGCGCCGTGCGAACCCATCGACAGCATCGTCCGCGTTGCCGGCAGGATCGTCGTCTGGCACGAGGCGGCCGCCGACGTGAGCACGGCGATGACCAACAGCTTGAGAATGACATCGGGGAGTGCTTCTTTGCCGAGGGCGTACATCGCATCATCGGCGTTGTCGGTGACGAACTGTGGGCCGAGCAGCGCCACGGCACCGTACGAGACGATCAGGTAGATGGCCAGCAGCACCACCGTTGAAAGCACCGCTGCACGCCCCGGCGTACGGCTCGAATCCTTGGTCTCCTCGTTCACCGAGACACAGGTGTCCCAGCCCCAGTAGATGAACACGGCTACCACCAATCCGGCGATGATCGCGCTGCTGTTGAGCCCGGATGGCGACATCCACGACAGACTCGGTGTGACAGAGTGGTATGTCGTGCCATCGACAGTCCTGCTAATGCCACCGCCCAAAGACTTGCCGATGGCGACGATCGCGAATACTGCCAGCACTGCGAGTTCGGTGCCGAGCAGTACGACCTGCGAGCGAGCGGAGAGCTCGATGCCCTTCCAGCAGATCCACGTCATGGCGATGATGAACAGGATTCCGATGGTCGTGGTGAGATAGATGTTCTCGGCGGCAGTCTCGCTGAAGAGCAGCACGAGGTATTGCCCCGACACGCCCGCCAGGTTGGGCATGATGACGAGGTCGGCGACGATGCAACCCCATCCGGCGATCCACCCGGCCTTGGGGCCGAAGGCACGAACGCCCCAGGTGAAGTTGGTGCCGCAATCAGGGTCGGCTTTGTTGAGGTAGTAGAAAGCGGCGGCGATGCACGCCATCGGTACGAACGCGAAGAGCATGATGAACGGGGCCTTCTCGCCGACCGAACCGGTGACGAGCCCCACGCTGGCAGCCAGGCTGTAGCCGGGCGCCGTCGAGGCGACCCCGATGACGATGACCGCTATCAGTCCGAGTGAACCCCCCTTCAAGCCCTTTGACGGCATGGTCGATTCTTGGACAGCGGTACTCATGATCCCCCTCGGTGGTTCTCGCCGGGCGAGAGTTTGACATAGTCGCACTAGATACAAGTACAATACAAGTAGTGCCTGACTGGAACCCCGAGCAGTACCACCGATTCGCTACCGAGCGGGCTCAGCCGTTCTACGATCTGCTGGCCCTGGTCGAGCCCGGCGCCATCGGGCGTGCAGTCGACCTCGGCTGTGGCCCCGGAGAACTCACCGCGCTGGCCGCGCAACGACTCGCCGTCGCCGAGATGGTCGGCATCGACAACTCGCAGGCAATGCTCGACAAGGCCGAGGAGCACGTGTGCGACTCGGTGTGGTTCGAGCAGGGCGACATCGGCACCTGGACATCGTCGGCCGACGTCGATCTCGTGTTGGCCTCGGCGAGCATGCAGTGGGTGCCGGATCACGCCGACCTCATCGCTCGATGGACAGCGGCGCTGCGTGCAGGTGGCCAGATCGCACTACAAGTGCCGGCCAACGCCGCCATGCCGTCGCACGAAGTTGCCCGGCGTCTTGCCGAACGCCAGCCCTATCGGTCGATGTTCGGCCCGGATGGTCCGCCGATCGACCCAGTGCAGGCCTACGTGCTGCAACCCGAGGCGTACGCCCGGATCCTCTACGACCTCGGTTACGAGCGCCAACACGTTCGGCTGCAGGTCTACCCGCATGTCCTGCCCAGCACGCGACACGTCGTCGACTGGGTGCGCGGAACCATGCTGACCCGCTTCGAGAAGCGGCTCGACGAGGCCGCGTTCGCGGCGTTCGTCGCCGACTACGAGACCGAACTCCTCCGAGTACTGGGCAGTCACGAGCCGCATTTCTTCCCCTTCCGCCGGATCCTGATGTGGGCCCGCCTGCCCGGGTGAGCGGCCCAGATCCACAGCTTCATGAACCGACCGTGACCCGGCTGCACCGGTCATCTACGATTACATCCATGGCTCGATTCGGGCGCGTTCTCAGCGCGATGGTGACACCGTTCGACAGCGAGGGTGCCCTCGATCTCGATGCCGCCAAGGTGCTTGCTCGCTACCTTCAGGATCATGGCAACGACGGTTTGGTGCTTGCCGGCACCACTGGTGAGGCGCCAACGCTCAGCGACGACGAGCGCCTGGCGCTGTTCGCCACGGTGATCGAGGCGGTCACCATTCCGGTGATCGCCGGAACCGGCACCAACGACACCCGCCACTCGATCCACCTCACCAAGCAGGCCGAGGCGCTCGGCGCGGCCGGCATCCTGGCAGTCTGCCCGTACTACAACCGTCCCTCGCAGGCCGGCATCGAGGCCCACATGCGGGCCATCGCCGCGTGCCAGCGATCTGCCCGTCGTGGTGTACGACATCCCCGTCCGCACCGGCCGCAAGATCACCACCGCCACACTCCTGAGGCTGTTCAGAGAGGTTCCCAACATCGTCGGGTTGAAAGATGCTGCGGGCAACCCCGGCGAGACGGCTGCGGTCATCAGTTCGGCCCCCTCCGGTTTCGAGGCCTACAGCGGCGACGATGCGATGACCCTGCCACTCCTGGCCAGCGGCATCGTCGGCACCATCGGCGTCGCCACTCACTGGACGGGCGAGGATCACCAGGATCTCTTCGATCTCTGGGAGAAGGGCGACATCGACGGAGCCCGTCTGGTCAACAGCCGGATGTTGGAGAGCTTCGCCTTCGAGACCGGGGACGATGCACCGAACCCGATTCCGACCAAGGCGATGATGCGACACCTCGGCATCTCGGTCGGTCAGGCACGGTTGCCCATGGGTGATGCTCCGGCCTTCGTCGACCAGCGCGCCCCCGAGGTGTGGGCCAACCTGCAACGATGGCGAGATGCATTCCCAGACCGTCCGCTGTGATCACCGTGCTTACCGATGACTGACCCTGTACGCGTCATCTTCCTGGGTGGTCTCGGCGAGATCGGTCGCAACTGCATGGCCATCGAGCAGCAGAACCGCGTGCTGCTCATCGACTGCGGTTTGATGTTCCCCGATCCCGACATGCACGGCATCGATCTCGTGCTGCCCGACTTCACCTGGTTGCGCGAGAACGCCGACCGTATCGAAGGGGTCGTTGCCACCCACGGTCACGAAGATCACGTCGGCGCCCTGCACTATCTCCTCCGCGAGTTGAGCTTCCCGATCTTTGGTTCGGCGCTCACTCTTGGCTTGGCCCGCAATCGGATCGAGGAGGCCGGTTTGCTGGGCAAGACCGACCTGATCGTCGTTGCCGACGGCGAGCGACGCATGATCGGGCCATTCGATGTCGAGTTCATCCCCGTCACCCACTCAGTGCCGCACGCCCACGCCATCGCCATCCACACTCCGCAGGGAGTGATCCTGCACTCCGGCGACTTCAAACTCGATCTGACCCCCGTCGACGGCCGCCGCACCGACCTCGCTCGGATCGGCTCGATCGCATCCAACGAAGGAATCCGCCTGTTGCTGGCCGATTCGACCAACGCCGAGGAACACGGTCATGCTCCATCGGAGTCCGGGGTCGGGGCGGTGCTGCGGTCGCTGTTCGCCGAGCTACGCGGCCAACGGATCATCACCGCCAGCTTCGCCAGCCACCTGCACCGCATCCAACAGATCGCCGACGCGGCCATTGGTGAGGGACGCGTTGTCGCCACGTTGGGCCTGAGCATGAAGAAGAACGTTCGGCTCGGGCGCGATCTGGGCGTCGTGAGCATCCCCGACAAGTCTCTGGTGGACATCGACGACATTGGTGATTACCCCCCCGGCAAGGTGTGCGTGATCTCCACAGGTTCGCAGGGTGAGCCGATGTCGGCGCTCGCCTTGTTGGGACGCGGTGAGAGCAAATGGGTCAAGATCGGCGAGACCGACACGGTCATCTTGTCGAGTCACGCCATCCCTGGCAACGAGAGCAATGTCAATCGAGTCATCGACGGGTTGCTCCGTGCCGGCGCCCAGGTCATCCACTCGGGTGTCGCCGATGTGCATGCCACAGGTCACGCTCAGGCTGACGAGTTGAAGACCTACCTGTCGTTGACCCATCCCGACTTCTTCGTGCCGATCCACGGCGAGTACCGCCACATGGTCGCCAACGCCAAGCTCGGCTATCTGATGGGCGTACCTCGCGATCATGTGATGGTCTGCGAGGACGGCGATGTGGTGACCCTCGACGACGACGGCCTGGCCCTCACTGGCCGTGTGCCTGCCGGCTACCTGTACGTCGATGGAATCGTCGGCGACGTCGGTCAAGGTGTGCTCCGCGACCGCAAGATGTTGGCCGAGGAAGGCGTCGTCGTGGTCGTCGTCACCGTCGACATCGAGACCGGCAAGGTGCTGGTCGGGCCGGAGATCATCACCCGCGGTTGGGTGTACGCACCCGAGGCCGACGATCTCCTCGACGAGGCGTGCGACGCGGTTGCCGCTGCGGTCGAGAAGACACTCGCCACAGGGGTTCGCGACGTCGACGCCTTGGAGCGCGACGTGCGCCGTGCCGCCGGCAAGTTCGTCAACGAACGCACCAAGCGGCGGCCGATGATCGTGCCCGTCGTGATGGAAGCTTGACCGACACGTGGCCTCGGCCGCGCGTTGGGTGGTCGCCGCGCTCACACTCACGGCGTGCGGAAGTGGATCGTCCACAGGAACCTCCGGCGTGCCATCGCCGACCACCGGGTTGGGCACCTCCGTCCTTGCCTCGAATGGCACGCTGCCTCTGGTCGACCGGATCGACGAGGCGGTATCAGCGCTCGAGACGCACCTGGGTGGGCCGCAGCAATACTTCGAGATCAACGCGACATCCCGACTCGTCAACTTGTTCGTCGCTTTGAACGACGGCAAGCTGGTTCAGCCATGGGTGTACCTGGATGGCGAGTTGTCGTCGACCGAGGGCCAGGCCGCGAGCGGATTCAGCTTCGCCGCGGACGCTCTCGATTTCGACCCGGACACCGTGTTGGGCAAGCTGCAGGCGGAGCTACCGCAGTCCAGCGCCGACGTGTTCTTCGTCGAGGCTGGCCAGGACGGCAGCGTGCAGTACAGCGTGGCCGTCACGTCGCCACAGGGTGGGCAGCTGGTGGTCGTGGTCGGCCCCGATGGGACGGTGCAGGCGGTCGACGCCTGACAGTGCCCCGATTAGGTGCCGCCCCCTTGGTACCGTTGGAACCTCTATGACGACGTGGGGCCAACCCAAGAAGCGGCCGAAAGCGACCACCACGCCCAAGCGGACGTCGGCCAAGCAGGCCAGGCCGGCGGAGGTGGTCAACCCATCGACGATGTCACGTCGCGGGCAGACATCGGCAGAGCTGCGTCAGGCGATCGAGGGGCGAGAACACGAGTTCGCCGGGATTGGCTTCATCGCCGTCGGCGTGCTGCTCGGCCTGGCGATCTACCTCGATTTGGCCGGTCCAGTCGGTCGCGGCGTCGAGACCGTCGTCGGCTGGCTCACAGGGCTCGGTCGGTACATCGTGCCCGCCGCGCTCGTCGCAGTCGGCGCAGCGCTCGTCGGCAAGGGGCGCAGCATGCACCGCTCGCGGCTGGCCTTTGGCTGGGGGCTACTCGGGCTGTCACTGCTCGGCTTGCTGCATGTCGTGCGCGGTCCCGAGAAGATCATGGCCAATTTCGACACGCTGGGACGCGCTGGTGGTTGGATCGGGGCCCTCGTCGGCGAACCGCTGCGCGGCCTGATCGCGTCCGGAGGGGCGATCGTGGTGCTCGTGGCCATGTGCGTCGGAGGTGCGTTGGTGCTGACCAGGGCGTCGCTGCGAGCGATGCTGTCCCAGACGGGCAAGGGCGTCGGTGCGGTTGCCATGCCGATCGGGCGTCGGGCGCGCCTGGCCTTCGGCAACGTGTCGACGCTGAAGAGCGATCGCCAAGGTTCCGGGGAGATTCCGGTGCCGACGCTGTACGATGCCGCGCTCGACGAGGACTGGTCGGAGCCCACCAAGCCGCGCCAGCCTCGGGCCCGCCCGCTGCCGCCCCCTGGCGCGGTCGATCCCGGGCTGATCGAGCAGTCCGAGCTGGAGCTCGGTCCCGGCGCCAAGCGTGGCCAGTGGGTGTTGCCTCCCGCGCAGTACCTCATCAGATCCACCCAGCAGACGGTCAACAAGGCCGAGGTCGAGGCCCGCGGCCGCACCTTGGTCGATGCGCTGACCTCGCACGGCGTCGAGACGAAGCTGCTCGGCCAGACGGTGGGCCCCACGGTGACGAGATACGAGCTCGAGCTGGGCTCGGGGGTCAAGGTCGCCAGGGTCACCAGCCTCAACCGCGACATCGCCTACGCGATGGCGGCCACCGACGTGCGGATCCTGGCGCCGATCCCGGGTCGCACGGCCATCGGCGTCGAGGTGCCCAACCACACCCGCCAACTGGTCAGCCTCGGCGACATCATGTCGTCGCCCGAAGCCAAGGCCGCCACCCATCCGCTCGATGTGGCCATCGGCAAAGACATCGCCGGCCGCTCGGTGTTCTTGAACCTGGCGACGACCCCGCACCTGTTGATCGCCGGCACGACCGGCGCCGGCAAGTCGAGCGGGCTCAATTGCATCCTGACTTCGATCCTGATGCGCAGCACGCCGGATCAGGTGCGCCTCATCCTGATCGATCCGAAGCAGGTCGAGATGGGCCAGTACAACCGGCTGCCGCACCTGCTCACTCAGCCGGTGACCAACCCGAAGAAGGCGGCGAACGCCCTCGGCTGGGCGGTGAAGGAGATGGAGCGGCGCTACGACCTGCTGTTCGAGGTCGGGTTCCGCGACATCACGGGCTACAACGCGGCCTACGACCGCGGCGAGCTGCGCGCTCGGGCCGGGATCTGGACCGCGGATGATCGGGGTCGGATTCGGGGTCGGAGTCGGATTCAAGTTCTGTGTCGGGTGCCGAGCCGGATGCGGATCGGCTGTTCGAACGGTTGCCGTACATCCTGATCGTGGTCGACGAGCTGAATGACCTGATGATGGTCGCGGCACGAGACGTCGAAGAGAGCATCACCCGCATCGCCCAAAAGGCCCGCGCCGTCGGGGTTCACCTGCTCGTGGCCACCCAGCGCCCGTCGGTCAATGTCATCACCGGAGTGATCAAGGCCAACATCCCGGCACGCGCCGCGTATGCCGTCAACAGCCTCACCGACAGTCGGGTGATCCTCGACCAGCCCGGCGCCGAGAAGCTGGTCGGCAAGGGTGACATGTTGCTGCTGCCCGGCAACTCCAACGTTTCGCAGCGCATCCAGGGATCGTTCGTCAGCGAGGAAGAGGTTCGCAAGATCGTTGCCCACTGGCGACGCCAGGCTCCCGAGGTCGTCTACGTCAGCGGTGTCGAGGGTGACGACGATGCTGGCGGCGGCGGAACGGGCCTGTTCGGCAGCACGCTCGGGAGACGACGACGAGGACGAAACCCTGATGCGCCAGGCGATGGAGCTCGTCGTGCGCAGCCAGCTCGGTTCGACGTCGATGTTGCAGCGCAAGCTGAAGGTCGGGTTCGCCCGTGCCGGTCGGATCATGGACCTCCTCGAACAGAGCGGTGTCGTCGGCCCCAGCGAGGGCTCGAAGGCACGCGCCGTCCTGATGACGGTCGAGGAGTTCGAGTTGCTGCAGGACGCCTACCGCAACCGCTGACCGAACCAGCTGGTGGTCGCGCTGCCACCGTCGCGAGCACGGTCGGCGCGTGACAACCCGATGTCGAACGAGACGGTGGCCAGCAGCGCGCTCAACCCGGCTATCAACTCGCCGCTCGATTGCCGCTGCCAGCGCACAACCTTGGTGTAGCCGCTGGCACCCGGCAGGTGGGGCTGCACCACGACGGTGCACATCACCCAGCCGTGCAGCTGGTGTCGGACGTCGTCGGGCACGTCGTACCGATCGACGAAGTGCCCGTCCGCGTCTGTGCGAGTGAGGGTGCTGTACATCAAGAGGATCTCGGGGATCTCGTTGTCGGGTACGACCGTTTCGATCGCAACCATGAGGCCGACATCGGTGTGGGAGGCGCCCTTGGCATTGCCGGCAACCACGAGGTCGCAGCGGCTGCCTCGATCGCTGGTTCGGTCAACTGGTTCCATACCTTCCAGAGTCATCGGGAGACTCCTGGATACGCGTCGATAGCCTGCAAGGTCGTGGCCCAGCAGTTTTACGTCGAGACGTTGGGGTGTCCGAAGAACCAGGTCGACAGCGACAAGCTCATCGGCACCTTGCTGGCCGACGGGATGACGCCCACCGACGACGTGGCTCTCGCAGATCTGGTCGTCGTCAACACGTGCGCGTTCATCGACGAAGCCCGCAAGGAGTCGATCGACACGATCCTCACGCTGGAAGATCAGCGCAAGGACGGCGCCCGGCTGGTCGTGACCGGGTGCATGGCCGAGCGGTATGGCGATGAGCTGGCCGAGGCGTTGCCGGAGGTCGACCAGGTAGCCGGGTTCGGCGTGCCGATCAACCTCGGTCGCAAGCCGCTGTCGGTCAGCGCGGCGCCGATCCCGCTCCTCGACCTGTTGAACCTGCCACGACCGAAATCGGCGAGCCCGTGGGCGTACATCAAGATCGCCGAAGGTTGCGATCGCAGTTGCGGCTTCTGCGCGATCCCGTCGTTCAGGGGTCCGCAGAGAAGTCGCGACGTCTCCTCGATCCTCGACGAGGTCGAGCAGCTCGAGGCCCAGGAGATCGTGCTCGTCGCCCAGGACCTGGCCAGCTACGGCAAGGATCGCCCCGAGGAGTTGGGCGCCGGTTCGATCGTTGCGCTGGTCAAGGCTGTCAGCGCGGTGTCGCCGTGGACCCGGCTGCTGTACCTGTACCCGAGTGATCTCACCGACGAACTGATCGACGCCATCCTGGCAACAGGAGTTCCCTACTTCGATCTGTCGCTGCAACATGTCAGCAAGCCCTTGCTGCGGCGCATGCGCCGGTGGGGCGACGGCGATCGGTTCCTGCGTCGCATCGGCGACATCCGCGCCCGCCAACCCGATGCTGCGTTCCGGAGCAACTTCATCGTCGGATACCCCGGTGAGACGGAGGAGGACCACGATCAGCTGCTGCGCTTCGTCGAGGCAGCCGAACTCGACTGGTGCGGCTTCTTCTCGTACAGCGCCGAGGAAGGCACCTATGCCCTCGGCCTGGACGGTGTCGTCGATCGCGGCCTGATGTACGAGCGTCTTGCCGAGCTACGCGAGATGCAGGACGAGATCACCGCTCGCCGACGCGATGCGCTGATCGGCAGCACGGCGCGCGTGCTGGTCGACGAATCGGGTGTGGCTCGAAGCAGTCGCGAGGCACCCGAGATCGATGGGATCATCGAGGTGCCGGCAACCCTGTCGGTCGGTCGGTTCCACACGGTGCGGATCATCGACGCGATGGGGCCAGACCTCGTGGCAGAATCGAACTGATGCCCGTCGATCCGACCGCTGTGAAGACGTGGGCCAATTTGGTCACGGTGGCCAGGGTGCTGATCTCTCCGCTGATGTTCTTGTTGATCCCCGACGAGCCGGGCGGGTCGTGGCAGGCTTTCGCGCTGTGGTTCGTGCTGTGCAGTACCGATGGCATCGACGGGTACTTGGCGCGTCGTCACGGGGCCACGACCGTGGGTGCCTTCCTCGACCCGCTGGCAGACAAGGTTCTGATCCTGGGGGCAATGTTCTTCCTGGTCAGCAACGACACGTTCGCGATCTTGCCAGTCGCCATCATCGCCGCCCGAGAACTGGCCATCAGCCTGTACCGCACCTTCGTCGGGGCGAAGGGGATCAGTGTGCCGGCCAGCAAGATCGCCAAGTGGAAGACCGTGACCCAGCAGCTCGCGGTCGGCTTTGCGATCGCCCCGTTGACCGCTCTCGACGCCAAATGGCTGTGGAACGGGCTGTTGTGGATCTCGGTGGCGCTGGCCCTCATCAGTGGCGGGCAGTACATGTGGCGGGCCCGTCGGACGACGGAGGCGACGGCCAATGCGGTGTGACGTCATCGCCGTAGGAACGGAGTTGCTGCTCGGTCAGGTCGTCGACACGAACAGCGCATGGCTCGGTGAGCACCTGGCCGCCAACGGCATCGACTCGTTGCTGCAGATCAAGGTCGGCGACAACCTGGGTCGCGTCGAGTCGGTGTTGCGCAACATGTTGGCCGACTCCGATTCGGTGATCATGTGCGGTGGACTCGGGCCGACCCACGACGATCTGACCCGCGAGGCGATCGCCGCGGTAATGGGCGTCGAACTGCGCCACGACGACGCCGTGGCCGAGGTGATCACCAACATGTTCGCCTCGCGCAACCGCTACATGGCTGCCAACAACCTTCGCCAGGCGCAGGTGCCGGTTGGTGCGATCGTCATTCCCCAGACCCGGGGAACGGCTCCCGGTCTGATCTGCCCGGTCACGGTCGACGGTGTCGACAAGGTCGTCTATGCCGTGCCCGGCGTGCCGCACGAGATGAGGGAGATGGTCGAGCGAGCCGTGCTGCCCGACCTCCGTCGCCGGGCCGGTGACACCGGTGTGATAGTCAGTCGCACGCTGCGGACGTGGGGTGAGAGCGAGAGCGGGCTGAACGAGCGCCTCGACCCGCTGATCGCCCGGCTCGACGAAGCGGGTAACCCGACCCTCGCCTTCCTGGCCAGTGGATGGGAGGGCTTGAAGGTTCGTCTCACGGCCAAAGCGGCGACACAGGCGGATGCCGAGCTGATGCTCGACCAATGGGATGCCGAAGTTCGCAAAGTGGTCGGCGAACACGTCTTCGCCGTCGACGACGAGACGATGGAGTCGGCAACGTTGGCGCTGTTGCGCGGACGTGGGCTGACGCTGGCCTTGGCTGAATCGGTCACCGGAGGTCTGGTGGCCGGTCGCCTCACGGGCGTGCCCGGAGCCAGCGACGTGCTTCGCGGTGCGGTGGTGTCGTACGCCAGCGAGGTCAAGTTCGACCTACTCGGGGTGCCGCAGGGCCCCGTGGTCAGTGAGGATGCCGCAGCAGCGATGGCGACCGGGATACGGCGAGTGCTGGGTGCCGACGTCGGGCTGGCGCTCACTGGCGTCGCCGGGCCCGCCGAGCAGGATGGCATGCCGGTGGGCACGCTGTGCATCGGCATCGACGACGGTCACACCGTCGTGACCCGTACCTTCCGCCTGCCCGGACAACGCGAGCAGATGCGGCAGATGAGCGTGATCACCGCACTCGATTTCCTCCGCCGCCATCTCGCTGCCGGTGAATAGGCTTGACGTCCACGCCCCCGTAGCTCAACGGATAGAGCAGCGGGTTTCTACCCCGTAGGTTGGGAGTTCGATTCTCTCCGGGGGCGCTCGGCTCGGCCCGGTTGAAGCTCGGCTCTGTCCGAGCGACTCAGACGGACCGCGCGAACGTCTGAGCCGCTCGACCGCAGCACACGTCGGACCCACGAGTCGACCCTGTGGCGAGCATGTGGCCGCTGACGTCGCTCGCGCAGACGAGTCCGGCATGACTTGCTGCGAGGTCGTCGATGGGCCTAGGGATTCGGCCGATCTGGCCCTACCCTAAACAAGTCCGCAGTTCGAGCGCATGAGGTCGTGTGTGAAGTTCAAAAGGGCGACACCGTCATCTACCCCCAGCATGGTGCGTGCATCGTGGTGGGAACCAAGAAGATGGAGGCGTTCGGCGCGACGCAGGAATATCTGATCCTGCGCACCGTCATCAACGAGATGACGTTGTCGGTGCCGACGCTGAAGACCGATGAGGTTGGAGTTCGCCCGCCGGTCAACGCCGACGAGTTGGAAGACCTCGTATCGGTGCTGTCGAAGCCGGATCCCCGCGTGCCGTCCAACTGGAGCCGGCGGTTCAAGAACCACCAGGAGAAGCTGAAGAGCGGCGACGTCTACCAGGTCGCCGAGGTCGTGCGAAACCTGGCGGCCCGCAACCGTGACGCTTCGCTGTCGGCTGCCGAGCGCACGATGTACGACCGGGCGCGCATCAACCTGATCAGCGAGATCGCCCCGGCGCTGAAGGTCAGCGCCGAGGACGCTGAGAAGTACCTCGACGAGGCACTGGCCAAGGGCGTGCTCAAGCCACCGAAGGAAGTCAAGAAGAAGGCCTGACCGTCTGCGCCGGGTGCGTCAGCGCACCCTGGGCATCACGATGAACGGCCACGGCGATGGGACCTCGCCCATCGGTACTTCGATCACCGACGGCGCGTCGTGGGCGATGGCCGTGCGCAACGCATCTGCCAGCTCCTGCGGATCATTGGCGCGGAGACCTAGGCAACCGAAACTCTCGGCAAAGGCGACGATGTCGGGGTTGACGAGCGTCGACGCAATCGTTCGCTCCGCGCCGAATCGCTCCTGCTGGATGCGACGGACGTTGCCGTAGGCGTTGTCGTTGAAGACGATCGTGATCGCCCGGATGTGATGTTGCACCGCGGTGGCCAGTTCGGTTGCGGTGAACAGGAAGCCGCCGTCGCCGGCGATCGTCACCACGGTGCGGTCGGGTGCGCCGGCTTTGGCGCCGATGCCGACCGCGACGCCCGAGCCGAGTGTGCCGGCGAAACCGGTCGAGAGGTAGGTCCGTGGCTGGCGGAACTGGTAGCCGAAGTGGGCGACGAAGGTCAGTTGTGTCGCGTCCTCGACGAGTATCGCGTCATCAGGTAACGCATCGCGGATCGCGGCGAGGTACGACAGCTGAGGTTCGAGGCGGGCGATCTCGGCGTAGAACGCGGCACGCTGCGCGGCGAGACCGGCGCGCCGATCGGGGCGTTGCACATCGGCGAGCCGATCGACGAGCAACGGCACGACCTCAGCGGCGTCGCCGTGGATGCCGAGCGCACCCAGGCCGTGGCGGTCGAGTTCGTCGCTGTCGGTGTTGACCTGGATCAGGTCGAGTCCTGTCGTGCCCCACTGCAGCAACGGGAACTCGATGCGCGATCCGATGCCCAGCACGAGATCGACATCGGCCCACATGCGGTGAGCGAGGCCCATCGGAGCAAACAGGGGATCGGTCTCGTCGAGCACGCCGTGACCCATCCGTCGGGTAGACACGGGCGCCTGCAGCAGTTCGGCGAGCTGGCGCACCGCTGGTGCGGCGTCCTGGGCGCCTGTGCCGACCCAGATCAACGGGTTGACTGCCGCGCCCAGCTTTGCCGCTGCGGCATCGACGAGGTCGACATTGATCGTCGGCATCGTCCGGGTCCCAACGCCGACGGCGCCGGGCGCTGGTTTGGTCCACATGTCGGCCGGCACCTCGATCGCAACTGGCCGCGGCGTCCCGGAGACCAACTCGTGGAAGGCATCCTGGATCTGTTGCGCCGCCACATCGGCATCGCGGACGATCGCCGCGTACTTGGTGACCTGCCGTAGCACGGCGGGTTGGTCGTCGAGTTCGTGGAGCACTCGAAGGCCCTTGCCGAGAAAGGGCGAGTGGATCTGACCGACGATCGCCAGCACACGCGCACCACCGCCGCATGCGCTGGACAACCCGGCTGATGCGTTGAGCAAGCCGGGCCCTGGCACGACGCACATTGCCGTCGGACGACCGGTCGCCTGCGCCGCGCCCATCGCCAGGTACGCGCAGCCCTGCTCGTGGCGGGTGACGATCACTTCCAACCAGTCGCGGGCATCGACGATGGCGTCGAAGAACGGGTCGTTCTGAACCCCAGGAAGGCAGAACAATTGGTGGATGCCGTTGGCCCGCATCCCATCGAGGATGTGCTGGGCGATGGTGCGGTCTCCGTCTCGGGGCATCGTGTGATCGTAACTACAGTGCAGCGCCATGACCGGACGAACCGAAGTGAGCCGTGAAGAACTCGAGCATGACATCCGTGACGGTGAGATCGACACAGTCCTGATGGTCTTCCCCGACCTGCAGGGTCGGCTCACCGGAAAGCGCACGACGGGGCGGTTCTTCCTCGAGTCGGTGGCCGACGCCGGCACCGAGAATTGCGACTACCTCATCGCCTGTGACATGGACAACACCCCAGTGCCGGGTTACCGGTTCACCAGCTACGAGCAGGGCTACGGCGACATGCTGGCCCGCGCCGACTGGACCACCGTACGCAAGATCCCGTGGGTCGACAAGACGGCGATGATCATGTGCGACCTGTTCGATGTGGAGACCGACGAACTGGTCGAGGTTGCACCGCGCACGGTCTTGCGCCGCCAGGAGGAGGCTGCCGCGACCTTGGGATTTCTGCCGATGGTTGCCAGCGAGATCGAGTTCTACCTGTTCCAGGACACCTACGACGAGGCATATGCGAAGGGGTATCGCGATCTGCGCCCGCACTCGCCGTGGCTCGAGGATTACCACATCCTGCAGACGACAAAGGACGAGTACATCCTCGGCGCGATCCGTCGCGGTCTCGAAGTGGCGGGAGTGCCGGTGGAGTTCTCCAAAGGTGAGGCCGGTCGCGGGCAGCATGAGATGAACCTCGATTACACGACCGCCGTCGAGATGGCCGACCGCAACAGCGTCTACAAGACAGCGGCGAAAGAGATCGCCCACCTCAACGGACGCTCGGTCAGCTTCATGGCCAAGTACGACTTCAACGACACCGGGTCGTCGTGCCACGTGCACAGCAGCCTGTGGTCGCTCGACGGCAAGACGGCGATGTTCGACGATCACCACGGCCCGCACGGCATGAGCGAGACCTTCCAGCACTACCTCGCCGGTCTGATCGCCACCGCGCAGGAGTTCAGCCTGTTGTGGGCTCCGACGGTGAACAGCTACAAGCGCTTCCAGCCAGGGTCGTGGGCGCCGACCGGGATCGGCTGGGGTGTCGACAACCGCACGCTCGGATTCCGCAAGGTGGGTCACGGCAAGGGGTGCCGGGTCGAGTGCCGCATTCCCGGAAGCGATGCCAACAGCTACTTCGCGTTTGCCGGGCAGATCGCCGGCGGGCTCTACGGGATCCGCAACGAGCTGACCCTGGAGGAACCGTTCGTGGGCAACGGCTACCAAGCAACCGGCATCGGCCGGATCCCGTGGAACCTCCCTGACGCCATCGCCTTGTGGGAGGCTTCGTCGATCGCCAAGGAGTGCTTCGGCGACGAGGTGCACCACCACATCCTGACCATGGCCAAAGGCGAGTGGCTGGCGGCCAACCAGACGGTGACCGACTGGGAGTTGCGCCGTTACTGGGAGCGCATCTAGACATCCCACGGGCGGTCGATGTATGCCGCACGCGCCACGGCTTCAGTCGCGTCCCATGACCTGGACCTTCGCGGCGTGTCGAGGACGATCTCGCCGAGACTGTTGGTCGGGGTGCTCTGGGTCATTTCGGATCGTGCGTGCATGGTCGCCACAGCGTCCACGCGGCTGGGCCGCCGCTGTCGAGGGTGAACGAGTTGGTCACCCCGAAGCCGAGCGAGTCGTAGAACGGCAGCGTTGCGCCATTGGTCGTTTCGAGATGAACCCCCACGCCCGCCGAGCTCGCCATGTCGAGACCCGGCTGGATCACCTGTCGACCGAGCCGGCGACCCTGGTGAGACGGAGCGACCGCGAGGAAGTGGAGGTAGGCGAAGGGCTCCTCCGGGCGAGCCGCGGCGAAGGCGCGCACGGCCTGGCCGATCGCCATCTGCCGATCGGGTCCGACGAGCGCGCCGAGTAGGCCTGGAATCGATGGAAACTCGGGATAGGGGATGGGTGGTGTGCCGGGACGACGCCACAATGCCACGGCGACGATCTGGCCATCGATCTCCAGCGTGTCGACCTGGGCGTGCAGCAGGTACTCCTCGACGAACAGCCCCATCCATGCCGATGTGGCCTCGATACGGGTGGGCCGGTCCGGAAAGATCCACTCGAGAAGCGGATCGCTGACGAACGCTTGCGCCAGAACCCGTCGGACCGCGACGGAGTGAGCAAGAGAGGGTTGCGCCACGCTGCGAGGGTAATCGGGCGGCCCCTGCTCGGTCTCAGATGAGTGCGGTGTCCTTCAAGCGGCGTGGCAGTGGGTGCGCCGCAGGCTGTCCCAGTCCTCGTCGGTCAACAGCAGTGGGCTGCGATCGGGCGTGCGAGTGGCGATCAGCACCATGTGGTGGCCGGCGACATCGAGATGGCCTTGCAGGTGGTGGTCGACGTCCCAGGCAATTTCGGGCACCTTGCTCGATCCGAGAAGGTCTGCCAGATGGCGGACCGCCAGGTCGTGGGCTTCGTCGTCGTTCAGTCGATTTTCCGTATCCATGTGGGCGCTCCTGCCTTCTCGGGCGTCGACGGGGGGTGCCGACGCCGAGAGGTTCACCGTTGTCTGAGTATCGACACAGGTCACGAATGGATCAAGTTGACGAGGCACAAATAGGTCAAGAGCACTACCGGACCGGGTCGGACGGTCAGACAGCGAATTCGGTGAGCACCGGCAGGTGATCGCTGAGCTGGTGCCACGGCTCACCGCCTTCCGGAGTGAGCTGGGCGGTCACGGTTGCCGATTCGGGGACCAGGATGTAGTCCAACCTCTGCATCGGAGCGATCGACGGGCTGGAATCGTCGCCGCCCGGATCGATCAGACCGAGACTGCCGAACTCGCGCACGACTTCGACCTCGCCGTCGGCGCCGAGGTCGGCGTTGAGATCACCGACGACGACAGCCGGCCGGCGAGTGCCGACGCGGGCTGCGACGCGGCGGGCCTGGGCGATGCGCTCGTCGGGATCGTCCGTGGCGAGGTGGGTGTTGGCGATGCGCAGCGCGTCGCCGTCGCGTGTCACCGTCGCGGCGATGACCGCGCGGCGCCGGTAGGTCCAGGTCGACACGCCGGGCGAGATCGAGGCGCTGATCATCTCGCTGAACACGTTGGGCGTCAGCATCGCCAATCCCTCGGCACGCCACCAGATCAATGGTGTGTACGGGTAGTGCTTGCGGGTCCACAGAACGCGCCATCCGAGGCGCCGGGCGAGCCCGCGAGCCTGGCGGCGTTGGACCTCCTGCAAGGCGACGATGTCGGGTGCGTACCCGACGATCACCTGTGAGATGACGTTCAGATTGGGGCGTCGAGACCCGAGAATGTTCCACGTCAGCACTCGCCAAGTCGTCATTGGGTCTCCAGTTTGGCCTGTGCACTACCGTAGGCCGCAATGAGTCGTCTGGCTGGAAAAGTGGCACTGATCACGGGTGCATCGTCGGGATTGGGTCGCGTCGGCGCCGAGTTGTTCGCCTTCGAGGGTGCCCAGGTGGTGATCGCCGACCTCAGCGATGGTGACGAGGCGGTCGAGGCGATCGCGGCTGCGGGAGGAGAGGCCAGCTTCGTGCGCTGCGACGTGACCGACGAGCAGTCAGTCGAGTCGGCGGTGCAGCACGCCGTCGAGACATTCGGTGGCCTGCACGTGCTGTACAACAACGCAGGAGTGATGCTCGGCGACGACGACAATCCGGTTACCACGTCGATCGAGACCTACCGCAAGACGATGGACATCAACGTCCTCGGCGTGCTGTTGGGTTGCAAGTACGCGATTCCAGCGATGCAGGAGTCTGCAGCACGGTCGGGCCAAGCGGCCTCGATCATCAACGTCGCCTCGTTCGTCGCCCACATGGGTGCGGCCACACCACAGGTGGCCTATACGGCTTCGAAGGGAGCTGTGTTGGCCATGACTCGCGAGATCGCGGTGATCTACGCGCGTCAGGGGATACGCGCCAATGCGCTCTGCCCCGGGCCGATCATGACGCCGTTGTTGGCGAAGTTCCTCTCCGACGACGCAAAACGGAACCGCCGCCTCGTTCACATCCCGATGGGTCGCTTCGGAGAACCGATCGAGATCGCCAATGGCGCGCTGTTCCTGGCGTCCAACGAGTCGAGTTGGATGACCGGCCAATCGCTGATCATCGACGGCGGCATCACCGCCGCGTACGTGACGCCCGAGTGAGCGGCGGGCTGCACGGCACGGACAGTGCAGTCGGTGACCTCTCCGACCGTGCCGTCGAGTGGATCAAGCAGCGGTTGGCCGACTCGCCCGTCGGTGTCATCGGTGACAAGCCCAGCCTGGACGCAGCGCTTGCCGGCTCCATCACCGAAGGTGGGCTCGGCGTCGATCGGGCGTGGCAGCGCTTCGAGGAGATTGTCGCGCCCAACAACATCGGTCTCGACAGCGAGAGATTCCTTGCGTTCATCCCGTTGTCACCATCGGTTGCCACCGTGTGGATGGACGCGATCGTGTCTGCCGCCAACTTCTCCGCCGAGTCGTGGCTCGAAGGGGCGGGAGCGGTAGCGGCCGAGAATCAGGTGATCGAGTTGTTGTGCCGCGCTGCGGGAATGCCCAGCGGCACGGCCGGGTGCTTCATGAGTGGTGGGTCGATAGGCAACCTGTCGGCGCTGGCCGTGGGCCGCGATCGTGCCGGCGGCCGGCGCCTCGTGGCCGTGGCCGACACAGCGCATGCCTCCGTCGACAACGCCCTCCACCTGCTGGGTCTCGAATCCCTGGTCGTTCCAACCGGGCCGGATTGCCGCATGACGGGGGATGCGCTGCGCGCCGCGATCGGCGATCGCGGCGACGTCGGAACCATCGTCGCGTCCGGAGGTTCTACGAACGCCGGTGTGATCGACGACCTCAGCGGTTGCGCCGACGTGGCAGGCGAAATCGGTGCGTGGTTCCATGTCGACGGCGCATACGGTCTGGCGACGATCCTGCTGCCGGAGCTGCGTGATCGATTCGTCGGCCTCGAACGCGCCGACTCCTTCATCGTCGATCCGCACAAGTGGTTGTTCGCGACCGCAGGGTGCTGCGCGCTGGTGTACCGCGATCCCTCCCTGGCCCGCCGGGTCCACACGCAGCACGGTCCATACGTCGATGTGTTGCGCACCAGTGACGACGCCTACAACCCATGTGATCTCGGGTATCAACTCACTCGCCGTGCCAGCGGGCTGCCGATCTGGTTCGCCCTCGCCCTGCACGGCATCGATGCACACCGCGAGGCGATCCGTCACGGCATCCGGCTGGCCTCGGCAATGGCCGAGGCCCTCGACGCCGACGCGAACACCGAACTGATCATGCGTCCGGAACTCGGCGTCGTGCTGTTCCGTCGTGACGGATGGGGAACCGACGAATGGAAGCGGTGGGCATCCGACCTGCTTCGCAGTGGCACAGCGTTCGTCGCGCCGTCGACCTACAAGGGCGAAGCGGTGGGACGGCTGGTGTTCATGCACCCGCGCACCCCGGAGTCGATCGTCGACGAATTGATGGTCAGCTTGTCAGCGTGACGTGACCGTGTGCCGTGGCGATCGTGGCGCGAATCGCTGCCGAATCGCCGCGGCGAACTTCGACGCCCTTCCGGATACCGATGATCTCGAGGGCAACGCCCAGCAGCTGTGGATCAGGATGCACGACCTCGAGTTCGACCAGTCGTGCCGCCGCCGGGAGGGTCTCGGTCGGATGTGCCGACGGGCCCCAGTCGATCATGAACGGCAAGGCGCAACCGAATGGCCCGTCGAGTTGCGCCACGGTGAGCTCCCACTCCAGTAAGACTCCGTCGAGTCGGCGGCGCGACATCGCCGTCACCTCACCCAGCTCGAATCCGGCTTCCCGACCCGCAGACACGATCTCGGCGAGCGGCCGCAAGGGGCGTACACACCACGCGACCAACCCCGGATCGGTGAGCGCGTCGATACCGAACGGGCGTGGGGCTTCGGGTGCCGGTTGTGCCGGATCAGGCCCGATCGCCTCCAGATAGGTCGCTCCGCCGAGCGACAGCAACTCGTTGCGCGTGCCCTTGCCGACGTGGCTGCCGCCCGGCGTCGGCACCGCCCCGAGCAGATCAGTGATGATGGCCGAGGCGCGAGGTAGGTCATTCGAGGCATACACGAGATGGTCGATCACGAACCCCATCATTGCCCGCGGCATACGGCGCTCAGGGTGGATGTGAACGTTCGTGATCTCGTGACCGGCAAGACTGGGCCGATGAGTTCTGTCGCTTTCATCGGGCTGGGCGTGATGGGCGCGCCGATGGCCCGTCATCTCGCCGCCGCAGGCCACCAGGTCACCGTCTACAACCGAACACCCGAGAAGTCACTGGCTTGGGTCGCGCTCTACGGCAATCGCGCCGTCCCGACGCCACGCGAGGCTGCAGAAGGCGCCGAGTTCGTGATGATGTGCGTCGGCAACGACAACGACGTGCGTGACGTGGTCTACGGCCCCGACGGCGTGCTGTCCGGGGCGGAAGCAGGTGCGGTGTTGGTCGATCACACCACGGCCTCGGCAGAGGTTGCCAAGGAGTTGGCCGAAGCTGCGACCGAGTTCGGTGTCGGCTTCGTCGATGCTCCGGTCTCGGGCGGCCAGGCCGGAGCCGAGAACGGGCAGTTGACGATCATGTGCGGCAGCGACGACGACGCGTTCTACGAGTTGGCCAAGCCTGTGATGGCTGCATACGCCAAGGCCTGCTCGCTGATGGGCGACGCCGGCGCCGGGCAATTGACCAAGATGGTCAACCAGATCTGCATCGCCGGCGTCGTGCAAGGTTTGGCCGAAGGGATCAACTTTGCCCAGAAGGCCGGCCTGGATCCCGACCAGGTCGTCGATGTCATCCGCTTCGGCGCGGCGCAGAGCTGGCAGATGGAGAACCGCGGGCGCTCGATGGCTCGCGGCGAGTTCGAGTTCGGATTCGCCGTGGAGTGGATGCGCAAGGACCTGGCGATCGTTCTCGGCGAGGCCAACCGCAACGGAGCACGCCTCCCGATGACCGCGTTGATCGACCAGTTCTACGCCCAGGTGATCGCCCGTGGCGGCAGACGATGGGACACCTCTAGTCTGATCCAGCTGCTGGCCAACGACTGAGGCCAAGAACTGAGGAGAGACCATGAGCGACGTCAACGAGTGGAACACTGGGATCATCGAGGAATTCCGGGCCAACGGTGGCAAGGTCGGTGGACAGTTCGAAGGCGCCCCGCTACTGCTCCTGCACTCGACCGGTGCCAAGTCGGGCCGCGAGCGGGTCAACCCGATGATGTACCTGCCCGACGGCGACAACCTGGTCGTTTTCGCCTCGAAGGCCGGAGCACCGACCAGCCCCGACTGGTACCACAACTTGGTCGCCAATCCGCAGGCCACCATCGAGGTGGGTGACCGGAACATCGCCGTCGTTGCCCGCGTCGCCGAGGGCGAGACCAGAGAGCGCCTGTGGAGCCGTCAGAAGGAGTTGTACCCTGGCTTCGCCGACTACGAGGCCAAGACCCCGCGGCAGATCCCGGTGATCCTGCTCGAACCGGTGCAGTAGCTCGTGACGATGACGGACCTCGGCTCGATCGCTCCGACCTTCGTGGAGATGGCCCACCGCATCGTGTGGTGCACCGTCGCCACCGTGAGTCCGGCTGGCCGTCCCCGTACGCGCGTGCTGCATCCGATCTGGGAATGGGATGGTTCGGCGCTGACCGGATGGATCGCCACCGACCCGACGTCACCCAAACGTCACGACCTCGATGCCCATCCTCACGTGTCGCTGACCTACTGGAACCCGCAGCACGACACGTGTACCGCCGACTGTTCGGTCCTGTGGGAGCTCGACGACGAATCCAGGCGCGCCGGATGGCAGCGCTTCGTCGACGGTCCGGCGCCTGTCGGCTACGACCCGCGCATCATTCCGCGCTGGACCGATCCGACCGTGGCCGCTTTCGCAATCCTGCGGCTCACGCCGCATCGGCTCCGAGTGCTTCCCGGTTCGCTGATGTCGTCGGGGCGGGGTGAATTGCTGACCTGGCGGGTTCCGCCGGACCGGGCTGTCAGCCGGTGATACCGGCGCTGAGGTCTCGCTTTCCGGCGGCGCGATCGTTGGCCCACTGTTGGAGCGTCGCCTCCAACTCCGCCGAACCGGTCGCCTTGGCCCACTGCTCCGGCAGCGCCGAGAAGGAGTAGTCGCCGATGTCGGTCGGGTGGTAGTCATCGGCGCGTCGCTGCAATGCAGCCTCGATGGCCGGGGCGAGGCGCTGCCGTTTGGCACGCACCTGGGCTTCGTCGCGATCGAGGAACTCGGGTAGCACCTCGCGGCCGAAGATCTCGATCGCCTCCATGATGTGCTCGTGGCGGTTGCGGCCGGCCTGTAGCACGAAGATGATCTGGTCGACACCGGCCTCCTCGAATCGGCGCAGGTACTCGCGGACCTGGGCGGGGGTGCCGACGCTGCCGCGCAGTCCCGTGGCGTCTCCCGCCCCCTGCTTGGCACCGAGGGTGTCGACGCGTTGGCCCTCGCGGACGGCAGCTGCGATCGCATCGGGGTCGTAGCCCTGGGCAGCGCGGCGCTCGATGTACTGCGACCAGACGTCGGTCCTGCCCGGTCGGTGCTCACCGAAGATGTAGAAATGACCCAGTGAGTAACCGAAGAAGTTGGCACCTTCGGTACCCCGGCGGATTGCCTCGTCCTCGTCATGGTGCAGCATCATCGGGCTCACACATGCCACCTGCGGATTGACGTCGAAACCCACCGGGTGGCATTTCTCGGTGAACGTTCGCTCGTATTCGGTGACCGAGTGGACGGCTTCCTCGGGGTCGATGAATGCAAACGTCAATGCGCCCATGCCCTTCTCGGCGGCGAGCAGGATCGTGTCTCGTCGACTGCACGCGACCCACAGCGGTGGATGTGGCTTCTGCACCGGTTTGGGGATGACATTGCGTGGCGGCATCTTGACGTACTTGCCGTCGACGCCTGTGAACGGGGTCTCGACCATGCAGCGCACTGCGACTTCGAGCCCTTCCAACCACTGATCGCGCTTCTCCACCGGGTTGACACCGAAGCCGGCAAGTTCGGCCTCGCTCGACGACTCGCCGCTGCCGAAGTCGACTCGACCGCCCGACACGAGATCGAGCATGCTCAGACGTTCGGCGGTCCGCGCCGGATGATTGAACTTCGGCGCGGTCAGGATGATGCCGTGGCCGAGGCGCATGTTCTTCGTTCGTTGGCTGCACGCCGCCAGGAAGACTTCGGGCGCCGACGAATGGCTGTACTCCTCGAGGAAGTGGTGCTCGACTTCCCACACGTACTGGATTCCGAGCGAGTCGGCCAACTCGACCTGGTCGAGGGCATCTTGGATCAGCTGGTATTCGGTGCCGTCTTCCCAGGGTCGACCCATCTGGTGCTCGTAGAAAATGCCGAACTTCATCTCAGCCGGCCGCTGCGACAACCGCGTCGACGAGTTGGTCGATGTGCTCGTCGCGGATGACCAGCGGCGGGCACATCACCAGGCCATCAGCGAGCGCCCGAACGATCACATGACTCGTGTTGAGCATGTGGTCGCGCATCGCCTTTGCATCCTGGTCCGGTCGCAAGCCGAGTGCCCACATGCCACCGACGCCACGAGCGTGGTCGATCACGCCGTCGGCAGCGAGTGCGTGAAGGCCACCGCCCAACCGGTCTTCGATGTGCTTGGCGCGCTCGACGAGACCCTCGCGGCGGATGATCTCCAGATTCTTCAGAGCAGCGGCACAGGCGGTTGGATGCCCGGAGTAGGTGAACCCGTGGGTCAGGAAGAAGTCGGGATTGGTCTCCAGTGCGGCAGTCGGAGCGATGCCAACGAAGACTCCACCGAGGGGGATGTACCCGGAGGTGATTCCCTTGGCGAACGTCGCGAAGTCGGGCGTCACGCCGTAGTGGTGTGCTGCGAACCAACTACCTGTGCGACCGTAGCCGGTGATGACCTCGTCGAAGATCAGGTATGCACCGTGTTGGTCACACAACTTGCGGAGCGACTGGAGGTAGCCATCGGGTGGCGGGTGCACGCCGCCCGCACCCTGCACGGGTTCGGTGATGATGGCCGCGATCTCGTTGCTCCGTTGGCTCATCAGGGTGGCGACTGCCTCGATGTCTTCGGCTGGAACTTGAACCACTTCGTCGACGAAGGGACCGAAGTTCTCCTTGTAGGGAGTGATGCCCAGCGCGCTGGTGCCGCCGTACGCCACGCCGTGGTAGCCGCGGGTACGGCTGATGATCAGCTTGCGCTGCGGCTGTCCGGCCTGCACGTGAGCCATGCGAGCCAGCTTCATCACGGTGTCGATGGACTCCGAGCCCGACGAGGTGAAGAAGATGCGGGCATTGGGTGTCGGCCCGATCTGTCGCAGCTCCTCGGCCAACAACTCGGCGGGCTCGTTGGTGAACGGGTCGAATGTGGAGTACGCACCAAGTGTGCGCACTTGTGCGGCGATGGTGTCGGCCATCTCGGCGCGGCCGTGGCCGATCGCGTTGTACCACAGGCTGGCCATGCCGTCGACCAGCTCGCGACCGTCTTCGTCCCACACCAGCGCTCCCTCGCCGCGCTCGATGCGGATGAATCGGTCTTGGCTGGGCTTGGCGAAGGGGTGGAGGAACGCTGCAGGCATGTGCCAACGGTATCCAACCGACTCGCATTGCCAAGAGTTGCGCCTACGCTCCCCAATCGAGCCCTACACTCCCAATCGAGGAGGTGTGGGTGCCCCCAACAGCGACAACGACGACTCAGCTACCACCGCCATCGCCGCCACCTCCGGTCGGCACGCAACTCCAGGGTCGACACGTCGCGACCACTTCCACACCGGCTCGGCTCTCCCTGCTGCGGGCCGTCGCCGTCGTGCTCGCCTTGGTCTTCGCGGTCGGCGGCTCCTTCGGGGTCAACCGACGTGTCAACGCGATCGACGATCTGCGGTCCGCGGCCGCACAGCTCCTCGCCCTCCAGGACATCCGGGTGCGGATCGTCCATGCGGATGCGATTGCCAGCTCGTCATATCTCGTGGGTGGCCAGGAGGCGCCCGATCAGCGCACGGCATACCTCGACGAGATCGCCAAGGCAAGTGACGGATTGGTTGCAGTCTCCGGCGCGGCCAGCGCCGCTGATCTCGAACAACTCAGTGAGGCCAGTCGCCTGGTGGGCAGCTACGTCGGTCTGGTCGAGCAAGCCAGAGCAAACAATCGCCAGGGCTTTCCAGTTGGTGCGACCTACCAGCGGCAGGCCAACGCGATCATCAGCAACAACGACGCCGAGGTGCCCGACATCGTCTCGTCGCTCCGGGCGGTCGAGGCCTCGCAGCGGGACCAGATCAACGCCAGCCTGGCCATCGCCCACCGCGCCGGCGCGTGGCTGCAACTGCTCGGCTGGTTGCTCGTGGTCGCGCTCGTGGTCGGAAGTCTGTGGTTGGCCCGCAGCTTCCGTCGACTGATCAACGTCCCGATTGCCGTTGCGGGCGTGCTGTTGCTGCTGTTGTTGGTCATCGGCGGCTCGAGCCAGGCCGGCGCCGTCAGCGAAGCGGATGCCGCTGTAAATGGCCCGCTGGCAGGCGCCGACAGCGCTGCGCAGGCTCGGGCGGCCTCGTTCCAGGCACGCGCCCAGGAAGCACTGACCTTGATCAACCGTGGCAACGGGGCGGCCAACGAAGTCAACTGGCAGATCGGCAACGACGTTGTGAACCGCGAGGTTCTCGACGGGCTCGGTAGTGATCCCACACTGGCGAATGATGCTGCCGCTGCATACACGCGTTATGCCGACGCTCACGTGGAGATCCGCACCCTCGACGACGGTGGCAATTGGGAAACTGCCGTGGATGTCAGCATCGGGAAGCAGCCAACCTCGGCGGGAGACAACGCCGTGGACGCGTTCGACGACTTCGATCGGCGTGTCGGTGAGATTGTCGCCGCTGACGGCGCGAGGGCATCGGCACAGCTCGGGGATGCAGCATCGCCGCTGCGCAGGCTTCGCAACATCGTGTTCCTCGCCGGGCTGGCGATCGCGGTGCTTGCTGCCTTGGGGTACGGCCAGCGGCTGAAGGAGTATCGATGAACCGTCGTCGCGTCGCCACCGTTGTCGCCGCCGTTGCCTCGACTCTCGTCGTCGGTTGTTCGGGCTCAGTGCGGCTTCCCGATGCAATCGAAGGCGAGGCACCACCATCGACCGACGTGTCGACCCCGGCTGCCCCGGAATGCACGGCGGAGCAGAAGGAACAGGACGCGACGCGGTCCTACCAGCCGCAAGGCCCACTTCCTTCACCCGATCAACTTCCCGCCGGCTCGACGATGGCTGCGATCCGCGACCGCGGCAAGTTGATCGTCGGCGTCTCCGGTGACACGTTGCTGTTCGGCGCCCGCAACCAGCTGGAAAACGTCATCGAAGGCTTCGACATCGACATGCTCAAGGAGGTCGCCAAGGCGATCTTCGGCCCCGATGGCGAGTCGCACATCACCTACAAGGTCATCCCCTATGCCGATCGCCTGCCGAACCTCGAGGCCGGTCCCGACAACGGTGGCGTCGACATCGTCGCCCACACCATGACGATCAACTGCAACCGGTGGCTGCGCATCGCGTTTTCCTCGACCTACTTCGACGCCGGTCAGCGGGTCCTCGTCAAGAAGGGTTCGGGCTTCACGAGCATCGACGATCTCAACGAGGCGTCCGCCACGGTCTGTGCGCCGGAGGGCAGCACCAACATCGAATTCCTCCGAACGGACACCGTGCGGTTCGACAAGCTCGTGATACTCGCCAAACCCGACATCACCGACTGTCTGGTGGCAATGCAGCAGGGCGAGGCCGATTCGGCGACGGGCGACGACACGGTGCTGGCCGGACTGGCCGCGCAGGACCCGAACACCGAGGTCGTGGGTGACACGTTCACCGAGGAGCCGTACGGCCTCGGAATGGCCAAGGACAAGATCGACTTCGTGAGATTCGTCAACGGAGTGATCGAGGAGATGCGCACCGATGGACGATGGAAGGCGATCTACTCCAAGTGGTTGGTCGGGGTGTTGAACGACACCGTCATCGATCCACCACCCGCCATCTACGGCAGGGACGGCTCGTGACCGCGGCCCCGACCTTCGAGCAGATGGCCGCGTTGCTCGGCCAGTGGGACGACTGGCTCGCCGGGCGTACCGACGCGATGTTGTCGCTCGAGGATCGGGTGCGTACCGCGGGGACGGACCAGGATCGGGCAGATCTCGCCGCCGCGTTCGTGGCCCGCAAAGCCGTCGTTGATCGTCTTCAGGAGATCACCGATCTGGCCGAACACGATCGCGCCACGGCGGCGGCGCTGGCCGCCCGGCCGTTGGTCGACGGTCTCGGCGGGCCCGTTGGTCAGAACCTGGCCGACGCCGCAGCCCTGGTCGATGCAATCGTACAGCGGATCGAACAGCGGGTGTCGGGGGTCGAGAGCCAGTCGGCGAACGAGGTTGCCCTGGCAGCCGCTGCCGACGCCGACCTGAGAATTGCCGAGCGGCTTGCCGGAGATCTCGGAAGCCAGGTCAATCGGGCGGCGCAGCTGCGCAGCGACCTGGTTGCGCGTCGCAACCTCGCAGAGGTCGCGGCCGGCGCCGCCGCGCTCCGGGGCGAGCTCGAGCACGTCGAGGCCGAGCGGTTACAGCTCTTCTCGACGTGGACGGCGTTGAGTAAACGGATCGAAGAACTCGGCGATGCCGAAGTGGTGGTCAGGCAACTGGCCGAGCGCTGCCGAACCAAGGTCGTGCAGGCCCCGACGCTGGCAATCCCGTCGGTGGCAGCGCTCGGCGCGCTCGACTCCGGCGACGAGCTCCGGGCGATGCCGTGGGTGGCCGCTCGGGCAACGATGGTTCCCGTCCTCGACAAGATCCAACGCCTCGAGGCGGCGCTTGCCGAAGCGCGACATCGGTATCAACAACCGCTCGACGACCGCGACGAGCTGCGCGGCCTCCTGCAGGCCTTCCGCGACAAGGCCGACGCCCACGGTCTCGGCGAGAACGGCGACCTCGAACCGCTGTACCGGCACGCCGAGTCGTATCTCTGGGCGGCACCGTGCGACCTCGCCGCGGCGCGCCCGTTGGTGGATCGCTACGTTGCGGCTGTCAACACGATGATCGCGTCGGCGGTTTCGCCGGGAGGGGACGGGACGTGAAATGCGCTGAACACGGCTGCGCCGGCACCATCGTCGACGGCTACTGCGACGTGTGCGGTCTCGCACCGGCTGCCGGTTCCGGAACGGCGGGGGTGTCGGCACACAACGGCGACGGCCCGAGCATGCCCACCGGTCAGTCCGGCACGACCCGACTTGGTCTCGCGCCGCTCGGGTCGGCCCGCTCCCGTGGGGCCAGTCGTCCGACACGTCGGCTCACGCGCAGTCCGCAGACGTCGCGGCTGGGAGCCGGGCTCACCCAGGTTCCGTCGGCGCCCGACATCGATCCGCGTCAGGCCCTGATGGATCCACCCACCGTCGCCGAGGACAAGCGATTCTGCTCGGTGTGCCAGGCACCGGTCGGTCGATCGCGCGAAGGTGTGCCGGGTCGCTCCAAGGGTTTCTGCCCCAAGTGCCGCACCCCGTTCGACTTCGACCCGAAGCTGCAGCCCGGGGCGCTCCTCGGCGGGCAGTACGAGGTCGTCGGCGGTCTGGCGCACGGTGGAATGGGTTGGATCTACCTCGCCAAGGACCGCAACGTGAACGATCGCTGGGTCGTGCTGAAGGGCCTGCTCAACAGCGGCGACCCCGATGCAGCACGAGCGGCCGTGGTCGAGAAGCAGTATCTCGCCGAGGTCGAGCATCCGCTGATCGTCGAGATCTACAACTTCGTGACCGCGCCCGACGGTTCGTCGTACATCGTCATGGAGTACGTCGGCGGGCGCTCGCTGAACGTCCTGCTCAAGGAACGGATGAAGGCCACGGGCAGGTTCTCGCCGATACCGGTCGATCAGGCGATCGCCTACATCGTCGAGATCCTGCCGGCGTTCTCGTACCTGCACCTGCTCGGCCTGCTGTACTGCGACTTCAAGCCGGCCAATGTCGTCCAGGTCGGCGATGGTCTGAAGTTGATCGACCTCGGGGGGGTACGCCGGGTCGACGACGACCAATCGCCGATCTACGGCACGGTCGGCTTCCAGGCGCCAGAGGTCGCCAAGGAGGGCACATCGATCGCCAGCGATCTGTACACCGTGGCGCGGACCCTTGCCGTGCTGATCTTCGAGTTCAAGGGGTACCAGAGCCAGTACGAAACCTCGTTGCCCTCGCCGACCGACGTGCCCGTGTTCGCTCAGCACGATTCGCTCCATCGCTGGCTGGTGAAGGGGACCGCACCGCAACCAGAGGATCGATTCCAGAGCGCCGACGAGATGCGCGACCAGCTCCTCGGCGTGCTGCGTGAGGTCACTGCGGTGGTGGGCGGTGCGACGGTGACAAGCAGCATGCCCTCGCGGTTGTTCGACACGCCGGCAGTCGCCGCCGACCGGCTCGGTTGGGCCGACTTGCCCGTCGTGGCCGTCGATCCTCACGACCCGATGGCGTCATGGTTGGCGTCGGTCACTGCCGAGAACCCCGCCGATCGGTTGTTGGCCTTGGCTTCGGCACCGGAGCAGACCGTCGGGGTGGCAATGGCCACCGGAAATGCCGCGTTGGACGCAGGACAACTCCAGCAGGCCTCGACGATCTCCGACGAGATCCTCAGCGGTGACCCTTGGGAGTGGCGGGGGGTGTGGTTGCACGGCCTCGTAGCCCTCGCCGCCGCCGACTACCCCTCGGCCATCTCGGCTTTCAACAGCGTCTACGGTCAGCTGCCGGGCGAGTTGGCGCCGAAGCTGGCGCTCGCCAGGGCGTGCGAACTCGGTGGCGAACCGGGCGTCGCGGCGCAGCTGTACGCGGAGTGTGCGCGCACCGACGCCGCCTACGTCGCGCCTGCCGAGTTCGGCCTCGCCCGTCTCGCAGCAGCGGCGGATCGCCGCGATGAGGCGCTGGCCGCGCTCGACCGTATTCCTGCCACAAGCCGCGCATTCGGCGATGCCCGCCGCCAACGAGCGCTGCTGCTCGCATCCGCTGTCGGGTCCGCACGTCCCCTCGATGACCTTGCCGAAGCAGCAAGTGAACTCGATCAAGCGGCACTCGACCCGAAGGGTCGTGCAGAGCTGAGGATCCAGATTCTTTCGGCGGCGCTCGACGAGGTTCGCGAACACGGCCCCGCCGCGACGCTGACGATCGCGGGTGCCGGTGCAACCGAGCCGTCCCTGCGATCCGGCCTCGAGCAGGCGTACCGCGATGCGGCTCGCCTGGCCGACGACGATGCCGCACGCATTCGTCTGGTCGATCAGGCCAATTCCGTTCGGGTGCGCTCGCTGACATGACGGCGACGTGACGACATGACCAGTGGCGAATTGACGTGCCCTGCCTGTGCTGCACCCGTGGCCGAGGGCGAGGGGTTCTGCGAGGCATGCGGCGCCGCCCTGGATCGACAACAACCGGCACCGTCGGCACCTGAGCCATCCGCCGTCGACGACACGGCGCCAATACCGCGAACTGTAATCACGTCGACGACGTGCCTCCATTGCGGCGGAAAGGTCCTCGATGACGGCTTTTGCGGTACATGTGGTCAGAAGGCCCGCTCACCACGCGACCACTGGTCCGAGCAGCCCGCTGATTGGGTGGCCGGTGTCTGCGACAGGGGCATCGTCCATAACGCCAACGAAGACGCCATGGCTCTTGCTGCAGCATCCGACAGGCCGTTCGCCGTGCTGGTGGTGTGCGACGGTGTGACGAGCGCACCCAACAGCGATCGTGCGGCGATGGCCGCGGCGCGAGCAGCCTGTAGCCGCCTGACATCCCTCGCCGACCCTCCTCCAGGAGGTGTCGCGGCAATGGTCAACTTTTGGAGCGATGCCCTGCAGGGGGCCGCGTCCGAGGCCAACGCCGCGGCCGTCGGCGTCGCCCACACACTCGGCGACCCTGCTGAGCCGCCGTCGTGCACGTTCGTCGCCGCAGTCGTCAACGGCTCGTTGATCACCGTGGCATGGTGTGGCGATTCGCGGGCCTATTGGTTACCCGACGCGGGGGAGTCCTGGCAGTTGACCATCGATCATTCACTCGGCACCGAGCTGATGGCTGCCGGCAAGTCGCGAGCCGAGGCCGAGTCGGATCCGTCGTTTCACACGATCACCCGCTGGCTGGGTGCTGACTCCGTCGATCACGCACCCGAGTTGGCATCGCAGTCGATCCACGGGCCGGGATGGGTCCTCGTGTGCAGCGATGGGTTGTGGAACTACGCCTCGGCGCTCGACGAGATGGCGTGCCGGGTCCGTGACATGAGCGCCGAATCCGGCTCCGACCCCCTACCGCTGGCCGCCGCGCTCGTCGACTGGGCGAATGCCGCCGGTGGCCACGACAACATCACAGCAGCTCTGGCGCGCTGGGAGCCATCGCTGACGCTTGGAACAGGAGAGGACATCAGGTGGCTGAGTTCGAGGCAGAGGTCTTTCAGAACGAGTTCCTTGCGGAAGGCGCCACAGACGTGCATGCCGTGGTGTCGGTGACCTGTTCCGGCGCCGGAACCGCCGGCCAGTCGGGCCAAGGCGAGGCAGCGGAGATCATCATCGTCGACACCTCGGGCTCGATGGACATGCCGGCGTCGAAGATCGTCGCGGCACGGCGGGCTGCCAAGGTGGCATTGGGCGAGATCGTCGAGGGCACCTGGTTCGCCGTCGTCAGCGGTCACAGCGTCGCTCAGATGGTGTACCCCGGGCATCCCGGCATGGCCAAGATGACCGATGTGACCAGACGGGAGGCAACGGAGATGGTCGACCAGCTCCGGGCCGGCGGCGCCACTGCGATCGGCGCATGGATCGCGGCGGCGACGGAACTGTTCTCGCAAGTGCAAACCGGGCAACGGCACGCGATCCTCCTGACGGACGGCAAGATCGAAGGTGAGCCGGCGTACGCACTGACGCAAGCCTTGGCGGTGGCGCAGGGGCAGTTCCAATGCGATTGCCGCGGCATCGGGTCCGACTGGGTGGTCGAGGAGCTCCGCACGATTGCCAACGCCCTGCTGGGCACGGTCGACATCATTGCCAAACCCGACGACCTCGAGGCCGACTTCGAAGCAATGATCCGCACGTCGATGAGCCGCGGCGTCGCCGACGCTCGAATGCGGGTGTGGGCGCCGCAGGGCAGCGAGGTGCTCTTCGTCCGTCAGGTGGCGCCGACCGTCGAAGACCTCACTGGCAAGGCCGTGCAAGTCGGCCCGCTGGTCCGTGAGTTCCCGACCGGGGCGTGGAGCGACGAGAGTCGCGACTACCACGTCGCTGTGCGAGTACCTGTGGCGCCGCTCGGCAACGAGCGCCTGGCTGCCCGCGTCGAGGTGGTCATCAACGACGACGTCGTGGCCAAGAGCCTGGTCAAAGCGACGTGGAGCGCCGACGCAAACCTGACCACCCGGATCGACCCGGCCGTCGCCCACTACACCGGCCAGGCGCAGTTGGCCGACGCCATCCAGAAAGGATCTGGCTGCCAAAGCGGCCGGTGACGACCGCACCGCGACGGTGCTGCTGGGCGAGGCAGCCAAGATTGCCCACGAGAGTGGCAACGAGGACACGACACGGCTGCTGTCCAAGGTCGTCGATGTCGTCGACGCCGAGGCGGGCACCGTACGGCTCAAGAGCGATGTCGAACGCACCGACGAAATGGCGCTCGACACGCGAAGTACCAAGACCACCAGGATTCGGAAGGATCCATGACGGCTGTCGTCTGCCCGAATGGTCATACCAGCGGCGACCCCGAGTGGTGCGACACGTGTGGCGCCCCCATTGGAGGCTCCCCCGATCTAGCGCCGGATCCGGCGCCCGACCCAGCAGCGGACACAGGTTCGATGTTCGCCGTTACTTCGGTTTCCCCGACCCCTTGTCCTCACTGTGGATCGGCGAACGACGCCGACAACCTGTTCTGCGAACAATGCGGGTACGACTTCACCACCGGTCAAGCGCCGCCGCAGCCGACTGTCACCGAGCCGCCCGAGCAAACCTCGGTGGTCCCCGACTCGGCGGTGAAATGGGTCGTGGTCGTCGAAGTCGATCCGATCTGGTACGCGTTGAAGGGGTCGCTGGCCGATCAACCATGTCCACCGGCATCATCGTCGACGGTGGCACTCACCCAACACACGGCGCTTGGTGGGCAGGTCGAGCCAATCACGCGACATCCACCCGGAGATCGCCCTCGATGGCGACACCGGCGTCTCCCGACGGCATGCGCAACTCGTCCGCGATGGGGACGATCTCGTGCTGATCGACCTGTCGTCGACCAACGGCACGTACGTCGTGTCGTCCGGCAGCGAGCCCAGCGATGACTCGCCGGCGGTGGAGGCAGGTCTGTCGACACCGTTGCACGACGGCGACCGGGTCTACGTCGGCGCCTGGAGCCGTCTGACCATCCGCCGCGGCTGAGATCTACTCGGACATATCTGCGGCTGTCGATCGTGATCTAACGATGACGGTTGCGGACTCTGTGAGATGTGCCCGGTCCGCGAACTGCGCACGCGGCGAACCTGACTCGCCGTCTACCCCCAAACCTCGGGGGCGGGGTTCCGGGAGGGTCCCCCGCCCCCAGGTGGTTCGGCAGCGGGGATTTCCGTCAGCGGTACTCGACGCCGGGCAACACGCACATCATCTCGTACAGCAGGTTGGCGCCGACCAGGGAAGTCATGCCGGACACGTCGTAGATCGGGGCGACCTCGACGACGTCGCAACCGACGATTTCCAGGCCGCGGCAGCCGCGGATGATCTCGATGCCTTGCCAGATCGTCAACCCGCCGATCTCCGGGGTGCCGGTTCCGGGGGCGAACGAAGGGTCGAGGCCATCGATGTCGAAGCTGAGGTAGACCGGTCCGGTGCCGAATTGGGTGCGGATCTCGGCCATCAACGGCTCGAGGCTGCGATGCCAGCACTCCTCGACCTGAACAACCCGGAAACCCTGCTCCCGTGACCAGTCGAAGTCGTCGGCCTGATACCCCGTGCCGCGAACACCGATCTGAGCGACGCGGGCGCAGTCGAGCAGGCCCTCCTCGACCGCACGTCGGAACGGCGTGCCGTGGGCGACGCGTTCGCCGAACATCGTGTCATTGATGTCGGTGTGCGCATCGACGTGCACCAGGCCGACCGGGCCGTGCCGTTTGGCCATTGCCCGCAGGATCGGCAGAACGATCGTGTGATCGCCACCCATCGTTGCCGTCACCAGGCCATCGCCGAGCAGGGAGTCGTAGTCGTGCTTCGATCCGCGCCATCGAATCGGCGACGTTGTACGGGTTGGTGGCCACGTCGCCGACGTCATCGATCCGCAGACTGTCGAACGGCGCGGCGCGAGTGGCCATGTTGTACGGCCGGAGCAGCACGGACTCGTTGCGGATTCCGCGTGGGCCGAAACGCGCACCCGGTCGATTGGAGGTGCCGATGTCGAACGGCACACCGACCACTGCCGCGTCGAGTTGGTCGGGCGACGACGTGCCGGGGAGGCGCATGAAGGTGGCGATTCCGCCGAATCGAGGCATTTCGTTGCCCCCGAGAGGTTGAGGGAAATCCGGTGTCGTCATGCTCTGAACCTAGTCCGAACGGCTCATTGAGGGCCCGAAGGGTATGACTGGCGAACATTCGGTGGTGTACTACTCGCCGGGCCAACGGGACAGGCGGCCGGAACTGAAGCAGCGTCGCTTCAACAAATCCCCAGCCTGGGGAACGGATCGGGACGGCCCGTTCCCCAGGCTGGTTGGGCAGGACGGCTTCGGCGTCGAAGTCTTCGCTATGACGTCCTACGATGACACCATGACGAGCAACATCGCGACCTCACAGTCGCCTTCAGGGTCGGCCGGCACGGTGCAATTCACTCGAATGGCAGACGGTACCCGTGACGGAGTACCAGTACCTGCACGGTCTCGAGCGCGAGTACATCTCGGAGCTTCCGGTGCGTCTGATCGAGGCGCTACGCCGTCTCGACGACGGCCTTGACGGCTACCAGATCAGTCGCTACCAGCACTCGTTGCAGACGGCGACCCGGGCGATGGCCGACGGCGCCGACACCGAGATGGTCGTTGCGGCGTTGCTCCACGACATCGGCGACGACCTCTCGCCGGAGAACCACTCGCAGGTGGCCGCGTCGATCATCCGGCCGTACGTGCGTGCCGAGGTGACATGGGTCGTCAACATGCACGGCATCTTCCAGATGAAGTACTACGCCCATCACATCGATCTCGATCCCGACCTGCGCGAGGCCTATCGCGATCACCCGTGGTTCGACAGCTGCGCCAACTTCTGCGAGCGTTGGGATCAGGAATCGTTCGATCCGGACTACCCGACGGAGCCGATCGAGACCTTCGAGCCGATGCTGCGCGAGATCTTCAGCCGCCCGCCGTTCGATCCGGCCATCGTCCAAGACGCCGACGCCCCGCAGTCGGCGCGCCTGTGACGGACTTCTAGGCGCTGGGATCAGCCGCCGCACGGTGCTCAGCACGCCCTTGGGCGGGATGGGCCCGAGGCGTACGACGTCACCGGGTGCCGGGGCGTGGATCCAATGTGTGGCATCGACGGCGATGCCGACGTGGTTGACGTCGTTCGGGTTGCCGTGGGTCGCCATGAAGACAAGGTCGCCGGCCTTGATCGGCTCGCTCCAGAAGTCGACAGCGTTGCCGTAGGTGGCCTGTGAAGCGCTGTGATGGATGAGGACCTTGCCGATCTGGGCGTACGCCGCCTTGACCAGTCCGGAGCAGTCGAAGGTGTTCGGTCCGGCAGTGAAGAAGCGGTAGGGCTTGCCGAGTCTGGGCGTACGCGTAGGCGACCACCACGCCGGCGGGCCCGGCGGTCGACTCGATGAGAGCGGCGTGACGCAGCCGCCGGTTCGACGGCACCCGCCGGTAAGGCCAGCTTGCACCAGGCACGATCAGGCTCGTCGCCTTGAGCTTGTTCACGGCAAGCAGGTCGTTGAGCTTGACCTTGTACTTCGAGGCGATGCCAGCCAGGAAGTCGTCGAACTTGACCGTATAGGTCAACCTGGAGACGGCGCCGACACTAGACACCGAGGGGTCGGACGGCCCGGTGACGGATGCGGACGTTGCCGGAGCCTCGGCACGCGGGGCGACAGCGTTTGCCGGCAACGAGAGCTGCCTGCCCGGTGTGATGAGGCTCTTGACGGTGAGGTTGTTGACGGCGAGCAGGTCGGCCAGGGTGACCTTGTAGGCGGTGGCGATCCCCAGCAGGAAGTCACCGAACTTCACGGTGTAGACCAACCCGCCGGCTTTGGTGACCGTCTTGGCCGGTGCCTGAGCGGGCGGAGTGGCTTGCGCCGGGAGCATCAGCGTGTCGCCTGGCAGGATCAGGCTCTTGGTCGTCATGTTGTTGGCGGTGAGCAGGTCGGGAAGCGCCACACCGACCTTGGCCGCAATTCCGGCCAGGAAATCACCCGGCTTGACGACGTAATCCGTGGCGGCCGTGGTCGCGGTGGCGGTTTTCGGGTCGGCGGCAGATGTCGTGCCGCCGAGGGTCAGGGTGCTGAGCGAGATGGCCGAAAGGGACGCAGTCAGCAACGCTCGTTGAATCCGAGACATGCCAATGTTTCGGCAGGAAGCGCGAGGACCTTTACGAATTCTTGACAATTTCCCGCAAAGTTACCTGCTCACTCAGGCAAGTCTCGACCACGCGAGTCGCCGGTCTGCCGACCGCGGTCGCTCACTCGTCCCGTGGGCGCCCGCCCGGCCAGGAATTCGATCGATCGGGCCACACTGGCGGCCACAAATCGCTCCAGTCGGGGCGAATCGAGCAGGCGGGCGACGGCTTGCAGCGGCAGCATCGACCCGCTCCGGGCGGCCTCCCGCGACGCAGCACGACTGGTCTTGATGCCGTGGGCGTAGACGATGAACGCCGAGGCGTTGTCGAGCAGGGCCTCGCGTTGCAGGGCCTTCCCGGCCTCGACGACGGTGCCGGTCGAACGACCGGCCGGGATCGCGTTCGGCGACCTTCGTGTGCCATTCGTGGCGACCGGTCCACTGGGCGAGGAAGGCCGTGAACATCGCCAGACGCACCGTGTCGGTCGGGGTTCCAGCACTGTCGTTTCCGCTGGTGACAGCCATCTGGTGGTGCCAGCGGGCCGCATGTGCGTAGGTCAGTCCGTGGGTGATGTCGAGCCAACCGAAGTCGTCCAGCAGGTCGTGTTCTCCGGCGAGGTCGTATCGCATCATTCGCTCGCCGACCGTCTCGACCACGACGTCGAGCACACCGTTGACACCGGCTCCGGCCCGCATCACGTCGATCACGGCGGGAACGATCGCCTTGCGGTCGTTCCCGAGCAACGTGGTCAGCAGGGTGCCGTCGTCGCGCCAGCCGTCGTCGACGGGCAGCATCGCCAGCGCGGCGAGGTCGGTGCCGCCGAGTGAGCGCATGAACGGGCGGGTGTACGGCAGCACGTCCTCGCGGGTGCCGTAGACGATCGTCGGCACGAGGTACGGCAACACCGTGTCGGCGCGTTGCCAGCCGATCATGTCGAGCAGTTCGAACGCCTTCTGGCAGTAGATGGCACCGTGGCCGTACGACAACAAATGGTCACTGGCAACCGCCGTGAACCATGGTCGCAGTGTCAGGCGCCGTGTAACCGGCGTGAATGGCCCCGCGTACCAGAGCCTGGGCCTGCTCCAACTGTTCCGACTCGACGGCTCGACGGAACTCGCCAAGCGGGTCGCTGGGAAGGCGCGACCGGGTCGGGCAAGGGATTGACCGGCCGATCACGTTCGGTCTCGGCAATGCCGGCGATCGCCTGCACGATCGGGAGCGCTCGCTGGTCGCCCTCGTAGAGGTCGACCATGGCCAGGCAGTCGGTGGCGGAGGCGATCGAATGCCCCCAGCCGAACTCGGCCCGCGGCGCACCGTGGTCGACGGCCTCCCAGACCAGTTCTCCTGGGTTGGTGTCGGCCTGCAGCAGCCGGACCACGTCGCGGCTGACCTGACCGATGTAGTCCCGTTCGACGCCCCGACGCAGGCTCGCCAGAAGGCGGGGACGTGCGGCTTCCGGGTCGGGTCGCGTCAACGTGACCCTCACGGTGCCGTCGTCGTCGATGGTGGCCTGGTGCGTGGTGATGTCTTCCTCGCCGACCACGCAAGCGCCATCATCGACCCGGAACTTCCAGTTGTGCCAGGCGCAGGTCAGCAGGTTGCCGTCGAGTGATCCCTGGGTCATGCCGTATCCCTCGTGGGGACAGGCGTGATCGAGGGCGAAGACGCCGTCGGAGGTTCGCACCAGGCAGAGGCGATGGTCGTCGACCCGAACCATCTTCATCGAACCGATCGGCAGGTCGTCGAGATGGGCGACGGGCGAGGTGATGGGAGGCGTGGCGGGCGAGATGGCGGGCGAGATGACGGGCGAGGTGTTCATCGCCCGACACGGTAGAACTTCAACCATGGTTGAAGTCAAGCGTTTCACGGTCGGTGAGTTGGCGGCACGTGCCGGCGTCGCCACGTCGGCGCTGCGGTTCTACGAAGCCCACGGCCTGATCCGCTCCGAACGGAACGAAGCCGGTCACCGCCGCTATCGATCCGACATGTTGCGGCGTGTCGCCTTCATCCGCGTGGCTCAGCGGATCGGCCTGTCTCTCGGTGAGATCGCCGAGGCTCTTGGATCGCTGCCGTCGCAGCGAACACCGACTCGTGATGACTGGAACGAGCTGTCCAGCCGATGGTTGCCGCGCATCGACGAGCAGATCGCCGCGCTGGAACTGCTTCGCGATCGCCTCGACGGATGCATCGGCTGCGGATGCCTCTCCCTCGATACGTGTGGGCTCTACAACCTCGATGATCGGGCAGCACGGCGCGGCGCCGGAGCTCGCTACCTGCTCGGAGACCCGATCGAGACATGAGCTTCAGACCGGAAGCGCACCGAGCCCGGCGCCCATGAGATCCACGAAGTTGTCGTGGTAGAAGGCCTGGCGGGCTGCTGTTGACGTCCCGGCCAAGCTCGCTTCGAAACGTTCGATCGGGCGTCGCCCACCTTCGACGTGCGGGTAATCCGACGAGAACATGCACACGTCCGACCCCGCCTGTTCGATGATCCAGCCGACGTCCTCGGTGGGATAGGGCGTGAAACGGATCTGGCGGCGCACGTACTCGCTCGGTCGCAGAGACAGCGCTCGCAAGCGCTCCTCGTGGCGTGAAAAGGCGTCGAACGCGGCCTCCATCTGCCGCATCCACGACGGTACCCAGATGGCACCCTGCTCGATGACACCGATCCGCAGACCGGGGAAGCGTTCGAGTGCGCCGTCGAAGATCAGCGTCGCCAGCGTCTGTGCGGGTGGACCTGGGATGCCCATGTAGTCGACGGATCGGAAGTTCTCGTCGCCACCGTGGAAGTCGGGCGGGATCGGCAACCCGTTGCGGAAGTAGCCGGGGTCGATCAGGTCGCCGGTGCCGCCGACGTGGAACACAACCGGGATGCGGGCATCGCTGGCCGCGGCCCACACCGCATCGAGGGCGATGTGGCTCGGCGAGTGGGTCGGAGGGCAACCCGAAGCGATCAGCAACGCCGCTGCGCCCATGGAGATGGCTTCTGCGGCCAGTTCGCCGGCGTGTTCGAGGTCGGCCAGCGGGACATACAAGGTGGGCAGCAATCTGGCGTCGATCGAGCAGAATTCGATCATCGCCCGGTTGTGGGCGCGAGCGGCCCCGACGGCGAGCTCGATGTCGCCGGAGTGCTCCCAGTCACGCAGCCGTCGATTGTGGAAGGTGTTGAAGACGAGCTGACTGGCGAATCCGAGAAGATCGAGGGCACGGCCTCGATCATCGGCGATGAACGCACCGGTCGCCGCGAAGTTCTTGCGCGCCATGATCTCGCTCGCCTCGTTGTCGAGGTAGTCGGCCGATCGATGTCGATCGACCAGCCGGTCGAACGCCTCATCGACGTCGCGTAGCTGCTCGTCGGGGTCGCCCGTCTGGCGGAGTTCGTTGCCGCCGGAGTAGGTGAGCGGGGCGATCCGGTCGCGGACGTCCGCATCTGCGTGGTCGCGCAGCCAGTTCGGTGTCTCCATGATGTGGGCATCGGCGTCGTGCACGACCAGCCCGGTGGAGTTGTACGGCATCACCACAGTGTTGCATCCCGCGCCGCGATGGTCGGATCCAGACCCCGTACGGCGATTTTCCGCGGGTTCATGCGGCGCCGCGTGTGGGTGGGCCGGTGGTCATGATGGTTCCGTCGGGGAAGCGGATGGTCAGTTGTCGGTCGGGGGTGAGGGTCAGGTGCCAGTCGTCGTTGTGGATGTTGTGGTGGTGTTGTTCGCAGACCGGGAGGAAGTTGTCGAGATCTGATGGTCCGCCGTGGTGCCACCAGATGACGTGGTGCAGTTTGGTGCGGCTGTAACGCACTCGGCATCCCGGGATCGCACAGGTCGCATAGATGGCGCCGAGGGCGCGTCGTTGGGCACGATTGGCAACTCGGGTGCTGCGGCCGAGGTCGAGTTGGCCGGGGGCGTCGATGATCACCCCGTTGCGGACCACCACGGTGTGCACGGTGGCGGTCTGGTAGAGATCGGCCAGGACCTGTCGGGGGAGTTCGACGGGTAACCCCCAGTCGATGACCGGCTCCGCGCTGGCGGTGGTGTGATCGACGACAACGACGATCTCGGGTCGACCGAGGCGGACCCCGCCACCATCCAAGAGGGTGAGCAGGGCGTGGGCGCGTAGGTAGGACTGTTTCTCGAACAGGTCCGTGGGGCAGCCGTCGGGTTGGCGGTCGTGGAACAGGGCTTGGACTTGGGCGTCGAGGCGGTTCTCCAACCTGAGCATCGTCTCGGGGTCCCAGATCGCCGACCAGCGCCCCAACCCGCTGTCGCGGTCGATCCAGGTGTTCAACCGCACCGCCCGCCGCTGCCGTTCGAGGCGGTCGAGGCCGTCACCATCGGCCTCCAACCGTCGCGCCTGGGCACGAACCGTGCGAGCGAACTCCTCCGCTGTCGAGTTTTCGGCGATCAACACCAGCCGTTCAGCGTCGGCAGCCAGCCGGTCACGGACACCGGGCTCGACCTGGCGCAACGTGCGGGCCAGGACATCGAGATGATCACCCGAGACCCGTCCGGCGTCGAGCGACGACCCCGAACTCGGGGACCTGTTCGACGGTCTCGGCGCGGCGCAGCACCTGTTCGGCCTGACGGACACTGCAGCGGGAGGCGTCGGCCAAGGATTTCTCGGGGAACGACGACACCGCCGCCAGCTCTCGAGCGACGGCGACCTCGCGGCTTTCGACCCACGACTTCAACCGCCGCAACTCACCAACCGCAGCCTCCAACACGACCCGATCGGCGCACCCGGCATCAACCACCGCCACCCGCCCGACCAGCTCGTGCACCTCAGCCAACTCCATCCACCCATCATGACAAAGGGGTGTAACACGGTTCTTTGGGGCGCAGCCTGTCCCGACAGTGGAGGAGCATGTCCTGGAGCCTGTTGAAGTAGTTCGCTCGGTGTTCGTTTCCGGCGTTGCACGTGGCCGGGTTCGAGGTCCTCCCAGAAATGCTCAGCCCCAAGCAACGGGTCGCCCGAGACTCGACTGGCGTCGCGTTGCCGGCTCGGTCAGACGCTTACGCGGTAGTGGAGGTGAACGACGCCGTTTCGGAACCGGCGTTCATCGAGGAGTTCGAGTTGCGCGCGGACGTTGTCTTGCAGGGCACGCTTGCCGCCTCCCACCACGATCGGGCACAAGAACAGATGGCACTCGTCGACCAGCCCCGCGCCGATTGCGTGACCAGCGAGCTCGGCCCCCCCAATTGCGATGTCGGCCCCCGAGGACTGCTTGAGCCGCTGGACGGCGTCTCGATCGAACTCGCGCTCGATCCGCGTCCTCGCGCTGGACACCGTCTGAAGCGTCCGGGAGTACACGATCTTCTCAGTTGCCCGCCAGAGTCTCAGCATAGTCCCAGAACACGGCCGGCTCATCGGCCTCAGTGTTCGCGGTCTCCCAGAACACCATCGTCTCGTACATCCGGCGCCCGTATAGGTAGGTGCCGATCGGCCGCTCGAGATCGTTGACGAACGCATGCACCTCCTCATCCGGCATCGACCAGTCGGACCTGCCCTCCTCGTCCTCGACGTATCCGTCAAGCGAGGCGATCGCCGCATAGATCAGCTTGGCCATCTCCACTCCAATCGGTCGTTACGGTGCAGCCACCACGGCCGCAGATGCTGAGACCGCGATCCGCAGCCAAAATCATCGATCACAGCATCGCAGGAGCACGAGTTACAGACCGACTCGCTCATCCCGACGCGAGGACGCCGCCAGGACCGCAGCCGAGTAGTTTGGGCACTCGTGCTCGTGCCCCGGCGTCGGTTCGGCGTCGGCTGCTGTAGCGTGCGCGAGTGTCCGATCATGATTGGGCCTCCGAGTTCACGAAGGCCTTCGAGCAGCCTGAGTCGCAGGTCGCGGCGAGGATCTGGGCGGAGGTGCTCGGCGACGAGTACCCGGCCGAGCTGGCCCCGTTCAGCTACACGACGCGCTCCGAGCTGTCGCGCGTTGCGGTGGCACTGCGGGTGTCGACCGGTGACGTGCTCGTCGACATCGGGTGCGGGCGCGGCGGCCCGGGGTTGTGGGTTGCGGTGACCACTGGTGCGCGCTACGTCGGTGTCGACATCGCTCCGTCGGCACTCGTCGAGGTGCAGGCACGCGCCAGAGGCCTCGGGCTCGACGATCGGGTGCGCACCGTCGAAGGACGCTTCGACGCACTCCCGATCGACGATGCCGGCGCCGATGCGGTCATGAGCATCGACGCGCTGTTGTTCACTCCGGACAAGTCAGCCGCGGCCCGTGAGATGGCCAGGGTCCTGCGTCCGGGAGGCCGCCTCGTCGCGACCACCTGGGACTACCACTCCCAACCCGTCGGCCGCCCGCCTCAGGTGGACGACCACCGGGCGTTGCTGAGCGAAGCGGGACTCGCGGTGGAGACCTACGACGAGACACCGGACTGGGATCGGAACCAGCGGGCCATCGCTGACTTGTTGCTCGCGCACGTCGACGAGCTGGCCGCCGAGACCAGCGAGGATCCCGAGGTTGTCCGTGCCGAACTCCACGAGATGGCCGCCACCCAGGACATGATGTCACGCCGCGTGCTGATCGTCGCCACTCGACGATGAGCAGTCACCCGACACCACTCGCACCCTCATCCTCACGACGCCGACCATCGTCATGGGGTGCGAAGTTGATTTCCGGAAGGGCTTCTTGAGCGGTGTCACGCTCACCCCAGGTTTCGGCATATAGAGCGTGATGCGACACCGCGTGGCCACGCATGCCATCACTCGACGGCTTGAGCGACGAGGAGTTACTCCGATTGGCGCGACGCGACCCCGAGGCCTTTGCCGTGTTCTATCGCCGTCACGTCGGGTCGACCGTGGGTTTCTTCGTTCGCCGTACCGCATGTCAAGAGACGGCGGCCGATCTCACCGTGGAGACCTTCGCTCAGGCCTACCTGTCTCGGCACCGGTACCGCCCGACCGGGGCACCGGCGCAGGCGTGGCTGGCCGCCATCGCCCGTCACCAACTCGCCCACTTCTGGCGGGCGGCCGAGGTGACGAGCCGGGCCAGGCGGCGGCTCGGTATGCGCCCGGTGCCGGCCGGCGACGAGCCGTTCGAGCAGCTGATGGCGAGGTTTGACGCACGCCGCAACGGGGCCGCCCTCCGAGTTGCGATGGACGAGCTGACCGACGGGGTGGCCGACGCCGTGCGTCTCCGAGTGATCGACGGGCTGGCCTACGCAGATGTCGCTGCCCGCCTGGGATGCACAGAGGAGGCCGCCCGGCAGCGGGTGGCCCGCGGTCTTTCACACCTGTCCGAACGACTCGAAGCGATACCGATGTCCGATGCACTGGAGGTAGATCGATGAGCACGAGTTTGACCTACGTCGACCGGCTGGAGCACGAGCTCCTGGGCGCTATTGGTCGTCGCCGACGGAAGCGCAAGGTGGTAACACGGCTGGCGGCGATGACCGCAGTCACGACTGCCGTTGTGGGGACGCTGTTGCTGACCGGAAACGCGTCCTCGCCTGCCCTGGCCATCGACATCAAGGGTCGGCCTTTGGAGCGTTCCGAGGTGGTCCTTTTCGTGGTGAGCAGCCCGACGCCGTCTTTCTGGCGGTTCGACCGCGCTGTCCGACTTCGACGGCGCGAAGTGGACACCACCGCACGGCGAGACCCGAGACGCGCGTGGCCCCTTGCGCCGGGCTACGAGGCTGGGGCGGACGGCGGCACGGTCACCCAGACATTCGAGATCCGCGGTCTGGGTGGCCCCTTGTTGCCTGCGACGTCAGCGCCGGTGCGGGTGGATGGCCCCGCCGGCATCACCTTCGATGCTGAGACCTCCAGCCTGTTCACCGCGTCGGGAGCGTCGAATGGTCTCGGCTACACCGTCGAGTCGGTGCTGGCAAGCTATGACGTCGCTCGCCTGCGTGCCGCCGACGCGCCCCCCACCGGCGAACTCGCCGAACGTTATCTCGCGCTCCCCGCCGACTTCCCGGCCGAGCTGGCCGACCAGGCCCGCGCGTATCACTGCCGGGGCATCAACCCGCTACGACCGGGCCATCGCCCTGCAGAACTGGTTCCGGGGCTTCACCTACGACCTGTCATTCCGGGCCGGCCACAGCCAGACCGCGATGCAGGAGTTCCTCGCCCGAAGGCGCGGCTACTGCGAGCAGTTTGCCGGCACCTACGCCGCCTTCGCCCGGGTGGTCGGTTTGCCGTCGCGGGTCGCGGTCGGATTCACCCAAGGCGAACAACGCGACGACGGCCGCTACTACGTCCAAGGCAAGCACGCCCACGCATGGCCTGAGATCTACTTCGACGGTGTCGGCTGGGTACCGTTCGAGCCCACCCCCGGGCGGACCAATCCGGCCGCCGTGCAGTACACCGTGTAGAGGCTGGCGATCTGACCCTTGACCCGGGAGGCAGCCGACCGGGTAGCCGCGCGTGATGCTGGGTGGTCGGTGACGCTTTCCTTCGATTCTCTGGTCTGGCCTGAAGATGCGGACGCGGCAATCGAGTTCTTGACGTCGAACGAGTGGCCATTCCACGGGTCGCCGTGCCTCACGTACGACCAAGCAGCACGGGTGAGCGTGGCTGGTGACGACATTGCCTCGTTCTGGATACGGGCCGACGCCGAAACGATCGGACTGATTCGTGCCTTCGATCTCGAGGACCTCGATGTCGGTAGCCCGCTGTTCGACCTGCGAATCGCAGAAGGCCACCGCGGCCGCGGTGTCGGCCGTGCAGCCGTGACGTGGCTGACCGACCACCTGTTCAGGACCTACCTCGAGCTCAATCGCATCGAGGCGACGACGAGGCACGACAACCTTGCGATGCAGGGCGTGCTCAGGCGGTGCAGGTACCGGCTGGAAGGCCGAATGCTGGAGGCCTGGACGAACTCCGACGGCACTCGATCAGACACTCTGACCTACGCGATCCTCAGACGAGAGTGGAAGGCGCAGCCGAGTTCGTTTACGGGAGGCGGCTGATGACCGTGGCCCGGGCCGGAGCAGCCAGCAGATCGACCAGCGGTGCATATGCGCCCGTTGCTGCGGCTTGCTGCATGTGCACGTCGCGCGCCTCCGCCGACTCCCAATCGGCGATCTCGACCAGGACGTCGGGGTTTTCGAGCACCTCGTATCGCGTGCTTCCAAGGAAGCCGTGCTGGCTTGGTCCCTCGTTCGCGATGATGCGCTCGAGCAGACTGCTGAGTTCGGCCCGCCGACCCGGTTTGGCCTGCAGCTCGACAATCACTTTGATGGCCATGTCGTCCTCTCCGTCATCCCCCATCCACGCTTGCGATGCTCGTCCGCACCCGCTCCTGTCAGTCGAACGACTCTGTCCACAGCCCTCTCTGAGGGTGGTTCCCGAGCAGGTGAGCGACCATGCGGCAGGGCCGGCAGGCACGACGCCGAGCTGCTGCATGAGCGACAGCATGTCCGTGACGCCCCAGTGCTCGCAGACGAGGCCCGCGTCGTCGAACCTCGTGATGTCGATCAGCTGTATCTCCCACCCGATCAGTCAGGTGCCGGCCAGTCGGCCGATCAACTGACGATGCTCATCGTCGAGCGGCACGGCGTCGCCGGCGGAAGCGTTCTCTCTTGCCCTGCTCGGCTTCGACGTGGCAGGGATCGACACGGTCGTCGCCGGGTGGCTCAGTCCCCACTGCAGCAACGCCTGTGCCCACGTGTGGATGCCGAAGGGCAGGAGCGGTGCAAGTTCGTCGGCGGACGGAGAGGCACGCGTGAGATCGGCGGCGGCGAACGGGCGCATGATCAGTACACCAAGTCCGAGCTCGGCGGCCAGTGGCAACAATCGGCGTTCGACCTCCCGTTCCCGTGGGTTGTACGGGATCTGAATGGCATCGAGGCGACCCGTGACCATCGCCGCCTCGAGCTCGTCGAAGCTCGCTGCCATCCAATGCGTCGCGCCAACGAGGGTTACCTGGCCCGAGTCGCGCAGCTCCTCGATACGTCGCAGCCGTTCGGGCCAGCGCACCATGTTGTGGATCTGCAACAGCTCGATGTGGCCGCCGTAGAACGACAGCGACGCTGCGATCTGACGTTCCGCCACTTCGTCGTCGTCGGTCCACACCTTTGTGGCGATGACCGCGCCCGAACGACGACCCTCGAGAGCGGCGCCCAGCGTGCGTTCCGCCTTGCCGTACATCGGCGACGAGTCGAACAAGGTCGTGCCCGCGTCGAGCGCTGCGGACACCACCTCACCGGCGAGCGCGAGGTCGTCGGTGTCCAACGTCTTCGACGTGCCCATTCCAATGATCGGGACCATCGGCGCATCGACATGTTTCGGTGAGAGCGAACGTGTCTCCATACGGCACATCTTCGTTGGCCGGCTCAGACGAGCACGGGCGCGAGGATGCGCCATTGCTCGAGAGGCATGGTCCCCGGGCTTTCGGTGAGAACCTGGACACAGACCTGGCTGGCGCCGGCATCGCGATGTTCACGGATACGCGAGGCGATGGTGGCTTCATCGCCCCACGCGACCAGGGCATCGATGAGTCGATTGCTACCGCCGTCGCCGATGTCGGCCTCGGTGAAGCCCAGACGCTTCCAGTTGTTCGTGTAGTTCGGCATGGCGAAGTAGCGGACGAGGTTGGTGCGGGCGATCGAGCGGGCGCGATCCGGGTCGGTCTCCAGGATGACGCCTTGCTCCGTCGCCACGAGTGCGTCGGGCCCGACAGCATGTCGGGCCACGAGGGTGTGCTCTGGCGTCACGAGGTATGGGTGAACTCCTGAGGTTCGGCGAGCCGCCAGTTCCAGCATCCTCGGCCCCAGCGCTGCGAGCGCACGGTCTTCGACTGCCAGCGGCACCTCTGCGGCGTCGAGCGCGTCGAGGAAGGCGCGCGTCCGGGCCAACGGCTGTTGGTAGGTGCCGGCCTCGATCTTGACATCGATCAGCGGGGCGTGGCTGACACCGATCCCGACCAGAAATCGTGGTCCGTACTGTGCAGTCATGGCTGCGTGCTGGGCAGCGGTCTCCTCCGCAGAGTGCATCCACAGGTTGAGGATGCCCGTCGCAACAACAGCCGTCGTGGTCGCCGCGAGCAAGTTGTCGACGGCACCGAAGACATCGCCGCCCACGTCAGGAATCCACAGCGCGCTGTACCCGAGCGACTCGAGCTCTGCAGCTGCTGCGGCGATCTCGTGTGCATCACCATGGCGGAGCGCGCTGCTCCACACGCCTGTGCCGGTCAAGGGATTGGTCATGGCACTCAGCCTGACACCGTTGCCAGGGCGGCGTCGATGTCTGCCCACAGGTCATCGACCGCTTCGATGCCGACGCTCATCCGCAGCAGACCTGGCGGCACGTGTGCATCGCCGGCGTACTTCTGGCGTCGCTCGATGGTGGTCTCGACGCCGCCCAGACTCGTCGCCGCCACGAGGATGCGTAGACCCTCGCACAGCGCGTCGGCTGCAGCTGCGCCGCCCGTGACGACGAACGACACCATCGCCCCTTGCCCGGGATAGCGCACGTCGGCGACGCCCGGGTGCCCTTGCAATCGTTCGACGAGGACGGTGGCGTTGTGCTGCATCGCGGCGAGGCGGATGGGCAGTGTGCGCAGCCCGCGCAAAGCGAGGAACGCCTCCAGCGCGCCCGGAGTCGCACCCTGGAACGTACGCGCCTGCACGAGTCGGTCGTACACAGCATCATCTCCGGTGACGCACAGGCCGATCAGCAGGTCGCTGTGACCACCAATGAACTTGGTGCCGCTGTGCAGCACGATCGTCGCGCCGTGCTCGAGTGGCCGCTGCAGCAGCGGGGTGGCGAACGTGGAGTCGACGACCATGCGGGCGCCTGCGTTGCGAGATCCCGCGGCGATCCCCGGCAAGTCGGCGACGTCGAGCGTCGGGTTGGTCGGTGTCTCCACCCACACGATGTCGGCTCCCACCGCCGCGGCGACCACCTGGGCAGTGTCGGTGATATCGACAGGGCGGAGTTCCACGTGGCCTTGTTGCTGGTACTCGGAAAGCAGCGACCGCACCCCGAGGTAGCTGAACGTCGGGATCACGACAACCCTCGGCGCCAGCGCGTAGACGATTGCCGAAGCAGCGGCCATGCCGCTGGCGAACGCGATTGCCCGCCCACCTTCCAGCGCACCCACAGCGGCTTCCAGCGCAGCCCATGTGTCGGTTCCATGTGTTCGCGTGTACTCCCCGCCGGCCCGGAAGTTCGACGCCAGCACAATGGGTTGGTTCAGCGGATCGCCCGGCGACGACGGCCGCCCCGCCGTCACGGCAATGGTCGCCGGAGACAGGGGTCGTTCGTCTGGCATCGTCCCCATGTTCACACAAACTCTCGTCGACGGTATCCGGCGGCCACTCCGAGGGTCTGGGTGACGTGAACCACCGCCCGACATCGATTCCCCGCACTGCTCTCCGTGGCCTGGCCCGCCTGACCGCGGTCGTGGTATCCGTCGGCGGAGCATCCCGCGTCTGGAAGAAGCTGGATCTCCCGACGAACTCGATGCCCCGAGGCTGAGCTGGTGAGGGCTATTGCCTGCGTGTTCACACGCCGTTCATCAGATTCGAACAACGGCGAAACGTGGTGTGTCTACGTTCGCTGCATGTCCGGCCGCGTACCGCTGAGTCTGCACGTCTGAGCCTTGTTGGCCGCCGCCACCGAATCGGTCGACGTTGCTCGGCTGCTGCTCGATCTGCTGATCGTCCTCGCCGCGGCTCGTCTCGCGGCCGAGATCGCCGAGCGGCTGCGGATCCCCGCCGTGCTCGGCGAGATCGCGGCGGGAGTTGTCATCGGACCGTCCGTGCTCGGCTTGATCGAAGTGACCGGCGATCGTGGCGTGTCGATCGGGATCATCGCCGAGATCGGCGTGCTGCTGCTCTTGTTGCAGGTCGGCATGGAGATGGACATCGGCGAGCTGGGCAAAGTCGGCAAGGCGTCGTTGTCCGTCGCTGTGATCGGTGTCGCGCTGCCATTCGCCGGTGGAGCGATCGCCGGGATCGCGCTTGGTGAGGACACGAAGACGGCGATTTTCCTCGGTGCAGCTCTGACAGCGACCAGCGTGGGAATCACCGCCCGCGTGTTCGGCGATCTCCGGGCATTGGCGACGTCAGAGGCGAGAATAGTGCTCGGTGCCGCTGTCGCCGACGACGTACTGGGCCTTGTCATCTTGACGGTGGTCGTCAAGGTCGTCACCGGTGGGTCAGTCGGCTTAGCCATCGTCGCCGGAACTCTGGGTCTGGCGTTGGGGTTTCTGCTGGTGACGGGTGTCGTCGGACTGTTGTTCGTGCCGCGGGCACTCGACCTGATCCATCGCAAGGCGAGTTCTGGTGCCACGATCGTGGTCGCTGCGCTAGTCGTGACGCTCGCGTTCGCCGAGCTTGCCGACGCCGCCAAGCTGGCCTTCATCATCGGCGCATTCATGGCCGGGTTGGGTCTCGGTCGTAGTGATCATCACGAGCGAATCACGCGCGACCTCGGGGCGGTCGGGAACATCCTGATACCGGTGTTCTTCGTCCTGATCGGCGTCAACGCCGATCTCAGCGCGATGGCTGATCCGAAGGTGCTCGGTGTGGCCGCCGTGCTGACTGTGGTCGGTATCCTCGGCAAGATCGCCGCGGCGGTCGGCGTGTTCGGTGTGCGTGCCGACAAGCTGCTGATCGGGCTGGGCATGGTTCCCCGCGGCGAGGTGGGATTGATCTTCGCGAGCATTGGGCTCAGCACCGGCGTGCTCGACGCGGATATGTACGGGGCGTTGCTGGTCGTCGTGCTGGTCACGACGATGATTACCCCACCGTTGTTGCGAGCCCGACTCGGGAGTGGTTCGAGTGACAAGTACGCCGATTCGCTGATCGTGGCGAACGAAGAGCCCGAAGGAGGCTGGCTCGATGTCGCCCATGGTGTGGTGACGTTGCGCGGCACGCCGCCGGTCGCCGAGACCGTCCCGCTGGCGTTGCACACCGCGCTGAGGCTCGAACACGCCCGTCCCAGCGACGAGCTACTCGACTGGTTCGGCCGAAACCGCAACGCACCGCTCGAGTTCGATCCCGCCGACACCCCGGCGCTCATCGACATCCTGCGCCGCGGCGATTCGCACACATGGCGGTTCCTGGAGGTGACGGGCGTGCTCGAGCGGGCGCTCCCGGAGATCGCTGCGTCGTTGACCAACCGCCGTTCGGACATCCGCGACCTGGATCCGCTCGGCGCACTGCGGTTCCCGGTCGTCGAGAACCTGCGTGACGTAGCACCCGACGGCTTCGTTCACGACGACGAACTGGTCCTGGCCGCGTTGTCGGCTGACGTCTGCGACGACTCACCGACCGGCATGCAATGCGCTGTGAACCTCGCCACTCGGCTCGGTCGCGTTGCCGAGGCCGATCGCATCGCCGGCATCGTCGCCGACGCGTACCTGCTTCGCTCAGGCGCCGGTGACCCACATGTGTTCGACGAGCACGAGATCCTGCAGCTGGCGACTCACCTGGCCAGCCCGGTGCACGCTCGTCAGGCGTACGCCCTGGCCCGATCGCTCGGCGAGCTCCCACGCTGGCGCGAGGAAGCACTCGAACAGCGATATGCGCTCGTGCGGGACGCGCTCGACCATCCTGAACTGACTGGAAGCGGTGCGTCGAACCTGGCTGCGGCGCGGATGCAAGCGGCCCAGCGCCTGGCGGCGACGCCCGCAACCGTCGAACGCCTGCGGCACGCGTCGACCTCGTACCTGCTCGCCCACGATCCGGTCGAGCTCGCCCGACAGGCACAGCTCGTCGAACCTCTTCCGCGTTCCGGCATCGTCCGCGTCGCCGTGAGTCCCGACCCCGAGCCCGACCACTGGCAGATCGATGTCGCCTGCCGTGACACTGCCGCATTGCTGACGCACCTGGCGAAGTCACTCGCCGCGGCCGGTCTCGACGTGGTGAGTGCTGCAATTGCAACGTGGCCGGACGGCGCGGTGCTCGACACCTTCATCGTCCGGTCGACCATGAGGCCGTCGGCGCGTGACCTTGCGCTGGCGATGGAGGACGGCCTCCGCGCTCGACTCGAACCCCAGGAGGTTCGCGACATCGAGTTCGAATTCGTCAACGATTCGATGCCCTGGTACACGGTCTGCATCGTGAGCGGGCCGGATCAACCCGGTGCCCTGTATGCGGTGACTGCTGCATTCGCCGCAGCCGACGTGGTGGTCCACACGGCTCGCGTGTCGTCATCGCGCGGCAGGATCAACGACCGCTTCCTGGTGTCAGATCGGGTCGGCCGCAAGCTGGACGCCAAGGCAATGGACCGGGTCCGCAACGCGCTCGCCGGCAATCGACCCCGCGGGCGTTTCGGCTTTCGCAAACGGAGGGTTTGACCGACTACGCGGCGGTTCCCGGCGAGGCGTTGATCGCCAATCGATAGCCGACGTGAGATACGGTCTCGATGCGAGGTCGATTTGGGCCCGACCCGAGAACTCGACGGAGCACACTGATGGCGATCCGTACCCGGCGCGGATCGACGGTGTGTGGTTCCGCGCCCCACACGTTGGCCAGCAACGTGTCGCGCTCGACGACCTGGTTGGAACGTTTGGCCAGCACGACGAGCAGGAGGAACTGCAACGGCGGGCACTTCACCGGCATACCGTCGATGAACAAGGCGTGCGCCTGCAGATCGATGAGCACGTCGCCGAGTGCCAGACGCGACAGTTGGACATTCCGCGCCGCGTGTCGTCGCAAGGCTGCTCGAATCCGGGAGAGCAGGAGATCCTTCGACACCGATGCACGCACGAAGTCATCAGCCCCGGCGTCGAGGATGGCCACCTCGAGTGTCTCGGTGTAGCGGCCGTCATCAGCCGAGACGACGACGACACGTGCGTCGAGCGACGCGCTGACGTCATGACACACGCGCACCACGTCGAAGGCACCCGCCGCATGGACGATGACCACCAGATCAGGGGCGAGCATGAGTAGCTCATCGACCATCGAACGTCCGACCGGAACCGTGGTGACCTCGAAGTTCGATTCACGCAGCTGAAGGCCGAGCGGCGACGGTCCGCCTGCCGTCGTGTGGACCACGGCCACGCGGGCAGTCTCGGCATGCAGACGAAGCCTGGGAGGAGCGACGGCACCCGACGGATCGGGCACGCCACCAGTCACCGCAGCTGGCGCCATGGCTGTCGGACATTACTGAGTGGTTGTGTACGCGATGTCGCCGCAATGTTTCGAGCAGATCACGCCTCTGTGCGGCCCACACGCAATCGCCACACAGCCGAAACAGAGAGGCGATATCTGGGAAACGAGCACCGCGTATCGTGCGCCTGGCTGACGCCAACGAAGCCGGCAGTCGTCTCTTTCCCCACAACAGATTCGAAAGGACTCGCAGTGCCCAAAGCACTCAAATACATCGTTGGCGGTGCCGTTGGCGCCGGCATCACCACACTGCTCATCGGGGGGACTGCCTTCGCCGCAGACGCGGATCCGGTCGCCACGCTCGCCACGCAGACCAACCTCTTGTGGGTGGTCGTCGGAGCTGTACTGGTGATCTTCATGCAGGCCGGGTTTGCGCTCGTCGAGACGGGATTCACGCAGAAGAAGAACGCGGCTCACGTCATGAGCACGAACTTCGCGATCTTCGGTCTCGGATTTGTCGGCTTTCTGTTCATCGGCTTTCCCCTCGCCTTCGGCGGGTACAGCTTCGCGGCGTTCGGGCTCGACGCGCCGATGAACGCCAATCCGTTGGTCGGCTCGGGCAACTGGACCTTCCTGTGGCAGGGCTGGGACCACCTCGGCAACAGCGCGAGCCCGGCGCTGCTGGCGTTCTTCCTGTACATGGCGGCGTTCATGGACACGACGGCGACCATCCCGACCGGCTCGATGGCCGAACGGTGGAAATGGAAGAGCTTCGCCATCTGGGGCTTGTTCTGCGGCTCGTTCTACTACCCGATCTTCGCGGCGTGGACGTGGGGCGGCGGCTGGTTGGCCAAGACGTGGGACACCATGGGCCTCGGCACGGGATACGTCGACTTCGCCGGCTCGGGTGTCGTGCACGCAGTCGGTGGAGTTGCCGCACTGGCTGGTGCGCTGGTCCTCGGTCCCCGTATCGGCAAGTACGGACCCGATGGCAAGCCGCGGACGATCGCCGGCCACAACATCCCGATGGCGCAGCTCGGCTGCTTCATCCTGCTGTTCGGCTGGTTCGGCTTCAACGCCGCGTCGACCCTCGCCGTCACCGACGTACAGTTCGCGACTGTGGCCACCAACACGGCGATCGCTGCCGCGGTCGGCGCCGTCGTGGCGATGTACTACATGATGGCCAAGACCGGTAAGCCCGACCCGGGCATGATGGTCAACGGCATGCTCGCCGGCCTCGTCGCCATCACAGCGCCGTGCGCGTTCGTTGCCCCGTGGGCGGCGGTCGTCATCGGCGGGGTAGCCGCCGTCCTCGTCATCGAGGCGGCCCTCTTCATCGAGCGCAAGGGCGTGGACGATCCGGTCGGCGCCATCGCCGTCCACGGTGTGGGCGGTATCTTCGGCGTGCTGTGCGTCGGCATCTTCGCCAACGGTGTCTACGGCGCCGGTTGGAACGGTGCGGTCGACGGCGAAACACCGATCAAGGTCGAGGGTCTCATCGAAGGCAAGTTCGGCCAGTTCGGTGCTCAACTCGTTGGCGTTGCCGTGCTGGTAGCGGTGATCTTCCCGTTCGCTTACGGGTTCTTCAAGATCCAGGACAAGCTGACCAAGGGCGGCATCCGTTCCGAGGAAGCCGACGAGATCGGCGGGGTCGACATGCCCGAGATGGGCGTGTTGGCGTATGTCGACAGTAGCGAGAAGGACGAGTTCTCCCTCGTCGATTGAAGGGTGCGCTGCATCGACCGGCTACCGGTGGATGTGGTGCAGTGAATTGAAGCGTGACTTGAAGTCGGTGGTCCTCTGGGCCACCGACTTCGCGTCACCCCGAAGGGCCTCGACGACGAGGTCAGCCAGTTCGGGCATGTCACGTGCCGTCATGCCCCAGCGCACGATCTCGGGTGTGCCGAGGCGCAGCCCCGACCACTCGTCGCCGCCGGGCAGACCGATGGCACAGGCCAGGATGTTGGCGTCGCGTAGCCTCAGTGCGGCCTGGTGCCCGCCGTTCCACTCGGTGGCATCGATGGCGAACTGGTGCGACGTCGTGTACCCGGCCTCAGTGCGGAACACCGGCATTCCGGCCGCAGCGAGAGCGTCGGCAAGGGCGGAAGCCGTTGTCGTCATCGCCGTGGCGTACTCCGGCCCGCCGTCCAACCAGTCGAGCAGCGTGATCGCCAGCGACGCCGACTTGCCGGCGTCGAAGTTGGCGGTCAGCCCGGGATAGGCGATGGCGTCGATCCGCTCGGCGAGGTCGGCGCGGTTGGTCAGGAGCAGGCCGCCGGCCGGACCACCGAGGCTCTTGTACGTGCTCATGGTCATCAGATCCGCACCGAGATCGAGCGGGTTGGCCCACACCCGGCCGGCAAACATCCCGCACGCGTGAGCCGCGTCGAACAGCACGGCCGCGCCGACCTTGTCGGCGATCTGACGAACCTCGCCGACGGGGTGCGGCATGAGGTTGAGGCTGGCGCCGATCGTGATCAGCTTCGGTCGCACGTGCTCGACCAGATCGGCCAGGCCAACGAGATCGACGGTGAATCGACGGGCATCGATCGGACATTCGTGGATGTCGAGGCCGTACAACCCCGCGGCGCCACCCTGACGGTGGGTGATGTGTCCACCGATGGTCGCCGGCGGCACGATGATGGAGTCCCCGGGTCGGCACGTGGCCATGAATGCGTAGAGGTTGGCGAGCGCACCCGAACCCACCCGGATTTCGGCAAACCGGGCACCGAAGACACGGCAGGCGAGGTCTGCGGCGATGACCTCGATCTCCTCGATCGCCTCCAATCCCATCTCGTACTTCGCTCCGGCGTAGCCGAGCGAGGGCCGAGAGCCGAGCCCTGCGGCCAACGCGGCCTCGGCACGTGGGTTCATGATGTTGGTCGCCGGATTGAGGTTGATGCATTCGATCTCGTGGATCTGCCGGTTCCGCTCGATCAACGTCTCGACAAGGTTGGCAGTGGCCGCACCTGTGAGCTCGGCGATCGCCGCCCGGATGGTCGATTCCCGTTGCTCGGAACCGGCAGGGAGCCATGAGCGGTGGCGATCTGGTGGAGCAGTCATCGGTCGGACAATCTAGATGTCCGATGCTGCGAAACTCGGAGCATGATTCGGCGCCGCGTGATCGTCACCGGCCGCGTGCAAGGTGTGTGGTACCGGCAGAGTTGCCTGCGCGAAGCCGTCGATGCCGGTGTCGGGGGTTGGGTGCGCAACAACGCCGACGGCACTGTCGAGGCGGTGCTGGAAGGCGATGTCGACCGGGTCGAGCGGGTCCTTGCCTGGATGCGGTCGGGTCCTCCGCGCGCCGTCGTGACCGGAGTGGAGTACCGCGACGAGGCACCGACAGGTGAGCACGGTTTCCGGATCCGGTGAGCGCGAATAGCGTGTACGCCGTGACGATCGAGCCGGACACCAAGAACTGGACATGGGTGCTGGAACGCGAATGCGAGGAGTGTGGTTTCGACACCCGGTCATTCCCAGCGGGTGACATCGCTCGGCTGACGCGGCAGGCGGCGGAACCGTGGCCGGAGCTCCTGGCCCACCCGCTGACCCGTGTTCGTCCGGATGAGGCGTGTTGGTCGGCGCTGGAGTACGGCTGTCATGTGCGTGACGTGTTCCTGCTCGGGGTCTACCGGGTGGGGCGAATGCTGGAAGAGGACAATCCTCGGTTCGCCAACTGGAACCAGGATGACACCGCAGTGGCCGAGCGCTACGACCTGCAGGATCCGCTGGAAGTGGCCTCCGAGATCCTGGCCGCGGCGCACGCGCTCGCCAACGTGTACGACACGGTTCAGGGCGACCAGTGGAGCCGTCCCGGGCTGCGCAGCGACGGCTCGCCGTTCACGGTCGAGTCGTTCGGCCGCTACTTCCTTCACGACCCGATGCACCACATCGTGGACGTGCACCGCGGCTTCAACGTGCTGAGTGGGGGACCTGACACCGGCTGAAGCCTGAGTGGGCAATCCGACCCATTTTGGGTGCCGAACCGTTGTGCATCGAGTCGGCAATGAGGGAGACTTTGCGGATCGTTTCAAACGGACGGAGATGGGGTTCGGCCGTGGCAGCGGTCATGGTCCTGACGGCCTGCGGGCCATCCAGTCACCGCTTCCTCGCCAACCGCGACGAGAAGGTCTACCTCCGCGTGCCGTCGAGCTGGCACGACGTGCAGCTGTCCGACACCATCAAGGACCCGCTGCTGCAAGCCACGAGTGACGCCAAGGTCCTCTCCAAGGCGGTTGTCTCGCCGCAGGAGGGCGCCGTCGAGCAGAAGGATCTCGATGGCGAGTCGCCGTTCGCCACCATGACCGTCTACGAGACCACCGGTGTCTTCAATCAGCAGCTGTCGGCCTCGTTGGCGCGACGGGCAGTCGGATTGGTGTCGTTCGATCCTCTGCTGCCTTCGGCCGACGACGAGGGCCTGTCGGAAGTGCTCGACTTCGATCCCAATCCGACCAACGCCAAGGTCAACGGCTCGCGCGTGGTGTACCGAGTGCGCAGCGACAAGACCAGTGATTGGTTGCTCACCGTCAACCTGTCGACGTTCTTCGACGAGTCGGAGTCGCGGCTGTACGCCCTCGAAGTGATCTGCAGCCCGGCGTGCTACGAGAAGTCGGCGAGTGAGATCGACAAGATCGTCAACTCATGGAGGATCGGATGATGAGCACCAACGGTTCCGCCCTGGCGCCGCCCGACATGTCGGTGCACCAGCCGGTCATCGACGACCGCGAGCCACTCGTACGTCCCAAGATGTTCTTCTACGACCGCATCAAGGTCCTCGTCCTGCTGGCGATCTTCATCGGGTTGGCGACATCGCACCAGAAGACCGACGTTCCGCTGATGACATGGGGCGAGGCACTCCGCGACCAGTTGCGCGCCAAGTGGTGGGTGTTGATCCTCGCCGCGCTCGAGGTCATCCGCCAGATCCACAACCTGATCTCCGAGCATTCGCAGCGGTACAACCAGTTCTGGCAGAAGAAGGTCTTCGGTGGCTGGGAACGGCGGATGAGCCGCATGAAGCCGTACAGCCGATTCCGGTGGTCGCGGCTGGTCAAGCGGCTGATGTTCTTCGGCGTCCTGGGCATCTTCCTCTCGTCGCTGTGGGGTCTGGGCCCCATCCAAGCGCTGGCCGAGGCGCCCAGCAGGTTCTTCCGCAACGTCTTCCTCAACCCGGCGGTCGGCCTGCCGGTCGGTCTGACCATCGCCCTCAGCACGCTCGGCGGGCTGGTGTACATCGTGTTCTTCTTCGGCATCTTCTTCATCGGTGGTGTCGACACGTTCAAACCTGGCGACATCAAGACCCGGTTCAGCGATATCTGGGGCCAGGACCACGTGGTGCACCGAGTGAAGGAGAACCTCGACTTCCTCGAGAAACCGGAGGAGATCGAAGACCGCGGCGGCTACGTGCCCGGTGGCATCTTGCTGTGGGGCCCGCCTGGCACCGGCAAGACGTTGTTGGCCGAGGCGTCCGCCGGCGAGACCGGAAAGCCGTACGTGTTCGTCGACCCGGGGGCATTCGTGCAGACGTTCGTCGGCGTCGCCCCGATGAAGATCAAGCATCTCTATCGCAAGCTCCGCAAGCTGGCCCTGCGCTACGGCGGCGTTGTCGTGTTCTTCGACGAGGCCGACGTGTTGGGCAACCGCGGTCAGACCTCGGGCGGCTTCGAACAGCAGGAGACTCGTGAGCAGCTCGAATCGGCGCAGTGGCTCAGCCCGCAGGGCCGCCGCGAGATCGTCAGCTGGCTGCAGAAGCCGTCGGCCATCGACTCGACGTCACCGTCGCCTCCACGGCGGCTCCGCGACAGGATCATCATGGCCGGTATGGGCGGTATGGGCGGAGGTGGAACGCTGCAGGCACTGCTGACCGAGATGAACGGGTTGAACAAGCCGCGGGGCTTCTTCTCCCGTCGTCTCCGGCAGTACCTGAACATCAAGGCCAAGCCCCCGCCGCGGTATCGCATCTTGCACATGTTCGCCACCAACCTCCCGACGGCACTCGACGCCGCGTTGTTGCGCCCAGGTCGAATCGATCGCATCTACAAGGTCGGTTATCCGATGAAAGACGGCCGGGCGCGAACGTTCCAGGGCTACTTCGACAAGATCCGACACACGGTCACCGCCCCGGAGGTCGATCGTCTGGCGACCATGACTCCCGGAGCGACCGGCGCCAGCATCAAAGACCTCGTCAACGAGGCAGTTCTTGTCGCCATGCGCGAAAAGCGCGAGGTCGTCACCTGGGCCGACGTGTTGCAGGCTCGATACCTACGTCGTGTCGGCGAGCACGAGCAGGTCGAGTTCATCGAACGCGAGCGCCATGCCGTCGCCATCCACGAGGCGTGTCACGCAGTGACCGCATATCTGAAGCGCAGGTCGATGGAGATCGACTTCGTCAGCATCGAGCCGGGCGGCGACTATCTCGGCGTCGTCATGAGCACGTACGACGATCAGACCTTCCTCAGCTGGCGATCCACGTTCGAGGTCGACGCTCTCGTGTCGCTGGCATCGCTGGCGGGCGAGCGGATGTTCTTCGACGGTGACAGTTCTGCGGGCGTGTCGGCCGACCTTCGCAACGCGACCTACATCGCGATGATGATGGAGAGCGCTTGGGGGATGGGCGACACCATCGCCGCGCAGTCCGTCTTCAAGGAAGTCATGGGCGGCCCGGGCGGCGGATACCGAACTCCCGCCGACAAGGACGACGCCGACGCCCAGCATCGAGCGAACATGGGCAACCGCATCGAGATGCGCCTTGGCAACATCCTCGACGAAGCGACAAGAGTGCTGCACGAGCATCGCCACATGGTGCTGGCAGTCGCCCACGCGCTGGAGACCCACAAGACCATCTCCGGTGACGATGTCGCGGCGATCTTCGAAGGTCGTCAGGGCCCGAAGGTGAATGGGCGCGACTATCACCATCCGTCATTCGTGGAAGTCGCCGATCGCTACCACAACGAGGCGTTGGTCGCGCATCGTCAGACCGGTCGGGTCGAGGTTCCACTCCCGGTGCTGACTCGCGGCAACGGCCAACTGGTTGCGCCGTCCCAGCAGTTTCCCCCGCCGAGCCTCTAATCACGAGATCCGGCAGTCGAGCACGACCTTGCCCTCCACGCCACGGCCGAGGATGCGGGCGTGGGCATCGGCTGCAGCGGCCAGCGGGAGCACGTCGCCGACCGGCACCCGCAAGGCGCCGGAGGTCATCATCGCCAGCAACACGTCGAGTGCATCGCGCTGCTCTTCGGGTGTGTCGACCAGACCGGCGTAACCGAGCAGGTTGACACCCTTGCGGTACAGGCGGCGAAGGTTGATCGACACCTGTTCGTTGTTCGACGTGCCGTAGACGACGAGGCGCCCCTGGAGGGCGATGGCGCCGATGGCCGCGTCGGTGTACGGACCGCCGAGCGCATCGAGGATCACGGTCGGCTCGTAGGTCCCCACGGCGGTCTCGAGACCGTCGGCCGCGGCGACGACCACCTTGTCGGCGCCGTTGGCGATGATGCCGTCGACCTTGGCGGCGGCACCGGTCTGTCCCCAGACGGTCGCTCCGGCAGCTTTGGCGAGTTGAATCGCCAAAGCACCGACACCGCCGCTGGCACCGAGCACCAACACACGATCACTCGCCTCGACGTGGGCGCGGCCGTGCAATGCCCGCCAGGCGGTGATACCAGCGACAGGCATGGCGGCAACCTGGGCGAGATCGAGCCCCTCGGCGACCGGGAGGAGCCAGGCGTCGGGAACGGCGATTCGGCTGCAGTACAGGCCCGGACGCATCACGCCGAGCCCACCCCCACGCACCAGCACCGGGCGACCGTCGACATGGCCCGTGGCCTCGGTTCCTGGAGTCCAAGGCAGGTTGGCACCGGCAGCGCCCACCGAACCTTGGGTGATCCATACGTCCAGTGGGTTCACCGAGGCGTAGGTGATCTCGACGAGTTGCTCGCCCGGGCCAGGCTGAGGGTCGGGTAGTTCGTCGATCTGGAGAGTCCCGCCGATGGCGTGAAGTCTGGCTGCTCGCATCCGGCCACTGTAGGCCGGGTGATCGCGAGCATGCCGAGCCGGTAGCTTGCTCGGCGATGATCATCCTCGACGGTGGAACGGGCACCTTGATCCAGGCACTCGGCGCTCCGATGAATGACGACACGTGGTGTGTCGATGCCAACCTGACACATCCGGAGATCGTTCGTGAGGCACATCGTCAGTACCTCGCGGCTGGGGCGGAGGTGCTGATCGCCAACACCTACGCCACCAGTCCGTTGCTGTTCAACCATCTCGGTCGTGATGCCGACGTCGCCGTCATCGACAACGCGGCGGTGAGGTTGGCGCGAGAAGCAAGTGGTGGGTCGGTGCCCGTGGCGGGTTCGTTCTCGGTGATGCGGCCAGGCATCGTGGGCAGCGATCGCAGCGAGATGCTGCGTCATTGGCCGGAGGCCGAGGCACGCAGGTTGTTCGCCGACAAGGCTGCTGGACTGCTGAAAGCAGGTGTGGACGTGATCGCCATGGAGATGATGCGCGACGCCGAATACTCGGTTTGGGCGACGGAGGCCGCGGTAGCCACCGGTCTGCCGGTCTGGATCGGGATCGCTGTCGAGGAAGACGACGACGGTCGTCTCACCGGCTTCAGTCGTCCCAACTGGCCGCTCGAAGACTTCGTCGAGCCGCTGCTGAGGTGCGCGCCGGCCATGGTGTCAGTGATGCACACCTCGCCGCAGGACATGGCGCGGGCACTGGAGATCGTGCGGCAACATTGGCGGGGATCACTCGGCGCCTACGCCGAATCGGGATACTTCGCCATGCCCGACTGGCAGTTCGTCGACATCATCCCTGAAGATGAGTACGTCGCCTTGGCCGTGCAGTGGGCCGAGCGATTCGATCTGTCGATGATCGGCGGTTGCTGCGGCATCGGTCCATCGCACATAGCCGCGCTTCGCGCCGCCTGGCCGGTAGCCGAGCCGGGCGACGGCCTCGACGATCGCAGGCACTGAGGACGTGGTCAGCGATGATGAATACACTCGGCGTCCATGCCACCGTCATTGCCACAGCGTGCCCGGGTCGTGGTGATCGGTGGCGGCGTCATCGGCTGTTCGGTTGCCTACCACCTCGCCGACATGGGGTGCACCGATGTCGTCGTGCTCGAGCGCGACAGGTTGACATCCGGCACGACGTGGCATGCAGCGGGCCTGATGGTCACGTTCGGCTCGACCTCGGAAACGTCGACCGAAATGCGCAAGTACACCTCAGCTCTGTACTCGCGCCTCGAAGCCGAGACCGGCCAGTCGACCGGGTTCAAACCGGTGGGATTCATCGAACTGGCGACCGAGCCGGATCGGCTCGAGGAGTACCGGCGGGTGAGCACGTTCAATCGGTACTGCGGGGTCGACGTGCACGAGATCTCCGCCGGGGAAGTCGCCGAACTGTTCCCACTGGCGCGCACCGACGACATCCTGGCCGGTTTCTACGTCAAGGAAGATGGCCGCGCCAACCCGGTCGACGTGACGATGGCATTGGCCAAGGGCGCCCGGCAGAAGGGCGCGATCATCATCGAAGGCGTTGCCGTGACCGATGTCTTGCGGTGCGGCGGAGCGGTCACCGGCGTGCGCACCGATCACGGCGAGATCGAGGCCGAGTACGTGGTCAACTGTGCCGGAATGTGGGCCCGCCAACTCGGTGAGATCGCCGGCATCAACATCCCGTTACAGGCGGCCGAGCACTACTACCTGATCACCGAACAGATCGACGGGCTTTCGAACGACTGGCCGGTGATCGAGGACCCGGCCAACTTCGGGTACTACCGAGAAGAGGTCGGCGGCCTGATGATCGGGTTGTTCGAGTCGGTGTGTGCGCCGTGGAATGTCGGGAGGATTCCCGGCGACTTCTCGTTCGGTGTGATCCAGCCCGACTGGGACAGGATGGGTCCGTACGTGGAGCGGGCGATGAGTCGCGTGCCGATCTCGATGGAGACGGGCATCCGCACGTTCTTCTGTGGACCGGAGAGCTTCACGCCCGATCTCCAGCCTGTCGTCGGCGAGGCGCCGGAGTTGAAGAACTACTTCGTCGCCGCCGGGATGAACTCGATCGGGATTCTCACCGGTGGTGGCATGGGCAGGGTGGTGGCTCACTGGATCCTCACCGGGCAACCCGACGTCGACATCACCGGCTTCAACGTCGATCGACTTCACCGCTACCAGTCGAACCCCGAATACCGGGCGACGCGCACGGTCGAGTCACTCGGGATGGTGTACCAGTGTCACTATCCGGGAAAGTCGATGCACACGGCTCGGCAGGCGAAGGTGTCGCCGATCCATCAGCGATTGCAGCTGCAACGCGCTTACTTCAAAGATGTCAGTGGCTGGGAAGGTGCAGATTGGTTCGCGCCGGAAGGTGTCGAACCAGTGGTCGAGCGATTGTCGTGGGGCCGCCAGAACTGGTTCGATTTCTGGAGAGCGGAGCACGAAGCGGCGCGCCGCGGGGTGATCGTGATGGACATGTCATTCATGTCGAAGTTCCTCGTGCAGGGCCGGGACTCGGGTCGATTGCTCAACCAACTGTCGGCGAACGACATCGACGGCGATCCGGGCGTGATCACGTACACGCAATGGTTGAACAACGCCGGCACGATCGAGGCCGATCTCACCGTGACCAAACTCGACGACGATCGTTTCTGGGTCGTGGCCACCGACACCGCCCACCGACACGTCGAGACGCGAATGCGCCGCCACTTCGCTGATCACCACGCAATCGTCACCGACGTCACCGCCGGCCATGCTCAGCTGAACGTGCAGGGCCCACGTTCGCGGGAGTTGTTGCAGTCGATCACCTCGGCCGATCTCTCGAACGAAGCATTCCCGTTCCGCACGGCGCGCCAGATCGACATCGGATTCGCCCGGGTGATGTGCGTACGCATCACCTATCTGGGTGAGCTGGGGTACGAGCTCTACGTCTCGGCCGAACAAGCAGTACACGTCTACGACCGCATCGTGGCCGCCGGTGTGGCGTTCGGCCTGCGCCATGCCGGTCTCAAGGCATTGGGCAGCCTGCGGATGGAGAAGGGCTATCGCGACTACGGCCACGACATCGACAACACCGATTCGGTGCTCGAAGCCGGGCTCGGCTTCGCCGTCGATCTCGACAAGGCCGACGGTTTCATCGGTCGCGATGCCGTGCTTGCCAAGAAGGCCGCAGGGCCTCTGACGCGCCGTCTCGTACAGGTGGTGCTCGACGACCCCGAGCCGCTCATGTTCCACGCCGAGGTGATTCGCTGCGACGATCAGCCTGTCGGGTATGTTCGGGCTGCGTCGTACGGGTTCACCCTCGGAGGTGCGGTCGGGTTGGCGATGATCGAAGCCGGCCGGCCGGTGACAGCCGCATACCTGTCGTCGGGCAGATGGGATGTAGAGGTCGCCGGCCGCCGCTACCCGGCACGTGTTTCGATACGACCGTTGTACGACCCCGACAACCTGCGGATCAAGGCGTAGCACAGGAGGCTGACGATGTTCGAGGGGCGATTCATCGAGCGGGGTAGCGCCGGGTACGAGGGAGCGCGGACCGACGCACTTTTCAACGTCCGTCACCCGGCGCGCTATCCGGCCGCAATCCTGGAAGCCGCCAACGAGGCCGATGTGGTCGCCGGAGTGCGGCTGGCCAAAGAGCGCGGCTGGAAGGTGGCCGCCCGCTCGGGCGGGCACGCCTGGGCCGGCTGGAGCGTGCGCGACGATGCCTTGTTGATCGACCTCGCCGGGCTGCACGAGATGACCGTCGATGTCGGGACCTCGACCGCGACTGCCAGTCCGTCGTTGCGCGGCGGGCAGGAGTTCGCCCCGTTCCTTCGCCGTCACGGGTTGGTCTTCACGGGCGGTCACTGCTCGACCGTCGGCCTCGGCGGATACCTGCTGCAGGGCGGTCAGGGTTGGAACTCGCGCCAGTGGGGATGGGGTTGCGAGAACGTGCTCGGCGTGGACGTGGTCACCGCCGAAGGCGAATTGGTGCATGCCGACAGCGAGCAGCACAGCGACCTCTACTGGGCGGCCCGCGGCGCCGGACCGGCGTTCTTCGGCATCGTGACTCGTTTCTACCTGCGCGTGTATCGCATGCCGGCTGCGTTCACCCACACCACCTACGCCTTTCCGATCGAGTGCTTCGAGGAGTTGATCACCTGGGCACATGAGGTGTTGCCGACGCTCGACTGTCGAGTCGAGCCGGTGATCGTCGGCACGCGGATTCCTCCGCCCGACATCGACGTCGGGGGCGGGCCGATGCTGGTCATGCACACGACCGGCATGTTCGACACTCCCGAGGAGGCTCGTCGTCTGATGGCACCGCTCGAGACCTGCCCGGTGTTGGACCGAGCTCTGCTCCGAATCTTCGCCGAGCCGACCTCGTTCGACGACGAGAACCCGCTCATGGATGCCCAGAACCCGACAGGGATGCGCTACTCGGCGGACTGCGCGTGGAGCAACGCCCCAGCATCTGAGCTGGCGCCGATCCTCGGCGACATCTACCGCTCGCTACCGACACCCGAGTCGTTCATCATCTGGTACGGGTGGGCGCCGACCAGACCGCTGCCCGATATGGCGTTCTCGATGGAGGGCAACGTCTACATCGCTGCCTACACGATCTGGGAGCACGAGCATGACGACCAGGCGATGCAGGATTGGGTCACGTCGGGGTTCCGGGCCTTGGAGCCGGTGAGCAAGGGCTCCTACCTCGGTGACGCCGACCTCACCCGCCGATCGTCGAAGTTCATGGCCGATGCGAACTTCGCCAGGCTGCAGGAATTGCGCGAGGTCTACGACCCCGATCGCCGGTTCTTCGACTTCTACCAGCGCTCGGGATGCGCGGCGAACGAGTTCGAGCCGCGTTGAGTCCCGCGTGACCGGGAGCCGGCCGAACGTTTCGCCGGTCGGAGGGGATGGCCGCCGTCGTCGCGGTTCCTGTCGAACAGGTTGGCGATGGCGATGGATGCGATTGCGTTTCCGAGGTTCATGCCTACAAGACCCGCCAACCGCTCGTTGGATACACGTTCATGGCATGACTCCGGTCACGTCGACGACGAGGGTCGATGTATCCATCGTTCTGTCGGTGGGTCATGGCCTGCGTGAACAGAGCCTTGACCGAGTTTGCGCCGTGGACATGCCCACACGACACGTCTCTCACGATCACGATCAAGATCACGATCACGATCACGATCGCCGCCGCGAATGCGACTGCTCGCACTCCGCCGGCGGCCGTCCATTCTCGGAGCCGGCGCGACGTCTCCTCGACCTCCTGGGGTTGACGGTATGTCCGTCGTGCCGCGCGAGGGCGTACCCGATGTTCGCCGTCCCATTGGGGCCGTCGCTGTGTCGCTCGTAGTGGCCGCTGTGATCCGTTACAGCCGTACCGTCGAGCGGGTCGCCGCCTCGATGTCACGAACCGGTTGGTTGCCGCGACAAGCGACGTGGTAGAGCGTCACCGCTGCCAGCACAGCGACCACGGGAGACAGCACGAGGATCTCGAACTGCAGTCTTCGCCCCTCGAACCCGAGTGGCAGCGCCGAATCCGGATGAGACGTCGCGAAGCCTGGCCACAGCAGGCAGCAGGTGGCGACCACGGCCCACCCTGTCGAGAGCGTCGTGATGACGACGGCACCCCGCGCCCCACCTGGGGCCCTGAACGGCCGGTCGAGATCCGGATGCTGGCGGCGGATGACGAGGAACGCCGGGAAGACGAACAGGTAGGCGATGATGATCATCGAGATCGCCGATGTCAGAGCAGCGGAGAAGTAGCGTTGCCCGTCGCCGCCGGTGATGTACAGAGCGGCGACCATCGTCGCCAGCGACACAGCGCCGGAGACGAGACCCATCACGACGGGCACCCCGGTGCGTTCCGAGATCCGCCCGAGCCGCCGAGGGCCGCCGCCGTCTTGACACGCAGCAGCCTGAGCGCGGCCGGCACCCATGATCCATGCCGTTCCACTGGCGAGCAGTACCCAGATGAACAGGACGGCGCTGAGCGAGCCGACCACGGAGCCGGCGCCCGTGAGCGTCGCCGATCCATCGGGCGCGATCGATCCGCCGTAGACGGTGAACACCGTCTGCATTGCGTCGATCAAGCCGTGCAACGAGGTGATCTGTTCTGACGGCAGCACGATCAGGATGGCCAGCGTCGGCACGCCGTACATCAGTAACTGGCCGATGCCGGCACGGGCGATGGCGATGGGAATGTCCCGTCGTGGATCGTGCATCTCCTCGGCAGCCGTGGAGGGCAGCTCTACGCCGACGAACGAGTAGATCAGCACCGGCACGACGGCGATCAGCACCGAAGTCGACGGACTGAGGTCCGTCGCCGCGATTCCGTGGATGCCGTGCTGAAACCCGTACAGCACGACGGTGCCCGTGAACAGCGAGAGCAGGATGATCTGTCCGATCGCGCCGCTCGTGGGCACCCATTTCCCGAAGCGCAGCGGTACGACCGCGGCGACGGTGGCTGCGCCGATGAACACCGCGCCGAACACGTACATCCCGCTCGTTGGCAACGGGCCGAGAAAGCGTCGATACACCGACATGGCGACGGCGGTGACCGAGCCGCCAAGCCAGATCGGCGTGCCCGCCCAGTAGAACATCGAGGTGACCGATCCGGCGAACCGGCCGAACGCCGAACGGACCCATACGTATGCACCACCCTCCTCCGGCAACGCCGCGCCGAGCTCGGCACTGGCCAGTGCCGACGGTATGAAGAAGGTGACGAACAAGACGATGAGCCATGTGAAGGCCTGTCCGCCCCCGATCGCAATCGCTCCGATGGTGTCGACGACGACCATCGCCGACATCAGGAAGAAGATCGTGTCGAACCTGCGAAGTTCGCGCCGTAGCTTCGATCGCTCGGCCTGCGAATCAGCCGAGGCCAGGGTCGAAGTAGCGGTCATAGGTCTTCTAGCTCCTGCCATTGTGTGGGCGTCGGCGGGAGCCTCAGCAGGTGAGGGGGATCTCCGAGGCTGGATCGGTGGCGGCCGAAATGAGGTCGCGCAGCACGAGTGCTGTTCCAGTCACGGTCGTCGGGGTGCCGCACTGCGGCAATGGGGCAGCACCTGCGGTGCGCAGCACTTCGACGGCTGCTCGGGCCTTGATGCCCGATGTCGACATCACCTCGGCGATCAATCCGACGACCTGCGGGCCCGAGTACGAGCTGCCCGAGATGATTGCCTTGCCATCGATGAGGTCACCGCCGTTCTCGAAGCGGAGGCCCTTGGCGTGCGTCGTCGGCAATTCGACACCCGTGGCATAGAACTTGACCCATGGGCCCCTGTTGGTGAAGTCGGCCAGTGGCGCAGTTCGCGACTTGCTGGTCCATGGGTTGCCATCCGTATCGACGGTGCCATCCAGGGCGCCGACGCTGACGACCGACTCGAACGCCGCAGGGTAGTGCGGTCGCGTGGAGGCCACGTTTCCTGCCGAGGCAACGATCACCATCCCCTGTGCCAGCGTGGGGTCGAACTTGTCGACGACCTCGACGACGGCTTCCAAGCCGACCGGCCGCAGGTCGGCTCCCCCGACCACGGCGGGGTTGAGATTGCAGGCCGGCGAGCCGAATGCGTTGACGAGTACATCCGGGTAATCGGCGAGGGCCAGGGTGCGCAGGGACGAGGCCATGCCGCGAGCAGCGGAGACGTCGGTCAGCAACCCGGCGCGGTCGTTGACGCGAACTTCCTGGATGGTCATGCCTGGGGCGATCGTTGTCAGCACACCGGCGATTGCCGTGCCGTGGAGAGCGTGCGGGTAGTCGACCATCTTCGAACCGTTGCTGACGATGTTCGGCTGCTCGTCGTCGGTGCTCGAGAGCATCGTCGTCGTTGGCAGGTCAACAGGATTCAGCGCGGCCAGGCCGGTGTCGTAGACCACTGCCTTGATCGTCGAGCCGATCGGGTTGAGCGTGCCCGGCACGTTGGCGCGCGGTGTCGTGAGGGTCGTTGTCTTCTGTGGGTACCCGTACGGCCAGTAGTAGCTGTACGGCCCGCTCGGTGTGTAGGCGTAGTCAGGTGAACCGGGCAGTCCCGACTCGCTGCGCAAGCGTCGAGCCAGACCAAGGATGTCGTGCAGCGCGCCGCCGTGCCGAGGTAGCAGCGAGACGGAGAGCACGGGTGTGATGGCCGCGCCGCCAGGTGGCGTCGGGAACAGAATCCGTTCGATGGGTCCGACGTACGGAACGCCCATCGTCGAATACATCGTGTTGAGCTTGGCGTTGACGATGCCGGCAACGGTCGAGTTCGAGGCGCCGGACCGAATGACGATGCGGTCGTTGCGATAGGCGACGGCGTCGGTGGACTGGGTGGCGGTCGGTGTCAGGCCGGGCATGCAGTTGGTCGACCGATCGATGGTGATGGCCGGGCTGACGTCGTCGAGCCAGGCCATCACGTCCGTTTCGGTAGCGGTTCCGGCATCGACGCTGCCGGTGACACAGATCGCGCCGCACGCGAACACAGTGATCGTGAGCGCTCTGGTGAGACGGTGTCGGGTTGGTTGACGGCGAGATCTCATGGCGGTGCATCCTTGGGCTCAGTTGTCTCCTAGATCACGAACCAGGCGGTGTGGATACGTCGACCTTCCGCAAAGGCGAGTTCCAACCGGATCGTTCCTGATGGTGGATTGCTGAATTCGAATGCGCCCAGATCGCTCACGGGCACCGACAGGGTGGTTCCGGTGATCGTCCTGACGACGACCGCCTGTACTTCGCCGCCGAGAACCTGGCCGCGGAGAACATTTTCGGAAGGGGTGAGCTCGATGACGCAGCTGCGATCTTCGACGGCGAACTCGAGCGCAGTCGTCGGCGCGGCAGCGCCACGAGTACCGGCTGCCTCGGCGACCGGTTGGTCGAGAAGATCGGCGAGTTCGGAGTCGACGTCGATCCAGGAAAGGAGACCCTGGCAACGCGCGGCAAGATCGATCGGCGAGCGTTGAGCGCCGATCGCCTCCGCCAATGCCATCATCAGAATGCGATCCGACGATGACATCTCGTCGTCAGGGTTCGTCACGACGTTCCTCCTCGCGATGGCGTCGAACGCCCGGCATGATCCCTACCGACGCGATCAGATACACGGAACTTGGTCACACTCATTCGCCGATCTCCAGCCCAGCAGGAAGGAGCCGCCGCAGATGCTCGAGGCAGCGTTGGCGGCTGGGGCCGAGCGAGCCGCGCGGGCGATCGAGCGCGGCGGCGATCTCGTCGTACGACAAAGGCGGATCGGCCAGCATCAGGGCGAGCATCTGTCGACAATCGTCACCCAGTCGAGCAAAGGCGCTACGCAGCGCCACGGCCTGCTCGGATGCGATGAGGCCGGCGGCGGGTGGCGGCGTGTCAGCCGCCGGGCGAGTCTCCCAGCCGTCGGCCACCGGCACGGTTCGGCGGCGGGTGACCAACCGGCGAGCCTCGTTGCGCACGATCATGCACAGCCACGGCCCGACGGACGACGTGTCGCGCAGTTGGTCTGATCGTTCGAGAAACCGCAGCCACGCCGTTTGCACCAGGTCCTCAGCAGTCGCCGCGTCGATGTCGAACGAGCGGGCGACGGCGTACATCTTCGGGGTGTGCCGGCGCAGGATGTCTGACCATGCGGCCTCCCGCGTGGCACCGCCGGCCCGAATCATTCCGACCAGTTCGTCGTCTGTACATGAAGACAAGCTGCCGGTGGACATGACTATCCAACTCCAAGCGTGACAAGCCCTGCTGCAGTCAGACTAGTCGAGCCGTCGAACGAAGCGCGTTGGCGGGCAAGCGACGCTGAGGCACCGATGCCGTCGACTAGGTCACGATGAAGTGCGACCATGGTCTGGCGAGTCTCGGCTATGTCAGGGAGCGACCCGATGGACGCGACAATGGTGCGCGCTCCCATCATCAGCAGCGTGCCGGCCAGTCCGTACAACTGTGCACCGCTGCGGGTGCCGCTGATTCCCGAGTCGCACGTTGCGAGTACCACGATCGGCGGTACCCGACCCAACCGCTCCAGTTCGTAGACGGTCAGTGGACCGTCGGCGAGCTCGAGGGTCGACCACAGTGGATTGTCGTGGCGAAACTGGCCATGAGCAACGATATGGACCATGTCGTGGTGGGCCAGCGCCGCGCCGACGTTGGCGACGGTGGCAGCGGGTCCCATCAGCACCTTCGTATGCAGATGACAGGCGGCGACGGCACGCGCCTCGGCGTCCGCCTCGGCGAGCCGCGGACCGGCGACAACCAGGACCGATTCCGCCGGCGATGGTGGCGACGACGTCGCCTCGATCCACCATCTGACCGAAGGAACCAGGGTGAATGACCGCCCTTGCAGCGATGGCATTGCCGCCCATGGGATCGCGTGCAACCCGGCGGGCACGGCCAGCACCACGTGCGGCGAATCGAGTCTCAGCGGTGCGAGGAGCAGCGAGTCGAGGACATTGACTGCCGCCGCGAACGTGCGCTGCCGGGAGGCGGCGACTGCTGGTGCGGTGTCGGTGGCGGTCAGGCTCCGTAGTGCCGTGCAGGCGCGTTGTGCCGAGGCCACCACCGGAGCGAGGTCGCCCAGGAGGCAGGATCGGGCTCGTCGTCCGTCGGCGATCACTGCGAGGAGCGAGTCGCCCGACGAGGACATGGACACGACCTGAGCATCACCGATGACGTGCTTCAGCTCGCTCAACTGGGGCAACGGTGTGGTCATGCCGGCTGGATGCACCATCCTCAACCATTCGGAGCGCATCGAACGCTCCAACTCGGCGTGCCTGCGCCGCAGTTCGTCGGTTGGCTCGCCGGCCATCTCGGAACGTCGCAGATCCCCGGCGACGACGCGCAGGCGGGCAAAATCCGCCGCAGCCCGATGGGACGAAGGTGGAAGAGCGGGTCGCGGCCGATGTCCGGCGGCTCGGGCGCGCTCCATCCAGGCGAGAGACCGCATCGGTCGAGATTCGTGCGCTGCAACCTGGATCGCCAAGTGCTCTAAGGATCGCGCCTGCGTGTCGATGGAAGAGCCGGCATCGCCCCCGAGCAATTGACGCGTGGCGTCGAGAACCTCGAGCGCTCGCCGCAGCTGGCGGCGGGCGCCATCGACGTCGCCCGATGCCAAGCAGACCGTGGCGCGGGCGTGATGCAGGGTCACGCGAGGTTGCATCAAACGCGACCGGCGTACCGCGGTGGTCGCCAACTCCAATTGCCGCCCGGCGCGGTCCAGATCCCGGTGTGCGGACGCTGACATCGCCAGTAGGCAGCGTGCCTGGATCTCGCCGCGGACGTCGCCGGCCTTGCACAAGGCTTCTGCCAGGTCATCGAGGACGTCCATGGCTGGCACGGCCAGTCCACCGTCCTCACTCTGAATGCGCATTCCTTCCAGGTCGGCAGCGTGTTCCCACCCGACTGCTTCGCCCGCCGCAAAGCACTCGCTGGCTCGGGCTGCGGCGTCGCCCGCTGTGGAATAGTCGCCTTCCTGCCGAGCGGCGGCGGCCACCGTCACGAGCGCTTGTGCCGCGGCGAACTGGTTGCCCTCCGCATACAGGCGGCGCGCCGCATCACGTGAGAACGTCAACGCGTCGGCGGTGAGTCCGGCGAGCATCAGAGCCTCGGCGCGCGAGAGCAACGGAACCGATGCATCGTGGCCCAACTCGGCGAAGCGTGTCGAGACCTCGTCGAAGAGCTGCATCGCCCGGGGGAGGTCCCCGAGATTGGCGGCGGCACAACCGAGGTCGTGACGCACCTGCAGCGCGACGAATTCTTGGCCAACCGAGCGAAACAGCGCTTCTGACTCCTCATAGTCCTCGATCGCCGCGGCGACATCGCCTCTGCTCATGCGGATGCCGCCGCGATTCGCCAGCACTCTCGCGAGATCGAGTCTCCGCTCGGCCTGGCGTAGACGAGGCACCGCACGCGTGAACAGAGCGAGTGCTTCCTCGCTCCGCCCCACATCGCGGCAGAGCACGGCCCGCTGCAGCTCGGCGCGATCGCGCAACGATTCCGATCCGAGCTGGTCGACCCTGTCGAGGTGACGAAAAGCGTCACCTTGGCGACCGGCGGCGGACAGCGCACCGGCGAGCCCGAGATGGGCGTCGGCCTCGAGTTCGTCGTCGTCGGTCTTCTGTGCCGTCGCGACGGCATCGGCAAGGGCCCGCTGTGCCAGGTCGATCTCGCCCAACATCCGCCAGGCGCGCCCCAGTACCGCCTGGGCGCGGCTCACGGTGTGCCAGTCCTCCAAGGCTCGCGCTGCGTCGGCCAGGGCACGCACCTCACGCGCAACCTCAGCGGGGTCACGTTCGATCGATGCGGCCAACTCGGCGAGACGGTCCACGGTTCACTCCGACCTACTCGATGACGGACTGGCCACCATCGACAGGGATGGCCACCGCGTTGATGTACCACGCCTCGTCCGAGGCGAGAAAGGCAGCGAGCTTGGCAACGTCGTCGGCGTCACCGGCACGGCCCAACGGGTTTGCCGCAGCGAGTTGGCTGCCGGGGGCATCGGGCGAAGAGAACAGGAACTCGGTCGAGGGGGTGCGGATCAGGCCGGGCAAGATCGCGTTGGCGCGGATCCGGTGCGGGCCGCCGGCGGCCGCAAGGTGGTACGTGAACGCCAGCACGCCGCCCTTGGCAGCTCCGTGAGCGGCCTGCTGGAAGAAGGCTGCGCCGCGAATCGAGGCGATCGAGGCGACATTGATGATGCTTCCGCCACCACGGGCGACGAGATGGGGCCAGGCAACCTTGCATGCATAGAAGACCAGATCCAACTCGTTCCTGATACCGGCATGCCAGTCATCGACGGTGAGGTCGTCCCATGGGCCGACCACCGGCAACGAGGCGTTGTTGTACAGCACATCGATGCCGCCGTAGGTCGCTGCGGCATCGTCCACCCACCGTTGCGTTGCCTCGAACGAGGACAGATCGACCGGGGCCGTCGCGGTCATCGTGCCGCCCGCCCCGCGAACAAGTCGGACGGTCTCGGCTGACGTCTGCGGGTTGAGATCGCAGCCGACGACCGTGGCTCCTTCGGCGGCGAACCGCAGAGCAGCGGCGCGGCCCATTCCAACGCCGGTGCCCGTGATCAGGGCAACCTTGCCATCGAGTCGTGCCATCGATCGATCCTAAGCCACGGCGACTTCGCGCAGCAGCGGAGCGACTTCGGAGCTGAACAGTTCGTGGCTCTCCTCGAGCCGCTCGTGATCACGCTCGCTGAAGGCGACCAGCAGATGCCCCGCGCCGATCACCTGGCACTGTTCGATGAGTTGCTCGGCGACCTGTTGCGGGGTGCCGCTGACGAACTCCTCGTCGCTGAGCGCGGCAATCGACTCGTCGGGACGGTCGAGCAGTGTTGCCCACGGGGGCAGCGGCCCGGCGCTGGCGGTGAGCACGTCGAGCAGCGCCCGCTTTGCCCGGTTGACGGCCTCGCGCTGCTGAGCGGGTGTGTCGACGAAGGTGACCATGCGGCGTACGGCGATCTGATCCGGACCACAGGGATGACCTGACTCGATCGCGCCGACGCGGTAGGCATCGAACACTTCGCCCACTTCCTTGGCCGACAGGAACCCCCCGCAGGCCTTCCAACCACGCCGTCCGGCGCGCTCGGCCGACGCCGCACTACGCACTGCGGTCCACAGCGGGGGTGCCGGTTGCTGGAGGCATCGCGGCAGGATCTCCAGGTCGTCGAAGCTCCACTCCTTGCCATGGTGCGAGATCACCGGCGACTTCAACGCTGCATCGAGAACGTCGATGATCTCGGTGTGGCGCTCGGCGGCGACATCGGGTGTGATCCCGACCACGGCAAGTTCTGGCGGAATGCCACTGACGACACCGATCTCCAGGCGGCCGCCGGTGAGGTGATCGAGCATGGCGATCTCTTCGACGACGCGCCAGGGTGTCGCGTACGGCGTGACCGAGCCCAGCACCCCGAGGCGGAGCCGGGTCGTGAGCGCTGCGACATGCGAGATCAACAGGTTCGGTGATGGGCTGTAAGCCGCTCCGAAGTGATGTTCGCTGAAAAAGATTCCTTCGAAATTACGGCTGTCGGCACGAACCCAGAGATCGACGTACCATCGAAAATGCTCGTGCACGGCCTGCGGATCCGATCGCAACTGCACCTCGAATGGTTGGTGGAAGAACTCGAACAGCCACGACTTGATCACGCTCTCTGTCTCCGGGTCGGTTGGGCGCGGACGCGTTCGATCGCATCGAAGAGGTCGGCGCCGGTGAGTGAGTCGATGATATGCCCCTCACTGTCCTCGACATGCAGTTCGACCTGTCCTATTCCGGTGAACTCCGCAGACCGAGGACGGTCAGTGACAATCCTGCTGCAGCCACCGCGGCGACGAGGATTCCGAGGGTTGCGTTGGAACGTTGCACCGAGTCCGTGAATGCCAGTTCGGTGATGAACAGGGCGACGGTGAAGCCCATCCCTGCAGACATCGCCACCCCTACCGTCTGGCGGCCACGGGCGTCGCCCGGTCGATCGGCGAGGCGTGCGCCGATGGCCGTCTTCGTCGCCAGCAGGATTCCCAAGGGCTTGCCGATCACCCGGGCGACGATGATCGCCCACGTGACCGGTGATCGGAGTGCGGCCTGAACGATGTCGACGCTCAAGACCATTCCGGTGTTGGCCAGGGCGAACAGTGGGACGATCGCGTAGCTCGTCCACGGATGCAGGACATGTTCGAGCCACTCGACGACCGACACCGACCCGCGGGCGATATCGGTCGTCATTCGCGCGTTCTCGACGGTGCTGACGTCGGCAAGTTCTTCGACGTCGATGAACTCGGGGGCGATGCGCGGGATCGAGGGTGCCAGCAGCCCCATCGCCACGCCCGCAAGCGTGGGGTTGACGCCGGCTTCAAGCAGCGCCAGCCACAGGCCGCATCCGAGCATGATGAACAGCCACGGGTATTGCACCCCTGACCATCGCGCGATCACGGCCGCACCGAACACGGCGATCGCCGCCGCCACCCATCCCCAACTGACTCCGGTCGAGTAGAACACGGCGATGATCAACAGCGACCCGATGTCGTCGACGATCGCCAGGGCGAGCAGAAAGATCCGTAGTGGACCGGGCACGCGACTGCCGGCGATCGCCAGGACACCGAGGGCGAGGGGGATGTCGGTGGCGACAACGATGGCCCAGCCGCGTGGAGCGCTCCCGCCGGCGATGGCGAGATAGATCAGCGCTGGAGCAACCATGCCGCCGACCGCTGCCGCGACCGGCAGGAACGCACCTCGCCTGGTGGCCAGTTGGCCGGTGACCAGTTCGCGCTTGATCTCCAGACCGACGACGAGGAAGAAGATCGTGATCAGTCCCTCGTTGATCCACTCCCGAGCGACGAGATCCACTGAGTGATTGCCGACCGTGATCGATATCGGGGTGGTCCACAGCTGTTGGTACGACGACGACCAAGGCGAGTTGGCCCAGATCATCGCCACAGCGGCGGCCACCACCAGGAGCACCCCGCCGGCCGTCTCGGTGCGCAGGAAGTCGCGCAGTGGTGACACGAAGTACCGACTCGGTTGTTGGGCGCGCCGTCGTTGGCGGATCACATGGTCTCCTGAAGTTCGCCGACCAGTCTTCCCGGCACGCCAGCGGCCAGGGTAGCTGAGCGCCACCAGCGCCGGCCCCTGTCACCGCCTATCGTGTGGTCGTGGCGATCAGTGACCCGACGATGGCGGTTGTCGGGTCGCCCACCCAGCCGGCATCCCTGGCGGTACGTGGCGCGCTGTTGACCATCGTCGTCTTCTTCGGCGGGAGCCTGCCGTCGTACAAGTTGGCCGGCGAGAGCTTCGGGCCGGCCACCACCAATCTCATCCGCTTCGTCATCGCGGCGGTGATGTTGGTGATCATCGCCCGTCGCCGGCTGCCGACCGCGCGGCAGCACGTCCGCCAGTTGGTCTTGATCGGTATGTTCGGGATCGGGTTGATGGCAGTGTTCATGGGCATCGGCGTCGACCGCGGGTCGGCCACGATCGGCTCGATCGTTGTCGGTCTCGAACCGATCGGCGTTGCACTCGCCGGGGTGCTGCTCGTGGGCGATGCTCCATCGCGACGGGCCGTCGTGGCGCTCGTCGTGGGTTTCACCGGCGCACTGGTCGCCTCCGGTGTTTTCACCGAGAACTCCGGCCCATCACCGGTGCTCCCGATCATCTTGTTGCTCGGCACTGTCGTCACCTTCTCGGTGTACACGGCGTTCGTTCGTCGTACCGGGCGCGGCGTCGACCCGCTCGCTGTCGCGGCCGTCACCCAGGTCGGTGCCCTGATCTTCGTCATTCCCGCGTGCCTCTTCGATGTGCTCAACGGTGGCATGGTGCGCGGCGACTCGATCACCCCGAAAGCCTTGAGCGCAGCGATCTTTCTCGGGGTCGGTTCAGCGATCGCCTACCTTCTACTGTGCCTGGTGCTCGCCAACCAGCCATCGAATCGCGTGGCCGTGACGATGTTCCTGACCCCGGTGTTCGGTGTCATCTTCTCGTGGCTGATCGTGGGCGAGCACCTGCACGTGCGTGACGGCGTGGGCGCTGCGCTGGTGCTGCTGGCAGTGTGGATCAGTGAGCGGGCTCCCGGAGCTGCGAAGTGATCCTGCACCAGGTTGCCCTGCATGCCGACGACCTCGATCGAGCGGTCACGTTCTACACCGCGCTGATCGGCGAGCCTCCGATCGCGACCTTCGATCCACCGGGCTTGGCGTTCTTCCGGCTCGGCGACACCCGCCTGCTGATCGAGCGCGGGGCGCCGAGTGCGCTCATCTACCTTCGGGTCGACGATGTCCGCACAACTGTCGAACGGTTGCGTGCCGACGGCGTGTCGATAGCCAACGAACCGCACGTGATTTTCACCGACGTCGATGGGCATTTCGGCCCGCCCGGCGCCCAGGAGTGGATGGCCTTCATCACCGACAGCGAGGGCAACCTGGTCGGTCTCGCCAGCCAGAACCAGGAGTGAATCAAGCTGTGACGGCGGACTTGGTACGCGTCAAGGCCTCGTCGACCTCGGCGTCGGTGGTTTGGAAGCTGGTGACCAGGCGGACGGTGTCGGCAGTCATGCGGTAGAACAACAACCCGGCCTCAGCCATGCGATCCGCCGCATCGGGGTCCAACCGGGCGAACACCATGTTGACGTCTGGCTCGTTGAGCAGTTCGACGCCCATCCCGCGCAGACCGGTCGCCAGTCGGGTCATCGCGGCATTGGCCCGGTCGGCGAGTCGCAGCCATAGGTCGTCGGTGAGATAGGCGATGAGCTGGGCCGATTGAAATCGCATCTTCGACGCCACGTGACCGGCCCGCTTGACCCGGTACACGAGCTGTTCAGAGATGGCCGGGTCGAAGCAGACGATGGCATCAGTGCTCAATACGCCATTCTTCGTCGCCCCGAGCGACAGCGCGTCGACCCCTGCCCGCCACGTGAGATCCGCTGGGGTACAGCCGAGGGCAGCGAGCGCATTGGCGACGCGTGCTCCGTCGAGGTGGGTTCGCAATCCGCGGCTGCCGGCCAGAGCGGCGAGCTCGCCAATCAGCTGTGGTGTGTACACCGTGCCGTGGTCGCTGGGGACGGTGAGCGAGAGAACCGACGGTTGCGAGTGGTGTGGGTCGCCCCATCGGGTCGTGTCGAAGGCGTGGATCAGTTCCGATGCTGTGACGCGGTAGTGCTCGCCGCCGACACCGCGCATGACAGCACCGCCACCGAACATCGACGTCGCGCCGCATTCGTTCTGCAGGATGTGGGCCGTCTCGTGGCACAGCACCGCACCCCACGGGGGGCACAACGCGGCGAGTGCGAGCGAGTTTGCGGCCGTGCCGCTGATCACCGGGAAGACCTCTGCGTCGGGGTGCTCGAAGACGGCACGAACCGTGTCGCGCAACCGGGCCGTCCAGTCGTCCGCGCCGTATGCCAGAGCGGAGCCCGTGTTGGCAGCCGCGACTGCCGACATGATCTCTGGCGCGACGCCGGCGGCATTGTCGCTGCGGAGCTCGATGTGAGAATTCATTCGATCGTTCTAGCTGGTACGTCACTCGTCGGCACGCCTCGGAAATGCTGTCATAGTGGCCCGATGATCGATGAGGCGCTGCTGCGGGTGCTGTCCGCGCACTCCGGACGGCGGGAGGCGTTCGCCAATGGCCCCACCCGAATGACCGGTGGCTTCTGGGCGGCGATCTACGAGTTCGAACTGTCCTCTCCGCCTCGAGAGCTACACGGCCCGCACGTCTTGCGTGTCATGCCCAACCCCGATGCCGGAGTCCGCGAGGCGATCGTGCAACGCCTGGTGGCCGACCAGGGCTATCCCACGCCTCGTGTTGTGTTCGATGGTTTCGATGAAGACTTGGGTGGAGCCTTCATGGTGATGGAGCGTGTCGACGGCGTCGCACCGCTCGACGATCTCGAGTTCGGTCGTGCCCTGGTCGGTGTGCCGAAGACGCTTCGCCGCTTGCCGCGACTGCTTGCCACGGTGACTGTGGAGTTGCACCGCCTCGATCCGCAACCGATCATCGCCGCACTCGACATGTCCGGGATCCACGTCGCGGACCTCGGTGTTGCGGCACACCTCACCGAGATCGACCGTATCGCCCGGTCGTCATCGCTCGGTCTCGACCATTTGCTCCAGTGGCTCGACCGCCGTCGGCCGGTCTTCACACCAGCGGTCGTGTGTCACGGCGACATCCACCCGTTCAACCTGTTGGTCACCGATGACGGATCGTTCAACCTCCTCGACTGGACCAATGCGAACCTCTGCCGACCGGAGTACGACGTCGGCTTCACTGCAGCGCTCCTGCGCTGTGCACCCATCACCGTTCCGCGAATCGCTGGCGCCGTCCGATCGCGGCGATCACGAACTCGCTGGCGAACCGCTTCGTCTCCGCCTATCGCTCGTATGCGCCGCCGATCGATCCCGACGTCGTGACATGGTTCGAGATCCTGCAGTACGGGCGATGCATCGCCGCGGTGGTCAACGCCAGCTTGACCGACGACGTGATCGTCGGCGCCGAGCATCCCTTTCACGTGATGGCACCGGCCATGATCCGCCGGATCCACGCCATCACGGATGTGACTGTTGAGCTGAGGGTCTAGCCGGGTTCCAGTCGACGCTCTCACGTCATCGCCGAAGTCGCTGCAATTCCAGGTCAACCACGGCCCGGCTGTCGACCCCGGTGAGGATTCGCACCGCCCGTCGTCCGCTCCATGGTGACTCGTTGTCACTGATGTGCGTGGCCGGTTGGGTCTTGCCTCGACAAACGCTGTGGCCGCAGTCCACGCGAATGGGATGCTCCACCCACGCGAAGGATTCGGGCGACAGCAGGTAGCTGATGGTCGTCGAGTCGTGAACGAAGATGCCGTCGAGCCCGAGACGCTGGCGGTAGAACCGCTGGTAGAACGGGATGATCTTGGCAAGGTGTTGCGCTCGGGCGTTGTCGAAGGAAGCGAATGCGGCGATGTCGGCCGATGTCATGACAGCCTTCTCGGTCACGTCGAGCCCGGCCATCACGATCGGGCAATCCGCACCGAAGACGATGTCGGCCGCCTCGGGGTCGTTGATGATGTTGGCCTCTGCGGCCGGCGATGCGTTGCCACCGCAGAAGGCGTTACCACCCATTAGGGCGATCCCGGCGAGGTGGGAACCGAGATTCGGCTCGAGCATCAGCGCCAGGGCGACGTTGGTCAAGGGTCCGAGCGCCACCAGGGTGATCTCGCCCGGGGCGTCCATCACGGAACGCACGATGAAGTGTGCCGCATCGATCGACAGTGCCTGCGTCGTGGGTGCCGACAAGAAGACATCGCCTTGGCCGTCAGTGCCGTGGACGAACGCCACCGGGCCGCGATACGGCATTGCCAGCGGACGATCGACACCCTTGGCGACGGGGACGTCGGCGCGATCGGCGATCTCCAGCAACTTGAGCGCGTTGGTGGTGCACACCGAGGTGTGGGCGTTGCCGAAGACCGATGTGATCCCCACGACGTCGAGTTCGGGCGAGGCGAGCGCGTAGAAGATGGCCATGGCATCGTCGATGCCGGGGTCGGTGTCGATCAGGATCTTCCGCGCCCCAGTCGGACTCATAGCGAGTCACGCACCTGGCGCACGCCGGCGACGAGGTTGGTGATCTTCTGCCGGGCCAGGGTGCGGTGCACGTAGCGCAGCCCGCAATCGGTGGTCAGGAAAAGCTTGTCGGCGGGCACGTGATCGAGGCACTTGCGCACTCGTTCGGCGACATCGTCGGGTGTTTCGCAGTAGTGGGTGCGGATATCGATGATGCCGGCGCCGAGCTCACGATCGGGAGCCCAGTTCATCCATTGCTCGATCTCGGCCATCTCCCTGGTCCCGTACTCCAGCACGAACTGGTCGGCCTTGGCTTCGAGTAGTTCAGGGAAGTAGCGGGCGTAGGTCTTCTTGGCGTAGGGCAGCTTGCGAAACGACCCGAAGCAGATGTGCAGGCTGAAGTGCACCCCGGTGACACCTTCGACGCACTGGTTGAACAGACGGGCGATGTCGACGGCGGTATGTGGATCGTTCGCCGCATACCCGGGCGTTGCCGGCTCGTCGAGCTGGATCCACTTGCAGCCGGCCGCCGCCAGTTGGCGGATCTCGTGGTTGAGGGCCGGCACGAAGGCCTCGGCGAGATGGGTGCGGTCGGTGTAGTAGTCGACCGGGCGGATGAACGTGGTCAGCGCGAACGGGCCCGGAAGCGGGATCTTGAGCGGCCTCGTCGTGCGCGTCGATGCGTAGGCGAACTCCTCGACGGCACCCATCCCGTTCGGCACTCCGACAGGCCCGGTCGTCTCCTGTACGTTGCGCATGTCGAGCGACATCGGGCCCATCTTGCGTGGGGCCCCACCGTCGCGGAGGCCGGTCATTCGCGATGCGAACGCCCACACGAAACTTGCTCTGCGCATCTCGCCGTCACTGATCACATCGAGTCCGGCCTGCTCCTGGTCGAGTATCGCCCGATCGACGGCGTCGTCGAACGTTTCCTCGATGTCGACCGGGCCGAAGCGGCCCGCTTCCATCAACTCTTTGGCGGCATAGAACCACGACGGATGGGCATAGCTGCCGACAACGGTCGTCGGCAGAATGGGGAGACCATGAGCCATGGCTGGAACGTAGCCGTCAGGCAGTCGTTCAGGCGATCGCAGTCCCGAACAGCGAGCCGATACCGAAGGTGATCGCTGACGCGAAGATGACGATCGCCAGTTGACGTGTTGCGCCGACGACGGTGGAGTTGCCGCTCGATCTGCTGACCAGACCGCCGATGAGCAGGCTGGCAACAGCGGTGAGGACGATCGACAGGCTCACTGCCGAGGAGCCGCTGGTGAAGAACCACGGGGCGAGTGGGATGAGAGCGCCGACTGCGAAGAGAGCGAGCGAGCTGGTTGCGGCCGTGAGTGGCGAGCCGAGCTCATTGGGATTGACGCCGAACACGGTGCGGGCAGTAAAGCTCAAGAACCGATCCTCGTCGAGTGGCAGCTCGGTGCTGGCTTGCTCGGCGGTGTCGCGGCCGAACCCGTCGTCGATCAGTTGGGTGGTCAGTTCGTCGAGCACCAACTTGGGGTTGCGGGCGATGAGGCGACGCAGCTCGCCGAGCAGACCACCGGCCAACTCCGTGTGACTCCTGACCGACACCCACTCGCCGGCAGCCATCGAGAACGCGCCGGCAACGAGGCTGGCAAAGCCGGCCAGTCGCACCGAGGACGGAGCAGCGTCGGCGCCGGCGACGGCCAGGATCAGGCACAGATTGGTCACGAGGCCGTCGTTGGCGCCGAGCACGGCTGCCCTGGCGCCACCGCGGGACACCTGCTCGGCTTTGCGTCGGAGGGCTGCAGTGTCGGCCGCGGCATCGACGACGACCGGATCGATCGGAATGTGCGTCGGTCGACCGGTACCGCTGTTGCTCACGTCTGGAGTTCTTGCAGATCGGCCAGGACTTCGGCAGCGTGACTGGCTACGTCGGTCACGACGTACACGCGGCGGATGACTCCCTCGCCGTCGATCAGAAATGAATGCCGTCTGGGGTAGCTCGCATACTGGTCGTCGGCGTCGCGGACCACGTCGTACGCAGCGCCCACGCTGTGGTCGACATCGCTCAACAACGGATAGTCGAAGAGCTGGGCTTGGGCGAACTCGAGGTTCTCGGCGGGCGTGTCGAAGGACGCGCCGACGATCGCGCAGTTGGCCCGGCTGAATTGCTCGGCGCTGTCACGCAGCGCCTGTCCTTCGACCGTTCAACCGGGGGTGGCGGCTTTCGGATACCACCACAGCAGCACCCACCGGCCGCGATAGTCGGCCAGGCACACTTCGTTGCCGTGCTGATCGGGAAGGCAGAAGTCGGGAGCGTCGGATCTGGCGGCGATCATGTCGCCACAATACGGTGAACCGCGCGAAAACCCCTTCAGAGCTGAGCCAACTTTGTCGCTCTCAACAGGCTGGACATGTCCGCAGCGACAAGGATCACGCATCGATCGTGCTCGGCCGAGTCGGCGTCGAGTCTAGGTCGTGAAGAACGGCAGCAACACCGTGGCCACGCTGGCCCGAACGTCGCTGTCCACGAGGCTGGCAGCCAGCGAGCCGGCCGCGTCGCCGTGCAGCGGCTCGGCGAGGCGAACGAACTTGGCAGTCAGCTGGTCGACCGACATCGGATCGTCGGGATCTCCGGGAGCAACGAGGCGGGTGCGGTCGAGCCGACTGCCGTCAGCGGTACGTACGACGATTCGCGTTCCGTAGTGAGCCGGGTAGGTGTCATCGAGTCGTGGGTCGTGGTGCACGCTCACCTTGGCGGCTTCGGCGACGCGTACGGGATCGTCGAGGGCGCTCTCGGAGATCTCGGTTGCGCCGGCCAGACCGGTGCACATGACCGCCGAGAGCACGAAGGGAAAGCTGTATTGACCGTGATCGAGCGAGGTAGGTCGCCGATCGCTGAGATTCATCGCAGCCTTGTGGGTGTACACGTCGACCCCGACAATGTCGGCCGAGGTGAGGCCCTCCTCGTCCATCACATCGTGCAGCGAGCGGATGGCCGTATGTGTGTAGCGGCAGGAAGCGTACGGTTTGAAGTAGGTGTTGGTCGCCTCGAAGACTGTGCCGAGGCTGGCGACGAACGGGTCGTCCATCGCCCCGGGACGATGGAACGGCGTCGGGGCGAACGTGGCGTCCATCGCCGAAATCACCGGTCCCGGCATCGCCATGAATCCGGCTGCGGCCAGATCCGCGGCGAACAGCCCGGTTGCTGCGGACCACCCGATGCTCTCCTTGACCATAGGGAGCTGGAACGTCGACATCGGCGCGTGCGCCCAGGCAATGGCCACGGCGCGAGCGATGCAGTCGCCATCGCCACCGCGCAGTTTGGCAACCGCCGCAGCGGCGCCGAGAGCTCCCGCCGTTCCCGTGCAGTGGTAGTCGTCGAGTTCGCGGCGCGGCCACAGGAGATGCGCGGCGCGAAGCCCGATCTCGTAGCCCACCACTTGAGCGGTCAGGAACCCGCTCAGATCGGCCTCGGATTCGTGTGCCGCGACGAGCAGCGATGACACGATCACAGATGCGGGATGAATAGCGCCACCACGGTAGTGGCCGTCGTCGAAGTCGAGCGCGCTGGCGTTGACTGCTGTCGCGAACGCGGCGAGCGGTGCCGTCGACGTGGCTGTGGAGCCGAAAATTGGCGTGTTGCCGCCGGCGCGTTGCGCAGCCGCGGCCGCTACCCGTCCCGAGGTTGTCGTCGCGCCACCGAGGATGGTGCCGACGGTGTCTCGCAGTGCGAGCTGTGCCCTCTGGCGCGTCGGCGCCGGGATCGCCGACCAGGTGAGTGACTCGGCGAACGTTGCAAGCGCGTCCAGTGGGCGCACGATCTAATGACCCTCGAGTGTCGTGCGGTCGCCCAGACGTCGTCGGTCGAGCGCCGCGGCCTCCAGCCCGCGTGTGATCAATGCGTCGGGCAGACTTCCGGACCGCACCAGCGACGCGCCGGCCTGAGCGAGCGCCGGGGAGATCTGGATCCCGTATCCGCCCTGGCCGACGAACCAGAAGAACCCGTCGAGCCGATCGTCGAAGCCGGCGACGGGGGATCGATCGGCGACGAAGTTGCGCAGGCCCGCCCAGGACGATCGCACATGCCGGATGTCGAGTGTGGTCGCCGCGTTGATCACCTCGATGGCCTTGGCGATGTCGGTCTCCTCCGGTCGCGCGTCGCAGGGCTCCGACGGCACCTCGTCGGCGGGGGAGCACAGGATCTGAGGACCTTCGGGCTTGAGGTAGAAGGTGCCACTGACGTCGGCGACAAGGGGAATGGCCCGAGCGTCGAGATCAGCATGCGGAGCGATCGTGAACACGGTGCGTCGGAGCGGGTGGATGCCCACCGGTCGCGCTCCGGCGATCCCGGCGACGATGTCGCACCACGCGCCGGCAGCGTTGATCACAACAGGCGCTTCGTACATGTTGCCTGCCTTGTCGGTGACGTGCCATCGATCATCGATTCGCCTCATCGCGGCAACGCCCGCCGATGTGTGGATCTCGCCGCCTCGGGCGCGCAGGCCTCCGGCGTAACCCGCATGCAGAGCGGCCACGTCGACCTCACTCGCGCCCGGCTCCAGAAGCCCGGCTGCGGCCCAGTCCGATCGGATCACCTTGGCGGCGTCGATGACCTCGTCTGCAGACAGTGTCAGCATGCCGGGGACGAACTCGATGACTGCGTCGCGCATCGCGTAGAGGTCGTCGACGAGCCCGTGGGGAGCGACCCAGATGAGCGGGAGGGGTTTCAGCAAAGGACGGCCGAATCTGTCGGGTGGCTCTTCCATGAACGCTCTGCTGGCGGTCGTCAGCAAGCGGATGGTGCGCCCTCCGTAGCTCTCCAGGAACGTGGCGACCGAGCGACCGGTCGTGTGGTAGGCGAGGGTCGGCTCCATCTCGACCAGACCGACGCTGCGGTCGTCGGCCAATTCATATCCGATCGAGACTCCAGCGATACCCCCGCCGATGACGAGCACGTCGTACGACATCATCAGCGCAGCTTGCCATGATTGACAGGTAGGGTGGGTGCCTCAAGTTCTCGTCGCTTCGGCGGAACCACCTCAGGTTCGGGACTTCGAGGGGAATGCGTGGAAAACTCGATGCCTGTTGATGGTCAACCCAGCGACGCCGGCCGTCCAAATGACACCAAACTGGTGAAACTGCTCGCGGTAGTGCTGAAGGGCGACGATTCCGGGGCTCCCGTCGACAATTCGATCATCGCGGCGCGCCTCGGTTGGGATCTCGAGACAGTCGCCAGCTGTCTCCTCGAGGCCAAGGAACGATCCCTGGTGTGGGGGCAACGAAGCGGCGACAAGCCGGCACCGTGGTACAAGGAACTGGAGATCACGGTCCAGGGCCGTCGTCTGCTGCGTTCCTACCCTGCCGCTTCGTAGCGTCGGGGTGGTCGGCGGACATCAGACGGGCGCCTCGACTCTGCGCAGCGGCAGGTGCATGGGTGGCTGGTGGTCCCAGAGATCGGCGAGCAGATCACTGCGCTGTGAAGCCAGCGCCGGGTCGGCCCACCGGTTGACCTGTTGCAGGGGATCGTCGGCGAGGTCGTACAACTCGCCTTCGGTGCCGTCGTGGCTGAACCCTGGTTGATAGGCGCTGCACACCCACCCGTCACGGGTGATCGTGCGCAGGTGCACACCGACCCCGAAGAGTTCGCTGTCCCACTCCGTCAATACCCGTTCGAACTGGCGGCGGTCGGCATCGGCGTCGTCACACGGAAGCGCCTTGCCTTCCATCCACTCCGGCGCGGCGAGCCCGGCGATGGCACACAATGTCGGGGCAAGGTCGACCAACCCGACCGGTCGCGAAATGGTTGCGGGCGTGACACCGGTCGAGGCCGCCGGCTTCCACACCAGCGGGAGCCGCATCAGTGCATCGACGTGATACGGGCCCTTGAAGAGCAGCCCGAAGTCGCCCTGCAGTTCACCGTGATCGGTCGTGAAGATCACGTCGACGTCGTCGCCCCAGCCGCGGCGGGAGATGGCGCCGAGCACGCGACCGAGGGCCTCGTCGATCAACTCGCACTCGACGGCGTTGCGGGCGTTGACTTCGCGCACCTGATCGGCAGTGAGCGTGGCGGGCACCCAGTCTGCAGGTGCCTCGTAGTTGGAGACCAGCCTGCCGTCGTACCAGGCCCTCCAGTGCCGGGGCTTGGCGTCGAGCACGGCCTCGCGTCGAGCGACGTCGGCGATGTATCCCTCCGGCAGCGGCACGTCGTGCCAATCGACGCGTCCGAGCTCCGCCACCGGCGGATCCCACGGGTGATGCGGATCGGGGAAGCTCATCCAGCAGAACCAGTCGTCGTCGGCAGCGAGCGAGTCGAGCCACGAGATGGTGCGCTCGGCAACCCAATCAGTGTGGTACCACTCGGTCGGGATGGCGTTGTCGTGTACCTGTGGTGCACCGGTCTCCCCACCGCCGGCAGCGTTTACCTCGAGGGCCGTGTCGAGCACCGGATAGAACATGCCCACCGCTTCCGGATGGTTGGCGGCTATCCAGCGGGCATAGTGCAAGGGGCCGAGTGCGCCGTGGGTTGCTGCCTCGAAGTGCTCGAAACCGCGGTGCAGCCCGGTCAAACCCTCCCGGGCGAAGCGGTTCTCGATGAACCTGGCGAACGGATCGAGAAACGGCTCGAAATGAGGCTTGCCGATCAACGCCGTTCGATAGCCGGCGTCGTGCAACACGGCTACCACCGAAGGGGCGTCGACGGGTAAGGCGACGCCGTTCATCCACACCCCGTGCGTGCTCGGGTGCTGGCCGGTGATGATGGTCGATCGCGAAGGCATACACACGACCGACTGCGGATGGGCGCGTTCGTATCGGTAGCCCTGCGCGGCGAGGCCATCGATCACCGGTGTGCGAGCGACGGCGCCCCCATTGCATTGCAGCGTGTCGTAGCGCTGCTGGTCGCTGGTGACGAGCAGGATCTTGCGGCCCATCAGTGTGTGCCTTGATGCTCTGTCGGTTCCATCAGGCGGCGAAGCTCGTCGAGCGCGCCGGCCGTCGCCCCGCCGATGGTCAGGGCCATGGCGCGCGGGTCTGCGTCGGTGGAGTACACGACCATGCACGTGTCGTCGCCGAGGTCGATGACATCGATGCCGCCCCGGTGGTAGTTGAACATCGGGATCGTGATCCGGTACTGGAAACGGCGCTGGATTGCGTCGTTGACAAGGATCTCCTCGGGCATCGGCAGGCCCGAGCCAAGCGTGATCACCCGCTTGTTGCCTTCCACCTCACACGACGTGATGCCTGGGAACCACTCGTGCAGACGCGTGGGATCCCCGGCCAGTTCCCACACGTCAGCAGCTGGACGGTGGATACGAATCTGATGGCGGATCGAACCGAGTGTCATGGGCGTCACGACCGTAGTGCCCGCCGAATCCGGCTCGGCAGCCGGGCCCGCGGTTTGTCCAGCAGCTCCTATCCTGGCCCGATGCTGTCGCCGGAGGCACTCAACGACGACATCCGCCTACTGGGTCGGACGCTGGGTGATGTCATCGCCGACCAGGCCGGTGCGGAAACGCTCGATCTGGTCGAGTCGATCCGTCGGGCTGCCGTCGGGGACTCTGATCCGGCACGGCTGATCGACCTGCTCGATCCGCTGCAGATCGCTGACGCCCTGCACGTGATCAGGGCGTTCAGCTACTTCGCGATGTTGGCCAACATCGCCGAGGACACCGATCACTCCCGTCGGCGGCGGGCCCTGGTGCAGGGCGGCGCAGCCGCTCCGCCGGGCACTCTCGCCCATGCGATCACATCCATCGCCGATGCCGGCGTCGACGCCGACGAGGTGCACGTTTCAGTCGCCGACAGCGAAGTGATCGCCGTGCTCACCGCCCACCCGACCGAGATCAGGCGCAAGACGATCCAATCGATCCAGACTTCGGTCGCCGCGTTGATGGATCATCGCGATCGAGTGGTCATGAACCACATCGAGGAAGCACAGTGGCGTGACGAACTATGGCGGGAGATCGTCACCTTGTGGCAGACGGCAATGTTGCGCCTCACCAAGCTCCGGCTGCGCGACGAGGTCAACGACGCGATGCGCTACTTCGAGCTCTCGCTGTTTTCGCAGGTTCCGCAACTGAACGCGGCGGTCGACGCGGCGTTCGGCCGGCGCCCCGACCGCGAACGGCCGCTGCTCCGAATCGGCTCATGGATCGGCGGTGACCGCGACGGCAACCCGTTCGTGACCTCCGATGTGCTCGCCGACACGTTTCATCAGCAGGCTGCCCACGTGCTCGGCCACCACCTGGGCGAGTTGTGGTGTCTGGCCGAGGAGTTGTCGATGTCGTCGCGCCTGGTGGAGGCCGGCCCTGCGCTCCTGCGACTGACCGACGCTGCCGGCGATGCCTCGCCGTACAGGCTCGATGAGCCATATCGCCGGGCTCTACGAGGCATGCACGCCCGCCTGGCGGCGACTGCGCAGCAGCTGATCGGACGCGTGCCCGGCAACCCCCCGATCGGTGAGCGCCAGCCGTATGCATCGCCGTCCGAGTTGCTCGCGGACCTCGATGTGGTCGATGACGCGCTGCATCAGCACGGAGCCCAGGCTGTGGCCGACGGTCGGCTGAAGGCGCTGCGCGGCGCGGTGGAGACGTTCGGGTTTCACCTGGCTACGGTCGACTTGCGTCAGAACTCGGCGATCCACGAGCAGGTGGTCGACGAGTTGCTGCGGATCAGCGGGGTGCGCGGCGACTATTTGGCCCTCGACGAGGCCGAACGTGTCGCGGTGTTGTCGGCGGAGCTCGCAACACCCCGGCCACTTCTCGGTGTCGACACTGCCGTCAGCGACCTGGCCGCGGGTGAAATGGCCGTCTTGCGCACGGCGGCGGCCATGCTGCAGACCTTCGGGCCCAAAGCCATCGAGAACTACATCATCTCCAAGTGCGAATCGGTGTCCGACGTGCTCGAAGTGGCCGTGTTGTTCCGCGAGGTCGGCCTGTTGCGTTCGACCGCGGTGTCGGTCGTCCCGACGCAACTGGCCATCGGCATCGTGCCGCTGTTCGAGACCATCGCCGACCTGCAGTCGGCCGCCGATGTCGTCGACTCACTGTGGTCGCACCCCCGATACGTCGAATGGCTCGATCACCGTGGACGCCTGCAGGAGGTGATGCTCGGGTACTCCGACAGCAACAAGGACGGCGGCTACCTGGCATCGAACTGGGCGTTGTATCAATGTCAGGAACGCCTGGTCGATGTCGCCCGACGGCACGACGTGAAGCTGCGTCTGTTCCACGGCCGGGGTGGCACCGTCGGCCGTGGCGGTGGGTCGAGCTATCACGCGATCATCGCCCAGCCGGCCGGCAGCGTGCGGGTCGGCCTGCGGATGACCGAACAGGGTGAGATGATCTCGGCCAAGTTCGCCGACCCCGAGCGCGCCCGGCAGAACCTCGAGGCCCTCGTTGCCGCAGCGGTCGAATCCACCGTGCTGCGGCGCTATCGCGCCGATGCTGTCGATTCCAGATTCGTCCACATTGCGTCCGAACTGGCCACGATGTCGCAGGCCGCATACCGCCGACTGGTGTACGACACACCGGGCTTCTCGGACTGGTTCAAGGAGATCACGCCGGTGGTCGAACTGTCGACGATGAACATCGGATCGCGACCGGCATCACGAACCAACTCGGGTCGCATCGAGGATCTTCGGGCCATCCCCTGGGTGTTCAGTTGGAGCCAGTGCCGGCTGATGCTGCCCGGCTGGTTCGGGGTCGGCTCGGCGGTCTCCGCCTGGGTGGGCAACGACGAGACCCGCTTGGCCGAGCTCCAGGAGATGCACGAGCGCTGGCCGTGGTTCCGCACCGTGGTGTCGAACATGGCCCAGGTGCTGGCGAAGACAGATCTGGCCGTGGCTGCCCGATACCAGAGCCTGGCCACGGGCGTGCCCGGCGCCGCCGAGTTCTTCGAGATCGTCACCGCCGAACACGCCCGATCGGTGTGGACGGCTCAGGCGGTCTCGGGTCACGACGACCTGCTGTACGACAACCCGGCGTTGGCCCGAGGTGTGCGGTATCGGATCCCGTACATCGCCCCGCTGAATCACCTCCAGGTTGCGCTGTTACGTCGCTGGCGCTCCGGTGACCAGGCAGAACTCGTGCAACGCGGCGTTCACCTGACGATCAACGGAGTGGCCACGGGGTTGCGCAACAGTGGGTGACGCGGCGCGATACATCACGTCGCCTCCGTGACCTTTGCCTCTGTCCGCAACGCCACGGATCTGACAGAGTCGGCTCGTGACTCGCACCATCCCCGATCACCGGAGCGCCGAGCGCCATCTCAGTGGCCGGGCGGCGTGGCTTCGCGCCGCGGTCCTCGGCGCCAACGACGGGCTGATCTCGACGGCCAGCTTGATGGTCGGAGTCGCTGCTGCCGACAGTTCGCGATCCGCGATCCTGGTGGCTGGCTTCGCTGGACTCACTGCGGGGGCGCTGTCGATGGCTGCCGGCGAGTACGTCTCGGTCAGCTCACAGCGCGACACAGAACGTGCCGACATCGAACGGGAACGAATCGAGCTCGAGGCGACGCCGGAGGCCGAACGCGATGAGCTGGCCAAGATCTACCGCGACAGGGGCTTGAGCGAAGATCTGGCCAACCGCGTCGCCGACGAACTCTCACAACAGGACCAATTGGCCATCCACGCCCGCGACGAACTCGGCATCGATCTGAACGCCCTCGCCAAACCGGTTCAAGCTGCCGTCGTCTCCGCCGGCAGCTTCGTGGTCGGCGCCATCATCCCTGTGCTGGTCGTACTGTTCGCCTCGGCGTCGCTTCGATTGCCCCTCACGATCGCGGCGACCCTCATCGGGCTCGGCACACTGGGCGCGGTCGGCGCCCACCTCGGCGGGGCCCCACAGGGTCGGGCAGCGATACGCGTGCTCATCGGCGGAATGCTGGCCCTCTTGATCTCACTTGCCATCGGGCGCCTCACCGGCAGTGTCATCTGATCGTGCCAACCAGGCCACGGCGCCGCGGGCCGCGGCAACTGCGGTGCTGAACGAGGCCTGCATCAGATAGCCGCCCGTCGGTGCCTCCCAGTCGATCATCTCACCGGCGACGAACGTGCCGGGAAGGCGGTGCAACATGAACGCCTCGTCCAACTCGGCGAGCGCGATCCCACCGGCGGTCGAGATCGCCCGCTCGATCGGCATCATCGCTCCGATCACAATCGGCACCGCCTTGACGAGCATGGCCAACTCCGTTGGATCCTTTGGAACCCGGTTGCCGGTGGCCTCTCGCAGGAAGGACACCGCCACCGGGGTCAGCCCAATCGTGCGACGAAGGGTTGTGGTGAGCGAATCCTTCGGTCGCCGCCGCTCGAGTCGGTCACGCAGACCTTCGACAGTGATGTCCGGATGGAGGTCGAAGGTGACGGCACAACGGCAGTCTCGATCGACGGTGTCGCGGATCGCCGCTGACTGGGTGTAGACCGGGCCGCCCTCGATGCCCTGGCGAGTCACCATCGCGTCACCGCGGACCGAACGGCCGGCGACGGTCACAGCGACGTTCTTCAGTGGGGCGCCGGCGAATCGCTCGACGAAGGGTGCCGTCCATTCGAAGCGGATCCCGCAATTGGCTGCTCTCAGTTCGGTGACGTCGACGCCCGCCTTCCGGAACGTGGCCACCCAGCCGCCGTCGGAGCCGACCCGCGGCCAACTTGCACCGCCGAGCGCCAGCACAGCCACATCGCCGGTCACCTCGACGGTGGTGCCGTCCGCTCGCCGGAACAGCGATCTCCGCGCATCGATCGTGCCGTCGGGCGCCCTCATCCATCCGAGCCACCGGTGTCGCACCTTGATCGAGATCCCGGTCTGTTCCAGGCGAGCCAGCCACGCTCGGAGCAACGGCGTGGCTCGTAGGGACGCCGGGAACACCTGACCGGTTGGCCCCACGAACGTCGGTTCACCGAGCGACGCGCACCACGAACGGAGCTCGAGCGGGCCGAACGCCCGCATCGCCGCGTCGAGATGACCGGCACTACGACCGTACCTGGCCAGCAGATCGTCGATCGGCTCGCTGTGGGTGATGTTCAAACCGCTTCGACCTGCCAGCAGCAACTTTCGGCCGACCGACGGCATGTGCTCGTACACGGTGACCGTCAGCCCAGCGTCGGCCAGTATCTCCGCGGCCATGAGCCCGGCGGGACCGCCGCCGACCACCGTTGCCGATCCGGTCACGGCCAAGGCCGGAGCCGAGCGAAGGCAAGGGCCGCTGCGAGTGTGATCGCAGCCCAACTCAAGGCCCGCAACGCGCCTTCGAGTGGCGCGAGGATGAGGCCCCTGTCGATCTCTACGGTGGTGCCGTCGTTGAGCTTGATCGTTCCGTTCACGTCGCTCGTCCTGCGTCTCAGCGAGCGCGCCGGAGTCGACAGCCGCCGCTGAGCACTCGACATGAAAAACGCGAAGGTTCCTGCACTGGCTGCGGCGATGTCGATGCGTTGGTGTTGCGCGTAATACCCGGTGAGCAGCGGGAACGCGCCCCATCCAACGGCGAAGACGGTGTCGGTGTGGAGGCGACCACCGACCAGTTCGAGGTTGTAACCGACAGCAATGACGACTCCGACGACGATGAACGCGATGAGCGGCAGTCCGACCCGTTCGATGCCGATGACACCGATGACGGTGGCGCCTCCGATGCCGATGATGGCCGCGGTGATCAGCGCACCGCGGGAGATGGCCGTGTTGAGCGGTCGTCCGTGGAGTTCGTCGAGAGCGTGGGCGCCGATTCCGACTGCAAGGAAAAAGGCAATCAAGGTGAAGACGAGTCTGGTGGAGTCGACCGGACCGACGAGACATGACCCGATCACGACGTACGAGAGGTGCCACATTGTGTACGGCGGGTGGAGCATCGTCCACCAGTCGCGTACTGCAGGTCGGGAGATGAACTCGGGTCCGGCGTAGAACGCAGGCGGGAGCGACCCATGATCGCGCTCGCTCATCGGCGGCGTTGACCCCACATGACGATGCCTCCGCCGAGGCTCATCGGGCGGATCTCGACGTTGTCGATCCCGGCTCGGTGCCAGGCGGTGATGGTCCAGTCGATCGGATACTTGCGATAGTGCGTCGTGATGCTGGGCCCGAGAAATCGTCCGACTTCGAACCACGGGCGACCTCCGGTGAGCCACCCGGCAACCGGCAGCACGAATCGGGTGTACATCCACCAGGCGGCCCTCCACCACAGGGTCGTCGGTACGGCGAACTCCAGGCTGGCGATGGCCCCGCCGGGTTTCACGACGCGGGTCAGTTCGACCAGGGTGGCTGCCGGATCGTTCACGTACCGCAGCAAGTAGGTGAACGTGAGGGCATCAAAGGTGGCGTCGGGGAACGGCAACTGTTCGCCGCGTCCGAGAAGTAGGGCGACCCGGTCCCGCAGGCCGGCGTCGGCGACGCTGCTCACTCCCTGGCCGAGCATGGTCTCGCTCAGGTCCAAGCCGATGACGTAGGCGCCCGTTCGTTCGGCCAGATCGCGGGTGACACGCGCCGGCCCGCAGGCGACGTCGAGCATCAAATGCGGCTTGGACGGGATGATACGGTCGACCATCGCCGTCCGCCATCGGCGGTTCTGGCCCATCGAGAGGATCTCGGCGAGCCGGTCGTAGCGCCCCGCCAATGGCGCAAACAAGTGGCGGGCGAACACGTTCGGATGTGTTCGGGATCGGGTGATGTCCATTGTCGAGCGCAGGTTACGACGTGATCGTCGTCGGGGCTGGTCCGGCGGGCAGTGTTGCTGCGTTCGTGCTGGCCAAGGGTGGCGCCAGGGTCGGTCTCGTCGACAAGGCCGGCGTCGGCCGCGACAAGGCCTGTGGCGACCTGATCGGACCACGTGGCGTCCGTGTGCTCGACGAGCTCGGCCTCGCCATGCCCGACGCTCCAGCCGTTGGCGACATGCTCGTGACGGGGCCGAGCGGCCGGCGGGTGGTGCTCCCGGCCAGACCGGGGCGCACGTATCCGGGTCATGCCAGCGTCGTTCCCAGGGCGCGCTTCGATGCGATGTTGCATGGCGCCGCCCTCGACGCCGGGGCGATCGACATCCCGGAGCGAAGCGCCTCGGTCGCCGACGGTCGAATCGTCCTCGGTAGTGGTGCGGTAGTACGAGCGGACGTGATCATCGGGGCCGATGGTGCGACCAGCACGACAGCGGAGACCGCAGGCCTTGTCGATCGTCAGCGGGTGCTGTGGGGCTTCGCTGTTCGTGGCTATCTGCCGGCGGATGTGCCCCTACCGGTCATCGCCCTGTGGAACGATCGGCCGCGCTGCGGCTTCCCCGGCTACGGCTGGTTGTTCCCGGGACCGGACGGCGCGAACATCGGACTCGGCATCGGCCTCGGCCACCAGCGTGACGGCGCCCACCGCGCCCAGCGCCAACTCGACGCCTTCAGGGCACACCTGGTGCACCTCGGGTTGCTCGACGGGTCGGTTCGGCTGCCGGTGCGCCAGCTCGGTGGATGGCTGAAGATGGGCCTCGTCGGCACTCGACCGTCGCAGGGCAGGGTGCTTCTGATCGGTGACGCTGCCGGTCTGGTGAACCCGCTCCAGGGCGAGGGGATCGCCCAGGCGCTCGCCAGCGGCCAGGCCGCGGCGCGCGCGAGTGCTCGCCGGGCCCGCTGATGCCGCCGATGCATATCGCCGGTGGATCGACACGACCTACGGCGAATGGACATCGGTCACGACTCCCGTGCATGCTGGTCTCGTCGGTCGACCACGGCGCATCGCCGGTCTCGCGGCGACGCTCACAGCCCCGGGCATCGGGCCGCTCGTTGCTTCGACGTGGGCGCTCTACTGGAACAACCTCGTCGACGGTGCAACCGACGCGTCGGCGGCGACGGCGGCGCGCGCCGTACAGCGCCTTGGTCGGGTTGCGACCTGGCGATCCCACCTGGGTCGCTCGTTGCGCGCCGACCTCCGGTAGCAGTGTGTTGCGGCAATCGGCGAGACTGGAACCATGTCGATCCTCAACGAACCAATCCACACACTCCGCGGCGACGAGACGTCGCTTGCCACGTTCGACGGTCAGGCCATCTTGGCGGTAAACGTTGCCTCGAAGTGCGGTCTCACGCCGCAGTACACAGGCCTCGAAGCCCTGCACGAGAAGTACTCGGGCAAGGGGTTCACGGTTGTCGGCTTCCCGTGCAACCAGTTCGGTGGTCAGGAGCCGGGCACGCCCGAGGAGATCGAGAGCTTCTGTTCGACCACCTACGGGGTGACGTTTCCGATGATGGAGAAGATCGACGTGAACGGCGCGGACCGTCACCCGATCTACGCGACTCTCACCGAGGTGGCTGATTCCGAAGGCCATGCCGGGGACATCCGCTGGAACTTCGAGAAGTTCCTGATCGGCGCCGACGGCTCCGTCACCAGGTTCGGCCCGACCGTCACCCCCGAAGATCCTGCGCTCGTCTCCGCCATCGAGGCCAGCCTGCCAGGCTGATCGTTTCAGGGGGCGCGATGAGCGGTGTGCGCCGCGGGAGCGCTCATCTCTCATCGCGTCGGCGTGTGTGAACGGGTGGCGTGCTTCGCGGCGCGAACGTGTTTGTGAACACGATCGACAGCGAGCACCAGAGGGGCGGCCAGCATGGCGACCACGAAGCCGGCCAACGGTGGGAACGCCTGGCCCAGAAGTCTTGCCACGGGTGGAATGAGCAGGAAGCCGGCGAGGGCGAGCAACTCAACCCCGACTGCCCACAGCAACAGCCGGTTCGACTTCCAGCCGAGCTGGCCCGGCGAGCGGGTCGCGCTGCGGCAGGCGAACGAGTTGGCGATCTGTCCGATCACGACAGCGGCGAACGCTGCGCCTGAGGCTGCCTCCAAGGCGTGGCCCGTGGGAAACGTATCGCCCGGCCGCCAGCCGGCGGCGACGAGGGCCACGATGAAGGCCGACATCTCGGCGAACGCTTCGGCGGGACCCAGGACGCCGAACACGCGCACGAGCAGCGGCCGGTCGATGAGATGGCGCGCTTCGGGAGGTCGGAGGAGCACGCCCGGGCTCGGCGCCTCGTTGCCGAGGGCGATGGCGGGCAGCAGGTCGGTCCCGATGTCGAGGCACAGGATCTGGAGCACGCCGAGGGCAAGGGGGAACCGCCCGCCGGAGAGTGCCCACACCACGAACGGAGTCAGCTCGGCAACGTTGTCGGTGAGGTGGTACGTGAGGAAACGATGGATGTTGGCGAACGTTGTGCGCCCTTCCTTGATCGCCGCGACGATGGTGGAGAAGTCATCGTCGAGCAGTACCAGGTCTGCAGCGGCGCGAGCGACATCGGTGCCACTTCGACCCATCGCCACGCCGATGTCGGCGGCTTGCAATGCCGGACCGTCGTTCACGCCGTCACCCGTCATGGCGACGACGTGACCCCGTGCCTGCAGTGCCTGGGCAATACGTAATTTGTCGGATGGGGACACTCGGCTGATGACCACTCCGTCGTAGTCCAGCAAGGCCCCGAGCACCGCCGGATCGTCGGGGAGATCGCTCCCTTCCAACACTCGTTCGGCCCCGGCAAAGAAGCCGACCTGCCGGGCGATCGCCCGAGCGGTCGCCGGATGGTCGCCGGTGAGCATCGCCAGCTTGATCCCGGCGGCGCGTGCTGCGCCGATGGCATCGCCGACCCCGGACCGAGGTGGGTCATGGATGCCGATGAGGCCCACCAGCTCGAGACCGTTCTCGGCGTCGTCTGCGTCGGCGTCGCCGGCGACGGCGAGTCCGGCACGGCGGGCGACGGCCAGCACCCGCAGTCCCTGCTCTGCGAGGGCGGTCATGGCGAGGCTTGCCTCGTCGGCGGTGAGGCCGATGCAACGCGGTAGCACCGTATCGGGTGCGCCCTTGACCATCAGCGTCGTCGCGGTCAGCACCGATTCGCGTCGCCGATCGGGATCGAACGCGAACCGGCGGAGGACCGGTTCGAGTTCGACCGGCGTCGATCCGGAGCCGGTGAGTCTTCTGGCCAGCGCGTCGATGGCCGCCTCCATGGGATCACCGACAGCGAGCCATTTCCCGTCGTCGAGGGCAATCCGACCAACGCCCGCGGTGAGGGCGACGACGGCCAAGTCGGCCGCTGCGCCGATGGCCGCGACCGAGCCATCGACCTCACTGGTGGGCGTGTAGCCGTCGCCCGACACTCTCACCTGGCCGATCGGCGTCCACACCGCCGACACCGACATTTGATTGCGGGTCAATGTGCCGGTCTTGTCGGTGCAGATGAACGTGGTCGAGCCAAGGGTCTCGACGGCCTCGAGCCGGCGAACGAGTGCGTTGCGCTGAGCCATTCGCTGGGCGCCCATCGCCAACGACAGCGTCACCGTGGGCAGGAGACCTTCGGGCACGAGCGCAACTGTCACTCCGACGGCAAACAGGAATCCGTCGCGAGCCGGGCTCCCGATCAGCAGCGACAGGGTGAAAAATGCGGCACCCACGCCGACGGCGATGAGCGCGATGGTGCGGACGATCCTGTTGAGCTCGTGCGCCAGGGGAGTGCGCGGCCTATGGGCAGTGGACGTCAGCTGAGCGATTCCGGCCAGCACGGTGTCGCCGCCCGTCGCCTCGACCAATCCGTCAGCGGCTCCTGAGGTGACGTAGGTCCCGGCAAAGGCCTGATCGCCGGCCCGGAGCGCTTCGGGGACGCTCTCGCCCGTCAGCGTGGATGCGTCGACTTTCACGTCGTCCGCGGTGGCGAGCATCATGTCGGCCGGCACCCGGTCGCCGGGTGACAGAACAACGACGTCGCCCACGACGACATCAGCAGCATCGACCATCACCGGCTGCCCGTCTCGGCGCACGACCACGCCGACGGGAAGCAGGTCTCGCAGGCGTTCAGCGGCCCGCTCGGCGCGTCTGCTCCTGCACGAACGCGAAAACGCCATTGACGATGATCACCACGAGGATCGCCACGCCGAGCTGAGGCATGCCGGCGATGACAGCGAGCACTCCCGCAGCCCAGAGCATGAGAGCGAAGAAGTGGGTGAACTGGGCGATCAACTTGCGCCACGTGTGTGCGGCAGGCGGCGGAGGAAGCCTGTTCGGGCCGTTCGTCGCCAGCCGGGCCGCCGCCTCAGTGGAGGTGAGGCCGGCCCGGAGTGGGGCCGATGGAATTGCGCCGGTCGGCATCTCAGAGGTCGTTGCCTGCATATGAGAGGTTGAAGCTCTTGTTCGTCAGCGGGAAGTCCGGCACGATCGTGTCGCCGGCCAACGCGACCGGCAGCGCGGGCCAGTTGAAGAACGACGGGTCGACGATCTTGACCCTGATGAGCGATCCGTCGGCCGCGACTTCGACGCGGTGAGCGATCGTTCCCCGCCATCCCTCGACCAGTCCGACGCCGTGTCCGATGTCGCTGCCACGAGCCGAGTCGACCGGTGCGTCGACTGGTGTGCGGTACACGCCGGGGCGGGCGTCGGAGAGGAGTTCGGTGATGAGCGCGACGGACGCATCGACCTCGGCGACACGGATCTGAAAGCGGCTCATCACGTCGCCGGCGGCCTGCACGGGAATGGTCAGGCGCCCGTATACGTCGGCAAACGGGTGGTCGCGCCCGCGCGTCGGCGTCGATCCCAGAGGCTCGAGCGACGTAGCCGAGCGTGCCGATCTGCGTTGCGTCATCGTTCGACAGCACCGAGGTGCCGCTGAACCGGTCCACGACCGTGGTGTTGGCCATCATGATGTCGACGACCTCGCCGATGTCGTCGCGGATGGCGGTCAGGGTTGCGGCGTCGGGAAGCCACTCGACCTGCGCCCCACCCGGAACGATGCCGCCGCGGCAGGAGGCGATGGCCGGTGATCCGGGCATTGAGTCGGAGGAACTGTTCGCGGATACGCATGGTGTTGGCGTGAGCGATCCCGAATGCGACGTCGTTACCCATTGCACCGAGATCGGTGACGTGGTTGTAAAGCCGTTCGAGTTCGAGTAACAACGCTCGCAGGGACTGGGCTGCAGGCGGTGTGGTGCATCCGACAGCGTCTTCCACCGCAAGGCAGTAGGCGAGGTTGTGGCCGACGGCGGTGTCGCCGGAGATCCGCTCGGCAAGTTCGACGCCGGACTCGACGTTCCGTCCCTGGAACAGTCGCTCGATGCCTTTGTGAACGAACCACAGACGGGCCTTCATGTTGAGAATCGTCTCGCCGACGACAGAGAACCGGAAGTGACCTGGCTCGATGATGCCTGCATGAACCGGGCCGACGGGGATCTCGTAGACACCGGGCCCCTCGACGGTGAGGAAAGGGTAGGACTCGGTCTCCTCGTCGAACGGAGGCGGGGGTCCCGCGTCGTCGCGCATCGGGTACCAGCCCTGCGGCCAGTGCTGGTGCAACACCAGGCGGGCAGGTTGATGGTGCCCGGCGAGTCGGACGCCGAACAGGTCCTGCATCTCGCGTTCGAAACGTCCTGCCGGAAACGACACGTCGGCCAGACTGGGGAGTTCCGGTGCCTCGATCGGTAGCCGAACGTGGAGCTCGACCCGGGAGTCCGGCCGACTGGCGACCATGACGTATACGACTCGGATTGATTCAGGCCGGATTGCTTCAGGATCATGATGGGCAGCGACGAGCGCGAGACGGTGGCCCGTGTTCAGCAGGTCGAGGAACTGGACCCGCAACTCGGCGGTGGTGGTGTCGACAACCCGGTCGAGCCGCTCGGGCTGGTGCGACGCGTTCATCGGGCCAGCACCTCGGCGGCGGTGTGGACTAGCCGGGAGATCGGCCAGATCGTGATCCCGAGTGCGGCAGCGAGGAGTAGTCCGCCTACGAGCGGGATACGCGAGGTCACGGAGCTGATGTGACCGGTGAGCATCGATCCCGTGCTGTCGACATCGGGCTTGCCTGCCAGCATGTTGAGGCTGTGCACGGTGACTGCACCGAAGATCGTCAACATCAAGACGATCGCGATGACGATCAGCCAGATGAGCCCATCGGAGATCCCGGAGCGCATGATCGCCAGTTCGCTGGCGAAGATGCTGAACGGTGGAACACCCATCAGGGCGACCAGGCTGAGCCCGAATGTCGCGCCGACGAACGGTCGATCGTGGAGCAAGCCGCGCACCCCGTCGATTCGGGTGGTGCCGGTCGAGAACAGCAGTTCACCAGTGCTGCAGAAGGCGACGGACTTGGCGACACCGTTGCCGACCATGTGGAGCAGCGCCGCGGTCAGGGCCAGCGGCGACCCGATTGCCGCGGCGAGCGCGATCAGCCCTGCGTGTTCGACGCTGGAGTAGGCGAGCAGCCGTTTGTAGTCCCGTTGGGTGACCATCAGCGATGCTGCAACGACGAGCGAGAACAGTGCAGCCGCGATCAGAAGGTTGCGCACGAAGCCATCACCGAGGGCGATGTCGGCGATGACCTTGAAGCGCAGGAGCGCGTACATCGACATCGACGAGAGCACCCCGGCCATCAGCGCCGCGACTGGCGCCGGTGCTTGACTGTACGCGTCCGGTAGCCAGGAGTGGAGCGGTGCGAGTCCGGCCTTGGTGCCATAGCCGACGACGACGAAGGCGATTGCAACGCGTAACGCACCCGGATCGAGCCTCGGGGCGCTTTCGACGAGTGTGCTCCAGTCGAGCGCCGTCGAGGCGCCTGCGCCGGTCTGACGCGAGACGAAGTACACCAGCACCGTCCCGAGGAGCGCCGTGGCGACTCCGACGGAGCCGAGCACGAGGTATTTCCAGGACGCCTCGACCGAGGCGCGGTCGCGGCGGTGGCCGACCAGCAGCACGGTGGCGATGGTGGTGGACTCGATAGCCACCCACACCACGCCCATATTGTCGGCGATGACCACGACGAGCATCGCGGCGATCGTGACCTGCATCAGTACGCCGTACAACAGCGCTCGGCGAGGAGTGGTGCTGCCGTTGTCGAGCTCGGTGCTGAGGTAGGCGACGCTGTAGGCAGTACTGAGCGCACCGATTGCTCCGATGAAGATGATCATCAACGCGCTGAGCGAATCGACCCGTATCCGACCATCCATCGCGGTGATCGGCCCGGACCGAAGGACGCGAACAGCTGCGGCGACGCCGATACCCACGACGGCGAGGCAGGCACCTGATGCGAGCCATCCGGTGACCGGTCGCCACCCGGTCGCAGCGATCAATCCGGCGACGATGGCCGGTACGAACGGAAGCAGGATGAGCAGGGCGGCCATCAGTCGCGCAACTCTCGTAGTTGGTCGAGATCCGTGCCGCCGAACTTGGTGCGAATCCGATTCGTAAGCACCTGGAGGATGAACATTGCCAGCAACACATCGCTAGCAATCCCCAGCTCGACCACGAGGGGCACTCCGGATGTTCCGAGGAACATCACCAGAGCGATCCCATTGTCGATCATCAAAACACCCATGATCTGCAGGACGGCCTTGCGTCGGGAGATGATCATCAGCATCCCGATCAGAGCAACCGCGACCCCGATCGGGATGGCGCGGACCTGCGGTGATGCCGACAACGCGACGATGTCGCCGGTCGTCGCGTAGGCGAGCAGCGTCAGCCCTGACGCCGCGAGCAGCGATGCGGGCACGTTGATCAATGACTCGACTTCACGATGTTCATCACCGGCACGCACGGCTCTCATGATCAACCCGGGCATCACGAACACACGGAGGACAGCGACCATGACCGCCACAGCGACGAGCTCGGCCTCGTGTTCGTACAACCCGATCACGGCGGCCACAGCGGCGAGTGCCAGACCTTGGACGGCGAGAACACGGATCACGGTCACGAGGCGTCGCAGCCACAGCGCGGCGAAGCTGGTGACGAGCACCAATCCGACAGCGAGGTCCAGCAACTGCACGAAGGCCGTCCCGGTCATGCCGAACACAGTCATGCCCAACACAGTCATGCCCGACGTGCTCGTCATGCGAGAAAGAACGACGCGGTGACGGCCAGGAAGGCGAGGACGAATGATGCCGCCAGTAGCTCAGGAACCTTGAAGAGTCGGACCTTCGCCATGAACACCTCGACGACGGCGATCACTGCGGCGAGCACGACGATCTTGACGGCCACGGCGGCGGCAGCGCCGAGCAGGTCCAGCGGCTTCGCCGTCGTGGCGATGCCCCATGGCACGAACAGGTTGGCGAGCAGACCGAGGAACACCACGAGGCGCAGGTGCCCGGCGAGCTCGATGAGGGCGAGATCCGGGCCTGAGTACTCGAGGACCATCGCTTCGTGGATCATTGTCAGTTCGAGGTGGGTGCTCGGGTTGTCGACCGGAATCCGTCCGGTCTCGGCGATGGTCACCACCGCCAACGCCCCGAAGGCGAGCAGGCTCTCGGGCGACGCCGCCGCCGAGGGATGAGCCAGGGTCGCCGCCACGATCGCACCGAGATTGGACGAGCCGGTCGAAACCGACAGGGCGAAGATCGCGACCAGCACCGTGGGCTCGGCGATTGCTGTGATGGTCATCGCTCGGCTCGCACCCATCCCGCCGAAGGCGGTACCGGTGTCGAGGCCGGCGAGCGAGAGGAACACGGTGCCGAGCAGCAACAGGTAGACGACGGCGAAGAGGTCACCCACCTGATCGAGGGCCGACCTGGTGGAGAGAAACGGCACGATCCCAGCGACCAGGGCGGCCGAGGCCAGCAACACGAGCGGAGCGACCGAGAACACCAATCCGGTGTTGTCGGAGACCATTCGCTGTTTGCCGAGGAGCTTGCGCAGGTCGCGCCACGGCTGGACCATCGGTGGCCCGACCCGGCCCTCGAGTCGCGATCGGGTCACGCGCATCATTCCGACCAGCAGCGGTGCGAGGGCGATGGTCAACACCACCTGGAGGAGGGCCACGACGACGCCGGTGAAACTCATCTCGACACCACCAGGACCACGATGAGCGTGACGAGTGAGTAGGTGAGGTAGCGGTGGATGCTGCCGTTCTGCACCCGGCGTGCGGCGTTGCCCCACCGGCGAACGGCAGCGAGCACGGGTAGGTAGAACCGCTGCTCGACGGCATCGCGAGTGTGCAGCCGATACCGGATGGCCTGAACGTAGTGTCGAGATTCTGTGCGATGGTCTACGTCGACGTCGATCTCCGGGTGCAACACGTCGTCGAAAACTCGCTGGAGCGGCTCGGCGAACGACGTCGCCGTGTACTCCATCCGTGCGGTCTGCACGGTACGACCGCACCCCCATGCCGGTATGTCACGAATCGTGTGGCGAGACCGGCCGCGACGCACCACCGCCAACGCGACGATCGTCATCACCGCCAATCCGGTGGCCAGCAGCAGTGGCGACAGGCCGGCCTGGATGCCCGATAGCTGGAGGTACACGCCGTTGGTGTGGATGGGGCGACCCTCGGCCAGACCCCCGACGACGTTCGTGACCCGTTGCAAGGGCTCGGCGAGCATTGTCGGTACGAGTGCCAGCACGACGCACGCTCCGCTCAGGATGATCACCGCAGCCTGCATGGTGCGCGACGATTCGTGAGCCTGGTCTGCCTCGACCGAGCGTGGCATCGCCAGGAAGGCCGTGCCGAATGCCTTCACGAAGGTTGCCGCGACCAATCCGCCGACCAAGGCAACCACGGCCACCGCGATCGGCATGGCCACGGACACGGCCACCGCGTTGGACGGGAGGCTGTGGACGAGCGATTGCAGCAGTAGCCACTCGCTGACGAAGCCGTTCAGTGGGGGGAGGGCGGCGATCGCCAATGCGCCGATGGCGAAGGTGGCCGCAGTGACCGGCATCCGCCGGGCAAGGCCTCCAAGGCGGTCGAGATCGCGTGTACCTGTCGCTGTATGGATCGATCCCGCCCCGAGGAACAACAGCCCCTTGAACGCGGCGTGGTTGAGCACGTGCAGCATCGCGGCAGCGAGCGCCACGGTCGCCAGCGGGCGATTCCCCGTCGACGCGAACAACCCGGCCGCCCCGACCCCGATGAAGATCAAACCCACGTTCTCGGTCGTCGAGTAGGCGAGAAGACGTTTCAGATCACTGGCCACCAGTGCGTGCAGGATTCCGAACATCGCCGACACCAATCCGACTGCGAGCACGATGGCACCCCACCACGCCGGACCACCACCGAGGAGATCCCACCCGACTCGAACCACGCCGTAGACGCCGAGTTTGACCATCGCCCCGCTCATCAGGGCTGACGCATGACTTGGCGCCTCTGGGTGGGCGCGTGGCAGCCAGACATGCACGGGCACGACACCTGCTTTCGTCCCGAAGCCGACGAAGGCCAGTACGAAGACGACCGATGCCGCAAGCGGTCCGACCTGGGAGGCTCCGGCGCGCATCGCCGCGAACGACTCGCTGCCCGTCTCGTGGGCGAGCACGAAGAACGCGAGCACGATCGCCAACAGGCTCACATGCATCATCACCGCGTACCACTGCGCCGCGATTCGTGCCTCGGCGCTGTGGTGGTGCTCAGCGAGCACGAGCGCCAATGACGACACGGCCATCAGCTCCCAGAACACGACCAGGCCGAACACGTTCCCGGCAGCAGGAACCATGATCAAGCTCCACACGAGCAGTGGAAACGCGGCCTGCACCGGGCGGCTCGACGGACCGCCCTTGCAGTATCCGATGCCGTAGATCGCGGCCGGCACGGCGACGATGGCGACCGCGAGCATGAAGATGGCGCTCAAGGCGTCGAGTTCGATGCGCACGCCTCCCAGGGGAATCAGATCGGGATAGAACGCCGCGTATGTCGAGCTCCCGGTGAGTACCGCAATCCCGGCAGCACCCCCCGCCGTGGCCGACACTGCACTCAACACACCCACCCACACGACCCTCGGGTCGGTCGGAAGTACGACAGCCGCGATCACCGCGAGCGTGGCGCAGATTGCCGCCACGCCGAGTGCTGTGCCGACCAAGGTCATCGGCCGGCGATTCGACGAAGAGCCGCCACGATCACGTCGGGGGAAGGAGGGCACCCGGGGATCTCGATGTCGACCGGCACGATGTCGGCAACGGATCCGGCGACCCCGTAGCCGCCGGCGAACACCCCGCAGTTCCGGGCGCAGTCGCCCAAGGCGATGACCAGCTTCGGTCCGGGTGTCGCCTCGAGCGTCTTCACCAATGGCTCCGCCATGTTCCTCGTCACGGGTCCGGTGACCACCAACGCGTCGGCGTGGCGCGGTGATGCGACCAGTCGCACCCCGAACTGCTCGACGTCGTACACCGGTCCGAAGGCGGCCGCGAACTCCGCCTCGCACCCGTTACAGGAGCCGGCATCGACCTGGCGGACCTGCAACGAGCCATGAAGCCGAGTGGCCGACGCCGGCAACTCGGCATCGAAGGGAGCGTCGGTCGGGGTGGGCTCGGTGACCCGGCCGGTGCGAATGATCTTGCGGAGCAACTGCATCATCGTCGGGAACCGCGTGCCGTTTCCCTGTCAAGATCGACCATCTGCTCCACCGCTGCCAAACATACTGTTGGCGACCCGACGGAGCCCTAAGACGCGCTGCGCGGGCAACCGGAATACGCTGGCCGACGTGGATGGACCCGGTCACAATCACGGCCACAGTCACGGTCATGACCACGGCGGTGTGGCGACTCGTGCCGGTGCCCGCCACATCCGTCCACTGATGATCTCCTTCGGTCTGATCGTGGCATTCCTCGTCGTACAAGTCGTCGTCGGTGTCATCACCGGATCGCTGGCCCTCCTGTCGGATGCCGGGCACATGGCGACGGACGCGCTGGGGCTGGGCATGGCTGCGGCTGCGATTCACGCCGCCTCGACGGCTCGCGCACACCCGCATCGCACGTTCGGGCTCTACAGACTGGAGATCCTGGCCGCGCTGGTCAATGCAGCGTTGCTCTTCGCCGTGGCGGGCTACATCGCCTACGAGGCGCTCACCCGATTGCACGATGCTCCGGAAATCGCCTCGGCGCCGGTGGTCATCGTCGGTGTAGTCGGACTGGTCGTCAACGGAATCGCGTTCATGTTGCTGCGCGCCGGGGCCAAGGACAGCCTCAACCTGCAGGGCGCGTATCTCGAGGTGATGTCAGACATGGTCGGTTCGTTCGGGGTGATCGTCGCGGCCGTCGTCTGGGGGTTCACTGGTTGGGTGTGGGTCGACCCGGTTGTCGGCGTCGGGATCGCCGTGTTCATCCTGCCGAGGGCTTGGAAGCTGGGCGGCGATGCACTTCGCGTCCTCATCCAGGCCGCGCCGGCACGGCTCGATCTGGCAGCGCTCGAGACCGAGATGGGCGCGATCGATGGAGTCGTCGACGTGCATGATCTCCACGTCTGGACGCTGACGTCCGAGATGGAGGTCGTCACTGCCCATCTCGTGGTCACCGCCGGAACGGAGACTCATGGCGTGCTCGATCAAGCCCGAGCGCTGCTCGCCGACGGGTACGGGATCAACCACGCCACGTTCCAGGTCGAACCCGACGACCATCAGGGGTGCGATGAGATGACCTGGTGAACCTCTCGACGTCGGGTTGACGGGCGTCAGGAGCGGGTGGTGATGAGAGCACACAGCGGTGTGAGATGAACCGTGGAGCGGAGACAACCCTCGGTGGCCTCGACGTGCGCCTCGGGCAGGACGCTGCCGATGATCACCTCGGTGGTCATGGTGCGTTCATCGCCCTGCGCACCCGGGCCGAGGAGTGGGCCTGGAGCGAACACTGTCTCGTGGTCGAGTACCGCGACGCCGTCGAGGGTGACCCGTTCGCGTAGTGCGAACCTGCCTGGTTGCTCGCCATGACGGCCCAGAGACACGCCGTCGTGCACCGTCACGAGCGATGAGCTGGTCGCCGACAGACGGACGGTGGCACGGTGATCGCTGCCGACGACGCTGACGGTCGGCTGCGGCCGCCAATCGAGGCTCGCCCGCTCGGCAACCACGATGTCAACAGTGAGCTCGGAGCGCTCGCCACGTGGTCCCGGTTGGGCCATCGCCGCAGCGACCGAGCGCACCGACACCTGAGCACCGACACCCAGCTCCAGCCGGAACCGGAGGCGGTCACCGCCCAACGGCCCAGCGGCGCCGCCGACCATCGCCAGCGACAGCACGGGGCCCGGCTCGTCGACGACGCGGACGAGCATGGGAACCTCGCATCGCATCCGGCGCACGATCGTGTTGCCACGGTGGTCGACGCCGACCTCGATGTCGGTGGTGGCGTCGATCATCTGCTCACGGTCGGGAGGGAGATGTCGTGCGCCAGCCGGTCAGCTGGGCGAGTACCCACTCGGCCACGACCTGCGCGCCGGAGGGTTCGACGAGTGAGGTGAACGCGATCGGGCGCGCACCGCGCCGCGCCTTCGCATCTCGTTCCATCACACCGAGATCGGCGTTCACGTGCTGAGCAAGGTCGGTCTTGTTGATCACCAGCAGATCGGCCGTCGTCACGCCGGGACCTCCCTTGCGTGGAACCTTGTCACCACCGGCGACGTCGATGACGAAGATCTGCCGATCGACCAGGGCGCGGCTGAAGATGGCGGTCAGGTTGTCGCCGCCGCTCTCGACCAACGTCAGGTCGACCGGAGCGTTGGCCGCTTCCAGTTGCTCGACCGCGTCGAGGTTGGCGGAGATGTCGTCGCGGATGGCCGTGTGCGGACACGCCCCGGTTTCGACCGCGCTGATGCGTTCGTCGGGCAGCACTGCCATGCGCCGCAATGCCTCGGCATCTTCGGTGGTGAAGATGTCGTTGGTGACGACCACGATACCGACCGAATCCGCGAGCAGCCGGCACAACGCCGCCACCAGCGCGGTCTTGCCACTGCCGACCGGGCCGCCGATGCCGATTCGCAGTGCCCGGGTGCCTGGAGATCCGTAGGCCCACATCGTGTCGTCGGGGTGATCGTCGTGATGACCATGGGTGTGCCCGTCGCTGGGATGGTGCGGCTGGCCGGGATTGTGATCAGGAGGCAAACAGCCTCACCTCCCATTGTGCGTGATGCTCGGCGAGGATGTCGGCGAGCACACTGGTGGTAGCTGGAAGGTCGGGCGCCGCGCTGGTCGCCGCCCGATCCGCTGCAATCGCCGCGATCTCGTCGAGGCGCGGGCCGAGGCGCGCCGCCAAGGCGTGCACTTCGAAGGGGTCGAGGCCGAGCAGGCGGACCGCGGCTGTGGTCGCCGAGCCGACCATGTGATGCAGTGAGCAGAGAGCAGCGTCACGCCGACCGAGCCCGGCAGCGTCGGCGACCACGCCCAGGGCCACCGGCTGCATCGGACCGTCGCCGTGCACGGCCCGCAACACCGCGTACCGATCGCTCGGCCAGGCGCGAGCGGCAGGTCTCAGCAGTTGGCGTCCGAGCCCTCGGCTGACGTCACGAAGTCGTGGGGAGGGTGTGCGGATCGTGAGTTCGTGGTCGAGGTCGTGGAGAGGCGCCCGCGGATCGCATGCCGCTGCGGCGAACGCCGCCTCGACGGCAGCGGTGGTCAGCAAACGACCGTCGAGGAACGCGGCCAGGTCGGCAATGCTGCGGATGTCACCGCGCGCCTGGCTGGCTTCGACACCCGCGCTGTGCGCGTGGGCGCCGGTGGGGAACCGGCTGTCTGCCAGCAGGAGGAGCGTCGCGGACACCGTCACACCGAACCAGGCATCAGAACAGGAAGTACCGCTGGGTCATGGGTAGCTCGGCAGCCGGTTGCTCCTCGATCAACTCGCCATCGACATGCACTGCGAAGGTGTCGGGATCGACCGTGATGGTCGGCATTGCATCGTTCTCCGGAAGGTCGGCCTTGCCCCGCGACCGGGTATCGGCCGACGGCACCAGCCTTCGTTTCAGAGCAAGGCGTTGGTCCAGCCCGTCCTCGAGGGCAGCGGCGGCAACGAACGTCATGCTGGTGGCGGCCGCGGCCAGCGGCGTGGCGCCGAACATCGGGCGGGCGAAGACCGGCTGCGGCGTGGGGATGGATGCATTCGGATCCCCCATCTGGGCCCAGGCGATGAGGCCGCCTTTGACCACGACGTGCGGGCGGACCCCGAAGAACCGCGGGTCCCACAGCACCAGATCGGCGAGCTTGCCGACGGCTATCGAACCGATCTCGTGATCGAGCCCGTGGGCCACCGCCGGGCAGATCGTGTACTTGGCCACGTAACGGCGAGCCCGGTGGTTGTCCGCGGCATCGTCGCCGGCAAGCGCGCCACGGCGACGTTTCATCACGTGCGCTGTCTGCCATGTGCGCAGGACCACCTCGCCGACCCGGCCCATCGCCTGCGAGTCACTGCCGATGATCGAGATCGCGCCCATGTCGTGCAGCACGTCTTCTGCAGCGATGGTGGAGGGGCGGATTCGACTCTCGGCGAACGCCAGATCCTCGGGTACCGACGGGTTGAGGTGATGGCACACCATCAACATGTCGAGATGCTCTGCCAGGGTGTTGACGGTGTGCGGGCGAGTCGGGTTCGTCGACGACGGCAACACGTTGGGGTACGCCGCCACGGTGATGATGTCGGGTGCATGGCCTCCGCCGGCACCCTCGGTGTGGTACGTGTGGATCGAGCGGCCGCGGATCGCGGCGAGCGTCGATTCCACGTAGCCGGCCTCGTTCAACGTGTCGGTGTGGATGGCCACCTGCACGCCCGACTGGTCAGCGACCGTCAGGCAGGCATCGATGACGGCGGGTGTGGTTCCCCAGTCCTCGTGGAGCTTGAAGCCGCCGGCGCCACCCAGCACCTGCTCCCACAACGCTTCGTGCGACACCGTGTTGCCCTTGCCCAGCAGGACGACGTTGACGGGCATGGTGTCCATCGCCTCGTGGATGCGGGCCAGATTCCACGCTCCCGGTGTCACGGTGGTCGCCTTCGTGCCGTCGGCCGGCCCAGTGCCACCACCGATGATCGTGGTGACCCCCGAAGCCAAGGCCTCGTCGACGATCTGTGGGCAGATCAGGTGAACGTGACAGTCGATCGCGCCTGCCGTGAGAATCCTGCCGTTGCCAGAGAGGATCTCTGTCGAGGGGCCGATCACGAGGGCTGGGTCGACACCGGTCATCGTGTCGGGATTACCGGCCTTGCCGATGCCGACGATCCGACCGTCGCGCACGCCGACGTCGGCCTTGACGACACCCCAGTGATCGAGGATCAACGCCCCGGTGATGACCAGATCGGGCGTGCCTTCTGCACGAGTACGCGCCGATTGGCCCATCGACTCGCGGATGACCTTGCCGCCGCCGAAAACGGCCTCGTCTCCACCGGCACACAGGTCGCGCTCGACCTCGATGAGGAGGTCTGTGTCGGCCAGCCGGACGCGGTCGCCTGCGGTCGGGCCGTAGAGGCGTCGGTAGTGGGAACGGGTGATCGCAACCATCACATTTCTCCGTCGAGTGCTCCGGCCACCTCGCCACGAAGACCGGCGACGATGCGCGCACCGCCGATCGGAACGAGGGTGATGCTGCGGGCGATTCCCGGCTCGAATCGCAGCGAGGTGCCGGCAGGGATGTCGAGTCGCTGGCCACGTGCCACCGAACGGTCGAAGAGCAGCGCCGGGTTGGCCTCGGCGAAGTGATAGTGAGAACCGACCTGCACAGGGCGGTCGCCGCCATTCATCACCTCGATGCTGGTCCGGGTGAGCCCGGCGTTCAGTTCGATCATGCCGTCCGGTCCGACGACCTCGCCCGGGATCATCGACCGCTCATCGAATCGGCTGGTGAAGGGTCACCAGCTTGGTGCCATCTGGGAACGTTGCCTCGACCTGGACTTCATCGACCAGTTCGGCGATGCCGTCCATCACGTCGTCGCGAGTCAACACCCGGCACCCGGAATCCATCAGGTCGACCACCGTGCGCCCGTCACGCGCGGCTTCGTACACCCAGGACGTCAAGAGGGCGACCGTTTCGGGATAGTTGAGCTTCAGGCCGCGTGAACGGCGTTTCTCGGCGACATCGGCGGCCACATGGACGAGCAGGCGTTCTTGTTCGTGGGGCGACAGCTGCATGCAGCGGCATCGTAGCCGTCGGCATTCCGCCGCCAGAAAATGACTCCACAGAAAGACTCAACAAATTCTCGTGGAAATGTTGATCAAACAGGCATCGGGATTGTACACTTTTCCTGTGCCTACGGAATCGCTCACCGACGAGCAGATCGCCCAGCTGTTGGCAGCTGCCAGCGATCAACGTGCCGCGTTGCTCATCCGGCTACTCGCCATCGAAGGATTCGGTTTGGGCGAGATCCTCGCCCTCGACCACGAACAGATTGTCCGCTCCGGTCGGTCGATGAGCGCCCAACTGGTGCGCCACGGGCGACCGCAGTCGATCGCCCTCCACGTCGACACGTGTGCTGCCCTCGCCGCGCTGCAACGTTCGAGCGGAGCAACCGGGCCACTCTTCGCCGCAGCTCAGCCGGCGGGGGCCGGTCAGCGCATCACCCGGTTCGGAGCCGACTACCTGATCAAACAAGCCGCACTCGCAGCCCAACTCGACACCAACGTGTCGTCCAACGTGCTGCGTCGATCTCACGTCGCCGCGGCCCGGCGCAACGGGGTCCACATCCTCGACACCCGTGACCGCATGGGCCACAGCGACGTGCGAACCACTCATCGCCATCTCGGCGACGAGCAGTCCACCAACAGATGATTGTCCGGAAAGGAGCATCACCATGTCCACCCTGTTGCGATTCGATCCGTTCGGCGACATCGACCGAATGTTCGACCAAGCCATGAACCAACGACGACGCCCGAGCTTCCCCATGGACGCCTATCGCCACGGCGATACCGTCGTCGTCCACTTCGATCTTCCCGGCGTCGATCCGGCCTCGATCACCCTCGAGTACGAACGCCAGATCCTGTCCGTCTCTGCCGAAAGGGATTGGCGGCCCGTCGAGGGTGACCAGCAGCTCGCGTCCGAGCGGGTGCACGGCGCCTTCCAGCGCCAGTTGCTGCTCGGTGACGGGCTCGACGTCGACCGAATGCACGCCAGCTACGAGCACGGTGTGTTGACGGTCACGATTCCGGTCGCCGAGAAGGCCAAGCCGCGCCGCATCGAGGTCACGATCGAGGGCGACGCCAAGGAGGTCGAAGCGACGGCGAGCTGACCCGATTCAGTTGACGACGAAGCGGGCCTGATGATCGGTGGCCTGCCGCTCTGCATGCGCAGCAGCAGCTGCATCGCCCAGGCCGTTCATGGCGCGAGCGCGCCGGCTCCAGCCGTACACGCTCGATTCGCGCACGCCGAGACGCTCGGAGGTGAGGGCGCGGGCCAATTCGTAGCGTCCGGACCTCAGCGCGGACTCGACGAGCGTGCGCTGCAGCGCGTCGCGTTGCGCATGTGAACCGCCGAAGTGGTTGAGGATCCGTCGGATCGGGATCAGCTCGGCAACGACGTCGTCGTGGCGGCCCTCGACGAAGGCCAGAGTGGCGCGACAAGCGGGCAGACCGACCTGGGAGGTCATCCGCACGTTCGTGCCCGTGGCGCCGTCCAACCAACGCCGGCGATCCTCGATGACGGTACGAACGTCGTCGAGTCGGCCTGCCCCGGCGAGGGCCATGACCGCGTGCAGATCGTTGAACGCGTACCACGGTGTGCCGGCGACCTTCGGGGCCCACGCGTCGGCGAGAATCGCGAACCTGTCGCCGGTGTCGACGTCGTCGAGCATGAGGCGCCACAGCAGGGCACTGGCGTCGAGCAACTCGATCGGCGCTCCCGCCGAGCTGTCGTTGTGGATCTCGGCGTCGTAGATGTCGAGTGAACGCTGGGGTTGCCCGGCCTCGAGGTGGTAGAGGGCGAGATGCCACCAGTTGTGCACCGTGAACAGGTTTCCGGTCTCCCAGTGCGTCCGATCGGAGGTGAGGAAGAGAATGCCTTCGTCGACCCGACCTTGCATCTCGTAGGTGTGGACCACGGCGTGGATACCCCAGACATCGTCGGGGTTTGACTCGACCGCGGCCAGGCCGGCATCGAGCGCCTGACCGTAGTGGCCTGCTTCCTCGAAACCGAACGCCGCCATCCCGCGGACGAACTCCGCATGGTCGTCTGCAGGGTCGAGTTCCCGAAGCGTTCGCAGTGGACGGTCGCGCAGGTTCTGGGCGTCGCCCAGGAAGAAATCGAGCTGATGACCGAGCATCAACGCCAGCAGATCGGCTGGCCACTGGGCCAAGAGTTCGTCGAGTCGCAGGGCCGCGCCGCTCCAGTCACCCTCGAGCCAGGAGCCGATGGCGACGCGGTGGGCTTGCTCGCGCTCGTTCGTCTGGATTCGCGACAATGTCTCGTGGGCACTCCGGACCGGCCCGAGGTCGTCAGGATCTGTGCTCATCAGATTGAGGTAGGCGGCAAGCGCCAAGGCCATCGGTGCCTGGGTTTGCTCGGCGGTGAGTTCGCCCGACAGCTCGACGACGTCGGGATGGAAACGGACGAGGCGATCGATGGCGCGGTCGTACAGGTCGATCGTCGCGGCATCGCCAGTCATCGGGTTGCCGTGCGAGTCGCGCCCCACCGTCATACGGCACAGAATAGTTGGACGCCGGCCGGTCAGTTGCCCGCAGTGGTCAGCAGTGGTGCGGTTGCGGCCTGCAAGGTTGCGAGCTGGTGCGCGGGTGGCCAGTGCTCGGGATCGAAGAGTGCCTGCACGGCGATGCCGTCGGCCGCGGCGATCAGTCGCTCGGCGAGCATCTCGGCAGGTCGACCCACGCCGAACCCGCATTGCTGCACCAGGCCGGCAAGGTACGCACGGAACTCACGGTACGCGTCGCGCTGGGCAGCGGCGAGATCGGGGTCGCCCGTGGCCTGGGCGCAGAAGGCAATGGTCACCATCCAGTGCCGGCGGCGGTCGTCGTCCGACGGCAGCGCACCTTCCAGCGAGGTGGTCAACTGGGCCAGTGGGTCGGTCGTGTCGCTCGCTGCTCGTGCGGCGCGCCGTCGATCCAGCGAGGCCTGAAACGTGAACAGCAGCAATTCACGTTTGTCGGCGAAGTAGTGGGTGAGCGCGCCGGTTGTCCAACCCGCCTCGGCCGCGACGTCGCGCATCGTGGCTGCTCCGATGCCGGCGCGGGCAATCAGGTTGGCCGCCGCCTCCGCAAGCTCGGAACGTCGCTCGTCGTAGTCGACTAACTTGGGCATTGACTCAAGATAACACGGATGTTATATATAACAAGTGTTACTAATACAGGAGGTTACGGCTGATGGTTCACGTACCGACCCGCGGTGACGTACCGGTCCGGCTCGGACCGAGCGTGAAGAACGTTCCCGACTACGGCCCGAGCGTGATGAGCCGGGTGCCGTACACCGACCCGATCCAGTTCGAGCTGGAGCGCGAGAAGGTGCTTGGTGCGAGCTGGTTGCTGGCCGGCCGTTCGTCGCAGATCGCCAACTCCGGCGATTGGATCAGCTTCGAGGGCCACGGCGAGACCGCTGTGATCACCCGCCAACCGGACGGCTCGGTCGCCGCCTTTCACAACACGTGCCGGCATCGTGGGCCGTCGTTCGTCACCGAGTGGACGGGCTGTGGTGCACGTCGCTTCACCTGCCCGTACCACGGCTGGGTGTACGACACGACCGGCAAACTCGTCGGGGTGCCGGAGCGGCAGGACTTCGCTCCTGAGCATCTCGAGGGCGTGCGCGCCCCGGCGATCGCCGCCGACGAATGGGGTGGCTGGCTGTGGATCAACCTGGCAGGGCCCGACAAGGCACCGCCCCTGACCGAGTGGATCGGCTCCGACATCACCACCGATCTCGGCCAGTTCAAGATGGACGACATGGTGCTGCTCGAGGTGCTCGAGTGGGATGTCCCCGTCAGTTACAAGGCCATCGTCGACGGCTTCAACGAGATCTACCACACGACGGAGCTGCACAGCGTCGGTCCGGAATGGACGAAATCGGCACGCGACACGTCGTTCCACATCGTCAACGATCACAACTACATGTGCTTCGTCCCTCGTCACCAGACGCGCGAGCGGCTCGAACAGGACTGGGATCACCAGCGGTACGCGATCTGCCACTACGTCGTGTTCCCGAACACGGTGTTCAACTGCAACCCCGAGCACATCCAGGTGTTCAACCCGATCCCGATCGATGTCGACCGAACCAGGTTCCTCTGCTGGGAGCTGGTGTACCCGGGCGACGACTGGGACCCCGAGTACACCGAGTACCGCGAACGCATGCTCGCCCACTGGGAGCATCTCAAGGTGGTGGTCGGCGAGGACATCTCGATCTACGACCAGCTGGCCCGCACCAAGCGATCGAGTGGCTACACCCAGAACATCCTGTCCGAGCGCGAGTGCAAGCTCGCCCACTATCACGAGACCATCGCCCGGATGATCCGGGACTAGCGGCGGAATGGTGGCACCAGTCAGATGAGAACACGCGTGCATCCACTCAGCGGCGCCACGTATGACGTGCGACCCGACGGTCTGGTCGATATCACCGAGCACGGCGTGACCGGGGTGTTCGACGCCGAAGGCCGGTGGGTTTCCGGCGTCCTTCGTCATTGTGATCCGCAACTCTGCGGGTGGCTGGCAGGTCCGCAACTACCTGCCGGGGTGCCGGGCAACCCCAAGGACTTCCCGCTCGAGAAAGCGAGCGATCGATGAGCATGATGCTCGACGCCACCACCCAAGGAGCGCTGTACCAGCGTTTGCTCGACGAGGACTCACGAAGCGTGCCCGATGTGTACCGCCGGCAGGCACCCATGGGTGACGAACAGCTGCGGGTCCCGGTGTCGCGGTACACCTCGGCGGAGTTCCACCGTGTCGAGGTCGAGGCGGTGTGGAAGCGCGTGTGGCAGATGGCCTGTCGTGAGGAAGACATCCCTGAGGTCGGAGATCACATCAACTACGAGATCGCCGGCATCTCCGTGCTTGTCGTCCGGTCGGCACCCGAGACAATCACCGCGTTCCGCAACATCTGTCGCCATCGTGGGCGCGAGCTGAAGGAGTACCCCGGCCGTGCGGAGGAACTGCGCTGTTCATTCCACGGGATCGCCTGGAACCTCGACGGCTCACTCAAGCACATCCCGTGCCGGTGGGACTTTCCGCAGGTCCCCGAGGAATGGCCCCTGTTGTCGGTGAAGAGCGGTACCTGGGGTGGTTTCGTGTTCATCAACCTTGATCCCGACTGCGGCCCCCTGGAGGATCACCTCGGTGAACTCCCGCAGCACTTCACGAACTGGCCGCTCGACGACCGCTTCAAGGCAGTGCACATCGGCAAGATCCTGCGGTGCAACTGGAAGCTCGCCCAAGAGGCGTTCATGGAGTCGTTCCACGTCGTGGCCACCCACCCCCAACTCCTGGCGGGCATGGGCGACACCATCACGCAGTACGACTCGTTCGGCAACTTCGCCAGGGCGATCACCCCGAACGGCCTGCCGAGCACACATCTCAAGTGGGATCCCAGCGAGCAGGAGATGCTCGACGCCATCGTCGACCGCACTCTGGATGTGCCCTCGCCGCTCGTGGTGCCGGAAGGGGGGACGGCCCGGCGGACTCTCGCCGACCACCGCCGCGCCCAGATGGTCGGCGTGCTCGGCGCCGAGCGGGCGAATTCCCTGTCCGACGCAGAGATGAACGACAGCATGGTCTACGTGCTCTTCCCCAACTTCCATCCCTGGGGTGCCTACAACCGCATCGTCTACCGCTTCCGGCCATACGGCAATCGTCACGACATGTCGATCATGGAATGCATGATCCTCAACCCTTTCACGGGGGCGCGCCCGAAGGCAGCGCCGCTGAAGATGCTCGGGGTCGACGACGACTGGACCGACGCATACGAGCTCGGCATGCTCACGCGTGTCTTCAACCAGGACGTCTACAACCTTCCGAAGGTTCAGGCCGGCCTGGAATCCGGGGCCCTCGACGAGATCGTGCTGGCCCGTTACCAGGAGACCAAGATTCGTTGCATCCAGGCCGAGCTCGAGCGCTGGGTGAGCAGGGGCTGAAAATCGCCCCTGAATGGAAGTTGAAATCCGCCAGAAGGCCCTACCTACCGGTCGGAAGGCAGCATAGAATTGGATCTTGATGAGCCCTGAGACACCCACGCTTCCTCGACCCCGCACCGATTCGCTCAACGATGTGCGGGCGGTCATCCCGGGGTCGTGCTACGAACGAACGCCCGCTCGCGCGGTCTGGGCCTTGCTGCAGGCGTTCGCCCTGTACGTCGCTCCGATCGTCGGTCTGGCGTTCACCGACCGCTGGTGGGCACTACTCGTCCTGTGGCCGCTGGCAGGTCTCGGCGTTGCGGGCTTGTTCGTGCTCGGACACGACGCTTCACACGGCGCCCTGCTCGATTCACGCCGCCTCAACAGGGTGATCGCCCAGCTGTGCATGGCGCCGAGCGCGCATGTCGAGGCAGCCTGGGATCTCGGCCACAACCGCATCCACCACGGCTACACCACCCGTCAGGGTTTCGACTTCGTGTGGCACCCGGCCACCCTCGCCGAGTACCAGGCGATGGGACCCCTCGCCCGGCTGCGGCACCGGTTCGAGTGGTCGTTCCTCGGTTCCGGCGCCTACTTCATGCGTACCGTGTGGTGGGAGAAGATGTGGCGCTTCAACGCTCCCGGGAAACGACACGATGCGATCGTGCGCGACAAGATCACGCTCGGGTCATTGCTCGGCGTGGTGGTCGCGGGAACGGCGATCGTCGGGGCGTTCAATGGTGGTTGGCTTGGTGCGGTGTGGTTGCCCGTGAAGCTGTTCGTGGTCCCGTTCCTGCTGTTCGTGCACATCATCGGCTGGACCGTTTACGTGCATCACGTATCGCCCGAGATCCGCTGGTGGACCCGGCGTGAGTGGACGCAGTTCAAAGGGCAGATGGAATCAACCACGGTGCTGCGTATGCCTCGGGTCGCGAACCGGCTGTGGTTCCACAACATCTTCGTCCACGTGCCCCACCATGTCGACGCGCGCATCCGCTTCGACAAGCTCCCGAAGGCTGTCAAGGCGATCGCTGCCGCCTACCCGAAGACGGTGCACTCGTCGCGACTGTCGATTCTCAGCTATCTCCGCACGACGCGGGCCTGCAAGCTCTACGACTTCGAGGCCGGGCGCTGGTTGTCGTACTCGGCGGCGCGGGCTTGAGCCTGCGTTACCCGAACCGTCCGGTCACGTAGGCCTCGGTTCGCTCGTCGGAGGGCGTGGAGAACATCCTCGACGTCTTGTCGAACTCGACCAGCACGCCGGTACGTCGATCTCCGTCCTCCGAGACTTCGGTGGTGAAGAACCCCACCCGATCGCTGATCCGTGCGGCCTGCTGCATGTTGTGGGTGACGATCACGATCGTGTATCGCTGCTTGATCTCCTGCATCAGGTCCTCGATGCGTGACGTGGCAATGGGATCCAACGCCGAGCACGGTTCGTCCATCAGGATCACCTCGGGCTGTACGGCGAGTGCTCGGGCGATGCACAGGCGCTGCTGTTGGCCGCCGGACAGTCCCAGAGCCGATGCGTTCAACCTGCCTTTGACTTCTTCCCACAACGCTGCGCCGCGGAGCGAATCCTCGACGATGCCGTCGAGTTCGCTCTTGGGTGTGTTGGCAATTCGTGGGCCGTAAGCGACGTTCTCGTAGATGCTCTTGGGGAACGGGTTCGGTTTCTGGAAGACCATGCCGATGTGGCGACGCACTTGCGCGGCCGAGACGTTCGGTCCATAGAGGTCGACCCCGTGGTACGTGACCGAGCCCTCGACCCTGGCTCCGGCGATGGTGTCGTTCATGCGGTTGAAGCACCGCAGGACGGTGCTCTTGCCACAGCCTGATGGACCGATGAACGCGGTGATCTCGTGAGGCTTGACCTTCAGATTCACCTCTCGAACCGCCTTGAAGGCGCCGTAGTACACAGCGAGATCGCCGACCTCGAACACAGCCGTGCTCGCCCGCTGCTCCTCGATGGTCGCGGTAGCGCCGATCTCGGATCGGTTGTTGGTGTCATGCGCGGTCACGGCTCTACCTCGTCCTCGACAGGCGGCTGGACAATACTCGGGCCAGCACCGTGAACAGGAACGCCAGGGTGATCAGCGTGAAGGCGGCGCCCCACGCGCGTTCTTGAGCGGTGACGAAGCTCTCCTTGGCGTTTCCGTAGATCTGCATCGATAGCGACGTGTTGGTTCCGGTGAAGACGCTCCAGTTCGTCGACTTGGCTGCGCCGATGGTGAAGATCAGCGGGGCCGTTTCGCCGGCGGCCCTGGCAACGGCGAGGAGGCAGCCGCTGATGATGCCCGGGCTCGCTTTGGGCAGCACCACCTGAAGGGTGGTGCGGCTCGTGCTGCCGCCAAGGGCGTAGCTGGCATCGCGCAGGTTCTGGGGCACCAGCCGAAGCATCTCCTCCGAGGACCGCACCACGATGGGCAGCATCAGGCAGGCGAGCGCTAGCGCGCCGCTGAGGGCATTCAGCCCATCGATGCCGCGCGGAACGACCCAGAAAACGTAGATGAACAGTCCCATCACGATCGATGGCACCCCCGCCATCACGTTGGTCATGAAGCGCAACATCCGCGCAAACCGGCGAGTCTGTCCGTACTCGTTGAGATAGACGGCGCCGCCGATGCCGAGCGGAACGGCGATGATCGTCGCGGTGAGCGTGATGAGGCAGGTGCCGATGATCGCCGCCTTCATGCCCGGCCCCGGTCGACGAGGTGCGAGCTGGATGTCCTTGGTGAACCAGTCGGGAAAGCTGGCCGACACGATCGACCAACCCTTGGTGACGACTATGGCGAGCACCAGGATGAGGACGAATCCGACGACCAGCACGGACAGCAACATGAGGGCTGTCATGACGGCGTTCTTGGTGCGCCGTCGGCCGGATATGTTGGACAGATCGGCTACGAGCGATTCCTGTTGGTCGAAGAGCTGTGGGGCGGTGACGGCCACGCCTATGCCCCCTGAACTCGTTTGGTGGCACGGCTGACGACGGCCGTGGCGACGAGGTTGACGACGATCGTGATGACGAACAACGTCAGACCCATGGCGATCAGGGCACTGCGCTTCACCTCGGACGTCGCTTCGCCCCACTGGAAGGCGATGACCGATGGCAGCGAATCACCGGACGAGAAGAGGTTGGCGGTGATGGTCGGTGACGAGCCGATGACGAGTGCGACGGCGATGGTCTCGCCCATCGCCCGACCGAGCCCGAGCATCACGGCACCGACGATGCCTGTCATCGAGTGCGGCAGCACCGCGCCGGTGATCATCTCCCAACGTGTCGCTCCCAGCGCCAGTGCCCCGTCGCGATCGGTATCCGGACACGTCTCGATGACCTCGCGGGCGATGGACGTGATGATCGGCGTGATCATCACCGACAGGATCAGGCCGGCTGTCATGAACGTTCGGCCGGCACCGGCACGCCCGAAGATGTCGCCGAGGATCGGCCAGCCTTCGAACCAGCGGCTGACCGTCTTGAAAGGGCCGACGAGCTTGGGTGCCAGGTAGATGATGCCCCACAGGCCGAACACCACCGATGGCACGACGGCGACAAGATCGGTCAGCGACACCAGCCACTTCTTCAGCCACGGCGGCGCGACCTGTGTGGTGAACAGAGCGATGCCGAGGCTGATTGGCACGGAGATGACAACCGCAATCAGGGCGGTCACGGCGGTGCCGAAGATGAAGCTCAGCGCGCCGTACACCTCCTTGGTCGGTGCCCAGCGACGTTCGGTGAAGAAGCCGACACCCTCGCTCCGGAACACCGGCAGCGACTTGCTGGTCACTGTCCAGGCGATGAGCACGAGGATGATCAGGATGAGCGCCGCCGGCGGCGAACGTCGAGCCTTTGAAGATGCGATCGAGGATCTGGCGTCTCGGTCGTAGATCGGGCAGTTCGGCCGACGAGGTGTTCATGACGAGGTGTTCATCGGGGTCTCCGACCGCGTGGGGATGCGTCAGGCGCCGATCTTGGCGATGTTGGCCAGCGCCTTGGTCTGCAGGTCTGCCGGCAGCGGTGCGTAGTCGATCGCGGGGGCCGCCGCCTGGCCGTCGGTGAGCAGATAGGTCAGGAAGCCGCGAATGGCCTCGGCCTTGGCCGGGTCGGCCTGCTTCGTGTAGGCGATGATCCAGGTCTGCGCAGCGATCGGATACGCCTCGGCGCCGTCCGCCCAACCGAGGAAGAACGTCAGGTCGTCGTTGATGGTCGTGCCACCTGCGGCAGCGGTCGTGGCGTCGAGGGTCGGCTCGACGTAGTTGCCGGCCTTGTTCTTCACCAGTGCGAACGTCAGGTTGTTGGCCTTGGCGTCGCTGAGGTCGACGTAACCGATCGGCACCTTCGTTGGTAGCGACGATCTGGGCGACTCCGCTGTTGCCGTCGCCCGCCTGCGTGCCTTCCGGCCACTCGAGTTCGGAACCCGAACCCAACTTCCACGTGCCACCTGCGTCGGGTCCTTCAGAAGCGTTCAGGAACTTGGAGAAGTTGTCCGTCGTGCCTGAACCATCGGCGCGGCGAGCGACGACGATGTCAGTGTCGGGCATCGTGACGTCGGGGTTGTCGGCGGCGATCAGCGGATCGTTCCACTTCGTGACCTCGAGCTGGAAGATCGCCGAGATGGCGGCGGGGGAGAGCTGCAACTTGTCGACGCCTGGCAAGTTGTACGACATGGTGATCGGAGCGATGACGGTGGGTACGTAGACGAACTCGCCGCCCGTGAACTTCGAAACGTCCTCCGCCTTGACCACGCCGTCGGTGCCGGCGAAGTCGACCACGTTGGCCTGGAGATCGCTACGACCCTTTCCTGAACCGCCGCCGCCGTACTCCACGGTCAGGTCGGGGGCGATCCCGGCGAGTGTGGCGATGGAGTCGTCGTAGAAGCTCTTCGGAAAGGTTGCGCCGCTGCCGACCAGGCTGCCCGACAAGGCGGAGAAGTCGACAGTCCCACTCGCTGCGGCTGTGGTCGGTGCCTCGGTCGCTTCCGCGGTGGTAGCGGCCGCAGCAGCCTCAGTTGTAGTGGCTGCTGCTTCTGCGGCTGTTGTTGGAGCCGAGGTGCTCTCGGACGTGTCGTCGCTACCACATGCGGTGGCAACGATCGACAGCGAGATGATTCCGGCGAGTACGAGTCGACGCTTGACGGGGTTCACGAATGTGTCTCCTTCATTGGGATGAACGACGTGGTCACCGTAGAGATCGAAGTTGACGCTCAAATGGTACGAAGGTGAACGGGAGATGAACGAGCACTGAACGCTGGTCGACAGATATCGCATTCGACCGTCATCAATTAGCGTCGGGTCGACGACGAGCCAAGGAACGCATCCACCATGACTTCTACTCCCGGCCGCCGAATGCTCGGCAGAATCACCGAACCGGCCCGCCAGATCGATGTCATCCACGAGACCGATGTGTTGGTCGTCGGCTCCGGTCCGGCCGGTCTCGCCGCCGCGCTCGCGGCAGCGCGCGCCGGTGTCGAGGTGACGCTCGTCGAACGATTTGGTTGCTTCGGCGGCAACATCACCGCGGTTGGTGTCGAAGGGATGGCCTGGTATCGCCACGAGCAGACGATCGAGGCCAATGGCATCGGGCGCGAGTTCGAAATCCGGGCCTTCGCGATGGGCGCGGCCGTGCCCGAGAGTCAGTCGCAGTCCTACGAGCTCGACGCCGAGGGTTTCAAGCTCGTCGCCGACACGCTCGTCGAGGAGGCGGGTATCCGTGGAATGCTGCACCGCACCTTCGTCGCTCCGATCATGGACGGTGATGCCGTCACCGGGATCATCACCGAATCGAAGGCCGGTCGCGAAGCGATCCGCGCCCGCAGGGTGATCGACGCCAGTGGAGACGCCGACGTTGCGTCCCGGGCAGGTGCGCCGACGTTCCATACTCCAAGAGAACAGATGATGGCCGCCTCGGTGATGTTCCACCTCGCCGGCGTCGACAAGAAGGCATTCATCGAAGGGGTCAAGGCCGATCCGCAGAGCTACAAGGACTGGGCCGGCGGAGGCGAATGGAACATCGAGACCGGCGGGAAGGAAGACGACATGTTCTCGCCCTTCCTCAAGCGACCATTCGAGCAGGCGATCAAGGACGGGCTGATCCCGTCGACGCTGACAACGCTGGCCGGCACCTGGGGAGCGATCCACGAGACCGGCGAGCTGACCTACATGAACCTGGTCCACATGGACGGGATCGACGGCACCGACCCTGATGACCTGACCCGTGGCGAGATCGAAGGTCGTCGCCAGGTGATGCATGCGATCGAGGCACTGCGGCGCTACACGCCTGGGTGTTCGGGCGTGCGTCTTCGGAACTTCGGTATGACGCTCGGCATCCGCGACACCCGAAAGATCGACGCGGTCTACAACATGACCGAGCGGGACGTGCGCTACGAGGGACGGTTCGACGACTCGATCGGCATCTATCCCGAGTTCATCGACGGGTATGGGATCTTGATCCTTCCGACCACCGGTCGGTACTTCCAGATTCCCTATCGAAACCTGCTACCCAAGGGTGTGCGCAACCTGTTGGTCGCGGGGCGCTCGTCGGGCGGCGATCGCATCTCCCACGCGGCGACGCGAAACATGTCGTGCTGCGCGGTACTTGGACAGGGCGCCGGAATTGCAGCCGCGCTCTCGTTGCATTCCGGCACGGAAGTTGATGAATTCGATATTCACGCGATCCAGAAGGAACTCGACCGGCAAGGAGTGCGCTTCGCGTAGGTCAACGGCCCTAGGCGGCGCCGCGTTGGGGTGGGCCGGTGGTCATGATGGTTCCGTCGGGGAGTTGGATGGTTAGTTGTCGGTTGGGGGTGAGGGTCAGGTGCCAGTCGTCGTTGTGGATGTTGTGGTGGTGTTGTTCGCAGACCGGGAGGAAGTTGTCGAGATCTGATGGTCCGCCGTGGTGCCACCAGATGACGTGGTGCAGTTTGGTGCGGCTGTAACGCACTCGGCATCCTGGGATCGCACAGGTCGTATAGATGGCGCCGAGGGCGCGTCGTTGGGCACGATTGGCAACTCGTGATGTGCGGCCGAGGTCGAGTTGGCCGGGGGCGTCGATGATCACCCCGTTACGGACCACCACGGTGTGCACGGTGGCGGTCTGGTAGAGATCGGCGAGGACCTGTCGGGGGAGTTCGACGGGTAACCCCCAGTCGATGACCGGTTCCGCGCTGGCGGTGGTGTGATCGACGACAACGACGATCTCGGGTCGACCCAAGCGGACCCCGCCACCATCCAAGAGGGTGAGCAGGGCGTGGGCGCGTAGGTAGGACTGTTTCTCGAACAGGTCCGTGGGGCAGCCGTCGGGTTGTCGATCGTGGAACAGGGCTTGGACTTGGGCGTCGAGGCGGTTCTCCAACCGCAGCATCGTCTCGGGGTCCCAGATCGCCGACCAGCGCCCCAACCCGCTGTCGCGGTCGATCCAGGTGTTCAACCGCACCGCCCGCTGCTGGCGTTCGAGGCGGTCGAGGCCGTCACCATCGGCCTCCAACCGTCGCGCTTGGGCACGCACGGTGCGAGCGAACTCCTCCGCTGTCGAGTTCTCGGCGATCAACACCAGCCGTTCAGCGTCGGCAGCCAGCCGGTCACGGACACGCCGGGCTCGACCTGGCGCAACGTGCGGGTCAGGACATCGAGATGATCACCCGAGACTCGTCCGGCGTCGAGCGACACCCCGAACTCCGGGACGTGTGCGACGGTTTCGGCGCGGCGCAGGACCTGTTCGGCCTGACGGATGTTGCAGCGGGAGGCGTCGGCCAAGGATTTCTCGGGGAACGACGACACCGCCGCCAGCTGTCGAGCGACGGCGACCTCGCGGGCTTTCGACCCACGACTTCAACCGCCGCAACTCACCAACCGCAGCCTCCAACACGACCCGATCGGCACACCCGGCATCAACCACCGCCACCCGCCCGACCAGCTCGTGCACCTCAGCCAACTCCATCCACCCACTATGACAAAGGGGTGCCACACAGTACTTTCGAGGGGAACGGGAAGGTTGCCGGCGCCCGAGGCCAGGTGGGTCTCCGCTTTCAGTCGTGGTGGTCGAATCATTCTGCGTCGTAACCGAATAGTCATGCGATGACCGTCCAATAGTCAGGGTATGACTATTATTCATTCATGCCTAGAACATCCCGACCTCTTCTTGTAGCTGTAGCACTTCTTGGTCTAGTGGGCGCGTCGTGCGGAAGTGAGTCCAATTCAGCGGACACGACAGTTGCGGCCGAGGCATCCTCGACGGTGTCGGCGGTATCCGGCGACGTAGTCGTGTTTGCGGCTTCGTCGCTGACTGAGGCATTCACAGAGATGGGTACCGCATTCAAGGTCGACAACCCTGACGCAAATGTCACGTTCAACTTCGGAGGTTCGGGAGATCTCGTCACCCAGATCACGGAAGGGGCGCCCGCGGACATCTTCGCGTCAGCTGACGATTCGAACATGACGAAGCTCAGCGACGCGGGCGAGGCCGTCGGCGAGCCGGTCTCGATCGCCAAGAACACCATGGAGATCATTGTGGAGAACGGCAACCCGAAAGCGATCACCGGAGTCGCCGATCTGGCCACGCCGGACCTGATCGTGGTGCTCTGCGCCGAGTCGGTCCCGTGCGGCAAGAGTGCCGCCAAGGTCCTCGAGAATGCCGGAGTCACCGTCACTCCAGCCAGCCTCGAGGACAAGGTCAAAGGAGTCGTGACCAAGGTGTCGGCGGGTGAGGCGGATGCTGGGATCGTGTACGTGACCGACGTCATGGCCGCTGGCGACGCAGCCACGGGCGTCGAGATCACTGCAGACATCAACGTGATCAACAACTATCCGATGGTGCTGACCAAGGAATCGCCAAATCCAGAAGCGGCAAAGGCTTTCATGGGCTTCGTGGCGAGTGACGCCGGAAAGGCAATCCTTGCCAAGTACGGTTTTCTCGCACCCGAGTAGGGAGGATCTGACGATGCCCGAGATCGAACACACTGAGGCCGAGTGGCGCGAGGCTCTGACGCCCGAGCAGTACGACGTGCTGCGTCGGGCCGGCACCGAGCGGCCGTGGAGCGGGAAGTACGTCGATGAGCACGCCGACGGTACATACCGCTGTGCTGCCTGCGGAGCTGAGTTGTTCGACTCGACCGCCAAGTTCGAATCGGGCAGTGGATGGCCGAGCTTCTATCAGACGAAGGCTGCCGAAGCCGTCGAGCTGATCGAGGACTCCAGCCACGGCATGACCCGCACCGAGGTCCGCTGCCGTCGTTGCGGCTCCCACCTCGGCCACCTGTTTCCGGACGGCCCGGCGCCCACCGGCCAGCGCTACTGCATGAACAGCCTCGCTCTCGACCTCGTCACCGAGCCACCCGGCGTCTGACCGGGTTCTCGCAGTGGCCAGAACGTCTGACGATCAACTGCTGCTGGGCGAGTGGGCGTGCCTCGGCATCCTGTACCCGGCGCCCACCCACGGGTTTGCCATCGCAGCACGGCTCAAGCCCGAAGGTGACGTCGGCCGGGTGTGGTCATTGTCGCGTGCCCTCACATACCGTTCGCTGGACCAGTTGACGACGCGCGGCTACATCCACGCGGTCGGCGAGCAACCCGGGCTCGCCGGCGGAAACCGCACCATCCTCGCGGCGACGCGCTCCGGGCGGGCTCAGCTCCGCAAGTGGTTGAACACCCCTGTCTGCCACCTCCGCGACCTACGCAGCCTCTTGTTGCTCAAGCTGATCATTGCCGACCTCTGCGCGCTCGACATGACGACGATGCTCGAACAACAGCATGCCCGTATCGAGCACCTCGCCGGAGCGATTGCCGGCCAGGTCGCCGCCGACTCCTCGGTCGATGTCGTCGACCTGTGGCGCATGGAGTCCTCTCAGGCGGCGCTCCGCTTCCTCGAACGACTCCAGCCCTCTTAGGCGTCGAAGATACCGCGGTTGATCGCCGCGTGGCACCCGAGAACGGCATCGACGACCTGCGTGACACCGAGGTCCATCGCCACCGAAGCAAGCGAGTACGCGTCGTCGGCGCTCAGTTGGAGGTGCGTCTGCATCAGCCACAACATCTGCTTGGCGGCCATGCGCATCGCCTCGTCGAGGCCGGAGCCGAAGCCGTGGGTGAACCACGCCTCGGCCGTCTCGAGCAACGGTGACGTCACCCCGAGGGCCGGCTCGATCCAGACCTGGATGCGCGCCGTCAGCGAGGCTTCGATCGCGGTGCCGCAGATCTCGCCATCGCCCTGGGCGAAATGCGGGTCGCCCACATACAGCATCGCTCCCTCGGTGAGCACGGGGTAGCACACGGTCGACCCGGCGCCGATCCGCCAGTTGTCGACGTTCCCGCCGAACACTCCCGGAGGGATGCTGGAGTGCCGACCGGGCACGGCGGGTGCCACGCCCATCACCCCGAAGTGCGGTCGCACCGGAACGTGGACCGAGCCGCCGAAGGGTTGACGAGTCGAGGGGTCCGCCGGGGTGACGATCCCAGGGATGTCGTAGAGCGGCCGCGTGGTGAAGTCAAAGGCGAACATCGGCTTGGCGATCGACCCGAAACCACCACTGTTCACTGCCGATTGGTCGGTGAGCCCATAGATCGTGATGCGCTCCTTGGCGAACTCGTCGTAGAGCAACCCCCAGTTGGCTGCACAGTTGCTTCCGTAGGGCAGGCGCGGTCTCATCTCGAGGATGCGCACCACCAACGTGTCGCCCGGCATTGCTCCGCGCACCGCGATCGGGCCGGTCATCACGTGCACACCCGGGCCGCGGTCAGCCTCCGCGATGCCATCCCAGATGGCGCGGATGCCGTCGTCCATCAACAGATCGGGCGCATCGCCGGCATGGTGCGTGACGGCCTCGATCTCGATGATGTCGCCCGAGTCGACCTCGAGCACCGGCGGAGTGGCTTGGTCGATGAATCCCCAGAAGCAGGTCTCGGGTGTGGCTACGAGTTGGTGGTGAGCTGCCGCCGCGCCGATCCGCCCGGTGATGTCGAAGGCCATGTCGGCACGGTACGTCGCGAGTGTTTCGCGCTCGTTTCGGTTTCGTTATCGCTGCGGGCCGATCGCGCTGACGGCGAGGTGCCGGGACGATGTTCCCTATCGCCGGCAGCGCGTTCGGGCCGACGATGACGGTATGGCGTCGGAGGACCGGCGAGTTCGATGAGAGCGATCGTCCTGATCAAGCAGGTTCCCGACCTGCGGCTCGGCGGAGTCGGCGTTCGCGCCGACGGCACCATCGACCGCTCGGCGGCCGCGCCGATCACCAACCCTGCCGACATGCACGCCGTCGAGGCCGCGGTGCAACTCGCCGACGATGTGTGCGCACTCTCGATGGGCCCACCCACGGCGGACGAAGCCCTGCGGGAGGCTCTAGCGGCGGGCGCGAGTCGGGCCGTGCTGCTGTGCGATCACGTTCTGGCCGGATCGGATACCTGGGCGACGGCCAACGCTCTCGCCGCGGCCATCGAGTGGATCGGTGGCGCGGACCTGGTTCTGTGCGGCATCTCGGCGATCGACGGCGAGACCGGTCAGGTGGGGCCCTCGGTGGCCCAACGCCTCGGATGGCCCCAGGCCACCGGGTGCGAGTCACTGGCCGTCGACGGCAGGTCCCTGATCGCTCGCCGGGTCGTCGAAGGTGGATACGAGCGGTTACGTCTACCCCTGCCGGCAGTGGTGACAGTGGGCGAGACAGGGTTCGCACCCCGATACCCGACAATGCCTGGCCGGCGAAGGGCGGCGACAACCGTGATCGAGCACATCAGTGCGGCCGACATCGGCATCGGCCCATCCGAGGTCGGCCTGGCTGCATCACCGACGAAGGTCGCCAGGATGACCCCGTCACCGTGGCCCGATCGCGGCTGTCGATTCGTCGACGACGTCGAGTTCCCATATGACGACCTGGTGGGTGAGCTGATCGATCGCGGCGCATTCGCCGTGAGCGGACCAGTCGACGAGGAAGCTGCTGCGTCGGAGACTTCCTTGGACCCCGTCGAAGGAACTCGTCACGAGGGCGACGCCAGCGTGTGGGTCGTGTGCCAGCTTGTCGACGGCACACTGGATCGCGCGTCGCTCGAGCTGCTGTCCAAGGCGACCTCGTTGGCCCCCGCTCTCGGTGGCGGTGTGGGTGCGGTTGTGTTGTCAGCGAAGTCCGGCGCGGCGGTGGAAGCCGCCGGTCGCCACGGCGCCGACGTCGTCTACCTGGCGGAGGATCCCGCTCTCGCGAATTATCTGGCCGAGCCGTTTGCCCGGGTCATCGCCGATGCGGTCACAGCTCGAGCACCCACTGCGGTTCTTTTCGCAGCCACCACCACGGGACGCGATCTCGCCCCTCGGATCGCGTCGATGCTCGACACGGGGCTGGCGGCGGACTGCACCGATCTGTATGTCGATTCGTGGACTCGTCTCGGCTCCACCTACGACGGGCTGCTGCACATGGTGCGACCAGCGATGGCCGGTGGCGTGCTGGCGACATGCCTGTGTCCCGAGGCGCGACCGCAGATGGCAACGGTTCGGCCCGGCGTGTTCGGCGTGTCGAGTTCACCTCATCGGCCCCGCGTCGAACACCTTGCCGTCTCGCTGTCGGAGGCAGATCTGCGCGTCGAGGTCCTCGAACGCCGGATCAGCAGCGCCGACGTCGACCTACGCGATGCCGACGTGGTCATCGCCGGAGGCGCAGGCTGCGGTGCGGCCGGGTGGCACCACGTCGAAGACCTTGCCCAGGCAATCGGCGGGCGAATCGCCGCCTCGCGGGCGCGGTCGAGGCCGGGTTGGCCGAGCGGGCTCAGCAGGTCGGCCAGACCGGCGCCACGGTCCACCCTCGGCTCTACGTCGCCTGCGGTATCTCCGGCGCGTTGCAGCATGCCGTCGGGATGCAGGATTCGGCAACGATCGTCGCCATCAACCGAGACCCGAAGGCAGTCATCTTCCGGTTGGCGCACTTCGGCATCGTCGCCGATGTGGGAGACGCAGTTCCCCGGCTGGTCGAAGCCCTCCAACGTCGGCCGCCAAGAGCCGGTTGATCAGGATCGGTCGAGGGCTTTGCGCTCCAGCCGTCGAGCATGGAGGATCGGCTCGGTGTAGCCCGATGGCTGCTCGACACCCGACAGGACCAGATCGCATGCGGCCCGGAAAGCGGGTCCGTCGTAGGCAGGACCCATCGCTCTGTACGCGGGATCGCCGGCGTTCTGTCGATCGACGACCGCAGCCATTCGCCGCATCGTTGCCATCACGTCGTCGCCAGTCGTCACGCCGTGCAAGAGCCAGTTGGCGATGTGCTGCGACGAGATCCGGCACGTGGCCCGGTCCTCCATCAGGCCGATGTCGCGGATGTCGGGCACCTTGCTGCATCCGATGCCCTGGTCGACCCAGCGCACGACGTAGCCGAGGATGCCCTGGGCGTTGTTGTCGAGCTCGGCCTGGATGTCGTCAGCGGTCCAGTCGCGTGCCTCATCGACGGGTATGCGCAGCAGATCGTCGATCGTCGCCCGAGGCCCATTCGCGGCCAACTGATCGGCCAACTGCTGCTGGCGGGCGGTCACGTCGACTCGGTGGTAGTGGGTGGCGTGGAGGGTCGCCGCGGACGGCGACGGCACCCATGCGCAGTTGGCGCCCGCCAGCGGATGATTGATCTTCTGGGCGAGCATGTCGGCCATGAGATCGGGGGCGGCCCACATCCCCTTTCCGATCTGGGCCCGTCCGCGCAGACCACAGTCGATGCCCACGTCGACGTTCCAGTCCTCGTACGCCTGGATCCACCTTTGCATCTTCATCTCGTTCTTGCGGACCATCGGCCCGGCGTGCATCGAGGTGTGGATCTCGTCGCCGGTGCGATCGAGGAACCCGGTGTTGATGAATGCGACCCGCGAGCCGGCTGCGCGGATGCACTCGCTCAGGTTGACCGTCGTGCGACGTTCCTCGTCCATGATCCCGATCTTGACCGTGTTCGCCGGCAGCTCGAGCACGTCCTCGACCCGGGTGAATATCTCGTTCGTGAACGCAACTTCGGCGGGGCCGTGCATCTTCGGTTTGACGACGTAGATCGAGCCCGTGCGGGAATTCGAGCCGGGGATCGCGCAGAGCACGGTGATCATCGCGTCGAGCAACCCCTCCGGGACAGGATTCCTGTCGCGATCGAGTACCGCCGATGTGGTCATCAGATGCCCGACGTTGCGGACCAGCATCAGGGCGCGCCCCCGAACGGTGAGGGTCGTCCCATCGGCCCCTGTGAACGACCGATCGTGTTCGAGCGTTCGGGTGAAGGTTCGACCGTTCTTGGTCACCTGCTCGGTCAGCGTGCCGGTCGTCAGGCCGAGCCAATTGTGATAGGCGAGGGCCTTGTCGGCGCTGTCGATTGCCGCGATCGAGTCTTCGAAGTCCATGATCGACGTGAGCGCCGATTCGAGCATGACATCGGCGACTCCGGCGGCATCCGTGGAGCCGATTGCGTGATCGCGATCGAGCACGATCTCGATGCCGAGGCCGTGATTCTGCAACAGGACCGAACTGGGTGCGTCAGGGTCGCCGGCGTACCCCGCGAACGTCGCCGCTTCCGTGAGCGCACCGGATAGGCCATCGGTGTATGTCATCGTCAACGCCCCATCGGCGACGTGGTACGACGCGATGTCGCTGTGCGAGCGCGCCGTGCCATCGACGGGCGCCAACGGAGCGACGTCGTCGAGGAAGCTCCGCACCCAGGCGATCACGCGCCCGCCGCGCTCTGGGTCGTACGGACCAGGGGTGGGCAGATCGCCGAGCGCGTCGGTTCCGTACAGGGCGTCGTACAGGGATCCCCATCGGGCGTTCGCGGCATTGATCGCATAGCGCGCGTTTGTCACCGGGACGACGAGTTGCGGACCGGCAATGGTCGTGAACTCCGGATCGACGTTGTCCGTCTCGATGCCGAACGGCGGTCCGACGGGCACGAGGTAGCCGATCTCCTCGAGAAAGGTCCGGTACTCGGTCGCGTCGGCTGGGTGGTCGCCGTGCTCGCGATGCCAACGGTCGATCGCCGCCTGCATCGTCGCCCGGATGACGAGCAATTCGGCATTGCGCGGCGCCAGGTCGTGGATCAGAGCCGACAGACCGCGCCAGAACCGCTCGGCATCGATCCCGGTGACCGGCAAAGCCTCCGACTCGAGCATTTCCACCAGTTCGGCGCCGACGAGGAGTTCGCCTCGTTCGATGTACGACACGACAGTGCTCCGGTCAGGCGATCGCTTCGAGCGCCGGCTTCACATCGCTGCAGAACACATCCATCGTGTGCTTCGCCTCGGCGAGTGTCATGTCGCCCACGGGTAGCTGCAACACGATGTAGTCGGTCAGGCCGGGCTCGAGAATGGCCGCAAAGCGATCCTTGATCTGCTCGGCCGTCCCGGCGCCGGCGCGAACTGCGTCTTCGACGTGCGCCAAGATCCGGCGCAGCGGTCCGAGCGCGGCATCGCATTCGTCGTCGGGCAGCACGAGATGATCGTATTTGTGCACGCCATGGGTGCGCCGCATGAGCCCGTCCATGCCGCGCCGAACAATGCCGAGCGCCTCCTCCTCTGTGGGGGCGATGGCCAGGAGCATTGTGCAACCGACGCGCGGGGCGGAATCGGGGCCTTCCACTCGATGGGTGTCACCCTTGTGGGCGTTCCAGGTCTCGACATAGATGTCGTATGACTCCTGGTCGATGGGGCCCGGCCAGATCAGGTTCATGCCATGACGGCCTGCGGTGACAGGGCTGCCCGGGTACCAGAACGGAATCGGGTTCTGCACCGGCTTGGTCGCCATCGGCATCGTCGGGAACTCGTAGTACTTCGAGTTCTCACTGCTGATCTCGCCGGTCGCAAACGCGTCGCACATGATGCCGAGGATGTCGACGAAACGATCCCTCGACTCCGGCCAGTTGCTGCCGAACCAGTAGTGCTCGATCGGTGCCACGCCACGACCGACTCCGAAGTCGAGTCGACCGTTGGTGAGGTTGTCGACCACGCACATGTCCTCGATGATTTGCACGGGGTGGTGCAGCGGCAACAACTTCACCATCGGGCCGAGGCGGATGTTCTTCGTGATCTGCGATGCGGCAGCGATGAACACTTCCTGGTTCGGCGCCATGCAGAGGTCCGACCCGTGATGCTCGGCCAGATGGAAACCGGCGAACCCGGCTTCGTCGGCCATCTTGATCAGGTCGAGCCGATCCCGCAGCAATTGCGGTGTCGACGTGCCCGGGAGGTCTTCGATGTGGTCGAAGATGCCGAACGTTGGCTTGCCCATGGATGTCCCCTCGTTGCTCCGCGCGACGCGGTGTCGTACGTTCCGCGATCGTGACACGTCGACCGGACGCCGAGCGCATCCAGGACAGCGACGGCGGGTCGTCAGGGCGTCAAGTCGACCTGATCATCGCGTGACAGGTTCGTGCCCACGCGAAGTCGCCGCGCTCGGTCGACCACGAGGGCGATTGCCAGCACGACGAGCCCCGCACCGGGGAAGATCCATGGCGGGAAGATGACACAGAGGATGAGCGCGGCGATCGCGAGCCGGGTGCCTACGGCACCTTTCCACCACACCCAGCCGGCCAGCAGGACTGCGCAGGCGACAGCGATCCACATGCCGCGCTCGGCGAGCAGGTGTCCGGATTCGAAACCAGGACGGGCCGGACCGAGAGCGCCTGCTTGGTCGTCGGACCAGTCGTCGGTGCCGATTGCATCCACGATTCGCAGATTGGCGATCGTCAGGAGGATGCCGGCGAGGATCACCGCCGACGCGAGCATCCACAGCGATGCTCCGCGCCGCAGATCGGGCGGCGCTGCCCAGACGATCATGGTGACGACGAAGGCGAGTGCGAAGACGACTGTCGCCCCTCCCAGGTGGCCCGCTGCGTGGCCGCTGGCGCCGTAGTCGCCGAGCCACAACCGCTGGACGACGATGATCGGAACGAGAAACACGACCGGTGGCCACCAGTCGTGAACGAGCCGATTCACGTCAATGCTCGGGTGTCGTTGACGAGGGCGACAAGCCCGACCACGGCCACGAGCAGCCACACGGCGCGAACAGCCAGCGCGTACGCCCACGCGTCGCGGAGCTGTTGCACCGGAGCGCAGCTGCTGACGAGAACCCACAGTCCGAAGATGAGCGCAGTGGCGGCCACCACCGGCAGCGTCGTTGGGAAGCATGCCACCGCGATGGTGGGCAGCAGCCACCGTCGTCGACCCCGATTGGTCCACGAATCGGGCCGGCCGACGGCATCCACGGCTACACCGATGAACATGCCGAAAAGCGCCGGGAGAGCCACGAACAACCCGATTGCCAGCCACTTCGGCTTGAGGACGGTGAAGTCGATCCCGTCGGCGTGGACGAGCATCGACCCGACCACCGCACCGGAAGCCAGGCCAGTGGTGAGGCGACGGAACCACAGCGGTCCGATCAGCCACGGAGCGACCATGCGGTAGGCGGCGGCGCCGATGATTCCAACGGCGGCGCCCAGCATCAACAGGTTGTAGGTCCCTCCGAGGGTGACCTCTCCGATGGTGAACCCGTCGTCGCTGGTCACGCCGCGGACGTGGTCGGGCGAGGTGACTCGCAGCACGAGCATCGCCAACCGGCTGCCAACTCCGATGAGGAGCGCGCCAGTCAGTACCCCGCTGACGATCAGCACGCGCATGCCCTCGATGAAACGCTGTGCCCGATCGTCGTCCATGACTGAACAGACGATCCCCAACCGCTGACGGGTGACAATGACTTTTTCGTGTCACCCGAGGGGGCGTCGTGTTCGTCTGTCTGCACATGGGGCGAAGGCGACAGCCGTTGGTCGTTCGTCGTGGCAGGCTTGTGCGGGTGAGGGTTCGTGAACGATCGATCGGTCGTGCGGTGGGGAACGGTTGAGCCGACGTGCATGTCGTTGTGCTCCCCGTTCGTGCGGCGGCCTCACCTTCCTTTCTGCTGGCGATCGCCGCAGCGAGGTTGCACGGCGAATCGATCAGCGTCGAGGCGGAGGAGCTCGTGGTCCGGCTGTTCGAGGCCGAGGGGCGTTCGTTGGTGCGACTGGCGCGTTTGTTCGTCGACGACCGGGACGCGGCGGAGGACATCGTGCAAGAGGCATTCCTGCGGCTCGCTCGCCACGCCGGCAGGATCGATGCCATCGATCGAGCCCCGGCCTACCTGCGCTCGATCGTGCTCAACCTGGCCCGCGATCACAACCGTCGTGGCCTGGTCTCGCTACGTCATCATCCGCCGTCGGGTCGCGAGGTCGACGTCAACGAGGATGTGGCGGATCGGCTCGTGCGCTCGGACGAGCACCAGCGTGTTCTCGACGCGGTACGCCGGCTCCCGGCGCGTCAGCGCGATTGCGTTGCTCTCAGATACTTCGAGGAGCAGTCGATCGACCAGATCGCGGCGACGCTCGGGCTGTCGGCCAACTCGGTGAAGACGCATCTGCAGCGCGCCATGGCTGCGCTCGATCGAATGCTGGGCGAGCCATGAGCGATCTCCGCGTCGAAGGGCGTCTCATCGAAGCCTTCGCCGATGTCCGGTCGTCCGTGGAGCAGAACCCGGACCTGTTCGCGCGCGTGACACGCTCACTCGACGACGCCCGGGCCCGACATCACTACAGGCTGGCACTCGCTGGGTGGATCCTGGCGTTCGTCGCAGCCAATATCGTGCTCGCCCTTGCTCTTTCCGATTTCGACAACAGGAGGTTCAGCATGCCCTGGTGGGTCATCGAACTGATCACCAACATCGTGCTCGTGGCGCTCGCCGTTGGGCTCGGGCCGTTCATCAAACGGTTCGGTCGCTCGTACGCTGCCGACGTTTTCCGCGCCAACCCACGCACCGGTAAGAGCTATCTGGTGTTGACGGATGTCGCCTACTACCTGATCTTCACGTCCTTCGTGTTGTTCACCGTCACCTTCGTCGAACCCGACGACTGGAAGTTGTCCACCGGCGAGCAACTCCAGGACGAGCTCGCCCGTGTCGGCGGCATCTTGTTGATCATGGGAGTCCTCCACGCGGCCAACGTCGTCGCCTTGCCGGTCATCGGCCGCCTCTTGTCGAGCAACAAGCGACTCGACGACGCCCGATCCGTTCCGACGCCCGGGGCTGCTTCGCCAACTTCCGTCCCTCCGCTCGGGCCTGGCACCTGGATCCTGCGCGTCGAGCCGGCCCCCGGGTCGCCCCCGCCAGACCCCGCCGCCTGAGCCCCCGCTGTGCTCACCCAACTTTGTCGCTCCGGACACGTCCAGCATGTTGACAGCGACGAAGTTCGCTTGGTACTTACGACGTCGTTGCTTGTCGTCCGGATCCTCGTTCGGCCAGCATGCGATCAAGGGTTGACGGAACTCTCCCGAAGATGACGACGCCGCTGAGGCACAAGACCGTTCCGATGGTCAGCGGCACAACCCACGACCCAGCATCCTGACCGACAGCGGCTGCCAGTTGGCCGCATCCGGCCGCGACCAAACCGGCGTACGACCACGTCATGCAGTACGCGTGGGTAACGACAACCACTTCCGATCTCTTGCCGAGGAGCAAGGGCGAAAGCCCGACAGCGATTGTTCCCAGGCTGGCGACTGCCAGCGCATGGAAGACACCAAACGTGTTCTCTCGATGCAACGACAGCGCCGCCACATTCACGACAACAAGCACAATGACGTAGACGGTTCCGATCACTCGGTGGGTGTGTGTGCCTTTCGGCAACAGGAGAACAGCCGCACCAACCACCAGACCTGAGAACGCCGCGAGTACATGACCGGTGGCCACAGCCTGTTCCCAATCCACAGGGATCATCTGATCATCATGGCGATGTTCTGTCCATCGGCTCGTTCAGCGCCGTTCGGGCGTGGGGCTCAGACCACGATCGTCGCGGCGAGCGCCATCCGATGATCCTTTGCCCAGGGCGGACCTATCGTTGCCCGCGGACCCAGCAGGACCTCGTCGGCCCGCTCGGCCAGCTTGCAGATTGCTCGGGCCTCCACGTCCTTGGCGTCGTAGAAGTGGACATCCCAGCCGCGGGCGCGTGCGAGTTCGGCCAGCACCTGGCGGTACATGATGGAGTCGGCGCGGGACTCGTATGGCGCGCGACGTTGGACGGCGATGTCGTCGGGGAAGTCGAGGGGCCAGGCCCGCAGCGACATCGACACGATCGGTTCGGGCAGTGCAGCTGCCAGTTGGTCGAGCGAAGCTGACGTTGCTCGAACTGCTGACGCCCGCACCTGCGCCACCAGCACCGTGGTGGCGTCGTCGTCGAGAGGTTTGCCTTCGTGGTGGATTGGTGCGCTGGCCATGCCAGGTTCGATCAGTTCGATCCGCCTGCGGTCGAGGACCTGGTGGTCAGCCGAAGCTGCGACGGCCACGCCCCAGCCGAGATGATGGGCGACGCCCAGTCGCACGCCGCCGGCGGACGTCACACGGCCGGCCGAAGCGGCGGGTTTGACATCTCCGGGCGAGTGAGGATGTAGATCAGCGCGCCAGCCAACGGGAACACGATGATCAGCAGCGCCCATCCGGCTTTCGCCACGCCGCTGTGATCCGAACGCCGGAAGTTGTCGATGAACGTGTAGATGACGACGAAACCGACCATCACAAACATGAACAGCAACACGAGCGACCAGAAGATCCCTAGCAGTGGATAGTCGTAGGCAAGCATGGCAGTCTCCTTGGCAGCACCGAACTCGAACTTGCCCAGTCTGCTACTGATCCGGGTTTCGGTGGGGGACTCTCGCCGGATGAGAGAACCGGTTCACGTAGCTCACGTGAAGATGAAGCCGGCGGTCAACTGAAGGACGAAGAGACCGAGGAGGACGAACGCGGTGATCGTTGCCCACCGGGGTAGCCGCCAACCGTCGTTCTGGGCGGCGAACGTGAATCGTGTCGCCCAGACGATCGTGGAATAGATGGCGAGCATTGCCGCGAAACCGGCGATCGTGTGCAGCGACCATCCGAACGAGCCAACGAGCTCGTGTCCGACGAGGACCACCGGGCCGGCCGCCACGAGCAGACAGATCCCTCTGGCCACCGGGTGCCATTTCACGCGAGCCAGCGCAAGCCCGCCTCCGACGACTGTCGGCAGCATCAACGCACCCGCGCCGACGAACAGGGGCATGAGACCGATCGTGCCGATCACCCGAGCGACGGTCAAGGTCCATCGCCGCGTCGCCCGACTGCGTACCAAGGCGGCCAGCGATTGTGTGAGGCCGAAGATTGCGAACCCGGAGACGATGAAGATCGTGCCGCTCCACGTGAAGTCCGGATCTTCGGCGATCAGTCGCATCCATGCCCTGGCAACGATGCCGAGCAACAGTCCACCGAACAGCCCGGTGGCCAACGTCGGCACGACTTGTCTCCGTGCGCTCGGCACCTCGGTGGTCAGTGGTTCTGCGAGATCGGTCATGGTGTGGCTCCCGGCGCTGTCGAGACTTCGTCGACTCCTACTGACGTCGGCGAGGCAGCTAGCGGGTGACAGGATTCCGGACGAACACGCGTGACTGACGGCACCCGATGACACGTACTGGACGCAGACTTTCTGGCCAGACATGTTCATCTGCTTGAGATTATATAAGTGATAGTGTATATTCAAGCCAATGTCCGCCGCGCTGGCCGTGCTCGAGGTGATCGCCGAACCAACACGTCGGCGCATTCTCGACGCCGTTTGCGATCAAGACCGATCGGTCAACGACCTCGTCGAGCAACTGGGCATGACCCAACCGGGCGTGTCACGGCATCTGCGCATCCTGCGCGAAGCCGGCCTGGTCGAGGTGCGCCGCGATGCTCAACGTCGCATCTACAGCCTCCGCGCCGCACCGCTCGCCGAACTCGATGCCTGGCTCGCTCCATATCGAACGCACTGGGCCGGGCGTCTCGACGCGCTCGAACAACATCTAGAAAAGACCCGTAACCGACCAGACCCGTGACCGAACAGACAGGGATACCCCGATGACCGACCACTCAGCTACGACCACCGCTCCCGACGGGACCTTCGAACGAACCTCCGACGGTGGGATCATCAGATTCGAGCGGCACCTCGCCTTCCCGATCGGCGAGGTGTGGGATGCGATCACCAACCCGGGCCGTCTCGCCGACTGGTGGCTGCCCTTCGACGCAGACATCACCGTCGATCTCAGGAGCGGCGGGCTCATCGAGATGAGTGCCACCGGCGACGAACCGTTCACGATGACCTGCGAAATCCTACGCGTCGAGCCACCTACCTTGCTCGAACACACCCACGTCGATCCGGGATCCGTCATCCGCTGGGAACTCGAATCAGTCGGTGAGGGCTGCATCCTGCGCCTCAGCCATCGGGTGACCGATCCCGAACTGGCAATCGAGAACTGCTACGTCGTCGGGCTGCACATGTCGCTCGAACGCCTCGCGCCGAGCCTGCGTGGTCAACCTGTCGACTGGGACTGGGCCGTGTTCGCCGAGCACCAGGCCCGCTACGCGGCGCGTGGACTCGCCAGCAGGCCCGCCGACCAATAGCCGCGGCGGTGAACATGATCGCGGCGGCGATGCCGTAGGCGGTGACGATGGTGAACCTCGATGCGACGAGTGCGCCGGCCACGGCTCCGAACGGTTGACCGCCCCAAGCGACCATTCGGTTTGCGCAGCTGACCCCGTGGCTTGATACACCACGAGGGGAAGCACGACGCTGGTGATAGCGCTCGGCCCAGGTGTCGAGCCTGGTGTCTACGGAGGTGGCGGCTACGGTGGCCTTCTGCCCACAACCGGTTGAGAGCGGTCCATGAAAGCCAACCAACCCCTCCGAGATCCACTCGGTATCGATCGGCGGCTGCTCCGTTCGCAGACGGAGCTCGAGGAGCCGATCCTGGCGGAACTCTTCAGTGTCGAGCGCCTCGAGCAGCATGCCCACACGCTCGCCGCTGCGCAGAAGATCACCGACGCACCTCGTCGCGGGCGCGACGTGCAGGGTCGCATCGCCGACAACGGTCGCATCCTGGTGGAGTCGTATCGCCTGCTCGCCGGCGCAACCAGGGAGGAGCGTTCGATCACGCCCGCGGCCGAGTGGTTGGTCGACAACTTCCCGATCGTCGACGAGCAGCTCCGCGAGATCCGTGACGACCTTCCACCGAACTACTACCGGGAGTTGCCGAAGCTGGCCGAGGGGCCGCTGGCGGGTTATCCACGTGTGCTCGGCCTGGCCTGGGCGTACATCGCCCACACCGACAGCCGGTTCGACCCGGAGAGCCTGCGGCGCATGGTGCGTGCCTATCAGGAGGTTGAGCCGTTGACCATCGGCGAGCTCTGGGCAACCGCGATCACCCTGCGGATCCTGCTCGTCGAAAACCTCCGCCGCCTGGCGGAGCAGATCGTGCGTCGGCGCGCCGCGCGGCAGTTGGCCGACGAACTTGCGGACGACATCCTGGGTAAAGGCGAGGACAGCTCCGAGAACGCCGCGGCGTTCGAGCGGCGGCTCGCGCGCGCATCGCTCCCGACGGCCGCACGGGTCCAACTCTTCCAGCGCCTTCGAGATCAGGACCCGGCGATCACGCCGGCGCTGCGCTGGCTGGAGAAGGTGGTCGCCGAACAGGGCACGACTGCTGAGGAGATGGTGCGCCTCGAACACCAGCGCCAGGCGATGATGAACGTGACAGTCCGCAATGTGATCACGAGCATGCGACTGATCTCTTGGTTCGACTGGGCCGAGTTCGTCGAGAGCGTCGGCGTGGTCGACACGGTACTTCGGGATCGCAGCGCGTTCGGCGACATGGACTTCGCAACTCGAGACCGCTATCGCAAGGCCGTCGAGGAGTTGTCTCGTGGTTCGGGGCTGAGCGAAGTCGAAGTCGCCACCAAAGCGTTGGAGATGGCCGATGACATGTCGTTGGTGGCCGGCGGCGATCCGTCCCTGGCGGCTCGACACCGAGATCCCGGCTACTTCCTGATTGCCGGAGGCCGTGTCGCGCTCGAACACGAACTCCGCGTGCGGGTGCCGTTCACTGCGCGGCTACGGCGTGCGTACGTGCGGTATCCGGCCAGCGGATATCTCTGGACCGTCGCCGTTCTCACCGCACTCATCGTCGCCCTACCGCTCTTGCTGTCCAGCGAGAAAGGTTGGGTGGCCTTCGTCGCGATCCTCGCCATCGTCCCGGCATCTGATCTGGCGATCGCGCTCGTCAACCGGTCGGTCACCAAGGTGCTCGGGCCGAAACCGTTGCCACGGCTGGACCTTGATGGCGGTCCGCCGGAAGAGATGCGCACGCTGGTGGTCGTCCCGGTACTGCTCACCAGCGAGGCTGACATCGAGGCGATTGTCGGCGGCCTGGAGGTCCACTATCTCGGGAATCGCGAGGGTGATGTCCGGTTCGCACTGTTGTCGGACTGGCTCGATGCTGCGACCGAAGAAGTCCCTGGCGACGACGAGCTCCTCGCCGCCGCGGCGGCAGGTATCGATCTTCTCAACGAGCGTCACGGCGAGTTAGCCGGAGAAGGCGCCCGCTTCTTGCTCTTCCATCGGAAGCGAACATGGAACGAGGCCGAGGGTTGCTGGATGGGATGGGAGCGCAAGCGCGGCAAGCTCCAAGAGCTGAACGCCATGCTGCGCGGATCGACGACGACGGGCATTCTCACGTCGTCGCGGCCCTCTGCTACCCCGCCACCCGACGTGCGCTACGTGGTCACACTCGACGCCGATACACGACTGCCCCGGGGCGCCGTCGGGCGGCTCGTCGGGACGATTGCCCATCCGCTGAACCATCCGACCTTCGACACACTGAGCGGCAGGGTCACCCAGGGCTACGGCGTGCTGCAGCCACGGATCACGCCGACGCTCCCAGTCGATCACGGCGGCTCGATCTTCCAGTTGACCTTCTCCGGATCGGCGGGGATCGATCCGTACACGTCGGCGATCTCCGACGTCTATCAGGACCTGTTCCACGAGGGCAGTTTCACCGGCAAGGGCATCTACGACATCGATGCCTTCGACGCGGCGATGGTGAACCGTGTACCCGAGAACACATTGTTGAGCCACGACTTGTTCGAGGGAGTCTTCGCCCGGGCCGGGCTGGTCACCGACATCGAGCTGTTCGACGAGTTCCCCTCGAACTACTTGGTCTCGGCGTCCCGTCAGCACCGGTGGGCGCGGGGTGACTGGCAACTCCTTCCCTGGATCCTCGGCCGCGCTCGCGACACAACGGGGGCGCGGAATCGGAGTTCCATCCCGCCAATCGCTCGCTGGAAGATGGTCGACAACCTGCGCCGCACGATGTCTGCCCCGCTCACGTTCGCCACGCTTGCCGCCGCATGGACACTTCCTTCCGTCTCGGTCGCGCTGTGGACCGTGTTCGTGGCGGCCCTGGTGATCGTGCCGGCGGCAATTCCCGTCGGCGCCGCATTGCTGCCTCGGCGACAGGGCATCTCCAAGCGCAGCCACCTGCGAGCGCTCGGCGCGGACGTGGCGACTGCAGCCGCCCACGTCGCACTCGGCTTCACCTTCCTGGCCCACCAGGCGTGGTTGATGGCCGATGCAATCGTGCGGACCATGGTCCGACTGATCATCACTCGGCGGAATCTCCTCGAATGGACGACAGCGGCGCAAGCCAAGGCCAGCGGCAGCCTCGCTCTTGCCGCGTTCTATCGGCAGATGGCCGGCGGCGTCGTTGCAGCGTCTGTCACGGGGGTGCTCGTCCTCACATTCAAGCCAGAGGCCGCTTCGATCGCCGGCCTGTTCGTCCTGCTATGGCTGCTCTCGCCCGTCGTCGCCCGACTGGTCAGCCTGCCGGCCACGGAATCGGGCTCGGAGCAGCTGTCGTCTGCCGAGGCCGAGTCCCTCCGCCTCACGGCGCGGCGTACGTGGCTGTTCTTCGAGACCTTCGTCGGCTCGGACGACCATGGGCTGCCGCCCGACAACTTCCAGGATGATCCCGCCCCTGTGGTCGCTCATCGCACGTCACCGACGAACATCGGCATGTATCTGCTGGCGACCGTGACGGCCCGAGATTTCGGTTGGATCGGGACGGGCGAGATGGTGGAGCGACTGGAGGAGACGCTCACGACCATCGGCGAGCTCGAACGTTTCCGCGGGCACCTGTACAACTGGTACGACACACGCGATCTGCACCGCCTGGAGCCGGAGTACGTGTCGTCTGTCGACAGCGGGAATCTGGCCGGTCATCTTCTGACGCTGTCCAACGCCTGCCGGCAGATGATCGACCAGCCGCTACCGGTTGTGGCGGCGTTTGATGGCATCGGCGACGCAATGAAGTTGACGAGGGTGGCTGCCGCGGCGATCGGTGACGGCAGGAGCCAGACCCTTACCAGACGTGAGCTCGACGAGGCCCTCGTGCTGCCAAGGCCGTACGGTGACGTCGTCCCGAGAACTCCGCAGGCCTGGATGGAGCACCTTGGGGAGCTCGCCACCTCCACGAGAACACTGTCCGACGTTGCAGCAGCCCTGGTCGCCGAACGCGGTGAAGGCGCCGACAGCGAACTGGTGACGTGGGCCGAGGCGACACGGCTGACCGTGAACAGCCACATTCGAGATCTGGCGCTGTTCCAACCTGGCGCGCAGCTGACAGCGTTCCCGACGGTTGCGGAGCTGTCCGATCCGCCGGAGGGCTTCACGCAGGATTGCTCGCCGGCCGCGACAGCACTCGTTCGACGTCTTGGGGCGATCGCCGACCGGGCCAACCAGCTCTTCCGGGAGATGGATTTCAGCTTCTTGTTCGACCCGACCCGCAAGCTGTTCTCGATCGGGTTCAGGGTTCGCGACGGGTCGTTGGATCCGAGCTACTACGACCTTCTCGCCTCAGAAGCCCGCCTGACGAGTTTCCTGGCGATCGCCAAGGGAGATGTCGCGCCGGACCACTGGTTCCGTCTCGGCCGCGCCTTGACACCCGTCGGTCGCGGCTCGGCGCTGATCTCGTGGTCGGGGTCGATGTTCGAGTACCTGATGCCCGATCTGGTGATGCGCTCGCCCGCAAACAGCCTGCTCGATCACACGAGCCGGCTGGTCGTGGCCCGCCAGATGCGCTACGCAACGGAACTCGGCGTGCCATGGGGCATCTCCGAATCGGGCTTCAACGCCCGTGACCTCGCCCAGACCTATCAATACTCGGGCTTCGGTGTTCCCGGTCTCGGGCTGAAGCGTGGCCTCAGCGAGGACCTCGTCGTCGCTCCGTACGCGACCGCCCTCGCGGCGATGATTCAACCCAAGGCGGCGGTCAGGAACTTCGCCCGGCTCAGTGCAGCCGGTGCCGGCGGACGTTACGGCTTTCGCGAGGCCCTCGATTACACCGAGCGTCGACTGCCGGAAGGCGCGACCGTTGCGGTCGTCAACAGCTACATGGCCCATCACCAGGGCATGGCGCTGGTGGCCATCGGCAACGTCCTCAATGACCGCGTGATGGTCGAACGCTTTCATGCCGACCCCATCGTCGAGGCCACCGAACTGCTGCTGCAGGAACGGATGCCGCGTGGCGTGCTCGTCGCCAGACCACGTTCGGAAGAGGTACGGAGCTCGGCTGACGTGCGCGACCTCGTGCCGCCGATCCTGCGTAACTTCACGTCGCCGCACGATGCGATCCCGCGGACGCACCTGCTGTCGAACGGGCGGTACGCGGTGATGGTGACGACGGCGGGATCCGGCTACAGCCGTTGGGGTGATGTGATGGTGACGCGTTGGCGAGAGGACGTCACGCGTGACCAGTGGGGCAACTATCTGTTCCTCCGTGACATGCGTACCGGCGCGGTGTGGTCGGCCGGTCACCAGCCCAGCGGCGCGGAGGCAGATCGTTACGAGGTCACCTACTCCGAGGATCGTGCCGAGTTCTCCCGCCGCGACGGTTCGATCACGACCGGCTTGACCATCGTCGTGTCAGCGGAGCATGACGCCGAGATCCGCCGCGTGTCGCTGACCAACCTCGGCTCGCACGAGCGCCAGATCGAACTGACGTCGTACGCCGAGATAGCGCTGGCGCGACAGGCGGCCGACGTCGCTCATCCAGCATTCCAGAACCTGTTCGTGCAGACCGAGTTCGTCGCCGAGATCGGCGCGCTCCTGGCCACGCGTCGACCGCGGTCCAGCGATGAGACACCGATCTGGGCTGCGCACGTCGCCGCGGTCGAGGATCAGCCCGGCGCGGTCATCCAGTACGAGACGGATCGCGCTCGCTTCCTCGGCCGAGGGCGCTCGGTCCGTTCGCCGGTCTCGGTCATCGACGGGCATCCACTCTCCAACACGGTCGGCTCGGTGCTCGATCCGATCTTCAGTCTCCGTTGTCGCATCACCCTCGCCCCCGGCGCGACCGTGCATGCGATCTTCTCCACGGTTGTCGCCGGGTCGCGTGACGAGGTCCTCGACCTGGCCGACAAGTATCGGGAGTCGGTTGCATTCGAGCGGGCGGCGATCCTGGTATGGACACAGGCACAGGTTCAGCTGCACCATCTCGGAATCGAGTCCGACGAGGCCCACCTCTTCCAACGGCTGGCCAACCGCGTCCTCTACTCGGACCCCTCACTGCGCCCATCGGAGACACTGCTGGCCAGCAACGAGCAGGGCGCCCCGGGCCTGTGGGCCCACGGCATCTCCGGCGATCTCCCCATCGTTCTGGTGCGTATCGACGAGGTCGAGGATCTCGACATCGTTCGGCAGTTGCTCCGCGCCCATGAGTATTGGCGGCTGAAGCTCCTCGATGTCGACCTCGTGATCCTCAACGAACACGGCGCAACGTATGCCCAGAGCCTTCACGAGGCGCTCGAGGCCTTGGTGCGAACGAGTCAATCGAGCCTGGCCCACGACGGCCATGCGGGCCACGGCGGCGTGTACATCGTGCGCGGCGACCAGCTTCCCAGCGAGGATCGCACTCTTCTGCAGAGCGCTGCTCGCGCCGTGCTGTTGAGCCGCAGAGGGAGTCTCGTGGATCAGGTGACGCGCCTCGAACGTCCAGAGCGGCTCGTCCGACCCGCAGCCGCGATCAGGTCGAGCAAAGCGTCGGACGAGCCGTCCCTACCGCGCCGCGACTTGGAGTTCTTCAACGGCCTCGGTGGCTTTGCCGCAGACGGCCGCGAGTACGTCACGGTGCTCGGCCCAGGGCAGTCGACCCCTGCACCCTGGTTGAACGTGATCGCCAACGAGTCGTTCGGGTTCCAGGTCTCGGAGTCCGGGGCCGGCTACACGTGGTCGTCGAACAGTCGCGAGAACCAGCTCACGCCGTGGTCGAACGACCCCGTCAGCGACCCGGTGGGCGAGGCGATCTACGTCCGCGACGACGACAGTGGCGAGCTGTGGGGCCCGACCGTCCAGCCGATTCGCTGCCAGGAGTCCACCTACGTCGCTCGTCATGGTGCTGGATACAGCCGCTTCGAGCACCTCCACGATGGAATCCAGCTCGACCTGGTGCAGTTCGTTCCGCTCGACGAGCACCTCAAAGTTTCGGTGCTGACCATCGAGAACCGCTCGGGGCGGTCGCGGCGTCTGTCGGTGACCGCCTACGCCGAATGGGTGCTGGGCACGTCGCGTGGAGTCAACGCCCCCCGTCTTATCACGGCCTTGGAGCCTGAGACCCAGGCGTTCCTCGTGCGCAATCCGTGGAACACGGAGTTCGGCAACCGCGTTGCGTTCTTCGACCTCGGAGGACGACAGACCGCCTGGACCGCCGACCGCACCGAGTTCCTCGGCCGCAACGGTGCTCCCGAAGGCCCGGCCGGTTTGGATCGTGGGCACAGGCTCCAGGGCACGGTTGGCGCCGGCCTCGATCCGTGCGCCGTGCTGCAGACCAGGCTCGAGCTCGCGGACGGGGCGCGAACACGAGTCGTCGTGCTGCTGGGCGAGGCCGACGATTGGGCGGCGGCGATCGACCTCATCCAACGCGCCCGGCAAGCCGACCACGAAGCGACGCTTCGCACGGTGACGAGCTACTGGGACGACACCGAGGGAACGATCCAGGTACGCACCCCCGATCGCTCGATGGACATCATGCTGAACCGCTGGCTCACGTATCAGACGCTGGCCTGTCGAATGTGGGCGAGGTCGGCGTTCTACCAGGCGGGCGGCGCCTACGGGTTCCGCGATCAGCTTCAGGACGTGATCGCGTTGGTGACCGCGAAGCGCGAGATCGTCCGCGAACATCTGCTGCGCGCTGCGGCCCGCCAGTTCGTCGAGGGAGATGTGCAGCACTGGTGGCACCCGCCGTCAGGTCGTGGCGTGAGGACCAGGATCTCCGACGACCGCGTCTGGTTGCCGTACGCGGTCGATCGCTACCTCGCCGTCACGGGTGACGAGACAGTCCTCGACGAGACCGTCTCGTTCCTCGAGGGAATGCACCTCGCGCCGGGGGAGAGCGACGCGTACTTCCAGCCAGAGCTCTCCACCAAGTCGGCTTCGCTGTTCGACCACTGCGCGGCGGCGCTCGACCGCAGCCTGGCAGTCGGCTCGCATGGCCTTCCACTGATCGGGTCGGGTGACTGGAACGACGGCATGAACCGCGTCGGCCACGAGGGACGGGGTGAGAGCGTCTGGCTGGGTTGGTTCTTGTACTCCGCGCTGGCCGCCTTCGTGCCCATTGCCGAGGCCCGTGGCGAGAATCAGACCGCCGAGCGATGGCGGGCCCACATGAAGGCGTTGGAAGTGAGTCTCGAACACAACGGCTGGGACGGCGACTGGTACCGCCGCGCCTTCTTCGACGATGGATCCCCGCTCGGATCTGTGGTGAATGCCGAGTGTCGGATCGACTCGATCGCCCAGTCGTGGAGCGTTTTGTCGGGGGCTGGTGATCCCACCCACGCCGAGCAGGCGATGGCCGCGGTCGATCAGTACCTCATCCGACGCGGCGATGGGCTGGTGTTGCTGTTCACCCCGCCGTTCGACCGTTCCGATGTCGATCCCGGCTACGTGAAGGGGTATCTGCCCGGGATCCGCGAGAACGGCGGCCAGTACACGCATGGCGCGATCTGGTCGGTCCTGGCTTTCGCCGCGCTGGGCGACGGCGACAGGGCCGGTGAGTTGTTCTCTCTGTTGAACCCGATCAACCATGCAAGCACCCGAGCAGGTGTGCTGCGTTACAAGGTCGAGCCGTATGTGATGGCGGCCGATGTCTACGCCGAGCCGCCGCACGTCGGCCGCGGAGGTTGGACCTGGTACACCGGATCCGCCGGCTGGATGTACCAGGCGGGAGTCGAGTCGATCCTGGGCTTCCGCCTGCGCGGCGCGACACTCGAGCTGAACCCTTGCATTCCCCGGGCCTGGCCGGGCTTCGAGATCGACTTCCGCTACCACTCGGCGAGGTACGAGATCGTCGTCGACAACCCGCACGGCGTCAGTCGCGGGGTGGTGTCGGTGGAACTCGACGGACAGGCGCTCCAGCGAGATGGTGTCGCGATCCCACTGATCGACGACGGCCTCACGCATCGGGTGGCGGTCGTTCTCGGGTAGGACGGCGTTCAGCTCACGGCCGTGCTGCTTGCTCGGTGAAGTCGGCGATGTAGATCGCCAGGGCGCAGGCGACGAACATTCCGGCGAGCAGCCAGAAGCGGATGATGACCTTGGTCTCCGGCCATCCGCTGAACTCGAAGTGGTGGTGGATCGGAGAGAGTCTGAACAGGCGTCGCCGGCGCCCGGAAGCGCGGAACACGATCATCTGCAGTGCGACCGAGCCGATCTCGATGACGTTGAGTCCGCAGATCAGAAGCAGCAGGAGGTGGGTGTTGGTGGCCAAGCCGAGCAGCGCCAGCGCCGATCCGATTGCCAACGCACCGACATCGCCCATGAAGATGTCGGCTGGTGCAGCGTTCCACCACAGGAATCCGGCGCATGCCCCGGCGAACGCTGCTGCGAAAACCGCGAGGTCGTATGGGTTGACGAGGCTGGGGTAGATGGTGGGGTTGCGGAACCCGAGGTAGGAGATGGCGGTGAAGGCGACGAATCCGAACATTGCCGAACCGGCAGCGAGGCCGTCGAGGCCGTCGGTGACGTTGACAGCGTTGGTCGTGGCAAAAATGATCGTGGCTGCCCAAAGGACCCAGACGAAGCTGCTCATTACCCAACCGGGGAGGTCGGCGCGAGTGAGTGAGAGCCGTGTGTCGATGTCGGTGGTGACGATGAGCGCGATGGCGATCGCCAATGCGATGGCGAGGGTGATGTAGCCCTTGTGTCGCCAGAGAACCCCTCGGTTGTGGTGGGTTCGGACCTTGATCAGGTCGTCGACGAAGCCGACGGCGCCCATGGCGAGCACTCCGGCCCAGATGATCAGCGTCTGGTCGGAGAACACGACGCCGCGGCGGATGTGGCTGACGAGGTAGCCGGCGAGGGCGGCGGCGATGATCGCCAAGCCGCCCATTGTCGGTGTCCCGGATTTGTGCGCGTGCTCTGGAACAGCGAGATTGAGAGCGTCCTTGGCGAGGATCGGTTGGCTGCGGCCGCGTGCCCGAAGGAAACGGGCCAACCATCCGGAGCCGAGAAGCGAGACGACCAGCGCGATACCGGCAGCGAGCACGGGTGCGATCACGGTCGATCACATGCCGGGATGTTCGTGGTGCTCGTCTTCAACGGTGATGAACCTCAGATTCGATGAAGGTGGGAGGTGTCAGCCAGGGCCGGAGGTCCCGTTGCGTCAGTGAGTCCGGTGTATCAGGTCGTCCGAAATTAGCCTCTAACGATCACGAGCCGAGGGGGTTTCGCCATGACTGTGCTGCCACCGGAATACCTTGATCCGCGGACACCTGACGATGTCATCGTCACCGACATTCGGGCCGATCCGATCGACGACCCCACAGTGGGCCAATCGCTGGGGACACCGGGCGCGGATCTGCCAACGGTGCCGGCCGACCCGGCACATCTCCTGGTGACGGTTGGTGACTCGCTCACCCATGGGGTGTCCAGCGGGGCCGTCTTTCACACCGACCTGTCGTGGCCCGCGCTCGTGGCCGCCGGTGTCGGCGCCTCCGGGTTCGTAGTCCCGGTCTACGGGGGACCGCTCGACGGGCTACCGCTCAACCTCGAGGCGCTGCTTCGTCAGTTGGAGAAGAAGTTCGGAGGCGACCTGAGCCTCTTCGAAAAGCTCGAGCTCCCCGCGCAGCTGCATGGCCTGCTCGATGCCAACGAGGATTACTGGGAGCGCGGTGATGGTCACCAGCCGCCGCAGACGAACCTGCGGTACGAGAACCTCGGCATCTTCGGCTGGGATGTTCGTGACGCCATCTCGTCCACGGCGGGTCGGGCCGCCGCGGGAGCGTCCAAGCCTTCCCACGACAACCTCATGGGCGCCAAACCGGAGGCAGACAACGACATCGCCGCATATTCGGTCCTGGCTCCCTACGGGATCGCGGCAACCCAACTCGACGCCGCTGCATGGCACGGCAACAACGGGGGGATCGATACCCTCGTGGTTGCGCTCGGGGCCAACAACGCGCTGGACGCTGTGGTCGGCAAGCAGGTGCGCTGGTCCGGCACGGGGTTCGATCAGCTCGACGAGAAGGGCAAGTACAACGTCTGGCGACCGGTCCACTTCGCCGCGGAGTACGGCGAACTGGTCCGAGCGATCCGCCTGATCCGTGCTCGTCGCGTCATCCTGTCCACCGTGCCCCACGTCACGATCGTCCCGATGGCCAAGGGCATCAACCCGGCGAATCCGGGTCAGAAATGGCGCGAGGGCTCGCGCTACTTCCCCTACTACGTCGATCCGTGGATCAGCGAGGGCGGCTTTCGCCCCAACCGTCATCGATACGTGACCCATCAACAAGCGCGGGCGATCGACTCGGCGATCGATCAGTACAACGGCACGATCGTCGAGGCGGTCCGTCATGCCAGGGCGGAAGGACGCGAGTGGATGCTGTTCGACCTCTGCGGGCTGCTCGACGACCTGGCCTACCGTCGCTATCAGCACGACGCCGATGCAGCGGAACGCAACACCTGGGCGGGGTTCGAGCTTCCGGGCCCGATCGCCGACCTCGACACCCGCTTCTTCCTGTCCGACGAGAACGGCCGCCGGCAAGGTGGGCTGTTCGGTCTCGACGGCATTCACCCGACGACATCCGGCTACGGATTGCTCGCCCAGCAGGTGCTCGACCTGATAGGTCTGTCGCGACCCGGCACGACGCCGATCGACTTCGCTGCGCTCCGGGCGAAAGACACGCTCAACTCGAAGCCACCAGCACTTGTCAGCGCCTTGCTCGAGATGGTTGCGCCACTCGCGGCACGATTCGTTTCTCGTACCTGACGCGCCCCGTCAGGTGTCGCCGACCAGCCCCTTGCGGACCCCGGTGAGCCGCTTGATGAGGTCGAACCAGAACGGTGCGCCGAGCGTCAGTGCCAGCGCGGTCAACAGAACGCCGGCGGCGTGGCCGACGAACCCGTTGGACCACTCGTCGCTCCAGCCGCCGGCGTCGACCCACACAGCGTGGTCGATGACCCCGAGCCCGGTCAGGTGATCGAGTGCGTCACTGACGCACGTTCTGACCTTGGCGTATGCCGCGGCTGCCTCGTCGGGACTGGAGATCGTGCTGGTGTCCGACGGATGGGCATTCTTGCACGCCTCCTGGATGCCTTCCAACGCACCAGGATTCGCCGGATCCGATGCCGCCGCGCCCGAGCCGGCGAGCTGGTCGGCCTGTTGCAGCAGAACTGCGCGGTCGCCCGGATTACGCCACAACGAACGGGTGATGGAGAACGTGTCGACCGCGCCGGCGGCGGCGACGAGTACGGCGAGTCCGAACACCACGATGCGAATCGAGCGCCGGTAGTAGCCGCTGAGCCGTTGCATCTCGCCGTCGAAGTACGACTCGATCCCTTGGCGGAACCGGTCGACGTCGCCGATCGCGGCCTCCCACAGCCGCCGCAGCGTGGGATACAGGGGAGAGTTCGGCCCCAAGCGGGTCAGCGCGTTCTCGATTCGCTGGCGGGTGAAGCCATTCGGGAATGCGTGCAGCAGGGCATCGCCGGCATCCTTCACGTGCTGTGCGCTGGGTGGTGACGGCCAGTCGAGTGCGGCTGCCCGCCAGGCTTCGGTGAAACCAGGCGTGTCCTGAACGTTCGGTGATGTCAGCAGCGCATCGGCGAGGCCATCGGCGGCTGTTTGTCGTTCCGCTGTTCCGCCTGCGTTGACGAGCGCATTTCTGAACGCGGTGAATGCCGCGGACACTGGAGTGCTGGCGGCAGCGTCGACACCTCGTGCCGTGCGGTCGATGGCCGTTGTGACCGCGGTGGGATCGGCCGTTGGCTCGAGGATGGTGCTGAGCGCCGACTCGATCTCCTGTCGGCCGACATCGGAGAAGACTTCGACAAGAGCATGGGCGAGCGATGGCGCAGGGATGTTCTTGATGCTGGTCAGGTTCCGCGACTTCGACGACTTCGACGAGTTGAGCAACTGTGGCGCGTCGATGGGGTCCAATGCGTAGGCGAGCCGCGACAGCCAGGAGCTCGCTTCGACGAAACCGGCAGCCGGGAGTCCGGGCTCGCCGCCCGAGCTCGGTCGCTTGTCGTTTCTCGCTCCCCATAGGTTGGCGATGGCACCGAAACCCCGCGGCAACGCCTTGCCCCGTTTCGGATCGAACAGGTCGTGAAGATACGCCCAGAGGAACTTGGCCCGCACACGTGTGAGCCAGTTCAGCCCCTCGTTCAGTCCGCTCACCGCCAGCGAGCAGAGAAAGAAGATCACAGCCAGACCGGTGATGAGATCGAGGTATGGCGAATGGAACATGACGAACCCCCCTGCGTGTCAGCGTGAACAGAACTGAACGACGATTATCCCGCGTCAGCCGTCGCCAGGGCGGGCCGCGGGTTCCGCACCGACCGCCAGGCGATTGCTGCGGATACGGCGTAGAAGAGCAGTGCCAACAGGTACAGCTTCCGCAGGCCGATGATGAGCGACAGATACTCGAGCAGTCCACCGAAGACCGCGCCGATCAGGTTGGCCCCGAGCGCTGCGCTCGGTGTGTCGGTGCGTTCGAACCAATGGGCGAACACGATCCCCGCGAAGAACATCGGTGCCGCCACACGGACACCGGCCGCGAATACCTGTGTTCCGAAAGAGAGGCCCAAGAGCCGTTGCAGCGGGAAGAGGAAATCGACGATCACCACAGCGAACAGCCCGGCGTAGACCCAATGCAGCGGCGGATGCCAGCGCGCCACGACCATGTTGGCGAGCAGGATCATGGTGAGGATCGCGCCGATCACGATCGTGTTGGTCACCCACGTGGAGCCGAAGACCAACGCGATCTCGGTGATCCCGCGTGTCTCGAGCAACGCGAACGCAGCTCCGAGGGCGAAGAAGTTCCAGTTGGCCGACCGCTTCATGTCGATCGACGGCACCAGCCGCCAGACCAGTAGAAGCGTCGCCAGGAACGTCAGGACCAGGGCGAACATGTAGTTCGGTGGGATCGACCGAGACCGCATGTACAGGAACGGCCAGTCGTCGGTGAGAAGTTCGGCGTGATCCGAGAACAGGGCCGAGTCGAGATACCCCTCGGTGTCTGAGTAGCGCCACGTGATCTGATTGCGGTCGGCGAAGACCTGGTCCTTGGCCGATGTCACGTCGATGACGGTGGCAGAGGCGGGGGCGCTCAACTGCTTCGGGCCGATCAGGAAGGTGGTCCCATAGCCGTTGGCGTCGCCTTGGTAGACGAGCGGCGGGTGGCCGAATGCCTCGGTCATGACGGTGAAGATCCGATCGGCGATCCATTTCTCGTGGATCGTGAAGGTGACCGCGGCAACGCCATCGTCGGTCAAGCGCTCTTTCACCCGCCGAAAGTTCTCGAGCGTGTAGACGTAGTTGTCCATCCGGACGCTCGACATGTGCGAGAAGAGGCGATGCGAGTCGAGGAAGCCGAACACGATCAGGTCGTACCGCTCGTCACTCTTTTGCAGGAATGACCGGGCATCATCGATGACCACGTTCACGTTCGGGGCGTCGTAGGGATGCTCGGGGTGCAATGACGATCCCAACCGGGCGATGACCGGATCGATCTCGACAGCGTCGATCCGCGCACCGGGCGCGTTGCGGAGGGCGGCAGCGGTGTCGTTGCCAGTGCCGGCGCCGACGACCAGCACGCGCTGCGGCGCGGCGAACGTGTAGGGGAGGTTGTAGAGACGAGCGCGTCCGGTGATGTACCGATCCGTCGACGCCGGCTCCGACAGATCCAACGCTTGTTGGTGGCTGTCCTTGTTGACGGTGATGTTGCTGCCGATCCTCGCTCCATTGCGGATGATCGGCGTCGCCTCGATCTCGTAGTAGGGCGACCAATGCCGTTCGACCCCGCTTGCTGATGAGTCGCGTTGGACGATCAACACGGTCGCGAGGAGCCACACGGCTGCCAGCACGAGGCCGGTCTTCGTATGGTCGGCACTCCACATGTAGGCGAGCAGAACGATGCCACCGACGCCGAACCAGACCGGTGGTGGTGCCTCCATGAAGCTCACCACGGCGAACCCGGCGACGCCGAGCAAGCTGCCAACGATATTGAGCGAGTATGCCTTCAGGGAAGCGAACGGCCGCAGGGCTCGACCGACTTCCTGACCGATGAGCGTGAACAACCCGGCGACCGCGAGGAAGAAGCCGACCAGAACGCCGTAGGCGAGGAGACCCGACGCCTTGATCCCGGCGAGGTAATTCCAGATGAACTGACCCTCGGCGACGAGGGGCACGACGAAATCGCTGCGCTCGAGAATTAGGACAGCGACGACCATGACGGTGAGTGCCGGCGGGAAGAACACGAGCAGCCGGCGAGACTTGTCTGCGAGCATCATGCCGAGGCCCAGGCCGAGCAGTGCCGCGATGAGCACATAGTTCGAGAAGTACGCCAACAGGCGGACTTGCATCGGAGCCCAGCGGATGAACGTGAGTTCGAGGTAGAGGCTCAGGAAGCTGATGAGTATGAGTCGTCCGGCCGCGCCGGACACATACGACAGCAGACCTGTCCGCGTCGTTTGCGAAGCGACGGGTTCGTCGGTCCATGCAGAAGTGGTCACCTCGAGGTCTCACCTCACTTTCGGGCGTTACTGGTGGGCGAGTCGGGTTTCGGCTTCCCGCAGGAGATCGACGTATGGCTCGCCGCTGACGTCGACGGCGACGCGGTGGATCTTGCCGCCGGTGAAACGCCACGGCTGATCGCCGACGTAGTCGGTGACCGGGTGGCCACCATCGCGGCCGACACACAGACCCTCGCCGGCGAGCATGAACGGCCCCGGCTGGACCTTGATCGTCCCCTCACCGACCTTGGTGTCGCCGTGCCAGAGCGAGAGCGTGCCCTCGCCCACACCCGGCGCGGCCTGGCCGGTCTTTTCGAACGACGCCGAGAGAACGAGGTTCTTGCCGGTGGGAACGTCGACGGTGCCGACGACTTTCTGCTCGAGGACACCGACGAAGTTGTTGATGTAATGGAGGCGATTGTCGTTGATGTAGAGGCTGAACCCGCCGAATCGTGACCCCTGGGCGATCAGCACCCCGCTGCTCCCCGACTCGGAGATGTCGAGCAGTACCCCGATCGAAAACGACCGATTGCGGAGGTTGACGGCCTGCGTTTCGGGGACTTCGGCACAGTCGGGGAAATAGACGTAGCGGTCGCGGGCTGGGCTCAGTATCGGCCTCGGAGTCGTGATGATCTCCAGCGGACTGCGATCGTCGAGTGGGAACGCTCCGTTCGAGCCTGCCTCGGCGAACCACAGCGCTACGAGCTCGCGCACTTTGTCGGGGTGCTCGGCGGCGAGGTTGTGCACCTCGGATCGGTCGACATCGGTGTGGTACAGCTCCCACTCGTCGTCGTTGAAGTGGCTCCAGCCGGCGACACTGGGGTGGGTGCTGACAGCCTTCCAGCCGTCGTGCCAGATGCCGCGTGATCCGAGCATCGAGTAGAACTGTGTGACTCGCTGGCCGGGCGCGGCAACGTCGTCGAAGCTGTAGCGCATGCTGACGCCGTCGAAGTGGCTCTGCACGTGACCCTTGATCGTGCGTGGAGGGGTCACGCCGAGCGCGTCGAGAACGGTGGGGACGAGGTCGATTGCATGGTGGTACTGCGTGCGCAGCTCGCCGCGGGCCTTCATCCCTGCAGGCCACGAGATGATGCACGGGTCGGCGGTGCCGCCCTCGAACTCGTAGCGCTTCCACATCTTGAACGGTGTGTTGAACGCCATCGCCCACCCGTTCGGGTAGTGGTTGTAGGTCTTCGGGCCACCGAGCTCGTCGAGCATGGCGAGGTTCTGGTTGATGTCGTCAGGGATGCCGTTGATGAACAGCAGCTCGTTGACCGAGCCGTGCGGGCCGCCCTCACCGCTGGCCCCGTTGTCGGACACCAGCATGATCAGTGTGTTGTCGCGCTCGCCAATGAAGTCGAGGAAGTCGAGCAGCCGTCCGATCTGGTCGTCGGCATGGGCCATGAACCCGGCGTACACCTCGGCCATCCGCGAGAAAAGGCGCTTCTCCTCGGCCGACAGCGAATCCCACGGGCGGGTCTCGTCCATCATCGGGAACGGCTTGCCGTCGGCACTCTGGCGCGTCTCATGCGTGCCGATCGGGTTGATCGGGGGAAGCTCGGTGTCGGCCGGGATGATGCCGAGTTCCTTCTGCCGGGCCAAGGTCTGCTCACGCATCGCCTCGTAGCCCATGTCGAACTGACCCTTGAACTTGTCGATCCACTCCTTGGGCGCGTGGTGTGGTGCGTGGCACGCCCCGGGGGAGTAGTAGAGGAAGAACGGCTTCTCGGGCGCGACCGACTTCGCGTCGCGGATGAACTCGATTGCCTTGTCGGTGATGTCGACGCTGAGGTGATACCCGTCCTCGGGCGAGCTGGGCTGATCCACGGGGTGGTTGTCGTAGATCAGTTCGGGGTACCACTGGCTGGTCTCTGCGCCCAGGAAGCCGTACCACCGCTCGAAGCCGCGCCCGCTCGGCCAGTTGCGTCGCGTGGAGGCGAGGTTCATCTCATCGGTGGGGCACAGGTGCCACTTGCCCACCATGTACGTGTTCCAGCCGAGTTCGCCCAAGATTTCCGACAACATCCCGTTCTCCGGGGGGATCGTCCCGCTCGCGGCAGGGAACCCGACGGCGGCCTCGGTGATGCACGCCATGCTGTTGCGCGTGTGGTTGCGGCCGGTGAGCAGGCACGACCTCGTCGGCGAGCACAACGCTGTCGTGTGGAACTGTGTGTAGCGCACCCCGTCGGCCGAGATCCGATCGATGTTCGGCGTCGGGATCGGGCCGCCATACCCACTCATCGCCGAGAACCCGACGTCGTCGAGGGTGATGAACACGACGTTCGGCGAACCCGCCGGCGCCTTCGGCGGCTCGAACGGGGTCCAATCCGGAACTGAATCCCTGATGTCCACTTCGATGCGACCAGCAAACTGTTCCATGACGACGCCAGCTCCGTTTTCCGTGCGATCAGGCACTGCGATTTTTTTCTCGCCGCACCCTAGCAAGCCCCTCCGAGACGTAAGCCAGCCTCAGGTCGTGTACCCCTGAATGGGTGCGACCGTGCCACGTGCCCAACCCCATCGGGCGCGAATTCGGCACCGCCAGTGCTCACACCGCGCCCGACCAGGCTCAACGGGTTCGATTCCGGTAGTGGCAGTGCTGAAATCGCGCCCAACCAGCCGGCCGAGTGGTTGTGGCGGGTGACGTGGCCCTCCGGAGAAGGGCCGCGATCGGCGGCCGCCTAGGCTTCCGTCCGTGGTGAAGGTCGCAGTGCTGGGCGGTGGCGTAGCTGGGCTGACCGCCGCCCACGAGCTGGCCGAGCGCGGGTTCGACGTGGTGGTGCTCGAGGGCAGATCGATTCCGGGGGGCAAGGCACGGAGCTTGCCCGTGCCGGGCTCCGGTGTGGATGGTCGCGCCGACTTGCCGGCCGAGCACGGCTTTCGCTTCTTTCCAGGGTTCTATCGACACATCCCTGACACGATGAGCCGGATACCGACCGCCGATGGCACCGTTCTCGATCGGCTCACGGGAGCAACCAGGGTGATGATCGCCAGGGCAGGCGGTCGTCACGAGATGATCAGCGTGGCGCATCGTCCCTCATCCCTCGACGACCTTGGTGTGGTCAGCCGGTTCCTGCTCGAGTGGACGACGGCGCTCGGGATCCCTGTGGACGAGCAGGCGGTGCTCATGGAGCGGCTGCTGACGCTCCTCACGAGCTGCGATGAGCGCCGGTTCGAGCAGTGGGAGCAGCAGAGCTGGTGGGAGTTCGTCGGTGCCGAGCGCCGGTCGGTCGCGTTCCAGAAGTTCCTCGCCGATGGTCTCACGCGCACGCTGGTTGCGGCGCGAGCGAGGGAGATCAGCGCCCGTACTGGCGGCCTGATCCTCGCCCAGCTGTTGTTCGACGTGACCCGCGTCGGCGGTCGGGCCGATCGCGTTCTCAATGGTCCGACCAACGAGGCGTGGATCGATCCTTGGGTCGAGCACCTGCGTGCCTTAGGCGTCGACCTGCGCCTCGACTGCCCGGTTCAGGGTCTCGTCGTGGATGGCGAGCTCATTGGGGGCGTCACGACCCCCGCCGGCTCCGTGACCGCCGATTTCTATGTTGCCGCGTTACCTGTGGAGGTGATGCGGACGTTCGCCGGGCCACCGCTGCGGGCGTTGGAACCGCGGTTGGCGGCACTCGACCGTCTCGTGACCCGGTGGATGAACGGCGTGATGTTCTATCTCGACAGCGACATACCTCTCGTCCACGGTCACACGATCTACATCGACTCGGAGTGGGCGCTGACCTCGATTTCGCAGGCCCAGTTCTGGGCAGACATCGATGTCGGACGCTACGGCGATGGGAACGTTCGCGGGATCCTCTCCGTCGACGTGTCCGACTGGGATACGCCGGGGAGGCGCACGGGCAAGGTGGCGTCGCGTTGCAGTCGCGAGGAGATCCGCGCCGAGGTCTGGGGACAGCTCGTCGATCACCTCAATGATGGACCGCAACCGCTGCTGGACGAGTCGCGGGTGCTTGCCTGGTTCCTCGATCCGTCGGTCGAGTTCCCGAACCCGACGGAGGCGACCAACCTCGAGCCATTGCTGATCAACACTGCCGGGTCGTGGAGCGACAGGCCGGAAGTGACGACGCGCATCGCCAACCTGATGCTGGCAGCCGACTACGTAAGGACGACCACGGACCTGGCGACGATGGAAGGAGCCAACGAAGCTGCGCGCCGCGCGGTCAACGCGATCCTCGACGCGACCGGCTCGCCTGCGTCTCGTTGTGCGATCTTCGATTTGGCCGAGCCCGACGTCCTGCGTCGCGCACGCCGACTCGATCGACTGCGCTGGTGGCTGTTCCATCGCCCCGCCCGCGCACCTCTGCGCGTCGACCACGACGGCGCACTCCGGCCCAGCGGTCTGCTCGGTCGTGTCGTTCTCGGCCACCGTTGACCTACGTGGAACGAACAGACGGGCGCCCGAATGCTTGGAACAACCTGCGGCTTGACGTGGGTGCGTTCGAGGAGCATCGTCGGTCGGTCCACTTGGGAGCCACTTCCACGGGCGGTAGCGACCGGCTCGACGAGTTCTGGCGCCATGTGAAGCTGGTCGATTCCGCCGACCTCCGGCGATGGCGAGCTCTTCCCGCATACGAGGATCACGAGGCGCTGAGCTTTGCCGCCTACTGGGCCGCGGGACACGACGCGGCTGCGTTCATTCGGTCGCACTCGCAGCTGTTGGACGACCTGTGCGAGCAGGAATGTCTCAACACGCCATCGCCGGCCGTTCATGCCGAGAGGCTTGGCGAACTGAAGGTAGCAATCGACGCACAGCCCAGGGAGCGGCTCGAGCGGATGCGAGCAATCCGAGATGCAGGCCGCCTGGCGCCGACGCTGTTCATCTCCCATCGTTGGGAGCATCCGGAGGATCCCGACCCGAACAGAACGCAACTGGCGAAGCTGCAGTCGCTCGAGAACTGTTATTTGGTCTATGACTACTCGTCGTTCCCGCAGCAGACGAGGCGGGAGTCCAGCAACGAGGCATTGCAGACGATCCTCGAGCACATGGATCAGTTGCTGCGCAACGTGGTCGTGATCGACTCGCCTGGGTACACCGTCCGTGGCTGGTGTTTCTACGAGTACCTCATCTCCAACCTGACTCGTCAGGTGGTGTGCGACGAGCTCGCCGACGAACGTTTCGTGCTGGTCCGAAAAGCGGCCGCGTCAGAACCGCCGCCCCACTCACAAGATCCTGAGCTAGGGATACGCGAAATCATCCGCGGCGGCCACAGCGTCCGCAACGAGGCACAGAACGCCATCGCTGAGGCTCTGGTCAAGAGCGTGGAACAGATCGCGCCGTCGTTCAGGACGGCCGAGTTCACCGTTGCCGAAGACCGGTCGATCGTTCGCCACCTGCTCGTGGATGCGTTGGTCCGTGCACTGCCGGCCAAGAAGGAGCACCAGCCCTACCTTGGGGAGTGGGTGGCGACCAACTGGACCGGCGCGGAGGTCGAGGCGATGCTCGACGGTGCACCGCCCGCGGTCCACCTTCAGGCAGCGGCGGGTCTCGAGCTCTTCGAGCCCGACGTCGCGCGCGACCTGAATGTCGCCTCCGCTCGCCACTATGTCTTGCAACGCGGTCAGACATGGGCGCCGGGCTGGGAGTTCGGACTGCTCGCGAAAATGCTCAAGGGACTCGAACCGTTGGTTCGCGGCACGCTGCTCGTGGTCGCTGCCCTCGCCGCATTCGCGGTTGTCGGTGCAGTGGGAGGCACGGCAGTGTTGCTGGTGTGGGATCCGCCGGGCTGGATTGCCTGGGTCACCGGTGCGGTCGTCGCCGGGTGCCTGGTGGTCATCGCCGTGCTGGTGGTGACGGTGATCGCCATCACTCGGCGGAACTGATTCGCAGTCAACCGGTACAGCAGATGTATCAGGACTGCCCCGACCATGCCCTATTGACAATCAGGATCGTTGGACAGGAGAAGATGCGATGGCTTTCGAGATCTTCGTTTCATACCGCAGCGGTGACCGCGCCGCTGCCGAGAGGCTCGCCGGCCTGCTGCAGGACAGCTGGGGCTATGAGGGGCGGGTCTGGCGCGACGAGGACCGCCTGCAGGCCGGCTCATCGTGGTCGACCGGTATCGACGCAGCCCTCGACCGAGCCGAGGTGGTGGTCGCCGTCATCGGCAAGTCGTGGATGCGACCGGCCAGCATCAGCCGGCTCTTCGACAGTGAGGATTACGTTCGACGAGAACTGAGCGAGACACTGGCGGCTGGAAAGCGCGTCCTGCCGGTCGTGCTCGACGGGTTGGCGATCCCGAGGGCGAACCAATTGCCGTCGGAACTTCGGGCAATGCTTGACGTCGAATGTGTCCTCGTCTCGTCAGATTTCAAGAGTCGAGATCGTCGGATGATCATCGGCGCCCTCTCGAGGTCGGGCCAACCCCCGACCGGCACCGCAGAGCCGTGGATCTTCGACCGTTCGGAGCTGGCCCCAGTCGAATTGGTCGCGGCAATGCACAACTACCTCACGACGTGGACGACGGAGGGAGGTTGTCGCATTCGCGCGTTGCTCGGACCGTCGGGCACCGGTCGCACAGCCCTCCTCGAGCGCTTACGCGCCAAACCACCGGATGGGTGCCTGGCTGCCCTGCACGTAGTTCTCGATTCGGAGGCCGCGCCGATCCCTTATCGCACCGCGGTCCACTGGTTCCGCGAGCTGATCGATGGGATCGGCGCATTACCCGACGGTGAGCTGCGGACTCGAGCCAGCCGGGCGCTGCTCGACGGGCTTCGCGCCAAGAGCGCTGATCTCCTCTCGAGCAATGGTCTGGTCGACCGATCGCAGCTCGCCCAGGTGGGACACGACCTCGACAATGTCGCCGAGATCCGCTGGGGTGCGCGCAACGGCAAGTTTCCGCCCCGACGCGTGCGACATCAGATCATCAACGTCATCGGGGATCTCTCGAAGGTCGTTCCGATCCTGTTGCTGGTCGACGACCTGCACCGGCTCGACGACAGTTCGCTCGATCTCGTGCTCGATCTGCAACGGGCGCTGCGCAACGATGCCGACGCTGGGTGGCAGATGGCACTGGTCGTCACCAGCGATCCTCACCCATCCGACGATGCGCGCATTTCTTGTCTTGCCAACCTTGCGGTCGATGCACAGTTGCAGGCGCCGTTCGGTGTCAGCACGATCGGGGGCGACGAAGAGCCCGGCCGCGCCCTACTCGACGTCGTCTCGCGTGGTGGCGTGGTGAAGCTCGCCGACGACTTGCAGCAATGGCTCACCGACCAGGGTTACTCGCCATTCCTCGCGGTGACGGCGCTCCGGCGATTGAACGACGACGATCGCCTCGCCCTCGACGACGACGGCACGTGGCAGTTCGTGCCACCTGGAACAGGCTGTGGATCGTTCGAACCCGAGAGGCTGGATGAGGTCGCCCTGCTGACGTATCTGCTCGAGACCGAGGTGTCTGATCAGTTGCTCCCGATCCTGGAAGTCGGCGCCCTGCTCGGGCTGACCTTCTCGTTCGATCTCGCCGTCGACGTGCTCGGGCAATTACGCAGCGGTAGTTGTCCGGACAGCGACGAGCTGTGGCGCGAACTGCGCTCCAACGACCTCGATTGCATGGTCTACCGCTGTTTCGCCGACCCTGCCCGGGCGATTTCGTTCGCCCACGGCTCGTTTCCCGACAATCTCGTCACCGGCATGCGTCAGGAGAGGCTCGAGGTTCTCCGCGACGCCATTGCCACTGTGCTGCGTCGCCGCTTGGACTCCGGTGACCAGTCGGACTTGGTCGAGCAGCTCGCCGACTGGGCGAGCCTCGCCGCGCATCTGACCAACGCCGGCCGGAAGCCGGAGGCCGCTGTCGCTCACATGCGAGCGGCGGAGCTGGCAGCAAGGGCCCTGGCCGACCGCCAGGCCATCAGTCACTACGAGGTCGCCCACAACCTGTTGGACGAATTGGTCGCATCGCCGAAGGCAGGACCTGCCGCTCCGGAGCAACTGCTGCACATGGCCAACTGCGACTTGCAGAAAGCCCAGCTCCTCCGGATCGGCGGTGGTGACGGCGCACTCAACCTCGATCAGGCCGAGCACCACCTCGACCAAACGGAGGACCACCTGAGAGATACGGAAACAGAACTCGAAGACGAACCCGAGGCCGTCGCCGAGATTCGAGATCTGCTGACAGGGGCGAAGGCACCGATCGACCGCAGCGAGACCTACCGCCGGTTGGTTCACGCGCGCCGCGGTGAGGTGGCACTCGAGCGAGGCCGCCGGCACCAATACAACGGCAACCTCGAGCAGGCCGAGATGGAACTGTTGTCAGCGCTGCGCCATGCCGAGGATTCACCACCGATATCGGCTCGTCGCCGGCTCATCGACTGTGCTTCCGCAGAGTTGGCGGTCACCCTCGCCTTGAAGGCGCGCGAGCAACGGCCCTTCTGGCACGAGGCGACCATCCACGACGTCGCTCGGGACGCCCTGTTCCACGTCGCTCGTGTTGTCGCGTTGTCCGGAACTGCCGCCTCCCACCATCGCGATGCGGTCGTCACGGCCCTCACCGCGCAGGGGCGGCTGCACCACACTGTCCACTGTGATGCGATGCTCGCAGCGCGTTGTTACCGGCAGGCGATGGCTCTCGTCAGCTCGGCAAGCGATGCACTCGACCAGGGAACGCTGCTCGGTCGGGCGATGCTCGAACTGGCACTGGCGGATTCCACCCGCGATGTCGACACACTCGATCAGGCCAGAAAGAGCATCGGCGACTATCACCAAGCCGCGACGGAGGTCGGATCGGAGCGGCATCTGCTCCTGGCCCGCCTCGGCCTGGCGATGGCGGAGTGTGTCGGCGATGCCACCACCTCGAGCGGATTGCCGCTCGTGCGCGACCAGGTGGACGCCATGGTGGCTCTCACGGCCGCCGAGCGGCGCCGCGTGTGTCTGTTCGCCGGCTTGGTGTCCCAGCTGAGTGGTTCGGGTGCGGCTGGGGAGTCGGATCCCGGGCATTGGTTCGACGGGTACCCTACGGTCGGCGACGGGCTGCGCGCTTCGCTGTGGGAATTCGCCGACGAACTGCCGCAGTGTGTGGCCACCTGGGCGACCAGGTTGTTCGGCACCGACGATCTCGGCGTCGGCGCGTGGGCCAGCGGCTTCGGCAAGCGTCTCGCGGCCAGCGAGGTCGACTATCTCAACCCCGACCTCGACGCCGATCAGTTGGTGCAGCGGCTGGGGTGTGGGTTCCTCGACGATCGTGGCCTCGAGCACGCCCACCGCGTCGAGGTGCTCGCCAACCAACTCGTGGACTGCCACGCCCGACCCGACGAGGCGATCCAGCTACGGCGCGATGTGAGCATCGCCGCCTACATCCACGACTGGTTCCGCACCCTGCCGATGGCGCGGGTGCTGAGCCTGGCCCGTGACTGGCACCTCCCGGTCAATGGCGTCGAGTGGGCCAACCCGCAGCTGCTGCATGGCCCATTGGCGGCAGAGTTGCTCGGGCGGGTACTCCGGGGACGCGAACTTCTGGGTGAGGCGCATTTCAATCGCGTCCGGTCGATGGTCAAGAACCACACGCTTGGGTGCTCGGACGCCGACGACGGGGTCACATTTGCCGACGCGATCTTCTTTCTCGCCGACTGCCAGGCCGCCCACGAGCTGACGAACCCCGATCACGTCCCACCTGACTGGATCGAGCAGGCGTTCCACCCGAACGGCTGGCATGATGCACTGGCTGCCGTTCGCGAGCAGAAGGTGCGCGACCTGCGAGCCGCCGGTGTCACGATCCATCCCCGTTCAGTAGCTCTGACATCCGGCGCGGCTTGAAACTCAGACCGGCTGTCTGGTCGTCACAACGGTGAGCAGAGAGGCGCCCCACGTCTCATCCTCGACCGGATCCGGCGGATCTTCACCCTCGACATCGCGGCCCTCGCCCCTCGCGTGGTCCCCTGGGGGACCGAGCAACCGCGGCAGAACCCAAGCGTCGGCGTCGAATTCGACGGTGCTGGCGATCAGCTTCAAGCGATCGTTCGCTTCTGTCGCGGTCGGACTCCACTCCGGGATGGTGAGTGTCTGCACCTGTCCCTGGCGGGCCCACGCAGGTTTGCTGGGCTCTGCCCAATCGGCAAACAGCTTCACGGAGCCGTAGGAGTCCGTCAGATCGAACAACGCTGCGAACAATCGGCGATCGTGCGCGTTGGTCACCCGGAGCTGGACGCGAGGCGGATTGGCACCGTCGTAGCTCAGGGCAATCGCTCCCTTGACCGCCTGGACGGGTGCCTGCGTGTCTGTGGCCGCCGGCTGATCGGGGCTGAGTTCCAGTACGTCGATCGAAACTTTGGAGCCGATCCGAGATCCCGGAGCGACGCGGTCCAACAACGCGTGCCATCTGGCGAGGTGAGCGATGTCGGCGGCGAGCCGAGACACGGTCGTCTCGATCGGCGCCCCCGCTGCTCCCTCCATGGAGACATCCTGTCCGTCGATGTCGACGGTGAGCGTCCGAATACCCGAGGTCCCGGTCGGCGCCTCGGTCGTCACGACCGCGAATGGGCTGACGCCTGCGAGCGTTGCAGCCACATCGTTCGCTCCCGCGCCGGTGACGACGACCCGAAGCGCTGGGACGGCGAACTTGGTGATGACTGCGAGGTATTGATGTGCAGGATCGAGTGCCTGCTGCGGTCGGGGGACGACTCGCAGCTTCGCCCGGCTCGGCTCGACCTCGACAACCTGTGCATCTGCGAGCACTGTCGCGTCGCTCGTGGCCGATGCTCCCTGGCCGGAGAGCTCGATCTCAATGATGCCGCTCGCCGGCGGCGTGATGCCATCGACTGCGCCGGCGCTCAGCCACCACTCGTTGCCGTCGGCGTTGGCCGTGAGCAACCGTGGCGTGGCAGCGCCGGCGAGAAAGGTCGACGCCGAAGATGCGCCTCCACCGGCGTAGAGATCCGGTGCTTGATCGTTGACCTGCGAGTGCAACTTGGCTCGGATTGCTGCGGCGAGTTCGACATAGCTCGCGTTCTCACCGATGAGCGACAGGCTCTCCTCGAACGCATACGAGAACGCGCCCCGGTGCGTGCCGAGCATCGGCAGCTCCTTGGCAGTTTGGTGTGGCTGACATGCCGATAGAGCGATGTGAGCAGGATCCGGAGGGCTTCCAGCAACCAATCTGGTCGGGTCGTATCTCGTCTGCGCGGCATCGAGATAGTTCGAGAAGACGCGCCTCTCCTGCGCCATCGGTGCGGCTCGGACCGACGGCGGGATGACGTCCAAGATGTCGCGAGTGACGCCACCCGAGTGGCAGGAGTCGAAGATCATCACGACCTGGGCGCCGCGGGCGCCGGCTTCTTCGATCAGCGCGTTGATCTCCTTGTCGGCAAGGTCCCACACGCCCGGCGTGCGGCTATCGACACAGACGATGGTCTCGTTGAGCCCATCTGGCTCGAGTCGGGCCCACTCCTCGGGACATGGTTCCTGGGATCCGTGGCCAGCGAAGTAGAAGAAGGCGATCTCATCGCTCTCAGCAGGACCAAGGTGTGATCGAAACGTCTCGATGATGTTCGTTCTCGTGGCTTGCTCGTTGCGGAGTGCGACGACTGACAACTGGTCTGGTGGGACACATTTGCGCAACGTTGCCTGGATGGCATCGATGTCCGCCACGCATCCGGATAGCGGTGTGACAGCGGCATAGGCGTCGATGCCGACCAGGAGTGCTCGAACGTTGGTCATGTCAACGACCCGGATCGATCGTCACGACGACACCGCCTTCGGCGCTGACGACGTTGACCATGTTGGCGGTGCCGCCTGCTCCCTCCGCAGGCTGACCGTCCCAGACCGCGACAAGGTGCAGCGGCCGACCGCTGCCTTGCAGTCGGGCGATCGACACCATCCACCTGTTGGCCGTCTCGTACGCGTCGTTCTCGTGGCGTGGCTCGTCGCGAAAGTGTGGGTCCTCGTCCAGTGCCCAGGATGGGCACCGCTGGAGCAGTCGCCAGTACCGGTCGATCCATGCCGGATCGGCGCCGGCGACGGACGTCTGCTCGAACACCTCGGGGCGGTGGGCGAGGAGCACCCACACGGTGGTCTGCCGGCGACGTGCTTGCTCGGCCGCGATGATGTCGGCGCCTCGGGCTCCGCCACAGATCAGCAGGTCGCTACCATTCAGCTCCCATCGCTCGAACAGCTCCGCCACTTGTTGCTCGACACTCGGAACGGCGGTCTCGGGGAACCGCGGTGATGACCGCCCGGGAGCATCGGTGACGTGCCCCGAGGCGAGCACCGTGTTGCGGAAGCCGCCAGGCCGTAGAAACGCCACATCGCTCACCAGGTCAACGGTAGTCGGCCCGGTTGCCGACTCGACTTCACAGCTTGATCACGACGGGCGACGAGGACGTCGGGGTCGCCAACCCGAGGTGCGCCGCCCGCGCCCGGATCAGCTCGGTGTCGTCGGTGAAGCGGATGGGCGCTGTCGGATAGTGTGCCCGGATCTTGTCGAGTGCATCCTCGTCGGGGTGCTTGAACTTCGAGCCGTCGGTACAGACGAGGATCTCATCCGGCTCGATGAGATCCAACAGGTCGTCGGTGATGTTCTGCCTGCTGCCATGGTGCGGCAACTTGAAGAGCCGCACGTGCAGCTTGGTCTCGCCGCGCTGTGCGAGGATCGCACCGATTGACGTTTTCAGGTCGGACGCGTAGGCGTCAGCACCGAACAGGATCGACGTGCCGTCGTGCTCGAAGAGAAAGGCGATGCTCGAGCCGTTGGCCACGCTTGTGTCCTTGCCGAATTCGCCTACGCCGCGATCGACCTCATCGACGAACGCGCCGATGAGCTGATCGAAGGAGCCCGAGTCATCGACCCCACGGTCGGGCTCGGGCCACTTACGCAGCAACCGGCGCAGCCGCTCCTCGGTCGGAGAGAGGAGCACCGCCGTGGCGCCGCCGGGAAATGGGATCGTCGGCGGCGGGCCGACCGCGGGGAGGACGAAGGCACGTCCTTCGACCGCTACGTTGCGTGTCCCGTCGGGTATGAGTTCGCTCAGGGCATCGCCCTGGCGCACACCGCGGCTGCCTCCGGGGTTGAACAGCTGCTCGAGTTGCTCTCGGCCGTTGAACCAGATGTCGTCGGCCACCAGTCGTTTGTCGCGCAGCGCCCGGATTGTGCCCTCGATGTGGTCGAGGTCGACATGAGTCACAACCGCGAGGTCGACCTTCGTCGGGTTCCCGGCGGGGCCGAGCAGCGAGCCGAGCCCGCGGTCGAAGGCGGAACCGAGTCCGCCATCGACGAGCACTCGCCGGGGCCGGCCGTCGGTTCCCGTGTAGTCGAGCACCAGGCAGTCGCCGCACGCTGCCGGCAAAGCCGTCAGGTTGACCTCCGCAGAGCTACGCGCGGGGACACCGTCGGTCGGCGGCGCGTCGCGCTCTGCGGCCGCTGCCGGCGGTGCCTTCTTCTCGACCGGGTCGAAGAGGCTCCATGGCTTCAACTTGCTCCATGCGTCGGTCAAGAATGGCTTGCGTTCGTCATCGTCGGCCAGGAGGTCCTGAAGGTCCCTGAGGTGGTCGACAGAGCTCGATCGTTCCGAGAAGGTGGAACGGCTCTTGCAAGCGGCGATGTAGTAGCCGACGGCGCTCTTCTCGGACGCCGCTCGCTCCTCGTCAGTGGTTGCAACCATCAAACGCGTCAGCGCCAGATCGCCGAGCGCGGCACGTGCCCAGTAGTCGACCACTCGCTCCGGCGCGGCGTCGACGATCGTCGATGGCGGCGTGCCACCTTTCTCGTCCGGCTCCCCGAGCTGCGACACGAGCTTTGCGGCCGACGCCGCGTCGAGGATGGCGCTCATTTGGATGCGGTTCTCGACGCCGAATCCGCCACGTTCATGGCTTTGCAGCTCCGCGTATGATGCCACCGCATCCTCGAGATGTTGCGTCCGTCCCTTCTCGTCGACCGTTGCCCACTTCTTGTAGACCCCCGCCAGGATCGAGTGCCCTTCGTTTTCCGGGAGCACCTCGATTGCTCCCTTGGCGAGCGAGACAGCTTTGGGAAACTCGGCGAGCGACGTGGCGAGCGCCGCCTGGTCGCCCTTGTCGAGCGCATCGCGGGCGAGCTCCTGAGCTCGGCGCGCCAAGCAATTGGCCGCCTGCTGCAGGTCGAACGCCGACGCGTCTCTCCTCGCGAGTCCCGACAAGCCCGAGCCGGGATCGGTGGCAAACAGGCAGTACCGGGTCGCAGCCTCCCCGAAGTCGCCCAGCTCGCGCGCAGTCTTGGCAAGCAGACGACACACTTCCGCCGTCTTTCCGTACCCCATCTTGTCCGCCCAGCTCGCCAGCTCGGCGCGTGAATCGAGCAGCCGTTGGCGGCGTTCCGTCAACGCGCCGTACTTCGGCTGGGTGAGATCGGCGATCTGCGTGAGCAGTGTGCCCAGACGCGCCAGCAAGTCTGAGCGGCTGACCGGCTGCCCGACCGCGGCGACCTCGGCCGAGCGGCCACGCAGCACGAATGTGGGGTCGCCGTAGCACTGGTACGCAGCCCACGTCGCGCTGCCGCCCACGTCCGCGCACGCCGTGCGAGCATGAGTGACGGCGTCGCCGAAGGTGCGACCGCCGGTCAACTGCTCGTAGAACACCCGCGCGAACGTCATGGCGGCGGCGTCGCTCACCGGCCACGCCGCGGCGACCACAGCCCGGACGCCGAGGGCCATCAGCTCCCGCGCCAGACCAGCCGAGAGGCGGTTCAGCCCGATGCGGCCGTTGTTGCAGCAGTTGAGGAACACGAGCTCCGGAACCGTCGGCAAGGCGCCCGCCACATCAGCCGTGAAGAGCAGATCCTTGGTCAGAACCGCGCCGGTGGCGTCGGAATTGTCGTCGACGTGCACGCCGTGGCTGGCGATGTGGAGGATCTGATGGTCGCCGTACAGTGCGATGTTCAGTTCGGCCACATCGAGCGGAGCGTCACTGTCCACCAATGTCTTGGTCTCGATGTTTCGGTGTTCGAGTACCGAGGCGACCTCGGCCGCTTCCTGGATCACGCCAGGGAGCATCGGAAACCCCTCGACCTTGCCGGCGCCGATGATCAGCGCCGTTCCGACCCTGGCCCGCTCGGGCTGCACGCGCCTCGACTCGGTCTCCGAGAACATTCGCAGCACTGCGCCCGTACCGGTAGTGGCGTTCTGTTCGGGGACGCTGAGGGCGGATGCCGCCAGTAATTCCCACGGGTAGTTGGCCGTTGCGGCGTCGACGATCAGGTGGATCGCCGACGTCGTGAGGAACTGCGCCCGCATCGAGTTCGGCACGAGACGGTCGCGCAGCGCTCGAAGCGCAGCAAGGTCGGAACGATCACGAGATATTCTCGCCATGCAGCGTGTCGAGCGATGCCCGGTCGATGCGGTGCGTCACGCGATCAGCCCGTGCGTCTCGGCCGAGCAGCGACACATCGACAACAAGGGTCCGGTCGGGGGCGACGGACGATGGTCGGGCTGGGGTCTTCTGCTCCGAGATGACGAATCGACGCCACGTCCGGTCGCTCTCGAGGAACGTTGAGCCCGATGGCAGCGCCCCTTGTGCAGCCTCACCCGGTGTGACGCTGACAATGTCGAGCCCACCGAAGTTGGTTGGCAGCCCCGCCACCGGGCCGGCGTTGCGAACTGCTGCCGCGGCCAGGTTGGCACGGTCGGCGTATCGTTCGACGAGCTCGACGTACGCGACACGCACGCGAGCGTGCAGGTTCCGTTCGCGCTCGAACCGGGCCAAGAGGCGGTTGGCGTCACGCACCCCTTCGAGGATGCCGGTGACGGAGTCCTCGACGCGAAGGCCGTCGTCGTTGCGGACGCCGAGCAACGCACTCGACACGCCCACCTTCGTCAGCTTCTCCTGCTGGTCGATCGCCTGCGTGTAGAGACGCAGACAGCGGTCGACGAGCGCGCTCTGGACCGCGAACGCGACCTGCTGTCGACTGAGCGACAATGTCGATCCCAGTCCGACCAGGTGCGCGCCCACCGGCTCGCAGCCTTCGGCGACGTCGCGCCCCGGCTCGGCGAACACCGACGTGCCGACAGCCCCCGAGTAGCGGCCGATGTCGCGCCAGCCGCTCAGCAACTCAGCGAACTGCCGGTCGAGGAAGCGCTCGGCGCCCGACATCTCCTCGTCGGCGTACACACCGATCATCAGCGCGAAGCTCGCTGTGTCGAAGCCGCCGTGACGCACCCTCACCTCCACCGGCACGTCGGCGCCCTCTGGAACCGACGCGGTGACCAGCTCCGGCTCGATCATGTCTGGGCCTGCACGCGCTGCCTCCGCCCGAAGCGGTTGTGCGCTGCGACACTCCCGAGATCGCCGAAGCCCAGGACCACGTGCGCATTCACGAGAGTGAGCACGTAGGCGTGCTCGAGCAACTCTGCGCAGACCGCCGTGCCGAGCGGTTTCAGCGTGGTCGGCACCCCCGCCGAGCGTTCGGCGATGGCATCCCACTCAACTTCGGCAATGCCGTAGGCGTCCAGGAACGCCAACGCGACCTGAGCGCGCCGTGACGCCGCGTCGGGCTCGTGGCCGTCCCGGGGAAGCCACTTCCGCACCAGCGTGTAGGGGCTGTCGGAGATCTGCACAAAGACACCGTCGAGCTCGCGATCGGCCTCGGGGGCACTGAACCGTTCGAACAACGCCCGCCGCCGGTGGCTCGTCGAGACGTCGTACTGCACGTTGTTCGCCCGCATCAGGCTGTCGATCTCGAACTTCGGCCCTCGACTGGTCAACGGTCGCAGGTCTCTCCACCCCGCCGACGCGTTCACGATCACCAGCGACCGCGTCTGGGGCCGTCTGGACCGTGCTCAACTCGGGAAAGGCTTTCAGGCGACCGCGGAAGTTGTACTCCCACTCATCGGCCATGTTGTCGTAGACACCGCCGTCCTGGATGACGATGTGGTCGACCTTGGGACTCGGTCCCTTCCTTGTTCGGGAGCGGTCAACGAACACCACCCCGAGAACGTCGAGCGGAATCTGGCGCGTGCGGAACGCCCCCGGCACGCACGCCGACGCCTGCACAGGTGTGGACAGGGGCAGGCGGCATGGTGCGGTCGACCCGTTGAAGTTCCAGCCGTAGACCATGCGGTTGCTGAAGAAGAACTCAACGCCGCCCTGGACCTCCGTGGTGCAAATGACGTGATGGATGCGGAGCCCTCGCGCCTGCTGGTCGCCCAGCGATGTGCGCGTCCCTCCGAGCAGTTCGACGTCGATCGCCCTCTCAGTGCGTGCCGATCGCTGCCCGAACAGCAGCCACGCCGACACCAGACCGGCGACGAACACGACCACGGCCGCGAGCAAGATCGCGTTGGGCCACCCAGCGAGCCCGGCCACAACGGTGCCCACGAGACCCACGGCTGCGGCCACGAGCGAGAGGACGAGCAGACGCAGGTACCACCGCGTAGCCGGCGCGCCGCCTTGGAGCACACCCCGCTTGGCGACACGATCGACGACAGCGGCGATGTGTGCGTCGACATCGGCAGCCGCCGCCGTGCCGAAGTCGGGACCGACCATCACCGCGCCGTTGGCAATAGAGCCGCCGGACACCGAACTGATCGACACGATGCGCTCATGCACGCCGGCATCGCGCAACGCCAGCAGCGCCCCGAGGCCGAACACTGTGGCTCGATGTCCTCCGCCCGACAAAGCAACGCCCACGTCTCGATCCCCAGTCACTCGCTCATCCTCGCGCAAGGGGACAAATCACGTCCACCGTCGGCGTTGGGCGCACGAACTACTCGTACGGCAGCGGCGGCCCCGTGCTCACACAGGCGAAGCCCACGCCGCAGTATGAGTTCGGCGCGTAGCCGTTGGCGTTGAACACGGCGACCGCTGTGGTCGGCGACCCGATGTCGGCGGGGGAGATGGTCCACGTGTAGGTGCTGCCCTCGACGGTGGGCGCGACGTCGCGCACGATCGACCAGTCCCACTTGCCGTTCGACCCGGTGTATTGCAGGAGCCGCTCGTTCTCGAGCAGGAAGTCGGCACAGATCTGTGGATCGCTGCCGGTCGACCAGCACGGGTTTGCCGGGTTGCCGGTGGCGATGAACACCCGTCGGAACGCGAACGGAACCAGGAACGACGCGCTGTACGAGAACTGCTCCGGTGTCTCGGTGATGACGGTTTGCGTGATTGCCAGCCCCTCCGGCAGAGGTGTGGTGGTGACACTCAGCGGCTCCGAGACGTTGGTCGGGTCGCCCGAGGCATCGATGCTGTACAGCGAGAACGAGTACATCGAGCCAGGCGCAAGCCCGCCGACCACGACGCTGGTGACCCAGCCCGGCAGCCGGAGAACCTCGATGCCGTTCTGGAGAACCACGTAGGCGGACACGTCCGGCCGGTTGCGACGGAACAGGTCACGAGCGGGTTGCCACGCCAGATGGGCACTGGTGAACGTCGAGTCGATCGCCGCGAGCCCGGACGGTGGGGGTCGAGGGTCGCCGTACGTCTCGTCGGTGACGGCGACCAGCGTGTTGCTGGCCGTGCTCGTCGAGCCGAGTGCGTCGCGGGCGACGACGCTGAACTGGTACGTGGTGAGGGGTACGAGGTCCGTCGCGGTGTACGTCACCGTGTCTCCACGCACGGAATCGATCAGGATGCCGTCGCGGTAGATGTCGTAGGCGACGATCGGCGCGGTGCGTGACCTGGCGGGTTCCCAGTCGAGCACGATGCTCGTGCCGGAGACCTCGACAGTGTCGAGCCACGTCGGGCGGGTCGGTGGCCGGGTCGCTGCCGGAGCCGAGCCGACGGCAGCTTGCTCGGCGGTCCAGTAGTCGGTTGCCGGCACGGTGTCGTAGGGGTTGGCCAACACGTCGTCGGTGACGTAGACGTATCCAGCCGACCGGCTCTTGCTGAGCGCGACGACCTCGCTCATCTTCGCCACATCGGACGCTCCATAGACGATGTGCCAGATCTTCATCGGGTCGACCGGGGTCCAGCTCAACGGGGTGAAGGGGTTGGCGACGGCGGGGTCGCCGATGTACGACTCGTAGCTGCCTTCGAACGTCACGATCACGTCGCCGGCGTCCTCATAGCACTGGGGTACGCCGATGCCCGGGTTCAGCACGGTCGTCGCCCCCGGGTGAAGTCGATCGACCTCGTCGCTGAGCTGTCGGTAGAGTCCGGCCCAAGCATTCGAATCGGGGGTCGGACCACACGCGTTCTGGGTCTGGTCGAAGAAGATCCCGGTCAAGCTCGACCCGTAGAACGTGTACCAGGCGTCGATGTCGTGCTGGATCTGGCTCATCCAGTCGATCGCGTCCATCGAGCCGAGTCGCGTGCGCTGCCCCGTCGTGCCGAGATACCCGGTGTCGACGTAACCGACCAGCTTCACGCCCTTGGCGCTTGCCTCCTGGATGGCCTTGGTCCACTCGTCGAGTGGTGCATAGTCGGGGCCGTTGATGACGTTGACGACCGCGAAGCCGAGGCTGCTGGGATCCGACGAGTCGAGTCGCAACCACGCGTCGGGATCAGCGAGCGGGTTGACGTAGGCGGGCACGGCCACTTGCTGGGCGATGGTTTCGGCAGGAGCCGCCGTCCCCGTCGAATGGACTCCATCGGTCACGATGAACGTCGACGCCATCAGCGCTGCACCCGTGAATGCGCTGCGGGACTTCAGGGATAGTCGGGTTCTCATGGTCTGGGCTCCTTCTCGATGATCACGACGGCCAAGCGCGCCGACGCGGACGCGATGCGGCAGCCGATGGCGACCTCGGAGTACTCCCGGTGGTCGGGCGCGCTGACGTGAAACGCGGCGTCTGCATCGGTGTCCTGATCCAGACCGATGACGTGTGCCTCGAGGCGCCACCGGGCACGGCTGCCCAGCGCTTCGAAGATCACTTGGCCGGTCGGTCGCCAGGTCCAGTCGGTGCCCGTGCCCGCGTAGGCATAGAGCCGGTTGTGCTCGATCAGCCAGTCGGCGGCGATCTGCGGCGAGCTCCCCGTCCACCAACGAGGCACGTTGCGCCTGCGGCTGGAGAGGAAGACACGACGGCACGACGATGGCACAACGAAGTCGGCGCTCGCCTCGATGGTGTTGCGATCTCGCACGAGCATGGGGTCGCTGATCAGCATGCTGTTCGGATCGATGTCGATCGTTGCGTCGCGTGGATCTGCCGCTGCGCCCGATGGGAGGTCGAACATGTTGCGCGGGTCCGGGATCGGGCTGGCGTCCGTCGATGCCGAGGCCGCCCAGATGTCGGGTGACGGGAGCGAGGCATAGGGGTTGTCGCCACCGCCATCGGTCACGTAGATCAGCCCCGCCCCGCGGCTGCGGCTGAGCTCGACGACTCGCTCCGCCTGGGCGGCGTTCGGGGTGTGGTGGACGATGTGCCAGATCGTCTGGTGGCGGCCGGGCCGCCAGTTCAGCGGCTCGAAGCAGGCCTCGCCGACGCGCTCGCCATCAGACTCACCAAGATATGCCTCGCAGGGGCCCTCGAACGTCACGAGGATGTCGGCGACACCTGCGAAGGATGCCGGCAGCGGTGCTCCGGCGTTCAACGCGATCACCGCGTCGAGATCGAGCTGGCGGACCCGGTCGCACAAGCGTCGGTACACGTGGGCGATCGAAGCGCCGTCTTCGGACTCGGTGACCTGATCGAAGAAGATCCCGGTCATCACCTCGCCGTACAGTCGGTACCAGGTGTTCACGTCGTGGAGGATCTGTTCGATCCAGTTGTCGAGGAACATCGAGCCGAGCCTCGTGTGCAGGCCAGTCAGGCCGAGGTAGCCGGTGTCGACGTAGCCGACTACGTGGGCGCCTGCGGCGCGCACCTCGCGCAGGGCGAGCGCCCATGACCTCTCGCGGACGAAGCCCGGTCCGTCGGCGACGTTCGCCACGACGAGGGCGACACCTTCTGCTGCCAGGTTCCTCCACTCAAGTGCATCTTGGTGCGGATGGAAATAGGCCGGTACTGCCTGACGCTGGACCGGGATCCTATTCATTGCCAACTCCCTCTTTCAAGGTCTGTGCTGATTCCGCTCCACAGCTCGGTCAATGAGTCCTCGAGGCTGTACTCGGCCGACCAGCCGAGCCGCTCCTTGATCGCTCGTACATCGGCACACAGCCGATCGACGCACGCAGATCTCGCCGACCGCGTGTCGCTCTCCACGATCTCGCCCTTGAACCCGGCGATCGACGCCAGTGTCTTGACGAGATGCAGGCTCTCGACCGCTTCACCGCGGCCGACGTTGAACACGGCACTCGCCGGCGGTGCCGCCATCGACGCGGCGAGCACCGCGCTGGCGATGTCTCGTGTGTCGATGTAGTCGCGCCACGATGTGAGCGCGCCCAGGTTGATCCCATCAGCACCGGACTCGAGCGCCGCGGCGATCTTGCGCGCTGCGCTGCCCGGAAGGGTGCTCGGCGGTGAGAACCGGCCGACGGGGTTGAAGATCCTCAGAACGGTCACCGAGATCCGCTCGTCGTCGGCGGCGCGGATCAACTGCTCGGTCGCCTTCAGCTTGGTCACGCCGTAGGTCCCTCGGGGTGTGGGCGCGGCCGTCTCGGCGACTGGGTGGACGGCACTCTGGATCCCGTACTCCGCGGCCGATCCGAGATGCACGAGGTGGACGCCCTTGCACTCCTCGAGCTCGGCGATCAGACGCATCACCACGACGACGTTCGCCTTGGTCATCTCCTCCGGCTCTCCGAGCGCCGTGCCGGTGCAGTTGACGACGGCATCGGGTGCCACATCGTCGATCAAGTCGGCAATTGCCCCGGGCGCGCAGCCGAGCAGGTCGAGCATGCGCGACTCCGCGCCGACCGGAAAGCCGGCGCGATCGTCCGGCCCGTGTGAATGCAGCACGACGTCACCCGCGTCGATCGCCGCGATGTGGTGCGCGATGGAGCGCCCGAGAAACCCGCCTGCACCGAGGACGAGCAGCCGCTTGGCCATCAGAGATCTCGAAGGAGCGAGGACTTGATCGTCTCGAACTCGAGGTTGGCCCGGTCGTAGTCCTCCGGTCGCCCGATGTCGAGCCAGTAGCCGTTGAACGCGTAGCTCGCAGGGGGTTGCCGGCGGCGCAGGAGGTCTTCGATGAGGGTGTCGCAGCCCAAGGGGCTGCCAGGGATGTAGCGGCGCAGCGTACGCCGGGCAACCGCGTAGACACCCATACTGACGGAGTACGTCATCGTCGGCTTCTCGCGAAAGTTGGTGACCTCGTCGTCGCACAGATCGAGGACGCCGAAGTCGATCCGGGTCTCGCGCTCGTAGGTGGCGATCGTCAAGGGAGACTTCGCCTCGATGTGGGTCTGCAGCAGATCGGCGTAGTCGATGTTGGTGATGATGTCGCCGTTCATGACGAGGAAGTTTTCGGGGCAGCCGTCGAGGAACATCAACGCCGGCCCGATGGTGCCGAGCGGCGAGGTCTCCTGGAAGTACTCCACCTCGATGCCCCATTGCGATCCGTCACCGACATAGGCGCGAATGAGGTTGCCGAGGTGACCGATCGCCAGGATGACCTTCTCGAACCCCTGGTCGGCCAGTTGCCGCATGACGATCTCGAGAATCGAGTGGTTCTCGCCGATCGGGACGAGCGGCTTGGGGATCAGCGTCGTGTACGGGCGCAGGCGAATGCCCTTGCCGCCGGCGACGATCACTGCTTGGCGAGCGGTCTTCGGCAGCCGTTTGCGCGTGACCATCGGGCGCTCGAGGGTGAGCATCCCGCTCGAAGTCGTTGCTCCGTCGAGCGCAGCTTCTCCATTGGGTGGGTGCCCTTGATAGGTGGCGAGTGGATCAGTGAACATGGTGGTTCGTCCTTAGATGTTGTAACGATCGTGGTGGTAGGCGGCGAGGTTCACGGGGTCGCAGAACCACGCGGCCGTCTGGGCGAGGCCTTCTTCGAGGCTGTACTGCGGCTTCCAGGACGTGGCCTCTTGCAACGCGGTGGAATCGCACACGAGGCGCATGACTTCGGATCCGGCAGGCCGGACCCGGCCGGGGTCGAGCTTCACATCGACGTCGGCCTCCATCACCGCAGCGATGAGCTCGACGAAGTCGCCGATCGAGATCTCACGACCCGAGCCTGTGTTGTACGTCTTGCCTACGACCGACTCGTCGGCCTCGAGCAGGGAGACGAAGGCATTGACCGTGTCGAGCACGAAGTTGAAGTCGCGAGTGGGGTCGAGCGCCCCCAGCATGATCTCGTGCTTGCCGGCCGCGATCTGTGCGATCGTCGTCGGGATCACCGCCCGCGCCGACTGGCGTGGGCCGTAGGTGTTGAACGGACGAAGCGTCACGACCGGGATGCCGAAGCTGAGGTGGTAGCTCTCGGCGAACTTGTCGGCCGCGATCTTCGACGCCGAGTACGGCGACTGCGCCTGCAACGGGTGCGCCTCGGAGATCGGCACGGTCAGCGCCGAGCCGTAGACCTCGCTCGTGGAGGTGTGGATCAGCCGTGGCGTGCCGTGGGCCCGAGCGGCCTCGAGGATGTTGAGCGTGCCAGCGGCGTTCGTCGCCAGGTACGACTCGGGCGCCTGGTACGAGTATGGGATGGCGATCAGGGCAGCCAGGTGGCAGATCGCATCAACACCCTCGGTCAGTGCCATCACGCAGCGATGGTCGCGGACGTCGCCCATGAAGATCTCGACGTTGTCGAGCATCCCATCGGGCAGCTTCTCCAGCCAGCCTGCTGAAGAGAAGGAGTTGTACTGAACCATGGCGCGTACGGAGTACCCGCGCTGGACCAGGGCCTCGACGAGGTGTGAGGCGATGAATCCCTCGGAACCGGTGACGGCGATGGTGGTCATGTGCGATCTGAACCTTTCGTGGTGGGGGGCATGTAGGTCGGTGAGCGATCAGTGATTCATGGCGGCTGAAACCACCTCGCGCGCTTGGATGAGGAGTGAGGAGAGGACCACTGCGACGGCGACTGCGGCGGCGACGAAGGCGACCGTGTTGGCGTCGGCAGTGGTGAAGACGAGAGCGGCCCCGAGCGTCAGGGCGCCGACGGCGATGCCACTGAGCCAGGAGCGCAGCACGAGATCGAGGCGGTCGAGCAGCCCCACGATCAGGTCCGTGAAGAAGGTCAGACCGAGTACGCACTGCGCGATCAGCGCAATCGTGGCGACGTCACTGCCGTGGATCCGCATCGCGATCATCACAGCGATCGCCGGGATGACGAGTGCCGTTGCGCAGATGGTGAAAGCCCGGAAGAACTCGAGGCGTGCGGTGTGCGGGAACATCCCGATCCAGTCGAGCGTGTGGATGGAGCGGGCGATCCGGGACCGGAAGGTGTGCAGCTGCCACTCCATGATCCCCAGCGACGCCAGCAACGGAACCGGCACGATGATGCGGCCGAACTCGTTGTCCGACGCGTCGCCGAGCGGCACGACGACGAGCGTGACGGCGATGCCGCAGATCACGCCGTGCAGCAGATGCCCAGCGGCCACGGCCATGTCGTGGCGGTCGAATGTGCCGCCGCCGCCGTCGATTCGGAACCGTGGGCGACGCAGGGCCCGGACCACCACAGCCAGGAACGAGCCGTTGACCACGACGATCGCCAACACCTGCGAGGGCGTCGAGCCCTTCGGGCCGCTGAGCACGACGATCGCCGCGATCGAGCCGGGCACCAGCAACGCCGCCAGCCACCGCTCCTCGGCGCGAACCAGGAGGATTCCGCTGGCAACCATGTAGCTGACGAGACCGGTGGTGGCAGCGATGGCGGTGATGCCCCCGCCGGCGACCAGCGCCACACCGGTCGACAGCAACAGCGTCGAGAACATGGCACCCCCGACGATGCGAAGCGTCATCGCCGCCTCGTGCGACAGCGCTGCACCCTGTACGCGGTAGCCGACGAACGCGGCAACCTGGCTGAGACCCCATCCCCAGCTGATGGCCACGGGCAGCACCCACCGGGCCAGCTGCAGGTCGAACGCCTTCGTCAGCGCGAACAGCATCAGCGCCGGGAGGATGTACAGCACGCCGCGGGCGATGTCGCGGAGATCCCCGGACCGTGGCAGGGTTGCCGGCTTGGCGGCGACGGGCCGGAGGGGTATCCGGGCCCACAGTGTGCGGGCCAGGGCGAACACGTCGGCACGGTTGTATCGATCTGTGGCCACGGCATGGCTGATGCCGGCGACTTCGAGGGCCACGGCGATCTCCAACGGATCGACTGCCGACGCACACACGGTCGCCAGCGGCGACGCACCCAGGTCGGTCACGTCGGTGCCGTTGTTGATCTGCTCGAGCCAGTCGTGCACGCCGCCCTCGCCGGACCGCGACTCGTTGAGCATCGTCGGCATGCGGGCGCTCATGACTGCACGTCGCTCGATCCGCGAGCGGCATCGACGAGGTCGTCGTACATCTCGCCGTATCGCTCGTTGCTCAACTCGACCATGAAACGCGACCGCACCCGCTTGCACCCGGCGTTCGCCAGGGCGGCGCGGAGGGTCGGGTTGCCGAGGAGCTTGATGCATGCCTCGGCGAGGCCGACTTCGTCCTGCGGCGGCACGAGGATGCCGGTGTCGTCGATCGCCTCGGACACACCGCCGACATCGGTGGCGATCATCGCCCGCCCCGATGCCATCGCCTCGAGGACTGCGTAGGGGAAGCCCTCCGAGATGCTGGTGGCCACCACGACGTCACCGGCCAGGTAGGCGTCGGCGATGGAACGCACTCGACCCTCGAACGTGACGCATGACTCGAGACCGAGCTGGTGGCGCAGGTCGACGCATTCGCGTAGGTATGACTCGTTGCCGAGCGGCGTGCCGCCGAAGATCCGTAGCCGCGCGTTCGGGATCGAAGCGCGGACCCGTACGAACGCCCGCAGCAAGGTCTTGACGTCCTTCAGCGGATCGATGCGCCCGACCCAGACGAGTGTGGGGTGTTCCGTGTCGGCCGGCGTGGAATCGAACTCGTTCACGTCGATCCCGTTGTGGATCGGTTCGATCTTGTCGAGGTCGGCACCGTTGGCCTGCAGCCAACGCCGGTTGTAGTCGCTGCCCGGTGTGATGGCATCGGCCGTCTGATAGGCGGCGAGCGAGAGGCGCTTGTAGAACCCGAGAAGGAAGGAGCGCCGGGCCTGCGAGGCCTTCCCCGGGGCGTACTCCATGTACCGCTCGCGGAGGTAGACGCCGTGTTCGGTCAGCAGGAACGGTGTTCCGTGTGTCCACTTCGCGGACATCGCCAGCAGCGAGCTCAGCCCGTTCGACGAGGCATGGCACAGATCGCCGTTCGGAGGGGTGATGGCCAGCGGCCGCAGGAAGTGCTCGAGGAGCATCAGCGCAGTCATCGCGTCGGCGACGGTCGGGGGTGGGGCGCTTACCTCGACGCGACGGGTGCTCGGAGTAGCCCGCATCGCGTCGATTGCCAGCCCCAACGCGTCGTTGGTTCCGAGTGCCGGGGCGAGGACGCCGTCCCGAGCGAAGGCTGCCAACGACCGCAGACACGGAAGAAAGGCTTCGTCGGGATCGCCCGTCGTGATCGATCTCACGAACGGCCCGAGGACCTGACGGATGGTTGGATCGAGTCGAGCTGCGGGGCGAACGCGGCCCGTGGCACCCCACAACGGGATGCGCCGGACCTCGACGACGTTCTCCGGGATGTCCCAGATCAGCTTGTCGCCGAGACCCGCGGTGATGGCGTCGATGTGGAACCGGTCGGGAGCGAGGCCCCGCACCACCTGGTCGCACCACACACTGACGCCGCCATCGTGGAACGGATAGGTGCCTTCAGTGATGAGTGTGACATCCAGAGAGCGTTCGGACCGAACGTGGAACGACCGCGGAGCGATGAGCTTCGGGTAGATCATGCGCGGCGGAGCGACCTTGGTCTGTTCGACGGGCGCAGCGATCGTTCGCATCATCTTCGGTTTCACCTCCTCCACGGTTGTCGGGGTTCGTCATGACGATCGCGGCGCGACCTCGACTTCGATGGTAAGGACGCTCGCCGTCGCGCACAGCCCGAGTCTTTGTGCCCCACACCCCGGCGAATCGAGGCGCGCACCCCTAGGGCTGACCCTGACTATTGGCGCGGTCGGAGAATCGGGGTAGTTGCCCTCAGGCTCCACTCATACCATCGAATCGCCGGCCGTGTTCCGTTGCCGATGTTCTCGAAAGTGAGGTCGACCACGATGAGTGGTGCAGATCGCCCCTCTAGTTACTCCTCGTTCCGCCTGTCGATCGCCGTCGTCCTGCTGATCGTGTCGAGCGTCGTGGCGATGTCGACTGCGTCACCTGCCGCCGCGGTCGCCAACCGCTACCGCATCGACTTGCGCGTCTTGGTGCTCGATGACGGCGGCTCGCCCTGGGTCGACGCGATCGAGTCGCAGATGACCGTGGAGGGTGTGCCGTTCACCACCCTGCCCATCGCCACGGTGGATCTGACCCCGGCGTTGCTGTCGTCGGGCGACGAAGCGTTCTACCAAGCCGTGATTGCGCCGAGCTACGAGCTCGCCGGCTTGTCGGATGCAGAGCGGGCCACGCTGCGCGCCTTCGAGGCCAAGTTCGGGGTCCGTGAAGTCGACGGCTACAACTGGGCCAACCCGGCGATTGGTCTGAACTATGCCGCCGTGTTCGGCGACGTCAGCATCCCGAACGCCGCAGTCACGCAAGCCGGCCTCGACGACGGGTTCAGGTATCTGAGAGGCCCGGTGCCGTTCTCGCTCGGCGGCTACAGCTGGCTCGCCGAACCGCTTCCCGCCGCTTCACTGCCCGCTGGGGCCACCTTCACCACCCTCGTCGGTGCGCCGTTGCCGAACGGCGCGACCGGATCGCTGCTTGGTGTGTATGCCGACGCCGGCGTCGAACAACTGATGATCACCTCGGCGCTCAACTTCTACCTGCCGCAGTTCAAGTACGTGGCGCACGGCATCGTGTCGTGGGCGACTCGCGGGGTTCACTTCGGTTACAACCGCAACAACCTGACCTTCCACGTCGACGACGCCTTCTCGTCGGATTCCCTGTGGAACAGCGATCTCAATTGCACGCCGGGCGAGGACTGCACCGGGCCCGAGGCCTCGGCCCGGATGACGCCTGACGACGTCGCCTACGCCGTGGCCTGGCAGCAGGCCAACGACTACCAGATGACGCTGGCGTTCAACGGCTTCTATGCCGATGCGGCCGCGGATCCGTTGACTCAGGCGCTCCAGGCCAACAAGGCTGCGTTCCGCTGGTTGAACCACGGCGCCGAGCACATCTACCAGGGGTGCATCCAGAACTTCTCCGTCGTCCCGTGGCAGTGCACGTTCGATGCCAACGGCGTCGTGTGGACGTCGCAACAGACGATTTACGACGAGATCACCAACAACATCGCCATCGGCAACGCCCTTGGTCTCGACTTCGACCCGACCGAGTACCTCAGCGGTGAGCACTCAGGTCTGTTCTTCCTGCCGCAGCAACCGAGCGACAACCCGAACTTTGCCGCCGCGCTGATCCAGGCCGGCATTCTGCACATCGCCTCCGATGCCTCTCGCGACAACGTGACCCGCCAGGTCGGCAGCGCCACCACGATCCCGCGGCACCCCACCGCGTTGTACTACAACACGTCGACCCAGGCCCAGGCCGTCGACGAGTACAACTGGCTGTACAACACCCGGGCCAACGGTGGCAGTGGCTATTGCGAAGACAACCCGGCAACTGCCACGTGCCTCCCGGCTCCGCTGGGCGCCGACGGGTTCACGTCGTACATCGTGCCGACCGACGCGGCGTTCGACATGAACTTCATCCTTGGCAACGACCCGCGCCCGTTCTATGCCCATGTGTCCAACATGACCGACGATCGGTTGCTGTACAACCTGCTCGACACCATCCTCGGCACGTATCGCACGGTCTTCTCCGCCGACACTCCGCTCACCAACCTCAGCCTGACGCAAGCGTCGACGGCGCTCGATCGCCAGACCCGCTGGGCAGCGACCGCGTCCGTCAGCGGATACGTCCAGAACGGTCAGATCACGATCAGCAACCCCGCAGGCGTTGCGGTTCCATTCACGGCTCCCATCGGCACCGTGATCAACGGGACGACACTGGAGATCTACGGCGGCGAGTCTTCGGCATGGCTCACCCCGGGGTCCACGACCGGCGCCTTGCCCGGCGCGATCCAGCTGTCGGTCACCGGCAACCCGGCGTTCGTCGTCGGTACCGGCAACACCGTCAACATCAGCGCCACGGGCGTGCCGACGCCGACCGTGGCAGTCGACGGTGACCTGCCGGCCGGTCTGACCTTCACAGCAGGCCCCGGCACAGGCGTCATCTCCGGCATCCCCGTCGCTGGAACCGGCGGCAGCTACCCGCTCACGATCACCGCCGACAACGGTACGACACCGCAGACGCAGCAACTCGTGATCGCCGTGGCGCAGGCGGCCCAGTTCACCAGCGTCAACGCCTCTACTGCCATCACGGGCACGGCGTTCTCGCACACCATCGCGACAACCGGCTACCCGGCAGCCACGATCACCCGGACGGGAACACTGCCGACCGGCATCACCTTCGTTGCGGGGACCAACGGCACCGCAACGTTGTCGGGCACCGCATCATCGACGATGGCCGGGCGCACCTTCCCGCTGACCTTCACGGCGACCAACGCCGCCGGCGTGGTCATCCAGGCGTTCACCCTCACGGTGGCGGCACCGAACAGCATTTCGATGACGGTCACCGGAAGCACCGCGTTCGCTGTCGGGCGCAGCAACACCATCAACATCAGCACCGTCGCCGTGCCGACAGCGACGGTCTCGATCACCGGCGCACTGCCGGGCGGCGTGACCTTCTCGGCCGCTCCGGGCACCGGCACGATCGGGGGAACGCCGGCCGCCGGGACGGGTGGCTCGTACCCGATCACCATCAGGGCGACGAGTGGCGCGGTGGTGCGCACCCAGGCTCTGACGATCACCGTGGCGCAAGCCCCAGCGTTCACCAGTGCCGCCTCGGCCGATGCCGCAGCCGGGAGGTCGTTCAGCTTCGACATCGCCACATCGGGCTACCCGGCAGCGACGATCAGCCGGTCCGGCACGCTGCCGCCCGGCGTGTCCTTCACAGCCGGCGCCAATGGCACGGCACGGTTGTCCGGAGTCCCGGCGTCGTCGACGGCTGGTCGTACCTACACGCTCACCTTCACAGCGAGGAGCTCGTCCGGTACGGCGACGCAGACGTTCACGCTGACCCTCGGCCGAGCGCCGACGCTCAGCGGCAGCACCTTCGTGTTCGCCAGCAGCGGGCGCTCGTTCACCTACACCCTCACGGCGGCATCGAGCCCGACAGCGACGATCACGGTCTCGGGTGCACTCCCGAAGGGTCTGACGTTCGTCGACAACCACAACAACACCGCCCGTGTCTCCGGCACGCTCGCCCAGGGCGGCAGGGGCCTCTACACGATCACGTTCACCGCCAAGAACACCTATGGCACCACTACCAGGGCGCTTCTACTCATCGTCCTCTGACCTCTGAAAGACGGGAACAACATGACTGGCTGGCGTCGTCCCTCCACCGCCTCCCCGAAGCCACACTTCGTTCGGCACGCGCTCACCGCAGCAGCGCTCGTCGTCTCGAGCGTGGCGTTGATCGCTCCGGCTCCCGCCGGTGCTGCACCGCTCAACCTTCGGATCGACTTGAAAGTGCTCGTCCTCGACGACGGGTCCGGGCCTGTCGCCGCGATCAAATCGCAGATGGATGCCGAAGGCGTGCCCTTCAATTCGGTGAACATCGTGAGCGCGAGCATCACGCCTCAGTTCCTCACCACCGCGAACCAGATCGCCAATGCAACCGAGGCGAAGTACCAGGCGGTTGTCGTCCCGGACAATGAGCTGCAACAACTGTCGGTTGGAGAGCGGACGACGCTGCGCGCCTTTGAGGCGAGGTTCGGGGTCCGTCAGGTCAACGCTTGGGACAACAACATCAACGTCTACGCCGGCATCGGCCTGAACACACCGACGTTCGACGGCATCCTCGATGGGACGACCGCCCAGGTGACCGCCAACGGGCGGGCAGCCGGGTTCGGATATCTCAACGGCCCAGTTCCGTTCTCCATCGGCAGCTTCGGACACATCGCCCAGCCGTTGAGCGCGGCGTACACCTCGCTCGTCGACGCGTCGCCGCCGGGTGGCGGGACGTCAGGCTCGATCCTCGGCGTCTACTCCAGTGGCGGCGTCGAGCAGATGGTGATCACACCTGGCTTCGCTTTCACGTTCCTGCAGTTCAAGTACCTCGGTCACGGCATCATCACCTGGATGACCCGCGGGGTCCACTTCGGCTACAACCGCAACAACTTCACCTTCCACTTCGACGACGCTTTCGGCACCGACGCCTTGTGGGATCCGGCGTTGAACTGCACGCCGGGTGAGGACTGCCTCATCGGAACCGATCCGCCAGGCGCGCGCATGGCGCCTTCTGACGTGACCTCTGCCGTTCAGTGGATGCAGGCGAACAACTACAAGATCACATTGCCTTTCAACACCTTCTACGCGTACGAGGACGGCCCTGACCCCGACTCCAACCCCGATCCGGACCCGCTCGCCGACGCGCTCCTCGCCAACAAGGCGTCGTTCCTGTGGCTCAATCACGGATTCCAGCACATCTACCAGGGTTGCATACAAGACTTCACCGTGACCCCCTGGGTGTGCACCACGTTCAATGGGTCCCCCTGGGTCCTGCAGGCAGACATCGAGAGCGAGATCCTCGACAACATCGCCAAGGGCCAGCAACTCGGACTGACAGGCTTGTTCGACCCGACCGAGTACCTCAGCGGCGAGCACTCGGGTCTGCAGTACTCGTCAGCAACTCCGGGTCAGACGCAGACCGACAACCCGAACTTCACAGCCGCGCTGGCTCATCTCGGTATCGCCGCCATCGGTGCGGATGCCTCCCGAGAGACGGGCAGCCGCGTCGTCGGCACCGCAAACACGATTCCTCGTCACCCGACCGCGCTCTACTACAACACGGCAACACGAGCGCAGGCCGTCGATGAGTACAACTGGTTCTACACGACGTTGGCCGACGGCGGGAGCGGCACGTGTGGCACCGACCCCAACATTCCGCCGTGCATCCATCCGCTCCTCACCGACGCCGGATTCGACGAGTACATCGTGCCGACGGACGCCGCGTTCGATCTCGGGTTCATCCTCAGCAACGACCCGCGCCCGTTCTACGCGCACGTGAGCAACCTGGTGGGCGGACAGCAGGCGCTCGCCTATCCATTGCTCGAGAAGATCCTCGGCACCCTTCGCACGGTGTTCACGGCGGCCACTGGTGTCGTCAACTTGACCCTCACCGAGGCAGCGGACCAGCTGGTTCGTCAGCAGCGGTGGGCGATCGACAGTGCGGCCGTCAGTGGCTACGTGCAGAACGGTGCGATCTCGATCACCAACGGGACCGGCGGCGCCGTGCCGTTCACGGCGCCCGTCGGTAGCACAATCGTCGGTACGACGTTCGAGTCGTACGGCGGCGAGTCGTCGGCATGGCTCACTGCCGGTCCGAAAACCGGCGCCCTTCCGGCGCCGGCGCTCGTCACGACTGGTGGCACGTTCCTGGTCGGTCAGAGCGGCATCATGACCGTGTCGGTGTCGAGCACTCCCACCGCGACTGTTCTGATCGGCGGCACGCTCCCCACCGGGTTGACGTACACCTCCACGCCCGGCGGGATCACCGTCACCGGCACACCCGCAGCTGGCACCGAGAACGTCTATCCGCTCGTCACGTTCGTCGCCGCGGGTTACAACACCGCCCAAGCCGTCACACTGACCGTGGCGACGGCCGCAGCGTTCACGAGTGCGAGCTCGAAGACGGTCGTTGCCGGCACCTCGTTCTCGTTCGACGTGACCACATCGGGCGGGCTCCCCGCTCCGACCATCAGCTACACCGGCACGTTGCCTTCGGGCGTCAGCTTCACTCCCGGCGCCAACGGCACGGCGACGCTCTCGGGCACGCCGGCGACCTCTGCCGGCGGTCAGTCGTTCCCGATCACGCTCACCGCGACAAATGCTGCCGGGGCGGTCGATCAGTCATTCACGCTCGTGGTGAACAGGGCTCCGCAGATCACCAGCTCCGCTGCGGTCGCTGCGGTCGGCGGGACTCCGTTCTCGTTCACGATCACCACCACAGGTACCCCGGTGCCGGCGATCACGAAGTCGGGTGCACTCCCGTCGGGGATCACCTTCGCTGACCAGGGCAATGGGACCGCCGAGCTGACGGGCACGGCCCCGAAGTCGGAGATCGGGCATTCCTTCCCGCTCACCTTGACCGCGACGAGCACGGCCGGCGTTTCGCACCAGTCGTTCACACTGACGGTCGCCGCCGATGCGTCGCTCAAGTCCATCACGCCCGCGAGGCTGGCGGACACTCGCCCAGGCTTCACCACGGTCGACGCCCTGTTCGCAGGTGAGGGGAGGCGGGCCACTGGATCCACACTCGAGCTCCTCGTCGCCGGGCGAGGCGGGGTGCCGATCGACGCGAACGCTGTCGCTCTCAACGTCACGGTCGCCGAAGCGCTCGGGAGCGGCTTCGTCACGGTCTACCCGTGCGGTTTTCCGCAGCCCGTGGCCTCGAGCTTGAACTACACCGCCGGGGCGATCGTGCCCAACGCGGTGATCGCCGAGCTCGGGACCGACGGCAAGGTGTGCCTGTTCGTGTCGAACGCGACGCAGCTCATCGTCGACGTCAACGGGTACTTCCCTGTCACCTCCACGTTCAGCTCGATGAACCCCGCACGCCTCCTCGAGACGCGATCCGGCGCCGGCCACACGACGGTCGACGGCCTGCGGCAGGGGGAGGGCATGCGCGGCCAGAACACGATCACGACGTTGGATGTGACAGGCCGAGCAGGCATTCCTGCCAACGCTTCGGCCGTCGTGCTCAACGTGACAGTCACCGAGGCCCACGGTCCTGGCTTCGCTACCGTGTATCCGTGCGGGGACATCCCGACGGCGTCGAACATCAACTACACCACCGGCTCGACGGTCGCGAACATGGTCGTCGCCAGGGTCGGACCCGATGGCACCGTCTGCCTCTACAACAACGAGGCGACCCATCTCGTCGTCGACGTCAACGGTTACTTCCCAGGTGATGGCTCGTACCAGTCGATCAACCCGGCTCGGTTCCTCGAGACACGATCCGGTCCCGGTTTGGTGACGGTCGAAGGTCGGTTCAACGGCGGCGGGCTCCTGGAGAACAGCATGGTGACAGAGCTGACCGTCGCTGGACGCGACGTCGTACCGAACAACGCCAAGACGGTCGTGCTCAACGTGACCGTGACGGAGGCGGCAGCGCCAGGCTTCATCACCGTGTACCCGTGCGGCATCGACATCCCCACAGCCTCGAACCTCAACTACGGGGTCGGCACGACTGTTGCCGGGGCGGTCATCGCTCAGATCCCCGCCAACGGCAAGGTCTGCCTGTTCAACTCGGGCTCGACGCACCTCATCGCCGACGTGAACGGATACCTCCTCAACTGAGAGTCGGCTGATCCGCAGGAAATGTTGGCGTACCAGTGCGCGGTACCAAATGACGGCTGATCACTCGAATCTGCAGGCCTCGCGGGGCAGGGCGGCCAACGAATCGCTCGAGTCCTTGAGCAGCCCGTCGAAGTCTGCCGCGTTGTCCGCCGGACAGAAGTCTGCCGTCGTGGTGCCGTCTGGGCTGATGTACTCCACCTGGAACACGGCCTTGTCCTGCTCGACGAACACGGTGTACCCCGCGCACTCGTCGAACGTGTTGCACTCCTCGTTGAGTGCCCAGTCTGTGAACTCGGCCATCGCACGCTCGAACGTCCCGTCCTCCGATGCACCGTTCTTCAGTCCGATCGACAATCCACGGCTGTGCGCGGCGTCGGCGACGGCGCGGTTGAAGGCCAGCTGATCGGACTGCGTCAGTGGGAACCCGGTCGTGTACCCGTTGTAGGTGTCGTCGAGGTCGGGCTCGACTCCGTCGCAGCCCTTCGACACCGCGAGATCGAGGCGATCGGCGATGATCGGCAGCACGACGTCGAGCTGGCGAATGTCGATGAACCGCTCGTCCGGGTATCCGTCGACCTCTTCGCCCAGCACACTCGCCGGAAATCGTGCGGCATCGGGCCGGTAGCTTTCGGAGGCGCCGGTCTCCAGATAGCAGATGACGACGATCCCCTTGGCGTGCAGCCGTTCGATGACTGCGGCGTCTGTGGAGAAAAGGTCGATGTCGTACATCTTCTTGGGGTTGTCGACGCCGTCGAGAACGGTCTCGTCGATCGCTCCTCCACCGAGTTGCCATTGCCAACTCGTGCCGGGTGTCAGTGGGGTCGGCCGCCGAGTCGCAGCCACGGCGGTCGCGGTCGCAGGCTCGACCGTGGAGCCGGATGACGAGCAACCGGCCAGCAGCAACCCCTCGAAGACCAGCCCCCCGAACACAAGAAACGCGCCCACTTCCGCGGGTCAGCAACGTGCTGCCTCAGCCGGCTTCGGAGACCTCGAGCGCGATGTGGCCCGATTCACTCGCCTCGAGTGCTGCCTTGAGCTCGGCGCGATCCGCGACGCCAAGCTTCTTGTACGACCGGGTCAGGTGGCTCTCGACCGTCTTCAAGTTGATGTACAGCGAAGTGGCGATCGATCCGTTGGTTCTGCCGTCGGCGGCGAGCTTCACGACACGAAGCTCGGCGGGTGTCAGCGACTCCAGCCCGGAGGTCTGCAGGCGGCGTGGCCGCGCGCCGCAGGCAAGCAACCCTCGACCGGCCACTCCGGCCAGCCGTGTGAACCCGAGGCGCGTTGCGTGGTCAGCACCGTCGCGGAACGCCGTGCGGGCCGCCACCGCGTCTCCGGCGTAGTGCCGAGCGAGACCGAGGTCGATCAACAGGTTGCAGCGCAGGAGCTCGGCCTTTGTCCCGGCGATCAGGCCGACGGCCTCGTTGAGCAGAGGGACCTGCGCCTCGGCATTCTGGAAGCGGGCGGCGCATGCCAACCCTTCAGCAATGGTGATCGGGCACCCGAACGTCCGAGCGAGCGCGAGGTTCTCGGCAGCCAGTGCGGCCCCCTCCCGCATGCGCCCGAGCCCGGCCAGTGCTGCGCCGCGGCCGATGCGCCACGGCGAGAATGCCGGGTTGCGGACGCCTGACCGCTCGGCAGCAATACCGAGGCGATCGAAGCTGGTGAGCGCATTGAGCCAATTGCCCTCGAGGAGCTGCATCCGCGCGGTCATCTCGGTGAGGAACATACCGGGCGAGGCACCGAGCTTGGCGAGGCCGGGAGCGAGTGCAGTGGGCACCACGGATACCCGCACGGGCTCGTGGTTCCCTCGTTCGCGCAGCGTGGCGTAGACGCGAGTCTGCATGGCCGCACATTGTGAGACGACGTCTTGCGCGTCGCAATTGGTGCCGACCAATGCTTGCTCGGCGGCGACCACACGACCTTGCATCGCCAATGATTCGGCGAGCACCACCGTATACGCGGCCACATCGAGGCGTCGTCCGGCACCTTCGGCTTCGCCGATGGCAGTGCGGATCAACGGATCGGCGGTCCCGTATGCACCGACCCGCACGAGTGCGCTGAGGGCGGCGGCGACGATCGCCGTCTGCACGAGCCCGCCGGCGCGCAACAGCTCGGGTGTGAGAAGCGGGCGAAGCGTGTCGATCAACTGCCGGTGGGTGCCCTCCAAGCGAGCGGCGGTACGCAACGCGCGCTGGATGGCGAACAGTCGCGCCGTGGCCGTCGAGGCGAGCTCTGCATCGAGGTCGATGGCCGGCCCGCGACGTTCGAGGAGCGCGCTCGCCGGGAGCAGGACGCTCTCGGCCAACTGCAAGCGCAGGCCGAGGTGCGGATGGTGCACGATGAGCTCGTCGCCCGCCGGTTGGACCATCTCCAAGATCGCTGCGCAGGTGGTGTGCTCTCGCTGCCGGTCCAACAGATCGAGGGCTGTCTCGGCGAGCGCGACCGGGTTCAACCCGAGGCGAGCCGCTCGACCGAGGTGTTCGACAGCTGTGTCGAGGCCGAGGTTGCCGTCGACCTCCGCACGCAACCTGGCGATGTCGGCGCGAAGGGGGCCCGCCGGTGCCTCGCGATCGGCTCGCTCCAGCAGCTCCGTAGCGGACTCGGCGTCGCCGAGGTCGAGGTCACGTCGGGCTGCTTCGACCAGAACGGACGCAGTCCACTCGTCACCACTCGGATCGCTCTCCATCAAGTGCTTGGCGATCGTACCGACACTCGCGCCGAGATCAGAGAGCACTTTCGCAGCATGCGCGTGCAGCTGCGCTCGGCGGCCTGGCTGGATGACCGAGTACACGCTGTTTCGTTCGAACAGATGCCGGAAGTCGAGCGGCCGCTCCCACCCCGAGCAGTCCGACGTCGGCGAGCACATCGGCGAGCCTTCCGGCGTCGTCGTAGCCGATGCCCGCGACGGTGGCGGCGACCCGGAGGTCGGCTTCACCGAGCACGGCGGCGGCTTCGAGGAGCGACAGCGTGCCGTCGGGCAGCGTTGCGACGAGCGACATCACGAAACGAGCGACCACCGGTGAGGCAAGGGTCGCGATCTGATGCTCGGTGATGTGGTCCGGCGAGTCACTGCCTTCGTCGAGCGCCGTCAGCATCCTGGCGACCAGGAGGGGGTTGCCGCCTGTGACGGCCTGTGCTCGGGCAGCGACGTGTTGGGAGAAGTCTGCGCCGAGGTGTTGGGTCATCATCGCCCGCGTCGATTCGATGCCCAGCGGGTGCATGATGAACCGGCGCGTCGACGGGTTGGACACGAGTGGGTCGGTTGCGGTCGCCGCGCCTGCCCGCCCGGCCCGGGTGGTGACCACCAGGTGCACGGACGACGTCGTCAGGCGCCGGGCGAGGAACTGCAGCCAGCCGGCAGACTCGGCGTCGGCCCATTGCACATCGTCGACGCCGAGCACGGCGGGCTCGTCGCCCGTCGTCTCGAGGAGCAGCAGCAGGCTGTGGTAGGTGTCGACCGTGTCATCTGTCGGGCTCAGACCGCCGCGCAGGACGCGACGGGCGAGGTCCGTGTCGTCGTTCGCAGCATCATCGGGGATCCCTTGGTTGCTGTACATCGATGAGAACAACTGGCGTACCACACCGAACGAGGCTGATGTCTCCGCTGCGTCGCAGCGAGCCCGGCCGATTCGGAGTCCGACCTCGCGGCCCATCGCCAGTGTCGCGTTGAGGAGAGCGGTCTTGCCGGTGCCGACTTGGCCTTCGATCACGATGGGGCACTTCGAGTGCTCCCAGCTACCACTGAGCAGGTGGCGGATCTCCGACATCTCCTCGCTGCGCTCGAGGAGCCGATTGCTGATCGCCGCTGTTGCGTACCGGCCTCCTCGACGCGACCGCTGGTCACCGGATCGGTCGCTACGTGTTTCAGGAGGAGGGGCAGCCCGCGCCGCCACTGCGTTTCGGTCGTCCACTAGTTGCTTTCCGTCCCCTACACACCGGAGTTGCTGGTGCGTCCTCACTGTATGATCAAGCAGTCTCACTGCCAATGAGTCGTTGGACCTAATACCATGTGGAAAGGTAGCCTAAACGTGTCAACCCCGATGGCACCAAGATGATGTGATCGGCGGGGCTTCCAGATCCCGAACCGGCCTTTGGTCTCACGACTGCGTACCTGTGCGTAGTACTGCCCGGGCACGAGGCTTGCGTTGAGCGGAACTCCCGGGGCCGTCAGCTGACCGCAACCGATCCTTCTCCGACAATCTCTGCCAGGCGCACGATCTGTACCGGCACGCCCCGTTTGGCGGCGGTGTCGACGAAGGCGGCGACACCAGCGGTTCCACGAGGTGGCTGGCCATCCCACAGTACAAGCGCCGTTACCCGGCCGCTGCGGGCTTGGGCGTGGTGGATCATCCAGCGCTTCCAGCGCTCCCAGGAGTGTTCGCCACCAGTGGCGTCCCGCCAGCTCGGAGAGTGGGGTGTCCGGTCGAGGATGTGGATCGGTGTCCCCGGGGCAACGGCGGCCAGATAGCGTTCCATCCAAACTTGACTGGGGCCCTCCCTGGAGATCCCTGTCGCTCGAAAGTCCGCATCGGGCACTACAAGGAACACTTCTCGGGTGATTCCGAGTTCCTGGCATACGTCGTGGAACAACAGATCGCCACCGGCCGACGCCGACGCGAGGCCGACTAGACGCGCTCCGCGCCCCAGGCACTCGTCGCGCAGCGACTTCATGTCGCCGAGCAGCGCTGCCCTGACATCGTCGACTGCCGACATCGGGAACCGCCGCCACGAGACGTTTGGTGGATCGGGGAGGTGGCCGGCGAAGACAACGATCTCTTCGGTCGTCGGGCCGATGGACCTGGCTTGCGCATAGCGGCCGCCGACGGACTCGATCGCCCGCTCCACGAGGTCCAGTCGGATGCCGAGATCGTTGTAGACCGTGAGCTGGCGGAGAACCGATTCGCGACTGTCCGGCCCGAGCCGGCCCGCCGCTCGCTCGTATGCGGCCACCACTCGTGCGGCGTCGTCCGTCGCGATGAGCATGTGATCAGCAGACGAGGCGTCGAGCCAGGGGTCATCGGTGCCGGCTGCCCGCTGGTGCTCCCGCGTCCGTTGCAGCGAGATCCCCACGGCGTCGCACAGCCACGTTCGGAGACGCTGCCGAGCCGCGAGTGCATCGGCTGCCTCGATGTCATCGCGATAGTTGGTCACCCACACCTCGGGCAGCTCATTGGCGAGGCAGATCTGCACGTCGGTGAGGGCCAGCGCGTTCAGTCCCGCGTAGTAATTGTCGAGGCTGTGATGAAAGGCGGCAAGGTACGTGTCGATGGCCGCGTCAAGCGTTGACGATCTGAGGGCCCGTTGGCGCGGGTTGGTGATAGGTTCCGTCAGGTATTCGCGCTGCCACGTGTCTTTCAGATTGCGACCACGCAATGCATGCAGGTCGGCCTGCTCGTACGGTGTCAACCTGGCGTTCTGCAACGCTCGGCCAATCGCTAGCTCCGAACGCGTTTCATTGGGGTCGAGCCGAGAATAGATCGTCGCCAATTCGTGGTTCGCTTCGTAGTCGTCGCGTCGCCGATGGAGTACCGCTTCCCAAGTCGAGCAGGCACCGATACGGTCACCCACGGCGCCCTGGGCGCGGGCGATGCGCCTCAGCGCTGCTTCCTCGAACCGGGTACCGACTACATCCTCGGCGAACATGCGCAGATCGCCACCGGAGTCGGCGTGTTTGGCCACGTCGATCTCCTCGGCGAGGTCAAGGGGAAGCCTGTCCCAGCCGCTTGCGTCGACTTGGAGATCCGGGAACAGGCGGAACACCGGGCTGTCGACCGTGCCGAGTGCTTGCGAACGCGCGGATCGTGCTCACGAGCTCTGCGAGCTTCTGACCTGGGTCGCGTCGGTCGTAGCCGACGTAGCTCCATCCCTCGACGTCGAATGGCACATCTTCGTGGGCGTACTGGTCGTCCGCTCTTGCCCGTATCAGCACTGTGCCCGTCGGACGAAGAGCGTGGCGCACACCGATCTCGTAATACACGTTTGGGTTGTGCATCGAGATGTCGGCGATGACGAGATCGGCATCGATGATCTCCCGGATCATTCGCTCCGGCACGCTTCCCGAGTCGGCGATCGAGGCCGAGGTGCCACCCATGTACCCGACCTCGGCCAGCGCTGGACCGATGAGCGTGGCATGTACGAGGTCGGGGTCGAATCCGAGATCTGGGTAGTGCCGGAACGGCCGTATTACAAACGCCCTCACAGAAGAACCCCCTGGAGCGCAAGTGCGAAGTACGAATGCTAGTCGGCGAGGAAAGCTACGCTTGCCAGCCTCCGCAACCGTATGGAGGTACGACCGTGTCGTACGTCGATCGAGAGACAAGTCCTGGGCAAAAAAGCTGCTCTCCATCGACGGTGGAGGGCTGCGAGGAATGCTGAGCCTGCAGATCCTCGCCAGGATCGAGGAAATCCTGCGGGGACACCGTGGCAATCCGGATCTGGTGCTGGCCGATGAGTTCGACTACATGGCCGGCACAAGCACCGGTGCCATCATCGCGGCAGGGCTCGCATTGGGAAAGCCAGTCTCCGAGCTCGAGCAGCTCTATCGGAACCTTGGTCCGTCACTGTTCAGGAAGCGACGATTGGCCGGCAAGATGTGGTCGCTGTACCAGGATGGCCCACTTCGTGAGGCGCTGCAGCACACGTTCGGAGCCGAGACCTCGTTCGGCGACGCCCGGCTACGAACTGTGCTGCTATGCGTGTTGCAGAACACCTCGACTGATTCACCATGGCCGCTCTCCAACTGCACGAGCGCAAAGTACAACGACAGGAAGCGGGCGGATTGCAACCTCAACATACCGCTGTGGAAGTTGGTACGAGCCTCGACGGCAGCTCCGATCTACTTCCCACCCGAGCAGGTGGTGCTTGGCGGGCGCAGTTTCATCTTCCAGGACGGTGGGATCACCGCGTACAACAACCCGGCGTTCATCCAGTACCTGATGGCGACAGCGAAGCCCTACGGGCTGGGGTGGGCCGAGGGGGCTGACCTGCTGCTGAGTGTCTCGGTCGGCACGGGTACGGCGGCATCAGCTCGGCCTGGTATCGGTGTCGGAGATGTCACTCTGGTGAACACTGCAAAGCACCTCATCGGATACCTGATGAACAGTGCGGCCATCGAACAAGATCGGCTGTGTCGATTCTTCGGCGATTGTCGGCACGGAGCACGGATAGACAACGAGGTCAGCGATCTACGGAACCTCGAACGAAACTACCCGGCTCGGTTCAGCTATGTCCGCTACAACGCAGATCTTGGCCAGCAAGCCTTGAACGATGCTGGCCTCGGATACATCGACTCCAAAGTGGTTCGCAAATTGGATTCCGTCGACTCGTTGAACGAGCTGGAGACCATCGGACGACTCGCAGCCGACGCAGTCGAACTCGACCATCTCCGCGGCTTCATCTAATCTGAATCGCTGAGTCCTACCCGATCGGGGCGAGATGCATCTTCAGTTCTGATGCCACGGCTTCGGCCAGACCGCGAGTCGTGGCCGATTCATCGTCGCGTCCGGCACGATCCAACGCCTGGCTGAGCCACCACAACGATCGGGCCGTCAATGCTCGGGCCCCGATCGATTCCTCCAGTGACACGGCTTGATGAAGCGCGGCGATTGCCTCTTCGTCGCGGCCGAGCAGACCGAGGAGCATCCCGCGGTATCGGTCTGCTGCGCCGAGACAGACCTCACCCCACGACGCCACGATGAGGAGGCCACGGTATGGCTCGATTGCCGCGAGCAGGCCGCTCGCCGCGTCGCGGTGGTCGGCCCGGGTCGCGACCTCCGAGAGCATGGCGACCGCGGTCGAGTACGTGCGCCCTGGCTCGAGGAGCCGATGATCATCAGCGACCAGGTCTCGAAAATGCTCCTCACTCGTGGTCGCGTCTCCCATCTCCGAGGCAATGAGGCTGAGGGCCGCTCGAAAGGCGCCGAGTGCGGGAAGGTCCGACAAGGTGGTGACCGCTGCCTCCGCGAAACGTCGAGCGCCGTCGAGTTCACCGACGTCACGATGGAGCATCAGTCGTTGCGCGGCGTAGCTGGCCGGGTAGATGGCGACGTCGCCGCCCGACGTTCGCTGACGTTCCATCTCCGACCGAGCCGAGCTCCAATCGCCACGGTTCATTTCGCTCATCGCCCGCCAGCGAGCGACGTCGGCGTGGTACATCCACGACCTGGCCCTGTCGGCGACCTCGGACATCTTCGACACGGACGCGTCGAAACGGGCAACGTCGCCACATTCGAGAGAACTCAGTGCTACGATCCGCAGCCCGTTGGCGACGGCTCTGTCGTCGTGCGACTCCTCAGCGATCAGGATCAGCCGCCGACCGAGTGCGAGACGCTTCTCGGGCTGCGCGTCTCCCTGCACGGCCGCGGCCGACGCCCACAGCGACACGCACAGAACTGCGGGATCGGCGAGTTGTTCGGCCAGCGCGAGCGCCTCGGTAGCGGTATCCACAGCAACGTCGCTCCCTGGCGACCACATCGCATGGTGGTAGGCGAGACGGGCGAGCAGGCGGGTACGTTGTCCGTCGTCGGTGACGCGTTCGAGACTGCGGTGCAGCAGGCTCAGCGACGTCGGGTCGGCTGCCGCCTCGCCTCCAAATGTGGCGTGCTCGATGGCGGCGGCGACGAGCGTGTCGAGGTCGCCGGCCTCACTTGCCTCGTTCCATGCGTCGATCGCTGCCTCTTTGGTGGCCGCGACGTCACCGGACAGGCGCTCGACGCTGGCTCGCGTGATGCCGAGTCGGGCGAGGAGTGTGCGATCCGGCACCTGCGGCTGGCGCAGCACTGCTTCCAGGCGATCGAGGAGACCACGTGATTCGGCGAAGTCGAGTTGTCGCGCTGCATTCACCGCGGCGTCGCAGACTGTCCGTTGGGTGATCCGCAGGTCGGCGGCGTCTCCCGCGGCCAAGAGGTGATTCGCAACGATTCGCTCGTTCGCGTCGCGAGGTTCGACTCGTAAGGCATCGGCGATGCGGGCGTGGAGATCGGCACGTCGCGCTGTGAGCATTCGGTCGGTGAGGATGGTCTGGTAGTAGGCGTGCCGGAACGCCAACTCCGGCCCGACTTCGACGTCGTCGATGACGAGTCCGGCGCGAACCCCCTCGTCCAGTACATCGAGAAGTTGGTCGCGCCCACCGAGCCCGAGACGTTCGAGAAGCCCGATCGAGAACCGCCGTCCGATGACCGCGGCGGCAGAAAGGATGGTCACTGCGCTAGTGGTCAGCGCACCGAGGCGGCGATACACGACGGCGCGGATCCCCTCGGGTACGGCCAGGTGATCGAGCGTCGTCAGGTCGATCGGGACCCCGGCAAGATCGAGTTCGTGCAGCTGCCGAAGGACCTCATCGACGAAGAGAGGATTGCCCTCGGTGAGCTGGCGGATCTCCTGACCCAGGCGTTGCGCACCTCTGACTCCCGGCAGCTTCTGTTGCAACAACTCGACAAGATCCTCCGAGTCCAAGCCGCCAAGCCTGATACGGGCCGGATTGAGTCGCGCGGCGATCGCGAGGACCTCGGTCAACGGCTGAATTGAAGCGGCGTCGTCGTCGCGGTGGACGAGCAGCATGAGCAGCCGCTGACCAACGGCGAACGTCTGCATGAGGTGCCCGACCAGCTCAGCACTCGCCGCGTCGATCCATTGCAGATCGTCGAGCACCAGCAGAACGGGTTGGTCTTCGCACAGGTAACGGAGGTATGCCCCGATGGACGTGAACATGGCCTGGCGTTCGGCATTCGCGTCGCCGGGTGGAGTCTGGGGCAGGGGCGAGATCGATGGGAGAAGGCGCAGCAGCGGCGAGAACTCGGGGTTCTCGATGATCCCATCGGCTGTCTCCGGGTCGAGGCCGCGGAGATGGGTTCCGACGGCATCAGCAACCGGCTGGTAGGAGCCAGTGGGGGTGGTGTGGGCGCGCCCGGCCAGCACCAGACCGCCACCGGCGGCGGTCGCCCGCGCAAACGAAGCCGCCAACGACGACTTGCCTGCCCCCTCCTCGCCGCAGATCGTGACGAGGCACGGCGCGCCTGCCAGGCAGCGTCCCCACGATTGCTGGAGCGACGCGATCGACGAGATCGCGCCCTACCAGCGTCGATCGCAACGATTCAGCGAGTATCCCGGGAAGCTGCCGATTGCGGGGAGACACGAAAGGTGAACCTCGGCTGCGATCGGTCAGTGTGCGGTCGTCGGCGGCGATGCGCTGATCGATGAGGCGCAGTTCACGAGGTGGCTCGAGACCTCGCTCGGCAAACTGTTCACTCGCTTGCTGAAAGACCGTGAGAGCGTCCGCCTGGCGGCCATCGGCGTACAAGGCCAACATCCATGCGGCCCACAGTCGCCATCTCGTCGGCTGCTCGGCCGCCAGACCGGGTAGGGCCGCGAGATCGATCGGTTGACCCATTCCGACGGTCGCTGCCAGCTCGCCTTCAATGGCGGCCCAGCGCAGCTCCTCCAGGCGATCAATCTCTGCTCGGGCGAACTCCTCGTCGGCGTACTCCTCGTACGGGTTGCCTTCGAACCGCTCGAGTGCCGCGCTGAACAGCGCAGCCGCCCTGACCAGGTCGCCTTGATCAAATGATGTTCGTCCGTCGCCAACCTCTCTGGTCACGAGGTTCGCATCGAGCTCGGTGGTGTTGAGCCGAATGCGATAGCCGCGTCCGTCGGGCCTGGTGTCGATCGAATCCGAACCCACCCCCGCGAGCGCATGGCGGAGGTCGACGATGATGTCTTGGACTGCCTTGTCCGGTCGCTTGGGCGCCGCGCTGTCATCCCAGATTGCGTCCGTCAGGGCGTCGACCGACACAAAGCGGCCACGGTCGACCACGAGCCGCGCCATCGCCCGCCGCACCCGAGGCGGTCCGAGAGGAACGGGCCGGTCAGCGTCGGTCAGTTTCAGCGGACCCAGAACGTGGATCACCACGCGGATGTTCTACTCCATGGATGGCCCATGCTGCGGCGAAATTGTCGTATCTGGCTGCGGTGACGGTTCCCGTAGCGATGCCAGCGGTGTGCCCGCTGTCACCGCGGCTGCGGTGTCGACCGAACGTCGACCGAGTGTCTGCCGCCCGGTTCGACGATCCGGCGCATGCACGCCACCCTCACACCAACACCATCCGTTCGGTCCCGTCGACCTCGTTCCAGGGACCTCGCCGATCTCGCGTTGTCGGACCTGTGCGCGCTCGCGCTCGATGGCAATGACGACGCCTTCGGCGAGATCACACGCCGCTTCGGCAGCCTGGTCAATCGCTGCGCCCAGGACTGTGGCCTGGACAAGGCGACAGCCGACGATCTCGCCCAGGACACCTGGTTGATGTTGTTCAAGTACCTTCCCACCATCAGGACTCCCGAGGCGCTGCCCGGCTGGATCCGCACCACCGCTCAACGACGCGCGTGGGCGATTCGGACCCGTGGCACGGTCGACGTTGATCGTTTCGCGCAGGCGCCTCAGGCGCAGTTCGCGGGGCCGGAGGAGGCGGCGATCCAGGCTGAGGAGTCGACCGAGGTGCGACGCGCCTTCCGCAAGTTGCCGGCGCGCGACCAGGCCGTGCTCGGACTGACCGTGATGTACCAGCCGGCGCCGGCGTACACCGAGGTTGCCAAGTCACTCGGCTGTGCGGTGGGATCGATCGGTGCGTTCAGAGCGAGGTCCCTGGACCGTCTCGATCGCATCCTTACCGCCTCGGCGCACTGACGAGCAGCGAGCGTCGATCGGTCAACAACGTGCCCGGCTTGAAGGTCACGGTGAGCGAAGTGGGAAACGGCCAGGACCCCGCTTCGCGCATCGGTGACCACTTCGGGAGCTTGTACGAGAGCCGCCCGGATGCGCCCGCAGCTCGGTCGAGGTCGATTCGCGACATCAACGGAGCCAGCATCCGAACCATCAGTTGCGGCGCGAGAACCTTTCCGATGCACTCGTGACGTCCGCCGCTGAAGGCCAGAGGTGACCAGGTTCCTGTGTCTGCTCCGCGCTTCTCGCACCAAGCCGGATCGAACCGATCCGGGTTGAACCGCAACGCGCCTGGCGTGTGTGTCGGGTCGAAGTCGGCGGAGCGTGTGAACACCAACACATTGCCGGCTCCGACCTGTCGACGCTCGGCCAGACACCCCGGAATCACATGCTTGCTGTCGCACGTGCGTATGACGCCCGGACCGGGAGGGTTGAACCGGATCGACTCGAGCACAAGACGCTCCGCCCGCTTCTGCCAATCGTCGCGCTCATTCTCCGATGGATCGACTCGGCTGAACACCTTCCGGTAGTGACTCGGGTGCCGAAGCATTTCGTCGACGACGAGCGATGTCGTCCACGCCAGGTGCGGCCCGAGGCTGAGCGCGAATCCCATCATCTGCCCGGCCCGCTCGTCATCGAGCGACGCACCTGGCCGCCTTGCTGGATCAGCCTGATGCAGCAGACCGGTGCCGCGTCGCAAGGCGGTGCTCGCGTCGGTGTACTCCTGGTTGAGGCACGCCTCGAAGAAGTTGCGGGCGTCTCGGGCACTGTCTTCCGCCAACCAGTCGTGGACCCCTGCTGGCCGGTTCGGGTTGAGGAAGACCTGGAACAGAGCCAGTTCAGCCCACCCGTACACGTCGACGGCCCGGTCCGGGTCGAGGCCGAGGAAGGTTCCCATCGCCCGGGTGCTGGCCGGCACGATCAAGTCCTTGACCACATCGAGTCGGGCATTGGCCCTGACCTTGGCGACAGTCGCGGCGTTCACCGCGGACAGGGCGACTCGGTCCACCTCGTCGAACAGGATCCTGAGGTCGATCGAGTTGCGGAGGATCTCCAACTCATGACGCGCCGCCTTGCTCCGCGAGACGACATCTTCGCCCAATGCCACGTGCACGCCGAGCGCGTCGAGTCGAGATGTGTAGATCACACGAAGCGCAGGATCGTCGAGCGATCTCCTGACGACGTCGTTGCCACACACGATCCGGTCGAACATCCAGCGTCGTGGGTAGGCCGCCAGCTTGTACAGGATCCAGCGAAGCCACTTCGTCGCCCGGTTGACGCGCTGCCCCCAACCGGGTTTGCGAAACACGACGAGAGCACGCGCGCCGCGCGCCGCCGTGTACGCGAACAGCCGTTGGGACCAGCGATCGAGAAACGATCGAAGGCGCATCAGCAGATGCACGAGCAGTCGAACCACCGTGATGCTGAGCCGCAACAACACCAGCACCACGACGCCGAAGACAATCGCCAATCCGACCCACTTCGACGCGTTCGCGACGAAGTCGACGATGTCGAAGGAGGTCATTTCTGCTCCTGAGAGGCGACGTGTGCGAGCCATGACAGACCCGCGATGCCCGGCACGAGGAAGTACTCGCCGCCGCGCGAGGTGACGAAGCTGGCCAGATGCTTGTCGGACGCCCCACCGGCCTTCACGGAGCCCGTGGGATCGACGGAGTCGGAGTTGGCGGCGGCGCTGAAAACGTCAGGAGTCGCGCCCGGTGGGAGCCTGCGGCCTGAGTTCAACCATTGCGTCTGGATGAACTCGAACTGTCGGCCGATGTCAGCCTGATAGCAGCTGAAGATCAACCCGCGACTTCCGGTTCCGTCGGTCGAGGTGTACGGCATCGAGCGCCTGATGATCCGATGGCGACGCACCACCAGATCTGCCATGTCCATGGTGTTTCGCGGGTTCATCCGGCGGATGTGGGAGCTGGCAACGTCGCGCTCGTCGGGCTTCAGGAGAAATCCATTGTCTCCTGTGGGGGTGTCGACTGGACAGAGCGGCGTGCCGTCGCGCTTCCTCCCGACGGCGCGGGCGGCCCCATCGTCGTCGTCGTCGACGACCGAGCCGAAGTACGACTTGAACTCGGCGACGTTCTGCTCGAGCTTGCGGACCACGAGGTAGGTGCCATTACGGATGAGGTGGGCGTTGTGTGGGATCGTTGCCATCTCGCCCATTTCGTCGGCATATCCCAGTAGGAACTCTCCGGCCCGTATCGGCCGCCAACGCCAGGGTTTCTTCCTCCAGAACCACAAGAACGTCGGCCGAGAATCGAGGACGCCGTTGCCTGGCGTCATCGCGATCGGAGCGCCCTCGACCACGGGGTTGGAGATGCCGTCGCGAAATCCGAAGTGCTCGTACCCGCCGTCGCCCTCGACTTCTGTCAGACGCGCCGTCGGAGTCGATGAGCTGTGCGTCGAGGTCGAACTTCTCCGTCGCGAATTTGTCGGAGAAGACGTTGGACAGGGCTTTGCGAGCGTCGTCTCTGGCCTCGACGCTCGTGTATCGAAGAACGACGACGATGTCGATGTGGTTGTTCTTGAAGTCGGCGTCCCAACTGGCAGTGTCGTCACCGAGCTTGTCAGCCCGTCGATACATCCCATCGACGAAGGCGTCGGGGAGGGTGGTCATCGTGTCCGTCGACACGCCGATGGCTTCGAGACCAGCTGCTGTGAAACCGACGGTCAGCGTCGAGGTTGTGTTGCTCCGAACCTGTCCACTCTTGGTGACTGAGTGTGCCAAGTTTTTGAGCACCGTGGCGGCGATGCCCGGATCCGCGACCATCCGGCCGTGGCGTTGCAACTTGTAGAAGCAGTACGTGATGCCCCATCCCGGGTACTGCACAGCCACGTCGGCCTGGATGTCGTCCAGTTCCAAGGTGCTCATGCCGAGTCCTCGTGGTCGCGCCCTGGCGGCAAGTCGACAGCAATGCGCACCTGTGTGACCGACCGATCCGGATAGGCGCAGTACCGCAGCACCCCGAACCTGTTCGGGGCGTGTCGATGCGCCAGCAGGTAGGCGATGACGGCGTTGACGTCGCGGGCGTCGTCGCCGATCGCCGCCGGGTAGTCGACGCAATCTCGTAGGACGGCCCGGATCGGGTCCGGTTCGACGAACCCGGGACTAGTCCCCTCGGCGGCGGGGAGATGCGCTGCTGCGGCCGCGAGTTCAGCGAGGGCGACCCTGAGATTTCGATTGGCTCGTCGCCGTTGCCTGCCCCCTGGCGATGTTCCTCGACGGAATCGCTGCCCGGCGTCGTACGTCGCAGTCATGACGAGGTACGAGCCGCTCGGAAAATCGAGGACGAGCAGCCTCGCGAAATGGATTCGGCTGGCGTACGTGAGAGCTCTGAACAAGCGATCCTCGTTGTCTCGCACCTCGCGGCGGACGCATTCTGCGCGACCAGGTCGGATCGGAACAACGACCTCGAGTTGCCTGGGAGACTTGATCCGCCACCGATTCCTGATCTTCAGTGGCTCAGCGAGCTTCGCCTCAGGGTCCGCCCCGGCCTGCTCCGCGCCTACGGAATAGACCCTCAGCGAGCGGAGAATGGTGATCAAGTCGGCTTGATACGCCGAGTAGTAGAAGTCGGCAGCGTAGTCGTAACGCCGAACGTATTCGACAAACGCATTGGCGTTGTTCTTCAGTCCCGGGTAGCCGACTGTTTGCCCGAACAAGGCGAACATGCCACCCGGTACCGCGCGAGCGAAGCCCTCGATGTATTCGTCCCAGCCACCCTCGAAGTTGGTCTCGAAGAGGAGGTGGGGTCGGTGCTCGTAGCCGAGGCGGTTCGATCGAGTAGCGAACGGCCTCAGAATGCTCCACTGCATCGCGTAGACGACGTTCATGCGCTGCACGTCGCGGAAGAAGCGCTTGTAGATCACCTTCGCCAACGTCATCACCACGAGCAGCCAGATCTTGCCGAACCAACGAATCGGAACGATGACGGTCAGCGGACTGGGCCCGGTCTGATGAAGTCCGTGCCGCGGTTGGGCATCGACACACCGCCGGTTTGTAGGCGCTGGAGGAGGAGGCGCCGACTGAGCGAGTTGCGTGGCCTGTTCGTCCGTTTCGGGCCCGTCCTGGACCATGGCGTCAAGTCCGCTGGACCCGATCTGTGGATCTTCTTCGACCAGCGGGGTCGACGAAGTCGGAGATCCTGATGACACGCCTTCGAGTCGACTGCGCTGGTCCATAGGTGCCCCCACGCCGAGTTTGAATTTTCGGCGCAAATGATAGAGCGAATCGAATCGTGCCTGATACCGAATACTTCTCAGCGCGGGAGGGGCACCGTTACGGAGAGCGGGTGACGGGAATCGAATCTGCATAGCCAGTTTATAAAAACGTTATGCGATGGGCTGCTGGCCAGCGTCGAATGTGGATAATACCACGTAGATGGTGTCATAATTCGACCGCAGTTCGCCTCGCAGACCCCTACACGCCATTCTGAATGCCGCGCCAATGCCGCGACGGGCCGTAGGATGGCTCTGTGCCACGCAAGCGCGAGCGCCGAGCACCCGAGAGCGGGGCGGTCATCCAGAACCGCTCCGGCACGTGGCGCGCTCGCGCCTACGTGGGCGACGGCAAGCACGTGTCGCTCGGTTCGTTCCGCACCAAGGCCGACGCCGAGCGTGCGCTGCTGCTCGCCGGCGCCGACCAGCAGCGCGGCGGCTGGGTCGACCCTCGCAACGGCAAGGTCACCCTCGAGGCCTACGCCAACCGTTGGCTGGCGCATCGCCACAACCTGCGCATCCGCACGGTCGAGCTGTACCGCAGCCAGCTCGACAACCACATCGTCCCGGCGCTCGGCCGGCGGGAGCTCTCCAAGCTGTCGACGGCCGAGGTCAGCGTCTGGTTCGCCAACCTCGTCCAGGAGGCCGGCCTCGCACCGACGACCGCGGCGAAGTGTTACCGGTTGCTGCGCACGATCCTGAACACGGCCGTCGAGGACGAGCTGATCGTGAAGAACCCGTGCGTCATCAAGGGCGCCGCCACCGAACGTTCGCCCGAACGACATATCGCCACGATCGCGCAGGTCGACGCGCTCTCCACCGCGATCGATCCACGTTGGCGCGCGCTTGTGCTGCTCGCCACCTATGGGTCGCTGCGGTGGGGCGAGCTGACGGCGCTCACTCGGCAGCGCATCGACCTGCAGGCCGGCACGGTCGAAGTCGTGGAGCAAGCCCTGGAGCTGTCGGGTGGAACGAGGGTGCTCGGCCCGCCGAAGACCGATGCCGGCCGACGCACGATCACCATGCCGGCGTTCGTCATCGACGAGCTCGCCGACCACATGCGCCGCTACGTCGGGCCAGAACCCGATGCGGTCGTGTTCACCGGCCCGAAGGGTGCACCGCTGCGGCGCGGCAACTGGAACGGCAAGTGGAACGCGGTGCGCAAGGCCGTCGGTTGTGAAGGCTTGCGCTTCCACGACCTGCGCCACACCGGCAACACGCTTGCCGCGTCGACCGGTGCGAGCACCAAGGAGCTGATGGCGCGTGTCGGGCACAGCTCGGCGCGAGCGGCATTGCACTACCAGCACGCCACGAGAGAGCGCGACGAAGCAATCGCCGCCGCCCTCGATGCGATAGCCCGGCCGAAGGCGCACAGGGCGGAGGCGCCCGATGCCGCCAGACCACTGCGCAGCCTTCCGTACACTGGGCCGATGTCCGTTCAGCACTTCGTCGACGAGCAAGGGCGCTACGACGGAAAGACGCTGCAGGAGCTGTGGCCATCGGTGGTCGACGAGGTGGTCCGAGCCGTCGACCCGGCCGAGGTGATCCTGTTCGGCTCGGTGGCTCGTGGCGACGACGGGCCCGACTCCGACATCGATCTGCTTGTCGTGTTCGAGCACATCGAACCGGCGGAGAAGCGGCCGATGATGGCGCGCATCCGATCGGCGATCGAGACGTTCGCGCCGGTCGATGTGATCGTCACCGATTCGGTCGAGATGGCGGAGCGCCACGACGACGTCGGCTCGATCCTGTACTGGCCCTCTCGTGAAGGCCGCCCGGTGTATCGGCGGGCGAGTGTCCAAGCAGTCTGATCCGCACGAGTGGCTGCGGTTCGCCAGCGACGACCTCGCCGCAGCCCGGCTGCTCCTCACCGATGTCGATCTGCCGGCTCGCATGGCGTGCTTCCACGCGCAGCAGGCCGCCGAGATGGCGCTCAAGGCGTCGCTCGTGCACGCTGCCATCCAGTTCCGCAAGACCCATGACCTCGTCGTGCTGGTGGCCCTGCAACCCGAACCGGTTCGGTCGGCTGTCGGCTACCTCGATCTCCAACGTCTCCAGCAATGGGCCGTGGATGCGCGCTACCCGGCCGACCTTCCCGACATCACGGCCGGCGAGGCAGCCGCGGTCGTCGCCATCGCCGACCAGATCGTCGCGGCCGTTGGCGTTGCCCTGCGGGCGAACGGCCCGGCCTGACGCTTCGGCCGCCTGCGACGTCACCATCTTGCCGGCACCTCCCCGGCCTCGATGAAGTCCGCCACGCCGCTCTCGGGGATGCGGACGAACTTGCCGACCTTCACGTAACAGATGCGCCGCTCCAGGACGCAGCGCTCGATGAAGCGCACCGACACTGTCAGTGCCTCGTCCGCCTCGGTCTTGGTGAGCAACCGTTCGAGGCCGGGACTGCCACCACGCGTCCCTCGAGCAGGCCCACCACGGACTCGCTCGGCTGCTCGAATCGGTCGTGTACTCACACAGTCCTACAGAGGCTCCGCGAGTCAAAGCGCAGCAAGAAATCTCCCGGTCGGGCCGAACAACGTCGTCGGGAGTTCAGCCCCCACACACATGCACCACTCGGTTCGTGCACGGTGGAGAGGCGGTCGTCTGCTCCGACGATCGTGACAACCCGAGGCCCGAGGGAACGACGCGGCGAGAGCTGGACGCACTTGCATCCCCGGTCGAAACGCACGGCACTCGCGTGGACAGTCGCGTTGGAGACGCGAACGTCCACGCGACTACGCACGCGATCGTCGGAGGAAACGCCTGCTCAATATGTGTCCCAGGAAGTGTCGCTGGCGCTGAAGCAGTCCCGGTCACCTATCTCACGGGCCGGCTGAAGCAAACCAGTTCACCACGACCGCTCCGGTGAACAGGAGCAACGACAACACCGTCATGATCTTCGCGACGCGCAGGTCATTGACAGCGAGACGGGCAAATGCATGCCGCCATGCGCCAACCGTTGCGTACTGCTCCGGGTCCGCCGGGCGTCCGCAGCATTCCGAACGCCAGTACTCGTTTCACGGGAACTGTCGCCCGCATCAGACGGCTGTCCGCGATGCCGGTGTACTCGTCACTTGGCAGGCCGTACGCGGCTCGCACAGCACGGTACGCTCCGATGACCGCACAAAGGCCCGCTCCGAGAAGCAGCGCTGCGAGCCAGCGTCTTGCTCCGTCGGAGCTGATGTCATCGATCGATTCCTTGCCCTTAAGGAAGTACACCGCGACCAGCAAAGCGAGGAGCGCGCCGAGGCCGGTGCGCCAGTTCTCGGCTGCCTTTCGAACGGCATCGAGTTCGGCCGCTCGTCGTTCCAGCAAGAGATGCTCCTGCTCTAGGCCAAGGCGGCTCGCCGACGGCCCAACTGCGATCGTTGCCTCGGACCACGGCGTCGACACACCCCGCTCATCCCAGCCGAGCCACACGGAAAATGCAGCACCGCAGCCAGCCGACCCGGCCGGAGCACCGGAATGGGAGTCCGAGCAGTTGCAGGCGAGCATGACGAGACGGTGACCGAAGCGTGTGCGAACTTGTTCCGGAGGCGGACCCGCCCACGGTGTGTGCACCTCGCGGGCTGGAACGACGGCCGTTGTGCCGTGGTGGCAGCGTGGACACCGCCCCTCGATCATCACTTCGTAGGCGACGACGCCCGTGAATGACACCCAGGCACGGAGGTCAATCGCGGCCTGCGCCCGCCAGTCGCCATCCAATTCTGGCGTCCAGGCATCTGTTGCCGTTCCGTCGTCCACGGCGGCACGCTAGCTAACCGAATTGGCAGGCCCGCACTTTGTGCATCTCAGCACCTCCGCGTTGAGGACTAGCAGAGTTCCTGAAGAAGGCCGACTCGTCGGGAATCGCTGGGCGTCTATCTGGTCTGTGTGCGTGGCTGCGGCTCCCCCGGCGTGGACCTCTCGAAACCGCCGACGGCGGCACCTCGACGGTTGCCCCGGCGACTTCGATCAAGCCGGCAATGGCCAGAGCCTCAACTAGTGATCCGGCCGGTATCGATCGCGGCGGCGGGCCGATTTGTACACCGACAGCACTCGTTGCCAGGCGGGACTCAACTCGGTCATCCCACGTATCCCCTCATCCGACCCCCCCTTCACCAACACTAGTCAGAGAGCTTTCTGCGTTGAACCGTGATACGTGACGTGCTCCGCCGACACGATGACCGGGGAAGGAATCGGCCAGGCCGTGCTGACCGCTAGCTGGCCACCGAGGCGTCATCGCCAGCGAGTGTCGCCGCCCGGCAGTCGCCGAAGGAGTGTATGCAGCCCATGCGGGGTGCACGGAAACGCTCGTTTGCAGCGTGTTCATGAACGGAGCGTTCGTTGGTCAGGCCTAGCTCTGCCGCGTCGCGGGAACGACTCGATTCGAACCGCATATCGACAACGAGATCGAGCGAGTCCCTGCAGGTGCGGCCCACTTCGCATTCGTCCGCTACAACGGTGATCGCAAGTTCCTGGGGGATCCCGCACGTGGTGGAGCAAACGAGAATGAGCGTGCAGAGGCCACCGCCATCACCAGCATCGGAGCCAGGGAGCTTGACAAGCCGAACTCGACCAAACACGTTCGACCGCTGCACCGCCTCGGCCAAATTGCCGGGCGGGCGGTCAACGTCAAGCGTCAGCTATCGAATTTCTGAACCCATCTCGGAACCCTTATGCAGCGGTGACCTCGACGCATTCCATGACTACTCCACTGCTTGACCTGCCGGGCACTCCACGGGACTCGCGGCTGTTGTCACCGAGTCGACCGACGGTAGTGGCGCGAGATTGGCCGCTTGGGTTCTCGTCAGCAACGACGGGCCGCGGCGGCGATCATTGTCAGGTAGACGTTGGGGGACCCGCGTGAGCGAGCGACCGATTTCCAACCGTCATGATCCTGCGGAGGCCCGTTTGGACTATTGTTCGACACGGGCGATCGGTTGAGGGGATGCCGTGACGGTTCGCAACGTAGCCAGTGAGCGACTCACATGAGCGACCAGGTTGCCGCGGTTTCGAAGCCGATCGTGTTCGTCAGCTTCGCGCACGCCGATGAGGCTGAGTTCGTCACGGGCCCATTGGCGAAGCTCCACCGAACTTGTGAGGGCGAGTACAGCTTCTTCATCGCCAAAGACGTCCCCTCGAACGAGTGGGAGGCCAAGATAACTGCCGCAATAAAGACCGCCAAGGTGCTGTTGTACTTCATGACCACGAAGTCATTGCAGTCGAAGCGCACGATGGACGAGATCGGGCTGGCCAAGGATTTCGGTGTCACCATCATCCCCCTCGTCTGTGAGAAGGATTGCGAGAAGCAGATCGATGACTTGCTGACGGCTCGCCTGGTCGGCGTCGAACTGGTCATGGCCCACCAGATGTCTGCGCAAGAAATCTACGAGAATGTCCGCGCGCGCCTGCCGGCCGTCGCGCCCCCTACCCGCACCCTCCCAGCGGGACCGGTTCGGCTGTTGCAGATTGGTCAGGGGACAATCGGGATGGGCACCGAGCCATCTGACAGCATCCCGTTCACGGTGACTCGCCTGCAACACGCGACCGTCGAGCACCTGCTCGAGGTAATGGAAGAGCGTTCGACCAGGGGTGCATCGGCCGCCTTCGCCCAAGCGGCATCGCTGCTCGGAATGCACCTTTGGTCGATCGCTCTCGACAACATCATCGGACATCGACTCATCGGCGAGGACACCGACGAGAGCGGCCACGTCGAGCTCCAGTTCCTGCCCGAGTCGAAACTCGACTGGTGGCCATGGGAACTGACCTACGAGTGGCGACCGGGAGCCGGTGGAAGCTTCGTCGGCATCGACAGGTCGAGGACCTTCACCCGCAAGCCGCCTAGCACGAGCCCCGTCCTGGTTCAGCCGCGACCTGTCGATCGCCGTTGGAAGGTCCTCTTCGCCGCACCCCGAACGCCGGAGAAGGAACTCGACCCGACCCCGTTATACGAGGTGTTCGGTGTAGGTACACCGGCGACGTCTCCCGGCTGGACCGCCTCCAGTGATGGCAAGCCCCTGGTCGACCTGGCGACACGCACCGAGCACTCGCCCACGCAGAACGAGATCAGCTCCGACCAGTGTGTCAGCTGGGAAGAGGTTCTGTCGCTCGTCACCAAAGGTGACCCTGTCGACATTCTCCACGTTGTGACCTTCGCCCGCCTCACCGACGATGGCAAGATCGAGCTTGCGTTCGCTGATCCCGACAGCGAACGTGACGCGAAGTGGATCGACATCAGCGCGCTGTCTTCGGCCTTGGGAGGTGACGCCGAACGTGGGAAAAACCCAATCGCCTTGATCGTCGTAAGTTTCGTTGCGGTGGGTGAAAACCCCTGGCGGCTCGCGGTCCGAATGGGCGAGGCTCTTGCCACAGACAGGCTGCCAGCCGTCATGACTGTGCCATATCGGGCGAGCTCGGATCGCAGTGCGCAATTCTTCCGAACCTTCTACACCCAGCTCTTCGAGGACCACAGCGACCGCGCCATTCCCGAGCGCCTGCCCGGCGTGTTACGACATTGCCATCGTTCCCAGCGGGAGAGCGGCGGCGGTGAACTCCATCCTTTCGGTGCTCCAATCGTGTTTCTCAACTCGGTTCAGAAGCAAGAGGAGCCACCGAAAACCGGTAATTCGAAGCACGAGGGGCACGTGGAGGCTGGGGCTGACCGCGCGGAGCACGGCGATGGCACGGCGCCGGCGGGAACAACGAGTGGATTCGTCGGGTGAGTGTCGACTCAGACATCCGGGCTGTTCGCGAACTTCGCGTCGAGCTCGCTCAAGCGTTGGCCGCCGCCGGCCGGCTCGACGAAGCCTATGACCAGTTCGTGTCGGCCGATCAAGAGCCCGGCGACACTCCGTCATCACGCGAGATCGAGAGACAAACGCAAAGGGTCGACACGTTGCGCCGTGACGCGAGCTTCGCAAGTCTGCTCGACGAGGCGTTGGCGCAGCCTGCAAAGGCGGTCGGTCCGCTCACCGCTGCCCGGCAGCTGCTCAGCGAACAACGGGTGCTGTCGAAGCACGCTCGGCTGCGGCGCGGGGCTGCCTGGCCTCGCCAAGCCGACAGCGCGATTCATGCACCTGCGGCACGCTTAGCCCTGCATCTTCTCCTGGGCGATGGCTGCCTGCGGTCGGGTCGGTACGACGAAGCGCAGGAATGGTACAGGCGAGCCGCCGAGCAGAACGGGGCCCTCGAAGAAGCGATGCTCGGCGCCGCCGAAGCGGCGTACCTCGGCGGAGACACCACGACAGCGGCAAGTTGGCTCGAGCGGATGTCCGGCCGCTCGCGTCGAGAACAGGAGTTGCGCGCCCGTGTGCTCCACGCCCAGGGTGACCACGCAGCCGCCGGCGATATCGTCGGAGAGCTGGTCGAGCGGGAGCCATCCGATACGACGCTTCGCTTGCTGCGCGGTTCGGTTGCCCTCGCCCTGGCTGACCCCCATACTGCGGCCGCAAGTGCCGAAGCGGTCATTGCCGACGACCCCAACGACATTGCGGCGTGCGCACTGCTGACGCAGGCAGCGGTGCGCGCAGTTTGACTGGGAGGAGGCCTCGAAGTGTGCGACCAAGGTGTTGCGCCTCGATCCCACCGGTTTCGACGCGCTCCTCGTTCGTGCTCAGGCCCTGCTCGAGCGCGGCTCCTACCTTGACCCGGGCGGCCCACTGGGTTCAGGTGAGGGTGAGGGCGACGGAATGTCCGAGACACGATCTGCCTCCGGGGTCGTCACCACCGCAACCTCGATCGGCGAGGCGATTTCGACCCTCAATGAACTCGGCGCGCAGAGCTGGACTGGTGACGTGCCACTGGTTCTCGCCCGCGCTCTTGCCGGTCGTCCGACGGACTTTGACCTCAACTTCCTCGCGGCGTTCTTCCTGACGAAACGGCTGCAACAGGGTGGCGCCGAAACCGATGTCCACGGTGCCCGCCTGACGCGTGCGCGCGGATTCCTGGAAGCTGGCCGGCTCAGTCAAGCGGGCGCGTGGGTGAGTGATCTCGAGGCCACCATCTTGGACCTCGAAGGAGATGGTGCCGCTGCAGCTGAGGCTCGCCTTCGGGCCGGTGAGCGCTTCCAAGACGACGACGATCATCAGCATGCTCTCAAGTTCTTCGAGGAAGCCGCCCGGTCACGCAATGCTGATCGCTGCCGGCTTGGCTTCCTTCAAGCCGAAAGCTTGCTCAACTTGGCGTGGGGCGGCTTGAGCTACGACCGGCCACGAGTCGAGGAAGGCGTCAGAGTCTGGCGCGAAGCCTTTGCGATCGCCGACCCTCCGCCCGGCCTCGAGTGGGCCTACATAACCTTTGCGCAGCTTCTGAACGTGCTCGCCGAGGTGTCGTCTGAGGCGTCGGATGAGATTCGGCGGGAGGCGGTCGCCCATTTGGAGGTTGGCGTGGCGGCGCGCCCCGACCGTCCAGATCTCTGGCCTCGCCTCGCCGACGGACATATTGACGTCGGCGTCTGGTGCCTCGGCCTCGAGGCTGCGCAGATCGGCCTCGACATGCTCGGCGAAGACATCGAAGCGGACTCCTTTGCAGTCGAACAAGTGATTTCGGCGCACGCCAGCCTCGATCATTGGACGGATGTTCGAGAACTCACGGCCAGGTTCAGGCGGTCCACCCGGGCCGGCAATGGCCCGCCGGTCGGCCAGAGCGTCGAAGCCTACCAGGCCGTCATCGAAGGACGGTACGACGACGCCGAACGGATGTTGACCGGCTTCTTGGAGGCCTATCCCACCGACAGATGGTCGTTGATGCTTCGTTCCGAGGCACGTCGCCATCTCGACGACGACTCCGGGGCACTCGCCGACATCATGACCCTGACGTCGTTGCCTGACTTCGATGGCGAGAGGCTCAATCGCATGGACGCTGCCTGGGCCAGTTACTGGTTGGGAAGACCGACGGAAACTCTCAGACTGATCGATCTCGAGGAGGCGTCGGGCAGCCACGAGCGAGGGAACGAACAGTCCCTGGCCGAGCTCCGCGGCGCGGCTCTGGTGGCGTCTGGCTCCTTCGACAAGGGGGAACAGGAACTGCTTCGGGCCCTGCAGCTTGCAACCGTTCCGCGGATGCTCAAAGATCGCCTGCCCAACTTGCTCAACGCGATCGCCCACGATCCATCTCTCGACGCGTTGGTCGAACGCATCCGGCGGGCCGCGCAGCGTCGGATTGAGGAGCTTGGCGAGACACCGCGCACCGCCGAGATGGAGCTCGACGAGCTCTCGACCTGGCCCGGATCTCCGGGGTTCCGCGGCTGGGGACAGGTGGTGGCCGACCTGGCGCGAGTGCGCCGTTCGTTGAGCACGGGAGATACCGTGGCCATCGATCGGGCGATCACAGCCGCTCAGGATCAAACGAGGACCGAAGACCAGCGACGGCTGGTCGATTATGGTCTGCTCCAGGCGCGCAGGAGTCTCGCTGTCCAAGTGGTCCGCACCACTGGCCAGAACGCGGCAAGCTGCGAGTCCGCGGCGACTATCGACGCCTTGGAAGCCTCGTTGCCCTGGCTCGACGACGACGAAGTCGTGCAGGCCTTGCAGGACAACACGCCGTCGAGGGCTGCTCTGTGCGCGGTCGACGATTCGTTGCGTGCCACCGTCGACACAAACCCGCGGGCAGCTGGTCTCCACGCCCGGCTTATCCAGATCATCGGGGATCTCCTCGGAGCCCGGGATGCTGCCGGTCCCATGATCTCGAAGCCCCTCGGTCTTCTCCTCGGCTCTGAGGTCATCCCGGAGGACACCAGCAACGAGGGCTGGTCGCTGTTCACAGAGTTCATACCAAGCATGCGCGAGCAGATCCTGCGCGACACGGGCGTCGAAGTGCCGGGCGTTCGTGTGTCGACGCACGAACTCAGCGACACCTACTCAGTGCTCGTTGACGGGGTTTCAAAGGGTTCGGGAGCCATCCTGGCAGGTTGGGGCTTCGTCCTGCTGCAGACGGACGAGCTCCTCCGCTCAGGCATCCCCGCCGATGCAGTCTTGGGTATTACCGATCCCCTCACCGGAGAGCCCGCATCACGAGTTCGTGACGACGTATGGCAGATGGTGCCCGAGGCCCGAGTCAAGCTGTGCGATCCCGTGGAGTTCGCCGTTCGGCACCTTGCAGCAGTGGTACGACAACAGCTCGGGCGCTTCGTGGACCCGGATCTTGTCCGCAGCCTCCTGGAACCGTCGGGCGACCATGCGGCACTTCGCGACAACGGCAGTACTCTTCTCCGATTCACCGAGCTCTGTAGTCTTGCGGTGACGGATGGCTTGGCCCTCTCCCCATTGAATCACTTGGTGGAGATCTTCAATGCGGATAAAGAAATCAAGGATCACGACTTCCTGGAGCAGCTGAGAGCTACGCGTTCCGAACTGCGGACCCGATGACCACAGTGACCGTGGAGCTGACGGCGACGTTCGCGACCAGCTTCGATGAACCTGACAGCGACGCCCGGCTGGCGATGATGGTCCATTCCGTTCGGCAAGTCACCGATGATGCCACCGCGGAGGTCGTCTTGACACGGGCTACTGGTGGGCCCCACCAACCTTCTATCGTCGTGCGGTTGGACGGGGTCCGGTTGCGATATCCACGCCGTGCCATCTCTGTACTGGCACCGTTGGGTGGCGCGGACACTGACGCTGTGGCTTCCGTCGTCGCCCTTGCGGTCGCAAACAATCGAGGGATTCGCTGGGGTCCTTTCGGTGACGCGATCGAACTCGCCGTCGACAGCGGTGGCTGGGCCGAGTTCGCGCGCTCGACTCCAGACGAAGAGCGAGTGCTCGGTGACTTCCGCGAACTGTTCTACATGGACACAGGCATCCGACTCCCGCCGTTCACACTCACCGAGGATGCAACAATGGAGAGCGGGACCGTGTCCCTCGGGATCGGTGCACTTCGCCTGGGGCCGCTTGACGCGCACGATCCGGAAGCCAAGATGCGAGTTCTGGTCGAAGTCTTCTCATGGCTGCGATGCGAACTCGCTAAGGCCCCTTCTACGGAACAGCTCGACGGGCAATGGCGGACCGCCTTCCCCGCCCTCGGCATCATCGTCGATGACAGCTGGGGGCGACCGCGCGGGAGGGCGATACTGGCCACGATGGCCGGTCGGCATACATCGATACGAGAACTCAACTTCCTCTACGGTCAGATGGTGGCGCTGCAACCCAACGCGCTCGGTGACGACGACGATCGCATCGCCGACGAGTTGGTCCGCCGTGCCCGGCGGTGGCAAAGACAACAAGTCGGCGCCGGCACAACAACACCCTGCATCACGCTTGACCCGTCGGCCGTCGCTATCGCCGCCATGTTGCCCGATGACGATGCTGGCGATCGCCTGGTTGCAGCCCTGTTTGACATTATCAACAAGTTCGACCCGACTGAAACCCCTCCTATTCTCGTGCCCGACGACCTGACGTTGGCTTTGGCGGCGCTAGTGAGCGCTGAGATACCCCATCTCGATGTCTTCGCCGTCAGCGAGCTGGAGGATTCAAAGCTCGAAGTGGTTGCTACTGTGACCGTGTGATCGACTCCCTCTCAGCGGTCCACAAAACGTTTCGCGCTATCGTGTCGTGGACCTTCCCTTGCATCCACTCACAGGCCCGAGTGCTGGGATTACCGCTTGAGCCGCTGAAGGGAGGACACCATGAGTGAGAACCCAACGCCGCATCCAAGGCGCGGATTGGTCGGTACGTCCAGCCCCAACTTGGTGGGCCAAAATTCGAGGGCTGGTGTCGGACTACAAGCGTCGGCGAAGCCGACCCGACGACCGGCTTTGTGAATCCCGCCCTGAGCACAGCGTCTCTGTCGAGGTCAGAGACCTCGGTGATGGATCGAAGTCGCCTCGGTGGTAGTCGACCATGCGTAAGATCAGTGTGAACGGAATCTCATCTCGGGTGATCGGTTGCGTGGTCTACAAACTCGGCGAGGGCGCTTTCTGGGATGCGGATGTGCCGGCCGATTCGTACGAATCTGATCCGATGATCGGATGTGATGCGTTCGACGAACCGGAGTGGAACGTTTAGCAGCTCGGCGGCTTCGGGCTTCGTGTAGAGCGGCTCGAGCAGGGCGGAGTTTCTCGGCTTCGTAACGCGGACAGCTTGCCGATCCCGCGGTCGGTGACGCCGGCGTGACGTCGGCGGGAGAACACTGACGGAACGTATTGCAACTTCCGAGGTACTGACGGCGGTTTCGCGAGCGCTCGTCGCGCGTATCACCACGGGGCTGAGCAGTCTCGCGACTCCGGGCAATCCGGGCCCCGTTCGCCTTCCTCGACAACCTCGAGTCCATCCCGCCGCACGATCCGGCCCGGATCTCGTTGTTCTTGTACGACATCGTCGAAGAGCCGACGGTCCGCAACCGCGCTAAGTCGACCGAGCAGCAACCTGGGGGACAGCTGCTCATCCGGAAAACAGCCGCTCGCACTGTGTCTGCACTACATGCTGATCCCCTGGGCTGGGGATCGAGAGACCGAGCAGATCCTGCTCGGTCGCGCCATGCAGGTTATGTACGACGACGCCACCGTCGACGGACCCGAGCTGGTCGGTGCGCTGGCCGGCACGCCGACCGAGCTGCGGGTCAACCTCGCCACGATGCAGGTCGACGACAGAGCGCGCATCTGGTGGGCGATCAACCTGCCCTACCACCTCTCCGTCAACTACGAGGTGCGCGTCGTCGACATCGACGCCACCACACAGACCCAGCAACGCCCCTGTCCAGGTTCGCGAGCTTGCGATGGGTGTGCCCGAGACAGCGGGTTCACCGTTGTGAGACTGCGTGGGACGCCGCTGAGCATCGACCGCATCGTTGCCGCAAGCCCGGTTTGGATTCGCCTTGTCGACACCTTCAGGGACGCCTTGGGATACCGGCGTCGCCGAACACGGAGTCTTCATCGCAACCGCCGCCAGACTTCGATGTGGGAACCACAGCCCAACGACAGAGAAGGAGGGCACCAAGTGAACACGTCGAACGACTTCTTCAACAACGTAGTGACCTTGTCATCGATCGTACTCTTTGCCAAGTTTGTCACGCACCGCTCCCGACGCGGCCTTGCGGGTTGGACCACATACGGCATACATGCGGTCTGTATCGTCTGCAGTGTTGTCGCGATCACGCTTGCCCTGATCGGCGTCGAGAAAGCGGGAGGTCTGCGTTCGTCGCTGCGCGTTTGGACAGCGTCCCGTGGAGTGGTGGGAATCGTTGGTGTGATTCCTGGTGGCGTCAGTTGATGGCGAGCATCTCTGTTGCTGACGCGGTGTCAGTATCGCGCGTCGGGTAGAGCTTGGCCATCGAGTGCTCCGACAGGTAATGGCGGTGGGTGGCCCAGTCGTCGTGTTGCTCGGCGAGCACAGCGCCGACGAGGCGCACGATGGCCGGGTTGTTCGGGAAGATCTGCACGACGTTGGTGCGTCGCTTGATCTCTTTGTTCAACCGCTCGAGGGGGTTGTTCGACCAGATCTTTCGCCAGTGGTCCGGCGGGAATGCCGAGAAGGCGAGCACGTCACCTTTGGCGCTGTCCATCAGCTCTTTCACTTTCGGGAACTGGCGAGAGAACATGTCCGCAGTGCGGTCCCAGGCGGCCGAGATCTCCTCCGGGTTGGGATGCACGAACACCGTCCGCAGCGCAGCAGCGACGACGTCTTGGTGGCCTTTGGGGACCCGGGCCAGCACGTTGCGGGCGAAGTGAACGCGGCACCGCTGCCAGCTGGCGCCCTGCAATGTTTTGCGTGCTGCGGCTTTCAAGCCTTCGTGAGCGTCAGAGATCACCAGACGCACACCGCTCAAGCCGCGGCGGCGTAGCGAGCGCAGGAACTCGGTCCAGAACGTCTCGTCTTCGGAGTCGCCAACGGCGATCCCGAGGACCTCACGGTCGCCGTTAGCGGTGATCCCGGTGGCGATCACCACCGCCCGAGAGACGACCTGGTGCAAGTCGGTGTCGCGGGCCTTGACATAGGTCGCGTCGAGATACACGTAGGGAAACTCGATGTGACCGAGGCTGCGGTTGCGGAAGGCGTCGACTTCGACATCGAGCCGGGCGCAGATCCTCGATACCTGCGATTTGGAGATCCCCGAATCGATCCCCAGCGCTTGCACCAAATCGTCGACCGAGCGAGTCGACACGCCCTCGACGTAGGCCTGCATGATCACGGCGTGCAACGCCTGATCGATGCGCCGACGCGGCGCCAACAAGCTCGGAAAGAAGCTGCCATGAGACAGCTTCGGGATCTTCAACTCGATATCGCCGGCCTGCGTGGCCAACAGCCGAGATCGGTGACCGTTGCGTTCATTGACACGGGTCTCGGTGCGCTCATACGCCTTGGCGCCGATCACCTCGCTGGCTTCGAGCTCGATCAACTCTTGCATCACCAGACGCACCGCGTCTCGGATCAGATCGACTCCATCGCCAACGCGCAGCGCCTCAAGAAGTTCGGACAGGGCAGACTCATCTAGAGCCATCGGGGTGTTCTCCTTCGGTGGGTTCTTGCAGGAACACACCAAGAATCACGCCGATGGCTCACCCACTGGTGGACCTACCGAAAACCCACCACGCCGCGGGACTCATACCCTGACGACGACGATCGTCGACGGGTGATCGCCTCAGATAAATCTTGTCTGAATAGCCAACCGAAAAAGCTGGGAATGTTACCGGTAGTGGCCACCTCAGACCGCTAGTGACCGCCTTCGCTCCTTGCACGGCAGTTGCATGACTGGTCGATGATGGTCACTGACGGCCAGCCAGTACCTGTCGTGACCTGGGACTATGTGTTGAGCGGGTGACGGGAATCGAACCCGCATAGCCAGCTTGGAAGGCTGGAACTCTAGCCATTGAGCTACACCCGCGATGGTGGAGTCGAGATCATATCTCGGTCAGTGCTCCGTCAGCCCGGAGTGCTGTCGTTAGATCCGTGTGCGCCACAATGAATCCATGTACGCACAGAACATGCTCGCCACCGATCTTGCCCCCATGCAACCGCCGGTGACACCGGCACAGTCGTTCTGGGAGTGGGGGTACGACGGCGTCGAGGTGGGGATCTGGGAGTGCGCGCCCGGCACGCTCAGCGGCCCAACTGAGGACTACGACGAGATGATGTTCATGGTCTCGGGACGAGGAACGGTCGCTCACGACGACGGCGAATTCGACATCGCGCCCGGCACGATGTGGGTCACGCCTCGGCATTGGAACTCGACGTGGACGGTGCACCAAACGATGCGCAAGTTGTACGTCATCGACAACCGGCCGGGTCGGCCTGCGCCGGCCGCCCACCTCGCCAATGCCCACACCCACGCGCTCGGCCCGTCGCTACCGCGCGCCAACCCCATCAAGGGCGAGCCGCGCGAGTCGACCGCTGAACTGTGGGTGCACAACGGGTTGAACGTCGGCGTGTGGGAATCGACACCGGGCATTTTTCCGGCGAGTCGCGATGGTTACGACGAGGTCTTTGTCTGCCTGTCGGGTTCGGCGACGATGACCGGAAACGACGGCGTGCGTTACGACCTGTCGGCCGGATCGGTGCTGTTCACCCCTGCCGGATTCACTGGGCGATGGGACGTCACCGAGACGTTCCGCAAGGTCTACTGCATCATCAAGCGCTAGCCGCACGACGCGATGCCGTGAGTAGGCTCGCGCCAGTGGATCTGGTCACGACTCTCCCCGCGCGCTGGTATACCGACCCCAGCGTGTTCGAGCGGGAGCGGTGGCCGATCTTCGGTTCGGCATGGGTGCACATCGCCTACGAGCATCAATTGCGACGCCCCGGCGACTACGTGACCGAGAACCTCGCCGGCTGGCCGATCTTCGTGCGCCGCAACGACGATCGCAGCCTGGTGGGCTTCTACAACCTGTGCCCGCACCGCGCCGGTCCGATCGTGTGGGATGGCGAAGGCCATCAGGCGAACATGGTCTGTCGCTACCACGGATGGGCATTCCGCGACGACGGCACGCTGCTCAACGCCCGCGACTTCGGATGCGACGTGCCGGATGGAATGGACCTGGCACCGATCCAGGTCGAGTCGTGGCGCGGCATGGTATTCGCGTGTCTCGACCCGGCGGTGCCGCCGTTGCACGAATGGCTGGGAGCCTTTCCCGATGAAGTGGCCGACGTACCCCTCGAGTCGTTCTGCTTCCATAGCCGCAGTGTGCGCACTGTCGCCTGCAACTGGAAGACCTACGGCGACAACTTCATGGAGGGTTACCACCTGCCCACCGTGCACCCGGCGATGAGCCGCGATGCCGACGCCTTGAACTACAAGGTCATCATCAAGGGCGATCGCCGCTGGAACATCCATGAGATGCCGCCGCGCAACGAATCGACGTTCGGGGTGTTCGGGTGGTTCTGGCCAACCTTCGCCTTCGACGTCTTTCCCGGCGGGTTCGCCGTGGAACGCTGGCTGCCCCGCGGGCACAGTCACTCCGATCTGATCTTCGAGTACTTCTTCGCCGACGACACCGACCACGATGTCGAAGCGATCATCAAGTTCAGCGAGCAGGTCGCCGACGAGGACGCCCGCGTGTGCGAGCACGTGCAACGCAATCTCGCCGCCGGCAACTACGACATCGGTGTGTTGAGCCCGAAGTGGGAAGAGGGCATTCGAGTCTTCCATGAACTCGTCCGCGAAGCGGTGGGCCCGATCGACGAGCCGTAGGCAGGTTCATCAAGCTCGTACGAGTTCGATGAACGTGGTGCCGGTGTCGAGCGGGATCGACTGCCCTGTCGTGCCGTCGAAGAATTCGAAGGTGTCGTACGGCGTGGCCCGCGTCCAGGTCCCGGGAACTGCTCTGCCGTTTCGGTGCACGACCGCCGCTCCCGAACCCACTGTGATCGGCGTCGGCGATCGGGCATCGGCGGGCGACGGGACGTACACAGTGGAGATCTCGACGACGTTGGGTGCCGAGACCTGTGCACCGCTGACGGTGAGGTGTGGTTGGCCATCCTGGGAGCGCAGATACGTCCCTGTCGCGCCGTCCCAAGTCCAGTCGACCACGACACCGTCCATGGGCAGTGTGAATGTCGTGTCGGGAAGCGCGGGCGCGACGACCGGCGGGGTCCACGATGGATCGATGTGCCAGAGCGGGCGGGCGGGTCCGGCAGCGTCGGCGACGGTGACGGCGCAGTTCGGGTCGAGCAACAGGTTGTGGGGCCCGGGTCGTTCGGCCGAGCGGCTGTAGCACGAGTTGCGCAGTGCCGTGAAGTCGACGAGCACTTCCGATCTCGCTGCCGAGTTGACCCAGTCGGTCACTCCTGGGTTGGCGCCGGAGTAGGCGAAGACCGGGCGGTTCATCGCCGACAAGAGATCGAGGTCACCGATTCGCGCCGACCGAACCGGTCCGACGACATCGGGCAGACGCGTATGGAAGAGCGCGACGAACCGAGTGATCCCTTCGACGTTCTCCTCGATGATCGCATCGGCTTGTTCGAGCGCCCACTGCGGCCGCGCAACCCCGTAGTTGTCGATCTTGACTGCCACGATCGGTCGGCTGGTGACCGTCGAATCCGCCGGCAGACCGGTGAGCGCTGCGACCCCGTCGAGCGGTGGGAGCGTCTCGTAGGGCGGCCACACCGGCACGTTGACGGAAGTGACCGAGCCGGGCGGCAAGGTTTGGCTACGGGTGTCGATGCGGTAGTTCGGGAACGAGCTGATGCCGGCGTCGGAGACTCCGTTGATGTCGATGATCAGCGCCGCTGGGCGCAAGGTGTAGAAGCAGACGTCGCCGTCGTTGTCGGCCTTGACGATCAGCCGGTTCGACGCCACCGGTGACACGTCGCCGTCGTAGTTGAGGTCCGATCTGCTGACCGCGCCGTCAGGGTCGGTCGGGATGCCGTCGTCGCAGCCGTAGGCGGTCACGTAGCCGGCGTCCGCCGCCCTGTCGATGGTGAGTTGACCGACGACGGTCTTGCCGCCGACGGCCTCGGGTACCGACACCTGCAGCACTCCATTGCCGGCGACGAGTGCTTGCGACCCGGTGCGTGTGTCGGTGCGGTGGTTGGGCAATGAACCGATGCCGACGTCGGACACTCCGTTGATGTCGATGATCAGCGCCGCTGGGCGCAGGGTGTAGAAGCAGATGTCACCGTTGTCGTCGGCCTTGACGATCAGCCGGTTCGACGCCACCGGTGACACCGCGCCGTCGTAGTTGAGATCCGATCGGCTGACGGCGCCGTCAGGGTCGGTCGGGATGCCGTCGTCGCAGCCGTATGCCGTTACGTAGCCTGCATCCACGGCGCGGTCGACGGTGAGTTGACCGACCACGGTCTTGCCGCCGATGGCCTCGGGAACCGACACCCGCAGCACCCCACCGCCGGCGACAAGTGCGTTCGGTCCACGACGGGTGTCGGTGCGACGGTTCGGGAACGAGTTGACCCCGGTGTCGAACGTGACGGCGTTGATGTCGACGATCAGTGCCGCTGGGCGTGAGGTGAAGAAGCAGACGTCGCCGTTGTTGTCGGCCTTGACGATGAGGCGGTTGGACGAAACCGGTGACACTGCGCCGTCGTAGTTGAGGTCGGATCGGGCGACGGTGCCGTCGGGGTTCGTCGGGAAGTCGTCGTCGCAGCCGTAGGCCGTCACGTATCCGGCTCCCAGAGCGCGGTCGACGGTCAGTTGACCGACGACGGTCTTGCCGCCGATCGCCTCGGGAACCGAGACGCGAAGCACCCCACCGGCGGGGATCCGCCCGTTGTTCAAGGCCGAAACGGTCCGATCGACCGACAGCACCACGGTGCTCACCAGTGCCGAAACGGTCAACAGGGCAGCGCGCAGCCCTGACCGACGCGACCAATCCACGCTCAACTCGTGGCTACGGCTACCCGACCGCTCGCGACCGTGACATCTGCGGACCGCCCTGCGCGTGCCCGCAGGACGACCTTGATCAGCTCGTCGATCAGCAGGAGTGCCAACGCGAGACCGATGCACAACAGCCACTGATCGCCGGTGAGCGACGTCGTGTCGAGCATGCGTTGGAACACGCCCAACTCGGATGCGAGCACGATCATCAGCAACGACAACCCGTACAGCCGCAACTGCTGTTTGCCGCTCATCACGTCTCGATCGAACACGGTGCCGGTCTCGCTTCGCGCGCTGATACCCATGGCGACCTCGCACAACCCGAAGACGGTCAGCGCCATCGTGGCGGTGGCGGCGGGACCGATGCGTGATTCGAAGTGGTCGAGGATGACCAACGTGGCCACGGCAATGAGAAGGCCGAGGAAGATGATCCGCAGCCACTGGGCGCGGTCGAGCACGGGGGCCGTCATCGGCCGCGGCGGATGATCCATGACGCCCGCCAGCGGCTTGTCGAATCCGAGGGCGACGGCGATCGGCACCTGGATCAGGAAGTTGATGTACAGCACCGTCAGCGTCGAGAACGGAACACCGCCGGCGATCGTGAAGATCGCCGCGCCGAGGAAGCTGGCGATGAAGGCGACCAGCGCCGTCATCTGGAAGCGGATGTACTTCGACAGGTTGGTGTAGAGCTCGCGGCCGAACTGGACCGCCTTGCACGATCGTGGCGAAGTTGTCGTCGGTGAGGATCATGACCGCGGCCTCCTTGGAGACCTCGGTGCCGGTGATCCCCATCGCCACGCCGATGTCGGCCTTCTTCAGCGCCGGCGCGTCGTTGACGCCGTCGCCCGTCATCGACACGATGTTGCCGGCCTGCTGCAGCGACTGGACGAGTCGGATCTTGTCCTGCGGCGTGACGCGAGCGACGACGCCGATGGCGGGCAGGCGGGCGGCGAGCTCGTCGTCGCTCAGCGCGGCGAACTCGGCGCCGGTGAGCGCTTCGCCGGTGATGCCCAGCTCGGCGCCGATCGCGGCAGCGGTGACCGCGTGGTCGCCGGTGATCATCCGCACCTGGATGCCGGCGCTGTGGCACTTGGCGATGGCCGCCTTGGCCTCGGCGCGTGGCGGATCGACGATGCCGACCATGGCCAGGAGCGTGAGGTCCTGGACGAGCTCGATCAGGTTGCCGTTCGGATCGAACGTGGCCGGATCGAAGTCACGCCGCGCCACCACCATGACCCGCTCGCCCTTCTCGGCCATCCGATCGTTCTCGTCGATGGCCAGATGGCGGTTCTCGTCGGTCACGGCGCGAGATCGCCGTCGGGAAGCCAGAACGAGCCGCCGCGGTCGATCAGCACGTCGGGGGCGCCCTTGACGAAGCACCGCACGACGGCTCGCCCCTTCTCGTCGGTCACCTCGTGGAACGTGGCCATGAACTTGTAGTCCGAGTCGAAGGGCACCTCGGCGACGCGTGGATAGCGAGCGCGCACCGCGTCGAGGTCGAGCCCGCCCTTGGCGGCGAGCACGATCAACGCGCCCTCGGTGGGGTCGCCGATCAACTCGCCGTCCTCGTCGAGTCGGGCGTCGGCGCACAGCGCCATCGGCATCAGCACGCTCGAGGTCGACCGGTGAGCCACTGTCGCTCTGCAGCTGCCCCGTGGTGCTGTACCCCTCACCGGTGACCTTGTAGCGGCCGCTGCCCGGGGACGGTGAACTCGCGCGCCGTCATCTTGTTGAGCGTCAGCGTGCCCGTCTTGTCCGAGCAGACCGCCGACACCGATCCGAGCGTCTCGACCGAGGGCAGCCGCTTGACGATCGCGTTGATGCTCGGCCAAGGCCCGGGTGCCCGCCGAGTACATCGTGGTGACACGGCCGGCAGGCCGCACGGGATGGCCGCGATGGCCAGCGCGATCCCGGCGGTGAAGATCGTCGTCGAACGATTCGTCGTTGCTCTTGCCGGTGATGATCATCACCACGAACGCCGCGCCGGCGACGCAGGCGATGACGATGGTCAGCTTGTCGAGCTGCTTCTGGAGCGGCGTCTTGTCGGCCTCGGTCTTGTTCAGCAACTCGGCGATGTGACCGATCTCGGTGCCCATGCCGGTGGTCGTGACGATCATCTCGCCGCGCCCACGCGTGACCGAGGTGTTCATGAACGCCAGGCAGTGGCGGTCGCCGAGGCCGACGTCGGTGCCGGCGATCGCCTCGGTCTCCTTGAGCACCGGAGTGCTCTCGCCGGTGAGTGCCGCCTCTTCGATCTCGAGCGTCGCGGCGAGCAAGAGCCGGCCGTCGGCCGGGACCCGGTTGCCTGCCTCCATCAGCACGATGTCGCCGGGCACGAGCCCTTCGGAGTCGATCTCGATTGCCTCGCCGTCGCGACGGACACGGGCGATGTTCTTGAGCATCTTCTCCAGCGCGCCGACGCTGGCCGCCGCCTTCGCCTCGCCGCGGAGGCTGAGCACGGCGTTGAACACCGTGAGCACGAGGAGCACGATCGTGGTTCCCCACTCCCTGGTGACGATCAGGTTCACGATCGCTGCGGTGAACAGCATGATCTGCATGAAGTCCTGGTACTGGCGCAAGAAGGCGTGGAGCTCGGATTCCTTCTTGGCTGCCGCCATCTTGTTCGGGCCGTACTGCTGAAGGCGTCGCTTCGCCTCGGCGGAGCTGAGCCCGACGGCGGGATCGACCCCGAGTTTCTGGGCAGCGTCGTCAGCGGTCAGCGAGTACCAGTTGGTGGAAGCGGCGTTCGGTGTCTCAGCGGTTGTGGTCATGTCGGGTCCTCAGAACGGCGTGGGGATGTGGCGCAGCGGGAGATCGGGCGTGGTGTAACTGCCCGCGCTCTGCCGCTTGGGGAGGCGTGACGTCTCGCTTGGCGCAGCGGCTCGTACGGGACGTGGGCCAGCAGGTGCGAGATGATGTTGAGCCGACCGCGCTTCTTGTCGTCGGTGTGCGCGACGAACCACGGCGCCCACGCCGTGTCGGTCGCGGCGAACATGTTGTCGCGGGCCCGCGAGTAGTCGTACCAGCGGCTGTACGACTTGAGGTCCATGTCGGACAGCTTCCAGATCTTTCGCGGATCGTCGATGCGGCTCTTCAGCCGCGCGGGTCTGCTCGTCGGGGCTGACCTCCAGCCAGTACTTGATCAGCAGGATCCCCGAATCGACCATCGCCCGCTCGACCGCCGGGACCTGCTCGAGGAACTGGCTGGTCTGCTCCGGCGTGCAGAAACCCATCACCGGCTCGACTCCGGCGCGGTTGTACCAGCTGCGGTCGAAGATCACGACCTCACCGGCGGCGGGGAAGTGCGAGATGTACCGCTGGACGTACATCTGCGACTTCTCGCGGTCGGTGGGCGCGGGCAGGGCGACGACGCGGAAGACCCGTGGGCTCACACGTTCGGTGATCCGCTTGATGGTGCCGCCCTTGCCGGCCGTGTCGCGTCCCTCGAACACGATGCAGATCTTGGCCCCCGTTGCCTTGACCCACTCCTGCATTGCCACCAGCTCGCCCTGCAGCACGCGGAGCTCGGCCTCGTAGGGCTTTCGCTTCATCTTCTCCAACGGCGCCTCCGACGATGCCACATGCTCGGTCTTGTGGGCCTTCTTCGCCTTCTTGGACTTCTTGGTCATGCGGGCAATCCCCTCTCAACTCGTCACTTCAGCAGAGCGGACAGCAGCGACTCGCTCCAAATCCGATCTCGTGCACTTGCCGACACTAGACCGCGGTCGGTCGGCCATCGTCCTGCGGTTTCCATACATCCCTGATCTCGTAATGAGCTTATGATTCACGATCCGTGATCTGTAAACGACCATCGGACGGTTGGAACGCATGAGCGTGCTCTCGGTCGTCGACTGGTTACCCCGCTACCGGAGATCCGATTTCCGCTACGACCTGGTCGCTGGAGTGACCGTGTCAGCGCTGGTGGTTCCCAAGGCGCTCGGTTACGCGGGAATCGCCCTTGTTCCGATCGAGAACGGGTTGTATGCGGCCGCCGCCGGGGCGTTGATCTACGCCCTGTTCGGCACGTCGCGGCAGATCTCCACCGGGCCGAGTGCGGCGCTCGCGGCCGTCGCGGCGAGCTCGGTCATCACGGCGGGTGTTCCCGCCGATGAGGCGCCGCAGCTCGTGGCAGCGGTGACGCTGACGGCGGGTGTGTTGTTCGTGCTGCTCGCGGTTTTCAAGATGGGTTGGATCTCGCGGTTCTTGTCGAAGGCGGTGATCACCGGGTTCTTGTTCGGCGCAGCGATCGACGTGGTCGTCGGCGAGCTCCCGAAGCTGACAGGAACGGACGCGTCGGGGAAGAACGTCTGGCGAGAATTTGCCGACTGGATGTCTTCCGTCGACGAATTGCATCGCACCACGCTGTTGGTGGGCGGGTTGGCGCTGGCGACGATCGTGGTGCTGCGGTTCGCGGCACCGAAGGTACCTGGTGCATTGGTACTGGTCATCGGCGGGCTGGTGGTCTCCAGATGGCTCGATCTGGCCGACCGTGGTGTGGCAACGGTCGGCGAAGTACCTCGGGGGATGCCCACGCCGGAGTTCCCCGGCGTCGACGTCTTCACCGAGAACTTTGCGACGATCGCAGTGGCAGCGGTGGCGCTGCTCCTCATCGGCTTCTCGCAGACGGCGGGTGATGCCCGACTCTTCGCCTCCCGCCACGACTACCGGATCGACGTCAATCAGGAATCGGTCGCCGAGGGCATGTCCAACCTCGGGGCAGGCTTCTTCCAAGGGATACCGGTCTCGACGAGCCTTTCGGCCAGTTCCCTGAGCGACTCATCGGGGGCCCGTACGCAGATGGCATCGGTGGTGACCGGGGTCATGGTGGTGCTCACCCTGTTCATCTTCGCTCCGCTGTTCTCCGATCTGCCCAAGCCTGTCCTTGCGGCGATCATCATCGACGCCGTCGTGTTCGGGATGATGGACGTCGCCGAGATGCGGCGCCTGTGGCGGATAGACCGGATCGACTTCTGGATCGCCATAGCGGCGATCGTCGGGGTGCTCACCGGCGGCGTCCTGGCCGGCGTCATCATCGGCATCGTGCTGTCGCTGGGGTGGCTGGTGTACGTGAACGCAAATCCGGCCACTCCCGAGCTCGGTCGCCGCCCCGGCACCACCACGTTCCGTTCACTCGACGACCACCCGGATGGCGAGACGTACCCCGGCGTGTTCGTCATGCGGTTCGAAGGCGGGCTGTATTTCGTGACCACGGCTGTGCTGGCGGACCGCTTGCGAGACCTCATGCTCGCGGCCGAGGTTCCCGTGGAACAGGTGGTGCTCGATTTCGAAGCGGTCAACTTCGTCGATTCTCAAGGTGTGGCGGAGCTCGACCGCCTGCTTCGCCTCGCCGGCGAGCGTGGGGTATCGGTCCACTTCGCTCGCCTGAGGGAAAGCGTGCAGGAGATGCTCGCGAATGCGGGAATGGTCGACCGGCTCGGTCAGAGCCATCTGCACGCAACCATCGATGACGCGGTCAACGCCGCGCTCGCCGAGCGCCGGCCGCGCTGACGGCGGCCGGCGCGCGGAATTCGCTCAGGACAGGAGTTTCGCCTTTTGCTGTTGGAACTCGGCGTCGGTGATGACGCCGCGGGATTTGAGGTCGGCCAGCTTGGCGAGCTCATCGGCGGAACTCGAGGGCGGCGCCACTTCGCGCACGTACGAATCGAAGTCGGCCTGTTGTGCCCTGGCCCGATCGATGTCGCGCTGACCCATCTCTTTCCCGCGGGCGATCACGTAGACGAACACGCCGAGGAACGGCAGCAAGATCACCAGGATCAACCACCCTGTCTTGCCCCACCCCCCGAGGTCGTCGCTGCGGAAGATGTCGGCAAGGATCTTGAACAACAACATGAACCACAGGATCCAGACGAAGAACCACAGCATCGTCCAGAACGCACCCATCAATGGATACTCGTACGAAAACATTTCCACTCCTTCGATCAGTTGGATGAACCTGCAGCGGCCGCCGGCTCGGCGCTGACGGTAACACCCGCGTCAGTTCTCGTTCACCATTCGTCGTCGCCTGACCTGTCAGCGGACGAACAGAGCAAGCACACCACCGACGAGGAGACCTGCTCCCAGTCCGGCCGTGACGTCGAGCGGGTTGTGTGCCCCGACGTAGACCCGACCGAGCATTACCAGCAACGTGAGCACTGCGGGCACCCACCACCAGAGGGCTGGCATTGCCGGAATCACGACGCACGCGATCGCCGCGACGAGGATGATGTGGCCCGAAGGGAAACTCGGCCCCGAGGAGGGTACGTCGGCACCACGCAGGACGGCGTCGACCTCGCTGGTGCCGGGCCGCTGTCGGATCTGCAAGTGTTCGGCCATCTTCCTGCGGACCACACGCTCGACGACGAGTTTCAGCACCATCGCCACGACCACGCCGATTGCCATGGCGAGGTCACCCACCGCCCAGGCCACGAGCAGGCCGACCACTGTTCCCACCACGAGGTTGCCGAGCTGCATCGGTGGCCAGAGCGGCCAGTACAACCAGCCGGGCAGGCCGTTGATCGAGTGGAAGGCCCGCGCTTCGCGAGCAGGGATGACCGGACCCAGCGCACCCAGGATCGACCCACCGAGGATGGCGGCGCCCGCAGCAGTGAGTCCCAACCAGCCGAGGTTCATCCGCGGCCAACACGGCGACGAAGCTCGTCGGGCAGGCCTGGGCGTTCCGACAGCGCGGTGCGGGTGGCCCCACTGAGTGCCCAGGGGCGCAGCCGCTCGGCGGCGCGGGCGAGTGTGGCCCGGTCGACGGTCTCGAGCGCGGGCGTCGTCGCCCGCTCCGCGCCCACCACGATGCTCGACGAGGCGATGAACTCAGCCACGTCGTTCGCCAGGAGAAGGTCGGACGCAGCCATCTCGCTGAATCCGAAGTCGATGATCCACACCGTTCCGTCGGCGCCGAGGAAGAGGTTGGCGAGCCGGAGATCGCGGTGGGCGATGCGGTGCGTTCGTAGCGCTCCGAGCTGATCCCAGATCGACGCCAGCACGTCGTCGGTGATCTGGTCGGGCGGCACGCGGTCGAGGGACCGACCATCGACCCCGTCGTAGGCGAGGACGAACGCGCCCGGCTCGGCCGAGGCGATCGCGCGAAGCCGCGGCGTGCGGATGCCAAGGTCGCGAGCAGCCAGTGCAACGAACGCCTCGTGCTCGACGGCACGACGCAACGACGAGAACGGCCGCTCGTCGCCGAGGTCGTGCCGTTGCACCCATCGGTAGAGGCGGAACAGCAGATCCGCACTGCGCTCGTCCTGACCCAACGCCTTCACGAACAGCTTGCCGCCATCGCTTCCGACCGCGAAGTACGGAGTGGAGCCGCGCGCGTCGACGCTGGCCGGCTCGATGGACTCGAGCGGCAGGCCGACAGCACCCGAGCCCGGCGGCGATGGTGCGGGCCGTCGGACGCCGTTGAGGGGCGCCGAGGGCGACGAGTGTTGCGCTTCCGGCGAACCAGCCGATGAGCACCGCACGCAGCGAATCGAACGACATCGCGGTGGCGAGGAACCGAGTGAGGGTCACGCCGAGCACGGCCACCCAGCCCAACCGGCGCCAGCCGCGACTCGACCACGGGGCAGTCGCCGTGAGCAGCGCCGCCAGCACGGCGATGCCCACCGCCGAAGGGAACCAGCCTGCAGAGATCGGGCCGACGTCGAGGTCAGGCACGACCTGGTCGCCCGAGTCGACCCGGCCTACATCGAGGAGGAGCGCTACCAGGGCCGCGGCGAGGGCGACGGCGCACAGCATGGTGCTCACCGCCTGCCACCGGTAGCGCAGGGCGACGCGAACCACCAGGTACGCCAGCACCGCGAGCGCCAGAATTCGCGAACCGGCGACCAGCGCGTTGAGCATCCACTCGGGAACTGCTGCCAGGCCGCCCAGCAGTTCGGACGCGAAGGCCACCAACGTGTCGCCGAACAGCCACTCCAGCAGGAGCACCGCCAGCAGTACCAGGGCCGCCACCACCAGGCGCAAGACGTCGGCAGGGGATCGCACCCGGCGGTCGGAATCTCGGCGATCCGCCTCCGAACCGTCACCCGACCCCATGTCCGTTTTGTCTAGCACAGAGCCGACTCGCCGGGTCGGAGCAGGACGAGCTTCGATTCCGGGGCGGCCGCCGGTAGCGCATCAGCGAACTCCACGCCCGGCCGATCGAGCCAGTCGGGACGGCCCCTGTTCAACCCGATCGGTGAGAACGTTCCCCAATGAATCGGCAACACCGTCGCAGCCCCTAACACTGCGGCTGCCTCGGCGGCCCTCCGAGGGTCGAGGTGCCCAGGCCCCAGGTTTGGACCCCAGCCCCAGATGGGCAGCAGCGCAAGGTCGAGCGGCCCGAAGGAATGCATGTCATCGAACAGATCCGTGTCACCCGGGAAATAGACCCGTCGGCCACCGCTTTCGATCACGAAGCCGAGCGCCGGACCATGCGCCCTCGACATTGTGCGCCGCCCACTGTGGTCCGCGTGCACGACGAGAATTCGAGCCTCTCCGATGGTCACGACATCGCCGGGTGCGACCTCTGTGACTTCACTGCGTTTAGTTCGACGGATCAGACGCCCAGCGCCTCGCGGCACGATCACCAGCCCCGCGGCCAGGCGCCTCAGGCTTGCCAGATCCAGGTGGTCGTGATGCAGGTGCGAGATGAGCACGGCATCAATCGACCCGGGCGCCAGCACCGGTACTGGGCACCGGCGGCGGAGGTGGGCAATCCGCATCCCGAGCACCGGATCGGTCAGGAACCGCATCCCTCCGACCGAGACGTCAGCGGTCGCGTGGCCCATCCAGGTGACGCCGATCGGCTCAGACTCTGCCGTCATCGCATCCCATCGATAGAGCCGATCCTCTTCCGGTCGAGACCTTAGTCGATGGCCTTGGCGTGGACGGTCTGGCGTCGATGGTCAAGTGGGTCGGGATGGGTAGACGCGAACTCCCGACCCCCTGCTGGAACGCTGATGGCTGCCTTCGACCACGACGTGATCGTCATTGGATCACCCCCATCGGGTGTTGACATGGGGAGGCTCGAGTTCGATGATTTTCCTCGCCGGTCATATGCGAATTTTGCCCGAAGGAGGAAACCATGCGTCGGAGACGGATTCTCGTTGCAGCGGTTCTAGCAACGGCCACGGTAGGGACCATCGGGATCGATCCAATCGTCGGCGGAGACGGTGACAGAGATTCCGGGGGGCGGCTGGGTGAGAGATCCGGTGAACTGCGTGGGTGCGGAGACCCTCGTAGCGGGCCCTGCCGCGCCACCCGAGGGTGTCGGAAGCCTCGAACTCGGCGTTGCCAACGGGCAGCAGGTTGCCTGCGTCGTCTCGCTCGTCGGACTCACGGTGCCCCTTTCTAGTGTCAGCGGAACGTGGTGGACATTCATCGCTGCAGGCCAACCGACGCAGGCCGCGCCCAATCTCAAGTTGAGGGCCAGACTTCCGGGTTTCTCGACGGTCGTCGTCGAACCCTTCTTCCAGTCCCAGCAGGCTGCGGTCACGGGAGGCGTCTGGCAGCAGTGGACCCTCGATGACAATGCCCTCGTATGGGGGACCGGAACCGCGCCGTGCACGATTGCGGCTCCGTGCCCGTTCTCCCAATTCAAGCAAGCGAGGCCTGGCGCGACGGTGCAGGCGGTCGAACTGGGCGTTGGGTCCCTGGGCAGCTGATATCGCTCCGAACGGCGCCATCCGGCAACGTCGACGCCGTCCACCTCCGATTCGCCGGGCGGAGCGATTGACACGGACTTCGATGTGCCGGCACCGCCAACGGCGAACCCTGACGCGTACGCGACAGGTCAGGGGCAAGCGCTCGCAGTTCCGGGACTTGCCGGCGTCCTCGTGAACGATGTCGCGGCGAACCAGCACCCGATGACCGCGGCGCTCGCCTCAAGTACGGCGAACGGGACGGTGACGCTCAACACCGACGGCGGATTCACGTACACCCCGAACGCCGGCTTCAACGGTACCGACTCGTTCACGTACACGGCCACCGACACGGTCTTCGGCCTCACGTCGAGCGACGGCCACGGTCACGATAACCGTGACGCCGTCGCCACCGTCACCGCCGACCGACAACACCGGCGGGTGCGTCGACGTTCACGGCACTCGCTCCGCACCGACTGGTGGACACGCGGACTGGTCTCGGAGGCGTCACCGGGCCGCTGGCCGCCCAGTCGGTCACGACGTTCACTGCGAGCGGAGGTGGCGTGCCGGCCGCTGGCGTGACGGCAGTCGTCCTCAACGTCACCGCGACCGAGTCCCAGGCGTCGGGCTACATCCAGGTGTTCCCGGCCGGGGCTCCCGTGCTCGGGTCTACCTCGAGCATCAATCTCGATCACAGCCTGCAAACGATCTCCAACACGGTGATCGTCGGTGTCGATGCCTCGAGCCGCTTCTCCGTGTTCACGCAGTCAGGGACCCATCTCGTCGTCGATGTGTTCGGCTACTTCACGGCTGCGCCGTCGGCCATCGCGGGCCGGTTGGTGACCGTTGATCCGATTCGTCTCCTCGATACGCGTGCCGGAATCGGTGCACCGGCCGGGAAGGTGCCGCCGCTCGGGAGCGTCACGCTCCCAGTGACGGGCGCCGTCCCTGCCGACGCCGCCGCGGTAGTCATGACGCTGACCGCCGATCAGGGCACGGCGCCGGGCTACGTCCAGGCCATCCCGACAGGCGGGACCACCGCACTCGGAGCGTCGTCGAACCTCAACATCGACCAGACTGGCGAGACCATGGCCAACACCGTCATCGTCCCGCTTGGCGGGGGTGGCAGCGTGACATTGTTCACCAATGCCGGCGCGCACCTCGTGGCCGATGTGGTCGGGTACTTCACCGGCGCCAGCGCGGCGGCGGCATCCACCGGGTTGTTCGTGCCGGTCACACCAGCTCGGGCGGCTGACAGCCGTGTGACGGGCAGCGTAGTTCAGTCCGGCGCGACGTTCAGCATTCCCTTGTCCGGCCGGGTCGGAGTGCCGGCGACACCGCCGAGTGCGGTCGCAGGCAACCTCACCGCCACCGAGACGACCGCGTCCGGGTACGTGCAGCTCATCCCGACCGGGTCCTCGACGCCGATCGGCTCGACCTCGACGCTCAACATCAACGGCGCCGACCGAATCGTCGCGGCGGCCAACATCCTCTCCGTCGCGAACGGAGCGATCACAGCCCACAACCAGTCGGCGACCCACTTGGTCTACGACGTCACCGGCTACTTCACCTGACCCGGCGGTCGGAATTCGCAGAACCGCGTCGCACGATGCGCCCGAGATGCCGATCACCGGAGAACGTGCCGCGCTCGATGCCTCGGTCACACCCTTCAGTTCTACGTGCGCGATAGGTGCGAATCGCCCGTTCCCGGACCGAACCGATCGGCATTTCTGGCGCGTCAGTTCGTATCAAACCTGGTCAAGTGTGTCGGGATGGGGAGACTCGAACTCCCGACCCCCTGCTCCCAAATCTGGCTGGAGGCTGTTCGGAGCGTGTTGCTCTGTGTTGTCCTGTGCCGCGCAGTACGGCTGACCTGGGGTGATTGTGGACCGTGCAAGACGAGATGGACGGCGGCGGACCCGTTGGTGCCCGGTGGATTGATACATTTCCGATACATCGCCGAGGCTGTAGGTCCCTTTATAGGGTGGCAGGGGGACAATTCGGTGCGACCGAAAAGTCCGGAAATTGCACGACAGGTCGGGTGCGACGGCGGTGCCGGGATCACTGAACGCGTCGACGTAGTGGTTCACTCTGGAGCACCTGGATCGCGTTGTTGCCGTTCTGTGGCCTCCTGCTGCTGCACAGCGAGCAACGACCGGAGTTCCGGAAGCGCACGAAGATCCTTGGGGCGATTCGCCCACTCCTTCGACGCGATGATGTCGTCCAGTCGGCGCCACGCTCACTTGCACGTTGCCGATTCGGCGTCGCACCGATCGCCCTTTGAGGTCGTCGTAGCGAGGCGCACGCCCGACCGGTCCGGTACGTCGCTCCGGTCTTCGAAGTCGCCGGCATCGGTGCGCCAGGTCGATCGACATCGCCGCCAGCAGTCCGGACCGATCCGCATCCGAATCGACCGAGCCACATCGTCACCGAGACCTTCGGCCCGCAACCTCGTGCAACGCCGCATCGTGCCCCGCAACCGGCACCAGATCGTCACTCGTCCGGCCGCCAGACATCAGGGTCGTTGTCGGGGTCCGCGCGCCATGCGCACCGGCCCGACACCTCCGACGGGCAGATCTCGACACTCTTGACGAACCGCGTCTCAAGGATCCGGCCCAGTCGAACGGCGGATGCGGCTAGGCGATGGCGGCTTCGTCTCGGTGGGTCCGGTTGAGCTCCACCACTACGCGATCACCGTGGCCGCCGATCCAGGTGGCGGCGTCGGCTGCGATGGAACATCATCGCGGTCGCGGTCGTGGTTCGGCAACGTGCGGCGCCGCTGCTCAGTGTCCACTCGATCGCTGTGATCGGCCGCGCTCCTCGTACAGCGAGCCTTGTCGCGGTAGCGCCATCGGGCTCCCGCTGGATGGCCGCCGATCTGTGCGCTTCCTCACGTGGGCGACGTCGCGCTCGTCTCGGGTGTGGTGGGGTACTCGCCCCATTGAGGACACGTCTGGTGGTACGGCTCGGTGAAGCCGTACTGCTCCCATTCGAGACGGCTCAGGTTGCGACCCGCCAACAGGCAGGCGTTGGACTCCCACATGTCGGGGTCGACGTCCAGCACCACGACTTGGTCACCGACGTTGGTCGCCAACCAGTCGACGTCGTGGGCGTACGTCGCGGCGGGCCCGTGGACGTCAGATCTCTCGTGGCGGTAGGGGTCGCCGATCGGCCGCAGCGATTCGAAGTCGTACAAGCGGGGGCCACCGGGCGTCTCTACCTCGATCACCGAGCCGTCGGCGCTGATGTCGAGGGCGCGACCCAGGAAGTTAGTGGTCGATTCGGATGGCACCGACCTGAGCACTTCGAGCGAGTCCGGGTCGCGGATCTCGAGCCCTTGGAACGAGGAGAACGTCACAGCGAACTTGCCGTCGGGCGTGAACACGATGCTCTGGAACCCGTCGCCTGCCGCCTCGTTCGTGCGAGTCGTGGGCTCGATCAGCATCTCGACGTCCCACGATGTCGTGTCGTACACCGCCACGCCATCCGCGATCGTCGACATGATCAGTCGGCGTCCGTCGGGGGAGAACTCGATGTCGTTCACCCACATCTCGCCGAGCTTCCTGGCGGGGAGGGGCGGGGCCAGGCGCCGCAGCAGACGACGCGTCGCCCGATCGAACACGTCGACTGTGTCGTCGATCCACCCCACGGCGACGAAGCGGTGGTCAGCCGCGTAGGCGTCTGTGTAGTTAGACCGCGCTGGGACCGGCGAGAACTCCTCGAAGCGCCCTGTGACCGGATCCCACACGGCCAGCAGCGTCGTGCCCTGCAATGTCGGGAAGGAGGTTCGAATCACTGTGTTGGCGGCGATAGTAAGTCCATAGTTGCCGTCTCGGTCGACACCACCGACCACCGCGCCTCCCTGGCGGAGGTCGCGAATGTCGGTACCAGCTCCGTCGAACTCAGGATCCGTCGGTTGTGACGACACGAGGGTTGAGCCGTCCGACGACAGGTTGGCAAACCCGAAACGGGCGGCCGAGACGCTCGGGCACGGATGCGACGACGCCGGTGCCCACGCCATCGAGTGCCCACAGATCGACCCCTTCGTGCGTCGCCCGCGCGACTGTTGCGTGTTCCGGGTCGATGGCGATGCCCAACATGCTCCGGGGTTCGATCGGTAGGCGGCGGACGGCACCCGACTCGATGTGCACGGCGACCGCGCCGTCGGCAGCGACCAGGAACATCTCGTCTCCGACCCTACCGAGTGCGACCTCCCCCGCATACTTCTGCGTCGTAGACGTTGTAGACGACAGACGGAGTTCCCAGCGGTTCGCCGGTCGACGCGTCGAACGACTGCAGGTGGGTCGACGCGACCCAGAGCACGTCGTCGACGAACATCACACCGCCTGGCCCAGCATCGCCGGAGTACTCCGGCGCCGCGAACAACGGCGAGCCGATCTGGCGCATCTCGTGGAGATCCCACAGGATCGCTCCGCGCTGACGAGGTCCGGCGAACGCCAGCTTGCGCGAACTCTTATCGAAGGCGATCGACTCGACGGCGACACCGAGCCGCCCGGGGAGCGCGTCGACGTAGTAGACGCGCTCCCCGTCGAGCTCGACGACCATCAGCCGTCCCGGCTCGGTGCCGACGGCGAGCACCGACCCGTCGGGGCTGATCGCGGCGGCGGTGAGCGCCTCGCCTGCGGCCAGCGGGCGGTCGTCGAGCCGCGCTCCCGATTCGGCGTCGAACGACGTGTACCCCAGGTCGGTGGCGCCGATGACGAGGTCACCCACCGGTCGACGCGGCGACTACGTCGAACGAGCCGGGCGACGACCACAGCTTCTCTCGGGACTCGAGATCCCAGACCGACAACTCGTGCTTGCCGGCGGTGGCCAGACGACCGTCGGGCAGGAACGCCACGTCCTTCACCGAATCGATCCACATGAAGCCCAACCAGGCGTGTGGCTTGTGGGCATAGACCCGTTGGAGTGCTCCGAGTGTGTCGACTGACTGCTCCCGACGGCGGGCCTCGAGCGCCAGGAGCAGCGCCGTGTCCGGCCTGGTCGACGCCAGGCTCGCCGACTCGGCCACCAGCCGCCGGGTCTGCGTCTCGTACGCGGTCGCCTCGGCACGATTTGACTGGCGGAGCGCGACCGCGCCGGCGATCGCCGCGACAACCAGCAGGACTGCGGTCACCGACAGCGCGGTGCGCAGGCGGCGACGTTGTCGGTGCTGGCGTGTCTGGTCCGCTTCGAATGCGATCCGGCTTGCTGCGACGAACTCGCGCTCGGCGCTCGTCAATCGCTCGGGCGACGACTCATCGACCGCCATCGTGTCGGCCAACCGGGCGCCGCGCACGAGGTCCCCCGCGTCACGACCGTTCGTTTCCCACGCCTTCGAGGCGAGTGAGATGTGGGTCACGGAACGCAGCACGCTGCGATCCTCGTCGAGCCAACCCGTGAGCCGGGGCCAGGTGACGAGGAGCGCCTCGTGGGCGATCTCGACGGTCGGTTCGCGAGTCGCCGCGTTCGCGATCGAAGACCAGCAGGCGACCGTGCCCGAACCGCTCGATGGCTTCCGACACGGCTTCAGCATCGTGGTCGGTCTGGAGTTCGCTCGTGCGGGCGCGCCGACGTGTGTCGGGGACGCCGTCGCCGACGCTGACCAGCCGTCCGAAGATTCGCCGGGTTGCGGCACGGCCCTCGGGCCCGAGGTCGCCGAAGATCTGTTCGGCGCGTTGGGCGACCACGCCTCGCAATCCACCCAACGATCGGTAGCCCTCTTGCGTCAGGACTGGGCCGTCGCGCTGCTCGAACAGCTCGGTGAGCATGTACTGCACGAGCGGGAGCACAGCCGGTTGGCCCTCGGCGTCGCCCATCACCTCGTCGATCAGTGCGGGTTCGATGACCACACCGGCGCGCGAGGCGGGACCGGTGATCGCCAACTCCATCGCCTCGGGCGTCATCGCCCCGACCGCGACGGTGTGGGCGTTGAACAGCGGGGCCAGGCGCTGGTCACTGAGCGGCCGGTCGAAGAAGTCGGCGCGCAACGTGACGATCACGTGCGGTGACCTCGGCCCGACGCGCTCGGACACCGCGGTCGAGACGCCCTCGATGAACCTGTCGGCGACATCGGACGGGCACTGGGTGTAGAGCTCCTCGAACTGATCGATGACGACCAACAGGTGCGTCTCGGCGCCGACGGTTCGACAGATAACACTGCGGATGCCATCGGGTCCGCTGTCGAGCTGCTCGGCCAGCCTCGGGGGAGGGTTCACGGCGACGTGGAGCAGCGCGGCCTCGAGCTCCTCGAATGGGTCCGATCCGGGAACCATGGTCGTCATGAACCATCGCTCTGCTCCTGGCAGGTCGCCGCGACGAAGCGCGGGCAGTACGCCGGCACTGACCAGCGACGACTTGCCTGCACCGGATGGGCCGACGGCCGCCGCGAAGCGACCATCAGCAAGGGTGTCGAGCATCTGTCGGATCAGGTCGTCGCGACCGAAGAAGTCGAGCGAATCGGCGATGGCGAAGGGACGCAGACCCTTGTATGGGTTGGTGAGCGGCCGTCGGGACGCTGACTCCTGCTTGGGTCGTACGTGCGCTGAACCCGGTGCGTAGCTGCGCGGTGTCGCCCCGGCTGCAACGGTGAAGGCGTCCACGAACTCGCTGACGTCGGCGTACCGATCGGCCGGATCGGCTTGGGTGGCGCGACGAAGCGGCACGTCGACCTGCGCGGGGATCTCCTGACGAATCGAGTGCAACGCGGGGAGCCAGCATTGTTCGCCTCCGCCTGACGAGATCGGGCGAAGGGCGGCGGGGCGGGAGCCCGACAGCAGCTCCCACGCGGTCACGGCGAGGCCGAACACGTCGCTGCTCGGCCCGACCTGGACACCGGCCAGCTGTTCGGGCGCGGCGTATCCGATCGAGCCGGTCGAGTGGGTCGATCCGGCATCGGCACCGTGGACCGCGATCCCGAAGTCGCTCAAGATGGCGTTGTCGTCGGTGTCGAGCAGGATGTTCGACGGCTTCACGTCGCGATGGATGACGCCCGCCCGGTGGGCGACCATCAGGGCACCACCGATCTGCTCGACCAGAGCCGCTACCGTCGCAAGGTCCCACCGGCCGTGGGACACCAGCCGGTCGGCGGCCGACCCGCCGCGCATCAGCCGCGTGACGAGGTAGGCCCCGGACGGATCGCGCCAGTAGTCGTACACCGGGACGATGTGAGGGTGTTCGAGACCGGCCACGATGCGGGCCTCGACTTCGAAACGCCGGATGAACTCGGCTTCGTTGGAGATATCCGGGTCGATGACCTTGATCGCCACGTCGCGGTCGACGCCCGGTTGACGGGCACGCCAGACCACACCCCAGGCTCCCGCACCGATCTTCTCGGCGAGCTCGTAGGACTTGATCCGTGGATGACCGGCCGGCGTGGCTGCCAACTCGGGAGCGTGGTTCAGGATCTGCAACTCCAGTTCACGCATCGCCGCGGATGGTTCGAGGCCGAGCTCGTCGGCCAGCACGTCGCGGTACTTCTGGCAGTGTCGAGGGCTTCGGTCTGCCGGCCGGAACGGTAGAGGGCGGTGATCGAACTGGAGCTGGAACTGTTCACGGAACGGGTAGGAGTCGACGAGGCCTTCGAGCTCGCCGATCGCCTCGCGGTGAGCGCCGGAGGTGACCATCGCCTCGACCCGAACCTCGTGGGCGACGGCGCGCAGTTCCTCCAAGCGGGTTGACTCGATCCGCGCCCACAATTCGTCGACGAACTCCGCGTAGGCGGCGCCCCGCCAGAGCGACAGGCCGGCATCGATCGACTGCACTGCACGCTGGGTATCTCCTGCGCCAAGCAGTCTCACGCCCGCTCTCACGTGCCCCTCGAACTCGTCGGCGTCGGTGTCGAACCCATCGCGTTCCAGCAAGTACCCGGGGGGCTTGGCCAGGATCAGCCGATCTGCGCCAGCATCGTGCAGCGCCGTTCGGAGTCGCGAGAGGACGGTCCGCAGGGCGCGGACGCCGCCCTCAGGTGAAGCGCTCTCGGCCCACACCATCTCGGTCAGCCGATCATCCGAGACCACCGAACCGGCATGGATGATCAGGGCCGCCAACAGTTGACGTTGGCGACGGCCTCCCACGTCGATGAGGGTGCCGTCCGAAGATCGCGAACCTCGAGCGATCCAAGAATCCCGAAGTGCATCATCAGCAACCCCCAGCGGCTGGCGGATTTCCCGTGCCGAAGAGTACCCGCTGGCGATTTCAATCCGATTTCGGTGCCACGGTTCTGGTCCGTTCGCGACGACAGGGATCGCCCGCGAACCGAGTCGCCGGGTGCTGGGCGCGTGCGGGGCGGGGCAATCGCTCTGACGCGCGAATGAAATCACCTTGGGATGGCGGTGAAGCCGGGCTGGGGAGGTCGTGAAACCGCGCTCCGTCAAGGTCGATCTCGAACGACCGGCCATTCCGACCGGAGATCACCTCAAGGAGACCAGCCATGCACAACACAGCCACCATCCCGAACCACGTCACGCTGAAGCGGAGCACACTCAGCCTTCTGCTCGTTGCCGCAGTCGTCGCGACCGCGACCATCACCTGGGGCCTCATCGCAACTGTCGACAGCGACAGCGTCGGTCCAGCGCCCGCGACGCCGACCCGCGCCGAGATCCTCGACGGACTCAGCCCCAGTGCCCGCGAATACGTCGAAAGCCTGATGGCCATGACACCCGAACAACTCGCCGCCGCCTACGGCTACAACATCTTCCCCGTGCCGGCGTCGCCAACCGCGCCGAGGTCCTCGACGGGCTCAGCCCGAGCGCCCGCGAGTACGTCGAAGGCCTGATGGCCATGACACCCGAACAGCTCGCCGCCGCCTACGGCTACAACTCGTTCCCCGTGCCGGCGTCACCAACTCACCGCCGAGGTCCTCGACGGGCTCAGCCCCAGCGCCCACGAGCACGTCGAAGGCCTGATGGCCATGACACCCGAACAGCTCGCCGCCGCCTACGGCTACAACTCGTTCCCCGTGCCGGCGTCGCCAACTCCCGCCGAGGTCCTCGACGGGCTCAGCCCAGCGCCCGCGAGCACGTCGAAGGCCTGATGGCCATGACACCCGAACAGCTCGCCGCCGCCTACGGCTACAACTCCTTCCCGACACCCGACAGCCGCAACGATTGATGGGATATGACCGTCGGCAAGTTCGGGGCGGGGCTCGGTACGTGGTTCGCGATGCGGCCACCTCCACCGGCCGGCCGATCACCGACTCCTATCCAGCCGGTGCGGCATCTCCGACCCTCACGCGACTTACGCCCCCAACCGAACCCCGAGCCCTACCGAGGCATCATCATCCGCTGACTCGACCACGTCGACGCGCACGTGCGCCTATCCCTGTCCGACCCTCTGCACATCTGCACCAACGGGTGTGAACCGGCTCCGACGCCAACCCGGAGCGAAGCGAAGAGTCGGCAGCGACAGACGAGTGCACACCCCGACCGAACCAGTCGAGCGGACAGATCGGCAACATCCACACCAATGCACCAGATGGTCCCGGTCACTCACGGCCGCTGTGGCCACGGCGGTTGTCCCGCCTCACCGCGTTCGTTGGCTGACGCGCCCCAGCGCTGCGCTCCGGATTGCCCACAACGCCGCTCTCACGCCGTCCGAGCCCCGACACGGCGGCGATAATCGCCCGCACAGATAATCACCCGGAGGTGAACACCGACCCCTCGCCACCCAATCGAGCACCGGCCGACACTATCGACGGCCGGCTATCCGGCATCGGGAACCGCAAACTAGACCGCATGCTCGCCCCGCTCAGCGGCACCGCGACCGCGTCCGGGTAGTGATCCGGGTGGTGATCGGTGACGTTCCTGGTCGACGATCCGGGCGTGCATGAACCAGAGGTGCATGTGTGTGAGCGAGATTGTGGATAAACGCACGTGCGACAATGTGATGGCATGACTGACGAGGCGCGCCCGGGCCGCCCACGCAAATGGGCGTCGAATGCCGAACGGATGCGCGCCTACCGCGCCGTCGAGCGCGAACGTCGAGAGGCGCTACGCGGACAACACTCGATGGCAGATATGGCCGAACGCGTCATCGAACTCAGCGCCGAGCGCGACCGCCTGTGGGCCCAAGTCGTTCGTCTTCAACTGCGCATCGCTCAACTAGAGAATCAAGTCGCCGGGCATCCACCAACGGCTCCTACGGCAGCGACTGCAGTCGCCGGGCTGTCACGAGCCGAACGTCGACGCTTAGAACGCGAACAGCAACGGCGGCGGCCATGATCAAACGATTGCGGAACGGGTCCGGGGAGCTGAGCCCCGCTGCACTGAAACAAGTGAGCTAGCGCCGGCTTCCTCTTGCCGCGCCCGCTGCAAGACCAGTAGTCACGTCATGCCGCGGGCACGTGTCTGTCCGTCGTTTCCGTGGTGCGTGATTCGGGTAGTGCGAATCGGGGAGCGGCGTCGGTCAGTCCGATCCGAGCAGCGACAGTTGAGCGCGGTCAGTTCGACGCGTTCGAGCTCGAGGGGAGGGCGGAGTCGCCTGCTCAGTCGCGTGGCCAGTGAGTTGCACGACGCGACCGGTGGTGACTAGTTCGTAGAGCGCGTGCTTGGGGACGCGCAGCAGACCACCAAGCCGGAGCGCGGGAACACCATCGATGCCGCCGCTGGCGAAGTAAACAGCGACCTGGTTGTAGGCGTGCGATCGACCGACGCGAAGCAGACGGCGGGCCTCCTCAACCGTCAACAGCAACGGCAGATCATCCCAATCATCGTTCATACACTGCGCCATGCCTCTCTACAGAGGATCTCGTGACGCACGCGCAGCAAGAAATCTGCAACTGCCACCCGTCCGGTCACGAAGCGGTGAGGCTTCGCCCGCCTGTCAGATCGCCGACCGCCGCCAAGCGGCGGCTGCCTACTCGGAACGAATCTCGCCATGGCGCCGGGCCAGATCGCCCCGCCCGGATGAGCCTGATCCGATGAAGGCCTCCAGGGGGTCTTCAGTTGGAAGCGAACAGGCAAGATAGGCGACGAGCTGAGCGACGGTGATACCCCGGCGGAGGGCCTCGGCTTGAAGCCTGGCCAGCGCCTCCGCTGGAAGATCGAGCTTCACTGTCACCGCTCCAACTGTACGTGTTGAGGCAGGCCGTGCCGACTACGATCAATCCTTGTGGTGAGGACTCTTCAGCTCGAAGCATGGGCAGGCCGGTGGGTGGCGGTCGACTCGGCCGGCACCGTTCGTTGCGATGCGGGATCGCTGTCTGAGCTGCTCTCGACTATCGCGCTCGAGCACATCGAGGGCGTCGAAGTCATGCGAGCGCCCGACCCTCGTGAACCTGTCGTCTACGGACTTGGCTGAGCCCTGGGTTTACCCGTACACCGACTTCGGCGAAGGTCGCGGGAAGCTGCCCCGGCCTATTCTTCGTGCCGTCATCGGAGTCGGAACGTCGTCGGACAGTCCGACATTCTCGGCGATCGTCGACACCGGCGGGCCGGTAACCGTCGTCGCGCAGGAGGTGATCCAGAGCGGTGGTGATCCTGTGGTTACCGGCAGTTCGATGTTCCTCCGACTTGCCGGTAGTGCGAGCGAGGTTCCGTTGTACGAATTGACGTTGGAAGCCAGGCCGCCGGCAGAACTTGCGATGGAACCCGCGATTCGGTGGCGCAGCTTGGTGGCAGTGCTGTTGCCTTGGCCACACCAAGGGACAGCAGTGATGCTCGGCCAGGTCGGGTTTCTCGACAACTTCACAGTCACGTTCGGCCCCGACGGATTTGTGCTCGAACCCGCTGAGGTCTTCAAGCGTCGATACCCAACACCCACAGCTGGCGACAACGGACCCTGACGAACGCCACTACGCCGAGGTGTGGTGAAGGCGATCGACGATCGCCTGGCGGCTCTGGGGGAGTGCGTGGGCGTAGACCGTCATGAGCATTTCCGGGCTGTGGCCGAGGATGTCGGCAATCGCACGGAGTTCACCGACATCCTTCGCGTTGTTGACCATGTGAGTGGCCGCTGTGTGGCGCAGACCATGCGATGTGAGGCGTGGCAGCTTGGCCTTGTCGACGATGAGCGCCAACGATCGGTCGTAGGAACGGGGGAGTACGAGTCGACCCTGGCGGGTGGCGATGATGAGGTCGTTGTCTTCCCACTCCGAACCGGCGAGTAGTCGTTCCTCGGCTTGCTCGGTGCGACGTCGTTTGAGAGCGCGACCCCGTCGTCGGACAGAGGCACAAGTCGGCGTGATCGCACGTTCTTGGCATCGCCGAGCACCGCACCGCGGTTGACTGCGACGAGGCTTTCGTCGATTCGAAGTGTGCGACCCTTGGGATCGAAGTCGTCCCACCGGAGCGCGAGAACCTCGCTGCGCCGGAGGCCGTAGAGCACGCCGAGTTGGAAGCCGACGGCCCAGCGATGATCCGCGATCACGGCGAGGAACGTCTCGACGTCCGTCGTCTCCCACGCCTGCACGAGCTTTTCCTTGACCGGCTTGGCCACGGTTCGAGGCAGCGCCACACGTGCTGCCGGACTTCTGGGGATCAAGCCTTCCTCGACAGCGTCGGCCAGCGATGCGCGGAGCACGTTGCGGCAGATCTGCACACTGCGTCGAGACAAGGTGCCGGCGCTCGCCGAGCGCATTGATCCAGTCGGCGACATCGTCGCGGTCGAGTCGCGCCGAGTGGGATCGCGCCCAGGCCCTGTTCGATGTGTGGGATCGCCCACGCGTACTGCTCGCGTGCCTTCGGCGTGATATCCGACTTGCTCGCGACGTATCGACGAACGAGCCAACTGACCGTTCCACGTTCGGTACTCCGTCGCCTGACGCGACGTTCGCGAGAAGCGGCAAGTGCTGACCGCTGCGACGCGTAGGTGCCGAGCTGTCGAGGTCGATGCTTGCCCGTGGCCGTGTCGATGCCGTCGACGCGCACGACCCATTTGTCGCGCTGCTTGCGGACCGTCGGCTGACCGATCGCCTTCCAACTCATGGATCACCTCCAGCGTCGTCGACGGCCGAAGATCTGATACATCAGTGATAATTGGCTGATACATGGCCTTCGGGAGCGACTCCTGACATCGTATCACACCAGGTCAGCTACGTCGGGATGGGGAGACTCGAACTCCCGACCCCCTGCTCCCAAAGCAGGTGCGCTACCAACTGCGCCACATCCCGGTCGCCAGCATGTTACCGGCGCCGTCATGCAGGTCCCCGAGGATTGCGCTGGTGGCGGCCTCAGCCGGCAAGTTCGTCCACGACCGTCAGGAGGCGGTCGACGTCGGGTCGCTCGATGTAGCGAACGACGCCGGCGCGGATCACTCCGCCAGCGTCGGCCAACCCCAGTTGGTCGACGACCTCCACGGCGTAGTTGTGGCCATCCCACACCGCGACGCCCTTGTCGCCCAGGGTCTGTGCTGCAACCGCGGGGTGAACCCCCTCGATCGTGAACGCCGCCGTCGGCACGCGACCGTCGAGGGTCTGTGAACCCCAGACAGTCACACGCTTGATCGAATGCAATCCGTCGAGCAGGTGGGAGAACACCGCGGCCTCGGCGACGCCGATGCGATCCATGCCCTCCTCGAGCAGGAAATCGGGCGGCCGCGTCGATGCCCGCAATCGCCTCGAAGTTCGGCATCCCGGTCTCGATACGACCGGGCCCGTGGTCGGTCGCCGGGCGGACCTTGAAGATCGGTAGGCCTTCCAAGCAGCTCCGGCCGCATCCACAGGACGCCGCTGTGCGGGCCGTACCACTTGTACGGCGAGGTCACCAGGGCGTCACATCCCATTTCGGCGATGTTGATCGTGCGGTGCGGGGCGAGGTGCACGGCGTCGACGTAGACGTTGGCGCCGACAGCGTGCGCCGCCTCGATGATCGGCGCCAGATCCGGGGTTGAGCCGAGGAGGTTGGATGCACCCGGAACGGTGACCCATCTCGTGCGTTCGTCGATGAGGTCGATCACCGCTTCGGGTGGCAGCTGACCCGTCGCCGGGTCGAAGGGCGCCAGCACGTGAACGGCACCAGCGGCCTCGGCCGCCCGTCGCCACGGGGTGATGTTGGCATCGTGATCGAGTCGGGTTCCGACGATCCGATCGCCCGGTCGGAGGGTCGCGCCGATCGCCCGTGACACAGCGAAGGTCAGCGACGTCATGTTGGGACCGAAGCTGATCCCGTTCGGATCCGCTCCCAGGAGTTGACCGACGATCAGCCCGTGTGCGATCCATCAAGCGCTGGCACTCCTCGGCGGCGGCAAACGGTCCACCGTTGGCGGCCGTGTTTCCGCTGGCCATCCACTCGCTCATGGCGGTGATCGCCGAGTCGACCATCTGCGTCCCGGCCGGCCCGTCGAAGCGCGACCAGTCGGGCCGGATTCCGGGGAACCGGTGGCGCAATGAGCCGACCACGGGGCTCAGGCGCGCTTGGCTGCTTTGGCCAACCGCTTGGCGGCTTTCCCGATCGGGACGATGTTGCGCTGATCGAGATCGCCGACCTCGATCCCATTGACGAACAGCGACCCGGTAACGCTGCCAGTTGAAGCCGTTGGCCAAGATGACCTTGCCCTGGGTGCCCACCGGAACGCCCGAGTCGAGCTCGACGGTGGCTTCAACCTGGTCGCCCATCCTCAAATCGAGTTGGTCCGTATGCGGTTTGGCAAGCGCGTGCGGCTTCCAGTAGGTCATGGTGACAGTCTGCCCGATGAGAGGGTCGGCCGGTAGCATCGACGATCTGTGAAAAGCACGATCGCGCCCGTAGAGGACACCCAAGAAGACGCAGCCCCCAAGAAGCTCGTCAAGCTCTCGGTGACGATCGACGAAGCAGAATTCGATCGCGACATCGACACCGGCGTTTCGCACCATCGCCAAAGAGGTCAAGCTGCCGGGATTTCGCCAGGGCAAGGTGCCGCGCAAGGTGCTCGAAGCTCGGATCGGTCTCGCCGCGGCTCGTGAGCAGGCATTACGCGACGCCGTACCGCAATACCTGGCCACCGCCGTGCGCGAGCACGACATCGACCTCATTTCCACCCCCAACATCGAGTTCACCGGGGGGCAGCAGTCCGGTGCGGTGTCGTTCGACGCAACGTGCGAGGTGCGCCCCGAGATCACCGTGCCCGGTTACGGCGGCCTGCGCGTCGAGTTGTCGTCACCGTTGGCCACCGAGGAAGACATCGACCAGGCAGTCGAGACCGAGCTGCGTCGTCACGGATCGCTGGTCGACGTCGATCGTGCCGTTCAATCGGGCGATCAGGTCACGATCAACCTTGCCGGCAGCCGCGACGGCGAGCCGGTGGCCGGGCTCAACACCGAGGACTGGCTGTACGAGGTCGGCAGCGGTTGGGTGGCCGAGGGCTTCGACGGCGAGTTGCTCGGCGCCAAGGCCGGCGACGAGCTGGTCTTCACGGCCACTCCGAACGGAACCAGCGAACCCGCCGACTTCGTTGTCAACGTCTCCAAGGTGCAAGAGACTCGTGCTGCCCGACCTCACCGACGAGTGGGTCAGTGAGAACCTCGGCGAATTCGAGACGGTCGAGGAGTGGCGGTCGGCGCTGGCCGAGCGCATCGGTGTGGGCAAGCTCAACCAGACCCGCAACCAGTTCATCGAGCGGACCACGTCCGCACTTGCCGAGCTGGTCGACATCGAGCCCCCGAGTCGATGGTCCAAGCCGACCTGCAGGGTCGGGTCCAGAACACGATCCAGCAGTTCCAGGCGCAGGGTATCTCGATCGACCAGTGGCTACAGGTCACCGGTCAAGATGCCGCCACCTTCATCGAGAGCCTCAAGGTGCAGTCGCAAAAGGCTGTCAAGGTCGATCTCGCGCTTCGTGCCGTCGGTGTGGCTGAGGGCCTCGAGGTCACCGACGACGAGATCACCGCCGAGTACGAACGCATCGCGGTGCAGGTCCGTCAGAAACCGGCGCAGGTCCGCAAGGCCTACGAGCAGAACGACGCCGTCACCGATCTGATCGCTCAGATGCGCAAGACCAAGGCGCTCGACTGGCTGCTCGAACACGTCGAGGTGGTCGACCCGGAAGGCAATCCGATCGATCGCGTGCTCGTGATCGGCAAGACTGACGACCACGACCACGATCACGACCACGGCCACGACCACGACCACGACCACGACCACGACCACGACCACGACCACGAGGGGCACGACCATGATTGAGTCCAAGAACTATCTGGTTCCCAACGTCATCGAGCAGACCAGCCGTGGCGAGCGTGGGATGGATCTCTATTCGCGGCTACTCAAGGAGAACATCATCTTCTTGCAGACGCCGATCGACGACAGCATCGCCAGTCTGATCTGTGCCCAGTTCATCCACCTCGAGAGCGAGAATCCCGACAAGGACATCAACCTCTACATCAACAGCCCTGGTGGCGACATCACCGCCCTGTTCGCGATCTACGACACGATGCAGTTCATCAAGAACGACATCGCCACGATCTGCCTCGGCCAGGCGGCGTCCGCTGCGGCCGTGCTGTTGGCTGCCGGAGCGAAAGGCAAGCGACTGGCCCTGCCCCACAGCCGCATCCTCTTGCACCAGCCCTACGGTCAGGTTGGCTACGGCCAGGTGACCGATCTCGAGCTGGCAGCCAAGGAAATTCTGCGAATGCGCGATCTTCTCGAGGAGATCCTGGCGAAGCACACCGGACAAACGATCGAACGGGTTCACCTCGATACGGACCGCGATTTCGTGATGGAAGCGCATGAGGCTCTCGCGTATGGCATCATCGATGATGTGATTTCGTCTCGAGATGCCGTCGACCGCACCGGCCCGATTCGCTGATCTGCACGAACCGACCTAGGGCAAGCAAGGAGACCAACCGTGGCGAAATTCGGCGACACCGGTGAACTGCTGCAATGCTCGTTCTGCGGCAAGTCGCAGAAGCAGGTCAAACGGCTGATCGCCGGGCCCGGGGTGTACATCTGCGACGAATGCATCGACCTCTGCAACGAGATCATCGAAGAGGAGCTCACTGATTCCGGCGAGATCCGGTTCGAAGAACTGCCAACGCCGCGTGAGATCCGAACCTTCCTCGACGATTACGTCGTCGGCCAGGACGAAGCCAAGAAGATCCTGTCTGTCGCGGTGTACAACCACTATCGACGAATTCAGTACCAACAGGGGGCCAGTGTCGGTCGCCGCGACGAGGTCGAGCTGGCCAAGAGCAACATCATGCTGCTGGGCCCGACGGGCTGCGGCAAGACCCACCTTGCCCAGACACTGGCGCGTCTGCTCAACGTGCCATTCGCCGTCGCCGACGCCACAGCGCTCACCGAGGCCGGATACGTCGGCGAAGACGTCGAGAACATCCTGCTGAAACTCATCCAGGCTGCTGACTTCGACGTCAAGAAAGCTGAAACCGGCATCATCTACATCGACGAGATCGACAAGATCGCCCGCAAGAGCGAGAACCCGTCGATCACCCGCGACGTCAGCGGCGAGGGCGTGCAGCAGGCACTCTTGAAGATCCTCGAGGGTACTGTCGCTTCCGTGCCGCCGCAGGGTGGGCGCAAGCATCCGCATCAGGAGTTCATCCAGATCGACACCACCAACATCTTGTTCATCTGCGGCGGCGCGTTCGCCGGGCTCGAGCAGATCATCGAGAGCCGGATCGGACACAAGGGTGTCGGCTTTCACGGCACGGTCCGCAGCAAGGCCGACAAGGATCCGGGCGAGACGTTCGCCAAGGTGCTGCCGGAAGACCTGCTGAAGTTCGGCTTGATCCCCGAGTTCGTCGGCCGCCTGCCGATGATCGGTGCCGTGCGCAGCCTCGACCGTGATGCGCTGATCAAGATCCTGACCGAACCGAAGAACTCATTGGTCAAGCAATACCGCAAGGTGTTCGACTTCGAAGATGTGGAGCTCGAGTTCACTCGCGAGGCGCTCGAGGCAATTGCCGATCTGGCGTTGTTGCGCGGTACCGGCGCACGTGGGTTGCGAGCGATCCTCGAAGAGGTGTTGCTCAACACGATGTACGAGCTGCCCGGCCGCACCGACGTCGGCATGGTGACGATCGATCTCGAAACGGTGCAGACGAAGGCCAATCCCACGCTTGTGCCCCGCGAGCCGAAGGCCAAGCGGCCCCGCCGTGAGGCGAGCTGACTCGACCTCGAGGCGCAGCACTGTGCTGCTCAACCACGTGCTGCCCAGACGATGACCTACTCCGACGCACTGGCGTACCTCGACGCCCACGCCAACTACGAGAAGACCGGACGGATCGAATCGCCCACCACGGCGCGCATGCAGACCATCGTCAGCGCCATGGGCGATCCGCAACTGACCTACCCGGTCATCCATGTCACGGGTACCAACGGCAAGGGTTCGACGTCGCAGATGATCACTCGCTTGTTGATTTCCCACGGTCTGAGCGTCGGCACGTACACCAGCCCACACCTCGAACGTCCCAACGAACGGATGAGCCGCGACGGTGAGACGATCAGCGACGACGAGTTCGCCGAACAGATCGCCGCGGTCGCCGACCTCGAGATGCTCACCGGTGTGCGCCCGTCGTACTTCGAGACGACGACCGCCGCGGCCTTTCGATGGTTTGCCGACCTGGCCGTCGACGTCGCTGTCATCGAAGTCGGCGTGCTCGGCCGGTGGGATGCCACCAATGTGTGCGAGGCGCAGGTCGCCGTGATCACCAACATCGGGATGGATCACAACGAATTCGCCGGTCCGACCAAGGGCCACATCGCCGCCGAGAAGGCCGGGATCATCAAGCCGGGGAGCGTGGTCGTCGTCGGTGAGACCGACCCGGAGCTCGTCACCTACTTCACCGATGCGGGTGGCGCCAGCGTGTTGTTGCGAGGCGACCACTTCGATGTGCTCGAAAATCAACTGGCACTCGGTGGCCGGATGGTGGATCTGCGAACTCCGACGACCATCTACAGCGACGTCTTCGTGCCGCTGCACGGCCGCCACCAGGGTGAAAACGCCATCGTCGCACTCACCGCCGTCGAGGCATTCTTTGCCGCGCCCATCGCCGACGACATCGTCCGCGAGGGCTTCTCCGAGGTGCGTATGCCCGGTCGCTTCGAGGTGTTGGGTCACCAGCCGTTGGTGATCGTGGACGGTGCCCACAATCCTCCTGGCGCCGACTCGTGCGCGCAGGTCTTCTTCGACGATTTCAATCCTGCCGGTCGAAAGCTCCTGGTCACCGGTTGTCTACGCGGCCGTGATGCCAAGGAGATGTTGTCGGCGTTACGCGCCGACGAGTTCGACGAGGTGTTCACCTGCACCGCGCCGACACCGCGCGGGGTGCCATCGGCGGAGATCACCGCCGCGGCCCGGGCCCTCGGCTGCGACGTGGTCGTCGAATGCGACACCGTCGAGCAGGCCTGCGATCGAGCGATCCGCTCGGCGCAGCACGACGATGCCGTGCTCGTCACCGGCTCGCTCTACGTGGTCGGCGCAGCCCGTCCTCACCTCCGCAAGATCATCTGACTCGCCGGTAGCCTCATCGGCCATGTCTGATCGCACCCTCGTCCTGCTCAAGCCCGACACCGTCGAACGTCGACTCGTCGGAGAGGTGTTGCGCCGCTTCGAAGCCAAGGGCCTGACCATCGTCGCCCTCGATCTGCGCACGCTCGACGCCGACACCTTGGCCCGGCACTACGAAGAGCATGTCGGCAAGGGTTTCTACCCCGAGCTGGTGGCGTTCATGAGCCGCGGCCCGGTGGTTGCCCTGGTACTCGAGGGTCCGGAAGACACCTGGGAGGTCGTGCGCACGATGATGGGCGTGACGAACCCGCGCCAGGCTGCGCCCGGGACGGTACGCGGCGACCTGGGCGTCCTGTTCACGGAGAACCTGGTCCACGGCAGCGATTCGCCGGAGTCCGCGCAGCGCGAGATCGGCATTTTCTTCCCGAATCTGTAACAAACGGACGCTCCGCTACACTGGACGAACCTGCGCCGATCGTGGCGCAAGCAAGTCGTGCACCGTCGGCTTCGGCGGTGCGGAGGTAGTGATGGCCAGGAATAACCCACTCGCGATTGGTCGTGATCTCGCCATCGACCTGGGCACGGCCAACACCTTGATCTACTCACGTGGTCAAGGCATCGTGTTGAACGAACCCTCTGTCGTGGCGATCGACATCAGCGACGGCCGCCCCGTTGCGGTCGGGCTCGAGGCGAAGCGGATGATGGGTCGCACGCCCGGCCGGATCAAGACCATCCGTCCCCTCAAAGACGGCGTCATTGCCGACTTCGAGGTCTGCGAGAAAATGCTGCGCTTCTTTATCCAGAAGGTCCACGCCAGCCGTTGGAGCAAGCCACGTATGGTGATCTGCGTGCCGTCCGGCATCACTGGTGTCGAGCAGCGCGCCGTGCAAGACGCGGCCGAGTATGCCGGGGCGCGCAAGCCGGTGCACATCATCGAAGAACCGATGGCGGCCGCGATCGGAGCCGACATGCCGGTTCACGAACCGAGCGGCAACATGATCGTCGACATCGGTGGCGGTACCACGGAAGTAGCCGTCATCTCCCTCGGTGGCATCGTTACCGCCCAATCGGTGCGCGTGGCCGGCGACGAGCTCGACGACGCGATCATGCAGTACGTCAAGAAGGAGTTCTCGCTCGCCATCGGCGACCGCACCGCCGAGGAGATCAAGATCCACATGGGGTCGGCGTGGCCGCTCGACGAGGAGTTGACGGCCGACATCCGGGGTCGCGATCTGATCAGCGGCCTTCCGCGCACCGTGCCACTGACCACCGAGCAGGTCCGCGAGGCGCTCGCCGAACCGCTGTCCGCCATCGTCGACGCGGTCAAGACCACACTCGACAAGACACCGCCCGAGCTGGCCGCCGACATCATGGAGCAGGGCATCATGGTCACCGGTGGCGGGGCGCTGCTGGCCGGTATCAACCGACGTCTCAACCATGAGACCGGAATGCCGATCAAGATCGCCCACGATCCGCTATACAGCGTCGTGATCGGCTCAGGGCGGGCACTCGAGAACATCGACGCGATGCGCGGGTTGATGTCGCTCGGCGGCGACGACTAGACCTCACAGGCCATCCATGCTTTCTTCGTTGAGCCGTCGCCGCGTCGTTGTGCTGCTCGTTTTGACCTCGCTGCTGCTGATCACCCTCGATCGCCGCAGCAACAATCCGGTCATCGACAAGGCCCGGCAGGCTTTTGCCGTGATCATGCGACCGTTCGACATCGCCGCGGAAGCAGTGTCGAAGCCGGTTGCCAACGCTTGGTACGGCATCACCAACTACGACGACCTGAGGGCGGAGAACGAAGCACTGCACGATCAGGTCGAGCACCAGAAGGGCGCCGAGATCGAAGCCCAGACGGCGATCACCAAGTTCTACGAACTGCTGAAGCTGTATCGGTTGACGTCGGTGCACAGCTACAAGAGTGTGATCGCCCAGGTCGTCGGTGAAGCACCGAGCAACTTCCAGAACACCGTCGAGATCACCGTGGGCACCCGAGACGGCATCGCTGTAGGTATGCCCGTCACCGACGGCGCCGGTTTGATCGGCAAGGTGACCAAGGTCTATCCGGATCGCAGCGTCGTGATGTTGATCACCGATCCACAGTTCTCCGTGCAGGCCCAGGTGCTCAGCCGAGTGGACGAGGACTCGGGCGGATCGACGACAACGTCTGCCCCGCCGAACACAGCGATCAGTGGTCGTCCACTCGATTCGACGACATCCACCAGTACGACGACCACCACGACCACAACGACGCCGCAGTCGTCGACGACCACCACGACACCGCCCCTGGGTGTGACGCCGGGACAGACGACGACCTCGACGAGTTCGACGACGACGACGCTGCCGGAGATAACGGTGCGTCGCGAGACCGGTGACATCGACGGGCAGGGGGCCGACCGCCCGTTGTTGTTCAGCTTGATCGACGACACAGCACTGACCAACGTGAAGGTCGGTGACACCGTTGAAACCGCGGGCGGCACCAAGAGCCTCGCCCCGCAGAGCATTCCGATCGGCAAGATCATCGCCGTGACCCGGCGACTCGGCAGTCGCTCACCGATCGTCGAGGTGGAACCGAACGCCAGCCTGACGCAGCTCAACTTCGTCAGCGTGGTGCTGTTCGTTCCCAACCAGGCCGCGATTTGAGTCGTGCGATCGCTGCCGTTTGCCCTCTTCACCAGACTGATCCCCGTTGCACTGGTCGTCTTGGCCATTCAACGGACAATCTGCGCGACCTATCGCGTCGACGGCGTCGCGATCCAGGTGGTCCTGGCATTGGCTGCCGGGGCCGGCGCCGGCGCCGGCTCCGAGCGTGGCGCCTTTGGGGGATTCGCGCTGGGGATGATGTACGACCTCGGCGTCGGCACCCCTCTTGGACTCACCGCCTTGGCCTACGGCCTGGCCGGACTCACATCGGGTTACGTGCTCAGCATCACGCCCGACCCGACCTGGTGGCTCGCTGCCATCTTCGTCGGGATCGGCGCCGCCGTCGGCGAGTTCGCCATTCCGGTGGTGAAGTTCCTGACCGGTCAAGAAGGCTGGTTGACGAACCGCCTGTTCGTCGTGATCCCCGTCGTCACAGTGTCATCAATGCTGCTCAGCCCGCTGTTCGTGCCTCTCGGCCGGTGGTGCGTCGGCGCAAAGCGGCGAACGTGGAGGGCGATCCCGGAATGAGCTGGCATCGGCCCACAGGCCAACGAACCAGCGGGTCGCGCTCTCTCTGCCCGTCTCGCAGACCAGAATGGTGCCATGGCGATCGATAAACGTACGACGCGCCTGGGCGTCTTGGCGTTGGTGTCGATGCTGCTGATCGGCGCGCTCGGAACGCGCCTCTGGTTCCTGCAGGGAGTCGAGGCGGCGTCGTTCCAAGCACGAGTCACAGCCGCCAAGCTCCGCGAAGTGTTGATCCCGCCCGAACGGGGCCGGATCTTCGATGCCAAGGGCCGCATCATGGCCGACAATCAGCGCATCCTCACGGTCGCCATCGACTGGAGTGTGATCAAGAGGCCGAAGAATCGCCAGACCTTGTTCGAACGACTCTCCGGCCCGTTGAAGATCCCCGTCATCGATTTGCAGCGCCGGTACGAACCATGTTTTGGCGAGCCGACGATCCCGAAGTGCACGAAGGGTCAGCGCTACAGCACGTTGCTTCCGTTGCCGCTCAAGGAGGACGTCGACGAAGACACCGTGACGTACTTGAAGGAGCGCAGCGAGGATTTTCCGGGCATTCAGATCGTCGAGCAGTGGAAGCGGGTCTACCCGTATGCACCACTCGCCAGTCACGTCGTCGGCTACCTCGGCCCGATCACCAAAGAGACGAAGAAGGAGTACGAGGACAAGAACTACAACACCAACGAACTAGTGGGCGCATTCGGTGTTGAGCTGTCGATGGAAGACATGCTGCACGGCTCGTGGGGCAAAGAGGTGTTCGAGGTCGACGCGGCGGGCGGCATCGTCCACGAGTTGGTCGACCAACACGTCGACCCGATCGCCGGGCGAGACATCCAGCTGACCATCGACCTCGACGTCCAGCAATACGCCGAGCAGGCACTGGAGACCAAGCTCAAGCAACGCAGGCAGTTGCCCACCGACATCCTCGGTCAGGACATCGCCGCCCACAACCCGATCGATCCGAAGAAGCCCGCCGGAGTCGAGCGCGTGTACTCCAGTTCGAAGGAGTTCGGCACGCAGGAATGGATCCAGTTCAAAGCTCCGGCCGGTTCGGTCGTCGTCGAGGACAACTCCAACGGGCAGATCCTGGCGATGGCCAGCTATCCACGTTTCGACAACCGTTGGATGGGTGCGATCGGAGGCGACAAGTTCGACCAGCTCTTCGGCGAGAAGATCGATCCGAACACAGGCAAGGCGGACCCCGACAAGTCGGTGCTGGTCAACCGCGCCGTGCAAGGTCGTTACAACCTCGGCTCGACGATCAAACCATTCGTCGCCTGGTCGGCGATGCACAGCGGCGTGATCGGTCCGAACGAGGTGTACGTCGACAAGGGGAGCTACATCCTCGAATCGATTCCGAAAGACGTCTGCGCCTCCGGCGTTCGCTGCGAGTTCAAGAACGCGACCAATGTGCGCACCCAGCGCTCGTCGTCGTACGGGCCTGTGACCGTGGCCGACGCACTGGCGGTCAGCAGCGACGCGTTCTTCTATCGCCTCGGCGAGAAGTTCTGGGAGATCGACGAGCACAACGCGGCGGTCGATCCGGCGTTGAAGGGCAAGTCGACGTTGAAGGATGACTTGCAACGCTTCGGGTTCGGTGCCGAGAGTGGCGTCCAATTGCCGTTCGAGTGGCCTGGTCGCATCCCGGACGACGCGATCAAGAAGGAACTGGTCGACAACAAGGTCCTCGGCAAGAACGAGGAGCCTCGATTGTTGGTCGGCGACAACGTTCAGGTTGCGATCGGACAGGGTTTGATGGCGGCAACGCCACTGCAACTGACCAACGCCTACTCGACGATCGCCAACGGTGGGTTCTTGCGTCAGCCAACCGTCGTCAAGAACATCCTCGACCCGCTGGTTCCAGACCTCGGCCCGGGCATCGCCGATCTCTCCAAGGCTGTCGTCTACAAGTCGTTCGACGGTCACGCCTACAAGGATCAGTTGGAGATGCCACCAGACGTCTACCAGCCGATCATCGGCGGCCTCAGCCGGGTGACCAATGCGGTCGGGCTGCGCAAGCCAGGGGTGACGTACCCGTCGAACTTCTACCACACCACGACCGGCGAGAAGCTCTTCCAGACCTACCCGATGAGCACCCTGCCGATCGCCGGCAAGACAGGTACGGCGCAGGGCGCCGGAAGCTATCCGTGGAACGACTCATCGGCGTTCGGTGCGTTCAGTCTCGACGACTCCCAGCCGTACACCGTCGTCGCCTATCTCGAAAAGAGCGGCTTCGGGTCCAAGGCCGCCGCGCCCGTCGTCAAGTGCATCTTCACCGCGCTCGCCGGCAAGATAGTGATGGACCCGGTGCAACCCAGCGATCCCCTCGACCTCAACTCGCTGCAACCGGCACCTCCCACGCAGTTGAAGGACACGTCATGCATGCCCGACGCGGTGGAGGCTCGAGACTGAGCCATGGCCCTCAGCATGCTCTCGCGCAAGCCCGACTCGGGTTTGGGCAACATCAAGGCCAGCCCCGGCTCACCCAGCCGCAACATCGACTGGGTCTTGCTGCTCGCCCAGGGATCACTCGCCATCATCGGGCTGTTCACCATCTACTCGGCCTCGTATTCCAAGTTCTCCAATCCATTCCTCTATGTCACCAGACAAGAGATCTTCTTGATCGGTGCCGTCATCTCGATGATCGTGGTGATGTCCTTCGACTACGACTGGTGGCGTGAGCGGGCGCGCTTCCTGTACGGCCTGACGATCATGCTGCTGGTGCTGGTCATCTTCGTCGGAGCGATCACCGGTGGGGCCAGGTTGAGTTTCGACCTCGGTCCCCTGAACGTGCAACCGGCGGAGCTCGCCAAGTTCACCGTCTTGTTGGCGGTGTCCGCTTTCCTGGCAGAGGATCGCACCGACACCTTGAACTACGCCCGGTTTGTCAAAGGCCTGCTCCTGGTCGGGTTGCCCACGGCGTTGGTCATCATCCAACCCGACCTGGGGACGGCATCGGTGCTGATCGCGATGATGATGGGCGTCTTGCTGATCGCCGGCGCCAAGGCCAAGTACATCCTGCTGATCACCTTTCTCTCGGCTGCCACCGTCGGCGCGGCGGTCGTCAGCGGCGTGGTCAACGAATACCAGATCAACCGGATCACGGTGTTCTTCGATCAGAACTCCACCGATCCGGAGCTTCGCGACCTCATCTTCCAGGGCCGTAACTCACTGCGCGCCATCGCCACGGGCGGAATCGACGGCAAGGGATGGCTGCGCGGGCAGATCACCAACTCCAAAGACATCCCCGTGCAATGGGCCGACTTCCCGTTCTCGGCGATCGGCGAGCAGTTCGGCCTGATCGGGTGTGGCGTGGTGGTGGGGTTGTTCGCGATCGTGTTGCTGCGCATCTGGAGGATCGCCGGGCTGTCACGCGACATGCTCGGCACCTACCTCTGCGCCGGGGTCTTCACGATGGTGTTGTGGCAGATGTTCCAGAACATCGCCATGAGCATCGGGCTGATGCCGATCACCGGCCTGCCGCTGCCCTTCATCTCCTACGGGGGATCGAGCATCGTCACCTTCTTCGCCCTGATGGGGCTGGTTCAAAGCGTGCACATGCGTCGTTACCGGTGACCGTCACCTGGTAGTCGGGGTTGGCTCCGGTAGACTTCCGGCCAACATGAGTGCTTTTTTGGCCGATGTCGCAAGCCGGCCGCGCCTGCGCGTGCGGATTGAGCGCGCCCACACCAACAATTGGATCGAACACGACTCGAGCCGACCCGGAGGCATCTCCGTCGGCTGTCGTGGCGCGGGCCCGCGTGGCCGGCGCATGAGAAGGGAATGTCCGAATGACCGACGACCAACACGACCAGCTGCCGATGGCTGCGTCACCTGCGATTGCGCAGGTCGACGACACCGGCAACTTCGAATCCCCCGAGAACGGATCAACGTCTGACGGCACCGAGTCGATCGGAGACCCGACGATTCGCACGGCGGCGCAGAAGCGCCGCCGTGGTTCACGCGGCGGCCGTAATCGCAAGAAGCCGGCCGGAGTCGGCACAACCGAGTTCGACCTCGATGACGATGGCACCGAGCCGGCCGGTGACGACGACGGGGGCGAGGCATCCTCCACGGCACCGTTCAATGGCGGCGGGCAGCTAGGCAGCGCTGATCCGGAACTCCCGAAGCGGATACACGAGGGGCGCGCCACTGGCGACGCTGCCGAACGAGCCCTCGTCCGCAAGCCGCAGATCGGTGACACCCGCCCCGCACCGGCCGTCTCGCCACCCACACCGACGGCGACGAAACCGGCTCAACAGCGCGGTGACCGAGGGCGCGGGGACCGAGGGCGCGGCGACAAGCCAAAGCAGGACCGCAATCAACAGCCGGTGGCGGCGACCGCCGCTGCCGACGTACAGGCCGGGGGTGACTCGGCCAAGAAGAAGCGCCGGCGTGCTACGAAAGGCCCCAAGCCGGTCGATTCGACGCCGGCAATCGATCTGGATGCGGACACCATCGAACGACGGCGCGGACGTGAACGCAACGGTCGCCCGATCGGGCGCTACCTGATGGCCGTCCAGGTTCGCCCGACGTTGACCCAGGTGGCCGTGCTCGAGGGCCGCACCCTGATCGAGCATTACGTCAGCCGGCCAGCCGACGACGTCAGCCAGATCCACGGCAACATCTATCTCGGCAAGGTGCAGAACGTCCTACCGGGCATGGAGGCAGCCTTCGTCGACATCGGCACGCCCAAGAACGCCGTGTTGTACCGCGGCGACGTGCAGTACGACCCGGAAGACATCGTCGAGAAGTCGGGTCAACTACGCATCGAACAGATGCTGCGCCCGAAGCAACTGGTGCTGTGTCAGGTCACCAAGAACCCCATCAGCGCCAAGGGCGCCCGCCTCACCCAAGAGGTCTCGCTACCCGGTCGCTTCGTCGTGTTGATCCCCAATTCGAAGACCTACGGCATCTCCAAGCGCCTGCCTGACGACGTCCGCAAGCGATTGCGCAACATCCTCGACCGAGTCAAGCCGGCCGAGCACGGCCTGATCGTCCGCACGGCCGCCGAGAACGCCAACGAGCACGAGCTGCGCGCCGACATGACCCGGCTGCTGGATCAGTGGAGCGTCATCGAGGCCAAGGCCAAGAGGGCCAACAGCCCCACGCTGCTCTACCGCGAGCCCGAGCTCGCCGTGCGAGTGATCCGCGAGGAGTTCAATGCGGAGTACCGCGGCGTGATCATCGACGATGAGCCGCTCTTCGAGGAGGTCCGCGATTACGTCGCGGCGTTCAACCCCGACCTCGCCGACCGTATCGAGTACTTCGACGCGGCAGCTGAGGGTCTCCCGCTGTACGAGCGACAGCACGTCCACGAACAGCTCCACAAGGCCCTCGATCGCAAGGTGTGGTTGCCCAGCGGTGGCTCTTTGATCATCGAGCACACCGAGGCCTTGACCGTCATCGACGTCAACACCGGCAAGAACGTCGGCACCTCGAACCTCGAAGAAACAGTGTTCCGCAACAACCTCGAGGCTGCAGACGAGGTCGCCAAGCAGCTTCGGTTGCGCGACATCGGTGGCATCGTCGTGATCGACTTCATCGACATGGAGATCAAGGACAACCGCCGCAAGGTGGTCGACGCCTTCCGATCGGCCTTGGCCCGGGACAAGACCCGAACACAGGTCTTCGACATCTCCGACCTCGGACTCGTGGAGATGACCCGCAAGCGCATCGGCGAAGGCCTGCTGGTCAATTTCGCCGACCAGTGCCCGAACTGCGATGGTCGCGGCGTGATCATCGACCACGCTCTCCTGGAATGACGGCCGCAGTCGAGCAGGCCGTTGTTGTCGGCCGTTCAGCCGATAGGATCGCATGGCTATGTACGCAGTGATCGCATCCGGTGGAAAGCAATCCAGAGTCGCAGAGGGCGAGCACGTGCACGTCGAATTGCTCGACGCCGAGCAGGGCAGCGAAGTCTCGCTGACTCCGGTGTTGGTCGTCGACGGTGACACCGTGCTGGCCACGCCGGCGCAGCTCTCAGGGGCTTCTGTCACAGGAAAGATCGTCGGCTTGGCCCAGGGCCCGAAGATCGACGGTTTCACCTACAAGCGGCGTACCAATCAGCGTCGCCGCTACGGTCACCGCCAGAAGTACCACGTCGTCGAGATCACGTCGATCAAGAAGGGCTGAGCCGAGATGTCAAAGACCAAAGGTGGCGGTTCAACCCGCAACGGGCGCGACTCCAACGCGCAGCGCCTCGGCGTCAAGGTTTTCGGTGGCAGCCAGATCCATGCCGGCACGATCATCGTTCGTCAGCGCGGCACGAAGTTCCACCCGGGTCGCAACGTCGGCATCGGTGGCGACGACACCCTGTTCGCCCTCACCGACGGCGCGGTCAAGTTCGGTACACGTCAGGGCCGCAAGGTCGTCGACGTCGAACCGCTCAGCTGATCACGCGAAGGTCAGAGGAGCGTTTCGAGGCGAGCGCGGTCCTCGTCGTCGAGCCACGTCTCGAATCGCAGGGCAGCACCTGCCGAGAGCATCGAGTCGCGTAGCCCGGTTGCCCAGCGGTGCTCGAGCAGCACGATCACTGCTCGTGAGCCAGGCGGCACCACGTCACCGAGGTGCCACGTCCCGTCGGTCGAGGAGACGGTGGGGGTGTCCTCGGTCGCCTCAGCGAACAGTTGCAGGGACCACGCGTCGCGCCCTGGCCCAGGTGCCTCGACCACGAGATCGCCATCGTCGTCGGCGGTCACCTCGAAGGAGTCGAGCCAGCGGACGGGCCCGTCCTCGAGCACGACGGCCAGCGACTCGAACACGGCCCGAGCGCCGTCGTCGTCGGGGACTCCGACGACCAACACCTGAACGGGGCCGAGCATCACCGGGCTCCGATCCGTTGACGGATGGTGAGATATTCATTCTCTGTCAGCAGACCGAGCTCACGGAGCTCGTTCAGGGCCGCCAGCGGCCGCGCCGTATCGGCGGCAGGGAGCGGTTGCGCCCCCATCGGCGCCGGCACCGGTTGCTGGGCCGACGGATTCTCCAATCCGGCGATGACGCCCGGAGTGAGTCTCCCGCCGTAGTACGGGACATTGTTGGGAAAGCCAGAACGCCGAAGCTGGCGGGGTACGAGTCTCATGGACACATCATGCCTGTTGAAACACAACTCGTCCGTTCTGGATGACGGTACGGATTCGCTGACCGAGACCGACGATGTCGAGAGCGTCGCCACCGGCGATCACCAGGTCGGCGCGTTTGCCGGCCTCGACCGCCCCACGATCGTCGGCAACGCCGAGTAGTTCGGCTGCCGTACGGGTCGTGGCGACCAGCGCCTGCGTCGGTGTCATGCCGCAGGCGACCATCTGTTCGAGTTCTCGCAGGTTCTGGCCGTGAGGCGTGACCCCCGAGTCGGTACCCATGGCGACCTTCACGCCCGCGGCAATGGCTCGGCGGATGCTGTCGCGGTGGACGTCGATCACCATCTTCGTCTTGTCGATCGCGTACTGGGGCACGTTGACACCCCGGTCGGCGGCTTCGAGCACCCCCATCGGCGCAATCAGCGTCGGCACCAAGTACGTGCCACGCTCCAACATCATCTCGATGGCCTCGTCGTCGAGGTAGATGCCGTGCTCGATCGAGCGGATGCCGGCGCGCACCGCTGACTTGATGCCATCGGTCGCCTGCGCGTGGGCCATGACCCACTTGCCGGCGGCCGTTGCCTCGGCGACCAGCACGTCGAGTTCGTCATCGCGGTAGTGGCCATGGCGAGGGTCGTCTCGAGGTGACAGCACTCCGCCACTGGTGCACACCTTGATCACGTCGGCACCGGCGCGGACCAGTTCGCGAACCTTCCTGCGCATCTCCTCCGGGCCGTCGACGATGTTGTGTGGTTTGCCCGGATGGGCGATGCCGATGATGCTGGGCATGTGCGCGCCGCACGGCTCCCAAGTGTCGCCGTGGCCGCCGGTCTGACTGAGGATCGTGATCGAAATCTGCATGTCGGGACCGCTGACGAACCCGCGCTGTTGGGCGGTCTTCATGCCAAGGTCACTTCCGCCCGCCTCGCGCACGGTGGTGATACCGGCGGCGAGCGTTCGCGCCATCCGCTCGGCGGCGAGATAGAAGTTCATCGAGAACGGCGTGTAGACGGACCGCATCGGGTCGAGATCGCCGTCGACCATGAAATGGACGTGGCTGTCGATAAAGCCGGGATACACGGCGTGACCGGTCGCGTCGATGGTTTCGTCGCCGTCGAGCGCTGTGCCGACATCGACGATTCGGTCACCTTCGACAGCGACGTCGGCTATGGAGGCGGAGCCGGAAACTCCGTCGAAGACCTGGCCCCCGTGGATCACCATTCGTGTCATCGGCGCATGCTAGGGCCGACGTGTCACAGATGAGTGTCGATTCCCTGGGGTAGCCGGGCGGTGTCCCATCCGAGCCGGGCGACGGCCTGCCTGCAGGCGAAGCGGTCGGTCATGCCGCCCACGTAGGTGACGGCGTGGTGCAACGCCTCGGGCGAGTCGGCGTCGAGTTCGGCGACGTCGGGTAGCAACTGTGGGTGTGAGGCATAGTGCTCGACGAGTGCCCGCAACATCGCGATCACCGAGTTGGCCTGAGCCTGCGATGCCGGGCGCAGGTAGACGTTGTCGTAGTTGAACTTGCGGAACGCGGCCAACGCCTCGGCGGCTTCGGTCGCCATCGCCACCCGACCAGTCTGACTGGCAGCTTGGATCATTGCTCTGATGAACGCCCCCAGCTGCTGGCTGCGCCGCTCGCCACACCGATTGCGGACGATGTCGGGAAGGGCCTCGGGTGTGACGATGCCCGCGGCCACGGCATCTTCGAAGTCGTGGCAGACGTAGGCGATGCGGTCCGCCCAGCTGACAGCTTCACCTTCCGGTGTCATCGGCGCCGGTCGCGACCAGGAATGGTTGCGGACGCCGTCGAGCGTCTCGGCGCAGAGGTTGAGCGGAACCAAGGTGACGTCGGCGCCCCACACGGCATGGTCGTAGCCACCCTCGACGTAGGGCGTCAACGCGTCTTCGCTGGCGTGTCCACCGGGTCCGTGGCCGCAATCGTGACCGAGGGCGATCGCCTCGGTCAGTGCCACGTTGAGCCCGAGGGCGCGGGCGACCGACGTGGCTACCTGGGCGACCTCGAGGGCGTGGGTCAGTCGGGTGCGTTGATGGTCATCGGGGAAGACGAACACCTGGGTCTTGCCGGCCAGTCGCCGGAAGGCGCTGGCGTGGAGGATGCGGTCGCGATCGCGCTCGAAGCACGTGCGCCATACATCCGGGGCTTCGTCGATGGCTCGTTCGCCGGCCCCGATGGCCCGCGTGGCCAGGCGCGACAGCGACGCGCTCTCGACCTCCTCGCGTTGCTGACGGGTCAGCTGAGCAGTCGAACCACTGCCTGCCCACGAGTCGGCATGGGCGAACGCAACGGTGCCGTCGGCATGGCCGTGCATCGTCGAAGCCCACCGTTCTGCGCGTTCGCCCAACTCGGCCATCAGTCCAGAGTACCGAACAACTCCGGCTGGCCCGTTGGTATCGCCAGATAGCCTCAAGTGGTCCTATGAGCGGGTTCGTCGATGAAGCGCAACTGAATGTACGCGGCGGCGATGGCGGCGCCGGCTGTGTGTCGTTCCGGCGCGAGGGCCCCGAGGCGATGGGCGGCCCGAACGGTGGCGACGGGGGCAAGGGCGGCGACGTCTGGTTGGTCGCCGATCGCAACGTTGCATCGCTGCTGGCCTTCCGCGATCACCCTCACCGCCGGGCCAAAGATGGTGTGCACGGCAAAGGCAAGGACCAACACGGCAAACGTGGCGACTCGTTGGAGGTCGCCGTTCCCGAAGGAACCGTGGCCAGCGACCTGTACACCGGCGAACTGCTGGCCGACCTGGCCAACCATGGTGATCGTTGGCTGGCCGCACCGGGAGGCCGCGGCGGACGGGGTAACGGCAAGTTCTTGTCGAACAAACGGCGGGCGCCGAGCTTTGCCGAGCAGGGTGAGCACGGTACCGACTGCTGGCTCAAGCTCGAACTGAAGCTGATGGCCGATGTCGCCCTCGTCGGATTTCCCAATGTCGGCAAGAGCACGTTGATCAGCGTGGTCAGCGCGGCCAAGCCGAAGATCGCCGACTACCCGTTCACGACGCTCGAGCCCAATCTCGGTGTGGTCAAGATCGACGACGACACCGACTTCATCCTCGCCGACATTCCCGGGCTGATCGAGGGGGCGAGCCTCGGCAAGGGACTCGGCCATCAGTTCCTTCGTCACATCGAGCGGGCCCGTGTGCTGTGCGTGATGGTCGACCTCGCCGCGGTCGACGAGGTCTCGCCGGAGGAACAGGAGCGGATCCTGCTCCACGAACTGGGGGAGTATCGCCCCGAACTGCTCGAGCGCCCGCGTGTTGTCGTCGGCACCAAGGCCGACATCGCCGTGGCCGAGTGGACCGGCTTGCGGATCTCCGCGGTCGACGGGTCAAGGTGTCCGCGACCTGGTCGGACAGCTGGCGGCGCTCGTCCACGAGGCTCGCAACGAGCAGCCCGCCCACGAGGGCATCGTCATCCTCCGTCCCGACCCAGAAGGCGGCCGCGTCGAGCGTGTCGGTGAACACGAGTACCGCCTGATCGGTCGCCAGGTCGAACGTGTCGTGGCACTCAACGATGTGACCACTCCCGAGGCGCTCTCGTACATCGATCATCAGATGAAGCGTCTCGGCGTTCCTCGGATCTTGGCCCGTGCCGGTGCCCAGGACGGCGACATCATCTGGGTCGCCGAGTTCAGCTTCGAGTACCAGCAGGAGGCCTGAGTGCGGCTGGTGGCCAAGATCGGCACGTCATCGATCACCGACGCCCTCGGCGTGATCGACAACGTGGTCGTCGACGCGTTGTGCGACCAACTCGCCGCGCTGCGCGCCGGCAGACACGAGGTGATCCTGGTGTCGTCCGGAGCAGTTTCGGCCGGAGTAGCCGCATTGGGCATGTCGGCGCGGCCGACCGACATGCCGACCCTGCAGGCCATCTCCGCGGCGGGGCAGAGTCGGCTGATGGAGACGTACAACCGCTCCCTGGCGCGGCATGATCTCGTTGCCGCCCAGGTGCTGCTGGTTCCCCACGACTTCGTCGACCGCCGACAGTACCTTCACGCCCGCCAGACGTTGCTCCGGCTGATCGAACTCGGCTGCGTCCCGATCATCAACGAGAACGACGCGATAGCCAGCCACGAACTGCGCTACGGCGACAACGATCGCATCGCCGCGCTGGTGGCGCACAACGTCAACGCCGACCTGCTGGTTCTGCTCACCGACACTCCGGGGTTGTTCACCGCCGACCCACGCACCGACTCGACCGCCGAGCTGATCAGCGAAGTGCCTGCCGACAACTCGCTGCTCACCGCCTCCATCGGCGCCACGGGTTCCGGCCGGGGCAGCGGTGGGATGGCATCGAAGTTCGCCGCCGCCAAAATGGCCTCGTGGTCCGGAACGCGGGCAGTGATCGCTGCCGCCGATCGCGCCGATGTGCTGGTCGACGCCGCTGCCGGTGTGATGGTCGGCACCACGTTCCAGCCGAGCGAGCGGCGCCTCGCGGCCAGGAAGCTGTGGATCGGCTTCGCCAGCCAGGTCGACGGCGTGGTCACTGTCGACGACGGCGCCCGACGGGCGTTGGTCGAGCGCGGCAAGTCGTTGCTGCCGGCCGGGGTCACCGTGGTCACCGGCAGCTTCGACGAGGGTGACGTGGTCGAGGTCCGCGACGCGGCGAACGCCGTCGTGGCCAGGGGAATGGTGCTGAGCGACGCAACGACCCTGCGCGGGATCATCGGTAAGCGAACTGGCGACCTTCCATCACACGTCGCCCACGAGGTCATCCATCGCGACGACCTCGTCCTGTTGACCTGAACCGACCAACAACTGCCGGCCTCAGCCGGCGGCGGGCTTGGGCTCCTCGACCGCAGGTGCGGGGGCGGGGGCGACTGCGGGGGCGTCGAGACCCAACTCGGCACGTAGCTCGCTGAGACGGCTGTGCGCCTCGACATTGGCGGTTGCCTGCTCGACTTCGAGGATTCTCGACTCGACCGTTGATTCCTGGAGCTCCGACGATGCCTTGGCCTTGACGTAGCGGGCCTCGATTTTCGACTGCACTTCGCTGAGCGTCGGCACGTCGTCGCCGACCGTCTCTTGCAGCTGCGACATGGCCTTGTTCATCTCCTCTTGCATCTTGGCCTGCTCGAGCTGGGAGAGCAGTTTGTTCTTCTCGGCCAGCTTCTCTTGCAGGATGCGGCTGTTCTGCTGGACCGCAGCCTTGGCCTGGTCGGATGCCTTCGCCGAATCGAGGACCAGCGTCTTCAGCCCTTCGATGTCCTTTTCGACCTGGATCAGCTGATTGGCGATCGTCTCGGCGGCGCCGTTGTACTGCGCAGCCTTGGCGGCATCGCCGGCCTTCTCCGCATCGGAGGCCATCATCAGCGCTTGCCGGGCGTTGGCGTTGAGCTTCTCGAGTTGGGCCATCTTGCTGTTGAGACGCAATTCGCTCTGCTTCTGGTTGGCGATGACGTTGGCGGCCTGCTCCTTGAGGCGGCGATGCTGTGCTTGCGCTTCGGTGAGCGCCTGCTCCAGCTGCACGGCCGGGTCGGCGTGTTTGTCAAAGCTGCTGTTGAACTTGGCGCCGAGGTACTTCCACCACTTCTTGAAGACTTTGAACATGGGGAGAAATGCTACTCGGCTACCGAAGATGGTTCCGCAGGTCGCCGCCGGGAGAGGACGTCGTCGATCTCCGGGGAATGCAGGAGTATCAGGAGCGCCGAGGTATGTGCCGACCCCGACGATCGTCGACACGACGACTCGGATGATGGCGCCGGAGCCGGAGTTGGCGCCCACCAAACCGGCGACGACCCACACCACCTCGGCCATCACGAGTGAGGCGAGGACCATCCGCCACAAGCTGGCGAACACGGTGTGCAGCGGGAAGGCGGGCAACTTGTAGTGCAGCACCTGCAACGCCCAGAGCGAGGCGACCAGGTACGCCAGCCCGAATGCCAAGCCCAGGCCGAGGAGACCCCAGCGAGCGACGAATACGAGCGCGAAGACGATGTTCAGCAGGTTCTCGCCGACGTTGATCACGAACGGCGTACGCGCGTCCTGGTGTGCATAGAAGATCCGCAGCACGAAGAGGTAGAGCGAGAACCCGACCAGCCCGAGGGCGAATCCGGCGATTGCCCTCGACGTGTTGAGGCTGTTGGCGGCCGTGAACTTGCCGTGCTGGAACGCGGCACCGACGATGGCCCGACGCAGAACGAACATGCCGAAACCGGCGGGAATGGTGACGAGCGCGATCAGTCGGATCCCCAAGGACGATCTGTCGAGAACGGTCTGGCGGTCCTTGCGCTTGATCGCACTGGCCAACTCCGGGAGGAACGTGGTGGCGATCGACACGGCGAGCAGCCCGTGGGGAAGCACGAACCAGGTGAACGCCTTCGTGTACGCGTCCTCGTCGCCGGAGCCGCCGCGGAGCAGGTTTCGGATCACGACGATGGCCACCTGGTTGGCCACGACGTAGCCGAGCGCCCAACCCGACAGTGACCACAGTCGCTTCACCGCAGGATGTTTGAACTCGGGCGAGAAGCGGAAACCCAGGTTGGCTCGTGCCAATGCCGGCAGCAGGGCCAATGCCATCACGGCGATGCCGAGCGTAGCTCCGAGGGCGAGCGTCCAGCGCAACCTGTCGTTGTTGATGACGTCGGTGAGCTCGGGAATCTGATGGTTGACCGTGGCAGGCACCAGCAGCAGGGAGGCGATGATGACCATGTTCGACAGCGCTGGCGCCCAGGCCGCAGCGAAGAACCTGCGGCGGGCGTTGAGCACTGCGGCACCGATGGCGTTGAGACCGTAGAAGAAGATCTGAACGAGAAAGATGCGGGTGAGCAACGTGCCGGCTTCGTGGTACATGCCGGCATCGACTTCGTCCGAGGTCAGGAGCGTGTACATCCTGAAGATCAACGGCGCGGCGAGGACGGCGATCGCGGTGATTGCGGACAGCACGATGACGCCGACCGAGATCACCGCTGACGTGGCCTCGCTGTCGTCGTCCTCGTACAGCCGGGTGAACAACGGCACGAGCGTTGCCGAGAGCACGCCACCGAGCAGCAACTCGTAGATCATGTTCGGAGTGCCGTTGGCTTGGTCGTAGGCGTCAGTGACCGGACCCTGGCTGAGGACGACGCCTAGCACAGCGACCCTCGCCAGTCCGGTGATACGCGAGACGGCGGTCCCCGCGGCGACCGTGACGTTCGAGCGCAGCAAGCTGCTCACGGCGATGCGGACGCCTGCCCTGCGCCGCCCGGGCGCGGGTTGTTGACGTCGTCGACGGCGAGTCGAAGCGCCTCGAGTTGGGTGACGACGTCATCGACGGCGCTTCCCAGATCACCTGTCGAATCCGAGCCGACGCTGACCTCTGCTGCCTGGGCGAGAAGTTCGCCGAGGCGGGCGTCGAGCAGCCGCAATCGTTGGTCGGCGTCATCGCGGGTGGCGCGAATTCGGTCTGCCGAGTCGAGCTGTGCCTGCAACGACGTTCGTGTTGCGTCGTCGGTCGATCGCTCCAGGCCGGCCCGCAACGAGGCACTGTCGAGCCGTTTGAGAGCAGTGTCGAGTTCGTCACCGCGCTTGGCGACGAGCCAGCACTCCTCGACTCCACGTTGCACCTGGCGGGTGATCGATTCCATGTTCGTCCGCAGCGGCCCCGACGGGGTTGCGGCGACGATCTCGATGTACCGCCCGAGTGCCTTCTGCGCGGCACTGACATATCGGCGCCACGGCTCGCTCAGCACGAAGGGGTCGATTGCCACCCTGCGTCGAGGTGGATGTCGACGGCGGAACACGGCGGCCATCGCCACCACCGCAGCCACTCCGATGGCCACGAGCGCTGCCGTCATTCCCGCAAGGGTAATCGCTGGTCAGGCATCGACTGCGGCGATGTCGTCGGCGGTCAACGTGGTGAGCTGCTCGTCGCTCGGGTCGCTGAGCGGTGCCAGGCGTTGTGCTTGGTGGGCGACCGCCGTTTCGAACAGGTTGCGCACGAAGCGAGCGTTGCCGAAGCCGCGGGCACGCGGTTCGCTGGTGATGAAGTGGCGAACCCGGGCCAGAGCGTCGTCGGAGCACGCGTAGCGACTCTTCTCGCCGAGCCCGAGGAAGATCGCGACCAACTCGTCGTCGGTGTAATCGGGAAACGAGATGGTGCGGGTGAAGCGGCTCTTCAGTCCTGGGTTGGCGTCGACGAAATCGGCCATTTCCTCGGTGTAACCGGCGGCCACGATGGCCAGTTCGTCACGGTGATCCTCCATGAACTTCACCAGCGTGTCGATGGCTTCGCGTCCGAAGTCGTTCTCGCCGCCCCGCGCCAGCGCGTAGGCCTCGTCGATGAGCAACATCCCACCCAGCGAGGCCTGCAGCGTTTCCAGTGTCTTGATCGCCGTCTGGCCGACGTAACCGGCGACGAGCTTGGAACGGTCGGTCTCGACGAGGTGTCCTTTGGCCACGACCCCCACGGCCCGGTAGATCTGGCTGAGCAGTCGCGCCACCGTGGTCTTGCCGGTGCCGGGATTGCCGGAGAACACGAGATGATGACTGATCTCGATGACCGGCAAACCGCGTTCGGCGCGGATTTGTTGCACTTGCAACATGCTTGCCAGTCGCCGAACCTCCGCCTTGACGTTGGCGAGGCCGATCAGTCCGTCGAGTTCGGCCATCAGCTCGTCGATCGATCTCGCGGGTGGCAGGGTTTCGGCGGTGGGGGTGCTGGCGGGGGAGGGGGTGTCGCTCGCGGGTGCGGCGCGCGTCTTCGCATCCGGCTGGCCCGGCCGGGCCACTCCGGCAGCGTCCATCGCATGGAGCAGGCGGGTGCGATACCCGTCGATCGCCTGCAGCTCGTCGAACGACGGATTGAGGTCGGTTGCCGCGGTGACGTGAGCCAAGCGCATCGCCAACTCGTAGTAGCGGTTGCTGCGCCGAGTGCCGTACCGACCGTCGGCCCTCACCAGCAGGTCGAACAACACGCTCGGTCCGGCGAGCCAGTCATCGCGATGGGCGAACAGGTCGGTCTCGCGGACGTGTGCCGCGGTGGTGATCATTGGGGGATCGAGCAGCGCGCCGATCGAGTCGAGGTAGGCGTCGAGTTCGGAGTCCGTCAGCCGGCCGTCGGCAGCAATGATGCCGGCGATGAGATTGCTTGCCTCGATCACGGCATCGGTCGTGTGTTCCGCATCGGGTCGACCACTCAACCCGCTGAGCTCGTGGGCGATGCCACTGACGAAGTCGGTGACATCTCGCTCCATAGGTCCCGCCATGGAATCGCAGGCTACGCCGTGCCCCGGCGATCCTTCCACCGACGCTGAGGTTCGCCAAGTCCGGCGGTAGGGTGCCAGCCCATGGGTCACCGTTTCGACAGCGTGCAAGAGGTCCGTGATGGGCTGAAAGAGGTCCATTACCTGGCCGACGACGGCATCGCCGGCGTGGCCTTCCTGGCCGACCGCCTCGGCAAGCCGGTGCTGGTCGAGGGACCTGCCGGTACGGGCAAGACGCAACTTGCCAAGAGCGTCGCCGAGATGACCGGTGCCCGTTTGATCCGCCTGCAGTGCTACGAGGGGCTCGACGAATCCAAAGCGCTGTACGAGTGGAACTACAAGAAGCAGTTGCTGCGCATCCAGGCCGACCGCAAGAGCGATTCGTGGAGCGAGATCCACGACGACATCTTCAGCGCAGAGTTCCTGCTGACCAGGCCACTGCTCGAGGCGATCACCGCCGAAGATCCGGTGGTGCTGCTGATCGATGAAGTCGACCGTGTGGAGGTCGAGACCGAGGCGCTGCTGCTCGAGATCCTCTCCGAGTATCAGGTCAGCATTCCCGAATTGGGCACCATCATCGCCAAGCAGATCCCACTCGTCTTTCTCACCTCCAACAACACGCGCGAGCTCAGCGAAGCGCTGAAGCGGCGTTGCCTGTATCTCCACGTCGACTATCCCGACATGGAGCGCGAGAAGGAGATCGTGCTCACCAAGGTGCCCGGTGTCAGCGACAACTTGGCAGACCAGATCGCCCGCATCGTCCGCTCGATCCGCCAGCTCGACCTGAAGAAGGCGCCGTCGGTCAGTGAAACGATCGACTGGGCCCGAACCCTCGTGCTGCTGGGCATCGACCACATCGAGGCGCAGCAGGCCAAAGAGACGCTGCACATCCTGCTCAAGTACCAGACCGACATCGCCAAAGCTGCGAAAGAGCTCAGCGTCGACAAGTAGGTCGACCCCCTCACCATGGTTGACCACGATGCTTGACCTGCTCGCCGGCTTCGTCACCGAGTTACGCAACGCCGGTCTGCCGGTCTCGCTCACCGAGAACCTCGATGCCATGGAGGCGGTTCAGCACATTCCCATCGAAGACCGCGAGGCGTTCAAGTACGCCCTCGGCGCGACGATGGTCAAGAACAACGCCCACTGGCGTGCGTTCGAGACGGTCTTCGAGGTCTACTTCAGCTTGCGCGGTCCGGAGTACAGCATCGTCGACAGCGACGACGAGTTCGACGAGATGTGGCGCGAGATGCAAGAGCAGATGCGTGAGGGCGACGGCAGAGGAGCCGCGGGTGGATCCATGGACTCACTCACGCCGGAGGAGATGGCCCACCTGTTGATGCAGGCACTCATGAATGGCGATCAAGCGCTGATGCGTGCCCTGGCCCGCCAGGCCGTTCAACGCTTTGCCGGCATGGAGCCCGGTCGGCCGGTCGGTGGCACCTATTACCTGTATCGAACGCTGCGCAACCTCGATCTCGACTCGATGCTCGAAAAGCTGATGGAAGCCAGCCGTGACCAGGTCGGTGGAGAACTGACGCCGCTCGAAGAGCGACTCGAACACGACGAGTACAACGAGCGCATCGAACAGTTCAAGAAGGAGATCGAGGCCGAGATTCGTCGTCGACTGGTCGCCGATCGCGGTGCCGAGGCCATGGCCAAGACGCTGCGCAAGCCCCTGCCGGAAGATGTCGAGTTCATGCATGCGTCACACGACGAGATGCAGAACCTCAAGAAGGCCCTGTTCCCACTGACCCGCAAGCTCGCCGCCCGCCTGGCCCGCAAGCGCCGGCACGGTCGCAAGGGTCCGCTCGACTTCCGCAGCACGGTTCGCCATTCGTTGAGCTACGGCGGCGTGCCGGCCGAACCGAAGTTCAAGTATCCGCGACCGGCGAAACCTGAGCTGATGGTGGTGGCCGACATCTCCGGCTCGGTTGCGGCATTTGCCCGGTTCACGCTGATGCTGGTCTACGCGATCCAGGGGCAGTTCTCGAAGGTTCGGTCGTTCGTGTTCATCGACGGCATCGATGAAGTCACCGACTTCTTCAAGGGTGTCGAAGACATCCAGGACGCGATCCACCGTGTCAACACCGAGGCCGATGTCGTCTGGGTCGACGGGCACAGTGACTATGGCCACGCGTTCGAGGTGTTCTGGGACCGGTACGGGAAGGATGTCGGCCCGAAGACGACGGTGCTTCTGCTCGGCGACGCCCGAAACAACTATCACGCCTCGCAGGCCTGGGTGGTGAAAGAGATGCGCCAGAAGGCCCGTCACGTGTACTGGCTCAACCCCGAGCCGCGCAGCTACTGGAACACCGGCGACTCGATCGTCGGCGACTACGGCACCCACACGGACGGCGTGTACGAGTGTCGCAACCTTCGCCAGCTCGAGGCTTTTGTCGAGAAGCTGGCTTGACCGCTCAGATCACGGTGACGGGAAGCATCTCGACGGGAGATTCGTCGACGACATCTGTCGGTAGGTCGATCGTGATCGACTCGCCGGAGATCTCGGTGACCTCGAGGGTGTAGTGGTACACGCCGGCACGACCAGGGCCGAGTTGCTCGGCGAGAATGGCAGCGACCGAGCTGGGAATCGCGACGTCGGCGAATTGCAACAGCCCGACGTCATCGAACGCGAGGGTCAAGGTGACTGCAGTGTCGGGCGGAGCGTCGATGAGGGTTCGACCTGCCAGGATCGGAGCGACTCGGCGGTACGTCTCCATGTCGATGTCGTACGAATACGCGTCCTTCGCGTCAGGTGGCAGCGTCGGAGCGTCAACCGCCGGTCGCCTGAGCCCCGATGCCACGCTGGCTGCAGTTACCTGCGACGTGAGTTCGCGAAGTTCGAATCCCATGATGTCGTCGATCATCGGGATGAAGTGATCATCGAGCTCTGTCCCGTAGTAGTAGGGCTCGACAACCGATCGCGTCCATGATGTACCACCGTCTGTGGGCGACTCGATGCGATACAGCTTCGTCAGGATCTCGGAGTAGTTGGCGTTGAGCGCATCGAACGGAATCGCGTTCACGCCGGGCGACACCTCCGCCGCAGTCCGTTCGATGCTGATGTCGCTCGAGACTGTCGCCGACTCGCGATCGAGTGACACGTCTCTCGTCGTGGTCAGGTCGATGGTCGTTCCCTCGTCGTTGTAGATCGAGCCGATGGTGATCCGCAGCTTCGCCGCTGCGAATGCGAAGCGCGGCGTCAGCTCGGTGCGTTCCAGGCGACGATCCTCTCGGTTTCCGGCGATTCGCTGGCCGAGCTCGGTCTTGCTGACCATCTGGACGCCGATGATCAGCACGACGACGACCATGACGAATGCCATGAACTTCACGCCACCGTGGTTCTTCTTCTTCTTCTTGTACACCATCACGGCACCACCGGGGGAATGGCAGCGGTGGTGGTTGTCGTCGCGTCGACCGTGTTGGCCGGCACAGCGATGTCGGGCGGCGCGTCCGTGATCGAGACGACGTCGATGGTGTACCGATACGGGTACGGCGTCTCGACGTCGCGCTCTGCCTTGTACTCGAGGACCGCCTGCAGGTCGACGTTGACGTCGAGGTAGCGAACCATCCACTGCTCGTCGAGGCTGATGGTCACGGTGACCGACGCATCGGCGGCGGCGTTGCCATCCATCAACTTCACCATCTCGAACAAGCGGGGAGCCGACTCGTAGAACTTCCCGAATGCAAAGCCGTAGGTGTACGTCGTGACAGGGATCTCATGCCGCTTTTCTTTGGCAACGGATTTCGGGTGCTGCGAACGCAATGCCGGATCGAAGACGTCCTGGTACATGAGCAGCTCGTGGGGGCTGAGCAGGGCCAGCAGGGACCATCCCGCTTCGTGGGGTTGACGTGTCCAGGGGTCGGTCTGCAGCACGCCAGGTAGATACATCGAGTGCTCATCGACGACACCGTCAGTCGGCGGCGAGGTGTTCTGCGGGGTGCCGATCGTGCCGCCGATCACCGATGCCTTGGCTCTGTCGATGGTCACCTTCGCGACCTTCGCGGTGTAGTTCACCTCGTCGCGTTCGGTCCGCCAGTAGTTGGTGGGAAGACTGTTCGTCATCGCAATGCTCTGCGAGGTCAGGGTGTACTCCGCACCGGCGAACGGTGGCTGCGGGATCGGGTGCGCGGGCAGCGGATTGGTGTCGTAGCCGCGGCCGGTGAATCGCTCGATGACTGCGCTGTTGCGGAAGACGATCGCCAACACCATCGTGAGGATTACGACAACGGCCAGCACAACGAGCGCCCTTCGGCTCCGTTTCGGTCGAGGCGCGGGTGCACCGGCGTCCGGCACGATTCCCGCTGTCTGAAAGAACTGCGCCGCCGCAGTCGCGGCGAGTTGGTTCGTCACGGGGCCGGCAGCCTTCGGTGCGCTCGGGGGGAGCGTCGGAAGGAAGAGCGCTTCCGCCATCGGCACCGGTTTCGGAAGGGCAGGCGACGTGACGGGCACGGGACCTGTCACAGCTCGCGGACCGGTTGGAGCGGGGAGGGCCCGGCCGACCGGTCGCTCAGTGATCTCGTCGACGAGGCGCATGGATGTTCATCGGTCGGCCTTGCCCAATTCTTGAAGAATCGAGCGGCGGTCGGCTCAGGGCGTCCCGACGGGCACGTCGAGGGCGTCGACCGGCACAACGATCTCGACCGGAAGGTTCAATGCCGTGATGTCCATGGTGTATCCCGTCACCCACGTGGCATCGATTCCCGTTCCGGGTTGTGGGGGTTCCACACCGAAGAAGAGGTGATGGACGATGCCCGACTCGTCGTAACTGACCTCGATGGTCAGCGTCGTGGCATTGGGGACATCGAACAGCCAGGGGACCCTGGCAAAGATGGCCGGTGCTATTTCCGGCACCTTTGCTCGGTCCAGCACGTACGTCAGCGACGTGATGGTCGAGTCACCGACCTTCTCCGACTTCGATGAAGTGGGCTCGACGGCATCGCGAAGTGGCTGATCGATGATGTCGTCGACCATCGGAATGAACTCGGCCGCGTCGTAAGGACTCGGCGTCTCGGGCGCCCGCGGCTGACGTGTCCACGCGACGCCGACTGCGGCACCGGGACGGAACAGGAATTCGCGTGTGCGGATCTCCGCCGACGAGGTGAATGCCCCGCCGGTCTGGTTCTCGACCGTGCTTTGTCCCGTCCCGTTGATGTAGTCGGCAATCACCTTGGTCGTCACGTTGTTCGGAACGCCGTTCTGCACGGCGGACGACGTGACCGAATACTCGGCCGTCGTGATGCTCGGCCGAACGAACGGCACGTCGGGCAGTGGTGCAGCCTGCTGCTCGTGTCCGAGCAGCTTCTGAATCGGCGCGGCGTTGCGGAAGTAGTACGCGCCGCCGCCGACCAGGCCGAGCAGTAGCACGGTGGTCAGCAGCTTCTTGCCACGCTTCTTCTTGCGCTTGCGTGGGCGGGAGTCGACCTTGGATGGCTGAAGAAAGTCCTGAATGCTGAGCGCCGGGACGCTGCTCGTGTCCCTGATCTGGGGGACCGGGGCGGAGAGCCGCAGCAATGGAGCGGGAACTGCCGCAGGCGGCGGAGGGGGTGGTACCGGCGCGCTGCTCGGCGGTGGGGCCAACCGTTGTAACGGTGGTGCAAATTGAACGTCCGCCATAACACTTGATTCATCGGCCGGATCGGGCAAGTACTTGAGCCGCAGGCCGTTCCGGAGGGCAGAGATGGCCCCACCGGGCCGCGATGCGGCCGATACGGTGGTCGGTCATGGCCATCGCGTGCGTCTACTGCGGCGGGCGTCACGAGACGTCGGCGGAGGTTCGACAGTGCTGGGAACGGAGCAAGGCAGGTCATGAACCGATCGTGATCAGTCACGAAGGCTCGATGATCCGGGCGGTGTCACGACTGGGCCGCAACATCATCGTCGGGCCCGGGCAGCCAGCGCCCGATGGTTGGGCTGCGGCGCCTCGCCTCCGCATCGGACCAGCCGAAGTTGACGATCCGACGTCGATGATCGCCGAACTCCGCCGTCTCGCTGACAGCCGCACGTCGTGCGTCTTCGAGGTCGACGAGGCGTCGGGCGCCGCCCTCGCTGCTACGCAGATCAACAGTGCGCCGATCGACCAACTCGGACCGCGCTTCACGTTCGAAGTGTCGACGTTGCATCACCTGCTGTGGTCGAACTCCATCGACGCACGCACCACCGATCATGCAGTGTGGCCCCTCGCTCTCGCCGCGATCGCCCTCGGCGCGAGCCCGGCGACCGAGCGCGAGGCAGGTGACGTGACGTTGCCCGACGGGACACCAGCGTGGCTCGACGGTGGGCCGATCCGGTACACCGAGCCGATCGACGGCATCGCCGTGCTGCACCGCGTTGCGGTGGAGCACGGCGGCTTGGTGCCGTTCGCCTCGAACTCCTCCGGCGCCGATCTGGCCCCCGACCAGCTCGCCGCAGTCACTCATCCGGGGGGCGCGTGTCGTGTGATCGCCCCGGCAGGTTCTGGGAAGACCCGGGTGCTCACCGAACGCGCCCGGCACCTCCTCACCAGGTGGCGTCTGCCCGCTCGCGCGGTTTGCCTGGTCGCGTTCAACAAGCGAGCCCAGGAAGAGATGAGCGCGAGGGTTGCCGACCTCCCCGGGTTGCAGGTGCGCACGCTCAACGCGATTGCCCTGGCCATCGTCAATGGTTCGGCACCGTTCGCAGCACAGTCGACCACGATGACCACGATCACCGAACCCGACGTACGACGACTCATCGGCAAGCTCGTCGAATTCCCACGCAAACGCAACTCGGATCCCGTTGCTCTGTGGATCGAGGCATTGTCGCTGGCTCGACTGGGGCTACGTGATCCGCATGAGGTGGAAGCCCTGTACGACGGCGACATCGACGGGTTCGCGGCGATGCTGCCGCGGTATCGCCAGGAACTGAGCAGGTCGCGCTCGGTCGATTACGACGAGCAGATCGTTCGAGCGATCGAGGTCCTGCTCACCGATGTCGCCGCCCGGGCCGCCGCCCAGCGGGCGTGCAGGGTGCTGCTCGTCGACGAGTTCCAGGACCTGACGCCCGCCCACCACCTGCTCGTGCAACTGCTTGCCGGACCGGATGGTTGTGTGTTCGGTGTCGGTGACGACGACCAGACGATCTACGGCTTCAACGGGGCCGATCCGCAGTGGTTGATCGACTTCGCCCGGCACTTCCCCCATGCCGGTGACCATCCCCTGGAAGTGAACTACCGGTGCCCGGCCGATGTCGTCGCCGCGGCGGCGATGCTGCTGCGCCACAATGCCCGCCGCGTGCCCAAATCGATCCACGCCGATTCGACCACGGCTGGGTTGGAGGTACACGGCGGAGGCGATGCAGTCGCCGCCACCGTCGGAATCGTCCGGTCGGCATTGGCGGACGGCTACGCGGCTGGCGAGATGGCGGTGTTGACGCGTGTCAACTCGCTGCTCGCTCCCGTGCAGGTCGCCCTCGGACTGGCCGGCATCCCGACCCAGGGTGGCGTGGGCGCTGACTTCGCCGATCGCGCCGCCGTTCGTGGTTCGCTGGCCTGGCTGCGACTGGCAACTACGAAGGGTGGGTTGTCGAGCGTCGATGTCGAGGAGGCGCTCCGCAATCCGTCGCGCCCGCTCCGGCCGAACATCGCCGGTTGGGTGGCGGAACAGTCCTCGCTCGATGGGTTGCGCCGACTCGCCGGCCGCCTCAACACACCACGCGAGGCCGAGCGGGTCGAAGGGTTCGCCGACGACATCGAGCAGCTGCAGTTGCTGGCCGACGCGGGTGCTTCGACCGCGGCGATCCTGGCGAAGTTGCACGATTCGATGGGAATGGCCTCGACGCTGTCCACGCTCGACGCCCATCGGCGTGGAATGAACCGTGCAGCGCAGAGTGACGACCTCACCGCCGTCGCCCAACTGGCGCAACTGCAGCCCGACCCGATGCAGTTCGAATCGTGGCTGCGCGCCGAGTTGCGCCGGGCATGGCAGCCCGACGGTGCCACGCTGGCAACGGTGCATCGTGTGAAGGGTAAGGAATGGCCGGTGGTGGTCGTCCATCAGGCCGAGGCCGATCAGTTCCCACATCGGCTGGCGACCGACGTGGAGGAGGAACGTCGGGTGTTCCACGTGGCGATCACGCGGGGGCGTTCCCGAGTGCACATCGTTCCCGGGGCACACCCGTCGCCGTTCATCGATCAGTGCGTTCGGGCACCGGATCCTGCCGCGACGGCTGCAGCAGTGGCACCACGACAACCGCAACGGCCGGTGGTAGCGGTGAAGCCGGGGAGCGACCTGACCGCTGCCGAATCGGTGCTGTTCGAGGAGCTACGCTCGGTCCGCCGGCATCTCGCTGCGGGAAAGCCTGCGTACACGGTGTTGTCAGACCAGGCACTCCACGACATCGCCCGGAGCCGCCCTACGACCCTTGCCGATCTGGGCGACATCAAGGGAATGGGGCCGGTCAAGCTCGAGCGTTACGGCAACGCCTTGCTGGCGGTGATCGAGACGGCAGCCGCCGACTAGCCGCGCTGGTAGTTCGGAGCTTCCTTGGTGATCGTCACGTCGTGCGGATGGCTCTCCTCGCGCCCGGCGGTGGTGACCCGCATGAAACGAGCCGAACGCAGCGCGGCCAGTGTTGCGGCGCCGGCATATCCCATCCCGCTACGCAGGCCGCCGACGAGTTGGTACATCACGTCGCTCAAGGTCCCGGCGTAGGCAACGCGACCCTCGATTCCCTCCGGGACGAGCTTGCGGGTCGCCGCGCCGACGGCCGACTGGGCGGTTGCATAGCGGTCAGCCCCGAGTCCTTGCATGGCTCCCATCGACCCCATGCCGCGATACGTCTTGTAGCGGCGACCCTCGAACAGTTCCAGTTCGCCGGGAGCCTCGTCGGTGCCGGCCAACAGCGAACCCAGCATCACCGTGTCGGCCCCTGCGGCCAGGGCCTTGACCATGTCACCGGAGTAGGTGATGCCGCCGTCGGCGATGATCGGGATGCCGTACTGGCGTGCTCGTCGACATGTGAAGTAGATCGCCGAGAGCTGGGGCATTCCGGCGCCACTGACCACGCGGGTGGTGCAGATCGAGCCGGCCCCGACCCCCACCTTGATGGCATCCGCGCCGGCCGCTGCCAGAGCATCGACGCCGTCTTCGGTCACCACGTTGCCTGCAACCACGGCAAGCGTCGGCCACGACGACTTGATTCGCTCGATGGCCTTGATCACCCCGGCGGAATGGCCGTGTGCCGTGTCGAGCGCGACGGCGTCGACCGCCTGAGCCACGAGCGCCTCGACGCGTTGTTCGAGATCGGCCCCGACGCCGACGGCTGCTGCACAGCGCAGTCGCCCAGCCGAATCGCGGGTGGCGTTGGGGAACTCCTGGCGCTTGAGGATGTCTTTCACGGTGATCAGCCCGATGAGCCGGTTGTCGGCATCGACCAACGGCAGCTTCTCGATGCGGTGCTTCTGCAGGATGGCCTTGGCCTGCTCGAGCGTGGTTCCCTCGGAGGCGGTCACCAACCCGCTGGAGGTCATGAACTCGGTCACCGGTCGGTCGAAGTCGGCGCCCGAGCAGAACCGCGTATCACGATTGGTGAGGATGCCCACCAAACGCCCTGATGCATCGGTGATGGGAACACCGCTGAACTTGAAACGGTGCATCAACGCCTCGGCGTCGTGCAGCGTCGCGGTCGGCGAGAGTGTGACGGGATCGGTGATCATGCCGCTCTGGCTGCGCTTGACCTTCTGCACCTCGGAAGCCTGATCCTCGATCGACAGGTTGCGATGGATGACGCCGATCCCACCTTCGCGAGCCGCGGCGATTGCCATTCGCGGCTTCAGTGACCTTGTCCATCGCTGCCGACACGATCGGCACGTTGAGGATGATGTCGGCTGCGAATGTCGCGGTGGTGTCGACGGTGTCGGGCAACACGTCGCTGTAGCCGGGGACGATGACCACATCGTCGAACGTGAGGGCTTCGAAGCGGTCGAAGAATTCTGTGGTGCTCATGCGTTTGCTCCTGTCGTGCACAACGTAGCGAGAGTTTCGACGAGTAGGCGGTGCTCCACGTCGTGGATTCGGTCGGTGAGGCTCTCGAGGGTGTCGGAGGGGTGGATGAGGACAGTGGCGGTCGCCAAGACTGGTCCATCGTCGACCCCTTCGTCGGGAACGAGGTGGACCATGACGCCGGTGTGATCGCGGCTGCCGTCCTGGGCTTCCTCCCAGGCCCGCGTGATCGCATCGACGCCGGGTAGTTCGCCGGGCAGGGCCGGGTGGAGATTGACGACCATGCCGGGGAACCAGCCGAGGAAGCTCATCGACAGCACGCGCATCCATCCGGCGAGCACCACCCAGTCGGGGTCGAACCCGCTGACGATGTCGGCGAGCCGGGCGTCGTAGTCGTTACGCGGTTCATCGGTGTGAGGAGCGACGTGCACGAACGGCACGCCGGCATCGGCGGCCCGCTGGAGTGCCTGGCTGCCGGCCTTGTTGGAGATGACCGCAGCGACGTCGGCCGGCAAACGTCCGTCGCCGCAGGCGTCGAGGATCGCCTGCAGGTTGGTGCCGGTGCCCGATGCCAGGACGACGAGGCGGCTCATCGCAGGTGGACCCGTCGGTGCGTTCCGGAGGAGATGTTCGATGTCGGCACGAGCTCGCCGATCACCCAGGTTGTTTCGTCGATGACCCGCTGAACGGCAGCCACGTCGGCGGAAGCACACACCACGACCATGCCGACGCCCATGTTGAGGGTGCGGTAGAGCTCGTGCGTGTCGAGTTGAGTGGCCACTTCGCGCACCAGTCGGAACAATGGTGGAACCGGCCACGAGCCGAGTTCGATGACGGCATCGCAATCGTCGGGCAGGACGCGTGGCAGATTGTCGGGCAGGCCGCCACCGGTGATGTGGGCGAGTGCTTTGACCCGGCCGCTCGCGAGTGCCCCGGCTAACACATCGAGATAGCTGCGGTGGGGTACCAACAACGTCTCGCCGAGGGGACGATCGAACCCAGGTGGTGTCGAATCCATCGGCAACCACTCGAAGATCCGGCGGAGGAGCGAGTAGCCGTTGGTGTGCGGGCCGTTGGATGCGATCCCGATCAGGGCGTCGCCGGCGCGTAGGTCGCCGCGAGGCAACATGTCGCGTTGCTCCACGACCCCGACGAGAGTGCCGGCGATGTCGAACGCGCCGGGCGAGTAGACGCCGGGCATCTCGGCCGTCTCGCCACCGAGCAGGGCACAGCCGGCTGCCTCGCACGCCTCGGCCATGCCGGTGACGACCTCGGCGACGTGGGCGGCGTTCAGCTTGCTCGACGCCACGTAGTCCAGGAAGAACAACGGCCTGGCACCTTGCACCAGGACGTCGTCGATGCAATGGTTGACGATGTCGGCCCCGACGCCGCGATACATGCCCAGCCGCGCCGCGAGTTCGACCTTCGTGCCGACCCCGTCGGTCGAGGCCACGAGCACGGGTTCGTCCATGGCCTTGATCGTCTTGCCGCTGAACGCGCCGCCGAAGCTGCCGACGCCGCGGAGCACCGCCGGGCCGTGGGTGCGCTCGACGGCTTGTTTCATCTGGCTCACGGCCCGGGCGCCCTCGTCGATGTCGACTCCGGCAGCGGCGTACGACGTCAACGAGGCCCCGATGGCGCGCCAGCCGATGTCGTCGCGGACCTGCATCCCATCGAAACGGATCGTCGACAGACGCCGGTAGGCGTTGCTGCGGGCCGCGCCCAGCGAGTCGCCAAGGCCGGTGACGGCCAGCACGCGGCCCCCGGTGACCGTTCGGCCGTCGCAACCGGCGAGAAACGTGATGGCCTCGGCGTCGCCGCTGTCGAGGCCGGTGATCGTCTGGCCGATGACGGGCTGACTCGGATAGCCGGGTGCAGCGGCCACGACTGCGCACGTGGCACCGTCTCGAATCGTCAGTGACGATTCTGACAGCCGGCCGGCGCAGCAGGCCAGTGCCAGTTCGGCGAGGTCGGATTCGACAAGCGGTAACACGGCTTGGGCCTCGGGATCGCCGAACCGGCAGTTGAACTCGATCAACCGTGGTCCGTCGGAGGTGAGCATCAACCCGGCGTACAGGACCCCGACATACGGGGTGCCGAGCGCAGCGAGGTGATCGATGACCGGCTGGATGAACGTCGCCGTCAACGCCTCGGCGTCGTAACCGACGGGGGCCGGTGCATAGGCGCCCATGCCGCCGGTGTTGGGCCCGGTATCGCCCTCACAGATCCGCTTGTGGTCCTGCGCGATCGGCAGCGGGCGGGCCACCGTGCCGTCGCACAGTGCCATCAGACTGCATTCCGGGCCGGAGAGGCGCTCCTCGACGACGATCGGCCCGGCCCCGGCGAGTGTGGTGATCGCCTCGACAGTCTCGTCGTCGCCTTCAGGCACGATGACGCCCTTGCCGGCGGCGAGGCCGTCCTGTTTGACCACGACAGGTGCATCGAGTGCCCTCCACCAGGCCAGTGCGTCATCGGCCGACGTGGTGGCCAGATGTCGCGGCGACGGGAGGCCGAGCAGATCAGCCACTTGACGGGCATAGCCCTTCGACGATTCGAGTCTGGTCACGTCGGCCGTGGGACCGAAGCACGGGATCTGGCGGCGTAGGCATTCGTCGGCCACGCCGCGGGCAAGTGCCGTCTCCGGTCCGACGATCACCAGATCAGCGGTCGCCTCGGGACCGAGATCGGCGGTGATCGTCACCTCGTGGCCGTGCCGCCGACAAGCCCAGGCGAGCGCTGACTCGCGGCCGCCGGTACCGATCACCGTGACCCTCATCCTCGGACCCTCATTTCGGACCTTTCATCGTGGAACTTTCACGCCAGCACGCCCTCGAATGCCAGCTTGGCCTGCGCCTCGGCGACCTCCATCGGATAGTGGCCCGTGAAGCAGGCATTGCAGTAGCCATTGGCGTCACCCGCGGGGGAGCCACCCGGGTCGACGGTGATCGCCCGCATCATCCCGTCGAGTGACAGGAAGGCCAGCGAATCGGCGTCGATGTGGGCGCGCATCTCCTCGACCGTCAGGTGCGCAGCCATGAGATCGCCGTCGTGGCCCATGTCGACGCCGAAGTGGCAGGCGTGGGTGATCGGCGGGCAGGTGATCCGCACGTGTACTTCGGTCGCGCCGGCCTCGCGGAGCAACTTCACGAGAGGACCTGCCGTCGTGCCGCGCACCAACGAGTCGTCGATCATGATCACCCGCTTGCCCGCCAAGTTCTCGGCGAGCGCGTTGAACTTCAAGGCCACGCCACGGTCGCGCAGGTCCTGTGTCGGCTCGATGAACGTTCGGCCGATGTAGCGGTTCTTGATCAGGCCGTCGTTGTGGGGGATGCCGCTGGCTCGGCTGAATCCGATGGCCGCGGGGATCGACGAGTCGGGTACGGGAATGACCACGTCGGCTTCGGCCGGCGCCTCGGTCGCCAGTTCCTCACCGAGACGTTGGCGGACGTGGTGGATGTTGCGATCGGCCCACCTGCTGTCGGGACGGCTGAAGTAGACGAACTCGAACGTGCACCGAGCCGAACGGGCTGCCGGGGTCAACGCCTGGCGGCGGGTGATCTCGGCGCCGTGCAGGCTGACGATCTCGCCGGGAGCGACTTCGCTGATGTCGAGGCAACCGAGCGTGCTCAGCGCGCAGGTCTCCGAGGCCACGGCGTAGCCGCCGTGTGGAAGCCGCCCGACGCTCATCGGTCGGAAACCCCATGGGTCGCGCACGGCGATCACTCGGTCGGCAGCGAGGATCACCAACGAGTACGCACCCTTCCACGCAGGCAGGGTGCGCTCGACGCGGTCCTCCCAGGTTCGCCCGCCGGCCGCCGCGAGCATCAGGGTCATGACTTCGGTGTCGCTGGTGGCCGTGAGACCGAAACCGCGTGTCAGCAGTTCGTCACGCAGGGCAGGCGCATTGACCAGGTTGCCGTTGTGGGCAAGGGCGAGGGGACCGTGCATCGTCTCCACGAGGAATGGCTGGATGTTGCGTTCGGCGTTGGCGCCTGATGGTGCTGTAGCGGGTGTGGCCGATGCCGTGATACCCGGCGAGGGTGTTCATCGTCGCTGGGGTGAACACGTTGGCGACGAGACCGGAGTCCTTGTGCAGCCGTACCCGGCTGCCGTCGCTGACTGCGATTCCGGCGGCCTCCTGGCCACGATGTTGCAGGGCGAACAGGCCGAAGAAGACGGTCTGAGCGACGCCTTCACCGTGGGGTGTCGAGATACCGAACACGCCGCACTCCTCGTGCGGTACGTCGGAGTCGATGTGCAAATCGAGTGGTGACTGGTCAGGCAGCATGCCCGAGGACCTCCCTGATCCGGTCTTCGACCGGGTAGCTGCCGGGCTGGAAATCCAGTCCGGTCAATCGTTCGTAGGCGTCGATGTAACGTCGCGACGTTGCGTCCCACACCGCTTGGTCGAGGGTCGGTGGCGTGCCATGGCCGTCGTAGCCGGCGTCGATCAACGCCCGCCGGACGACTTCCTTGTCGAGGCTCTCCGGCTCGTCGCCCTCGCTGAGCCGGCGCTCGTAGGTGTCGGCGACCCAGTACCGGGACGAATCGGGTGTGTGCATTTCATCGATCAGCAACAACTCGCCGGCCGGCGTGGTGCCGAACTCGTATTTCGTGTCAGCCAGTATCAGCCCCGACTGGCGGGCGATCTCCTGCCCGCGGGAGAACAACTCCAGCGCGGCGGCCTCCACCTTCCGCCACAGCCCCGCGGCGACGAGCCCCTTGCGAGTGACATCGCTGGGACTCAGCGGTTCGTCGTGCCCACCGTTGTCGGCCTTGGTCGTCGGCGTGACGATGGCTCCTGGCAGGTCGGTGTTCTTCCGCAGGCCATCGGAGAAGTGATAGCCGTAGATGGTGCGTGCCCCATCCTCGTATTGACGCCACAGCGAGGTGCTGGTGACACCGGTGATGTATCCGCGGACGATCACCTCGACCGGCAGCGGCTGGGCGGCGCGAGCAACGAGCACGTTCGGGTCGGGAACATCGACGACGTGATTGGCGACGACGTCGCCGGTGCGTTCGAACCACCAGGCGCTGAGCTGGTTGAGCACTTGGCCCTTGTAGGGCACACCGGCAATGACCCGGTCGAACGCCGACAGGCGGTCGGTCGTGATGAAGAGACGTTGCCCGTTGCCGTAGGCGTAGGAAACGCGGACCTTCCCGTCCCGGCGGTCGCCGAGCGGAAGATCGATGTCGGTGAACGGGACGCTCATGGTCATCGCTCCTTGGCGTAGCGAACGCCCTGCTCGAACAACGCTAGCCCGAGCTCACCATGGCGACCGCTGGTGAAGCCGGGAAACTGCCGGGCGACGACGTGGTTCTCCGGATGGGGCATCAGACCCAGGACGACGCCTGTCGGGTCGCACACCCCGGCGATGTCGTCGACGGAACCGTTGGGATTGACCCCGGCGTAACGCAGCGCTACCTGACCGGCCGCGGCCAGAGCAGCCGGGTCGGGGTGCGTGTAACGCCCTTCGCCGTGGGCGATCGGGCAATCGAGCGTGGTGATCCCGGTCGTCCAGATGCATCGACTGGCCGGGGCCTCGAGAGTCGTCCACTGACACTGGAAGTGGCCGCTGGCGTTGTGGCCGAGCGCGCCGGGGAGCAGACCTGTTCGCGTCAGCACCTGGAAGCCGTTGCAGATGCCGATCACCGGCTTCTGGGCAGTGACGAAGGTGCGCAACGTCTCGCCGACCCGGTGTTCGAGCTGCAACGCGAACATTCGTCCGGCGCCCAGGGCATCCGCGTAGCTGAAACCCCCGGCGATCACCATCATCTGGGCACCGCCCAGCACGGATGGCCGGTCGACGAGCTCCGACAGCAGAACGATCCGTGATTCGGCACCGGCGAGGTCGAGCGCGAACGCGACGTCGTGATCGCGATTGGTCCCCGCTGCTGCAAGCACGAGTGCGGTGGGGCGGCTCACTGCTGCGCCCCGAACGCCGTGACCATTGCTTCGATCGTGATCGGGCGAGCGCCGGGGAGGAGTACCACCGGCTCGGCGGTCACGGTTCCGAGCACGGAGACCGGTTCGCCCAATTGTTCGCTCAACCAGCTCACATCGCCTGCTGCGACCTCGCACACGAACCGGCTGGACGACTCGCTGAACAGCGCCGACACTGGATCCGGGCCAGGCAGGGTGTCGATGGACAATCCGAGTCGCCCGGCGATCGCCATCTCGGCCAGAGCGACGGCGAGGCCACCCTCACTGATGTCATGGCACGCCCTCACCCTTCCCGACCGCAACGCAGCGTGCAATCGCCGATAACGGGTGGGAGCAGCCGGGTCCGGTGCCGGAACTGTGGCGCCGTCCGCGATGCCGTTCACCTTGGCGAAGTGGCTGCCGCCGAACTCGCATGCTGTGGAGCCGATCTGCACGACGACATTGCCAGCTTGCTTGAGATCGGGGGTCACCACGGCGTTGGCGTCGGGCACATGGGCGATGGCCGTGATGACCAAGGTCGGTGGCACGGAATGGCGTGCCCCGTCGGCGCCGAGGTACTCGTTGTTGAGCGAATCCTTGCCACTCACGAACGGAGCACCATGGGCAACCGATGCGTCGCAGCAGCCGCGAACGGCGGCGACCAGCTCGCCGAGCGTCGAGGGGCGCCGCGGATCGCCCCATGAGAAGTTGTCGAGCAAGGCGACGTTGTCGGGGTCGGCGCCGACTGCGACGACGTTGCGGATCGCCTCGTCGATGACGGCGTGGGCCATGCGCTCCGGGTCGAGTTCGCCGTACCACGGGTTGACCCCGATACCGATCGCCAGACCATGAGTTTCGCCCGGATCGGCGATCACCACGCCGTCCGCGTGACCATCGCGGTGCGGCCCGATCAGCGGCCTCACGACGGTGCCGCCGAGGATCTCGTGGTCGTAACGACGGATCACCGCCTCCTTGGAGGCGATGTTGGGATGGCGCAGCAACGACAGCACGGTGGCCGCCACATCGTGGCCCGGCGGGCACTGGGAGGTGCCGCGGTTGGGCGTTGGTAGCCGCGCATACATGTCGCGTTGCGGCCGGCCGTCGTGAAGGAACGTCGTGTCGAGCTGCAGCACCGTCGTCGAACCGTGGCGAACGTGCAGCACACCGTCGCCGGTGAAGGTGCCGAGCGCGGTTGCTTCGATCCCGTGGCGATTGCAGAGGATCTGGAGCCGCGGCCACGCTGACGTGGCGACGGCCACCACCATGCGCTCCTGGGCCTCGCTGAGCCAGATCTCCCACGGCCGCAGCCCTGGGTACTTGAGTGGAGCGCCTGCCAGGTCGACGTCGGCACCGATTCCCTCGGCCATCTCACCGATCGCCGACGACAACCCACCGGCGCCGCAGTCGGTGATCGCCGTGAACAAGCCGGTGGCATCGCGCAGCACGTCGATCAACAGCTTCTCGGTGATCGGGTCACCGATCTGCACGCTGGCGCCGGCCACGTCGCCGGTGGTGGCGTCCATCGTCGCGCTGGAGAACGTGGCGCCGCGCAGGCCATCGCGACCGGTGCGGCCTCCGAGCACGACGACCAGATCGCCGATATTCGGTCCGCTCGTGGGGGCGATGTCGTCGGCAACGCCGATGCACCCGCAGTACACCAGGGGATTGGCGATGTACCCGTCGTCGTACAGCACCGCTCCGGCAACAGTTGGTAGGCCGATCTTGTTGCCGTAGTCGGCAACCCCGGCCACGACGCCGGCCTCGATCAGGCGCGGGTGCAGCACGCCTTCCGGTAGTCGCTCCGCGGGGAGGTCTGTGGGGCCGAAGCACAAGACGTCGGTCACGGCGATCGGGCGGTGCGCAGCCCCCATCACGTCGCGGATCACGCCCCCGACACCGGTGTTGGCGCCGCCGAACGGCTCGATCGCCGACGGATGGTTGTGTGTCTCGGCCTTGACGGCGATGGTGGTTCCGGGCGAGAACGAGACGACGCCGGCGTTGCCGACGAAGGCACTGCGCAGGAATGGTGCGTCGATGCTGTCGGTCGCCGTGCGGAGTTGCTGCAACAATGGCCGGATCGAGCGGCCGTCCTGGTCGGTGATCCTGGCCCGGAAGGTCTTGTGAGCGCAGTGCTCGCTCCAGGTCTGGGCGAGGGTTTCCAGCTCCACGTCGGTCGGCGGCCGACCCGCAGCCCGGAAATGATCGGCGATGGCGTGAAGCTCGGCGAGGTCGAGCGACAAGCCGCGCTCGCGGTTGACTGCGGCGAGCGCGTCATCGTCGAGGTCGGCGATCTCGACGAACTCGACGTCGGTGTCGGCCACTGCCTCGGCGTCCACGAACGTCGGCTCGATCGGGCCCAACGACCAACGCTCGATCACCGGGTTGGCGAGGAGCCGTCTGGCGAGCACCGACATGGTCAGCTCGTCGATGTCACCATGTACCTCGTACCGCGTGCCGGTGGCGACCGCGGTCACCGGCGAACCGATCGTCTCGGCAGCCAAGGCAACGGCCTGGGCGGAGGCATCGGTCACACCGGGAAGGAGAGTGGTCTCGACGGCGGGTGTTCGTGGGACTGCCCAGTCGCCGGTCTGCAGCAACGGATCGACCAGTAGCCGCTGGAGCTCCTCGCGATCGCTGCCACCGGCAACAAACACCAGGTCAGCAACGTCGATATCCGTGATCTCGGAGAGACCCAGGGCGTGGGCATCGGCCAGCAACGTGGCGCCGCGTGGGTCCGTGATGGTTGATCGAATCGTCAACCTGTCAACTCCGCGCACCCACATGAAGTTAGGACCCGTAGCCCGGACAGGTGCTCGCGCGCGAACGAAAAGTAAGCTTCGCTCTCTGTGACTCGTCTCGTGCTGGTGCGCCATGGAGAATCGAAGACGACAGTGGCCAGGGTGATCGGTGGCCCCAGGACGTGTACCGGACTCTCAGAGCTCGGCCGGGAGCAGGCCGAACGGCTTCGCGACCGCTGGGTGATCAGCGGCGAGATCGTCGCAGACGTGCTGATCTCCAGCCAGTACGCGCGGGCCCGGGAGACCGCCGAGATCATCGCTCCGGCCATCGGGGACCTTGAGGTCGTCGAGGATGCCGGGTTCGGCGAGCACGACCCCGGCCCGGACTGTGACGGCATGGCGTTCGACGACTACGTCGAGCGCTATGGCACCGGCTGGTGGGAAGGCGATCCGTTCGGGAGGAGCTTCCCCGGCGGTGAGACGATCGCCGCGTTCCAGTTCCGCGTCGGCCAGGCCATCCGTCGCACGGTCGATACGTACGCCGGTCAGAACATCGTGGTGTCCTGTCATGGCGGTGTCGTCGACGCCGCGCTCCGCCTGGCGTTGAAGTCGCCGGCGACGGGTGGCTTCGAGATTCACACGCTGAACACTTCGATCACCGAGATTCACCTGGTCAAGGACAACCTGTGGCGGCTCATCCGCTACAACGACGTCGGCCATCTGGTCGGCCTGCCGGCGCAGACCCCATCCACCGAAACCGGGCGATGAGAGATGAGCCGCGCCGAGCGGCCCATCTCTCATCACCCGGTCTGTAGCGGCGGGTCAGCTGGCCTTCTTCCTGGCGGGTGCCTTCCTGGCGGGTGCCTTGTTGACGGGCTTGGGCTCGGCGGCGGCCAGGAGCTCCGCCATCGAGGCTTGGAGCAAGTCGGTGAGCAGCCACAGATCGGGCACCAGCTCGCGGCAGGCGATGAAGCCGAAATCGAGGTTGCCGTTGTAGCTCTGCACAGTCATGTTGAGTCCCTGGCCATCGGTCAGTGCCGACACCGGGTAGAAGTGCTTCAGTTGGGCACCGGCCATGTACAGCGGTTCGCTGGGGCCGGGCACGTTGGAGATGATGAGGTTGAACGGTGGGTTCATCCGATCGGCGATTCGCAGGCGGCTGGCCATGCGCATTGCCCTGGCGGCGATCGCCGGGGGGGCGAACTGGGTGTAGTCCATCAGCAGTTCTGCAGGGATGGCGGCGAGGTTCCCCTTGGCCGCGGTCATGCTTCGCTGCACTCGGCGAAGACGTTTGACGGGATCCTTCTCGTTGGTCGCCAGGTCGGCCAGCAGCGCCGACACCCGGTTCTGGTAGGTGTCGGTCTCGCTACCGCTGCGCACGCTGACCGGAACCATGGCGATCAGGCTTTCCTTCGGCAGGCAATCGTGCTGGATCAAGTATGCCCGCAGAGTGCCCGAGCAGAGGGCCATCACCACGTCGTTGAACGTGCAGCCGAATGCCCGGCGCACGGTCTTGGCGTCCTCCAGGGGGATCGTGGTATAGGCGAAGCGGCGGTGCGGAGTGATCGCCTGGTTCCACGGAGTGCGTGGCGCATGGGTCGGTGGGAGCGCCGGTGGCCGGTCGGTCTCTTCGCCATACTGCGATCGCAACCGCCGCCGCAGGAGGCCACCGACCGGACCCGGCAGCGGTTGCGCCAGCATGTCGGCCAAGGCCCGCAACCCACCTGAACGCGACGCCTTCGCCAGGTCGCGTGCGGTGCGCACCCCGAGGCGGATCATCTTCTCCGGTCGCCTCATGTACTCGGCCAGGGTCAGGCGCATCAGCTCCTCGTCGCTCGGCACGGCCTCCGGCTCCCATGGCGCCGGCCCGGCGGTCGGGCGGAAGTCGGGGTCGAGGTCGAGGATCGCTGCCAGCATCAGCGCCCCCGACGCCCCGTCGATGGCGGCGTGGTGGATCTTGCTGAGCTGGGCGATCTGTCGGCCGTTGTCGAGACCCTCGATCACGTAGAGCTCCCACAATGGTCGACTCCTGTCGAGTGGGCGAGCCATGATCCGACTGACCGCCTCACCCAACTGTTGCGGTGTCCCCGGCGGCGGCACGGCGTGATGACGCACGTGGAAGTCGATGTCGAAGTTGGGATCCTCGATCCAGTACGGGAGATCGAGGCCGAGTGGGACCTCGACCAAGCGTCGACGGAAGGGCGTCAGCAAGTCGATCCGTTCCAGGATGGTCTGCTTGGTCGCCTCCAGCCCGGACCCACCGGGCACGTCGGTGGCGTCGTAGATGTTGAGCGAGGCGACGTGACCAAAGGCGCTGGCCGTCTCCATGTTCAAGAAGCTGGCATCGATTCCGCTCAGTTGGCGCATGACCAGCACTGTAAACCGTGGTAGGACAGGTGCATGCCAGAGAACTACACGCTGGGACTTCACGAGGTCGCGGACGGGTGTCATGCGTACCTGCAACCCGACGGGAGTTGGGGGTGGAGCAACGCCGGTTTGATCGTCGGCGACGGTGTGTCACTGCTGGTCGACACGCTCTTCGATCTTCGCCTCACGCAGGGGATGCTCGACGCGATGGCGCCGATCACCGACGTGGCGCCGATCACCCGGGTGGTCAACACCCACGCCAATGGTGACCATTGCTTCGGGAACGTGCTGGTCGGTCAGGCCGAGATCATCGCCACTTCGGCGACTGCGCACGAAATGGCCGAGGTGCCGCCGTCGTTGCTCGCCGGCTTGAACGGTGCTCCCGGCGAGATCGGCGACATGTTCCGCGGCTACTTCGGGGCGTTCGACTTCGAGGGCATCGAGCTTCGTCTGCCCGACCGCACCTTCGACGGGCGGCTCGATCTCGAGGTCGGCGGCCGCTCGGTCGAATTGATCGAGGTCGGACCCGCGCACACCAGCGGCGACACCTTGGCCTATGTGTCCGACGCGAGGACCATCTACACCGGTGACATCTTGTTCATCGGTGGCACGCCGATCGTTTGGGCGGGTCCGCTGAGCAACTGGGTCGCCGCCTGTGACCTGATGCTGGGCATGGACATCGAAGTCGTGGTGCCCGGCCACGGCCCGATCACCGGCAAGACCGGGATCGCGTCCGTACGCGACTACCTCGCCTTCGTCGACGAGGCCGCGGGCCAACGGCAGGCGTCGGGCGTCGATGCCTGGGAGGCGACACGTGAGATCGCCGCCGAGATCAAAGCGCGGCCCGACTTCGGGTCGCTGAGCGAGTTCGGTCGTATCGCTGTCAACGTCGACACCGTGTACCGGCACCTCGATCCCAGCTACGAGTCGCCGAACGTGGTCGAGCAGTTCAGGCGGATGGCCGTGCTCGAGAGCCAGGGGACCCAGTCATTTCACTGACTCTTCGTCGGCAATGGGCACGTAGCTCGACCGCTTCCTTGTGACCTTTCCGGAACGAACGGCGATCGATCGGCGAACCGCCAACACCCATCCGGCGATCACGCAACCACTGAAGATGAACCACTGGATCGCGTACGACAGGTGCGGGCCTTCATCGAGGCTCGGCCCGACGATCTCCTGGAGAGGTTTGGTCGGCCCGAGTTGCTCGACGTACATCGGTAGCACCGTGTCGTCGAACTGCCCGGCCAGTAGGCCGACGTCGATGCGATGGATCTCTGTGAGGCCGGCGATGCTTTCATCGGCGGGCTGGCCGGTCTTGCGCCGCTCGCTGGCGCGGAGCCGCCCGTCGATCGTGACCGTGCCCGTCGGTGTCGGCGGCACGGCGTCGGTGATGGGAACGAAACCGCGATTGACCAAGAGCAGCCGGCCGTCGGCGAGCCGCAAGGCGTCGACCACGTTGCGACCGTTGTCGCCGTTCTGCGATCGGTTGACCACGAGGAACTGATGGTCTGGAACGTACGAGCCCGTGGCTCGCAACGTCCGCCACTGGATCGTCGACGGATGGGGCTCGGCGGCGGTGATGTCGTCGACCGTGGCGGTCTGTTCGCTGTTGGCGCGCACCTCCGAGTTGAACTGGCGACGCTCGTCGAGTCGGCGCAGTTGCCAGAAGGCGAGGTTGATCATGACCACGACCACCACGGCGACGAGGAGGTGGAAGGCGATCCATTTCGGCCGGAGCAAGAAGCCGTAGGTCGATGGCGGCCGGCTCGTCGATTCGTCGGGATCGGTGGCCATCAGCGTCGCAGGCTACCTTCGCAGGCGATGACACCAGAGGGGTTGAGTCGCTGCTGTGACTGATCTTCCCGACTTCCACATCCCCCACGCGGAGAAGATCGAGTGGATGATCGAGGAACACGGATGGGCGATCGAGCCCGTCGCCGCGCAACCCGATCGTGATCCGCCGAGCGCCGGTTACATCTACACCATCGGGTATCCGCAGGCGTTCGGCTTTCCCGAGGTCGTGCTGTTCGGGTTGCAGCCGGTGGCCGCTCGTGGGCTGTTCGACCTGGTCGCTGATCTGTTGCGCGGCGGCACCGAGATCCCGTTGGGTGTCGAGCTCACGGGTCTGTTCGACAACGACCTTCGCTGCGTGTTCGCCCCTGTCGATCTCGCCGAGTGGGGTCCGCTGTTCGCCACAGGGACTGCCTGGTATCGCGGGGCCGATTTCGAAGTCGTGCAGCTGCTCTGGCCCGATCGCAATGGGTTCCTGCCGATCGAGCCAGGTTTCGACCGTCGCCTGGTACTGGCCCAGCCGGTCGTCGGCACCGTCAGTGTCTAGTCGAGCGTCAGCAGCTCTGATCATCCAGGGTGCGACGCTCGTTGAGCTCTTGAGCCATGTGGTCGAGGCTTCGCTCGTCGGCCGCCAGCAACCGCTGCCTGTGCACGGGCTCGATCGGTGCGGCGGCCACCAACGCCGCCCACTCTGCACCGGGCATATCGAGGACGATCCGTAGCGCGGCCGTCAATGCCGCGATCGGGTCGGCGTCGTAGTCGGCCAGCAGGCGTTCGGCGTGGATCTTCTTCAGCCGGGCGATGGCGACCGTTCCGTTGTCGTCTGCTCTAGTATCGATCGTTCCTCCATTGACCAGGGTGCGCCGTGTTCGGCCAGCAGAGGCAGGAAAGGATCGGCCGAGAAGGCCTCGGGTCCCTTGACGCCTTCACCCTTCCACTCTCCGGTTGCCATCAGCTCCAGCGCGATCGCCGGGTGGACCGCCGTCTGCCACACCACGGCCTGATGACCGAACTCGCTCATCGTCCATTCGTTGTCGACGATCTGGTAGAGGTATGTGCAGCGGGGCTTGCCGTCGACACCGATACCGGTGACCAGCGTCCCGGCGCACGTCCTGCCGCGCATCCGATGACCGAGTTCCGCGGGATTGGGCAAGACCGCGGCCACCAGGTCGCGCGGTGCGACGTCGACCCCGCGAACAGTCACCGGCTTGGTCGAATCGAGCCCGAGTTTGTGCAGCATTGCCAACACGTCGAGGAACTCGTCACCCAGTCCGTACTTGAACGTGACCCGGTCGACGTCGATCCACCGCGGAATCAACAGCACTTCTTCGTGTTCGATGTTGACGCACTTCAACTCACCGATGCCGTCAGGGAAGGTGAACTGTTCCGGCTCCGAGAACGGGGCGGTCGTGAACCACCCGCGGTCGCGCTCGTAGACGACCGGCGGATTGAGGCACTCCTCGATCGTCGTCCAGATGCTGAACGTCGGGGCAAAAGCGAAGCCCTCGATCACCAGATCGCTACCGTCGCGCACCCCAATCTCGTGGACGGTCGAGAAGAGGTGGTCGGCGGCATAGCGGGCGACAACATCGGAGAAGCCTGGTTCGACCCCCATTCCGACTAGGGCGAGCAGACCGCGTTCTGCCCACGCATCGCTGGCTGCGAATTGGGCTGCGCCGAGGCTGATGCCGATCTGGTGATACGGGTCCGTGGGGTGTGGCGATGACAGGTGCATCGCCATGTCGAGGTAGTGGCATCCGGCCTCGAACGCGGCCTCGAAGATCGGTGGATTGAAGCGCGGATCGCAAGCATTGACGATCACGTCGGCTCCTGAGATCGCCGCCAGTTCGACCACGTCGAGCCGCGCCGACGCGTCGACCCTGGTGCCGCTGACCCGATCGGAGTGCGCCGTGGTCGCAGCCCGTGCCGACCGCGACGGGTCGACGTCGGCGACGACGATGTGTTCGAACTCGGCACGCCTGGCACAGATCGTGGCCAGCGCCGAGCCCACCCCACCTGCGCCGACGATCAGCACCCGCATCACCCGAGGGTATCGCGCCCACCCGCGCGCTGGTGGTTTCGGGGCGAGACGTATCGGACGCTAGAGGGCGAACGCTCGGCGTTCGGCGCCGACGTGAACCAAGGCGGCGATGCGCTTGGCGAGATACGGGCTGAACGAGCCTCGGTAACGCAGTTGCAGCTCGGGCAGCATCCAATCGTGGCCGGAGACCTTGCCGCGGCACAATGCCGTGCCGCAGAGGCACTCGAACTCGTCGTAGTCGCTTCCGTCGGTGGTCGCGTAGTCATAGCCGAGTTCTTCGCCGACCAGGATGTCGCGGCGAGCGACCAGGAGCACGTTGCCACTGACCACACAGTTCGGGTCGCAGGAGTGGTTGATGAAGTCGGCCGGCTCCGGTTCGGGCGTGCCCGCCATGTACAGCTGCTCGTCGATCTGCACGCTGCGAACCTGTTGGCTGGCAGGTAGGAGATCGAATTCGTCACGTGTCACGCATCGCCCCCCGAATGCGGCGATGACCTCGCCGGCTGCGATCGGTTCGCAGGCAACGCTGCCGTATCCCTTGCCCGGGGTTGGGGTTGGACGCGCTTTTGGAGTAAGGAAGCAAACACCCATCGGGTCCAGCATGGCCGGTGACGGGGCACACGTCTACTCGCTGACCAGTCAGCCATTCTGATCCGTGACTCAGTCAGTTTGTGGTACCGGTCAACCGACGGCCCTCCGGGTCCCCGATGGGTGAGGCCGAAAAGTGACGCAGAAGAAGGCCGCGACGTCGCTACAGTATCGGCGGTTCGCATCACGAGTGATCGTCGGTTCTCGAAGCCGCCGATCCGGCAACCGGGGAGGAAGCCCCACGGTGCCATCCCGCCTCGGCGGGGATGTGGCCCTGCGCTGCAGGGCAACTCAGCTTCCCTCGTGCGGCGTCCACCACGGAGACGAGCGCGAAGAGGAGCACGAGATGGCGGGCCAACCACTGCCGGCAAGCGGTGCATGGCGTCCGGGTGACCCTGTTGGGCACCGACAGTTCCTGACGTTCACCCGCCCGTTCGCGCTCGATGGTGGAGTCACCCTCGACGAGGTGACGATTGCCTACGAGACGTGGGGCACGCTCGACGACGACCACAGCAATGCCGTCTTGTTGTGTCATGCCTGGACCGGCGACAGCCATGCAGTCGGCCCGATGGGACACGGGCATCCGACGGCAGGCTGGTGGGAAGGAGTGGTCGGTCCTGGATTGGGGATCGACACGGAGCGGTGGTTCGTCGTCTGCGCCAACGTGCTCGGTGGCTGCCAGGGTTCCACGGGCCCGGCATCGGCGCACCCCATCGACGGCAAGCCGTACGGCAGCAGGTTCCCGGTCGTGACGATTCGCGACATGGTCCGTGCCCAAATTCGGTTGGCTGATCACTTGGCGATTCCGGCATGGCATTCGGTGATCGGTGGGTCGATGGGAGGCATGCAGGTACTGGAGTGGGCGATCACCTTTCCCCATCGCGTCCGTTCGATCGTGCCGATCGCCACGTGCGCGCAAGCGACGGCGCAGCAGATTGCCTGGGGAGCGATTGGCCGACGGGCGATACGCATGGATCCGAATTGGCGCGGAGGGGACTATTACGACGCCGACGATCACGATGGTCCGTGGGAAGGCCTTTCGGTTGCCCGGATGGTCGCCCAAGTCACGTTCCGCAGTGACAACGCGTTCAGCGATCGGTTCGGTCGGGAGCTGGCCGACGGGGCGACCCTGCGCGACAGCCTCGACCTGTGGCAGCGATTCGAGGTCGAGCGTTACCTCGATCACCATGGCGAGAAGTTGGTGCGGCGTTTCGACACCAACAGCTACCTGATCATCGGCAAAGCGATGGACCTGCACGACGTCGGTCGGGGTCGCGGGGGACTTCATGCTGCGATGGCGCGGATCCAGGTGCCGACCCTGACGGTCGGCATCTCCAGCGACATCTTGTATCCGTCGTACCAGCAACGCCAGATCCGCGAGTTGCTGGTCGCGGGGGATACGCCGTGCGACTACCTCGAGATCGACTCACCGCACGGTCACGATGCCTTCCTCATCAATCTCGACCAGCTCGCGGCGCCGCTCGGAGCATTCGTCGAGTCGGTGCCCACGGTGTGACTATTGGCTCGCCAACGCTGTGTCGAGGATTTCCACGGCCCGACTCTTTGCGGGCACCTGGACGGTCATCCGCTGCGTGGCGCCGGCGGCGTTCACACTTCGCAAGACGTAGACCGCCCGCCTCGGCGGAGGCTCCGGCGACTTGCCCTCGATCATCCAGTGACTGACGTCGTGGTGCATTCTGCGCTTCACATCGATCTCCAGATGGCGGCCGGGCGTCAGGTTGACCCACACTTCGCGGCGGCGGCCCTCCGGATCGCCATGGTCCGATATCCACTGTCCGGTGGCGAGGAAACGGCGGCCGTTCTTGGACACGTGGTGCGGCTCGATTCGGTAGCCGACGTAGATCAATCCAGCGCAGACGGCGACGGCGAGCAGCAACCAGAGGAGACCCACGTCACCAGCTTGGCGCATTGCGATGGATTTTGGCCAGCGCTGGCGGTGCGTGGCGGTCGTTCGCATGCGAGAATGGCTCGGTGAACGTGAAGTCCCCGGGCCGCGCCATGGGTGTGATCGTCGGCGGAGACTTCTCCGACCCGACCAACGAGAGAATCATCCTCCTGTCCGCGGCGGGACTCGTGTTGATCGGTCTCGGGTTGTTGATCGGCACGATCGTGTGGTGGCACCGTGGGCGTCAGGAGCATCCGGTGCTGGCGCCGCTCGAGGTCATGGGTGGCCGCGCCTGGGCGAGGGCCCCTGAGGGTGATCGCCGTCGACGGCTCGACCAGGTTCGTCTCGCCGGTGCCGGAGCCACCGAAGACGAGTTGGTGTACTCCGACCAGGTCGATCTGGAGGCGTTGGTTCGCAGCGTGCCTCAGGCGTTCGACGATCTTCGAGAACCCGGCCTTCGAGAATCCGGCCCTGGAGAATCCGACATAGAGATCGTGCCTGGTGTCGTCATCGAGCAACCCGAGGCTGTGCCGCCCGCGGCAGACGCTGGTGATGTCGTCGAGGTTGCCGACGTCGATGCCACGACGTTCTCAGCCGAGCCGCCGCCCGGCGACCCTCAACCAGTCGCGGATCCACTCGCGGATCCACTCGTGAACGGAAAGGCACCGACGCCGGTCAAGCGCGTCTGCCAAACCGCGCAAGGCCACTTCGGCTCCCACCGGCCACTCCGGCACGGCGCGAACGGTCGCACCGGCGGACCCGTCGTAGTCATCCGTCACAGGCGCGCGGTGGCGGACGAGGCGCGGGCTACCCTGTTGCCACGTGGCTGAAGGATTGGACATTGAGGCGATGCTCGCCCGATTTCGGGAACGTGCCGCCGCCGTGAAGAGTCGCCCGCTCCCGCCGATCGCCGGCGAGGAGCGCCAGCGGTTCATCCAACAGGCTCAGTCGGATTTCATGGATTTCGCGATCATCGGCGACGCCACGGCAACGATCGAAGACGGTGTGCTGGTGCTTCGGGTCGACTTGCGACCCGCCGATAAGAAGTCGTGAAGACTTCGGAAGGTCGGGCCCGGCTGGCCATATCCATCGGCGCCGTCGCCGTGTTCGCCTGGGGTTTCGGCCCACTCCTTGTTCGCGGAATCGATGCCTCGGCACCGACGATCGTGTTCTGGCGATTGTGGCTGGCGACGCCGGTGATGGTCGCCGCCGCGTACGTGACCGGCGGTCGGGTCAGCCTGCCACTGCTGAAGATCGTGTTCGTTCCGGGCGTGCTGTTCGGAACCTCGATGATCGTCGGCTTCACGTCGTACCAGGCGACCTCGATCGCCAATGCAACCCTGATCGGGGCGCTGCAGCCGGCGTTGATGCTGTTCATCGGGCCGCTGCTGTTCGGTGACCGCGCCGGATCGCGCCAGATCCTGTTGGCGGTGATCGCCCTCGCGGGAATCGGCACCGTCGTGCTCGGTGCCAAACAATCGTCGGGCGCATCGCTGCACGGCGACGTGTTGGCGTTGATCAACCTTGGGCTGTGGACTGCCTATTTCGTGCGCGTCAAGCAGGTCCGCAACCAGGGCGTCCACGCCGGAGCATTGATCGCCGGGGTGTTCTGCGTTGCCGCCCTCGTCGTCTCGCCCTGGGTGCTGTTGACATCGCACGATCTCGGTGCGATTCACGGCTCCGATTGGCTCCTGATCCTGGCGATGGTCCTGATATCGGGCCTTGTCGGGCACGGCTTGATGACGTGGGCGCAGCGCCACCTCGACATCACCTTCGCCTCGTTACTGATGCTCGGCAGCCCGGTGATCTCTGCGATCGGAGCTTGGGTTGCCTTCGGCCAGCGGCTCAGCGGCGTGCAGATCGCCGGTGCGCTGGTGGTGTTGGCCGCCCTCGGTGCGATCGTGTTGGAGGTGCGTTCGAACACCGCGCCAGCCGACATCCCGTTGTCGATTTCAGCGGACTGACTGATAACGTGAGCGACCGCTAACGCGGACGTGGCTCAGCTGGTAGAGCATCACCTTGCCAAGGTGAGGGTCGCGGGTTCGAATCCCGTCGTCCGCTCCATATCAGGCCTGCTCAGCGGACATTTTCTGATGGCCGCGAGCCTTTCACAATCGCACGTGACTATACCATCGCGCTGTGACATCGCCCGCGGCTGTGTGCAACTCCGGTTCATGCTTGACGTTGTGGCTCCGGTAGGTGGGTGACAGGTTCGGGACGCGGCTCCGGTAGCTGCACAATTTGCTGTCCGGTCCCGGTTCATAGTTGACGTGTTGGCTCCGGTAGGCGTGTTCCAGTTCCGGGACTGGCTCCGGTAGCTGGGCGGTGCCCATCATTTGCCCATCAACTCATGGAGCTTCCCCGCACCGGCGTCGATGCCGGTGAGCCGCTGCGTCTCGCCGCGCTGCTCCCAGCGGGAGGCGCCGACGCAATCATCATCAGCCGCCGACGCAAGCACGCAGACCTAACGAAGTGACGACGCCCGCGTCGTCGGGCTGCAACGTCGAAAGGGGATCACACTGCGACGAGCTCACGCTCGTCCTGAACGTCACCTTCGTCGTCGTCGTCGGTCTCGACGACTCCGGTAGAGGTGGGTGCGGACTCGAAGTCGATGTGCGGCAGGATTCGGTCCAGCCACGTGGGCAGCCACCAGTTGGCCCGGCCGAGCAGGCTCATGGTCGCCGGCACGAGCACCATGCGAACCAGCGTCGCGTCGAGGAACACAGCGGCGGCGAGGCCGATACCGAACAGCTTGCCGGTCGGATCGTCGCCCAGGACGAAGGATCCGAACACGCTCATCATGATCAGCGCTGCAGAGGTGATCACCCTGGCGGTACCCGACAGACCGGTCACGACGGACTTGTGGCTGTCACCGGTTGCCACGTACTCCTCACGGATTCGTGTCAGGAGAAACACTTCGTAGTCCATCGACAGCCCGAAGAGGATGGCGAACATCATCAGTGGTGCGAACGGGTTGATCGGCATGGTGTGGTGGACACCGATCAGTGCGCTGCCCCATCCCCATTGGAACACTGCGACGATCACGCCATAGGCAGCGGCGATCGACAACAGGTTCATCAGCGCAGCCTTCAGCGGTACGAGGACCGAACGGAACACCAGCATCAGCAGCAAGAACGACATCGCCACGATTGCTGCGATGAACAGCGGCAGGCGGTTGGTGATGCGCTCGGTGAGATCAGTGACCATTGCCTGGCCGGTGAGCAACGCAGTGGCGTTGGTTCCGCTCACCGCAACCGGAAGCACATCGGAGCGCAGGTGATGGACGAGTGCGTCGGTGCGCTCGTCTTGCGGCGCTGTCGTGGGGTTGACCATCAGCAAGGCGGTGTCGCCAGCGGGATTGAACACCGGCGCAGTGACGGCAGCGACTCCGCGGTCGGCCTGCAGCGCGTCGAGGACGCTGTCAACAGCGACACGGTCGGCAGGCGTCGGGACTTCCATGACGACCTGGATCGGACCGTTGAAACCGGCGCCGAACGCTTCGGCGAGCAGGTCGTACGCCTTGCGCTGGGTCGTGTCGGTGGCCGAATTGCCGTCGTCGGGGGTGCCGATCCGCATGCTGAGTGCTGGTGTGGCGATGGCGCACAATGCAACGAGACCGACCGCGGCATAGCGAACCGGGTGGCTACCGACGTGGTGGGCCCATCGGCCGGCGAACGTCTCGTCGGCGGGCTTGGCAACGTGAGCCTTGCGGTGGATCGAGAGCTTGTCGATCTTCGTTCCGGCCAACCCCAGCAGGCCCGGCAGCAAGGTGATGGCGGCAATCATGGCAACGACGACGGTCAGCGCGACCGCGACGCCCATGGAGGTCATGGCCGGGAGACCGGCGAGGTACAGACCGAGGATCGCGATCACGACGGTGGTGCCGGCGAACAACACGGCCTGCCCGGCAGTGGCGTTTGCAGTCCCGGCCGAGTCCTCGACGCTCATGCCCTCGTGCAGATGCTGGCGGTGGCGGGTGACGATGAACAGCGCGTAGTCGATGCCGACACCGAGGCCGACCATCATGCACAGGATCAGCGAGAACTCGGGCACGTCCATGAAAGCGGAGAGCACGCCCACGCCGGCGGCGCCGACGAACAGGCTCATGAGTGCGGTGACGATCGGCAGGCCCATGGCGACAACCGAGCCGAAGGCGATCAGCAGCACGATGATCGCGACCGCGATACCGATGAGCTCACTGCTTGGATCCTTCTGCTCGAGGAGCGCGAGTTGCCCGGTGAGCTCTGTCTGCACGCCGCCGGCGCTGGCGGCACTCGCCGCGGCCTGTGCGTCATGCAGTTGTGTGACGGTGAGCTTGTCGAGTTCATATGCGACGTCGACGTAGGCCGTCTGCCCGTCCTGGCTGAGTGCGGCCGACTGTGAGCCGAACGGGTCAGTGACGCCGGCGACGTCGTGGCCGCTCGAGAGTTGCTGACGGATCCCGTCGATGATCGGCTTGTGCTCGGCGTCGTCGAGCCGGCCATCGGCGACGTGCACCACGATGCGCGACGTTTGTCCGGCACGGCTTGGAAACCGCTCGGTCAGGATGTCGGCGGCTCGTTGTGACTCGACGCCCGGGACACGGAAGCTGTCGTCGAAGTGCCCACCCGCGGCGCCTTGAAGCACCACGATCGCGACGGCCGCGACGAGCCAGAAGGCGATCACCCGGAATGGGTGGCGGGCGCTGCTGCGTCCGAGGCGGAAAAGTAGTGCGCTCATTTCGAGTCCTCCTGATGTCCCCGCCGACTGCGGGAATGACACCACCATCGAGGCAGGCCCTGACGTGCGGCTGCACTTTCGCTGAAGCTTCGCGGCTTCACCGGTTCAGTCCCTGGTCAAGGCAGCTTTATGGTGCGGCTTAGTACGCCACGGTCTGGCCCAATTGGCCATCTCGTCCGGCGTCGAACGCGGCCTGGAATGCCTGCGGATCGAGCTTCTCGGCAGACCGCGCGAGAGCACGTTCAAGGCCTTCGCACTGGAACGTCGGCACCACGAGTCCTGCAGCGGCTCGTAGGCGCTCGGCATGCCCGAGCAGCCGCACCGCGTGCTCGGCATCGGGTGTTTCGACGGCGATGATCCCGAGTTCGGTGCAGCACACCGCAGCTCCCGCCAGCACGTCCGCCCGAGGGTCCACGCGATTGGCGAGGCGGCGCGGTTCGCCGGCCAGGTACAGCTCCAGTGCTTCGGTCGCCGCCGCGGTTGCCGCGCCGGCGTGGCCCGCTGTTCGCTGCAGCACAGCTCGGCCGGCAAGGGCGAGGAAGATGACCGGCGTGTTGCTCAAACGGCGGGCGAGGTCCAAGGCCCGGTCATACGCGACCTCGGCACGCCCAGTGTCGCCGTCTTGGAGCAGGGCCCAGCCGAGTCTGGCCAGGAGTGAGGCGTTGAAGCCTCGTAGTCCGATCGTGTCGTTGGTCGCGATCGCCTCATCGAGGTTCTCGATCGCTGCTCGGTAGTTGCCAGAGCGTTCGTCGAAGTCGGCGACGATCCCTTGGCACATCGCGAGCATCATCGGTCGATCGATCTGGCCGAAGCCATGAGCCGCTTCACGATAGTAGTGCTCTGACTGTTGCAGATCGCCGTCGAGCCCCGCGAGCTTCGCTCGCGAGTACGCACGGGCGGCGACGACGAAGCTGCTGTCGGGCAACCGGAGGTAGTGGTCGAGCAGTTCGACGCGACGGCGGCGACCTTCGTCGGTGTCGCCTCGCGCCGCGGCGACCTCCGCATAGAACGAGTGCGCCAGAGAGATCGCGCCGAGATCGTTGTGCTCGCGGAAGATGTCGAGCGCTGCACGTAGGTCGGCGTCGACACCGTCCGGTTTGCCCAACTGAAAACTGGTCAGTCCCCGGCCCGTCATTGCCAGGGCACGTGTTCCCTCACTCACTTCGCCGTTGCAGCGAAAGGCATCGTCGAGCCATCGCTTGGCTTCGACAGTTGTGCCCGCCAGCCAGTACGGCCAACTTACCCCTCCGGCGATCGTCAACGCTGTCTCGGCATCATCGTTGGCAACCGCCCATTCGAGCGCGCCCCTGAGATTGTCCTGCTCCTGATCGATTGTCATGAGCCAAGCGCGCTGATCGTCTCCGATGTACGCGGTCGCGGAGCGAGCACACAATCGGGCATAGTGGGCGGCCATGGCATCGCGAATTCGTTCGGCGTCGCCCCGCTCGGCGAGCTTCTCACGGCCGTACTGCGCCAGCGTCTGCAGTTGCGTGAAACGCAGCTCGTCGCCTCTCGGCACCGCCACGACCAGCGACTTGTCGACGAGTGTCTGGATGATGTCGCCGAGATCCGCAGCGTCGAGGGACTCGTCGGCGCACACCGCTTCAGCCGTCGCCAGGTCGCAACCGCCCAGGAACACCGAAAGCCGTTCGAACACGCGCTGCTCGTCGTCGAACAACAACTCGTAGCTCCAGTCGACGACAGCTCGCAGCGTCTGCTGACGCGGCAACGCGGTGCGTGACCCACCAGTGAGCAAGCGGAATCGATCGTTGAGCCGCGACGCGATCTGCTGGACCGGGAAGGCTCGTGTTCGAGCCGCGGCCAACTCGATCGCCAACGGCAACCCGTCGAGGCGGACGCAGATATCCGATACCACCGCGAGCACATCCTCCGACGTCGTCAGCGACGCGCCAGCAGACTTGGCACGCTCGAGGAACAACTGGACGGCGTCATCGGTGGCCAACGGCGGCACGGGCCAGATCGTCTCGCCACCCACTCGCAGACCCTCCCGGCTCGTGGCGAGGATTCGCAGACCCGGGCAGCGGCGCAACAGGTCTTCGGCAACCGCCGCGGCCGTGGAGATCACGTGCTCGCAGTTGTCGAGAAGGATCAGCAGCTCATGATCGCCGATCATCTCCGCGAGGCGGTTGGGGTCGGGCAGGTCGAGGGCCGAACCGATCGCCGGGGTCACACCTTCGGGAGCGCCGACATGGGCGAGTTCCACGAGACATGCGCCGTGCGACAGACGCGCCGACTCGTTGCGCGCCACGTCCAGCGCCAGGCGCGTCTTGCCTACGCCGCCAGGTCCGACGAGCGTGATGAAGCGATGGTCCCGGAACAATTGGGTGAGCTCGAGGACCTCACCGATCGCGACCGACCAGCGGTGAGAGGGACTCCGGAACAGTCGGGCGCGTAGTGGTCGACGGTGCGACCTCGCGACCGTCGACGTCAGGCACGTCGAGTGATGAATCCTGGGCCAGAATGGCGGCCTCCAGCTGACGCAGCTCCGGCCCCGGGTCGAGCCCGAGCTCCTCACCCAGGATGCGGCGACCATCTTGGAAGATTCGAAGCCCGTCGGCCTGGCGTCCGGCGCGATACAAGGCGATCATCAACAGCCCGCGCAGCCGTTCCCGCAACGGGTGCGCGGCAACCAGCGATTCGAGTTCGCCGATCACGACACGATGTCGTCCGAGCTGCAACTCGAGGTCGAGTCGTTCCTCGACGGTCGCCAGGCGCAGTTCCGAAATGCGGATGATGTCGGCCGCCGCGAACTCCTCGTAGGCGAATTCGGCGAGCGCGCTGCCGCGCCATAACGATTCGGCGTCGGCCAGGAGGTCGATGGCACCCGCCAGATCACCGCTCGATGCGCCGGCGCGTCCTGCCGCAACAAGCTGCTCGAACCGGTGCAGGTCGACTGCCTCGGGCGGAACCTCGAGGGCGTAGCCACCACCGCGGGTGGCGACGAGGCTCGCCGACCCGAGCGCCCGGCGAAGCTTCGACACCAGGCCCTGGAGGCCGTTGCGCGCCGCGGCCGAAGGATCCGGTCCCCACAACCCGTCGACGAGCCGGTCTGCCGGGACCGCCCGACCACACTGCAGCGCCAGCATCACGAGAAGAGCCCGCAACTTGGCCCCGGTGACCACGACATCTCGCTCGTCGTCGTCCCGTACCTGGAGCTCGCCGAGCAGACCGATCTGCATGAGTCGACGGTATCGGCGCCCTCCCGGAGTAGTCGCTGGACGGCCCTCAAACGTGCGACGAGCACAACTCGGCGAAGCGCTGGCGAGCACGTGCAGCGACATCGGCGCCGTCCACGGCCCGAGCGAGCAAGTCGATGATCTCGTCATCACGTCCGAAGTGGGCGAAGTACTCGAACGCCAGGTCGACCGCCCACGCGATTGCACCCGCTGAACACAAACCTTGAAGCTCGTCGAATTGTCGTTGCCGGCAGGACATGCAGCGACCATCCACCCTCGCGCTGACGCGCCACTGCATTCTGCCTGAACTGACCCGACAACGTGCCCGCTCTGGCCGGGCTGCCGCCGGAGCCAGCGCCGATCTAGATCGGGCGAGTGAGATTCTCGCAGTCCATCTCGCAGAGGTAGCCAGTACCAGGGACTGTCCGAAATTTGTGTGAATGGCGTGCACGTAATCATTCGTTGTGGAGGAGTGGCAATCGTCTGACGCGGATGCGTTCGTCTGTGATCACGGCTACGGCGCCGCCGGTGAGGTCGTCGGCGAGGTCGTCAATGTGTTCGAGAACAAGCACGACCTGTTGCTCCGCGGTTCGGTGGTGGCGGCTTCGGAACAAGATGACCGACGGTGACGTCCGATGTGCAAGCGCAAGGAGCGCTCCGAAGTCGGTGTCACCAGAGATGACGACCCTCTGTTCGTCGCGTGCCAGGTCGAGGAGGACGTCATCCTCTGCGCGCTCGAGTCCCGCGTTCGGGGGTTATGGACAGCATCGTGGCCGGCTTCGCGGAGCAGTTGAGCAAGTCGCGGTGATCGGTTCTGGTCGACGAGGAACTTCACGCGGTGGGTTGAAGCGGTATCTCGCGATCAGCAACTGCGTCGGCAGCGAAGCGCAACGCGGTCGAAACATCGTCAAGTTCCAACGGCGGAAGCTCGGCGACGATCTCGTCGCGTGTCATGCCATCAGCGACCATCCCGACAACTGTGGCCACGGGAATGCGCAGCCCGCGGATGCACGGCACGCCACCCATTTGTCGCGGGTTGACGGTGATGCGATCCATCGAGCAATCGTATCCGTGTGCTCGGTAGCGAGCAGCCGCTTTCGTTGGCGACGGCGATGGTAGACCGGTATACGGAATGGGCGGACTGGACGGGCTGGGCGGACGAATGGGCGGACAGGAGACCACGTCAGCGGGCTGAGGCGGTCTAGACGGACGGAAACCACAACCTTGCCAAGGTGAGGGTCGCGGGTTCGAATCCCGTCGTCCGCTCCATATCAGGCCTGCTCAGCGGACATTTCCTGATGGCCGCGAGCCTTTCACAATCGCACTTCACTATACCATCGCGCTGTGACATCCCGCTGTGACATTGCCCGCGGCTGCGACAGCCCACGGTGCGATCTCTGGGTGGCACGAACAGACGACGAGCCAACTTCCCGCTGAGCGAATCCGATTGTGTGAGCGACGAAGGCCTTGTGTATGTCGATGGCGGCGGCGGAGCGTCGGCTGCGGCGAGTACCACTTGATGCGGCATCGGGGGTGGCCGACGGATATCGCCCGCGGCCCACACGAGGGGATAGCTGGTGGCCTGGCCCCATTGCCCGGCTAGTCCGAGCGGAGGTCGATGAGGACGGCGCCGATGTCGCGCAGGTGGGCGAGTAGACCGTGGAGTTGTGCTTGGTCGGCGACCGAGACCGTGAGGGTGGTGGTGCTGTCGTCGTTGTGGGTGAGCTCGAGGTCGCCGAGCCAGGCGGACCAGTGGTCGTCGAGGTGGCCGTCGACGCGGATCGCGTATGTCGTAGGTGACGTGTTCATGCGAATGCCCCAGCCTGCTGAGGACCGGTGGGCAGTGCCGGGCGGCGTCGGGCGGGGCGGCGAATGGCGTGCTCGGCGATGGCCAGGTTGATCATCCATGCGGCGACTTTGGCGAGATCGGCGGCGGGAACGCTGGTGCCGAAGATTGCGCCGCCGATGCCGATGGTGAAGGCTTGGGTGCCGGCGGCCAGGCCGATCGCGTAGGCCCTGATCATCCACGCTCGGTGGGCACGGATGTCGCCGCGCCGAACGGTGGTGATGCCGAGCACCAGACAGGCGGCCATCGTCGATCCGAAGATCAGGCGGAAGCCGTAGAGCAGGTCACCGGTGCCGGGTTGCGCTTCGTAGAACAGCGTGATCCAGAGAGCCGAGGTGGCCACCAGCAGGCCGGCGGCGGCCAGCACCCGGCCGGCACGACGGTGCCAGGTCAGATGCTGGCGGCGGAACCGCGGCACGAACTGCAAGATGCCGACGAGTGCGTACATTGTTGCGCCGACGATGTGCATCACGAGGGGGAGTGGGAACCCGGCGAACCGGTGATCGGCGGGGATGACCGCCGGACCGCCGGCGAGTTGGATCAGCCGCAGCGTCCCCGCTGTGAGTGGGATCGCGCTGAGCGCGACCAGCGCAACCGGGACCGGCCAGCTCTTCTCCTGGGTGCTCATCGGGCGGCCAGCTCTGCGACTCGCACCGTGGCCGGCGTGTCGACGGTCTCGGCCTGCCGGCGCTGTTCCCGCCACAGCGAGACGCCGAGGCCGATCAGGGCGACGCCGGTGGGCACGGCGAACGGGCGGCTGAAGGACTCGGGAAGCGCCTTCAGCGCGAGGGCGGAGGTGGTGCCGTAGGCGAGCAACACCGAAGCCCAACGCGACAAGATGCCGGCTCGGAACAAGGCGATGCCGAACAGGAGACCGCCGATTGCGTAGCCGATGCCCATCACGACGAGCACCTGTTGCATGTGGCCGATGTCGCCGCTCGGGTTTCGACCCATGGCGGCGTCGATGACGTCTTGGACGTAACCGGGGTTCGTTCGTGCGACGGTGGGAAGGACGTACCCGACGATGCATTGGACGGCGAACATCGCGAGGTAGCCGAGGCTGAGCAGGAGGTAGCCGGCGCGTCCGAGGATCCCGAAGCGGCGGTAGTGGCGCAGGAACATGCCGGTGATCCCGGCCAGCGCCAGTACGGCCATCAGCGCCTTGGCGGTCTCGCGGACCAACATTTCCGTGGTGACGAGGTGGGCGACGTCTGCCGGCGGATGATTGATCTGGACGCCGATGAAGATGGCACCGGCGGCGGCTGCGCACAGGCCGGCGGCTGCGGTGAGGCGGTTGGTGGAGGTGTTCATGTCGGACTCCTTGCTCGGCGCTGGACGGGTGCCCGGCGATGTCCGAACGGTACGAAGAGACATGGTGAGCGCACATCCCCACATGATGTGATCGAGGTGGTGAATCGGCTGGGCGCCGTCAGAGCAGGCCGAGGTCTGTGGCTCGACGTACCGCGGCGCGGCGGGTGTTGACGTCGAGCTTGGTGAAGATGTGCTTGGTGTGCGTGCGCAGCGTGTTCACCGAGACGAAGAGTTGCCGGGCGATCTCCGGGCCGCTGAGTTCGGTTGCCAGCAGGCGCAGCACGCCGAGCTCGCGCTCGCTGAGCCCTTCCTCGGAGGTGGGTGCAGCGGGTGCGGGTGTCGACGGTCGTCGTGCGACGCCCAGCAGCTGCTCGGCGTACGTTCGTACGTCGAGCGCCCCGGTGTGGGCCACCTTCCCGAGCAGCTCGACCATCGGGGGTCCCTCATCGAGGAAGAGCCGGCAGTAGCCGGCCGGCGCCCCGATGGCGAGGGCGGCGGCGAGGTCCGCCACTGCCGAGTCAGCGTCGCCGTGGGCGTGGTGGGCCAGCGCCCGCACCAGACCGGTCTCGATCATGCTGCCGTCGCGGTTCGCCGCCCGGCCGACGTTCATCACGCGGTCGAGCAGCCCGATCGCCGCGGGTCCGTCGCCCTCGGCGACGAGCAGCCGGGCCAAGGTGAGCTGGTCGTACTCGGCCAGGTACGTCGTTGGCCCCGTCGGTACCACCCCGCGTTGGCGCGCCCACGCCAGCGCATCGTCGAGGTGGCCTTGGGCGATCTGAACCCGTGCCCTGGTCGCTGGAATCGGTCGCACGTCGGGAAAGTAGCCGGGCAGGAAAAGAGGTTCGGCCTGGTCGAGCATCGCCATCGCGCCGTCGAGGTCGCCTGTTGCCTGTCGCAGCGCTGCCATTGCCGTGTACCAGCGGTGCCGGTTCTCCAGCAGCGACGCCCGGTCGCCCAGCTCGCGGGCGACCTCGAGGTGCTCCGCGGCCGCGACGAGGTCGCCCTGCTCGCGCAGCACGTCGGCGACGCCGACGTGCAGGTCGCCGGTGGTGGAGAGCACCGGGCCGGGGTGGCTCTCGGCAGTGGCCAGGGCGCGTTCGTAAAGCCGGCGCGCCTCGACCGGGCGTCCGCGCCCCATCCACATGTTCGCGAGAACGACGGTCGCGCCCAGTTCGTCCGCAACCATGCCGGCTGCGTGCAGGCTGCTGACCGCCTCGGTGAACGTGTCGACGGCGGTGCCGAGGTCGCCGGCAGCCCATGCGGCGAGGCCGACGAAGCCGCTGGCGGCACCGCGCGCGAAGTGGTCGTCCGGCCCGGCCAGGGCGAGTGCACGGCGGGCGTGCGCGACCGTACCGTCGACGTCGCCACGGGCCTGGGCGACCGACGCCCGGTAGATCGCGATCACCGCGGGGAGCGAGCGGATCTCGCCGTCGCGTTCCCTGGCCACCTCGCCCAATCGACCCACGGTGGGAATTGTCGATAGGGGCATCGGGTCGAGGCCGGCCTCGGCCACATCGAGCCAGGCCTCGACACCGTCGAAGTCGCCCTCGGACAGCCGGCTCCAACCCATGAGGGTGGCGAGCAGCGGTCGACGACGGACGACGTCGTCGGGCAGCGCGACCAGCCAGTCGCGAAGGGTGCGGTCCTGGCGTCGGCGGCGCAGGTCGGCCTCGGAGAGCTCGACGAGGTCCGCGGTGTGCTCGTGGTCGCCGCTCGCGATCGCGTGCCGAATGGCATCGGCGAGCAACCCGTTCTCGGCCAGCCACCGGCTCGCCGCGGCGTGCAGCTCACCGACCCGGTCAGTATGCCGAGCAGCCAGACGGGCACCCAATGCGTCGGCGAACAGGTGGTGGTAGCGGTACCAGCGGCGCTCGTCGTCGAGCGCGACCACGAACACGTTCTCGCGCTCGAGCGTCTCCAGCATCGACTGACCATCGGAACGACCCGTCAGGGCGTCGCAGAGCCCACCGGTCAGCTGGTCGAGGACGGAGGTGTCGAGCAGAAAGGCGCGTATCTCGTCCGGCTGCCGATCGAGAACCTCCTCGACGAGGTAGTCGAGGACGAACCGATGGCTCCCGGAGAACGCGTCGACGAACCCAGCGACATCGCCGGAACCGTCGCTAGTGCCGGCATGCGTTCGCGCGGACAGCGCAGCGAGCTGCAGCCCTGCCGCCCACCCCTCGGTGCGCGCCTCGAGTGCGGCCACGAGCGCGGGCTCCAGCCGCAGCCCCATCACGTCGTTGAGGAACAACTCCGCTTCATCGGCGGTGAATCTGAGGTCCGCGGCCCGCACCTCGACGAGCTCGCCACGCGCCCGCAGACGCGACAGCGGCAGCGGTGGGTCGGCCCGGGTGGTCATCGCCAACGTGACCTGCGGCGGCAGGTTGTCCAGGAGGAAGGTCACCGCCTCATGGACGGCGGCCCGGTCGATGACGTGGTAGTCGTCGAGCGCCACCACCGTCGGACCGGCGAGGAGGTCGAGATCGTTGATCAGGCTGACCATGACGGCATCGGTCGCCGTGGCGTCACCGGCCTCCAGCAAGGCGAGCGCGTCGACTCCAGCCTCGGGTTCGGTCGTCTGAATCGCCGCCGCGAGGTGGGCCAGGAAGATCCGGACGTCTGCGTCGCCCGGGTCGAGCGCCAACCACGCCACCCTGCGCTGCGAGTTCGCGGCTGCCGCCAGCCACTGCGTCAGAAGTGTGGTCTTGCCGAACCCCGCCGGTGCCGCGACCAGGACCAGCCGCGGCCTTTGGACTCCATCTGCGCCGAGTTGATCGGTGAGGCGGGCGCGCTGCACAAGCCGGCGACGCGGCGCGGGCAAGTGCAGCTTTGTGCCCAGTACCGGCATTCGGTCAGCGTAGGCCAGCTGCTTTGCCCAACAGCTGAGCGAGCGCCTATGACCTAACTGGGCAATCTGGCTCGGTGACCGCCCTAGTCAGCCGACGCCATCGCTGCTCTGGCGATCGGGCTCTCGGCTCGGTGACTGCGCGAGCGGTACGGCCGCGGTGGTGCAGTACGACGCACCGCTGGCGCGTCCGAACGCTCTGAGCCCTCGTCACGCGGTGAGCGCAGCGTTGACGGCAGCGAGTGCATGGAGGCGGGTGGTCGCGAAGTAGGGAACGCTCACGTGGCTTGGTTGAACGAGCAGTTCGATCTCTGTGCAGCCTGCGATGATGCCTTCGCAGCCGCGATCGATCATGTGCTCGATGACGGTGAGGTAGCGGGTCCGGGATTCGTCGCGGACGATCCCTCGTACGAGTTCGTTGTAGATCACGTCGTGGATCAGGGTGCGTTCGTCGTCGTCGGGGATCTGTACTCGGATCCCGTGGTGTTCCATGCGTTCGCGGTAGAAGCGGCGTTCCATGGTGTAGCGGGTGCCGAGTAGGGCGACGGTGCAGATCGGTTGTTGTCTGATGGCGGCTGCGGTGGCGTCGGCGATGTGGAGGACGGGTACGTGAGTGGCTTCGGTGATTGCATCGAACACCTGGTGCATTGTGTTCGTGCACAGGACGAGTAGTTCGGCGCCGGCCTGTGTGAGCGTGCGTGCGGCGCCGGCGAGGAGCTGACCTGCAGAGTCCCAGTCGTTGCGTTGCTGCAGTGCTTCGATCTCGGCAAAGTCGAAGGAGCGGATGATCAGGTCGGCTGAGTGGACCCCACCGAGTCGGTCGCGTACCTCTTCGTTGATGATCCGCTCGTACTCGATCGACGACTCCCAGCTCATGCCGCCGATCAGCCCAATGCGTTTCATGACCTGCGCCACGGTCATTGATCCATCGTCGAAGTGATGACGAGCTTGCCTCGGGCGTGCCCGGCTTCGAGATGTCTCATTGCCTCGGGCACGGCACTCAGTGGGTAGGTCCGTTCAATCACCGGAACGAGTTGATCGTTCTCGACGAGTTCTTTGAGGCGCTCGAGGCCGGCGTGATGCTCCTTGGCGATGAACGTCGTGAGTCTCTGTCGGACGAACGGCGACAATGCGAGGGCGCGGAGTTGGCGGCTGAGCCCGAGCCATCGGCCGCCATCTTCGCCGCCGACGATGACAAGCGTGCCGCGAGGAGCGAGCGTGCCTCGGAGTCGTGAGAGCGATGAGTTGCCGCCGATGTCGAGAACAAGGTCGTAGTGGGCGTCACCGTCGGCGAAGTCGTCGCGTGTGTAGTCGATGACGTTGTCTGCGCCGATCGATCGGACCAGATCCACTTTGCCTGTACTGCAGACGCCCGTCACTTGGGCGCCGAGTGCCTTGGCGATCTGTACCGCGTGGGTGCCGACTCCACCCGACGCCCCGATGATCAGTACCTTCTGGCCGGCCTTGAGTCGGCCGACATCGCAGAGCGCTTGCAGCGCAGTGAGCCCTGAGACGGGCATCGCTGCGGCCTGCTCGAACGTGAGCTTCGTAGGTTTCTGCGCCAACTTGTCTTCGCGTGCAGGCGCAAATTCCGCGAACGAGCCCTTGCTGATGCCGAACACTTCGTCACCCTCGCGAAAGCGAGTCACCTCGTTCCCGACCGCGACAACGACACCGGCGACGTCAGAACCGGGAACGACACGCCTGGGTGCGCGCAGACCCGAGACGAGCCGTATTGCATAAGGCAGACCCGCCATGCGGTGCCACGTGCCTCGATCGAGGCCAGCAGCGCGAACCTGCACCAGCACCTCACCGCCTTCGATCGAGGGTCGATCGATCTCGCCGACACTCAACGTGTCCGCGGTGCCGTATTTCGTCTGCACGATTGCGCGCATCAACGATCACCTGATGCTGCGAACACTCCGCCGTTTGCCAGGCCGCGTCTTGCTTCCACAATTCTCCTCCAGTTCGTCGCTCACCGCGTGGATGGCGCAGCGAACAGTGGCTACCACTTTCGCGCAGCACGCTCAGTCCGCGCTCGTTCTGCTAGCAGGCGTTCGCCGATCTTCGAGTTCAGGCGCTACAAGTTTCGGCCTTTGTTGGCCGGGGACAGCCGAGTGGAGCGCGGTGTCGGGTTGAGCCAATGCGGGCGCTGTGGCAACCGAGGTCATCGAGTGGCCTGGCGTTCGTTGTTCAAGGGTTGTGTATCGGGATCCACGTGGTGTGGATCCCGCGGGGGACGCGTCCCGGAATACGGACGGTGGCGACTGGCGTGAGGGTGATGTCGGAGGCGTCGCGGACGACGAGATCCGTTTGGTCCATTGACGCGTCGTGGACGTGTCCGACAAGCCAGCCACCGTCGCTACGACCGGCTGTCGTCACGTGGTGCTGTGGCGTCGGATCGAGCAACTCGCGAGTGACGGTTGGTGATGACGCTGGGGTGAGCGACCATCGCTCGAGTGATGGCGTGAGGGCGATAACGATGACGGTGTCGCCGTCGTCGTGAGCGCGTACGAGGCGGGCTGCGTCGGCCCCGGTGGGCAGCCAGGTCGTGTTTGCTTGGGGAGCGCGACTCGTCACCCCTACGAATCCGTTGCCAACGAACACGACCCGATCGCAGGTGATGGCCAGATCGCTGACCGGTGCGGGTGCTGCGGTGATCGTGCGGGATGTGCGGGTCAGTGCACCGGCGGAGACCACGACGTGGTCCTGGACTCCGGCCGAGGCGGCCGTGAGGAGGTGCAGGTCACCGGTTGCGGGTTCGATTTTCGGGAACCCGTTGAGTCCGCGGGTTTGGCCGGCGAGGTCGACGCGGCGCACGGTGTCGAGGTCCGGTGTGAGTTCGTAGGCGAGCGATCCATTGCCGAGCGCCAGGATCGAGCCACCGAACACAACGAGGCTGTCGGCGATGATGTCGGGGCAGCCGGTGCGCGGTCCAGGCGAGCGCTCGATTCCGAGTCGGTCAGCGACTACGTCGGTGTTCACCCAGCTCCGGTGGTAGGCGATGCATCGACCGGCGCGCACATCGATGCAGTGGATCACGCCGTCGCCGCTGGCGTCGGGCCCAATGCCGAGCAACCGCCCTGACAGCCCCGGCGGGAAGCCGACGGCGAGCAGGGTGGCAACCATATTGTCGAGGTCGTGATCGTCGGAAGGGAAGAGCGAGGGTCTGATCGGTGTGGCCATGCGCTCATCGTCGGCGTAAGGCCGTTGCATGCGCATCGGGCGACACCCCTCAGATGTGCCGGTTCTGGCGTCAGTCAGGCGATCCCGAGCCGTTGGGCGACGGCAGCCGCGTCGACGCGGCTGTTGACGCCGAGCTTCCGCAAAATGTTCGAGACGTGAACGCTCGCGGTCTTGTCCGAGACGTACAGCTCCTCGCCGATCTGGCGGTTGGTGCGTCCAGCAGCGACCAGTGTCAGCACTTCTGCCTCTCGGCTGGTCAGACCGAGGCGTTCGACCGAACTCTCGTCGAGCGTGACACGGGTCGGCGCGTCGATGCTGATTCGTGTTCGCCGGGACACGGCGTCGATGTCGTGGAGAAGTCGGACGGCGCCGAGTTCGGCGGCCGTCGAGTGCGCTTGTCGGAGTGCTGTTGCCGCCCGGTCAGCAGCGCCGGTCGAAGCGGCCGCTTCGGCTTCGCGGAGCTGTGCTGTGGCGGTCATCCATCGATCACCGTGCTCGGTCCAACGCGTCACGGCTTCTGCCCACGCGTCGGGGTCAGGAGAGGTGAGGCGGGTCAGACTGGCGGTTGCATGTGCGAGGTGCGCCGCTGTGTCACCCTGCGGCCCGTTCGTAGACCGTTCGTCGAACGACCGCGCGGCGTCGATCTGTCGCTGCAGGCGGGTGATCGTGTCGGCGAGATCGACGGGTTGGCGACCGGCGAGGTCATCGAGTGAGCGTTCAACGGTTGCGACCACGCTGAACATTGCGAAGCGAGCGGCCCACAGCGCCGACGTCTCGCGCGTCGATTCCCAGCCGCGATCGGCTGCCCTGGCTGATTCGTGCCAGTTGCCGAGAGCGAGGTGAACGTCGGCTGTTGTGGCGTCGAGCACGGACTGATGGAATCCGTCGACCGGCTGGTCCTGGGCTTCGGCAAGCTGCTCAAGGGCCCGGTCGGTTTCGCCGCGGCGGGCAGCGAGCATCGCTGCGGAGCGTGCCAGCCGCAGCAGACCGATCGGAAGTGTGGTGGCGGCAGGGTGGCGGGCAAGGACACTGGTGGCCTCGGCCCAACGACCCAGCACGGTCAGTGCTTCGGCGGCGACCGCGTCGAAGTAGCCGGCGAACCCGCGGTCGAGTCCGGTGAGTTGTCCCTCCGCTACGGCGTCGAGGGCGGTGTCGATCGCTGCTTGATGGCAGCCGGCATCGATCAGTGCCACGCACAGGTACAGCGTGGCGAGTGTGCGTGTCTGTGCGTTGGTGGCAGCCGCAACCGCCTGGCGGCACAGCTCGACTGCGGTGTCAGGGTCGCCCTGGTTGCTGCGGACGATGCCGAGCACGCGGCGAGCCATCACCCATGGCCCCGGGTCATCGTCGGCGGTCGGGACGAGGTCGAACACCTTGTCGCACCATCGTTCCGCTGACGCGTAGTCGCCTGACATCAAGTCCGCTTGCCCGAGGCCGGCGAACACGGGCGCTGCGTCAGAGCCGTCGATTGTCAGCAGCTCGGCCGCGCGCTGGTACTCGACACGGCTCTCGTCGAGTTGGCCACTGGACCACAGGTAACGGCCGAGCCGTTCGTGGCCGAACGCGGGGCCGAGCGGCGGTGGACCGGCTTGCAGCGCGGACCGAGCGATCTCGACTGCTCGCTGGTTGCCGACGGTGTATGTCGCCAGTTCCGCGGCTTGCCACAACCGGTCACTTCGGCTGACCGTGATGGAACGCTCGCCGACGACATCCCACAGTTCGAAGGCGCGCTCGAGGTGACCAAACGCGGCAGCTGGTGCGAGCGTCTCGGCAGCGTCAGCCGCGGCGAGCAGAGCGAAGAACGCCCCTTCCGTGTTCCCGGAACGGTCGAGGTGGAAGGCCAGCTCGCCTGCCCGGTCAGCGCGGCGCAAGGCATCGGGAGACTGTTGCTGCAGCGATTCGGCGATTCGCGCGTGCAGGCGGGTCCGTTGCGGTGGGAGCAGGTCGGAGTAGACGACTTCTCCGAGCAACGGGTGACGGAACCGGTAGGTGTTGCTGGTGTTGTCCACGACGAGCAACTGGGCGTCGATCACGGTCCGTAACGCCGTTTCGAGCGCTTGGTCGTGCAATGCGATCACGGTGGCAAGGAACTCGTGGCCGACCTCCCGACCGATTGTTGCGACGGCACCCAGAACATGGCGGGCGTTGTCGTCGAGACCGGCGATCTCTGCAGAGATCAGATCCGACAGCACCATCGGAATGGTCTCGCCGGCCACGTGCGCGGCGACGAGCTCCCTGGTGAAGAACGGGTTTCCTTGACCGCGCCTCATGACCTGATCGACGAGCACGGTCGGTGCAGGCTCGCCGATCAGCGCTGTGACTCGTTGCGCGACATCATTGCGATCGAGTCCGGTGATGAGGATTCGGTGCGCCGCCGGGATGCGGCTCAACTCGGCCAGTCGGCGACGCTGTGATGGGCTGGCGTTCACCTCGTTGGCGCGATACGTGCCGGCGAGGACCACTTGTTCGTCGATCAGGTTCCGGGCGAGATATTCGAACAGGTCCCACGTCACCGTGTCCGCCCAGTGCAGGTCATCGAACGCCACCACGACAGCGTCGTCGACCGCCAGGCGAGCGATCAGTTCCAGGACGGCAACGAACAGCCCGCCCCGCGGTACCTCGGGCTCGTCGCCGACCACCGTGTCAGGTCTCAACCAACGCTGCAGGGCAGCGAGGTCTCCAGTTTCGATCAGTAGTTCCGGGGCGGCTTTGCGGACTTGGCGGAGCAGGTCGGCGAGGGGTGCCAACGGAATCGTGTCGCCGCCGATGTGCGTCGATCGGCCCAGATACAAGGCGACATCGGCGCGGGATGCGGCTTCGCTGACGAGCGTCGTCTTGCCGATGCCGGCGTCACCACCGACCAACAGGATCGATGGAAGACCCCGGCGCGCGTCGGCAATGGCCCGGTCGAACGACGCCAGCTCGGCGCGCCGACCGACGAACTCCTCGGTTGATAGTCGGTCAGGGACGATGACGCCGAGTATCGCATCCCGAGATCTGAGGGGGCGTGCCCGATGCGCAGCCTGACCCCTTACGACGACCGTACACACCAACAGCGAACCACCAATGAAGGAGTCATTATGCGCAGCCGTCCAGCCAGCCAAACCTCCGATAACCCCGCTCCAGGGACCTTGACACGGCACTACCCCGTTGGTAACACAGGCGGAGCGAACGTCTCCGCCATGAAGACAATGCCCATACCGGAGGACCTGCAAGTGTTTCTGGACGCGCCAACATCTGACGACGAGAGTCTCGAGTCAGCGCCGGCACGGGGTCATATCGGCCGTATCGTGGCCGGTTGTCTCATCGGAGGACTCGTCGCGGCCATCGTGCTCGTCGTTGGACCGTTCGCAGGAGCAGCAGAACACGTCATCACCGGGTCGGTGTTGCTGGCCTTCGCCGCGGCGTGGGCGGCGTTGGCTGTGCTTTCGGCGCGATGGACTGACCAGCCGCAGCGTTGGGCGATCGTGCCGGCCGTGTTTATGGCGCTCGCCGGAGTGAGCATTCTCGCGATCGCGCCGACGGGTAACGAGCTCGGGTGGGTGTGGCCGCCAGTTGTTGCCGCCCTCGCTGTGTGGATGATCGTGCGCGCTCGTCGGGATCTGCACAGCCGGACGCGGGTGTGGCTGTTGTACCCGGTGTGCGTCGCGCTGTTTCTGTCCGCTGTCGGCGGTGCGTACGAGACGTACCGCGAGAACACCGACAGTTACGCAATGCCGGGCCGGCTGATCGACGTCGGCGGCCACAAGCTGCACATCAACTGCATTGGCACGGGCAGCCCCACTGTTGTGCTCGAACCCGGCCTCGGTGAGCCGTCGACGGCGATGGCTTGGATCGCTCCGGATGTGGCTGCGACCACTCGAGTATGCGTCTATGACCGCGCCGGACGCGGGTGGAGCGAATCTGCCTCGACAGCGCAGGACGGCATCCAGGTCGCTACCGATCTGCACACGCTGTTGGGCCGGGCCGGGGAGCAAGGTCCGTACGTGCTTGCCGGTCACTCGGCCGGTGGCCTGTACGTCCTCAACTTCGCAAAGCTGTACCCCGACCAGGTCGCCGGTGTCGCGCTGCTGGACTCGATGAGCCCCGAGCAGTACACCGCCATCGACGGGTGGTCCGGGTTCTACGAGATGTACCGTCGGGCGTCTGCCGTGATGCCGTCGCTGTCCCGGTTTGGCCTCGGTCAGGCGCTCTACGGCAGCGCCTACGCCGACCTGCCCGCCGCCGCTCGTGACCAGGCGCGTGCCTTCTGGACCACGCCACGCCATGCCCGAAGTGTCCGCGACGAGTTCTCGCAAATTCGCACGACCATGTCCGAGGCGCAGGCGCTGACCACTCTCGGCGATCGTCCTCTCGTCGTGCTGACTGCGGAGAAGGACGCCCAGGGCGGATGGTTCGCCGCGCAGGACAAGCTTGCTGCACTGTCGACCAACAGCGTTCATCGCAAGCTGGCCGACGCCGACCACGACATGCTCGTCTCGCAGCAGGCGACTGCCGCACAGTCGGGCCAAGCGATCCGTGACGTGGTCACCGCGGTCCGCGCCGGAACGCCTGTCGATGCGCAGGCAGGTTGACATGAACGCCAAGACCATCATCGCGGCAGTCGCCGCCCTGAGCGTCACGATCGCAGTCGCCGGGTGCGGCGATTCGAGTAGTGGCGCCGCGCCCGGCACCGTCCAGGACTCACCATCCACGACGGTCTCGTCCTCTACCGTCGCACCCACCACTACGGTCCCGTCCACCGCCGATGTAGCCGCCGACACCACCCCGGTGCCAACCACCGCCACCGTCCCGTCGACAACGGTTGTACGACCCACCGCGCTCGTCGACGAGCTCGTTCCGGTGCATGGCGCCGGACTTCACGTGCATTGTGACGGTGCCGGCCCGACGACGGTGGTGTTGATCGCCGGGTATAGCGCCGACAGCAGCAACTGGGCCTTGGTCGAACCGACCGTCGCCCAGACCACCCGAGTGTGTTCTTACGACCGCTTCGGCCTCGGCGCAAGCGACGCGCCACCAGCCCCACAGACCTTTGCGACCCAAGCCACCGACCTCCACACCCTGCTCCAGCAGGCGGGGGAGCCGGGCCCGTACGTCTTGGTCGGTCACTCCTTCGGCGGCGCCGAAGCGGTCACGTTCGCATCGATGTTCCCGACCGAAGTCCGCGGGTTACTGCTGCTCGATGCCAGTCCGCCGGCGTGGAATACCTCGATATGCGCAGTACCGGACGACGGCTCCGATACTGCAGGTGTCTTCGCAGCTCTGTGTGCGGAGCAGTCCAGTCCGGCGAACAACGCGGAACACCTTGACGGTCCGGTCGCGTTCGCCGAAGTTGCCACCATCTCCTCCTTGAGTGCATTTCCGATGATCGTCGCCACCGCCGATCATCACTCGTACCCCGGACTCGCCGCCAGCGAAGAGGCACGGCTCAACGATGTGTGGAATGACGGTCAAGCACACTGGGTGTCACTGGCTCCCTCGGCGCAGCTCATCGCCGTCGAGCGGACCGGGCATAACATCCAAATCGATCGCCCCGACGTCGTCCTCGACAAGATCCAAGAGTTACTGCAATGAACCCTTCGACGAAACCGGTCATCCTTGTCGTCGACCCCGAAGCCGACGCTTCGACCACTGTCGAGCAACTGATGATCCGGTACTCGCACGACTACACGATCGTCGTCGATCCCGACGTTGTCTCAGCCAGTCAACGGATGCGGGCGCTCGACGAGTCTGCCAACGATGTTGCGCTGATCCTGGCCGACCGCGCCGCGAACGGAGCAATGCTCCTCGACGAAGTGCGAACGGTGCATCCGCACGCACGCCGCGCCTTGTTGCTCAACTGGAACGAGAGCCGGTCGTTCCGTGAGGAGATCGCCGAGGCGTTCGCACAGCGACGAGCCGAAGGCTTTGTCACCAAGCCATCGGGAACACCCGACGAACGGTTCCACCGAAGCATCACCGAGCTACTTGACGAGTGGTGGCGGATCCGTGGTCCTCGCATCACGGCGGTTCGCATCGTCGGCGCCGAACGAACGGCACGGGTGTTCGAGATGTGCGACCTGTTGCAGCGCCACAACATGCCTTTCGCCTTCGAACGTGCTGACTCCGAAGCCGGTATGGCGATCCTGCAGGCGGCAGGCGTCAACGGTGACACCGCGCCGGTCGTTGTTCTTCATGACGGCCGCACGCTCGTCGATCCCTCAAACATCGAAATCGCCGATGCGTTAGGTGCACGCACCCGCCCCGGGTCCGGGATCTATGACCTGATCGTTGTCGGCGGTGGACCGGCCGGTCTGTCAGCGGCCGTGTACGCGGAATCAGAAGGTTTGCGCACCGCGCTCATCGAGCCGACAGCTATGGGAGGTCAGGCAGGAACCAGCTCGATGATTCGCAACTACCTCGGCTTTCCACGTGGGATCAGTGGCGCCGAGCTCGCGGCCCGAGCCTTTGACCAGGCCATCCTGTTCGGGACCGAGATGATCTACGGTCAATGCGCAGCGGATCTACGCGTCGACGGCGACCTTCGCATCGTGCGACTCACCGACGGCACCGAGGTGCCCGGGCGGGCCGTTGTGATTGCCACCGGGGTGTCGTACCGCACCGTCGACATTGCCTCCCTCGAGCAGTTCAACGGCGTTGGCGTGTACTACGGAGCGGCGATTTCCGAGGCGGCCGCACTCGTTGGCCAGGACGTGTTCGTGGTCGGCGGCGGTAACTCCGCCGGCCAAGCCGCCGTATACCTCGCCAAGTTCGCCTCTCGCGTCACGATACTTGTGCGAAGCGAGTCACTCGCCCAAAGCATGTCGGACTACCTCATCACCGAGATCGACTCGTGCGCGAACATCGACATCTCGTACGGCGCCGAGGTCGTCAGCGGGACCGGCCGAAATCGCCTCGAAACCGTCGACGTCCGACACTCATCCACCGGAGCAGTCGACACGCTTCCCGCCGCAGCACTGTTCATCCTCATCGGCGCCGAGCCGTTCACCCAATGGCTGCCGCCAGACATCGCACGCGACGACTGGGGCTTCGTGACTACCGGCCCAACACCAGAAACTCCGTCACGCCTACCATTCGAGACGACGATTCCCGGCGTTTTCGCCGTCGGTGACGTGCGACGCGACTCGACCAAACGAGTCGCCTCCGCTGCCGGAGAAGGCGCCGTATGCGTACGGCTCGTGCACGAGTACCTCGCCGCCCAACCGGACCTCTCGACGAACACGCCGGACGACCGCGCTCACCAACCGCTCGGGTAGATCCCGGGCACTCGCCGACCGAACACTCCACGCTTCGACGGCTGGTTGACGAGCGCGCCGGGTGAGCCAGCTGGGCATGTGGCTGACGCCATTCCTCGGCTGCGTGACCGGTCCGAAGCGATGCTCCCAATATTGCCGATCTGAGGATCTGAGGGGTCGTGCCCGATGCGCACCAGGACCCCTTACGACGACCGTAGGCACCAACACACAACCGCTCACGCCAACCAAGGAGTCATCATGCACGGTCGTCCAGTCACCCAAGCCTCAGGCGAAACCCACACCAGCCATCCACAACGGTGGCGGATCCTCGGCGTGCTCGTGCTCGCCCTGCTCGTCACCTCGATCGATCACACCATCATCAACGTCGCCATGCCACGGCTCGTCGGCGACCTCGGCGCAACCTCAGCCCAGCTGCAATGGATCGTCGCGTCCTACACCATCGTGTTCGCCGGTCTGCTCCTCACCGCAGGAAGCCTCGGGGACCGCTTCAGCCGCCGACATGCGCTCCTCGCCGGCCTGGCCACATTCCTCGCCGGTTCCGTGGTCGCCGCCACCGCGGGCTCAACAACCGCTCTGATCGTCGGGCGCAGCGTCATGGGCGTCGGTGGCGCGCTGATCATGCCGACCACACTGTCGATCCTCGTCAACGTGTTCGGCGATCCCCGCGAACGTGCCAAGGCCATCGCCGCATGGACCGCTGCCAGCGGCGTCGGCATCGCCGTCGGACCGATCGTCGGTGGTGCGTTGATGCGCAGCTTCTCGTGGTCGTCGGTGTTCTGGATCAACGTGCCATTGCTCGTCGCCGCCCTCGTTGGCGCCGTGCACCTCGTACCGGACTCCCGCGATCCGCACGCCACACGGCTGGACCCCGTCGGAGCTGTCCTGTCGATCGCTGCGATCGGGTCACTGGTGTACGCCATCATCCAAGCCCCCGAGCGCGGTTGGACCTCGACCGCTTCACTCGTCAACTTTGCCGTAGGAGCTGCAATCGGCATCGTGTTCGTCGCCTGGGAAATGCACCGCGACGACCCGATGCTCGACATCGCCCTGTTCCGCAACCGCAGCTTCTCAGGCGGCAGCATCGCGCTCACCTTGCTGTTCTTCGCAATGGCCGGCACCGTGTTCCTGCAAGCCCAGTACCTGCAGTTCATCCTCGACTACACCCCACTGGCCGCCGGGTTCGCGCTCGTCCCAGCGGCGATCGGGATGCTGCTGGGCACCGGGGCCGGCGCCCACCTGGCAACGATGCACGGTGGACGAATCACGGTCACCGCCGGCACCGTGATCGCCACCGCCGGCGTCGCAGTGCAAGCTGCGTTCGTCACCGGAGGGTCATACGTGCCGACCGGTGTCGGTCTGCTGCTGTTCGGCCTCGGTGCCGGCATCGCTATGCCCGCCGCGACCGAAATGATCATGGCCAGCCTCCCACCAGCTCGCGCCGGAGTCGGTTCAGCCGTCAACGACACGGTCCGCGAGTTCGGCGGAGCCCTCGGAGTCGCAGTCATCGGCAGCGTTGCGGCCACGAGCTACGCGACGTCGATGCACAGCGAACTCGACCGCTTCCCCAACCTGACCAGCACCGACCGCACCATGCTCACCAACAACGTCGGAGCCGCCATCCACACCGCTCGGCAACTCGGAGCGCAAGGAGACCAGATTGCATCCGTCGCCCGGAACGCGTTCGTCGACTCGATGAACAGTTCGTTGTGGATCGCCGCAGGTCTCGCGTTGAGCGCAGCAGTCGTCGCCTACACGCAACTCCCACGCCACACAGCGCAGGACGCCGGGACACACGGCGCACCCGCACACCACCATCACCACCACGTCACCGCCGAGACGACCGCGGTGGGCTGATCCTCAACGCAATGTGAGCTGCGAACCGCAGAAGGGTCCTTTTCCGCTCGGCGGGAAGGGCCCTTTCTGCTGTTGCGTGTCCAGGAGGGGACTGATTGGTGGGCCGCTGGCCTTCATCGGCGGGATATTCGTTCTCTTCGGGGCATTCAAGGATCCAAGTGCAGGACTCTTCGCCTTCACGGCCATCGAGATCGCCTGGGAGGCTTCACTCGCGATCTACCTCATCGTCAAGGGCTACAGGCCATCACCGCTCCTCGCCGAGCCAAGCCCCGCGTAACCAGACAAGAGCCAGCTTCCGCGCCCTGGCAGACAGGGGTCGGCGATCAGAAAACTCCACATTGCCTCGTACTTGCTCGTCCGTCACATCGAGTCCGCATCCGGTAACAACCATCGAGGGGAAAGCGCAGAACGTTCTTGCCCGGCTTTCGAGAACGCTCCGATCGCGTCCGGTAACAGCACCCAGAGCCGGCAGCGTTCTGCGTCCTTGAACGTAACGCATCGCGCCGCGGAGATGCGCGCGACGTCGCTTGCTCTGGTCGGCGATCGCGATGTCGACCTACGCATCCACGTGCTCGGTACAGAGCAGCCGGCTTCTGAGCGCCGGCGGTGATGGTAGACCGGTATACGGAATGGGCGGACTGGGCGGGCTGAGCGGACGAGCCGGCGGACAGGAGACCACGTCACGGGGCTGGGCGGACTCGACGGACGGTTCCCTTCACGTTTTTTTTTGCCAAGGTGAGGGTCGCGGGTTCGAATCCCGTCGTCCGCTCTCTGTAAAGAGCCTGGTCAGTCGGTATATCCCCGTAGGGTGAGCACCTTCCAGCCGCCGACGTTTTGCCCATCGTGCCCCTCATTTGCCCATTCAACCCCGGCCGAAATGACGCCAATCACCTGGATGGAGCATGAACGGTTCGATGCGGCAACGCAGCACCGGCTCGTGGGGGCTGCGCGTCCCACCGGTTGTTGAGAACAGCCGGCCGACTAGACGGGACCACCGACGAGAACCACCGAGAACCATCGACAACCACCGACTCGAACGGCGTCATCGCCCTCCTGTCGAGAATACGAAGGTCATTGAGCCATTGAGCGACAATGTTGTTTGGCCATCGTGGTCGATCCGTATCCACCGTGGCTGATCCGTACGCAGCGGCGTAGTCTCTGACGCGGCAGGTATTTCTGAGCTGTCAGACTTCGTGGGTGCGCTTTGGTTTGCTCGGCCCGCTTGTGGCGACCAGTAACGACGGAGCGTCGGTCGATCTCGGTCAGCCGCGTCAACGAGCGGTGTTGGCGTTGTTGTTGTTGGAGGTCAATCGGGTGGTGTCGGCTGAGCGTTTGATTGACGACATGTGGGGGGATGAGCCGCCGGCTCGGCCGGCGGGGGCGCTGCACATGTATGTGTCGAATTTGCGACGTGCTCTCGAGCCGGAACGCCTGCCGCGTGCGCCTGCGACGGTCCTTGTCAGCCAGTCGCCCGGGTACGTGCTGCGCGCCGGGAGCGACGATGTCGACTCGATGATGTTCGAGCGTTTCGCAGCTGAGGGGCACCGGCTCGCCGGGCGTGATCCTCCTGCGGCGGTGGCGGTCCTTGACGAGGCGCTCGCGCTGTGGCGTGGCGCGGTCCTCGCGGACTTTTCGGGCGAGCGGTGGATGACAGGCACGGCGGCACGGTTGGACGAGGTACGGGCGTCGGTGGTCGAGGAGCGGTTTGGGGCGTTGCTGGCCACTGGTTGCCACGCGCAGATCACGGCGGATCTTCGCGTGGCGGCGGAGGGCGATCCGCTGCGGGAGCGGTTGTGGGAGTTGTTGATGGTCGCGCTGTACCGGAGCGGTCGGCAGGCCGATGCGCTCGCCGCGTACCATCAGATCCGGCGCCATCTCAACGACGAGCTCGGCATCGACCCCGGGCCCGATCTCGCCGCGCTGGAGTTCCAAGTGCTCAACCACGCGCCCGAGCTCGAGGTCTCCCCCCGAGTGTTGGAACGGCCGGGCGAATCGACCCGCCCCGATGTCACGGCGTGGTCGGACGAGTCCGCGGACGCCGTCGAGCTGTTCGGCCGCGACGGCGAGCTGGCGGCAATTCGCACGGTTGTGGCTGGTCTGCGGAGCAGCGGATCCGCTGTCGTCGTTTCGGGCCCGGCCGGTGTGGGCAAGACGCGACTGGCGGAGGTAGCGCTCGGTGGAGGTGCCGATTCGGGGATGAGGGTGGTGTGGGGGCGCTGCGTCGACGGCGATGTCGCGCCTCCCTTGTGGCCTTGGCTTCAGGTGGCGACGGCGCTCGGTTCTGCCAGGGACTGCGCTGCGCGATCGCGCTTCGTGCGAGCTCCACCACCCGCGACGGCACGGAAGGTGTCGCAGCGGCGGCCAAGATGTACGAAGCGACGGTCGACGCCCTCGTCGACGCGGCCCGCGACGCGCCGCTCGCGATCGTCATCGACGACGCCCAATGGGCCGGCGCGGCGTCACACCACATCCTGCAGCTCCTCGTGACCCGGCTCTGGGACGCGCCGCTGGTGGTCGTGCTGACCGTGCGTGACGGCGAGACCGGATCCGAGCTCACCGCCACTCTGTCCGCCTTGGCCCGAACACGAGCCGCGGTGCGGATCAATCTGGTCGGGCTCGGCACGGCTGCCATCGCCTCCTATGTGGAAGACCGCCTCGGTGCTCGCGCACCCGACGAGGTCGTCGCGTTGTTGGAGCAGCGCACAGGGGGCAACCCGTTCTTCCTCGTCGAGCTCGTACGCAGCGCGGGCGTCGGCTCGGGCTTGGTCGACGTCACCGCGTTCGCCGAGACGGTGCCTCGTACGGTGCGCGACGTGATCGACCGGCGAATCGCGGCCCTTCCCGCCATCTGCGGACCGATCCTGCTGGCCGCCGCGGTCGCCGGCCGGACCTTCGACTGGCGGGTGATCACCGCTGCCGCGCAGCAGCCGGCGACCGACGCCCTCGACGCCCTCGATGCCGCCGTCGTCAGCGGGCTCATCGAGGAGGGCACCACACCAACGCGGTACCGCTTTGTCCACGACCTGATCCGCGAATGCCTGTACGACGAGCTCTCGGTGGCGCGTCGGAGCCGTCTCCACGCGGCAGTTGCAGAGGCGCTCTATGAGCTGCACGGCGACGACCACGGCCACGCCAACGAAATCGCCGCGCATGCCTGGCTCGGGCGCGGCGTCATCGCCGCCGCGGATGTCGTGGCCCGGCTCGTGGCCGCCGCGGAGGTGACCGCGGCGAGCCTCAGCCACGAATCGACCGAACTTCACCTGCGACGGGCTTTGGACATCATCAGCGACATCGCGCCGGGCGAGACACGCGATCGCCTGGAGGGGGTGGTGACGACACGCCTCGCCCGACTGCTGCCCGAGATGCCGCGCCTCCTCGAGTGACGAAACGATCTCGCTCCTCGGTCGCGCCCGAGAGCTTCTCGGGCGCGCCGACGACAAGGCCGATCTTCCTGTGGTCCTCAACGAACTTGCGGCGCAGGCAATTCACAATGGCGACTGGAGTCGCGCCGAGGCGATCGCCGAGGAGATCCAGACACTCGGCGAGGCGGGCGGCGACGTTGCCACGCTGTGCAACGCCAGCGGCCTCCTGGCCCTCATCGCCCTGGACCGAGGCCGGATCTCGACCGCCGTCGCCCTTTTCGGCGAAACAGCCGAGCTCGTGCGCCGAACCGGGTCGCAGCAGCTGATTCGGCAGTTTCGATCCGACGTCGGGCCGATGCTCCTGACGATGCGCGCCTTCGCCCTGGCCCTTGCCGGTGACGGGGCTGCTTCGGCAGCAAGAGACGAAGCGCTCGCTCTAGCCGAAGATGTCGATCTCGCCGGACGGGAGTTCGCGCTCGAGTTTGCGGCGTGGCATGCCGTCGTCGACGACGAAGCGTCGACGGCGCTGCGGTTCGTCGAACGGTGCGGCACCGAGGCGCACATGCGGCGGGCGGCCGGACCACTCGACGTGATCGCCGGTTGGGCGATGGGAAAGCTAGGGGACGTCGACCCCGGCCTCGAGCTGTTGTCGCGGGGCCGACGGACGCTCGCGACGGTGCCCGACGTGCAGAACGGCGTCTCGGCGCTCGCGCTCGAGGCTGACGTTCTGCTGGCAGCGGGGCGACCCCACGACGCCGTCGAGCGGCTGGACGAGGGCTTCGCCTTCAACGACCGCAGCGGGGCGAGCCTGTGGCTGCCCGAGCTGCACCGACTGCGTGGCGAGGCCATCCTCGCTCTCGGTGAGCCGGTCGAAGGCGCAGCGGCCGCGTTCGCCGCAGCGCGATCGGTGGCGCTTGAGCAGGGTGCGCATGCGTTCGTGCGCCGCGCCGACGCGTCGGCGGCGGCTCTCGAACGTCGCGTCTGACAGGCCCGTCCCGCTAGATCTCGCGTCGGAGGACGAATCGTGTCGCCGTTCCGGCGAGCAATGCGGTCCAGGCGATGAGCACGACCGTCGCCACGACCGGCGGGAGTAGCAGTTCAGGATGACTCACGGTGCGGCTGATCGCGATGTTCGCACCGGTGGGAAGCCACTTGCCAACTGCCGGCGCCAGGTTGGCGAGCAACCCGACCTCGATCAGAACGGCCCAGCCGATAGCACCGATGATTGCAACGACGGTGCTCCGTGTTAGCGCACCGAGCGCTACCCCGAGAGCCCCGAAAAGGGCGCTGACAATGACGCAGCCGACCCACATCTGGGGGGTGTCGCCGGCGAGGTGGTGGACGCCACGTGACGACAGCGCGGGGACCGCGGCTGCCAACGACAGCCCGAATCCGACCGCCCCGACGATGGCGCCGAGTGCTGTCACGGTGATGAGCTTGGCAATCAGTACGTCTCGGCGACGGGGCGTGATGAGGAACGTTGGAATGCTGGTCGAGTGCCGGTATTCACCGGCGATGGCGGAGATGCCGACCGCCAGCATGACCATCGAGGTGAGGGCTGCCGCGGCGAGCACGTGGTGGATGGAGTCCGGAGTGCCCAACGTCGCCAAGCTCTTGGTCCCGCCGGCCAGCGCGTTGCTGACCGCAGACAGCGGAGCCAAGACGAAGGCTGCCGCGAGGGTGATCTTGAACCAGTTCGTGGTTGCGAGCTTGCGGACTTCGCTGCGGATGAGGTCGTTCATATCGATATCTCCTGTGCTTGGGTGGTCAGTTGGCGGAAGGTTCCTTCGAGGTCGTTGCGCTGCTCGGTGAGCTCCAACACGACGACCCCTTCTTGTGCGGCGATGCGCCCGACCGTCTCGGGGGAGACGCCGGGTACCTCGATCAGGCCATCGGCAGCGAATCGCGGCGAGTGTCCCGACGCCAGCAGCGCGGTGGCGAGAACGTCGGCTTGCGGGGTGCGCACCACGGTGACGGGTGCACCGCTCAACTGCTCCAGCGGTGCCGCGGCAACGAGGCGGCCGTCGGCGATGACGACGGCGTCATCGACTGTCGAGCGCGACCTCGCTCAGGAGGTGGCTCGACAGCAGCACGGTGCGACCTTCGTCGGCGAACTGGCGGAGCATGTTCCGCGTCCACAGAATGCCTTCGGGGTCGAGTCCGTTCAGCGGCTCGTCGAGGATCAAGACTTCGGGATCACCGAGGAGAGCAGCGCCGAGGCCGAGGCGCTGGCGCATGCCCAGGGAGTAGCCGCCGACTTTGCGGCTCGCGGCGTCGGCCAGGCCGACCTTGGCCAACACCTCGTCGACCCGCCGGCCGGCGATGCCCGCCGCGGTGGCCATGACGCGAAGGTGGTCGACGCCGCTGCGACCGGGATGGAATGTGTCGTTGGCGATCACGGCACCGACGTGATGGACCGGGTGATCCAAGTCGGTGTACCGGCGACCATCGAAGGTGGCGGTGCCCGATGTCGGTTGGGCGAGCCCGAGTAGGACGCGCATCGTTGTGGTCTTGCCCGAGCCGTTCGGGCCGAGGAAGCCCGTCACTCGTCCCGGCGAGACCTGAAAGCTCAAGTCGGCGACCGCCACCAGGGATCCGTACGTTTTCGTCAGCTGGCTGATCTGGATTGTGGACATGGTCGAATGATGCGACCGGCCGCTTTGGATCCACTTTGGATCCTTGTCCGCCTGGCCTCGGCCACAACCTCGCGATGGCGACCGACCAGCAGCAATCGGAACAATGCTCCGGGCGTCGTGACCCCTTCTCCTGGCACCGCGCGCCCGCCCTAAGTAGTCGCTAAGCCGCCATGAACCCGCCCCGTTCATGATCACGGAAGGTACACGACACAAAGGAGACACCATGACAATCACCGACTACACCCAACCCAACCACACAACTGCTACCCACGAGGTCCCTTCGCCACCCACTGCACCGGTCGCATCGACTGTGGTGATCCCGCAGTACACGCGGCGATCGATCCTCGCTATCTGGGCCGCCGCAGCCGTTCCCATGGGCGTACTGGCGTGGGTCATCGCGCCGCACATGGCTTCGTCATTCCACGGAAGCGTCCCGCTCGTGCGAGCACTACTGGTCTGCCTCACGGCCGGCCTGATCTGGCAATTCGCACTCGTCGTCGCCCTCGTCGGGTTCGAACAGCGCAGCCTGCGGTGGACGACAGTGCGCGACGCGCTGCTGGCTCCGCAAGCCCCGCAACCCGCGGACCGGCCGCGTCGGCGGCAAGACCTGGTGGATCGTCCTTCCGTTGGTCCTGGCGACCGCTGCCGAAGAGCTCATCCCCGTTGTCTCGCACTCCGCGAACCGGGACTTCGGCCTGTTTTTCGGATCCGACGCGGGCCACGCGTTCATGCACGGGGCGTGGGGCTGGTTCGGGCTGATCGTGGTCTTTCTGATCTTCAACACGGTGTTGGGTGAAGAGCTGCTGTTCCGCGGCTTCCTCCTGCCCAGAATGAACGGCGCCTTCGGAAACGGCGACTGGGTTGCGAACGGCGTTCTCTTCGCCGCCTACCACCTGCACGTTCCGTGGGCGATGCCGGCCACGCTCTTCGACACGTTGATCCTCTCCGGTTCGACGAAGCGCTACCGGAGCGCATGGATCGGCATCGCTGTTCACAGCGCCCAGAGCGTCTTCTTCGCCGTGGGCCTGCTCGGCCTCGTGCTCAAATAACACCGGCGAGAGCCCATCGCGGATGTCCGCGTGTCCGATCGAAGGAACAACGACCTCCGATCGGACACGCAATATGCGCTTTTGGCGCCAAGGGGCAGGCCATCGCCGAGCGGTGGAGGTCGAATCCTCCCTCCGCCGCAAACATCGTTGAGTTCCAAGGCCGTAGCTCGTCGACGATCTTGTCGGGTGTCATGCCGTCAGCGATCAGCCCGGCAAAGGTTCGTCGACCACGAGCGGCGCACGACCGGCGCTGCGACGTGCCGCGGCGATGGCGGCGACGACGGTGGTGATGCCGCCGGAGTGGTCCCAGTGCCAGTGCGACAGGAACAGAACGTCGATGCTGGACAGATCGACGGCGAGCCGTTCGGCGTTGGCCAGCCAGACGTCGGCGTAGGGTCCGACGTCGAAGAGCACGGTTGCCGTTCGGTCTCCCAGTCGTGCCGTGGCGAGCGCTGAGAAACCGTGACAGGCGACGCACAGATGGTCGAACGGCACGACGCAATCATGACCGTCGTGCTGGCCGCTCGGCGGGATGCTGCCGAGCAGATACGCCATCTCGGGAAGTTGGGGCACGCCCTGGGTCGATGCTCGAGAGCGTGTCGGTGGCGTTGTCGACGACGATGGTGATGGTGAGCTCGTCCGAGTGCGGGCGCGGTGTCTGATTGGGCATTCATCGGATGCCGATCGTTGAGTCGACGACTGGCTCGACGACGGCTGGTCGTGAAGCATCGCGGGCGTGCGGGCGCCTCGGAACATGACGATGGCGAGCCAGATCAGCCAGATGCTCCACAGGACGTAGCCGGCGAAGTTGACGGTGTCGATGACGGCCGAGGTCCAACGGGGAGAACACCCCGAGGACGATCATGACTGCCGAGACGGTTCCGAGCGCGGCGAAGACCCGTCCGGCGAAGCGGATCCCGAGGCTGGCGACGACGAGCAGGGTCCAGGCGGCGGTGAGGAGGTATCCGAAGGTCTCGCCGATCACGGTGCCGAGGATCGTGTGCGCGGTGTCGAAGTGGTCGCGGGCGTTGGCGGCCGTGGTCGCGGTTGGTGCTGGCGGCGTCGCTGGCGAAGCCGGGCACGAGCAGTGGCCATCTCAACAGGCCGATGGTCTGGACGACGGCGGCGGCGATGCCGACGGGTACGGCGAGCTTCATCCACCGGTCGTCGCGCAGCTTGCCGATTCCGACGGCGATCGGTGCGAACAACGCGGCCGAGACGGCCAGGATGGCGAACCAGATCGAGACGCTGGATTGGTGCTCGCGGAACCGGTCGAGGATCTCGTCGGTCGGTTCCTTCAAGACGTCGGGGTAGTTGAAGATGCTGCCGAGTGCGGTGAACCCGGCGTTGGTGAGCAGTGCAGCGGCGATGAGCGCGATGGCGGTGAGCTTGCGGTTCATGATGCTTCCTTTGCGGGGTTGTTTCGGTACCAGTCGACGGTTGATTCGATTGCAGCGGTGAGCGGCGTGGAGAGGTCGCCGAAGGTGGTGCGGAACTTGGTGTCGTCGACGACCCAGGATTCGGTGAATTGGTAGAGGGTGTGGCGGAGCTCCTTGAGCTCCGGTTTGACGAGGCCGACGAGGCCGAGCGCGGTGCGGCCGGCCGCGGTGAGACGTGTCGGGTGCCCAGCGGTCTTGTAGATGGCGTCGATGAACTCGCGTGTGGTGAGCGTCTCGGCGATCGGGAAGGTGCCAGATCTGCCCGCTCGGTCGCTTGCGCTGTGCCGAGGGCGATGAGGCCCTGTGGCGACGTCGGGTGCGTACGAGTAGCTGTGGCGCATGGCGGGGTTGCCCATCACCTGTGCCCGTTTGCCGGTCAGCGCGGGGCGGATGACCTGCTCACCGAGGGCGGATTGGGTGACTCGTGGACCGAAGAAGTCCGACGCTCGTCCGATCGTGACGTCGAGCGTTCCTTGGCGGTGGGCTTCGAGGAGCTCGTTGGTCATCTCGATACGGGTGAGCGCCTTGGCCGATGTCGCGTGGGCGGGGAGGTCCTCGGTGAGGGTTTGTCCGCCGGTCGGGCCGTAGGAGTACAGGTTCTCGAGCACCACGAGCCGTGCACCGGTGACGGTCTGCTGCGTGCATCGCGGCACGTTGCAGCGGCGGGAACTCTTCGGGCCAGCTGTGGTAGCTCGGGGCGTTGAGGCAGAAGTAGATGACAGCGGCGCCCTGCGCGGCGGTGGCCGCGAACGCGGCGTCCGTGAGGTCGCCGTTGATCGAGCGTGCGCCGGTCGGGACGCGTCCGTCCGCTGCGGCTGACGACGACGACATCGTTGCCCGACTCGAGCAACTGGCTGGCGACGTGGGTGCCGATCTGGCCGGTTCCGAAGACGACGTGGTGGCTCATCGCGATGTCCGTTGCTGTCTGCGAGCGAGCGCGATCGGCAGGATCGATGTGAGCGGCGGTGACGACGAGTCGCTCCGCTGGAACCGAACACGGTGTACTGGGCTTCGACGTCGATGCCGGCGGAGCAGTGATCGTCCAGCCGAGCGCCCACAGCCGGCGAGCAGCGGCTGGCCACGCGACGCACGATTCGTCCGAGCATGCGGTACAGGACTGCGGCTTGGGCGACGCCGATGACGGCGCCGCAGATCGCGCCCTGAGTGGCGAGTGCACCGATGTTGGTCGTGATAGCCGACGGCTGCGGCGCCGAGTCCGAGCCCGACTGCGAAGCCGACGGCCGTGGCGATGATCCACGCGACGGCTGAAGGACCGGTGCGGCGCATGCCGAGCCATTGGGCGAACCCGAGGATGGTGCCGGTGATCGCTCCGCCGGCGACGCCGGTCCGAGGACTGTCGACACGGACCGACGATCTCGGCGACCAAGCCGCCTGCCGGGAAGCCGAGGAAGGTGGGCATCCAGCGCACGGACGATCTTCGGCCAGCTCCGGGACTGCGGTGACAGTCGTTGTGGTTGTGGTTGGGACGTACATGTCGGTCTCCTTCGAATGGGGCGGGTTGGTGTCGGCGAGCACGGGCGGCTCAGACCGATGCGAGCTCGGGCTCGGGCTGCGGTTCGACCGTGGGCTGGGCGGCGACGGCGTTGGCTGCCTTCGATGTCGAGGTGCGGGATGATTCGGTCGAGCCACTTGGGCATCCACCAGTTCTTGTCGCCGAGCAGTTCCATCGTCGATGGGACCAGGATCAGTCGGATGATGGTGGCGTCGATGACCACTGCCGCGGCCATGCCGATCCCGATGATCTTCAAGAAGATCTGGTCGTCGAGGATGAACGCCCCGAACACGGCGGTCATGATCAACGCCGCAGCGGTGATCACCTTGGCGGTGGCCGCCAGGCCGTCGGCGACCGCCGTGGCGTTGTCGCCGGTGCGCAGGTATTCCTCACGGACCCGTGAGAGCAGGAACACTTCGTAGTCCATCGACAGCCCGAACAGGATCGCGAACATCATCATCGGTATGAACGCCGGTATCGGGGTGGGTGTGCTGATGCCGAACAACTGTCCGAACCAACCGCCTTCGCAGGCGTAGGCGACCACGCCGTAGGCGGCGATGATCGACAACAGGTTCAACACCGCAGCCTTAGCGGCGACGAGCACCGAGCGGAACACGGCGAGCAGCAAGATGAACGACAGCACGATCACTGCCCCGATGAACAGCTGGAAGGCGCGCCGAGATGCTGTTGGTCTGATCGACGTACGAGGCGGTGATGCCACCGATCACGACGTCGAGGTCGGTGCCGGCCAGTGCGTCGGGCACGACCTCGTCGCGTAGCACCGAGAGCAGCTCGGTGGTCGCTTCGTCTTGAGGGCTGGCTTCCGGGTGTGAGGGTGAGGACGGCGGCGTCGGCGTTGGGGCTGGCGATCGGTGGCGACACGGCGGCGACACCGGGTGTCGATGCCGAGCGTCGCTTGCAGGTCGACGAGTGTCGCCATCGCCGCGTCGTCACCGTTGTCGGCGACCAGGACGAAGGTGCCGTTGAACCCAGCGCCGAAGCCGTCGGTCATCAGGTCGTAGGCGCGGCGTGTGGTCAGGTTGGTCGGGTCGTTGCCGGCGTCGGGAAACCCGAGACGCAGCCCGAACACGGGGGCGATCAACACGCCAAGGGCCAGTGCACCGGCGGCACCGGTGACGATCGGTCGGCGTTGGATGAATCGGCTCCACCGGTACCAGAACCCACGACCGGCATGCTCGGCGGATGGATGCCGGAACGGCATCCGCAACCGGTCGATGTTGCGACCTGTGAAACCGAGCAGCGCCGGGAGCAATGTCAGCGCGGCGAGCATCACGGCCATCACGGTGACAACAGCGGAGAAAGCGACACCCGCGCACGTAGGGCTGGTTCATGGTCAGCATGCCGAGCAGGGAGATGACGACGGTGATGCCGGCGAACACGACGGAGCGTCCGGCGGTACCCATCGCAGTGGTCACTGCCTGCGCCGGGTTGGCGCCTTGGGCGAGCTCGGTGCGGTAGCGGGTGACGATCAGCAGGGCGTAGTCGATGCCGACGCCGAGGCCGATCATCGTGGCCACGGAGCTGGCCCATTCGGGGATATCGAGGACGTTGGTCAGCAAGGTTTCGGCGGCCAGGCCGACACCGACACCGAACAGCGCTGTCGCCAGTGGCAGTCCCATCGCGACCAGTGACCCGAAGGCGATGAACAAGATGATCGCGGCGACGAGTAGCCCGGGTCCCTCGGCTCCGATGCTGGTGGATTGGGCGTTGTCGATGGCTTGGCCGGCGAGTTCGATCTGCACGCCGGTAGCTGCGAGCGTCCGCGGCGAGGTCGAGCATCTCGGTGGCCACATCGATCGGGAAGGCGGCGCTCGTCGAGTCGAGCTGGACGATGGCGTAACCAGTAGCGCCGTCTCCGGAGATCTGGTTGGTACCGGCCGGATCCCATGGCGCAGTGACGGCCACGATGTGTGGCATCTCACGAACCCGTTCGACGAACGGTTCGGCCACCGCGATCACCGACGGCGAAGTCACGCCGGCCGTCGTCGTGAATCACGATCGAGATCGTGTCACCGGCCTGGGCCGGGAACCGCTCGTCAAGCAAATCGATCGCAGCTTTCGAGTCCGTGCCGGGTGACATGAACTCCTGCTTGTTTTCACCGCCGAAAGTCATCGCCGCGAGGTTGATCGAAACGAGGAGGGCGATCCATGCGACGACAACGATGCGGCGATGCCGGAAGGACCAGGAAGTGATGCGCTTCAACATGAGAGTCTGCTTTCGTTTGTCGTGTGGGCGGTAGCGCCCGTCGATGCCGATAGTGAGCGGCGGCCATGACACTTCGCTGACACCACACGCCCCGACCGCCCCGCTGGGTGTCATGAAAGTGTCACGACCCCCGTGCAAGCTGGCGACATGACCAACAACAGCGTTGACACGACGATCCGCCAAGCAATCGGCGGTGACCGCGCCGCGACCAACTGGATCCTGGCGCAGGCCGACACCACCAAATCGGCAGTCGTGATCACCATGGCCGCGCTACTGGAACGACTGCCAGGCAGGCTCCAACGCGCTCTCGCCGCTGCCTCGACGACTCGCGATCGCCATGTAGTCGAGATCGCACGAGCCCATTTGGATGGCAACAACGAACTCGTTGATGCCTTGGCTCGCGATCACCTCGTCGATTACCCCGACAGTTTGATTGTCGCCTGGATCGCCTCGGACGCCGTCGTGCGGTCTCGCCTGGTCGTCAACCACGACCAAGACGGTGAAGGCCCGCATTGACAGTGTCGTAGGCTGCGCACGGTGCTCTCTATCGCGGTGTTGGGGCCGGTCGAGGTCAGACGCGAAGGGCAACTCATCTCGGTCCCGGCCGGGAAGACGTCTGAACTGTTGGTCCGGCTCGCCCTCGACGCTGGAAGCCCGGTGCGCACCGACCGGCTCGTAGAAGACCTGTGGGGCGACGATTCTGTCAGGACGAGTCGCAACACGGTCCAGTCGAAGGTCGCCAAGCTGCGCCGCGCGCTCGGCGACCCGCCCGTTGTCGTCGGTGGCGATGGCGGCTACACCCTCATCGTCGACCCGATCGATGTCGACGCCGTTGCCGTCTTGGCGCGCGCAACCGAAGCGACCGTTCTTCTCGGCGACGGCGACCACCCGGGCGCCGCCGAACTGTGCGCGACGACGTTGCAAATGTTCCGCGGTGATCTACTTGTCTCCGCCGGCGACGGCGAGTGGACCATCCCCCACCGGGCGCGCCTCGATGCCGCACGCATGCAACTCATCGAAACAGGGTGCTCGGCACGGCTACGCCTCGGCGACACCAGTGATGTGATCGGCGACTTGGAAGTGGCCGTGACGAGCTACCCGTACCAGGAAAGCCTGTGGGCGCTGCTGATCACCGCCCTGTACCAGGCAGGGCGGCAAGCCGACGCGTTGGAGACATACCAGCGGGTTCGGCAGCGGTTGGCCGAAGAGCTCGGACTCGACCCAGGTCCGCAGCTGCAACAACTCGAGCAACAGATCCTGATCCAAGACGCGACAATCGAGCCCGTCCGACCCGCAACGAACCAGCTCCCCATGGTCGGGAACCTCCCATCGATCTCGGCCGAGCTTGTCGGCCGCGACAACGAGATCTCCACCCTGTGCGACCTGCTTGACAGAAACCGACTCGTCGAGATCGTCGGTCCAGGCGGCATCGGCAAGACCGCCTTAGCCATTGCGGCCGCCCGCACGTCGAGCTTGTCGCACGGGCTTGAGCGCGGTGGCGTCTGGTTGGCACGACTCGAAACCGCAGCGACGGCCAACGACGTCATCGACACGCTGATCGGCGCGATGAACGTAACCGGCGGCGAAGCCGTGCTGTACGAGCGGCTCAAGGGCACCGAGGCGATGGTCATCCTGGACAACTGCGAACACGTTGTCGACGCCGCCGCCGCGCTCGCTGTCCGCCTACTGGACACCACTCCTGGTACACGGATCTTGTGCACCAGCCAGGTGCCACTCGACATAGACGGGGAGACCCTGTTCGAGCTCGTGCCCCTCGCTCTCGGCGACGCCGCCGAATTGTTCACCCGCCGCGCGGCGGTACAACGCAGGAATCAACGTCTGGTTGGTGATCATGAGGCGGTGCTCGAGTTGTGTCGATCGCTCGACGGTCTCCCGCTCGCCATCGAACTCGCCGCGGCACGAACCAAAACGCTGTCGATCGAAGAAATCACCCGTCGCCTCGACGACCGTTTCAACGTGCTCAGCGACCCGACCAGCCGCCGACCTGAACGTCGGCGAGCACTCAAAGCAACGATCCGGTGGAGCTACGAGCTGTTGTTCCCCGACGACCAGCGCGGCCTGTGGGCCCTCGCAACCTTTGCCGGTGGCGCACCGCTCGCTGCTGTCGAATCCGTCCTCGAAGCGCTCGACGTGCCAACAAGCGCAGCTATCGACGTCGTCGGTCGCCTCGCCAGCCGCTCGCTGGTGATCGTCGACGACGATGCGTCGACCCACGTTCGATTCCGGCTGCTCGACAGCGTGCGAGCATTCGCGCTCGAGGCAATGACCGACGCCAACATGACCAACACCGCTCAGGCTGCACACGCCGGATGGTTCGCTCAGGCAGCCAAAGCCTCTACCGCGGGCGTGCGCAGCAGTCACCAGGGTGAACATCTCGCCTTCGCCCGCTCCGAACGGGCCAACATCGACGCCGCCCTGGCCTGGACGATGATGCACGAGCCGCTCGTGGCGCTGCGGATCGTCAACGGGTTCGGATGGGCCTGGGTCGTGCTCGGCGACAGTAGAGGTGCGGAACGAATCCTGGCAGCACTCGATTCAGCGGGCAGCGCCGCTCCGGCCGCCGAGCGGGCCGCAGCGTTGTTGCTCGCGGGATGGCTGGAAGCATCCACCGGTGAACTCACACCGGCCCGCGAGCACATCGCGGCAGCGGCCGAGCTCGCCGACGCGATCAATGATGTAGACCTGCAAGCGCGCTGCTGCTACTACCTTGCGTACGTCGTCTCGCACCACGGCGAGTTCCACGACGCGTTAGGGCTCACCGACCGCAGCCGCGCCCTATACACCGGACTGGACCGCCCGTGGGATCAGGCTGCGAATGGGCTGTTCGCTGCCAGAGCAGCGATCTCCGCCGGCGACCAGGAGCGCAGCGTCGAGGCCCGCGATCAAGTCGAGCACTGGCTGCAAACGGTCGACGACCCCTGGCTACACGCTCGCCGCGATGCGATGCTCGGCGAACTCGCCCGCTTGCAGCATCGTTTCGACGACGCCGTCATCCACATCGGACGCGCCGTGGAAACCTCACGACGTCTCGGATTCTTGCAAACCGAGGCGTACCAGACCGCCAGCCTCGGCCGAGCCCAGTGCCAGGCCGGTGACTACGACACCGGCGCCGCGACCCTCGAACTCGCGATCGACAAAGCAGAAGCCACGGGCGACGCACGCATGGCAACACTCGCCCGCGTCCATCTCGGCCGGGTCCTGCGCGCCGTCGGACAACTCGCGCAAGCGCGAACCGCACTCGAGGCCGCGGCAGAGTGGCATCGGCTCGCAGGAGGTGGAGAACAGGCCGCACTCGGCGACTGCCTGCTCGCCGCGATGGACGCCGCCGACAACATCTCCGGCGCGCAAGAACGCCTCGTCGCCATCCTCGACGACGCCCGAACCAACGACGCCGCCCACGTCGAGGTCTTCGCCCTCGACGCACTCGCCCGTGCCGCAGTCGCACACGGAGACATCGACACGGCACGGGCCCTATCCGACCTAGCTGATCGTCGGATGGAATCCGCGTCCCACTTCATCACAGACCGCGACCGCACCGACGCCCACATAACCCGGCAAGAACTGCCGCCGATCAACCGAAAATCGCCGCGGCGGTCGGAAGAATCGCAAATGCCCAACCGCTCGACCCAGCTCGCCGAACCGGAAAAGTCGCCATGACCGCTCACGTTTCCCCGCTACCGACCAGCACACTCAGTGCGAAGAGACTCGGAGCGCTCGCCGTGGTCGGCGTGGTCATCGCCTTCTCGCTGAGCTCGACGCTCGTCAAACGCGCTCACACCCCCGGCGTCCTCGTCGCGTTCTGGCGGCTCACCACGGTCAGCGTTGTCTGGAACGTGTACCTGCGCGCCACCGGACGGCGGGTCACCATGCAGAATGTACGCCAAGCGCTCATACCCGGCATCTTCTTCGGCCTGAACCTGGCCATCTTCTTCGCCGGAGCAACCCACAACAGCGTCGCCAACGCCGCGCTCATCGGGTCGCTCTCACCATTCCTGATCGTGCCCCTCGGCGCCTACCTCTTCAAAGAACACATCAACCCGCGCGCGCTGGTGTTCGCGCTGGCCGCCTTCGGTGGTCTCGCCATCGTTCTATTCAACGCGCCGCCCAACGGCGACGCATCGATACGGGGAAACGTGTTCGGCGTGCTCGCAATGCTGCTATGGACCGGCTACGTCACGACGACGCGTCACTATCGCCGCGACATGGACGTCGCCGTCTTCATGGCAACGATCAGTCCCATCGCCGCCGTAGCCGTCGTTCCCCTAGCGATCGCCGAAGGTGACGTGTTCGGGATGAGCAGCACAGGATGGACCTACATGTTGATCCTCACCTTCCTCACCGGAGTCGCCGCACACGGACTGATGGTCTTCGCCCAGAAAACAGTCCCGATCGGCACGATCGGAATCACCCAGGTGATTCAACCTCCGCTCGCGTTCGTCTGGTCGTTCCTGCTGCTCGGCGAACTGCTCAACGGCTGGCAACTCGTCGGCATCGCCATCGTTCTCAGCGGGTTGTTCGCCTTCTTGGTGATGAATCAGCGCGGCAACGGCACAATGGCAGTCGACAGCGCACAGGCACTCGACTTGGAGCACACAACTCACACCGAGTGATGCGCAGCGGGTCGGCCGGAGGCAGCACATTCGTGAGAAGAGCATCGGCGACGCGATGGTAGACCGGTATACGGAATAGGCGGACTGGACGGGCTGGGCGGACGAATTGGCGGACAGGAGACCACGCCAGCGAGCTGGGCGGACTCGGCGACGGTTCCCTTCACCTTTTTTTTGTCAAGGTGAGGGTCGCGGGTTCGAATCCCGTCGTCCGCTCCAAAAAGTCGCAGGTCAGCTGCGGTGGCCGTCGGTCGGCTGCAGGTTGCCCATCATGCCCATCGGATTGCCCACGATTGGGCCGTCTGATCTGCCGACGATCCTGTCGTGGAGGGGTCGATCCGTCAGCGAAGTGCCGGTTCGTTCGAGCTGCGCGTCTTCATCGGGATCGATCCCGACACGGACCGGCGTCGCTACCGGTCGATGACCGTTCGCGGCAACCGCGCCGAGGCAGAACGAGAGCTCGCGGTGATGGTCGCCTCGGTCCGTGCCGAACGCGAGGTCGGGGTGCGCTCGACGGTCGGCGAACTTCTTGAGGCCTGGTTCGCGATCGCCTCCACCGGGTGGGCGCCGACCACCGTTCGCCAGACCCGATCGGTGCTCGATCGCTACCTCCACCCGCACCTCGGTGACCTCGCGGTCGGCGAGATCACCTCGGCCGGATCGACGCTGTCCTACGCGACCCTTCGACGCTGCGGTGGACTGCGACATCAGCCGCTGTCGGCGGGAACGATCGCTCGTGTCCACGTCGTGCTGCGTTCGGCGTTCGCTCAGGCGATGCGATGGGGCTGGACGTGGGACAACCCAGTCGAACGCGCCCATCGAATCGTTGCTACCAGTGCCGAGCTCCGTCCGCCGACTCCGCACGAACTGTGCCGTCTGCTTGACCATGTCCGTGACCGTGAGCCGGCGATGCACGTCTTCCTGTTCCTCGCTGCTCTCACTGGCGCCCGGCGTGCACAGCTCCTCGGACTGCGATGGCACAGCGTGCATTTCGACACGAACCGGGTGTCGTTCTGTGCCGGCTGGGTCGAAGGCCCCGACGGCCCGGTGCTCACGACGACGAAGACCAAACGCAGCCACATCGTCGACCTCGACGAAGACTCGTTCGCCGTTCTCGCCGAATACGCCGAGACAGCGTTCGCCCCGCCCGACGGGTTCGTGTTCAGCGACGACGGCGGGACCACCGCGTGGAAGCCGAACAGAGTGACCAAGGCGTTCCTCCGCCATCGTCGCGCCGCCGGGCTCCGCCCGTTCCGACTGCACGATCTCCGACACTTCATGGCCACCGAGATGCTCGACGCCGGCGTCCCGATCGTCGTCGTCTCCCGTCGGCTCGACCACCGGCGAGTGTCGACCACACTCGACAAGTACGCCCACGCAGTCCCCGGCGGCGACGCCCGCGCCTCGGCGACGCTGCATGCCAAGCTCGCTCGAACGCGACCCGAGGACAGTTCGGCGACCGCCTCCTAACGGCACCACGGGGCGATGTCCCACGTCGATATGTCCGCACGTTCGGGGACACCCTGGGCCCGCCGGGCGCGCCCAGCGCCGTCGATTTGCCACTCGAGTACGCGGTCAGGCGCTTCAGGTTGTGCGTCTGACTACGGCGCGCGATGTCCTGCTCGTTCGGCGGGACGGCTATCGCGCGGCCGTCGGCGCGAAGGGCGGCGGGCCGAGGATGGTGATACCCCGCGGGTTCTCTGTGGCTGAGGCTTGGAGGCGGGCGAGGTCGACCAGGTCGGCGGTGTCGTCAGTGGCCGGATCGCTGGCGCCCCGATAGAAGGCTTGCCCGGGCGCTCCCGGGGACTGGATGCCGATGAGGCGCGCCTCGGCGGAGAGGACGATGAAGGCGTGGGCGACACCTTTGGGAACGAAGGACATGCCTCCGCTGCGAACCCGGCTGCGCTGGCCGTCGGCCTGCACTTCGATCTCGCCGTCGACGACGTAGGTCATCTCGTGGGCTTCGGGATGAAGATGCAGCGGCGTCGTCTTGTCCTTCACCATGGTGTCCTCGAACAGGAAGAAGGCGCCGCCGGTGTCCTCGGCGAGCAGCTTCCAGATGTGCAGCCCGCCGCCCGCGAACAGCTGCTTGTCTCCTTCGCCGGCGTTGCGCACGATCGGGACCAGCTTTTGCATCCCAAGACCACCTTCCTCGTTCGTGGGACATCTGTCCCATGACGAATGTACGGTACCATTTGCGTCGTGTCAACGGCATACGAGCTGAACGGGCGAACAAATCAGAAGCGCCGGACCCGCGACGCGCTGGTGGCCGCGGCGCGTTCGATCGTCGCCGAGGGACGGACGCCGACGGTCGAGGAGGTGGCAGAGACGGCGTCCATCTCTCGGACGACCGCCTACCGGTACTTCCCGAGCCAGCGCGCGCTGCTGGCGGCCGCCCACCCCGAGACCGCGGTCGAATCGCTGCTGCCCGATGACGCGCCCGACGACGTCGCCGCGAGGCTCGACATCGTCGTTGCTGCATACACGCGGACGATCCTCGACAACGAGTCGCAGCAGCGCACCATGCTTCGACTCTCACTCGAAGCCGACCCCGAGGAGCGATCGCAGCTGCCGCTCCGGCAAGGCCGCGTGATCAAGTGGCTCGAAGAAGCCCTCGCACCACTGCAGCCACAGCTGCCACGCTCGGAGGTGCATCGACTCGCCATCGCCATCCGCAGCGCGACCGGAATCGAAGCGTTGTCATGGCTGACCGATGTCGCCGGCCTCTCCCGCGAGGACGCCGCCGCCCTCATGCGCTGGTCAGCTCACGCCATGCTCGACGCCACGACTGCGGGCCGATCGAGGAACCAGGAGGAAGAGGCCGGGTGGTCGACGCGGCGCTGCGCCATCGCCGTGAGCGAGACAGCGTGGCGTCGAGTCCATCGCGCCCTACTCGGCGTGCGGCTCCCTACGTGGCGAGCAATCGGTCGCGCCCGAACGGCGACCATCCCCCTTATCCGCCCACTCCGCGGAGTCGGTTCCTCTCCGCCACCTCCAGGCGATGAAGGTCGCGAACCGGGCAGGTCGCCGGTTCCGCGCGCTGTTGTCCGTTCCCGGTGACGGTGAGGGTGGGGGTTCGTGAAACGAGAACTCGCAAACAAGTTCACGACGAGATCGAACCAGCGCGAGGCAAGCGTCGGGATCGATACTGGGAGTTACGATCGCGACTACACAAAGGGGCTCCGCATGCACGACCTGGTATTAACCGGCGGGATCGTCGTCGACGGAACTGGCGCGGCCAGGCGCCGAGCAGACGTTGCTGTGGACAGCGGAATCATTACCGAGGTCGGGTCCGACCTCGGGCCGGGCCGACGCACGGTCAATGCTGATGGACTCACGGTCACCCCCGGATGGGTGGACATTCACACGCACTACGACGGCCAAATCACGTGGGATTCCGTGCTGGCTCCGTCGTCCACCAACGGCGTCACGTCCATCGTGGTTGGCAACTGCGGCGTTGGGTTCGCGCCGGCGCGTCCCGACCGCCACGAGTGGCTCATCCAACTCCTCGAGGGAGTGGAAGATATTCCTGGCACCGCCTTGTCCGAGGGGATGAGTTGGGGTTGGACCTCGTTTCCCGAGTTCCTCGATGTGCTCGCGGCGCGGCGCTGGACCATTGATGTCGGCACCCAGGTTCCCCACGCCGCGCTACGGACCTTCGTGATGGGCGAACGCGGTGCCGATCACGCCACCTCGGCCACCGCCGACGAGATCGCTGAAATGGCCGACCTCTGCGAGGAGGGTCTTCGTGCAGGAGCCCTCGGCTTCACCACCTCGCGGACCATCGCTCACCGGACCAGCAGCGGTCAACAGATCTGCACGCTCACCGCCTCCACCGAGGAAGTGCTGGGAATCGGCTCCGCGCTGCGCCGGGTCGGAGCCGGCGTGGTGCAGCTGATCTCGGACGCGTACCAGTCGCCTGACCCAGATCTGGTGGCGAGCGAATCGGTCCTCCTCGGACGAATCGCCCGCGAGCTGGGACGACCGCTCAGTTTCACCGTGCAGCAGAACGACGAAACCCCCGATCGTTACCGATCGTTGCTCGGTTCGATCGAGCAGTGGAACGCGCAGGGAGCTCACGCCCGTGCTCAAGTGGCGGTGCGCCCGATTGGCGTGCTCACCGGCATGACAGCATCGGCCAATCCCCTCAACTTTTGCCGCAGCTTCCGTCCGCTGCGCAACAGTCCATTGGCCGAGAAGCTGGCATTCGTCCGCAACCCAGACAACCGGGCCCGTCTCCTCGCAGAACATGCTGCCGTGCTGCGCACGGGCTCGCTTCATCTCGCCCACAGCGGGTACAGCCGGATGTATCCCCTGACCGATCCGCCGAACTACGAGCCCACGCCCGGCGATAGCGTCGCCGGATTGGCGGCGGCGGCCGGTCGTGACCCTCGCGAGATGCTTTTCGACCTGCTGCTCGATGACGACGGTCGACGATTGCTCTACATCCCGCTCATGAACTACGCCGACGGCAACCTCGACGCAGTGCGAGAAATGCTGGTGTCCCCGAACGCGATCCTCGGACTGTCCGACGCCGGTGCCCACTGCAACTCGATTTCGGATGGCTCCTTTCCGACGACCGCCGTCACACACTGGACACGCGATCGCACCCGGGGTGCGCGACTGCCGCTCGAGATGATGGTGCACCACCAGACCCAGAGGACTGCCACCCACGTGGGATGGCTCGACCGCGGGGTCATAGCTCCCGGTTACCTCGCCGATATCAACGTCATCGACATGAATCGATTAGCGCTCCAGCCGCCTCACATCGTCAACGACCTTCCCGCGGGCGGCACCCGCCTGCTGCAGGAAGCAGTCGGGTACGTCGCCACCATCAAACGCGGTGAGGTTACCGTTGAGGAAGGCGTGCCCAACGACGCTCGCCCGGGCCATCTGGTCCGCGGCGCAACGCGCTCCACCCGGTGAAAGGGCGCCCTCGAGCAGCACTCAGATTCGAAGTTCCTGGACACCGATCTCGAGTTACTCGGCAATGCTCTCGAGTCTCGCCGCGGGCGGCAGCGAGCTGTGCGGCCTCTTAGGCACGGTGGTTGCTCTCGTCCGCACTGTACGAACGCGCAGACGCGTCTACGGCGCACATTGGCAAGGTGGTCCAAAGCGACGCTACGGCGGCGCCAGCAGCCGGACTCGTGGCGAGCCACCAAATCTTACGTAGTGATGACTTGCACGAGTATCCAACAAGGCGCTCCATCTCCTTGCTGAATTGATCCCGGGGAAACACGGTCCTACCGAGTCCCCGACAACAAGGCACCGGCGTCGCTCACGATGGGTTCCAGGTCAAGCGCCTTGAGCATCTGCCACGCGGTGGCGACCGCGGAGCTGATGACCGGCACGCCTAGGGCATCCTCCACGACTTGTATCGCCTCGAGCGATGGCATCTGGACGCATGCAGACAGGACGATGGCATCGACGCCGCTGGTGTCGATTCGGTTGACGTGCTCGACGAGGGCCATGGGGTCTTGCTGGCCGACCACGAGATTGTCGGCGATCTCGAGCGCGAGGTAGTCCTGCACTGTGACACCCTCGGCTTCGATGTACGCCACCACCAGTTCGGTGAGGGGTTTCATGTATGGCGCGATCAGCCCGATTCGCTTCGCGCCGAGTTGGTGAAGTCCGTCGATCAACGCGCCTGCACTTGTGACGACTGGCGCAGGCGCGCCGTTCGACGCGGTCACCTTCTCCAGTCGATCTCTCGCGGTGCAGTGGTACCCCGGCCCCGTGGCCATGATTGCGACGAGGCATGCGTACCCCAACACGTCGACCCGGGCATCCGAGAGTTCCAATGCGCAGCGGTCGGAGTCGGCGTCCATCGCTGCCAACTCGTCCTTGCTCACGGTCTTCATCCGCATTCGCGACGAATGGAACGTGAATTCGACACCGTCGTGATGTGCTGCGTGGCGGCGCAGGAGCGCCGGGATCTCGGTTTCCATGGTGATGTTCGAACTCGGCACGATTTGGCCGATACGAAGTCGCCTCACCGGGGTCACTTCCCGCTCACATGCACGTCAAACCGCCATCGATGATCACGTCGCAGCCCGTCATGTACGCCGCCTCGTCCGAGGCCACGAAGGCCGCCAACGAAGCAACGTCTTCCGGCACTCCGATCCGCTTCGAGAGCAGTTGCTGCAAGAGCAGAGCCTCGGCATTCGGAACTTTCGAGAAGTAGTTCTTCTCGGTTTCTGGAGTTCTGATCGGTCCCGGGCTGATGCTGACGGCACGGATGCCGACAGCCGCTCCATCGATCGCGACAGCTCGAGTGAATGCCACCACGCCGCCCTTGTGTGCACAGTGAGCGGCCATCCCTGCATGCGGTGTGCCCTCCCACGCAGAGGTCGAGCCAGTGTTGACGAACACTCCACCCCGCTCGGCGAGGTACGGCCAGGCGAACTTCGTGACGTAGAAGACGAGATCGAGTTCGTTGCGCGTGTTGAACTGCCACATGTCGACAGTCATATCGGGCAACGGCGCGAACCTCGGTCCCGACGCATTGTTGAACACAACGTCGATCCGGCCGTGGACCGCGGCGGACTCTTCCACCCACGACTTCGCGACCTCGGGGTCGCTCAGGTCTACCGGTGCCATTCCGGTCATCGCGAAGCCAGCAGCCTCGACCATGCCGATCGTCTCATCGTTGCCCGCTTCGTTGAGGTCGCACCCGATGACAAGAGCTCCTTCCTGCGCAAACTTGAGCGCAGCCGCTCGGCCCATGCCGCTGGCCGTGCCCGTAATCAGCGAAACCTTCCCGTCTAGTCGGCCGTTCATCGAATCGAACCCCCATGTGAGAGAGCCATCGGCTTCCTTTGGCCCTACGAAAACACTACAACACTCCAACGGAATACGTTTCAGTGTGGTAGTTGGCGCGGCTGCTAGGCGCGAGTTCTGCGCAGCACCGGGTCTCCAGCCATCAGGCAGCGTGGCACGTAAGGGACGACCAGAGTTGCGATTGCCGAATCCAGTTTCCTCGTTTGCGACGGTGAATAACACTTCAGTTCCGCCGTCGGCGACGTCGTCCATCTCGAAGGTCGCGCAATGACGAGCTGACTCCCTGACGACAGTCAACGACGACAATCTCCATGCCGAACAGGAACTCACCCAGGCTATAGGCGAGCCACGCCTGAGTCTCGTGCCTCCCTTGAGGCTCGGGCTACTGGTTCGCCTGCGATCCAGACGATCTGTTGGGCAGCATGGAACGCTGCTTCGTACCGGCGGTTTGGAGGCCTGCGCGGCGTCAACCGGATTCAACCTCGCCCAACACCTCACGATAGAAGTCGTCGGCGCCTATAGCGAGCAATTCGTGAGCCTCGGTGAAGATGGTGCGCGCCTGGTCGCCGAGCCAGCCGGCCGGCTGAAGTTCAACCGGCAGATTTGGATCCCGATAGGCCAACTCCCTGAACCTGTGCACCAGCATGATCCGCTCGCCGAACGCTTGGCTCCCACGCAACTCCGTTGCCCGGACCGTTGGCAAGCGCATTCGGAGATCCCTAATGAACTGGTCGTAGTCTTGATTGAGGGCCTCTAAGTCCCAGCAACGTAACGCAATCGCACGATCTGCAGCGCGCCCGCTCGATTGCATGGTCAACAGTTCCAGAGAGGCGTTCGGCATCGATGCACCGAGGGCGGCGACCCTCTCAAGAAGGGCGTTGGGCGATACCCAGGTCGCGGGCGCCAACGGACCAAAACCCATCCAAGCAAGTCGGCGGCGCAGTCGCTCACGCGTAATCCGGTCGTGTTCCGGCACCGTGTAAATCACGAGTGACCACGAGCCGTTCCAGGTCTCCAGGTCACCACGGAAGATCCGCTGCCTCCCTTCCGCAATCGTGCGGAAAGACCGCTCGGTGAGTGCATAGATCGATTCACGCCCCTCTCGCCGCACATCGAACCAGCCCTCGTCACGCATCCTCGGGAGGAGCACCCGCATGTTGAGGGCCGACACCCCCAGCTGTTCACCGAGTTCAACGAGGGCTTTCAGACGAATCTCGTGCGCCCCTATTCGGCGGAGGTCGCCCAGGACGGTGAAGATGAGCGAACGTGCTTTCGGCTGGACCACTGGCGCAGTGTAGGGCACCGATCGAGAACAGCCGGTTCTGTCGTGCAACGAAGCGACGACGGGTCTTCCCCACCTTCTCATTCGCCGACGAGGGTGCAAGGCGCCTAGTCTGTTCATACAACATTCTTGCGACTGGCGACGAAATTCAGTTACGATTCCGGCCTCAGGGCAACGTCATTGGGCAGCGCATCCAGCACAGTAAGCAGATGCGGCGGGAGAGGCGTGTGGCAATCAGCTATCGCAACGAGGAGCAGACGATCAAATCAAGTGCGGAATCCGCGATGGTCCGCTCCTCCGACGGATGCACGCTTGCCGTGTTCAACCACGGAGGATCAGGTCCAGATCTACTGATCGCACATGCAACGGGATTCAACGCCGCGGCCTATGGACCCCTCGCCAATGACCTCGTGGCGTCGTTCCGAGTGTGGACGATGGACCTGCGAGGTCACGGTCAATCGACGTCCTACGACTCCGGACTGAGATGGCACACGTTTGCCGACGACATCGGCGCCGCCGCACTGTGGATCAAAGCACGTGACGGCTACAGCGGCACGCTCTGCGCGTTCGGCCACTCGATGGGCGGCTCGGCGACAATCATCGCAGCGATCGCTGATCGTCGCCTCTTCGACCAGGTGATGATCTACGAGCCAATCGTCTTCACGGGTGACACGAATGGTGAAGGCGCGCAGCGAGCGGCGGCAGCAGCGAGAAACCGACGAGAGATCTTTGCGTCGCGATCCTCGGCGCTTGAACACTTCGCCTCGAAGCCACCCTTGAACTCCTTGCGGGCTGACGCCCTGGCCGGCTACGTGGCAGGCGGGTTCATTGATCTCGCGGACGGAACAGTTCGGCTGGCTTGTCGCGGAGCGTTCGAGGCAGACGTACTCTCCGCAACAGACAAGCTGACCATCGACGAGCTCGACAAGCTCGAAACTCCGATCACTTTCTGCACGGGTCGCCCGACTGCCCAGGCCCCATTCCCGGCGATGTCGTCGGCGGCCGCCCAACGACTCGGCCTTCCCGAGCCGATAGCCCACAAGGACATCGGGCATCTCGGGCCGCTGGAGTCACCATCAACCATCGCCTCGACGATCCGCTCGGTCATCCGCGACGCTGACAGGTAGGAGCTGCAATGACGCAACCTGACGAACGCTACGACATCATCGTTTTCGGTGCGACCGGCTTCACCGGTCAGCTCGTCGCCGAACACCTCGCGTCCCGCCGGGCGACCATCCCCGACCTCACTTGGGCGATCGCGGGACGTGACCAAGCGAAACTCGACACACTCGCTCAACAACTCGATTCCTCGGGACAGCTACCCCGGCTTGTCGCCGACGCGACCGACGTCGACGACCTCGAGCGCCTCGTGCGAAAGTGCAAGGTCGTCATCACGACCGTCGGTCCGTATCAGCTCTACGGTTCCGAGCTCGTTGCCGCCTGCGCCGAGGCTGGCATCGACTATGTGGACCTGTCAGGCGAGCCGGCATGGATGCGGCAGATGATCGACGCACATCACGCCCAGGCAACAGCGACAGGTGCGCGCATCGTCCTGTCCTGCGGATTCGACTCGATTCCGTTCGACCTTGGTGTCTTTGTTCTTCAGCAAGCCGCCATCGTTCACTCGGGAGCACCATGTTCCGAGATCAAGACGCGCGTGACCAAGATGGAAGCCTTCCCGTCCGGCGGCACAGTCGCAAGCGTCAAGGCCACGATCGCCTCGATCCAGCGCGACCCCTCGATTGCTGCCCTGCTCGACGACCCGTTCGCGCTGACGCCAGGATTCGTCGGACCGGAGCAACCGCTGTTGTCCGGTGTTCAGCGCGACGAAGAACTCGACGTGTGGCTAGCACCGTTCATGATCGCCCCGATCAACACCAAGATCGTGCATCGCTCAAACATGTTGATGGACCATCGTTACGGCGTAGATTTCCGGTATTCGGAGATGCGCGTTGCCGGTCGCGGCGACGAAGGCCACGCCCGCGCCGAGGAGATTCTCAACGACCGGTCGATCATGAGCCCTGACGCGCCGAAGCCCGGCGAAGGTCCGAGCCGCGAGATTCGCGAGTCAGGCTCCTACGAGGCCATGTTCGGTGGAACGCTCTCAGACGGTGAGCAGATTCGTGTGGTCCTGACTGGCGAAGGCGACCCGGGCTACGGGTCGACATCGAAGATGATCGCTGAAGCGGCCATTTGCCTCGCCTGCGACAACACCGATACAGCCGGAGGCGTGTTAACTCCTTCAGTCGCCACGGGCGAGGCTTTGGTACGGCGCTTAGCAGACAACGCCGGACTGACGTTCAGCGTCCAATCCTGACGCAGGCGTGTCGTGTGGCGCGGGTCAGGCGATCGAGTAGCCACCGTCGAGCACTATCGAGCTACCCGTCTGGTAGCGCTGGGTCGGGTCGGCCAGGAACACAGCGATCGATGTGTAGTCGTCAGTGGTACCCCAACGCCCGATCGGAGTTCTCGCCGTCGTCCTCTCAAGGAACCCCGGGATGCTACGAAGCTCGGTGGTCAATTCGGTCTCGGTGAATCCTGGCAGCAGTGAGTTGCAGCGAATCCCGTATGGGCCGAGTTCGACCGACAAGCCACGACATAGTCCCACGATGCCCGACTTGCTCACCGCGTAGGCCTGGCCGCGTGGGGCTCCGAGCACGGCTGCCACTGACGCGATCCCGACCAGCGCTCCGCCGCGGCCACGTTCGATCATGTGTCGCGCCGCGGCTCGAAACGTCAGGAACGTCCCGTCGAGATTGATCGATTGGACCCGACGCCAGTTCTCGAGCGTTTCGTCGACGAATGGCGATCCGGCTCCCACGCCAGCATTGGCGAACACCGAGTCAACCTTGCCCATCTGGGCGACGGCCTCAGCGAACGCCTCGTTGACCTGTTCTTCGTTTGACACGTCGACCCGCTGGACGACGACCCGGTCGGTGAGTTGACCGAGCACTTCGCTCGCGGCGCCGAGCTTGTCGTCGTTGGTCCCCCAAATGACGAGGTCGGCACCGGCCGCAGCGCATCCCTTAGCCATGCCGAGCCCGATGCCACCGTTCCCGCCGGTGACGAGCACGACTCGACCGTCGAGCACTCCGTGGGCGGTGCCAGAGTCAGAAGTAATGGTCATTCGTCAGCTCAGTCGAGATGGCTGTGGATGAATTCGCCGATGACACAGACCGCTTCGTCGAGATACTGCGTTGAGTCGGGGTTGTTGAAGAAATGCATCGCACCTTTCACCATGTGGAGCTGCTTTCGGTCATGGGCCACGCCTGCGAAGATCCGCGCCGAATGACTCGGCGCACAGCAGTTGTCGGCCGTTGCGCCGAGCACGAGAACGGGAACTGACACGTTGGCGCCCGCGACCTCGGCATCGGCGCGCGCATCGTCGTAGCTCCATTGGCTGATCCAACTGCGCAGGGTGCAGAACCGGCCGAGGCCAACGGGGCCGTCGTTCACCAAGCGGGGATCGCCGAGGTAGTAGGTGCCGGGCTCGCGGTCGCTCGGGTCGACGGTTGCATCCAACCAGCGCGGGTCGGCCGCGGTTCCGTGGACCACAAATGCAAGCTCACGGTGTGGGTCGCTCGACTCCCGGATTGCTCCGAGCTTCGACTTGGCCCACGAGGTGATCCGACGATTGCGCTCGAGTTGAGCGGCCGTGTACGTGGCCAGGAAGTCGGCCGAGTACGGCGGCTGGTTCGGGTTCGCCGGGTCATAGAGATTGAGTTCGGAGTCGCGATCGTCGGGTCGTGCCTCGTCTCGAACGGAGGCATCCATCCATTCGGTGATCAGGGTGTGGCGGCCGACGTGGGTGACGAGCATGATGATGGCGTTGGCTGCAGGCATTCGTTCCGCGTCCACGACGTAGACGTCGCCCGCGGCCGTGTCGGAGATCCCCTCGCCTGCCTCGGCAAGAGCCTGATACCACATGGCCACCGATCCTCCGCCCGACATGCCGGCGAGCACGATCTTGGAGTAGCCAAGTCGAGTCTTCGCATCCAGGATCGCTTCACCTAGGTCGCAGGCGACACGCTCCATGATGAGCGCTGCGTCGACCCCGCGGTAGCGGGAGTTCGCCCACACGACGTGGTGGCCGGCATCGGCTAGGCCGCGAACGATGGGAAGGTACATGCCGCCACCTATCGGGTGCATGAATACGATCAAGGTGTCAGATTCCGACCCCACGGGCTTGATCAGGTGGCAGTCCAGACCGATCAGGGCTCCGCTGCCGGCATAGACCTCGCTCGAGACCTTTGGGTTGTCGGCGAAGCCGACCACATACGGCACCCTGACGCAGTTCGCTGGGGTTCCCGGTATGACTTGCGGATCCGGCATGACTACGAGCGCCCGTCACGCGGGTCGACCTTCACCGGCGGCTCCGGTTGGGCAAGTTCGGCCATCACCTGGGCGTCGGGTTTGCTCATCAGTTCCTCTACTTCCTCTTTCGACATGTAGGGAATCTGCGGACGGCTCCAGTCGACGGGCGGATTGACGATCGCGCCTCCTTGCGACTCGAACGATGCCGGCGACTTCAGCCGTTCCAGCATGTCTGCGTCGATGCCGACAAGCTCGACCACTTCCGGATCGATCCACGCCCGCTCGTCGAGCGCTACTTCCGAGGTGGCGATCTCGAGCATCATTCCCTCGAGTCCCGCGAAATAGATCGACCTGCAGAAGCCGTGATCGACTGGACCGAAGACGTTGAGGCCCCGGTTGCGGATGCGGTCGCGCATGCCGAGCAGATCCTCGTAGGAGCTGACGTTGAAGGCAATGTGCTGCATGGCTCCGCCGGCATTGCGGTTGGGCGGTGCGTCCGACACTTTCGGACCCTGCACGAATGCGATCGAGCAGAAGTCGTTGAGCTTCACGAAGCCGTGGAACGTGCCCTCGATGCCGTGCATCCAGTACAGCGCTTTCAGTTCGGCGCCGAGCACGTCGGTGAAGAACTCGAGCTGGTCACGCATTCTGGTCGTCGAGATTGCGAGATGGTGTACGCCATTTGGATTGGTCATATCAACCTCCGGATTTCAGGGGGATTCGGTACCTGCACCGTTTCGGCCAGGAACGCCTCCACGGCCGCAATGGTCTGAGCTTCTTGTTCGAGCTGTGGAATGTGACCGCAGTCGTCGATGATCTGCACCCGGCTCCCCGCGATGAGATCGGCGAAGCGAGACGCGTAGTGCACAGGCACGACGCTGTCCTGCGCTCCCCACACGATCAGCGTGGGCGCAGTGATTCGGTGAAGCCGTTTGGTAAGCCCTCGCTCGGGAATCGGCCAGAGGAACTTGGCGGCGCAGCCGACCGCCCAGATGCACGCCGCCGCCCGATCCAACGCGTCCGCCGCGTCGACAGACGGAATCCGCATCGATTGCGCCGCTGGGCAGTTCGGATCGTGGAAGAGCACCTCCGGCAGCCGCTCGTACGGGCCGGCCATGAGATCGGAGGATGTGGGGTCGGTGTTCGACCACAGCCCAAAGGCATCGATCAACACGACGCCCGAGAACAGATCGGGGAACACCGCGGCCAGCTCCGCGGCAAGCATGCCCCCGAAGGAATGCCCGATGACGACCGCACGTTCGAGTCCGAGGGCTCGCACGACCTCCTCATAGGCGAGGACAACGTCGAGCAGGTCGTCGAACTGATGGATGGAGTCTGTGTCGCCCACGGCTGTGCCGGGGAACTCCGGTGCGTAGACGGTGTGGTTCGTGGCGAGGTCAGCGAGGAAGTTGTCCCAAGTGAGCCCGATCTCCGAGTGCAGGTAGAGGACTGGGGGTCCGTTCCCCGACACCCGCACAGGAATGTTTCCCTTGCCTCGACGGAAGGCGACGGAGAGCAGCTCTACGACGCCTGTGTCCGTCACCGGACCGCTCCTGCCTCGATCTGGTTCGGTGACGCCGGCTGGCCACCGAGGCGAACGGGCCACCAACGGTTGTCGGCGTCGTACTCCGACCATTGGGCTTTCAGCCGAGGCAGCACAGCGTTGGCGAACAAGTCGATGTTGCGTTTGGTCA
>CAVYZS010000017.1:0-40938 GCA_963773085.1 Ilumatobacteraceae bacterium | reverse complement strand
ACCCGGCGCCGACACCATCTCGGCAACCGGAAAGGCGACCATCTGCAACATGGGAGCCGAGATCGGTGCAACGTGCAGCGTGTTCGGCTACGACCAGAACGTGTCGATGTATCTGAAGGCGACCGGGCGCGAGGCGATAGCCGACGCAGCCGACGGGTTGCGGCCGACCTTCGCCCCGACGAACGGCGCGCTGTACGACCAATTGATCGAGATCGACCTCGACACGTTGAAGCCACTGATCAACGGCCCTCATTCCCCCGACCGTGCCAACCGTGTCGGAGCTGCCGTCGGGGCGCAGAAGCACGGACCAACGGATGGCCGCTCGAGATCTCCGCGGCGCTCGTCGGTAGCTGCACGAACAGCTCGTACGAAGACATCGCCAGGCGCCGCCTCCATCGCCCGCCAGGCCGCTGCAAGAGGCTTGACGGTGAAGACCGACCTGTTGATCACACCCGGATCCGAGCAGACACGGGCCACCATCGAACGCGATGGGCTACTAGCCGATCTCGAGGCGATCGGTGCCACGGTGTTGGCCAACAGTGCGGGCCCTGCATCGGTCAATGGGATCGGCCGCCGTTCAGCCAACGGCGTTCCGAACACCATCGTCAACTCCTTCAATCGTAACTTTCCGAAGCGCAACGACGGCTCGGCCAACACCCTGAGTTTCGTCACCTCCCCCGACACTGTCATTGCTCTTGCATTGGCCGGGCGTCTCGACTTCGATCCGACGATCGACACCATCACCGCGCCCGACGGCACCGAGGTGCTGCTCGAGGCTCCGGTCGGCGAGATACTGCCCGACGCCGGGTACGACCCCGGGCAGAACACGTTCACCCCTCCCCCGGCCGCATGGCTCGGGTGTGGTCGTCGAGGTGTCGCCCACCAGCGATCGGCTACAGCTCCTGCAACCGTTCCCAGCGTGGGACGGCGACGACTACTTCAACCTGCCGATCCTGATGAAGGCGAAGAGCAAGTGCACCACGGACCACATCTCGGCGGCGGGAAAGTGGCTCACCTTCCGGGGACACCTCGAGAACATCAGCGGCAATCTGTTCCTCGGCGCTGTCAGCGCCTTCGACCGCCCCGTCGGTGAAGGGGTCGACTTCCGTGACGGCACCGCTGACACGTTGCCAATCTGGCCCGCAAGTACGGCGACTCCGGCGTGCGCTGGGTGGCGATCGGCGACCGTAACTACGGAGAGGGTTCATCACACCCGAGCACGCCGCGATGGAGCCGCGCTTTCGTGGTGGAGTCGTGATCCTTGCTCGAAGCTTTGCCCGGATCCACGAAACCAATCTGAAGAAGCAAGGCCTCGTGCCACTGACCTTCGCTGATCCCGACACCTACGATCTCATCGCCGAGAACGATCGCATCAACGTGTTGGGCCTGCCGCCGAAGCCGGGCCAGAACGTGCGCTGCGAGATCGTCAAACCTGATGGCAGCATCATTCCGTTCGAGGGGTTACACACATTCAGCGACGAGCAGGTCGAGTGGTTCGAGGCAGGCTCGGCACTCAACGTCGTGCGGCGAAAGGTCGCCGAAGCCAAGAACTGACGCGGCGATGAGAAGTGTGCGTCCACGGGCGGCTCACGTCTCATCGCACGAACGGCTAGAACTGTGTGCGGTATGGACCTGACCGAGGCACTGCGCACGACCGGATCGACGGCGCGACTTCACCGATCAACCGGTCGATGACGCCACACTTGCAGCGGTTCTCGATGATGCCCGCTTCGCTCCCAGCGGAGGGAACCGCCAGCCGTGGCGGGTCGCGGCCGTCGCCAATCCCCGGATCCGCCGGCAGCTCGCTGATCTGATGAGCACCGTCTGGCACGAGTACCTCGGCGAGAGCCAGGGCAGAACTGGTGCACCATTCGCATTCGGCCGTTCGACCGGCGCCACTCCGTCATCGCCCGAACCCAATCCTCGACGAGATCGAGCAGGTCCCCGTCGTGCTTGCCATTGCAGCCGATCTCGACAAGATCGCCATGATGGACGGCGACGCAGACCGCCCGCCGGTCACGGGGGGCGCTTCGGTGTACCCGTTCTGTTGGAGCATTCTCCTGGCGGCACGTGCCCGAGGGTTGGGCGGAGTGATGACGACGTTCCTGTCACGAGCCGAAGCCGGCGCTGCTCCGGTGCTCGGCCTGCCTCGTGATCACACGCTCGTCGCCACGGTCTTCCTCGGCCACCCCGTGCGCCAGATCACCAAGCTCGCCGGCGCCGACCCCATCGCTCACGACGATCGACCGATTCGACGGAGAGGTCTTCGCATGATCGAACGTACGGAACCTCCCGCACAGGCGGGCGAGGCCGAGATGCTCCGGTGACATGGCTGCCAACCGGGCGGCGCCACGTCCTCGAGCTTCGGATCGTAGAACGCCTTACCACGGGGAATTGTTCCCTGGGGCATCACAGCGACCATGTCGCCGCGCTCGAGAGCCTCGGCAGAGCTCGAACGGTTCGTCGCTGCTGGTGCCCCATCCACTCGCAGCGCCACCCATGAGCGTGGCGATCTGACCGACGATCGGTGCGTCGAAGACCTTCTTGCCGAGGATCCTAACCGTCCGGTCGGTGCGCGAGATCGTGACCGCCGGCGATGGCCATCGGATCGAGTAGCTCGCGCAGTTGCCGACGATGATCGCCGGGCCTGTCTCGGGGACGTCGAATCCCGTCGATGTCGAACCTGGCGTACGGGAAGAACAGCGGGTGGGTGAAGCTCAGCGCCAGTCGCTGAATCTCCAGGTTGACGACGGTACTGGCGATGCCGTTGCCTCCTGCTGAACAGACCGATTGTCGGCCAGCGCATGCGCCGGTGGCCCGCACCATGGGCCAGGCGCGGATTGGGATCGACGACGAACGTGCCCGACAGCGGCCAGCAACTGGCGCGTCGTACACGCTGTCGCTGTAGGCGTAGCTCTGGCGAGGTCGATGCCGTCGGCCCATTGGTTGACCGCGGACGAGCCGCTGGGCACTCCACACGACGGAGCCCGTCGAGATCTGTTGTACTGCTGTCGTGACCGAGTATCCGGTGGCGATCACGTCGTCGAGGCCCAGCAGGTCGGCCGAACGGCTTGACCATGTCGTACGGGGTCGTGGTGGCCATCACGACCAGGCGGCCCGGTGTGCGTTCGTCAACAGCGGCGAGGCGTAGCGGCTGGACCACTTCCTCGAGGAGACGCTCGGCAGCGTCGGCGGCTGCCTGCTGCACCGTGGCGCAGCTCGCCCTTGGCGGAAGGTCACGGCCCGGCGGGCGAGCGCCATCGACGGCAATGTCTCGCCGATGCTGTTGAACAAGCGGAACAGCAGAGCTTCTCCAGGATTGAAGCCGGCCGACCAGCCCTGCGGATTTCATCGCCGCCGTCAGAACACTTCGCCGCACGCACCGGCGAGCAGTGTGCGATCCAGATCGAAGAAGGCCGCACCCGGCTTGCTGGTCATCATCGTGACTGTACGCCAAAACGGGAGAGACCCCGCTTGGGGAAGCGGGGTCTCTAACCAGAACCCTGTGATTGGGGGAACCACATTGGGGGGTTCGTTCGAACGGAACCTTTTGGGGGTGGGACCGTTCGACGACACGTGAAAGTATGCACGTGAACGAGTGATCTTTCAAGCTGTATTGATAGAATAATCCCGTACGATTTTCGAGATGGATTCCTCCGCCAGCTGACCACGCTCGTGGCGATCGCCGATCATGGCTCGTTCTCCGCAGCCGCTCGTGCGCTCTACACCGTGCATCGCAAACCAGCGGTCACGTCGCCCGGCCTTGAGCGCAACCGGGCGTCACCCTGGTCGACCGGCAGCGCGGCCTGACCGATGAGGGTGATCGCTCGCTGACCGCTGCTGGTGGGCACCGCGCCGCCAACCGACGACCTCGCCGCCGACATGCGTCGCGGGGCGACGAGGTGACGGGGATCTACGTCTCGGTGTGATCGGTACCACTGCCCGGTGGCTGCTCCCCCAGTTGCTCGGGGCAAGTCAGTCGGACGCACCCGCGGGCGGACGCCACGATCGATGAAGGCAACACGAAGCAGCCTCCTGCCACGCCTCCAGGCCTCACAGATCGACGCAGCAATTCCTCCATCTCCCGATCGACGAACCCGAGCTGCAGGTCGACGCACTCTTCGCCAGGGTCTCCTGCTGCTGCTGGCCGACAGCCGCTTCGGCCTGCTGGCGGGGTGCGATTCGGTGCTCGAGGAACTGGCCAGGATTCCGTTGCTGCTGCCTCCGCGTGCACCGCTTTGCGACGGGATCATCGTTCACCGCCTCGCCGTCCTGCCGATGCTCAAGCTCCAGGCTCAGGCCGAGATCGATGGAGTACGGCTGCTTGCCTCGCTGGCATTCGAGGGAATACAAGTGGACCGGCGATCGTGCCTGCCACCTCTGTCCCGTGTTGGTTGAAGGGCGATTTCCACCGCGTACCGGTTCCCGAAGCCGCCGGTGCCGCGTGGCTCGGGCCGGGTGCAGCGGCGTCGACCGGCACCCGGCATACCCACCCGGTCGTGATGGCTGGTACCTCGCGACGCGATCGCTTCTGCAGGGACCCAACCAACCCGGCGTGCACGTCGGTACCTAGGTCTTCCCCCTCGGCCGTGCTGGTCGAGTCTCTGGAGTTCATGCGGCCCGTCGATCTTCGAAACCTCGTCGTCGGCGCAGTGACGTCCGACGTTCGTGACTTCGAACCCGCACGGGAGTGGCTCGGGGTCGATGTCGACGGCGGTGATGGGTCGGCGTGCTCACCTCCGACTCGTCGTCCAAGATCGAGAACGCATCGCTCACCGCACTCGCCAAAGGCTTCCCGTTGATCGTCATCATGAGATCGAGCGGCACCGACGTCGTTGAAGGTTTCGCCGCCTTGTACGGCTGGGGGCTCGTGGCCAAAAGCTCTGACGGACTGTTCGGCGTCGTACCGATCATCATGATCGTCGAAGGTCCGGCAGTGTCCGGCCCCGCCTTGCTGCTCGGAATCGCCGACTTCGTCGTGATGACGGCCGACGTGGTGTTCGTGACCGGGCCGGCCATGGTTGCCGAGTTCACCGGTGTGATGATCGACAACGAAGAGCTGGGCGGCGCGGCCTCGCATGCTCAGGACCCCGGCGACCAGCCTTGTCGCCGGCGACCTGGCCGCTGGCCGACCGACATGGGCGGCCGAGGACTTGCCGATCTCCCTCAGCACAACGACGAGGAGCCGCGTACGTGGCCGACGGGATGATCCGCCTGATCGGCAAACCCCTCGAGGCCGGAGCCCTGATGCCGCAAACCTCCACGGGCAGCTACTACGTCCGCGACGCGATCCGGGCGATCTGCGATGACGGGGAGATGCTCGAACTGCGTGGCCGTTGGGCACCGAACGTCGTCACCGCGTTCGCCGCAATCGGTGGTCTGCCGATCGGCATGATCGCCAACAACCGCTGGCTCTCGCCGGCACGCGGCTCGACATCCCGGCAGCGCAGAAGGCTGCTCGGTTCGTGGCTTTCTGCGAGCCGTTCAATCTGCCGATCCTGACCCTTGTCGACACTCCCGGCTTCTACCCTGGCAAGGACCTGGAATGGCGGGGATGATCGATGCGCGCAACTGGGTGTTTGCTGTACGGACGGGAAACCGTGCCTCGGATCTGTGCGATCCTGCGCAAGAGCTACGGCGGCGCCTACATCGTGATGGAACTCCAAGACGATGGGTACGTACCGTGCCTGGCGTGGCCGTGGGCCGAACTCGGCCGTGATGGGCGCCGGACAGGCGGCAGCCATTCTCCAACGCAAGGCGACTCCCGACGAACGAGCGATCTTCGAGGCCGGGACGACGCCGAGCGGCTCCTCAACCCGTACATCGCCGCGGAGCGGGGGTACATCGACGGTGTCATCGATCCGCTGGAGAGTCGCAGGTGATCGCCGGCAAGCATTCGATGACGCTGATCGACAAGCGCGAGCGTCTCCCGCCCCCACGACAACACACCACTCTGAGAGTGCCCGACGCCCCGTCAACCGAACTTTGTGGCTCTTGTGACGTATTCGTGGTGGGGGTGTGTGTCGCACCCCGCCCTGATCTACGGTCGCGGCGATCTCATCGGCCGCGAGGTGGGAGGAGACGGGGTGCTGGAGAGGGTACGGCGGGCGGTGGTGGTGTCGATAGGTGGACGGTGATCGAGGGGTCGAGTTTGATGGAGGCCGCCGATGTGGTGGTCGTGGCGGTGCGTCGTCGTCTGGATCGCCTGCGTATCTGTGGCAGGCTCCTGAGCTTGGAAACGAGGATGGAGTCATGTCAGATAGTGGGTGGCCAAGTCGACCCGTGCTCCGGTACTCGAAGGCACAGAGGACGAGGCGGTGAGTTTGGTGCGCCAGTTGCGTGAGGAGACCGGTGACAAGCGACGGCGCCGCTGAGCGGGTTGCCCGTCAGCTCGGCTTCGGTGTCGAGACGGTGCGCAAGTGGGTGGACCAGGCCGAGACCGATACCGGGAGCGGCCGGGCACGTCGACTGAGGAGAACGCGAGATCCGCCGGCTGGAGCAAGAGGTGCGTGAGTCGCGTCGAGCGAACGAGTATCCTCGAAGTCGGCGTCGGCTTCTTCGCGGCGGAGTCGACCGCCCACCGAAGTGATGGTGGATTACATCGATCCCCACCGCGAGGAGTTCGGGGTCGAGCCGATCTGCGTGGTGCTCGCTCAACACGGTGCAAGATCGCCCCATCGACGTACTACGCAGCCAGATCGTGTCCACTATCGCCGCGAGCTGCGTGAAGTGTTGATGCCGATCCTGATGGCGTTGTGGATGGCGAACTACCGGGTCGACGGGGTGGAAGTTGTGGTAGGCGGCGCGCCGGCGGCCAACACGGCTTGGCCGCGATCAGGTCGCAGATCTGATGCGAGAGCTGGGCATCCGCGGCGTCGTCGCGGCCGGGCATTGGACGTACGCGCCCGGCCGCGGCTGATCGAGACCCGGATCTGGTGCGGGGAGACTTCACCGCCCAGAGAACGAGTCGTGGGAGATCGACTTGATCTACCGCTGGCGACCTGGTCGGAGTCGCCTACGTGTGCTTCATCGTCGACGCCTTCAGCCGAATGATCGTCGGCTGGCGCGTGCTGCAACATGCGCACCGAGATGGTGCTCGACGCCTTGGAGATGGCCCGCTGGTGTCGGGGCACCTTCCTCGCGGGCTTGGTCGCGCACTCCGATGCCGGCAGTCAATTCACCGCGATCCGATACGGCGAACGTCTCGCCGACTTGGGTGCGACACCGTCGATCGGCAGCGTCGGCGACAGCTACGACAACGCACTGGCCGAGACCGTCAACGGGCTCTACAAGACCGAGCTAATCCGCGGACCCGACCAGGGACCATGGAAAACCGTCGACGAGGTCGAGCTCGCGACGCTCGCCTGGGTCCACTGGCACAACACCGAACGCCTCCACAGCTACCTCGGCGACGTCCCGCCCGCAGAGTTCGAAGCAGCGTTCTACGCTGCCCAACAAGCCGCCCCGATCGGGGTTGGAAACCAATAAACCGAGCCTCCATCGATCCCAGGGCGATTCACGGCGTCGATCGCGTGGGGTGTCGGATGAGACGTTGCGAACGCGGTGGATCGAGGAGTCTTGTTTCATGTTGCGTGAAACGCAAGGCTCGGGAGCTGTCGTTGCAGCTCGAGGATCGAGAGACGCGCTGTAGATCAACCTTGATCTGAGCGATGCTAACGATTGCTGGCCAGATCGGTTTCGTCATCGAGGAACGGTCGTTGGCAGATCGAGCGAAACGGTGGTCGACAGGTGTATCGGGCGTGGCCGACAGAACCGCGCCGATGAGCAAGCTCGCCGAGCCAAGCAGTCATGGATCGAGCAACGCCCGTGGTTGTGGGATGAGGTGTGTCGGCTGATCATCACGCAACGCTGGTCGCCTCGATCGGTGGCCAAGCGGTTGCGACGCGACCATTGCTATGAGCCACAGTGGTGGGTGTCGCACGAAGCGATCTATCAGGCGATCTGGACGTCCAGGCCAAAGGTGAGCTGCGTAACGAGCTGGTCCGAGCGCTCAAACTCGGGCGGGTTCAACGCCGGCCCCAGCACCGACCTCCGGCGTCGGCCGGGTGCTGGTTCCCCGTACTGGTGAACATCTCCGAGCGGCCCGCCGAGGCCGCCGATCGTGCTGTGCCCGGCGATCTCGCAAGTGATCTGATCATCGGAGCAGGCAAAACCAGTGCTGTTGCCACCCGTGGAGCGATCAACGGGGTGGGGATGCTGATCAAGGTGGACAACCGAACCGCTGACCACGTCGCCGAGCGGCTCGTCGAGCATGTCATCGGCAGCCTGTCCTTGGCGCGAGCTGGCCCGCTCACTGACCTGGGGATCAAGGCACAGAGATGGCCCATCACGCCACGTTCACCATCGCCACGGACATCCCGGTGTACTTCTGCGATCCGCACAGCCCCTGGCAACGTGGCAGCAACGAGCAATGGAACGGGCTTGTGCGCCAGTTCATCCCCAAGGGCAGCGACATGACCAACCTCACCCAAGCCGACCTCGATCACTACGCCGGACTGCTCAACGGTCGACCGCTGAGTCACTGCGTGGGATACTCCAGCAGAACGATTCAATGCGCTTCTTGTCGGTGCCACCACCTGAATCCGCCTGTTGTCAGTGCCGAAGTTCGGCGTCAGATGCCCGAATCCCCGATGGGCACCAACTGCGCTTGGTCCGCGGCCCACATGGGCGGCGGACGGGTGGCCAGCCAGCAGCCGGCGATGACCAGCACGAAGCCGACCACCGTGGCACCGGTGATCAACTCGTCCAAGGAATACGGCACCGAGCGCAACCGTGACCACGGGGTCGGCGAACGTGATCAGCCCGGCCCGCGCCGGGCCGCTTCGTCCATCAACCGGAAGAACACGACGAAGGCCAAGCCGGTACAGATGAACGCCAACCCAAGCACTGCCAGAACCGCATTGATGTCTTCGGCGCCGTGGCCGGCAGCCTCGTCGTGGCGATCGGTGCATAGATCACCGTCACGATGCTGAGCGACACGGCAATCACCGAGCGAAGGCCGGCCAACCGTCGGTCGGCGAGGAACGGAGCCGTGGCGTAGCAGACACAGACGATGAACACCTCCACCACGCTCCACCACGGAGGCGCGTCGGTCGCCGAGGTCGCGTCCCAGCCAGCAGGGCGACGCCACCGAGTCCGAGGCGCATTTCGACAACCACCCGGACGAAACGCAGGGCATTTCGATCGCCGAGCACGAACGCGGCAATCGTGCCGACAATCGGCACCGAGGCGATGATCAATGCGGTGAGCCCCGACGCCAGGTGCTCCTCGGCAGAGGCGCAGCAGGAACGCTCCAGGGGATGGCCATCTCCACGATCGTGCACATCAGCACCGGCCGCCACCGCTGAGGTGCAGGGCGGATCGCTCGCCCGACCCGCCAGCACCAGCAGGACGGCGGCAGCCAACTCACTGGCGGCGTCCGAACACCACCACAGCCGGCTGAGCTGGCGCTCGACGGCCAGCGTGGATCAGGAAGTAGGGAATTCCCCAGATCACCGCCATCGCTGGCGAACAGCACCCACCCCGTTTTGTCACCGTTCGATCCTCGACCAATCCAGACGGGCAATGCAATCTCATTCGTCATCGAATCGAGCAACCGCGACGCCCTGCAGCGCCGGGCAACGCGGTAACGGACAGCCGCGATCGCCTCCGTAGCGTCACATCCCTCGTGTCTAGGTGAGCCGATGAGCTTCGACGTCCCGGATCCCGGCCTTCGTCCCGATCGATAGTGGCCCGAGCGGTCGCCCTTCGCTCGTGCCTACGCGACGATCAGGCCAAGACCGAGGCCCGAAGTCGCCATCGGAGGAGATGCACGAGGCCTTCACCGAGGCTGGTTTCTACCGCATCCTTCAACCGCGAATGTTCGGCGGATACGAGTTCGACATCCAGACCTTCTACCGAACGATCATCGAGATCGCCGAAGAGGCCGCCCGTCGACTGGTTGGATGCTGTGCCTCGGTGCGGGCCATGCCCTGCAACTCGGATCGTCGTTCACGCAGCAGGCACAGACCGAGATCTTCGGGCCTGACCGCCACTTCGTGGCTCCGCTGAGCGTCGGTACTTCCCGGTGTTCGCCCGGCCCGACCTGTCGACGGTGGCTACCGGGTGAGCGGCAAGTGGCGCTATGCCTCCGGCGTGCCGTATTCGACCCACTTCACCGGGTTGGCAGACGTCGAAGGGTCCGACCCTGCTGAGATCCGGCTGGTGGTCGTCCCCCGCGCCGGCTATGAGGTGCTCGAGGACTGGGGCGAGCTGATCGGCTTGAAGGGCTCGGGGTCCAACAGCGTTGTCATCGACGACGCCTTCGTGCCGGCCGCATCACACCGCGCCGCTGGCCGACCTCATGGGCGAATGGCCGATGACCACCGAGCTGCTCCCGGGCGCGGCGATCCACGGCAACCCGATGTACACCGGCGGCTTCATGGGGTTCGCGATCGGCGAACTGACGGTGGTCCAGGTCGGTGCGGCTCGGGCCATGCTCGACGAGTACGAGGAGATGCTCGGCTCGACCCCCACAGTGTCCATGAGTGGTAACAGCACTGCAATGCGATACACCGACCACGACTATCAGCGCTCCTTCGGCATGGCATTGGGTTGGGTCGATGCAGCACACGGGATCATGATGCGCGCCGGCGAGGTCTATATGGAGATGGCCGGCAAGGCAGCCGCAACCGGCCGGCAAGTGTCGTCGGAAGATCATTGGCGGCTCTATGGAATGATCCAGACTGCGGCCCGCTTGTCATGGGAAGCCGGTGAGCTGCTCTTCCGAACGGCAGGCTCCGGGGCATCCCTCGACGGTCGCCGCATGCAGCGCTACTGGCGGGATCTCTGCGCGTTCCGGACGAACTCAATCCATCAATTCGATTTCCGGTCTCGCGCCGTCACGCAGGCCCGATTCGGTCTCGAGATCGACAGGTTCTAGTAGCCGGTCTGGCCGTCGGTCAGCTCGCGGAGGATGTCGAGATGACCGGCGTGCCTGGCGGTCTCCTTGGTCATGTGCAGGAGGATCCAACGCAACGTGACGATCCCGAAGTACTCGTGGGGAACGACGCTGCGAACCTCGAGCGAGGGTTGCTGTCGAACGACCTCGCGGGACCGATCGACTGCCGACAGATAGTCGGCGACGACAGCATCGACCGACGACACCGATTCGACACTGAACGATGCGTCCGAGTCGGCATCATCGCCCGCCTCGCCGAGTAGGAAATGCCCGAACCAGCCCCGCTCACACCACGCCAGGTGCCTGACGACGCCGAGCAACGTCACACCTGTCGGGGTCACGAGCGCGGTGGCCTTGTCGAACGACAGTCCGTCGACCTTGCGCACGACGACGCCGCGGTTCCAGTCCAGCGAATCCAACAGCTCGGTGTCGTCGAAGTCTCGCACGGCGTTCATCCGGTGAACTGTAGAACGCCGCCGCGGTCAGTCGCCGCTGGGATCGTTTCGCCCGGCCACGGCTAGTCTCACCCAGTGGGGAGCAAGCCCCGCACAATCGTCCGTGTCACTTAGGGGAACAACATGCCCGACACCATCACCATCATCGACGACCGCACCGGCAAGCAGGTCACGGTCCCGATCACCGACAACGTCTTTCCGGCCAGTGCCGTGCGCGAACTCGACCCGTCGTTGTTCATCTACGACCCTGCCTACATGCAGACCGCAGCGTGTCAGAGCGCGATCACGTATCTCGATGGCGAGGCCGGCATCCTCCGCTACCGGGGCTACCCGATCGAGCAGCTGGCCGAGCACAGCACATACCTGGAAGTTGCCTATCTGCTGCTGAACGGCGAGTTGCCGAATGCCGTGCAACTCGAGCAGTGGAAGTACGACGTGACCAGCCACACGTTCATCCACGAGAACATGCGCAAGCGTTTTGTCGACGGCTTCCACTACGACGCCCACCCGATGGGCATGTTGGTCAGCTCCATCGCCGCGCTCGGCACGTTCTACAACGACGCCAAGGAGATCCACGACCAGGACAGCCGCGACAAGCAGATCCTGCGGTTGATCGCCAAGATGCCGACGCTTGCAGCGATGTGCTATCGCTTCTCGGTCGGACTTCCGTTCGTGTATCCCGACAACAACCTCAGCTTCCCTGCCAACTTCTTGAACATGATGTGGAAGATCGGTTCATACGAAGTCGATCCGCGGCTCGAGCGGGCGATGGAGGTGCTGTTCATCCTGCATGCCGATCACGAGCAGAACTGCGGTACGACGGCCATGCGTGTGGTCGGCTCCAGCCATGCCGACCCATATTCCGCCACCGCTTCGGCGGCGTCTGCGCTGTACGGCCCACTGCACGGCGGCGCCAACGAGGCGGTCGTGCGCATGCTCTCCGAGATCGGTTCGATGGATGAGGTGCCGGCGTTCCTCGACGATGTCAAGTCGGGCAAAGGTCATCGCCTGATGGGATTCGGCCATCGGGTCTACAAGAACTACGACCCGCGGGCGACGATCATCAAGAACACCGCGTACGACGTGTTCGAGGTCACGGGCAAGAACCCGTTGCTCGACATCGCCCTGAAACTGGAAGAGGTCGCCCTCAGCGACGACTACTTCGTCAGCCGCAAGCTGTACCCCAATGTCGACTTCTACTCCGGTCTGATCTACCAGGCGCTCGGCTTCCCGGTCGCGATGTTCACGGTCCTGTTCGCCATTCCGCGAACATCGGGCTGGCTCGCCCACTGGCAGGAACTGCTCGGCGACAAGGATCAGAAGATCAGCCGCCCCCGCCAGTGGTACACCGGCACGGGCGTTCGCGACTACGTGCCGATGACCAGTCGCTGAGGGGCCTGTCCCGATCGACCTTTGTGGCTGTCAACATGCCCAGCATGTCGAGAGCGACAAAGCTCGCCGAGGGGGCCGCTGAGGTGGACCGCGGCGCGCGCCGGGTCGGAGACTGCGAGACTGGCGACATACGCGAACCTCGTACGCCCAGAGCCCGTAGGGATACTGAAGTATTCATATGAGCGAGTCGTCCACTCTGCCTGCTTCTGACGATCTCGCGCCTCCGGGCCCGACCCTGGTTCCAGCGCCGATACCGCGTCCTTACGGTGCCCTCGCCGGCGTCGTCGCCGGGGCCGTCGCCGTCACCATGGGCATGCTCGTCGCCGGCATCATCGACGTCGTTTCGCCGATCGACGCGGTCGGCAGCGAGTTCATCGACCGAGTACCGCCGTGGCTCAAGGAGATGGCCATCCAGTGGTTCGGGACCAACGACAAGTTGGCCCTGCGCGCCGGGATCGTCATCACACTGGCAGTCGCTGCCGCGATCGTCGGCTACCTCGCGTCTCGCCACCCGATCGCGGGGGCCATCGGCATCGGCCTGTTCGGATTCGTCGGAGTGCTCGCCGCGCTCCATCGGCCCGGCGAGTCGGCGTCAGCCGCGTCTGCCGGCCCTGATCGGCACGGCGATCGGTATCCCACTGCTCGCCTGGCTCCTGCGCCCGACTGGTCCGGGCATCGAGATGCCTGGACCGTCGCGAGTACCACTCGGTTGGGATCGGCGCAGGTTCTTGGTTTCCGCCGGGTCAGCGGCTGCTGCGGCGGTCGTCGCCGGGGGGATCGCTCGAGCGCTCGAACGAAGGCGGGTCGAGGCGATCCGCGCCGCGATCCCCGACACACTTCCGCCGGTGGCGGCGGCTGGCGGCACGGGTGGCTCGGCCATCGCCATACCCGCCGACGCAACGCTCAGTCCGGTGACGCCGTTCATCACTCCGAACAGAGACTTCTACCGGATCGACACTGCGCTGTCGTTCCCCCGGATCAACTTGGGGAGCTGGAAGGTAGACATCGGCGGCATGGTCGAGAAGCCAATGACGATGACCTACGACGACCTCTTGGCCAGGCCTCAGGTCGAGCGGATCATCACCCTGTGCTGCGTCTCCAACGAGGTTGGCGGCGAGTACATCTCCAACGCCACATTTCAAGGTGTGATGCTGGCCGACCTGCTTCGCGAGGCAGGCGTTGACGACGAAGCCGAGCAGGTGTTCAGCACCAGTCTCGACGGGTGGACCTGTGGGTTTCCGGTCACTGCAGCAGTCGACGGCCGAGATGCGATGATCGCGTTGGGCATGAACGGCGAGGCCTTGCCGCTCGAGCACGGATTTCCGGCGCGGCTCGTCGTGCCCGGCTTGTACGGGTACGTCAGTGCCACGAAATGGCTGAAGTCGATCGAGCTGACCACATGGGACGCGGCAGAAGGTTTCTGGGTGCCGCGGTGGGTGGGCACGCGAAGCACCGATCAAGACACAATCACGCATCGACGTGCCCCGCGGCGGCGAACGTGTGGCCGCTGGGACGACCAAGATCGCCGGGATCGCCTGGGCACAGCACCGCGGCGTGGAGCGCGTCGAGGTACGGATCGACGACGGACCATGGCAGCAGGCTCGACTGGGTTCCGATGTGACCGACGACGCGTGGCGTCAATGGGTGCTCGACTGGGATGCGGAGCCGGGCAAGTACACCATCCAGGTCAGAGCGACCGACAAGGACGGCGACACGCAGACTGCCGACATCGCCCCTCCCGATCCCGACGGCGCGACCGGCTATCACACCCGTTCGGTGGAGGTCGTCTAGCCGACGTCGATCATGATCTTTCCGGCATTGGCGTTCGCCTCCATGTGACGGTGGGCGTCGGCGATCGCATCAAACGGATAGCGGCTGTCGATGATCGGCCGCAGCGCCCCGGTCTCGAAGAGGGGCAGCACCTCCGACGCGAAGCGGCGGGTCAGAGCGATCTTCTCCTCGATCGGTCGGGCGCGCAGCATGGTTCCGGTCCACGTCGCCCGGCGACCCATCAGCGTGTACACGTTGACGGGGACGGTGCTGCCGCCCATCAGACCGACCTGGATGATGCGACCCTTCATGGCAACGGCTTGCAGGTTCCGTTCGATCTCCTCGCCACCGATCACATCGAGGATCGAGTCGAAGCCATCCGGAACCGCTGCCAAACCCTGGGCCAACCATGCGTTGGGAGACCGTTCCAACACCAGGTCGGCACCGAGAGACCGGCACAGGTCCATCTTGCCCGACGAGCAGGTGACAGCGATTCGAGCACCGATCGCCTTGGCGATCTGGATGCTGGCTGTGCCGACACCCGAGGCACCGGCGTGAACCAGAGCCCAGCGGCCCGACGTCAAACCGCCCTGCAGCACCAAGGCATCCCACGCCGTCAGGAACACCTCCGGAATCGCCGCGGCATCGGCAACACCAACAGCTGCAGGCACCTTCATCAGTTGCCGCTCGTGGGTGGCGATCAACTCGGCATAGGCGCCACCCGTCTCGATGCCCATGACCTGGTCGCCCGGCTTCCACATCGTCACTCGGTCGCCGACTGCTTCCACAGTTCCGCAGAACTCCAGCCCAGGTATCTCCAGGGCCGCGGGACGTGGGTTCGGGTACAGGCCCATCACCTGCAGGAGATCGGCACGATTGAGCGCCGTCGCCCGGATGCGCACGACCACGTCGTCATGGCCGCCGACAGGCTCGGGAACGTCCTCGATTGTCAGCGACTCGGGACCACCATGGGAACGAAGAACGACGGCGCGCATCACCGCAGTCTCACAGGTGGGCGCAATCTGTCGCGCAGCTGAGGTCCTACATCTCGGCGACGATCCGTACCTCACCGGCGATCGGGTCGACGTCGATCAACGCGCCGTCCGGGATCTCGGTGAGCGCGCCCCGAGCCCCGACGACGGCCGAGATGCCGAGCTCGCGAGCCAACACGGCAGCGTGACTGAGCGGCCCGCCGTCGGCCGTCACGACCGCCCCAGCCAACGTGAGAACAGAGTTGAACGCAGGCGTCGTGCACGGCACGACGAGGACATCGCCACGACGGAGCCGATCGATCGCCTGTTCCGGCGAATCGGCCCGACACGCCCGGCCGCGAACGATGCGGTCACCCACACCCACTCCGACGAGGCCACTGGTGGGACGGATACCGCCCATGCCCAGCTGCTCGATGACGATCTGCACCATTCGGACGAGGTCGGCCAACGGCTTGGGGAGAAGTTCCAACGGGGGCGCCGGTTCTGGCTCGCCGAGGCTCAACGGCGCCTCGAGCGCGGCGAGCAGATGGCGATGTTGCCGTCGACGATCCAACTCCTCGGGGTTCGGACGGGCACCGCCATCGGACGGTGCACCCACCGATCTCAGGGTGTCCACAGTGATCTCGTGGAGATACAACTCCAGCGCGTCGTCGGCCTGCCCGGCACGGCCCGAAGTCACCATGCGTCGACCGACTTCCAACATCGACAACCGCAGCAGCCCGAGGGGCCACTCCGCCGTCGTCGGTCCGTTGTCGTCACGAAGATTCATCGCCGCCCTGGCTTCTTCCAAACGATCGTCGAAGTCGTCCTGGCTCTCGACTGGTACCCGTGAGCGGATCAACTCGATCCGATGTTGCAGACCGGCGCCGACCGCCCGCTCGGTCCCATGCAGGATGGTTGCCAGCACGACGTCGGGAATCTCGGCAAGTGTGACGCCGTCGATGTCGTACCTGCTGACCATCACGGCACCTCGGTATTCCAGATAGTGATCGAGGTCCTTGGCAACGTCCGGACTGATCGCTCGCACCTCATCGAGATCCCTGGGCATGCGACCGGAGAGCTCGACCGCCGACCGCAATCTGGCGAGATCATGCGTCGGACCGACCGTCGACGGCGATGCACCCTCGAGGAGTGGGATCGCGTCGACCGGCTCGATGCCCCATTCGCGACAGCCGACGAGATACAACCCGATCGGCCCGAGGTCGTAGCCATGGAGCCAGAAGTGGTGCTCCCAGCTAGCTCGGCAGTGGTCGACGACTTCGAGTACGTGCTCGATCAGTGTGGCGTCGTCGAGCTCGCTCAGGTCGACCTTTTGCAATGCGAGGTTTCGGGATTCGATCCGCGCCCGTCCGCCGTGCTCCCACTCGTCGATGACAGCACGCCATGGCCGCTCGGCACGCGCCTTCTCGGCTGCTCTGGTCCGCCGGCGAAATTCCGGGTGCAACCGAGTGACAGCCTTCATCACGAATCGTGGCGGCAGGTTCGTCGCCGGCCTGTCGGCCGCGATCAATGGCCGCAGGCGCGTGTACATGAATCCGTTCACGAAGCGGCAGTCGAGCGTGTCGGCGGGAGTGCCCAACTCGGCGAACACCCGGCGCATGCCGGCAGGCATCGCCGCCGCCTGAATGTGTTGGACCAGTGGGGTTTCGCCGCCGACGAAATGGGATCGATCGAGCTCCCAATAGCCGGGCCCGGGGGCCTCCCATGTCGTCATTGCCGTCCACCTCCCTGAGGCAACCCTAACGTCACAGCGACAGGCCAGTTGCCATCCTCCGCGCGGATCAGTCCATGGCCGCGTGGAGACGGCGGTCGAGGGCGTCGAGGAAGTCCTCGGTGCTCAGGTACGGCGCGTCCTTGGCGATCAGGACCGCCAGGTCCTTCGTCATCTCACCGGCTTCGACGGTCTCGACGCATACACGTTCCAGGGCCTCGGCGAACCTGACGACCTCGGGCGTGCCGTCCATCCTGCCCCGATAGCTCAGACCCTGTGTCCACGCATAGATCGAAGCGATCGGGTTGGTCGACGTCTTGTTGCCTTTCTGGTGCTCGCGGTAGTGGCGGGTGACGGTGCCGTGGGCGGCCTCGGCCTCGACGGTCTTGCCATCGGAGGTCATCAACACCGACGTCATCAGGCCGAGTGAGCCGAAACCCTGGGCGACGGTATCGCTCTGCACGTCACCGTCGTAGTTCTTGCAGGCCCACACGTAGCCGCCTTCCCACTTCATTGCTGCGGCGACCATGTCGTCGATCAAGCGATGCTCGTAGGTGAGCCCGGCGGCGTCCATCTCGGCTTTGAACTCGGTCTGGTAGACCTCCTCGAAGATGTCTTTGAACGAGCCGTCGTAGGCCTTGAGAATGGTGTTCTTGGTGCTCAGGTACACCGGGTAGTTGCGGATCAGGCCATACCGCAACGATGCCCTGGCAAAGTCGCGAATCGAATCGTTGAAGTTGTACATACCCATGGTGACGCCACCGTCGGCGCCGAAGTCAGCGATCTTCATCTCGACCGGCTCGCTACCGTCGGCAGGCACGTACGTCATCATCACCGTGCCGGCACCGGGCACCTTGTAGTCGGTTGCCTTGTACTGGTCGCCGTGGGCATGACGGCCGATGACGATCGGCTTCGTCCAGCCCGGCACGAGCCGCGGGATGTTGGAGATGACGATCGGTTCGCGGAAGATGACACCACCGAGGATGTTGCGAATGGTGCCGTTGGGGCTCTTCCACATCTTCTTGAGACCGAACTCTTCGACCCTGGCCTCGTCGGGGGTGATCGTGGCGCATTTCACGGCAACGCCGTGCCGCTGGGTGGCCAGCGCCGAGTCGACGGTGACCTGGTCGTTGGTCGCATCGCGGTGCTCGATGCCGAGGTCGTAGTAGTCGAGTTCGAGGTCGAGATACGGCAGGATCAGCTTGTCCTTGATGAACTGCCAAATGATCCGGGTCATCTCGTCGCCGTCCATCTCGACAATGGGGTTCTTGACCTTGATCTTCGCCATCTGCTGCATCCTTCGCTGACTTGTATGGGACTTGTACAGGATAGCGAGGTGAGTGCACCGTGCAGGAATGCACACGCTTAGCATCGACGCCGATGGACTTCTCCTGGACGCCCGAGCAGATCGAATTGCGAGAGCGGGCCCGGATGGTCGCCGCCGATGCGGTGGCCGTGTACGGCAGACAGAACGATTCGTGGATCAATGGCTACTCCAAGGAGTTCGCCAAAGAGATGGCCGCGCAGGGTTGGATCGGAATGACCTGGCCGAAGGAGTTCGGTGGCGGAGGCCGACCGCCGATCGAGCGGCTGATCGTCGGCGAGGAGATGATCAGGGCTGGGGCTCCGATCGCAGCGATGTGGTTCGCCGATCGGCAGATGGGGCCATCGCTGATCACCTACGGGCGACCCGACCAGCAGGAGGCGTTCCTTCCGAGGATCTTGTCGGGTGAGACCACTTGGTGCATCGGCATGAGCGAGCCCGATGCCGGATCCGACCTCGCCGCGTTGAAGACCTCGGCAGTGCGCGACGGCGAGGACTGGGTGATCAATGGTCAGAAGATCTGGACCAGCTTCGGCGAGGTGGCGGACTACTGCTATCTGATCTGCCGCACGTCGACCGAGGGCCCACCGCATGCAGGCATCAGCGAGATCATCGTCCCCATGGACACCCCCGGCATCGAGGTTCGTCCGATCAAGGACATGACCACCAACCGCCACTTCTGCGAGGTCTTCTACACCGATGTTCGCGTCCCGATGCTGAACCTGGTGGGCGTCGAGGGCGCAGCGTTCAAACAGACGATGAGGCAACTCGAGCACGAGCGTGGCGGCATCGACCGTCTCGTGTCCAACTACGCGCTCTACCAACTCGCACTCGAACAGGCCGACCGTGCTGATCCGCTCGTGCGCCAAGAGATCGCCGAGTTGGAGATCGGATACCGAATCGGACGACTGCTGGTCATCCGCGAGGTCCTTCGCCAAGCCCCTCCGGGATTCAGCGCGGCGACGAAGTGCTTCGGGACCGAACACGAGATCCGAGTCGCCGAGTTCGTCGCCCGCACGCTGGGTGCGCAGGCGACACTGTGGGACCCGGTCACGCAGGGCCTCGTCTACGCGCCGGGGTACACGATCATGGGCGGCACGTCCAACGTGATGCGCAACATCCTGGGCGAGCGAGTTCTCGGTCTCCCACGCTCGTGACGAACTGGGCGCGGTCGCCGCCATGATCGTGCTCTGCGGAGGCTGCACGACCGGGACCGGACGAAGCGACGCTCCGGTCGTGGTGATCGGTGCTGCTTCGACCAGTGAGGCGCCCACAACGACTTCGACCACGTCATCCGCCGCCACGTCGATCGCGGTGACGACAACGGTGCAGAACACCGCACGAATCGAAGGCGACGTCACCGCCGAGGCACTGGCCGGCGAACTGAATTCGGTCGAGCTGGCGGCCGGCAAGGGCGACGCCGGCGCAGGTGTGCGCCAACAGCTTCTGTACCGCTACCTGGCGGCGCACCCCGAACTCGACGACGCCGTGCTTGCAGCGATCGGCGACGACGTGCGGCCCTACGTCGAACGAATCATCGGTGCACGACAATTCGGACAGGATCGCCAAGCGGCCAACCCGGGCAGCAACCCTCCCGCGCAGAACCTGCCGGCATGGACGATCGTCGAACCGTTGCCGGCCGATGAGCTGCTCGCCCACTATCGCGAGGCCGAAGCGGCCACCGGTATCGGTTGGTACTGGCTCGCGGCAATCCATATGCAGGAGACGCGGATGGGACGGATCATCGGCACCTCGTCGGCAGGTGCGGTCGGCCCGATGCAGTTCCTGCCGGACACCTGGGCTCGTTGCTGCATCGGCGACCCGACGAATCCCCGCGATGCGATCAACGGGGCGGCCATCTACCTCAGTCAGAGCGGCGGTCCCGGCGACATGCCCGCGGCGCTGCACGAATACAACCCGAACGACAGCTACGTCGCCACCGTCACTGCGTTCGCCGAGAACATGCGCGACAACCCGCAGCTCTACAACGCCTATCGAGAGTGGCAGGTCTTCTATGCCTCGTCGGTCGGTCCGATCCGTCTCCCCGTCGGCTACAGCCAGCCGCAACCGATCGACGCTGCGACCTACCTCGTCGATCATCCCGCCGACGCCGGCTGAGTACGGTTGCTCCATGGCCGACCTGTTGGGCATCTCTGCACGAATCATCGATTCCGGCGTGGTCGACCAACCCGTGAATCGGGTCACCAACGAGCTCAGCGAGCTCGCCGACGACCTGGCCATCGTCGAGAGCTTCAGCCACTGCGTCGCCTTCGACAGCGGGGACGGATTGGTCTGCTTCGACTCGTCGGGGGTGTACACCGGCCAGGCCGTCGTCGCTGCGTTGAAGCAGTGGCGTCCCGACCGTGTCGGTCATCTGATCTATACCCACGGTCATGCCGACCACGTCGGCGGCAGCACGTTCTTCGCCGGCGACCAACCGACGGTGATCGGTCATCAGAACGTCGCTCGACGACTCGACCGCTACGACTACACCAACAACTGGAATCTGATCATCAACTCCCGCCAGTTCGGTGGCATACCCGGCGAGCTGAACCTCTCCATCGGTGCTGCCGAAGGAGGGGCACACGTCGACATCGCCGACGCCCGCAGGTTCCTGCCCGGTACGACCTTGCGACCAACCGAGACCTTCGATCGGCGGCACACCATCACTGTCGGCGACACCACGATCGAGCTTCGCCACGCCCGCGGAGAGACCGACGACCATCTGTGGGCTTGGTTACCCGACCGCAGATGGATCATGGCCGGTGACTTCGTGATCTGGAACTTCCCCAACGCCGGCAACCCCCAGAAGGTTCAGCGGTACCCGCTGGAGTGGGCGGCGGCGTTGCGCGAGATGATCGCCGCCGGGCCGGAGTTGCTCGTGCCTGCCCACGGGTTGCCGATCGCCGGGCAAGCGCGGATTGCCACGGTGCTCGACGAGATCGCCAGTGCGCTGGAGACCCTGGTGGCCGATGTCATCGCGATGATGAACCAGGGGGCCACACTCGACGCGATCATCCACACGCGTGTCGGTGCCCTCCGAGACGTTGGCCAAGCCCTATCTGCGACCGTTGTACGACGAGCCTGAGTTCGTGATTCGTAACGTCTGGCGTCAGTTCGGCGGATGGTGGGACGGAGCAGCATCGCGGCTGAAGCCATCGCCAGACGACCAACTGGCAACCGTCATCGCCGAGCTCGCCGGCGGCGCCGCGGCGCTGATCCATCGCGCCGAACAAGCAGTCGCCGACAACGACCTGAGGCTGGCGTGCCACCTCGCCGATCTGGCCGGTTGGGCCGCGCCGGACGATCCGGCGATCCACGCCGGTCGAGCCGCGGTCTACCTCGAACGGCGCAAGGCCGAGCCGGGGCTGATGAGCAAGGGCATCTTCATGGCCGCAGCTCGGGAATCGCAGGCGATCAGCGACTGTTCAGCTCCCTAGCGACACCAAGGCCAGCGCCGTGACGGCACATGCCAGGCCCGCGGCCTGCGTCTTGCTGACCCGCTCGTGATCGAGTCCGAATGCGAGAAAGACCGTGCTGACGGGATACATCGACGAGATCACCGCGACGATGCTCAGCAGCCCGCGATGACTTGCCTCGAGGTAGAAGAGGTTGGCGGCCATGTCGAGGATGCCGGAGGCGAGCACCAGCCAGATCACCGAACGCAACGCGCCGTACCCGGGCCCCGTGACGCCGACAACGAGCGCAACCACTGGCAGCGATGCCGCACGAGCTGACACCAGCGGCCACATCCCGCTGTCGTCGGCGGTGCGCGCGAAGGCGATGAAGATGAACCCGAAGCCAATTCCAGCGGCGACGGCGAGCGCGACGGTCGAGACACGTCGTTTCTTGGTGACGGCTGCCGATCGCGCCGCTGACCAGGGCGACGGCCAAGCAGGCGACCACGATCCCGATCATGGCCGTGCCGCTCGGCCGCTCGCCAAGGGCCAAGCCGACGATGACCGGCAACACGGCGCTGACAACCGCCGTCGTCGGCGCAACCACTGCCATGGCCCCCCGTGACAAGGCCCGGTAGAACGCGATCAGCGCCAAACCTCCTGCGGCACCACCCGCGGCGCCCCACCACAGATCGTGAGCCGAAGCGATTGGCGTTCCGATCAACGTCACCCCGACAACGACGAGCACCAAGCTCGTGGCCTGACCGAGCAGGGCGACGATGGTGCTGGCGACCGAGCGTGACGCCCGGCCGCCGCAGTAGTCGGCCACGCCGTAGGTCGCAGCGCAGAGAGCCGCCAACAAGATCGCCACGGTGCCTTTGCTAGCAGAGCACGTCGCTGTGACACCGCACTTTGTATGGTCGGCGCATGCAGCACGTTCGCTTCGGCCGTACCGGCCTCAAGGTGTCGCGATTGTGCCTCGGCACGATGACGTTCGGCTATCAGTGCGACGACGACACGTCGTTCGCGATCATGGATGCCGCCGCAGAGGCCGGCATCACGTTCCTCGACACCGCCGACGTCTATCCGCTGGGCGCACCGCCGGAGCTGTTCGGACGCACCGAGGAGGTGATCGGACGCTGGTTGGGGTCCCGTCGGGAGGAATTCATCGTCGCCACCAAGTGCCACTTCCCGACCGGTCCGAAGCCATGGGACGCGGGCAACTCCCGGAAGAACATCATGCGCGCCCTCGATGCATCGTTGCGTCGACTCGGCACCGACTACGTCGATCTGTACCAGCTTCACTCATGGGATGCCGAGACGCCGATCGACGAGACGTTGCAGGCCCTCGACGACGTCGTGCGCGCCGGCAAGGTTCGCTACGCCGGGTTCAGCAACCTCCTCGCCTACCAACTGGCGCGCAGCGTCGGCCGGGCCGAGGTGCTCGGCACGACGAACTTCGTCAGCGTGCAGCCCCGCTACAACCTGCTGTTCCGCGAGAACGAACGCGAGCTGTTCCCATTGTGCGCCGAGGAAGGCATCGCCGTCATCCCCTACAACCCCCTGGCCGGGGGGTTCCTCAGCGGCAAGCACCAACCGGGGGCACCGACCGAGGGTGGTCGGTTCACGCTGGGCTGGGCAGCCGGGCGCTACCAGGAACGCTACTGGAACGATCGAATGTTCGCGACCGTCGACGAACTGCGGACGATCGCTGAGACGGCCGAGGTGTCGATGGCCACGATGGCCGTGCAATGGGTGCTGGCCAACCCGGTGATCACCAGTCCGATCATCGGTGCGAGCCGGCCGGAGCAACTGGCCGACTCGGTGGCCGCGGTCGGCGCCACGCTCGCCGACGACGTCAAGGACAAGCTCGATCAACTCACCCACGAGTTCCGCTTCGGCGACAACGCCCGCTGACATTTTCACGAGCCATCGAATCGCGCCAAGATGTCGGGGACAACCTCATGCTGGGAGCTACAACCATGCCAAATCCGCAACACGCCATCCTGACCGACCTCACCAAGTACCAGTGGTACACCCATCTGAGCCGTACCGAGAACGCGGATCTCGGTGTCATCAAGAAGGCCCTGCGCGAGTTGCGAGCCGCTGGAGCAGAAGTCGGTACGACCGTGCCGATCAACGTGTGCGTCCTCTTCGGACCGACGTTGCTCGCCGACCTCACCGACGACATCCCCAACGACTTCCAGCCCTACCCGGGATATGAGTCGCCCGATGGCAAGGTCGCCAAGGGAACCCAGGAAGAGCTCCTCGTGTGGATCCACTCGAATGACAAGGATCTGTGCTGGGAGACGCAGTACAAGTTCCGTACGGCGGTCGAGGGGCATATGACCGTGGCCCGCGAAACGCCGACGTTCATCTATCGCAACAGCCTCGACCTCACGGGCTTCATCGACGGGACGGGCAACCCCGAGCCCGAGCAGCAGCACGACCGGGGCATCGTGCCGAACGGTCAGCCCGGTGCGGGCGGGTCGTTCTGCATCGCCCAGCGTTGGGTCCACGACCTGAAGTACTTCAACGGCTTGTCGCTGGCCGACCAGGAAGCGTTGTTCGGCCGAACGAAGGCCGACTCCACACGCCTCGACGTGCAGCCTCCGCGCTCCCATCTGTCACATGTCGAGTTGCGCGAGGGCGACACGGCCGACGCGAGCAAGGCCAAGAGAGGCGAGATGGTTCGTCGTTCGACCCCGTACGCGTTCCACGATGGCACGGTCGGTCTCTACTTCATGGGCTTCTGCCGGGAGCAGGCGCCGCTGCGTGAGCGCATGGAAGCCATCTACGGGATGAATGGCCAGCCACGCGATGCGCTGACCGACTACTCCACCCCGGCGTCGGGTTCGTACTACTTCGCACCCTCGGTGGAGACGCTCAACGCAGCCCTCGCCTGAGCCCTGCTCGACCCCGCTGCCAGTGATCGGCCCGACCGTTGGGCGCGATTTCGGTATTCCCAGCGCTCACAGCGCGCCCGAGCAAGCGCTGCGGGCGCGAATGCGGCAACCCCAGTACCGAGATCGCGCCCGACGGGTCAGCCAGCTTGCAGGCCAGCGGCCGCGACGCCGGCGATGCAGATCTCTTCGTCCTCGTCACCGGTGCCACCCGACGCGCCGACCGCGCCGATGACTTGACCGGACTCGTCCTTGATCAGCACCGCTCCGGTTTGGGGCAGGAAATGTCCGTGCGCCGTGGAGGCCAATGAGACGAAGAAGTTGGGATTGGACGCTGCCCGCTCGCTGAGCACGCGACTGGAGGCACCCATTGCAACCGCGGCCCACGCCTTACCGGTCGCGACATCGATGCGGAACATACTCGCGCCGTCCTGTCGTTGTGCGGCCTTGAGGTGACCGGCTTCGTCGAGTACGACGACTGCCATCGGCCTGAACCCGGCGGCCGTCGATGCCGCCAACGCCGCCTCGATCACGGAGTTTGCCGTGGTGAGTGTCAGTTCAGCTGTCACGGGACCAGGGTAGACGAGGGTCGCAGTCAGCATCGAGTACGCGTTGGTGGACCACCAGCTTTCAGGCGATCGTGCCGCACAGCGGGACGTTCGGCCCGTGCTCGTCGCGCTTGACGAGCGTACGATCGTGCTTGCGAGTCAAAGCCGATTTGAGACCGGTTCCCCATACCTCGACCGGTCGACAGGGACGGTGAAGAGCGCCGATGTTCCGGTACCGCCGGAAATCGGCGCTCTTTCGCGTTCGGACGTCACCCGTCCTGACCTTCATCGCGATATGGACCGTCTCATCGACGGCGTCCGACATCACGTCACGAGCGAGTAGCAGATCTCCGACCCCGCCGCGCCCGATCGCGAATGAACTGCAGAATGTCGATGTGCTTGGCCGTGTCGCGCAGCATCAGATCCACGAGCAGCGGGAGCAACGGGTCGCCATACGGGTTCCCGTGGCTCCAGCGCAACTCCTTCCGTAGCCGACGGAGTTCCTTCATGTCCTCCTTCTCGAAGGCCAGCAGTCGCTCGGTCTCGCGCAGAAGCTCGGGATCGTCGCGCACCATGATCGTCGGGACCGTCGGCGGTTCGTCGACGTACCAGCGGAAGGGATGCAACTCGTCATTCAGCATGTCGGCGATCTGCTGGTGGTGCCGGGTCTCATCTTCCATGATCAAGCGCACGAGGTAGCGGAGGCCGTCGTCCTCGGATTGGTCGGCCAGCCGCTGATACGACGCCAGTGCCGAGCCCTCGCGTTGACCGTGCGAGCGGAGCATGTCGAGCAGCGCTGCGTGGACGCTGGAATCGGGTTTGCTGGCAATCGCTTGATCATCGTTCATCTCTCACGGCCCTCCAGCCAATCAGGTGTGCAAGTTTCGCACCACGACACCACAGGCGCCACTACACCCGTAGGGCCGAAGGTCCTCGCTGCGCCAACTCGGCTTCATCCGGGCCCTTCGCCTCTGGGCCGTCAGCAACCGCGCGGATGACGATATCGATGCTCGCAAGTGACAAGGGTCCCACATGGCCACGACCATCCGACGCTCTCCCGTTCAGCACCGCCAGACCCCGAACAACGTGGTCGGATCTGGAAAGCGATCATCGCCCTCGAGGTCGTCGCTTCGACCGCAGCGGTACTTCTGGACCTCTTGGTTCCTACGTTCGTACTTCTGGCACTCGCTGTTCATTTCGCTGCTCGCACGCCGAGAACACCTTGCGTCGCTCGGCTTTCACCGCCCGGCACCCGGCACGCACCTCACGGTGAAGATGCTCGTGTTCGCCGCCGGGTGGTCGCTCGTCCAGCTCGCCGTGTTCATGCCCATCGCGAACCACGTCAGCGGCAGAGAGCAGGACCTGAGCGACTTCTCGTCGTTGGAAGGTGATCTCGGACAAGCTCGTCGTCTTCCTTGCCCTGAGTTGGACCTTGGCAGCCGTCGGCGAGGAGCTCGCCTATCGCGGCTACCTTCAGACGCGTATCGCCCAGCTCTTCGGATCTCGACGCGCCGGAGTCGTGGTCGCCGTCCTGGTGTCATCGGTGCTGTTCGGAATCGCCCACACCGAGCAGGGCCTGGTTGGTGTCGTCATCGTCACGATCGACGGCATCGCGTTCAGCGTCGTGCGTCACCACTACCGGACGCTGTGGGCCTCGGTACTCGCCCACGGCTTCAACAACACCATCGGATTCGTCGCGTTCTTTCTCGTCGGACCGATTCACGGCTTCTGGTAGATGTGCAACGATTCCCGATGTGATCGTTGACAGCGCGCTCTACGTCGAAGGTGTGCGCCGGCCTGGCCGGTTCGACACCACCGATTGGCGCTCGGCGTGTGGCGATGACGCGTTCAGTTGGACAGGGCTCTTCGAACCGACCAAGCCCGAGTTCGAACAGATCCGGATGCACATCGACCTCCACGATCTTGTCGTCGAGGACGCCCTGAACGCGCATCAACGTCCGAAGTTGGAACAGTACGGCGATGCCCTGTTCCTCGTGCTGAAGACGGCGAAGTACTCGGACGACACCGAGGACGTCGAGTTCGGCGAGATCCAAGTATTCGTGACACCGCACGCCGTTCTCCACGTCCGTCACCACGCGCCATCGAACCTCACTGGAGTACGCAAGGCGTTGGAGGGGAAACCCGAGCTCCTGAGGTGCGGCTCGGGCGCAGTACTCCACGCGATCGTCGATCATGTGGTCGATGGCTACGAGCCGGTGGTTGCCAGTATCGAGGGTGACGTGCGTGAGGTCGAAAGAGAGGTGTTCAACCGACACACCGGCCAGAACCCAGTCGAGCGGATCTACGGTTTGATGCGAACGGTGCTGCTCGTGCAGGACGCGCTCGGGCCGTTGCTCGTCCCGCTGGACTCGCTCGCCAACAGGCCATACACCGTGGTCGCCGAAGAACTGCGGCAATACTTCCGTGATGTCCACGACCATCTCGCCGCGGTCACCCAACGAGTCGGCACCTTGCACGATCTCTTGAACAACATCCTCGCCGCGAACCTGACCCGAGTGTCGATTCGCCAGAACGAGGACATGCGCAAGATCTCGGCGTGGGTTGCGATCGCTGCGGTCCCGACGATGGTGGCCGGCATCTACGGCATGAATTTCGATCACATGCCCGAGCTGAGATCCACATGGGGCTATCCCACGGTGCTGCTCATCACGTTCGGCGTCTGCTTCTGGCTCTACCGCAAGTTCAGGGAATCGGGCTGGCTGTAGAGGCTCGCACCTCGCCGAGAGGCGAGCAAGTCTTTCGCGTCGCGTTCCCACTGTCACGGTGATACGCGATGGCTGGACCGAACCGTCACGCGTTTGTGAAAGGCGAAAAAGCCGGTCCCGCTCTTGTGCGAGGCTTAGCGAGGGATCCCGAGCAAGGAGGCACCATGAGTGTCGTGAAGATCATCGAAGTGGTCGGACGATCGACAACCAGTTCCGACGACGCCGTCAAGTCCGCACTGTCCGAAGCGAGTCGCAGCCTGCGCAACATCAAGGCTCTTGACGTCGTCTCCGTCGGGTTGCGAGGCGACAATCTCGACGAGTGGGGGGCGCTGGTGCGGATCTCATTCCTCGTCGACAACGTCACTGACTGAGCCACAACCGGGGCTCGCTGGTCCTCAGCGGGAGAGCAATTTGCCCATCACGCACTCGTCGACCGGCAGGTTGTCAATGCAGATCGCACCGTGCTTGACGCCTTCGACTGTGAACCCAGTCCTTTCGTACAACGCGATCGCGCCCCGGTTGTGGGACATGACGGTCAACTCGATTCGATGTATGCCCTGTGCAACAGCCCAGTCTTCCATCGATCGCAGGAGCCGAGCGCCGACACCCTTGCCGTTGATGCTCACTCACGACAGCCATCGTGAAGTCGCACCGATGACGCAATCTTCGAACGGCTCCACGTATGCACACGAGGAAGCCGACGAGTCGTTCGTCGCAGATGGCGACGAGGTGCAGTCGTTGCGACCGATCGACCACTGCCATGTGGGCACGAAGTGAATCGACGGTGATCGTTCGCTCACCCGGCTCCCAAAGGAGGAAACGTGACTCGCTGTCGAGCCGTTCAAGCAGGTCGATGTATCCCGAAGCATCAGCATCTTGTATCTCCCGAATCTCGACCACCTCCATGGGAGAAAGGGTAGAGGTCCCGCCGACGACTGATTTCCACACATCTCTTGGCGCCGGTGGCCCCGGTTGACTTCCGAGTACTGTACTGCGTATAGTACTCGGCATACTCTTACTACATGGGGGATTCACATGACCGTTCGACACGCACTGCTGGCGCTGCTCAGCACCGGTCCGAAGTACGGGTTGCAGCTGGCGCAGGAGTTCGAGCAGGGAACGGGCGAGCTGTGGCCGCTGAACACGGGGCAGGTGTACAGCACCCTGCAGCGGCTCGAGCGTGATGGCCTGGTGGATGCGGAGGACGAGACGCAGGGCCCCCAGCAGAAATACCGGATCACCGATGCCGGGCGTGACGATCTCGACGCTTGGCTGCGCACCCCGCCCGACACCACCAACCCACCGCGCGACGAGCTGGTGATGAAGGTGCTGGTGTCGCTGCGCATCCCCGGCGTCGACACAACCGACTTGGTCCAGGGCTACCGGCGCCACGTCATCGAGTCGATGCAGCAATACACGCGGCTGAAGGAACACGCCGCGGAGACCGACGTCGGCCTGCTTCTGGTCGCCGACGCAGAACTGTTCCGGCTGGAGGCCGTCGTGCGCTGGCTCGACACAGCAGACGCCCGCATCCGGCGGCTGCCGGCACAGGTGGAAACCAGCGCACCCGAGCGTCGAACGGCCGCCCGGCGACGAGTGGGGGCTCGGCGATGACCATCGTGCTCGAGCTGCACGGAGTGTCGAAGTCCTACGGCGAAGGTGCGTCGCTCGTGCACGCGTTGCGTGAAGTCGACCTCGTCGTGCAGGCGGGCGAACTCGTGGCGATCATGGGACCGAGCGGATCCGGGAAGAGCACGCTGCTCACGATCGCCGGCACGCTCGAAGTGGCGACGGAGGGCACCATCCGAATCGGCGGCACCGACGTCGCCGGTCTCACGGCGAACGAGCGCGCCCGACTGCGCCGGCGGAGCGTCGGCTACGTGTTCCAGGACTTCAATCTGCTCCCCGGGCTGACCGCCGCCGAAAACGTCTCCCTCCCCCTCGAGCTGGGCGGCACCCGGCGCGGACCAGCCCGGACAACGGCGCTCGCCGCGCTGGCGACGCTCGGCATGGATGGCCGAGCCGAGCGCTACCCGGAGGAGCTCTCCGGCGGCGAGCGGCAACGAGTGGCGATCGCTCGTGCCGTCGTCGGCGACCGCACGCTGCTTCTCGCCGACGAGCCCACCGGCGCGCTCGATTCGGTGAACGGTGAAGGCGTCATCCGTCTCGTGCGGAACGCATGTCACCACGGTGTCGCGGGGGTGATCGTCACCCACGACGCGCAGCTCGCGTCGTGGGCGGACCGCGTCGTGTTCCTGCGTGACGGGCGTGTCGTCGACCAGTCGTCGGCGCCTACCGGGCCCGAGTCGCTGCTCGCTCCGGCATCGGGGTCATGAAGGGCGACCGCCACGACGGCGGTGTTCCGGCCCGCCGGGCCATCGTGCGGTGGGCCGGTCGACTGTTCCGTCGCGAGTGGCGGCGGCACCTGCTGATCCTGTCGCTGCTCACAGTCACGGTGGCGATGGCGGTCGCCGGCATGTGTGCGGCATACAAGCTGGCACCGGCCTCGGCGGAGGCGGACTTCGGAACGGCCAACAACGCGTTCCTGTTCGATGATCCCGACCCCACGACGCTGCCTGCCAAGATCGACCATGCGAGGGATTGGTTCGGTCGAATCGATGCAATCGGTCACCGCGACGTCGTCGTGCCGGGCACGTCGGCCCTGGTCGACATGCGCACGCAGGACGCCGATGGCGCATTCGGTGGACCGATGTTGCGGCTCAGATCCGGCCGCTACCCGACGGCGGCACACGAGGTGGCGGCGACGCCGTGGGTGATGTCGACGTTCGGGGTCGACGTCGGGGGCACGTTCCAGCTCGACGGCGGGAAATGGACGGTGGTCGGGGGCGTGGAGAACCCGAGCGATCTCGGGGATCGTTTCGTGCTGCTGCCGTATGACCTCCTCCCCACTTCTGATTCGATCACGATGCTCGTGAACGCCGACGCCGAGCGAATCGATGCGTACCGTCCACTCGGCGACACGCACCGCTCGCTCTCATCGCGTGGCGACGTCCCGGAGGACCTCGTCGCCGCAATCCTGATGCTCGTCGCCACAACGCTCGTGCTGTTCCTCGTCGCCCTCGTCGCAGCGGCGAGCTTTGCCGTCATCGCACAACGGCGGTTGCCGCAGCTCGGCATGCTCGCTGCCGTCGGGGCGACCGAACGGCAGGTGCGGCTGACGATGCTTGCCGACGGCGCGGTCACCGGCGCCACGGGCGCAGCGCTCGGCGTCGCCGTCGGCCTCGGGAGTTGGATCGGATTCGCGCCATCGATGGAAGCGGCCGTCGGTTCGCGCATCGACCGGTTCGACGTGCCTTGGTTGCTCGTGCTCGTGGCCGGCTTCCTGGCGATGGCGACAGCGACGCTGGCCGCCTGGTGGCCGGGTCGGGCGATGTCACGATTGCCACCGGTCGTCGCGCTCTCTGGCCGAACCCCGCGCCCCGCACCACTCGACCGCTCTGTGGCGATGGCCGTCGGTTTCCTCCTCGCCGGCGCTGCCGCGCTGCGCTACGCCAGCCGGGCGACCGATCGCGCTGCGTCGGCGGCGGAGATCATCGCGATCCTGGTGGGCACGCTCGCCATTGCCGGCGGGGTGCTGCTGATCAGCCCGCTGGCCGTGCGTGCCGTCGGCCGGCTGGCACGCCGCTCCCCCGTCGCCGCACGGATGGCCCTGCGCGACCTCGGGCGCCATCAGGGTCGCTCGGGCGCAGCACTCGCCGCGATCAGCCTCGCCCTGGGCATCCCCATCGCCGTGGTCGCCACCGCTGCGGCCGCCGACAACAACATGGGGCCCGGCAACCTGTCGTCGACTCAGTTCATGCTCCGCCCGGCCGATCTCGAAGGCCCGTTCATCGTCGACCCGGCTGCCATAGCAGATCTGCAGGTCGGGGCCGATGCCGTTGCCGACGCCCTCGCCGGCTCCTCGCCGCTGCGCCTGGACGTGGCAGTGGAACCGGGCAGCGCTCCCGACGGCGGGCTGGGGCGACCGGCGGTGTCGGTCAACCGCCCGGTCGAGGGTGGCTGGCAGTTCGTCAGCAGCGTGTACGTCGCCGACGACGCACTACTGGCCTTCTACGGGCTCGACACCACTGACATCCCGCCCGACGCCGACGTGCTGACGGTCGACGATGGTCCGCTCGCGCTCATCGGTGGGCCGAAGCTCGGCGTCGAGCGCACTGATCCCGAGACATTGGCCGTGACCTACATCCTGCCCGACACGTTCCGTTCGCTTCCCGGCGCTCTGGTGACACCCGACCGGGCCGCGGCGCGCGGCTGGGACGTGGTGGCGTCGGGTCGTTGGCTGGTGCAGACCGACCGGGTGCCGACCGCCGTCGAGTTCAACCGGGCTCGGGAGGTAGCCGCCGCCAGCGGCCTGGCAATCGAGGAGCGCAACGACGACGCCGGCCTGACAAGTCTGCGACTGGGAGCCGTCGCCGTCGGCATGTTGCTGGCACTCGCTGTGCTGGCGATGACCGTCGGCCTCATCCGCAGCGAGTCCGCCGGCGATCTGCGCACCCTCACCGCAACCGGCGCAACCAGCACCACTCGCCGCAACCTCACCGCGGTGACGGCCGGCGCCTTGGCGTTGCTCGGCGCTGTGCTCGGCACGGCGGGTGCCTATGTCGGGCTCGCCGCCGGCCGGTTGAGCCACCTCACGCCCCTACCGGTCGGTGACCTGACGGTGGTCATCGTCGGCACCCCCCTGATCGGGGCAGCCGCGGGATGGCTCCTCGCCGGCCGCGAGCCCCCAGCGCTTGCGCGCGCCCCGATCTGAGGCGACCCATCTCCAGCAGAAACGCTGTGGCCGCAGAGGTTTGAAGGGGCCAGACGCGGCGAGAGTGCCGGTCGAGGATCTGTGCGCGCAATCAGAGGCGCGGAACGTCTGATGGCTCACACAGACGCCCGATATATGAACCTTCGTCGCCGCGTAGTTGCACCTTCAACCGGGCTCGCCGATGGTCCGGCGATGTCGGCATGGGCGACTAGCTATCTCGGTGCAGCTCAGGGGCTGGGTTGCCTCGGAAGCGTTTCGCCCGGAGGATCGGTGAGCGGAGCGGCAAGCCAGGAGTGTGACGGCTCGGCGGTGGCGAGGCCGGGAGGGTCGACCAGTGGTCGCGGCGGGGGTACGGGTCGACCGGTGACAACCGTGAGCAGGAACTGGCCGTACTGCCCCCACCAGCCGGACAACTGGCGTCCTTCTTCGGTACGCACTCGCAGAGGCTGCCAGCCTTCGACGGGCTGCGCGACCGGAAAGCTGACCTCGACGGACCGGGTGTCGCGACGAAGGCCGGTCCGCAGCACCTTCAACGCACTCTCCTTGGCCGACCAGATGAGGTTGGCGACGGCGTCGCCCGACGAATCGAACGGTGGGTTGGTGACTGCCGCGTGCTCACGCGGAGTGAAGTAGTCGCGCACGAAGCGGTCGGAACGCGCTTCGACGAGTTCGAGATCGCATCCCAACTCGTCGACGGAGCCGATGACACAGACGGCCCAATCGGCGCGGTCGGTCAGCGAAACGCCGATCTGGTGGCGAAGGCCGTCGACGAACACCTCCGGTGCACCCTGTGCTGCCCCGCCGATGATCGTGCGGATCTCGATCCGCGCCAGAGATCGAGGATCGTCGTCGAGGCCGAGTTCGGCCGCAAGTGCCTGTTTCGCCGTCCACCGGGCCAGCAGCCACTCGCCCCGACGCTTCGTGAACCGCATCGCCGCCGCTCGATCGATCTCGCCGGCCGCGAGCCAGTCGCGGGCCTCGGGAAGGCTGCGCTCGCCGAGCGAGTGCCACGAGAGCATCCGGCCAGCATCCCACAGGCTCGCTCCAGGCACCGCCAATTTTCTCGAAAGTTCGGGTACATCGGCCCTGCCCCTCGAGCCCGCATGTCAATAGGTTTGACTCGAACCACGATGGCTGCGCCCACCCGCGGCGCGACCCGAAAGGGTGGCAGACATGACCTTCGGTCTTGGTCACGGTCTCGACACAGAGACACTCGACATGATTCTCAGCTCGATCACGGAGTTCGCCCGTCGAGAATTACCAGAAAACGTGCTCATCAAGCTCGATCACGACGACGAGTTCCCCGCCGATGTGATCCACAAGATGTGCAGCAGCGAGCTGGGCGTCCAGCTCCTGTTCATCGCCGAGGAGTACGGCGGCATGGGCGGCGGCACGTTCGACATCTACCGAGTCTGCGAGCGCATGGCTCGCATCGACGTCGGTGTCGCCACGGCAGTGCTCGCCACGTTCCTCGGCAGCGACCCGATCCTCGTCGGTGGCACCCCCGAGCAGACGAAGCAATGGATGACACGCATCGCCGACGAAGGGCTGCTGATGGCATACGGCGCCACCGAGCCCGAGGCCGGAAGCGACCTCGGGGCCCTGAAGACCGTGGCGGTGCCCGTCACCGAGAACGGCGTGGTCGTCGGCTATCGCATCACCGGGCGCAAGCAATGGATCTCCAACGGCGGCGTCGCCGACCTGTACTCGATCCTCGCCAACGCACCGGGTGGGCCGTCATGGTTCGTGCTCGACCGGGACCTCGCCGGTTTCGCCCACGGTGAGCCGGAGGACAAGCACGGCATCCGGCTCAGCAACACTGCGGCCCTCTTCCTCGACGACGTCATGGTCGACGTCGATCGGCTCGTCGGGGGCGTCGAGGGTCAGGGTCTCGTGCAGGCCCAGCAGGTGTTCGGCTACACGAGGTTGATGGTCGCGGCCTTCGGGCTCGGTGCCGGTTGGGCGGCCCTCGACCGGGCGATCCCGTACTCGGCCGAACGCATCCAGGCCGGCGGACCCCTGTCGGAGAAGCAGGGCTACACCCACAAGCTGATCGTCCCGCACGCCACCCGGCTCGAGGCTGCCCGCGCCTACATCGAGGAAACGGCCGAGCACATCGACCGTAACGACGGGCTGTTCAACACCGAGGGTGCCATCGCCAAGTACATGGCCACCGAGGCCGGCAACAGTGCGGCCGACGCAGCGATCCAGGCGCTCGGCGGGTACGGCTACACCCACGAGTACATGGTCGAGAAGATCAAGCGCGACGTGCGGATCACCACGATCTACGAAGGCACGTCGGAGATCATGGAGATGACGATCGGCCGCGACCGTTGGCAGCAGCACCTGAAGACCTCCGGCCGCCACTACCACGAGCAGGCAGAGGCCCTCGAGGCGCTCCACCGCACCGATCCCGCTGGTCGGCGCCGATGTGGCAGCTCTGGCTCATCACGCCCTCGCCGAGATCATGGAGGCGTGCCGGGTCGCCCGGCTCACCCGCAACCAGCACGTGCTGTTCCGCCTCGGCGAGTTGGTGGCATGGACCGAATGTGCCGCCGCCCTGTCGCGCCGTGCGGCGCGCTGCGGCCTCCGGCGAGTTGCCGGAGAAGGGCGACCATCGCTTCGACGCCCCGCGCTGGCGGCGATGAGCCGCGTGTTCGCCCGCGAGGTCGCCCTGAAGGTGGCGGTGAAGGCCTTCGATGGGTGCACGGCGGGAGTCCGGACGTCGATCGCGGATCTCGACGCGGCGCGTCGGACTGACCGAAGTGCTGGCCGCGCAACACGGCCTGATCGACGACATGGACGCGGTGGCCGCCGCGCTCTACGGAAGGACATCATGAGCGAGCCCACACTCCCATCGCGATCGTCGGCGTCGAGCGCCATCCTGCCCGACGCCCCCGACGTCGCGGCCTTCTGGCACAACCTCGAAGAGGGCCGCTACTCGATCAGCGACACGCAACGCGGACCGGTGGGACCCCGACCTGTACTACGACGCCGACCCCAAGGCGCCCGAGCGCACGTACTCCAAGATCGGCGGTTGGGTACGCGACTGGAAGTGGGCGCCCCTCGAGTGGCACCTCCCCATCCCGCCCAAGGTCGGCGACGCCATGGACGACGCCCAGAAGTGGGCCGTCGCCTGCACCCACGCCGCGCTCGTCGACTACGGCTGGCCGGACGCACGATCGACAACGAGCGCACCGCGGTCATCCTCGGCAACGCCATGGGGGGCGAGAAGCACTACCAGACCGCGCTGCGGATCGCCTTCCCTGAGATTGCTCGCCAGCTCGACGCGATGCACCCTCGTTCGCCGGTTTGCCCTCCGACCTTCGCGCCGCGATCGCCGCCGAGCTGCACGGCCGCATGGACGGCATCACGCCCGAGCTCACCGAGGACACGATGCCCGGCGAGCTGGGCAACTGCATCGCCGGCCGCGTCGCCAACCTGTTCGACCTGCACGGCCCGAACTTCATCGTCGACGCCGCGTGCGCGTCGGCGATGGCCGCGTTCGATGCGTCGATCGCCGGCCTCGCCGCCGGCGAGTTCGACGTGGCGATCAGCGGGGGCATCGACCGCAACATGGGCGCATCGACGTACGTCAAGTTCTGCAAGATCGGCGCACTCTCGGCCACGGGCACCCGGCCGTTCGACGCCGGTGCCGACGGGTTCGTGATGGGCGAGGGGGCGGCGCTGTTCGTCCTCAAGCGCCTCGCCGACGCCGAACGGGACGGCGACCGCATCTACGCGGTCGTGCGCGGCATCGGCGGAGCCAGCGACGGCCGGGGCAAGGGCATCACCGCGCCGAACCCGGTCGGGCCAGCGGCTGGCGGTGGAGCGCGCCTGGCGCAACGCCGGGCTGTCGCCCGAGGTCGTGCTCGCTGGTCGAGGCGCACGGCACGTCGACACGGGTCGGCGACGTCGTCGAGATCAGCAGCATCGCCGACGTGTTCGCCTCGGCCGACATCGCCCCCGGCAGCATCGCCCTCGGCTCGGTGAAGTCGAACATCGGTCACCTGAAGGCCGCGGCCGGCGCGGCCGGGCTGCTCAAGGCCACGCTCGCGCTGCACGCCAAGACGATCCCGCCCAGCCTCGGCTTCCATGAGCCCAACCCGAACATCGATTGGGCGACGTCGCCGTTCCACGTCAACACCGAGCTCACCGACTGGAAGGTGCCCGCCGGGCAGGTGCGCTGCGCCGGCGTGAGCGCGTTCGGCTTCGGAGGCACCAACTTCCACGCCGTGCTCGAGGAGTACGTGCCGGGTCGGCTGCCCGGCGACGGCCCCCGAGCCGTCGCCGTCGGTGCCGACTTCAGCAACGGCGCAAGGTCACGGTCCGCTGCAGACAAGGCGCCGCTCCGTGGCGCGTTGGTGCTCGGTGCCGCGACCGAGGCCGAGCTGGGTGAGCAGCTGCGCGCCGTCCAGGCCGACGCGGCCGCCGGCCGGGCACCGGCGCCCGAGGCGCCGAGCGCCGACGGCGCTGGCCGCGCCGGAGCGCATCGCCATCGACTACGGCGACGCCGCCGAACTGGCCGACAAGGCCGCAAAGGCGCTCGACGCGCTGGCGCAGGGTGGTGCGGCGTGGAAGCTGCTCCAGGGCCGCGGCATCTTCCGCGGCAGCGGCCCGGCCGGCAAGGTGGCCTTCCTCTACACCGGCCAGGGATCGCAGTACGTCAACATGCTGGCCAGCTTGCGGAGCGGATGAGCCGGCGGTCGCCGCCACCTTCGCCGAGGCCGACGAGGTGATGACGCCGCTGTTGGGGCGGCCGCTGACCGACGTGATCTTCGTCGATCCGGCGTCGCCCGAGCGGATGGCCGACGCCGAGGAGGAGCTCCGACGCACCGAGATCACCCAGCCGGCGGTGCTCGCCGTCGACATCGCCCTCACCCGCCTGCTCGGCGAGTACGGCGTCACGCCCGACATGGTCATGGGCCACAGCCTCGGCGAGTACGGCGCGCTCGTCGCCGCCGGCAGCCTGTCGTTCGCCGCCGCCCTCGAGGCGGTGAGTGCTCGCGGTCACGAGATGGCCAACCTGTCGATCGACGACGCCGGACTGATGGTCGCGGTGATGGGGCCGCTGGAGACCGTCGAGGAGATCGTCGCGTCGATCGACGGCAACGTGGTCGTCGCCAACGTGAACTCCACCACGCAGTCGGTGATCGGCGGAGCCACCGACGCGGTGCTCGCCGCCGAGCAAGCCTGCACCGACCGCGGGCTGACGACGGCCCGCCTGCCGGTGAGCCACGCGTTCCACACGTCGATCGTGGCGCCGGCGAGCGAGCCGCTGCGCCGCACCCTCGAGCGTCTCGAGCTGCGGCCGCCGGTGCTGCCGATCATCGCCAACGTCACCGGCGACTTCTACCCGAGCGGGCCCGATGTGGTGCCCGAGATGCTCGACCTGCTCGCCCGCCAGGTCGCCTCGCCGGTGCAGTTCGTCGCCGGGCTCCACCGCCTCGCCGATGCCGGCGCCACGGTGTTCGTCGAGGTCGGCCCGAAGTGGGCGCTGCGCGGCTTCGTCGCCGACGTCCTCGGCGACGACCCGCGGACGACGCATCGTCAACCTCGCCACCAACCACCCGAAAGCCGGCGACATCGTGAGCTTCAACCAAGCGTTGTGCGGCCTCTACGCCGCCGGGCTCGGCGACGGCCGGACCGACGCGGCGGTCGCCACGCCGCCACCCGTGGTCGCGACGCCGACGCGCGCGCGACCAGCACCGCAGCGCGCGATCACGCCGCAGCGCCGATGTCCAGGCGCCGTCGGCGACGACGCGTCGACCGCCGATCACGTCTACCTCGAGCTCGGCCACCTGTTCGCCGACTTCCTCGACCGCGGCCGGGCCGTCTACGCGGGCACCGAGCAGCGCCGTCGGCCGAGCCGACCGGCGACGTCGACGAGCCGGTCGTCATCACCGGCGCAGCGCTCGGCACCCCCGGCACCGCCCGCATCTTCGACGACGCCAACCTCGGCCTCCTGCTCAACGGCGAGCAGTTCATCGACGTGATCCCGACGCGCATCCGCAACGAGATGCTCGAGCACCGCATCACCCGGTTGGTGAAGAGCGACGACGGTGCGTCGTTCGAGACGATCGACAGCCCGAGCGACGTGCTCAAGCTGGCCGCCCGCGGCGGTGAGCTCGACCTCGGCGCCGAGTTCGGTGTCGACGCCGACCGGGTGGCCGCCTACGGGCGCACGACGCAACTGGCGATCGGCGCCGGCTTCGACGCGCTGCGCGACGCCGGCATCCCGCTGGTCATGCGCTACAAGACGACCCATCTCGGCACCCAGCTTGCCCGAGCGCTGGGGCCTGCCCGACGAGCTTGCGCGACGACACCGGCGTGATCTTCGCCTCCGCCTTCCCGGGGATCGAGGAGTTCGCCGCCGAGACGCGCACGCCTTCGCGACCGACCAGACCCGTCGCGAGGAGCGAGCCGAGCTGGAGGCGATCCGGGCCCGCCTGGTCGAGGTCGACGGCGCCGACGTCGCGCTCGACGAGATCGACCGGCGGTTGCACGACCTCGGCAAGTTGATCGACGACGAGCCGTACGGCTTCGACCGCCGCTTCCTGTTCCGCGTCCTGTCGATGGGCCACTCCCAGTTCGCCGACCTCATCGGCGCCCGCGGCCCGAACACGCAGATCAACTCGGCGTGCGCCAGCACCACCCAGGCCGTCGCCCTCGCCGAGGACTGGATCCGCGCCGGTCGTTGCCGTCGCGTCGTCGTGATCGCCGCCGACGACGTCACCTCCGACGAGCTCCTCGGCTGGTTCGGCTCCGGCTTCCTCGCGACCGGAGCGGCGGCCACCGACGACGACGTCACCGAGGCGGCGATCCCGTTCGACCGCCGCCGCCACGGGATGATCCTCGGCATGGGTGCCGCCGCGCTCGTGGTCGAGCGTGCCGATGCGGCGCGCGAGCGCGGCCTGCAGCCGATCTGCGAAGTGCTCGGGACGGCGACCGCCAACAGCGCCTTCCACGGCACTCGGCTCGACGTCGACCACATCGGCGACGTGATGGAGCGGCTCGTCGCCGGTGCCGAGGCCCGCACGGCATCGACCGTCACGCGATCGCTCCGGCGACGGTGTTCATGTCGCACGAGACCTACACCCCGGCACGTGGCGGAAGCGCGTCGGCCGAGATCTTCGCGCTGCGGCGGGTGTTCGGCGCCGACGCCGACCGAGTCGTCATCGCCAACACCAAGGGCTTCACCGGTCACCCGATGGGTGTCGGTCTCGAAGACGTCGTCGCGGTCAAGGCGCTCGAGACGGGCATCGTCCCGCCGGTCGCCAACTTTCGCGAGCCCGACCCCGAGCTCGGCCCGCTCAACCTGTCGAAAGGCGGCTCGTACCCGGTCGAGTACGCCCTGCGGCTGGCCGCCGGGTTCGGTTCGCAGATCTCGATGCTGCTGCTGCGACGGATGCCGCCGCCCGACGGTCAACGACGCAGCCCCGACGAGCTCGGCTACGCCTACCGCGTCAGCGATCCCGCCCAGTTCGCCGCTGGCTGGCGCGCATCAGCGGCGACCCCGCCGCCGAACTCGAGGTGGTGCAGCGTCGGCTGCGACTGGTCGATCACGGTCCGGCCTCGATTTCGCCTGTGCCCGCCTCCTGCTCGCCTCGCGCCTGCCTCCCGCCGCCACGCGGTCGTCGCCGCCGCCAGCCGTCACCCCGCCCGTCGTCGAGCCCTGCCGTCGGTCACCGCGCCGGCGGTCGTGTCGATCGACGCCGTCGCCGCACGGATCGTCGCCTTGGTCGCCGAACAGACCGGCTACCCCGCCGAAATGCTCGCACTCGACCTCGACCTCGAAGCCGACCTCGGCATCGACACCGTCAAACAAGCCGAACTGTTCGCCACCATCCGCGAGGAATACGGCATCGAACGCGACGACAAACTCCAACTCCGCGACTACCCAACCATCAACCACGTCCTCGGCTTCGTCCGCGACCGCACTGTCGTCGAGACACCTGCCGTCGTCGAGACACCTGCCGTGGTCA
>CAVYZS010000016.1:0-12973 GCA_963773085.1 Ilumatobacteraceae bacterium | reverse complement strand
CAACGGTCCGACACTCGTGCCGTTCCTCGGCTTCGGTGTCAACGGCAACCCGGCGTCATTGGCCGGTTCGCCGAACTCGACGATCAAGGTGCCCGTCGGCACTGTCTTGAACATCACGGTGTCGGGTGCGTCCGATTGATCTGTCGTTCCCCAGCCTGCCCGTCGCCGATGTCGTCGACAACGGCGGAGGCTCGTACACGGTGACGGCCAGCAGGGTCGGCACCTCGGTGTTCCAGCCGGGCGACAACGCCCAAGCTCCGAAGCAGATCGCTAGTGGGCCGTTGGCGTTCTGATCGTGACCCCGCCAGGTTGCACCGGCATCAACCTGATGTGCGGCTACGACGCCACCTCCTACGAGGATGAGGCGTTGGTCGCCATGACCGACCTCGACCTCGAGTACGCCACAGACCCATCGAGCTTCGACATGGGTTACTTCGGCGAGTCGATCGACCCTGACTTCAGCCCGCGCAGGTGTACCACCTGATCAACGGAAAGGCGTTCCCCGACACCGACGTGATCGAGGCCCGAGCCGGCGACGATGTGCTACTGCGCTACGTCAACGCCGGCGTCAGCGACAAGACGATGGGTTTGCTCGGCCTGCGCCAAACCTTGCTCGCCCGCAACGCCTCGCAATACATCGATCCTCAGACATTCATCGCTCCGCTGATCGGCCCCGGGGAGACAGCGGATGTGACTGTCGCCATCCCGGGAACAGCAACTGCAGGTCAGTTCTTCTCGCTGATGGATCAAGGGCAGCAGATGAACAACGGCACTGACAATGGCTTCGGTGGTGCGCTGACGTTCCTCAACGTGCGGGCGAACACGCTCCGACGGTCGACATGCTCGCCGCAGCGGCCGGCGTTCGACCCCGGGTCCGGTCACGGTCGGCAACCCACTGGTCGACCGGGCCTTCGCCACGGACTACCCAGATCGACCCCGTAGGGATCGGCCGGGCTCGATCCGGTCCTGGCCGTTCTCGCCGCGGCGTTGCCGGCCGGCACGCTCGCACACCTTCGAGACGTGGAACCAGGCCATCGCCTGGGGTTCGGCCCGCAGCTCGTCTGCCGGGTGAGCAGCTGCACGGCCGTACGTGCTGCGACCGACCGGTGAATCCCGAACGAGTACGACGTCGATCTACGACAGCGGAGAGCAGACGGTTCCCGGCACCGGCCGCCGCTGGTGACTGTCGGAGGTGTGTCCGTGTCCCAGACCGGGGCGTCGCCGTGCAGGCCGGCGATCGCGATCGCCTACTTCGGTGAGCGGCGTCCCCGATCGACGCCGGCGGCGGCATCAGACGCCCTCGTCTACGATCCGACGACGCCGGTCGTCGCACCCAGCCTTGGGAGACACCATTACGTTGGGAGTGGGCGACTATCCGATCTACCCGCAGGATCGCACCTACTCCTTCGGCGCCATCGTCAGTCCGGACCCGGCTGAAACTACGTTGACCGCCACCGGGCAGTCGGCGGACCTGTCGATGAACATCACCGGATACCAGACCGTCGTCAACACCGGTGACCCGCCGACTGAGCTGGATTGGTCATCAACTACGTCGGTGGTGTGGGCACCAACGGTTTCGATCATCGCGCCTGTGTCGGCGGTGCCGGGCGACACCATTTGGATCCGAGTTCAGCAGGATGAGACGATCTGGAGCGCCGCAGACAGCATCGTGGTGCCAGTTCCCTGATGCTCACCTATAACCTCGAGGGCGTGGACGAAGACGGGGTCCAACCCGACGAACTGAAGGCCCGGCCGCCTCGTGCGGCCAGGCCTTTGGTTCGCAAGGCACTCGCCGTTCTGGGCTTGGTCGCCATCTTCTTCGCGAGTATCTTCTGGTTCGCAACTGGCGGGCGAGATTCCGATGACGGCGCAGTCAGACGTCTGCTTCCGAGGCCCGGGTCATGCCGAGCAGCCCGGAGATCGAGGACAAGTACGGGGTCCGCTTCCTCGGCGTCGACATCACCTCCGCCGGCGGAATGATCCAGGTCCGCTACCAAGTGCCCGACAGTGCCAAAACCCCAGCCATCCACGTCGAGGACTCCACCCCCCACATCATCACCGCCGACGGAACCCATGACGGTCTTCCTGGCATGCCCGGCCACACCCACATCGGTCCGGTCAAGAAAGCCGGCACCACCGACTTCGTCCTGCTCGGCCAACGCCCGACGGCGGCGTCAAGAGCCGTTGATCGTCACCATCAAGATCGGCGACCTCGAGCTACACAACGTCCCCGTCAGCTGACCGTGGAAGCGCAACGATCCAACCCCCCGTGAAAATCCCATTGTACGCTGCTGCCATGTTTCGTCGCCTCGCCCTCGTCGCCGTCGCCCTCGGACTCGTCGCCTGCAGCAACTGTGACAGAGAGTGCAAGGAAGGGATCACGTTCTATGTCGCCGAGGTGGCGGGGGCGTTGAGCCGGGGTGGTGAAGTTCCGTTGCAGATCTGCTTCGACGGATCGGTGCCAAGACGTCACGATCACCCGTGACAACGTGGGAGGCTCGGTGTTCCTGCCCTTCTCAGGTGTTGGCAAGCAGGGCGACCACGAGCTCACGGTGACCAGCACGCGTCGTTGAGGGGCGAGTACAACGGCCCGATCTCCAGCTTCGTTCACGACCCGGGTGATGACTGCAAGAGCTGTGCGTTGGCGACGGTGAAGATCGCCGCCGACGGCACGCTCACGCCCGCCGTCCCGGCCCCGGTTCCCTCGACCATCGGAGCCACCACGACCACGGGCGGTTGACGGCGCCGTCGGCGCGCAGTGATGAACGTGACCGCGTGCGATCCTCGAGCGACACCCGTTAGCGTCGGCGACGTGATGCGGGCATGAGAAGGTGGTGTGGCGCGGCGATTTGCGTGTTTTCGTATTTCTCATCCTGCCGGCGTCGCGAGTTGCCGCACACGCCGCGTTCATCGACTCCAATCCGGTCGACGGTTCGGTTCTCGCTGAATCGCCGCCAGTGGCCCAGTTGCGGTTCACCGAGCCGATCCTGCTCACGGCCAGCAAGGTTCAACTGCTGCACCTCGGCGCCGGTACCGAGGACGACCTGGTACTGACCACCGCCGACGGCGGGAAAACACTGCTCGCCGAGATGCCCAAGTTGGAGCGCGGCGCCTACATCCTGCGTTACGTTGTCGTCGACCCGGCTGATCTGCACAAGACCGTCGGGTCGATCTCGTTCGGCATCGGTGTCGCCGCTCCGCCATCGGCGTCCGGCGAGCAGGTCGACAGCTCGTGGCTCGCTACCGCCCTGCGCATCATCACCGACGGGGCCCTGCTACTCACCGGCGGCGCCGTCGTCATCGCCGTGTTGCTGGTCCGCAACGGCCGACGCGATCTCGATGATGTCACCCGCTTGGCAATCGTCAGCAGTGCTGTGGTCGCGGTGGGGTGGGTCGGTATTCTGCTGGCCGACGCGGCCGCAGTCGGCTTCCAGAACGTGCAATGGGGGAGCCTCCTCCTCAACAGCGACCCCGGTCGGCATGCCCTTGTCGGCGTGCAGTTGGCTCTCGGCCTGTGGTGGGCCGTTCGGCTCCTGCGCCGGGGTGGCAACCACGCCGCACAGTGGTTCGTCGTTCGCATCATTGCTGTGATCGCTGCCGGATTCGTCATCGTCGCCGCGTACGGCGGTCACGCAGGTATCGGCGGCTCCTTCCTCGTTGGGGTCCTGCTCCGCGCCACGCACCTCGCCTCGTTGTGCGTATGGATCGGTGCGGTTGCAGCGATGTGGCTGCTCGGCAGACGCGATCACCGCTTGCGTGTGTTGTGGCCGTCGATCAGTGCGCTTGCCGCTATCGGCCTGGCAGCAACCGGTGCCAGCGGGTTGCTTCTCAGTGGACGTGTTGCAGCGACGGTCACCTCACTGCTCGGCACGACCTACGGCCAAAGAATCGTCGTCAAGGCTGGTCTGCTCCTAGTGCTGGCCGTTCTGGGGATCATGGCGACCCGTCGTGTGAGAGGCGGCAGCGAGCCGCGCCGGTTGCCGGTGGAGCTCGCAGTGGCCGGCCTTGCCGTCGTGATCGCCGCGTTGCTGTCCAGCGCGGCGCCGGCCCGTGGCGAGCAGTTCCTGCCACCACCCGACGAACAGCCACAGGTCGTCACGTCGGATCTTCTCGACCTGACCGTGAGCACTTCGATCGAGCCGGCGCGACCGGGCCCGAACCTCGTGCAAGTCCGGGTGCTCGACACCCGGCGGCCATCGCCGGGCCCCGTACAGAACGTGACGCTGCGGATCAATGGCGCCGACGGGTCCGTGATCGCTGAGCGGCAAGGCGTACCGGCGTCCGGGTTGATCGAGTGGGCCGACGTCACCATCCCCAACCCAGGCACCTATCGCGTCGAGATCAACGTCGACCGCCCGGCCGTGCCGGTCCCACCATTCGTGGCCTCATGGGCTGTTGATCCGACTCCCGTGGCGCGAGTCGATCGAGTGCTGTCCACGCGGCCGTGGGCGCCACTCGCCGCCTTCTCCGCGGCACTCTGGGTGCTCGTCGTCGCCGGCGGCTGGTGGGGAACGAGGCGACTCTTCACCTCGAGGCGCCCCGAGGCGAGCCCGGCTCAGTAACCGGTAGGTCGTTCGGCCCAATTCGATGCGGTTGGCTTTTCAATTTCCAGGCCTCGTGCCACCATTTGTTCCGTCGAGAGGATGACGCGACAGCGACCTCCCGACGCAATTCACATACAAGGAACGGTTCACAACTGGTGGCGTGACAGCTGATCGGCGGTGACTGTCGAACGAGCAGATGGGTCGTAGCGGGCCTGCTCGAGGCGGCGACATCACCGGCTGATCGGGACGGGCCTCCGTTTCAACCGAACGACGGGGTTAGCCGAGGGACGGTCGGCTAACTCCGTCGGTCGCGCCGGGCGTCACGGCGTTGACGTGGCCGGGGCGGTATCGTGAGCGGTCATGTCCTGGTCACGGTAAGCGTGACCTGACACGGCGACGTGGCCGAGTGGTTCAGGCAAGGGCCTGCAAAGCCACGCGAAGAAGTTAGGCACGCTTGGCGGCGTGACCGAGTGGTTTAGGTAGCGGCCTGCAAAGCCGTCCACGCCGGTTCGATTCCGGCCGCCGCCTCCAACGAGATTCGAAGCACCTGATCGTCCCATGCAGGCACCCATAGGCGCCGTTCTGTTTTCACCGGCCGGCCCTGCGATATCCTCGTTCTGCGCTCGCCGTTCGGTGCGCACGATATATGCCGATCGCGTATTTCCCGGCGGGCGCGGATCGGCAGATCTGCTCTGCCGGGCGGTCAGACTTGGTTTGCCGCCTTGGCTTGCTTTCGCGGGACTTGAATGACGTACCGCTCGTCGGGCTTCACTTCGCCCCCGACCTTCGTGTTCGCCCACATGTTCATTCCACTATCGCTGTGCTCGACGATCTCGGCATCGAACCCCGCGCCGATCAGCCGATCAAGTGCGTGCTGAGCCTCGTGCATCGAGCATGGTTTCGGACGGGCGAGCACCACCTTTCGACCGTGCCGCACCACTGGGACGACCCGCACCACGAGGATCACGATCAGCCAGAAGATCGCCATCGTGAGTAGTACCGCCCCGACGGTCATGGCGAACAGATTGCCCGCTCCGGCGCGCGGGCGCAAGCACGAATCCCGCTGCAGAGCGACGCTCGCGTAGCGGCAGATCGGTGTCGCTCGGACGATCGATCGCAGTCGAAGGCGGTTTCGTCGGGGCCATATGATCGAACCGTGATCTTCATCACCGCTAAGTTCCGAGTCCTTCCCGAACACGCCGACAACTGGGCTGACATCACGCGGGAGTTCACTGAGGCGACGCGCGCCGAGGCGGGCAACATGTGGTTCGACTGGTCGCGCAGCCTCGAGGATCCCGCGGAGTACATACTCGTCGAGGCATTCCTTGACGGCGATGCAGGAGCGGCCCACGTCCAGTCCGATCACTTCAAGGCGGCAATCGCTGCGCTGCCCCAATACCTCGTTGAGACGCCTCGAATCATCAACCAAATGATCGACCAGGACGACTGGTCCGAACTCGGTGAGATGACGGTCGGCTGAACAATCCCGAGCGTTGTTGAGCACGCCGAGCGGCAGATCTGCGCTATGTCACGAGGGCGTGATCGTGGAGGAGCCTCATTGCGGGGTGTGCTCGACGGTGACCTCGAGGCGCCCCAGCAAACGCGAGGGACCGTAGATCAGTTCGGCGCCTTGCACACTGTTGGCGCTGTACGGGCTGTCATCGTACTCCCAGCCTTTGGCTATCGACCAGAGCGTGCTGTTGACGTCTCCCGGGTTGGGATTTCCCTCATATTCGGTCTCCAGAATTTGCGGCAACCACGAGGTAGAGCTGTACGCCCTCGTGTACGTGATTTCGTCGACTGGGCGGGGTGTTCCGGGGCCGCTGGACAAACAGACCGGATTGAGGACGGTGAACTGACCGAAGTCGATCAGGATTGATAGGCCGTCTGCGGTCGGTGGGTAGCCCGGCAGATACCACGGGGCCTCTTTAAAGGAGAGGCCCGTGATTTGGGCGCTCGCCCGCTTCTCGGTTTTCGGATCTGATCCTGAACCGTCCGTCCAGAAGGTCCCGCACCACACTTTGGCAAGGAAGTTGTTCACGGTAATATCCGCGTCACCTTTTATCGTCGAGTTGAATATTCCGAAGGGACCGGACCCGGGTTCCCACTGGATCGGGATGTCCGCGGAGGTTTCCTCGACATGGACTGCGGGATCGTCGTCAAAATAGGTACTGACGCGCGCATTCCAGTGGCCACACCGGCGCAGGTAGTTCTGACCCTCGGCCTCAACCCCCTCAGGTAGTTCAGCTCCGCCGCCTAGCTGATTGTGCTGGTAGATCTGCAGCAGGAAAGTCTGGAAAGACGGGAAGTCGCCCGTTTTCACGCAACGCTCGAACTCCTCTGCCGCGCACAGCTTCCAGCGCGTCTCCAGCAAATCGTCAGGGATGGGACGCTTGAAACGAGGATCCTCGCCGAGCCCGAGTAGCTCCATGATCCGGGCGTAGGACACATACGCCATAATTGCCCGGCCCGCTTCAAAACAGCCACTCGACGCGTTGAGCAGATAGAGCTGCAAGACATCGCGCTCGTACCACTCCACAAGTTGTTCCGCGTCGGTCGTGATGTTCTCTAACAACTCGTCCGAAGCGATACCCAAGAACTGCTTCTGCCGTAGCCGCTCCAACATCCCCGCCACAGTCGCTTCGAACTCCGCTGCCGCGTCGGTGACGAACTGGTTGATTACCTCGCGGATCTCCACGTCGGTGATCGGAAAGACCGCGACCCAACCACTGAAATGCTCAACCTGTATCGAGGCCACGCCATCACTGACCGTGTGCATCACGAACGTCGCATCGGCACCGTCAACACGCGAGCGCAACGTCGCCACACCAGCCGGCGGCACCGGCACCGGCGGGGTGATCGTCAACGTGGCCGGCTTGGCCAACTCCATCCCCTCCGGATACAGGGCGACACCGACACGATGCTCGGGCACCCGACCCGGAAACCCCCCGACATCGGAATACGGAACCATCGTGATCAGCGTTCCCTCAGGAACATCCTCCTCCGGGATCGTCAACACATACATCGTCCCATCCGGCCCCGTCACCGACAGCTGCCCACCCGCCGAACCAATCGTCGCCGTTACCGACGTCGCCGGATCCGGGACCGGCGCAAGATCAAGCGGCACGGCTTCCGCCGTGAACAGATCATCTCGAAATCCCTCCGGCACACGGGGATCATCCGTCGCCGCCGACGACCCCGTCACCGCGGACGAAACTGGCACCGCCGTGGACTCACTCGTCGTCGATGCTGAGCTCGACATCCGATCCGACTCCGTCGAACAGGCCCCGACCAACACCCCAACAACGCTCAACGCGACCAGTGTGAACCCGCGCGGTGCGCACCGTCGCCGAGCAGTACCCCTCCGATCGACTCGCACCATGCCACCCCCGGCGAACGACTCCCGAACACAGTACGCCACCATCGCGGTCAACCTCGACGACGGCATCTCACAGTAGCGCAGATTGCCCGCTCCGGCGCGACAACGCACGGGTCTCCGCGGGCGCAGAACGACGTGCGCGATATCGGCAGATAGATGTGGTTGTGATTCCCGGACCTGCCCGCGGGACCTCCGCCTCTGGTGCGATATGGCGCTGTGAGGGAGGGTGTAAGTGAGAAGGGCGTCCGGGTACCGAGGCGTCTCGGTGAGGGGCGCGCCGAGAAGGGAGGGCGTGATGCGAATCCCGATGAGAGACCGCATCGCCACAGTCCTGGTCGCACTCGCCGTCATCGTGTACGGGCTGTGGGCGACCGAATTTGCGCTGCCCGGGATGGGCAGCGTCCGGGTCACCGGACTGGTCGTCCTCGGCCTCGGCTTCGTCGCCTCGGCAAGCGCCGTGGTGCCCGGATTCGACGAACTCCTGCACGGCAGCAGGCTGTACCTGGCCGGGACATCGCTGATCGGCTTGGTCGCGTGTGTCGCCGGAGTTGTGATGCTGGTGAGCGCCAGCGAAGTCGCGCTCGGCGTCGTGATGGCGGCGATGATCGTGCTCTGGGTGATCGCGACGATCCACCACAGCGTGCTGGCCGGAGCTGAGACGGCGCCTGGTGACCGGGCACCGAGAACGCCCAGGCACGGGCAGCGTCCCAGCGGGCGTCTCGTGAGAACAAGGAGGTGCACTGATGATCGAGGTCACTGAACATGAGTTGACCGACCGCGAGCAGGCACGCAAGCGCGTCGAGAAGAAGCACAAGTTCCATGGCGACGTCGTCGCCTATGTCGTTGTCAACCTCTTGCTGATCGGGGTATGGGCCGTCACCGAGGCCGGGTACTTCTGGCCTGGGTGGGTGCTCGCCGGGTGGGGCGTCTTGCTGCTGCTCGACGCCTGGAACGTGTACTTCCGGCGGCCGATCACCGAACAAGAGATCGACGACGAGATGCGCCGCCGCCGCTAACCACGTGGCGTGTGAGTCCGAACCATCACCGGGCCTCAGATTGCCCGGGGTTGACCGTGACCTACACCTCGAATGTTGGAGCGCGAGAACGCGGCAGATCGGTGCGCGCCGCTGTGGCTAATGAGCAACAGCTGGGTGTTTCGTCCGGTACTTCGTCGAGCAGTGCTGCCGACGCCAGGAGAGCGGCCTTGAGGATCAGCCGCTCGGGGATCGTCTCGAACGAGACCCCACCAACCTCAACCGTTCGACAGTCGGAGTCGCCGCACACCGAGCAGCAACGACTGCCGCCGGTGTGTCCGCCGAGCCATTCCTCGATGGTTCTGTCAGCGATCGTGATGCGATTCGACTCCGCGGGGTTCGCTCGGAACGCCGACGGGTCGATCTCGGTAATCTCCAGCTCCGGCCGGATGCCCAGCGGCAGCAGGGCCTGGTCGAGGATCGCGACCGCCTTTTGCACCTCGTCACCGGTGGCGGCGCATCGTGGACAGGTCTGACCCTCGGAGCTGACAAGTCGCTGCCAATGAATCGTAAGCGCTCTCGGCACGATCAACCTCCTCATTCCAGAGACATCAACTCCACGCCCTCACGATGCGCTCTGCCTCGTTCGCCGAGTAGGGGCGAACGTCTCTCTAAGTAGCGCCGAATGCCCGCTCCGACGCGTCAGCGCAAGGCCTCACCTTGGCTCAGAACAACGAGCGCGGATCGGCAGTTCGGCGCTACCGATCGGTGACGACGAGTTCGACTTAGGGGTGGCTCGTTCGCTCGGTGGAGAACAGCGATCCGAGCGGCTGGGTTTCCTCGGTGATGTCGCTCATCAGACCGGTTGAACTGTCAGCGTCCAGTCTCCGTCGGCTCCGATATCAAGCAGCAGTGGGCCTGCGGTGATTCTTCCCGTGCCCTCGATCGGGCCGATCTCGTTCACGAGAAGATCGGATCCGCTGTCTGAGTAGCCGTAGATCTGGAAGTTGGAATCCCCCGTGTTTGAGTACTGCAGGATTCCGAGACCGCCGCTGTAGAGCACTACGTCGTTACCAGCACCGGCAAGTGGTGCCGCGCCGTCCCAGGTCTGTATGAAACCCGTCGAGATCGCCGTCTCAAGTTGGACGAACTCAAGTCGCCAATCGCCCTCTGCCGAGATTTCAAGGTAGGTGAAGGGGCTGGATGCTTCAACGAGGTTGCGGCTGGTGATCGGACCGATCTCGTTCACGAGCAAGTCCTCCTGCTCGAGAGCGTCATTGAGCGCATAAACCTGGAAATTGGACGATCCACTGTTCGTGGCGAGAAGTATTTGCGGGTCCGCGATCGTCTGGCCGATCGGGATCACTTGGTCGCCGCTGCCCTCAAAGACGATCGGAGGTGCAGGTGGTGAGGTTGTCGTCGTCGTTGCCTCGGTGGTGGTCGTCGCGGCCTCGGTGGTGGTCGGGGCCTCCGTCGTCGTAGCGGCCTCGGTCACTACAGGTGCTTCGGTCGCGGCAGGCGCATCTGTCGCAGCGGGTGCGTCCGTCTCGGTTGGCGTTTCAGTCGTCGCCGAGACCGCCGCGTCGCCACCGTCTTCGTCATCGCCACCTCCGGCGATGGCCGCGATGATAGTGAGCACGACCACCGCGGCGATCGCGATTACCCACCAACGCTTCCACCACACCTTCTTGGAATCCCCCGCTGGGTCCCCGGTCGTGACCCCATTCCCGGTGCCGTTCGTCGGTGGTGGCGGTGGCGGATCGGATGGCGGTGGAAGTGACGGGCCGTCTGACATGTTCCGATACTAGGTGGATCAGCGTCGCTCCGGGCCCCGAGACGACCGACCGCGAGATCCCGATTGACGCGGACGCACCAAACAGCGTTGACGCCCACTCCGCCAGTAAGCGGTTCGATGCGAGCGACATCGTCACCCCAAAGACCGAGCGCCTCCCATCCCACGGCCACCATCCTTGCCGAGCGCGTACCGATCGATTCCGCTTTGGTAGCGCCGAATGCGTCAGTGAGAATGGGTTTGTCCAGCGCGAGGGTCCCATTGTTGGTGTGAGTGGGCTGTCAGGCTGGGTGACTCGGGGTTCGACACGCCCCGTTCCGGAGGGCGACTCGAGCTGCTGCGTCAACAGTTGCTCGGTCACTGGTCTCCTTCACCGCGACCGGTTTGGACCGCAACGAAGTCGGGGCGATGCTCGTTGCCGCCGGCCTCGCCGGCGCCCGCGACCACGCCCTCATCTCGTTGCTCGCGTTGAACGGGCTGCGAGTCTCCGAAGCGATCGGGGCCGACATCGAACTCCTCGGTCTGGAACGCGGACACCGGACATTGGTCGTGCATCGCAAGGGCGGCAAGACCGTCACCATCCCACTCGCCCCACGCACCGCGCGAGCCGTCGATCTGGCCGTCGGGGAACGCTGCAGCGGCCCGATCCTGTGTGACCGCCACGGTGCCCGACTCGACCGTCACGGCGCCGCGCGTGTCGTGCGTCGCATCGCCCGCAAGGCCGGGATCGTCAAACGAGTGGGGCCTCACACACTGCGCCACGCGTTCATCACCGCCGCCCTCGACGCAGGTGTGCCACTCCGCGACGTTCAAGAAGCCGCCAGTCATGCCGACCCACGAACCACAATGCGCTACGACCGGGCCCGCGTTTCACTCGACCGGCACGCCACCTACATCGTGTCCACCTTCATCGCCGGCGCATCCCGATAACCCCAAGAAATGTTCGCTCCGCGCTCGACAGAACGAGCGCGGAGCGGGCAATCGGCGCTCCGTGAAATGACGGGGACGCGCGGACTGTACCGTCGGCTCGCCCGCACGAGAAAACGACTTGCGCGAGTTCGCAGAGCACGTGTTCGTATTCTTTGCTGAATGTGTTGTGAGCATGACTGAGATACCGCGTGTGTTCGATCTCCTGCGGGGCGACGCTACCGATACGACGGCGTCCCCGTTCGGGGCTGTCGGGCGCATCCACTCGGGTGAGGGAATCGAGGTCGTCTGGGTCTCGAAGCAGGCCGAGCAGCTCGACCCGGACTGGTTTTCGACCGAGACCGTGGATCTGCTCCTCGTCGTTCAGGGACTCCTGCGCGTCGAGTTCGAGGACACCCGTTTCCCGGAGCTGACGCTCGAGCCCGGCCAGCTGCTCGTTCTCCCGGGACGGACCCCTTGCCGCGCCTACCGCTGGCCGCGCGAGGCCGGGGAGGCGACGGTCTTCCTCGCCGCGTATCCGAAACCCGTGTGAGTTCTGCGACGGTTTGGAAGCTCTGAGGCGACGAGTGCAGAACTGCCGATCGGTGCACTGGACAGCCGACCCGCGATCGGGCAATCGGGGCGGCCTCGTGTTCGAGTGCCGTTGGGTTCGCGTCTACGCTGCCAGTCAGGTTGTGGAGGAGCGAAGTGGTCAACAAGGTGTCCAAGAAGTCGGCGAACGTCGCCAAGAAGGCCGGTGCAAAGCCGGCCCTCCTCGCGGGCGGCAACCCTCAGATCGCGAAGGCCGACGGAGACGCCCCTGTGCAGGCCTACATCGCGGCGATGCCGGGCTGGCAACGCGACGTCGGGCGCAGCCTTGACGCACTCATCGTGCGCGCCGTCCCTGACGTGCGTAAGGCAGTCAAGTGGAATTCGCCGTTCTACGGCGTGGAAGACCAGGGCTGGTTCCTCAACTTTCATTGCTTCATGAAGTACGTCAAAGTGGCTTTCTTCCGTGGCACATCATTGCGTCCCCTCCCGCCCGGCGAGTCCAAGAACAAGGAAGTGCGCTACCTCGACATCCACCAGGACGACCAGCTCGACGAACCTCAACTCGCAGCTTGGGTGAAGCAGGCCAGCCAACTGCCGGGCGAAGAGCTCTGAGAAAGTCGGGGTCGCCGACGAGGAGCCGCTGAGCCTTGCGCGACAAATGGAGGCCCTGAGGTCAGGTAAGGGCGCGCCAGAACTGCCGATCCGCGTCAATCTCGAGTTGCGCGATCCGCACCGAACGCGCGCTCCGAAGCGCTGAGCACAGAACGCGCTCCGCGAAGCAGTGAGATCGCTCGCGTTGCCGGTCGAGAACAGCGCACATAGCCGG
>CAVYZS010000015.1:0-15064 GCA_963773085.1 Ilumatobacteraceae bacterium | reverse complement strand
GCTCGTTGGTTCCTCGGTGGCGGTCATCCGGAACCTCCACGTCTCAGGTTACCCGACCCTCGGCTTCAGCGTGTGCCGCCCAGCGGATCAGCCCGCGCCGGCGATCTTCTCGTACCTGTGCAGCGGCAGATCATGCCGCAGATGGCTCGCGGATCTCGGTGTTGCTCGGATCGGGGTTGCGGTCGATCAGCGCTTCGACCGGTCATCATCATCGCCGGCGTGCAGAATCCGCCTGGAGGCCGTGCTCGTTCATGAACCCCTGCTGGATCGGGCTCAGCACCCCACCCTGCTCCAGATCCTCGACCGTACGGATTCTTCGGCCGTCGGCCATGGCGGTCAGCACGGTGCATGACTTCACCGGCTCGCCGTCCATCCAGACCACACGCACGCCCGCAGTTGGTGGTGTCGCAGCCCCAGTGACTCCCAGTCAGTCGGAGTTCGTCACGAAGGAAGTGGATCAGGAGCAGGCACGGTTCGACGTCGCGGGTGTAGTCCTGGTCGTTGACGTTGATGGTCACTTGCATCATGAGCCTCCCTGTGCTCGAGCGATCGCGCGGCGAAGCGCCCGCGCAGTGAGTTCCTCGGCCAGGTGTCTTTGTAGTCGGCCGGTCCGCGCTGGTCGCTGGACGGGTTGCTGGCGTCGGCAGCCAGTTGGGCTGCGGCGGCGATGGTGTCCTCCGACGGCGCCTTGCCGCGCAGGGCAGCCTCGGCTGCGGCGCGCAGAAGTGTTCGACGCCGACCGCTGTCAGGCCGATTCCGCAATCGCCGATGCTGTCGCCGTCGAGGCTGACGAACACCCCGGATGCGGCGACCGCCGGTCGCCGGCCGGCGCTGGACCTTTTCGTAGGCGCTGCCGGTCCGGTGGCGAATCGGAACACGGATCTCGGTCACGATCTCTCCGGGTTACGCGGCCGTCTCGTAGGGCCCGACGTGAAACTCGCGAGCAGGGACCGTTCGCTCGCCGTTCTTGGAGTACAACACGACGGTTGCCCCCAGCGCGGACATGACCGCCGACAGGTCCTCGGAAGGATCCGCCTCGCACGGTCGATCCGCCGACCGTTCCACGGTTGCGGACGATCGGATCGGCGATCACTCGTTCGGCTTCGCCGAAGATCGCGTAGTGCTCGTTCGCCACGGCTGACTCGAGCACTCGCGATGCCTGGTCATCGCCCCGATGCGGATCTCGTTGCCGTCGATCCGGACGTACGACAGGTCGAGATCGTTGATGTCGATCAGATGTTCAGGTCGGGCGAGACGAAGTTTCATCATCGGCAGGAGGCTGTGCCCTCCGGCGACGAGCCGAGCCTCCGGCCCGAGTCGTTCCAGCAACGCAATGGCGTGATCGATGCTGGTCGCCCGCTCATACTCGAACGGCGGTGGAATTTGCATGGGATCCCCCGATCCTGGCTAGCCCTCGAGGCCAGCCCCAACTGGTCCCGACGATGATGATGGGGACGTTCGCTCGCCCGTCGACGGTCACCTAACCGAAGGGTTGTCTTCGACCCGACGGCGCCATGTCGTCGGCCTACAGTTCCGCACCGTTGACTCTCGCCCGCTGAAGGTGTTCGTCTTCGTCTCACGACTGGGGTCGGTCCGCGCCGCTGCGGCCGCCTTGGGGGTCAGCAGCCGCTGTGTCGCAGGCCCTTGCCGCCTTGCGCCAGCATCTCGACGACCCGTTGATCACTCGAAGCGGTACGGGCATCGAACTGACCCCCGCCGGGCGCCGTGTTGTCGCGATCGCCTCGCAGATGGTCAATCTCGCGGTCGATGCCGAGGTCGCCGTCAGGCAGTCGAACGGGGCGGCCGAACTGCTGCGCGTCGTGACGACCAGCACGCTGGCCCAGTCGATCGTTCCAGCGCTCCTGCAAGCCTTCACCGCTCGCGCCGGAGGCATCGAGGTCAGCCTCGGGGTGGCGACGACTGAGGAGATGGCCACGTTGGTCGAGGAGCGCCTCGCCGATGTGGCCGTCGGGCCACGCCTGCCCGGTGTTGACGCCGAGGCCGTGATGAGGTACCGGATGACCCTCGTCGGGCATCCCGATCTGCGGATCAATGGGGGTGGATTGGCCGGGTTGCGCTGGTTGGTCGATCCCACGGGAACCGACCCGCAGTCCGATGTTGGTGCACTTCTGGCGAAGTATCATGTGCCGGAATCCCAGATCATGGTGTTCGCCAACGAGAAGGCTGCCTGGTCGGCCGCCGCAGCAGGCGGCGGGAGTCGCCCCGGCGATCGATCACATGGTGGCGGCGGAGGTCGATCGGGGTGCTCTGGCCCGACTGTCTTCGGGTGAATACCGGTTGACCTGCTGTTGTACGTGAGCTCACTCGAGTCGACGCGCCGCTCGCGGGCGGCCGACCGAGCTTCGCCGGTTCGTGCGAACACCGGATGCGATGCAGGCGATGTACCGACCTGATAGCGGCGTTCCAGCCGCCAAATTCAAGCCTCCCGTGTACGTCACGCTGTGGAGCTCGAGTAGGTCAGCGGGACTTAAGACCAAAACCTTCCTCTTGAGCAGGGCGTGTCCGATGTGCAACCAAGAGTCCGACGCGGGCGCGGCGAACTATTTCGGAGGTTATCGATGAAGCGACGTTTGGTAGGGGTGGCCGCAGCAGTGCTGGGCACCGTTCTGATAGGCGGAGTCGGTCTAGAGTCGAAAGCCTCCGCGGCTCCGGCTCCGAGCACGGTCACATTGCCGTTGTTCGGGGCTCAGTTGCAGCTGGACATCGTCAACGGTCCCGGTGGCGCACTCACGTCAGTCACGGTCATGCCCGCCGTCGGAAACGTGGCGACGAAGCTCGAACCCCACAAAGTGGTCTTCGAGAGTGCCAATCCCGCAGTCGGAGGCGATCCCGCCAAGGTCGTGATCAAGTCGCGGAAGGGCACCCAGAAGATCTCGGCCAGAGCCGGCTCACTGGCCGACGTTTCGGGTCCAGGAAGCTGGGTCGGCGACGTGTTCGGCAGCGGCAGCGTCAGTACGGTGCCATTCACCATTGCCGACGTTGCCGGTAGCCCGAGCATCACCCTCGGTGGCATCCTCATGGGCGCTGATGTAGCGACCGCTGTCCCCGGCACCCTCAAGGTCTCGTCGGACGATGACGACGACGAGACGGAGCAATCGGCTCGGATCTCGATCAAGTTCACCAATACGGCCGGCGATCAGTCACGCACTCTTTCCATCAAGGTCAAGGTCGAAGAAGAGGACGGCAAGTCCGAAGCCAAGTTGAGCATCTCTCTCAGCAAGATCAAGGGCGTTCCCGGCACGGCCGTGGGAGCCCACACCTGGATTGGCGTGCTCTGCGACGGTTCGGATGCATCGATCGCATACACCGTTGCCGCTGATGGCTCGGTCACCTTCGGCACGATCACGCCGGCTGGCGCCACGACCAGCACCGACGATGGTAAGGCCACGGTCACCTTCGCCACTGGCGAGCGGGTCCGAATCAAGGTCAGGGGCGACGACAGTCAGTTGAAGCTCTCGGTCAAGGAGCGCATCCGTTGCGACTCGGCCGACCCGACCACCAACGTTTCCACCTCTATCGCCGACGATCACCACGATGACGGCGATCACAACGACGGCGATCACAGAGGCCGCGACCACAAGGGCGGCGACCACGACGACGACAGCACCACCACTACGACCCTTACCCCGGGCTGAGTGCGGTTGTTGAACCACGGCAAGGCGGCCCGGCTCCTCCTCGGAGGAGCCGGGCTGGCGCTCATTTTCAGTGGCTGTTCCGACGACAGTGCGCCCACTGTCGGGTCCGCCATTGCCAACACCCCCACGACGGTCGTCGCCGCAGCACCAACGGTTGCTGCGCCGGCCGCCGATCCGACCACGACAGTGGCGGTGGCGGTGACAGTGGCGCCGGTCGACGGTGCAGCGCTACTACAACAGGGACTCGCAGCAATCGGCGGCGGGTACCACTTCAACCAGACGGCAACAGTCGATGGCGTCGTGGTGCTGACTGCCGACGGCGACCGGCTCCCCGACGGCGCCCGCCTGGCGCTCACCGGTGACGGTGGCACCGTCTCGTACATCATCACCCCTGCCGGGAGTTACGCCTTCGCCGAGGGTGGCGAATGGGAAGCACTCGATGCGACGCCCGAGGCCGTCGACCCGATCCTTGCCCTGCTGGCGCCGAGCTCCGTCACCGTTGCCGGCAACGACGGTACGACGGTGCAACTGGTCGTCACCGTGCCGATTGCCGCCCTCGGTATCGCCGGCGAGGGCGACGTGCCCGTGCAGGTGACGTTCGTATCAGGAGCGCTCACCAACATCGCCTACGGCACCGCACTCGAAGACGGCAGGGTGGCTGCCGTCAATGCCGTGATCGGCCCTGTCGTCGACGCCAGCCCGGTCGTCGCCCCGATCTGACAATTGGTCGCAGCGCCATCAGCTGTCGAACCCGAGGCCCAACCGGTCGAGGGTTCGCAGCCAGGCGTTGCGCTTACCGGTGCGATCTTCGCGGTTCAGCGACCATCTGGTCGTCTGGATGCCGACGAACCGGAACGGTTCCGGTGGGAAGGGCAGTGGCCGTTCCTTGACGAAGTCGGTTTGAGTCGCTCGTGACCGCTTGCCGTCGAGCAGGTCGACCATCACCTCGCCACCGAAGCGGCTGGACGGCGACCCCGAGCCCGGTATAGCCCGAGGGCGTAGGCCACGCGACCTTGCATGGCCTGGCCCCAGAACACGCAGAAGCGGCTACAGGTGTCGATCGTGCCGCCCCAGGCATGGGTGAACTTCAACCCCTCCAACTGCGGGAACGTATCGAAGAAGTGCTTGCTCAGCGTTGCCCACGTCTCGGGACGGCTCTCCAGCTCGGCGTTGATCTTGCCGCGCCAGTAATAGATCGCGTCGTAACCGCCCCACAGGATGCGGTTGTCCTCGGTCAGCCGGTAGTAGTGGAACTGGTTGGGGATGTCGCTGAGTCCCTGCCGGTTGGCCCAGCCGATCTCGGCGAGCTGGGCGTTGGAGAGTGGCTCGGTGACCATGCAGTAGTCGTAGACCGGCGCGATGTAGTGACCGATCCGCTTCAGCAGCGGCTTGAACGCGTTGGTGGCCAAGGCCACCTTGCCGGCGCGCACGCGTCCGAGCGACGTCGTGATCAACACGCCGACGCCGTCCTTCTCGAGTGACGTTGCCTTCGTGTCTTCGTAGATGCGCACGCCGAGCGACATCGCCGCGGCCTTCAGTCCCCAGACCAGCCTGGCCGGGTCGACGATCGCCGCGCGGTCCTTGCGCCACAGTCCGCCGGTGTACGTGGCCGAGTTGACCTGGGCCTGCATTGCCGGGCCGTCGAGCCATTCGACCTTCTGTCCGAACGATCGCAGCTGCTGGTAGTCGTCGTGCAACTCGTCGAGGTAGCTCGGCGGATGGGCGCTCGTGGCCACGTCGATCACGCCGGGCCGCTCGTAGTCGCAGTCGATGTTGTACCGCTTGATCGCCGCTTCGATCTCGTTGAGGTTCTGCAGGCCGAGTTCCTCGAGCAGTGGGAGTTCCTGCGGGAAGCGTTCCTGACCATTGGCGACACCGTGAGTCAGGCTCGACTCCATGAACCCGCCGTTGCGGCCACTGGCGGCCGACCCGATCTCGTGGGCGTCGATCAGCACCACGTCGCGCGACGGGTCGCGTTCCTTGGCGATGATCGCCGTCCACAACCCGGTGTAGCCACCGCCGACGACGCACAGGTCGCACGTCTCGGTGCGCACCAGCGTGGGATTGCTATCGGGTTCGTCGGCGTCGTCGTACCAGTACGGATAGGGGTCGGCGTCGGCGATTGCGTCGAGATGAAACTCGTCGATTACATCGTCGTCGTCACGGTTGTTGACGGCCATTGGATCTCACCACCTCTCGGAGTGCGACGTTAGTGCGAGGCACGCTACGGTCGCGGACATGATCACCCACGTCGTTGCGTTTCGCTGGAAGCCGGGAATTCCCGCCGGCCACGTCGAAACGGTCAAGGCCCAACTGCTCGAGTTCGCCGCGACCCTGCCGGAGGTGCGTTCGTATCGGTGCGGCACCGATGAGGGTGCGTCCGACATGGGCAACTTCGACTTCGCCATCGTTGCCGAGTTCGACACCATCGACGACTGGCGGGTCTACGACAAGCATCCCCGGCACGACGAGATCCGCGCCGGCGTGGTTCGACCGTGGATCGAGCAACGCGCCTCCGTGCAGTTCGAGAGCTAACCGGCCCCATCCGTCAGACTTTGTCGCTGTCGACATGTCCAACGTGTCGGGAGCGACAAAGTCTGAGGTGACAGAGTTCGGGGAGGTGACCAGTTCGATGTCGTATTCGGTGAGACGTTCGTCGAAGGTGGCGACCTTGCGGATCTCGAGCGATGGATCAGGACCATCGTGATCGCCTCGTCGATGTCGACACCGGTGCGGGCAACCAGGTCGGTCGCCGCGTTGCGGTGCTGTCGAGCGACATGCAGCTTGTCGACCGCGGCGAACAGTTCCGGATCGCCGACGGCGCCGAGGTGGTCGGCGCGGGCCACCAGGAGGCAGCGTTGCTCGACGAAGTCGTCGATCGAGCGCGCGATACTGGTCTCGACGGCCTCGTCGTGGTTGGACTGCCCGGATCCTGAACCGCCGACGAGGAAGCTGTGATCGAGCAGGACCGACGGCGGGTTCATCATGTGAGCGCTGACAGCGCACGCTCGGCCCGCGCTGCCCGGTAGCGTCGTTGGCGGTCTTCGAACCGGTTCCAGAACCAGAACGAGCCACCGACGATCGCCCAGCCGATCAGACCGTCGATGACCCAGTGCTCGGCCAGGTAGACCAGTGACGTGAGCATCAGGACAGGAAACACGAGGACCAAAGCCTTCAACCACATCGGCTTGATCCACGGTAGGAAGAAGGCCGGAACGATCAGCGCGAACGAGGCGTGCAGCGACGGCATGGCCGCCACGGCGTTGCCCCAGTCGAGGGCGTTCTTCCAACTGGTCGCGGCGGCGTGCAGACCCATCGCGGTGAAGCCGCGTCCGGCGCTGCGGGTCAGCGGCGGCATGAGGTGGTAGTTCTTGGCGGCCATCCACGGTGGAACCGTTGGCAGCAGGATGAACATCAGGCAAGCCGCACCGAGCACGGTGGCGAAGCGCTTCATGAACCGCGCCCACTGGCGATGCGCGGTGGCCCACAACGCGCCCATCACGATCGGAACGAAGATGAAATGGGTGAAGTAGGTGAGCGAGGCGACCTTGTCCCACCAGTGCACGGTCGATTTCCAGAAATGCTGCTGCAGCACCGTGTTGGGATCGTGGCCGAAGAACAGCACGCGGTCGATGTTGCGCACCGACTGCACCTGCAGCGGGAACTTGATCCCGAAGATCCTGCCGTCAGCGGCGCCGCGGGTGGTCTCGTAGGCGAACCACATCGCGCAGTACAGCAGACAGATCGATGGCCAGCATGCCCCACTGCCTGGCGTGGCCGGCCGATGAAGGCGCAGATCAGGAAGACGGCGACGGCACGGGCGATTCCCAACCGGTCCCACAGGATCCCGTTGGAACGTGTCCAGATGACCGCGTAGACGCAGAAACAGGTCAGCGTCGTGCGTCGCAGCCAGGCGAGATAGTCGATCGGGACGACCGCGCCGAGTGCCACTCGATGGTCGAGCTTGGGTTGTTCGGCCACGACGGACATGGCCCACCAGGCTAGCGAGGGAGCTGCCGAAGCGAGTTCAGCAGGCTTCGAGAGCGCGCCGCACCAGCACCTTGGCGAGGTGTACACGGTATTCGGGGCTGGCGTTGAGATCGTCCTGCGGCTCGGCGTCCTCAGCGGCGAGCTGCGCTGCGTCGGCGACCGAGGCGCCCTGGGCGAGAGCGTTGGACACACTGGTCGGCCAGGATCGGCGTCGACCCCATGTTGACGAGACCGACGCCGCTTTCGCCATTGCGTCGCCAGGCGGCGACGCCGACGATTGCCCAGTCCTGCGCGCGCCGGTTGAACTTCTGGAAATTCCACCCGGCGCCCTGCATCTTGGGGACGCGGATCTCCGTGAGCATCTCATCGGCGGCCAGCGCGGTCTCCAAGAAGCCTTGGAAGAAATCGCCGGCTGCGATCTCACGGGTGCCGTTCGGACCTTGGGCGACATAGGTGGCACCGAGTGCCAACGTGGTTGCCGGGAGGTCGGACGCCGGATCACTGTGGGCGATCGAACCGCCGATCGTGCCGCGATGGCGTACCTGTGGGTCGCCGACGTGGCCGGCGGCATGCGCCAGCAGTGGCACGTGCTCAGCGAGCATGGCACTGGTCTCGATGTCCATGTGGCGGGTCAAGGCGCCGATGGCGATGTGATCTCCGGCGTCTCTGATGTACGACAGATCGCTGAGCCGCCCGATGTCGACGAGCACGCTCGGCTGAGCAAGGCGCAACTTCATGAGCGGCAGCAGGCTGTGCCCGCCGGCGAGGAACTTGGCATCATCGCCGTGCTCGCCGATGAGGCGGATCGCCTCTTCGGCAGAACCGGCGCGGACGTAGTCGAAGGCGGCGGGAATCACGTGGTTGCTCCTTGGTTGCTTGCGGCTTGGATTGCTTTCCACACATTCTGCGGGCTCGCCGGCATCGGTACGTCGGTGACCCCGAGACTGGAAAGAGCGTCGACGATGGCATTGATGACGGCCGGTGCGGCGCCGATGGTGCCGGCCTCACCGATGCCCTTCACCCCGAGTTGGTTCGTCGGCGACGGGGTGATGGTGTGGCCGAGCGTGATCGACGGCACGTCGCACGCCGCCGGCACCAGGTACTCGGCGAGAGTCGATGTCTTGAGATTGCCGTCGTTGTCGTAGACGGCCTCTTCGAACAGCGCCTGAGCCAGTCCCTGGATCACGCCGCCGTGTACCTGTCCATCGACGATCAGCGGGTTGACCTGCACACCGCAATCGTCGACGGCGACGTATTGCAGCACATCGACCTGACCGGTCTCGGTGTCGACCTCGACCGTGCAGATATGGGTGCCGAACGGCCACGAGAAGTTCGGCGGATCGTAGGTGACCTGGGCTTCGAGGTTGGGCTCGAGACCATCGGGCAGGTTGTGGGCGGTGAACGCCTCGAAGGCGATAGCCGCCAACGGCATGTGGCGATCAGGTGAGCCCTTCACCGAGAACACCCCACCGACGAACTCGAGATCGTCCTCGTTGGCTTCCAACTGGTGAGCAGCGATCTTGGCGGCTTTGTCGATGACCTTGTCGCACGCCATGGCGATGGCCACGCCGCCGACGGGTAGCGAACGAGATCCGTACGTGTCGAGTCCGAGCGGAGCGATGGCGGTGTCGCTGTGCAGGACATCGACGTCGTCCGGGCTGACACCCATCTTCTCGGCGACGATCATGCTCCATGCCGTCTCGTGGCCCTGTCCGTGCGGCGACGTGCCGGTGACCACCTGGATCTTGTTCGTCGGAAGCACACGCACCGTCGCCGCCTCCCATCCGCCGGCCGAATAGTTGAGCGAGGCGAGCACGCGGGATGGGGCGAGGCCACACATCTCGAAATAGGTACTGACCCCGATACCGAGAAGCTTGTGGGCGCCGGCGACATTCTGAGCCTTCTGGCGGGTGCGTGTGCCGTCGTAGTCGGCCAGACCCAACGCCATCGTCGCCGCCGCATCGTGATCCCCCGAGTCGTAGACCAGCCCGCTGAACGCGGTGTAGGGGAACTGGTCCTTGCGAATGAAGTTGCGGCGTCGCAACTCGACTGGGTCGATCCCGATCTTGGCGGCAAGGGTGTTCATCGCCCGCTCGATGGCGTACGTGGCCTCAGGGCGCCCGGCGCCGCGATAGGCGTCGGTCGGTGTCATCGTCGTGAACACGCTGGTGCACGAGAAGTCGTACGCGACCGGGATGTCGTAGACGCCGGCGTACAAGAACGCGCCGAGCAGCGGAATCCCTGGCGTGACCAACTGGAGGTAGGCGCCCATGTCACCGATCAACCGCACGCGCACTGCCGTCAACTTGCCATCTCCATCGGCGGCCAGTTCGATGTTCTGGATCTGTCCCCGGCCGTGGATCGTGGCCTCGGCGCCCTCGCTGCGCTCCTCGTTCCAGCGAACGGGCACGGCGTGCTTGCGGGCCAGTGCGACGCAGAGCAGTTCCTCGGCGTAGACGTTGAGCTTCGAGCCGAAGCCTCCGCCGACAGCGGGCGCCACGACGCGCATCTGCTGCTCGGGAATACCTAAGGTCAGCGCGGTCATGATCTTCAGGATGTGCGGCACTTGCGTCGTGGAATACAGCGTCATATCTCCGCCGAATGGTTGCGGTACCGCCACAACGGCGCGGGGTTCCATCGCCATCGGGATCAGGCGCTGCTGCACGTACCGCTCCTTGACGGTGTACGCCGCGGCGGCGAACGCCGCGTCGACCTGACCCTCGTGACCCTCGACCTTGAGGTCCCACGTATAGCTCTTGTTGGTGCCCAGCTCCTCGTGGATCACTACTCGGTCGCTCAGCGCGTCTTCGAGATCGATCACCGGTGACAAGGCCTCGTACGTGACGTCGATGGCGTCGATGGCATCGCGTGCAGCGGGATCGCTGGTGGCCAGCACGCAGGCGACCCCATCGCCCGCATAGGCGGCCTTGCTGATGGCGAGGGGGAAGTGCGCCGGGTTGTTCATGTCAGCTGTCACCGGCCAGGCGCATGGCATCGGGCCGGCCCACAGGGAAGCGAGATCGGCGCCCGTGTAGGCCGCGATCACGCCAGGCATTCCGAGGGCGCCGGCCAGATCGATCGCCTTGATGCGTGCGTGCGCGTAGGGACTGCGCAGCACGGCGAGGTGCAATGCCCCGGGGATGTTCAAGTCGTTGGTGAACTTGGCCTCGCCGGTCAGCAAGGCAGGATCTTCGCGGCGGAGGAGCCGCTGACCCAGGATCGACGCGGGCCTTTCTTCGGTGACGGTCATGACCACTCCTTCGGAGTCGGTGTCAGTTACCTGCAGCGCAGGCCAGCACGGCCTGCACGATGTTGTGATAGCCCGTGCAGCGGCACAGGTTGCCCTCGAGGCCGAGACGGACCTCCCGCTCGGTTGGATTCGGGTTCTCCTTCAACAGGCTGGTGGCTGCCATCACCATGCCCGGCGTGCAGTATCCGCACTGCAGGCCGTGGTTCTCCATGAAGGCCTTCTGCATCGGGTGCATCTCGCCGTTCTGGGCGAGACCTTCGATGGTCAAGATCTCGGTACCGTCGGCCTGCACGGCCAGGACGGTGCAGCTCTTCACGGCTTCACCGTTGAGATGAAGGCTGCACGCGCCGCACGACGAAGTATCGCAGCCGACGTTGGTGCCCGTGAGGCCGAGGGCTTCGCGTACGTAGTGGACAAGAAGTGTGCGCGGTTCCACGTCGCTTTCGTGGACCGTGCCGTTGACGGTGACGCGAATCTTCACGTGTGATCCCCCCTCGGAATCGGCGGCCCCCATTGGCCGACGCTCCATCATGCCTCATCACACGGTGCGCGTCCACATGGAGCGCACAGCCAGTTGGCCAGCAGCTTTGCCCGTCCGTCGATCAGCCGAGTGGGCGGTGGTGGTGAGGCATACGTCGCGGCAGGCTCACCGCGTAGACCACGGCAAACACGATTGCCGCAACGAGGCTGATGGTCGCGCCCGGCGGTGCCTGGAGCGCCTGCCCCAACGCGACTCCGACAACTCCCTCGGAGACCCCGAGAACGACACCGACGACGGTCATCCGACGCAGTGTCGGGCTGATCAGGCGAGCGGTCGCCGCCGGGGTGACCAGCATGCTGACGGACATCACCGAGCCGACGGTCCGCAGGCTGATCACGTGCACGGGGTCTGCGGGGATTGCCGGTCGATGTAGCCCGACCCGCATGAGCAGTCACACGCCAGCGGCTACGGGCGCCCTCTTGCTCGTCTCGGAAGTCGAGGTCTGCGGGGCCCTGAGGTACAAGAACAGCACCGGGATGACGTAGGCGAAGTAAGCGAGCACGCGTATCCGCTCCGGATCCGCCGACCAACCGAACAGGCCCGCAATGAAGTCATAGAACGTGCCGGTCGCCAGTGGCCCGGAGGTGATGGTCCACATCGGGTCGATCAGCCAACCGGACTCGAATCCAGCGAGTTCACGGAACTCGTGCACGGACTTTGCGGCCAGCCCGGCCGCGAAGAGCACCATCAACACCCCGGTGATCTTGAAGAAGGTGCCCAGATCGATTCGCCGACCGCCGACGTAGATCAGCCAGCCGAGGATCGTAGCGATGCCGAGGCCGATGAGTCCGCCGATCACGACGTGTGCTCCAGTTGCCGATTGGGTCTCCGCGCCGAGCAGGAACAGGACCGTCTCGAAGCCCTCGCGGGCGACGGCAATGAACGCCAGTAGCGCGAGCGCACGGCCGGTGGTGGCGGCGTCGATCTTGGCCCGCAGTTCGCCGCCCATCGATCGCGAGTTGCGCCGCATCCAGAAAATCATCCATGTCAGCACGGCGCACGAGGCCAGCGCGAGGGCCCCTTCCGTCGCCTGCTCGGGCTTGCCGACCAGCCCATCGGTGAAGGCATGCACGATGATGCCGGCGACGATGCACACCGCCCCGGCCAGCGCCGAGCCGACCAGGATCAGGTGCAAGTCACCGCGGCGGCCGCTCTTGACGAGGTAGGCCGTGACGATGGCAAGAACCAGCGCGATCTCGAGGCCTTCACGAAGCGTGATGAGGAAACTGGCGCCCATTGGCCCTCATGATAAGTGCACCTAACAATAATTGCAAATGAACCCACCACAATTCTCGGACTATCCTTGACGCTTGGGCGCGGTTCGTAGCTCAATGGATAGAGCATCTGACTTCGGATCAGACGGTTGGGGGTTCGAGTCCCTCCGGACGCACTGAGAAATCTGTGACTTGACCAGCAGTGATATGATGCGATGGCTTCTCCGAGCGAGAGGCCTTCGGCCATTTTTCGGCCGATGTATGAGAGGCGTATGAGGTGGCGCTGGCGATGGCACCGCTGAACGCGCGGCCACACCGAGACGGCACGCGTCTACCAAGGTGCCGTACGGCCCCGGAGGACACCCACGGCTGAGGTTGCTTCCTGGGTGCGGCCGTTCGCGGACACCTCATGACACGTCGACTCGCCGGTCTGGATGCGAGTGCCGCGGAGTGGTGGGTGCGTGAGTCCGCTTCCGGGGCCCGGTTACGTCGCGGCTGCGGTGCGCTTGGGAGCCGGCTTCGTTTTGGCGGGGCGCGCTGCGAGGTGTTGGGCCGCCCGGCTGCCCTCGACGCCGGCGGCGTCCTCGTGGGCGCTGAGCCGCCCGGCGGCGATAGCCCCGGTGAACTCGGCGAAGTCCTTGTTCGACTGATCCGCATAGGACTCGGCGAACGCCCGAATCGCCTTGTCGAAGGACTTGCCGGTCCCTAGGTAGGCCGAGATCGCGATGGCGTCGCCGGACCGGGCGTGAGCGTGGGCCAGGGTATGGCCGCACAGCTGCGCGTAGGCCTGCAGCCGCTCCTTGGTGAACCATGCCGGATCAGGCGACCACTTCATGTCCCGCAGCTGGCGAACATAGAAGCTACGGCCGGCGGGCCCGTCGATCCAGCCCAGGAACGAGTCGCTGGCCGCCTGCATGAGTCGCTGCCCGGTGACCACCCGATGACCGTGCTTGGCGTAGGCCGACTTGTGGGTGAAGGCCTCGAGCACGGATGCCTGGGCCTGCTTTGTCTGGAGAACCATGAGGTCTTGCTCGTCACGACCGCGCAGCAACAGCACGAACGCCAGCAGGCCGACGCTGCCCACCCCGACGACCTTGTGCCCGATGTCCACGATCTCGTACCGCTTGAGTAGCTGCTGGCGGTCATCCTGCAGCGTCGCCCGGTACTCCCGGAACAACGCATTCACCACCGCCGCGATGTCTGCATCGAGGTCCAGTCGGGTCAGCAATGGAGGCTGGTCGCGGAAGCGGCGCCGGCCGTCCACGACCTCGGTGATCTTCTCGATCGCCGACCAGGCGTCGCGCAGGCGCGCCTTCGCAGCGGCCCCCTGAATGGTCGCTTCCTCCTTGGCTTCCTTCTTGGCTCCGCGCTTTCCCTTGTTGCCGGGGAAGTCGCGGATGGCTGCGATCATGCCGCTGACATCGATCCGGTCGTACCATACCTCCAGCTCGCCCTTGTTGGCGAAGCTGGCCATCGACGAACGATACGAGGCAGCGGCCGCCTCGGCCGCGGCCGGACCGGCCTTGGTGGCCAGCCCGTTGTCGCAGGCGGCCAGGACGAACGACGTCGCCAGCCGCTTGACGTCCCACTCGAAGGGACCGGGGTTGGTCTCGTCGAAGTCGTTGACATCGAAGATGACCGAGCGGTCGGGGGCCGCGAACAAACCGAAGTTGGACATGTGCGCGTCGCCGCACAGCTGCACCTGCAGCCCACTACGGGACATGCCCCCCAGGTCCGCGGCCATCAGCAGCGCCGCCCCGCGATAGAAGGCGAAGGCGCTCGTGGCCATCCGCGGTGTCGCACCGGGACTAGCTCTTGCACCCGTGAGGTCTCCTGGCCCACCAGCAACCCCACCGGGTCGGCTCGGCGCGCCGGCGGCTGCCAGACCGCCAACTCCTCGTGCAGGGTCTCGGCCCGAGCGACGCGTCCCTTTCGTCGCCGCTCCTCCACACTCGGATGCGCCACCACCTTGTGCGCGGCCGCCTTCGCCACCCGCTGCCGCACAGTCTCCTGTTGCGCCAGGAGGTCGTCAGCGAGGACGTCGGAGACCGTTGCCGCGCCCGACGAGTCGGCCGTGGCGAGCTGAACCTCCGACGCGGATCGCGCTCGCAGATCCCTCGTACTGGGTCATACCGCGCAGCCTACGCCGCCACGACCTCTGCGGAGCCGGTCGAACTGTCGTGTAGGGGTGGGCCGGACGAACGCGCAACACCCGGCTACCCACCGTCCGGAGGGCTCACCGGGTGCACTTCCCATAGCTACTGCCGCGGGCATCCTCCCGGCTGCAGCACGACCACTCCGTCCTGAAGCGGGCGATCAAGGGACCACTGGGTCGAGGCCGAACGCGGGATCTGACCAGGGCGCCACAAATGCTCGATGCAAAGTACCGGCTGACAGCTGTGCTCGCGCTGGC
>CAVYZS010000014.1:0-389692 GCA_963773085.1 Ilumatobacteraceae bacterium | reverse complement strand
ACGACGAATCGCAGAGGTGCGAATCATCGCCTCGGGTGTCGTGATCACGTCTGAATCCTCGTCTGGCAGACGTGCGCCACCACTGACTCGTCCATACCGTCCACCCAGCAAGGGTCGTCTCGGCTCTGGGCACTTCGGAACCGATGAACTCTTTGGGCCTGCCGTACACGAGGTCGACCTCGGGAAACTGCTCGAACAATGCGATCGACCTCGCGGATGAACCCGGAGTGAGGAGATCGTCCGCGTCCAGACGAACGACATAATCGCCGGTAGCTCGCGTATAGCCATTGTTGAATGCGACGACGTGTCCCACATTGACCTCATTTGCCACGACCTGAACACGATCATCGATCGACGCCAAACGTCGGGCTGTCTCAAGGCTGTCATCCGTCGATGCATCGTCGACGACGATCACTTCGATGGCGACATCCTTCTGCATGAAGGCGCCGCTCGAAACGCAATCATCGAGGAATCGGCCGTAGTTGTAGCACGGAACGATGACTGAAACCCTCGCCCGAAGCTTCGGCCTCGGCCGAGCAACTGGCGGCCGCACGACGGTAGGAATAGGATCCGACGCGCCCCCAGTTGATCAAGGCGAGCGTATCGTGGTGCAAGCCGACCAGCCCCGGACGCAAGGCCGCCTCGCGGACCGAGCGAAACATGTCCTCAGCTCGCATTGCGTGACTGTCTCCCTTTCCAACTTCTGGCCGAATTCCACCTGCGTCCCGAATCGAAGCTCTACGGAGTGACCAATCGAAGTAGCACTCGCAGTCAACCTAGACCTTCCCGGCCGCGGTGGAGGTGCCAAGCGGTGGTGCCAGTGGTTGATGGTCGTGGACGCTCGTCGGGTGCGGTGGGTGGGAGAGAACTTCGGCGGGGGTGCGGCCCCGCATGTGGAGCTCGACTCTGGTACCCGGCACTAGAAGGCGGACGGCCTCAGCGCAGCCGCTTGACCACGCCCACCGCGCCGGCGCGCAGCCGGACGACGATGTTTGCTCGAGCGAGCACCGTGGAACGCAACGACTCGATGGTGTCGTCGCCACGGACGCTGAAGCGCGGCTGCAGCCATGCTCCCTGCCGCCGGCCGGCGATCGCTGGAGTGGACCCGCGAATAGCCGAGACTGCGGAGGTGGCCGAGCACCGCGCGGTCGTAGCGCCCGAACGGCAGGGCGGCTTGCTCGATCGGCGCGCCCACGATGTCTGCCAGTTGCTGCCGGGCTACGACGGCTCGCGGTCGCGCGTGGCCGCGGCCATCCCCCTCCACGGCCGGTGGTCCATCCCGTGCGTACCGATCGTCATCCCGCCGGCATGCAGGGCGCGCAGTTGGTCCACATCGAGGCTTCCCACGTGCCCAATCCGGCCGGCGAGGGCGAAGAAGGTCGCTGTCAGGCCACGGTCGAGCAGACCATCGAGACCGATCTCCGCATCCGACGCGTTTCCGTCGTCGAAGCTGATCTGCACGCGGGGCCACTTCACGATCTCATCGAGCGTCTGGCAGTACAGGTCGTTGGTCAGCCAGTACCGTTCTTCTCCGGGCTCCAGAACGCGACCCGGCACGCCGATTCCATGGAAGCAGATGTTGATCACCTGTTGATCACCCATGGCCATCGACCATACGCCAAGAAATGGAATCGTCGGCACCCGAGGCCTACTCTGACGGCATGGCCTCAGCCGCATCGGTTCAGCTCGCGCCGATCACCGATGCCGATGTCGACGATGTTGCAACGTTCCTTCATCGCCACCTCAACCCGAACGTCACGGCGGCCAGATGGGCGCGGGCAATGACCCCTCCGTGGCGCGTCGATGCCCCGAACCACGGCTTCTTGCTTCGCGCTGATGGCACCGTGGTCGGCGCCTACCTCGCGATCTACTCGCAGCGGATCATCGAAGGAAGGGTGGAGCCGTTCTGCAACCTCGCCGCATGGTGCGTGCTCGAGCAGTACCGGTTCAGTAGCCTGCGCCTCTTGAAGGCGCTGCTGGCCCAGGGTGGCTACCACTTCACCGACCTGTCGCCGAGTGGCGGCGTGGTACCGCTGAACAAGCGACTGGGGTTCACGTCGCTCGACACTGCCACCGCGCTCGCGGTCAACATCCCGTGGCCCACGCTGCCCGGGCGGGGCCGGATCACCTCAGATCGGGCAACCATCACACGGACGCTCTCGGGTGACGACCTCCAGATCTATATCGACCATGCCGAGGCCGCCGCGGCGCGGCACCTGTTGCTGACCCGCGGCGACCAGACGTGTCACGTCGTCTTCCGCCGGGACAGACGCAAGAACTTGCCCTTGTTCGCGAACATCCTTCATGTCAGCAATCCGGACCTGCTGAAGACAATGTGGCTTCAGATCCAACGGCACTTCCTGCTCCACCACGCACTGCCCGCAGCGCTGTGCGAACTGCGCGTCTGTGCCAGCCGACCGAGACAATCATTCAGGTTGCGCTCGCCGCGACCCAAGACGTTTCGAAGCGATCGGTTGACCAGCAAACAGATCGATTACCTCTACAGCGAACTCGTTACGGTCGCTTGGTGACAGGCATCCGACAGACCATGGGAAAAGCATGCGAACGCTGATCCACCATCTCATCGAACAACAGGCCCGGTCACGGGGAGATACGCCTGCACTGACGTTCAAGAAGACGAGCCTCACGTACGGCGAGCTCTGGCGAGACCTGCACGACGTCGCCGGCGGGCTGCTCACCCTCGGTCTGAGGCGCGACGACCGGGTGGGCGTTTATCTCGACAAGCGCTTGGAGACCGTGACCTCGATCTTCGGAACGTCGCTTGCAGGCGGGGTCTTCGTCCCGATCAATCCATTGCTCCGCCCTCGCCAGGTCGCCTACATCCTCGGCGACTGCGATGTGCGCGTCGTGATCACATCGACGGATCGGCTCGCCACGTTGGCCGACGAGCTGCGAGGAACTCCGTCGGTCGAGCACGTCGTGCTCGTCGATGGCGCGCCCGACGCGTCGATGGATCGCACTCCGTACAAGGTCACTACGTGGGCCGAGCTCACCGGCGCGAGTACCGACATGCCCGAAAACCGTGGCATCGATCTCGACATGGCGGCCATCCTCTACACCTCCGGCAGCACCGGCAACCCGAAAGGCGTGGTGCTCTGCCACCGCAACCTGATCGTCGGAGCAGAGAGCGTGAGTTCATACCTCGGGAACACCGCCGACGATGTGATCCTGTCGGCGCTGCCGCTGAGCTTCGACGCAGGCTTCAGCCAGCTCACCACCGCTTTCAGCGTGGGCGCGCACGTGGTGTTGATGAACTACCTGCTCCCGGCCGACGTCGTGCGTCTGTGCGCCAAGCACCGCGTCACCGGCCTCACCTGTGTGCCACCGCTGTGGATACAGATCGCCGAGCGAACCTGGCCCACCGAAGCCGCTCAGCACCTCCGCTACTTCGCCAACACCGGCGGCCGGATGCCGAAGGCCACGCTCGACGCCTTGCGTGCACACTTCCCGCATGCCAAGCCGTACCTAATGTACGGGCTGACCGAGGCATTCCGGTCCACGTTTCTCGATCCCGAGCAGGTCGACCGACGTCCCGATTCCATCGGCAAAGCCATCCCCAACGCCGAGATCCTCGTAGTGCGCCCTGACGGCACCGCGTGCGAGCCGGGAGAGGAAGGCGAACTGGTGCACCGTGGCGCGCTGGTCGCGCTCGGCTACTGGAACGACCCGGAAAGGACCGTGTTGCGCTTCAAACCGGTCCCTGGCCCGCTGTCGGCGTGGCGCGCCTGTGCCCGAGATCGCGGTGTGGTCCGGCGACACGGTCGTCAAGGACGAGGAAGGCTTTCTGTACTTCGTCGGTCGCAGCGACGAGATGATCAAGACCTCTGGCTACCGCATCAGCCCCACGGAGATCGAAGAGGTCGCGTACAGCACCGGTTTCATCCGCGATGCGGTGGCCTTCGGAGTGCCGGATGGCAAACTCGGTCAACGCATCGCCCTCATCGTCACCCCCCGGGACCACGGAACCCTGGACACAGACGAGTTCCTCGCCGAGCTGCGTCGCCAACTGCCCTTGTACATGGTGCCCGCAACGGTCGAGGTCCGTGACGAACTGCCGTTGTCCCCGAATGGCAAGTTCGACCGAAACCTCCTGCAAGCGGAGATGACGTCGTCGTGACAGCCGGCGAAACCATCGCTGCTTTCGGTTCGGGCACCCGCATCCTCCAGGTCGGCGGAGTACCGATCGATCGCCTCGCGGCCAGGATCGGCAGCACCCCGTTCTTCGCCTACGACCGCAGCGCGTGTCGTCGGCGCGGATCACGTTGCTGAGAGCGACGTTGCCAACCGACATCGATCTCACGTACGCGATCAAGGCCAACCCGATGCCGGCGGTCGTACAACATCTCAGCGGCCTGGTCGACTCGTTCGACGTCGCCTCGGCCCTCGAGATGCAGACAGCGCTCGATACCACCATGCCGGCCAATCGGGTGAGCTTCGCCGGACCGGGCAAGACGACCGCGGAGCTGCTGCAGGCAGTTGCGGCGGGCGTCACGATCGAGACGGAATCCGCCGGCGAAGCACGCCGCGTTCAGTCGGCCGGCGAGACGCTCGGCATTCGTCCGCGAGTAGCCATCCGCGTCAACCCCGATTTCCAGGTCAAAGGCTCTGGAATGCGGATGGGTGGCGGTCCCCAGCAGTTCGGCGTCGACTCGGAGAGCGTCCCGGCACTGCTGGCGGAGCTCGCCGAGAGCGATCTCGACATGCTCGGCTTTCACGTCTTCGCCGGCTCACAGAATCTCAACGCCGACATCTTGTGCGAGGCCCAACGCAAGACGGTGGAGTTGATCCTGCGGCTGGCCGCCACTGCTGACCAACCGGTCCGATACATCAACCTCGGCGGTGGGTTCGGAATCCCCTACTTCGAGAAGGACGCGCCGCTCGACCTGGCGATGATCGGCGAGAACCTGTCGACGCTGCTCGCCGACACGCTCCGCCCACAGCTCCCCGATGCGCGTGTGGTGCTCGAGCTCGGTCGCTACATCGTCGGCGAATGCGGCATATACGTCACCCGGGTCGTCGATCGCAAGGTTTCGCGGGGCAAGACCTTCCTCGTCGTGGATGGCGGCATGCACCATCAGCTCGCCGCGTCGGGCAACCTCGGTCAGGTCATCCGTCGCAACTATCCCATCGCTGTCGGCAACCGGATGACCGACGCAGCCACCGAGACCACGACCGTCGTCGGATGCCTGTGCACACCGCTCGATCTGCTCGGCGACAACGTCACATTGCCGCGCACCGAGATCGATGACCTCATCGTGCTGTTCCAGGCCGGCGCATACGGGCTGACGGCGAGCCCGACGGCATTCCTCGGCCATCCTGCCCCACCCGAGGTCTTGGTGTGACCGATTCAGCGCGCGCCCTCCCCCACACCCCCCAAACCATCAGTCAAGGAGCATCATGAACGGTGGCCCCCCCATCGACGACGTGATCACGATCGTCGCGGCCACGCTCGGCATCGAGGATCGTCTCGCATCGCTCAACGAGAGCACGCAACTGCTCGACAGCATGCCGGAACTGGATTCGATGGCCATCGTCGCGATCATCACCGCACTTGAAGATCGATTCGGCGTGACGATCGACGGGGACGACATCACCGGCGACGTGTTCGAGTCGATCGGAACGCTTGCGGCGTTCATCGAGCAGCAACGCCGATGGCCATGAGATCGCCGGTCCGCAACCACGTTCTGATCATCGTGCAGAACCTCGCTGTCCCCCTCGATCGCCGCGTCTGGTTGGAATGTCATGCGCTGACCGCCGCGGGATACTCGGTGAGCGTGATCTGCCCAAAGGAGCCGGGCGATCCTGCGCGGCAGGAGATCGACGGCATCAGCATCTACAAGTACAAGCCGGCACCACAGGCCAAGGGATTCCTCGGCTTCGTCATCGAGTTCGTGTACTCGTGGCTGCGTACTGCGTGGCTCTCGGTCGTCGTTCGCCGCCGGCGCGGCTTCGACGTCATCCAAGCGTGCAACCCGCCCGACACCTACTGGTTGCTTGCTCTGCTGTGGCGGGTACGCGGAGTCCAGTTCATCTACGACCAGCACGACCTCAACCCGGAGCTGTTCATCTCCAGGTTCGGAACGCCGTCCGGCCTCGCCGCGAGGCTGCAATACAACGGGCTCGTCTGGTTGGAGCGGATGACCTATCGCATCGCCCAACAGGTGATCACGACCAACGAGTCCTACAAGCGAATCGCGATGCGCCGCGGCCCGGCGCGCCGACAACGATGTCACCGTTGTGCGCAGCGGGCCGGACACACAGCGGATGCGGCCGATCTACCCCCCGGCAGCCATCCGTGGCGACGCCGATCACCTTCTCGTGTACATCGGCATCATGGGTCCGCAGGACAACGTCGAGGTGATCCTCGAGGTGATGGACGAGCTCGTGCATCACCGTGGTCGCTCCGGCGTGCACGCCGCGTTGCTCGGCTTCGGCGACTGCCTCGACGACCTCCGCGCGAGGCGACCCGGCTGGGCCTCGACGACCATGTGACCTTCACCGGTCGCGTCAGACCGGACAAGATCGCCGAGTACCTGAGCGCCGCCGACGTCGGCCTGAGCCCGGACCGCAAGACCCCGCTCAACGACGTGTCCACGATGAACAAGACGATGGAGTACATGTCGTACTGCCTGCCGTCGGTGTCGTTCGATCTCGTCGAGACGCGCATCTCGGCCGGCGACACCGCCCTGTTCGTGGAGTCGGGCGACATCGCCGGATTTGCCGACGCCATCGAGAAGCTGCTCGACGACGACGACCTGCGCGTGTCGATGGGTCTGGCCGCTCGGCAACGGGTCTCGAGCGAGCTCGACTGGCGGGCACAGGCTCGCGCCTACGTGGGCGTCTTCGACCGAGTGTTCGGCAACGATATGGATCGTGGACCGTCCCCAGATGCGGGCGACGCGCTGGCCCATTGGGACCGGACCGGTGTCGAACCCGAGTACGTCCCCCTGGACGATGCCGACGTGCTGGTCCAGTTCGTGCGAACCCGACCGGCGGCCACGACGCGGTGAAGGGCCGGCGTGAGCGCTGCCGGTAGCGACGGTAACCGCGCGTCAGGGGTACCGATCGCGAGCGTCGTCATCCCCGCACACAACGAGGAGCGGGTCATCGGCCGGCTCCTCGATGCCCTCGTGTCTGCAGACACCCCCGGGCAGATCGAGATCGTGCTCGTCTGCAACGGCTGCACCGATGCCACGGCTGCCGTCGCATCCGAGTACGGCGACAGCGTGCGCGTCATCGAGCTCCCCGAGCCGTCCAAGCACAGGGCGTTGCGCGTCGGCGACGCAACCGCAGTCGCGTTCCGCGGCTCTACGTCGACGGTGACGTGGAGATCTCGGCGGATTCCGTCGGCAGGCTCGCCCACGCCGTGCGTGACACCATGTTCTTGGCCAGTGCGCCGGAGCGCACGATCCCCCGTGATGGTGTCGGACTCCTGGTTCGGTGGTACTACGACGTGTGGGAGCGACTGCCCCAGGTCCGCACCGGCCTGTTTGGCCGGGGCGTCATCGCCCTGTCGGAAGCCGGCAACCAGCGTTTCCGCGATCTCCCGCCGATGATGGCCGACGACCTGGTCATCTCCGAGGCCTTCGCTCCACAGGAACGGATCGTGGTGGTCGACGCCCACGTCGTCGTGCGTCCTCCGAGGCGGTTACGCGACCTGCATCGCCGCCGGGTGCGTTCGGCAACCGGCAACGCTCAGGCAGATTTGGTCGGGCTACGACGGGCGCAGTCGTCGACGTCGATATCCACGTTGCTCCGTCTCGTGCGCACCGAGCCACGCCTCGCGATCCGGTTGCCCGTGTTCGTCGGCGTCACCATCGCCGCCAAGGTCGCCGCCCGCCGGGCGATCAAGGCCGGCGACTTCAACACCTGGTTGCGCGACGAGAGCTCGCGCTCCGAGACCTGACCGACGACCTGGAACGGCCGAGGATCTCGGTCCGGGCGAACCGCGCAACAGACGATTGGTCGTGTGTCGCTCGGTGGGTCCCACCACGTCGGCGGACCTCTGGATCGGCCGTGAATCCAGCATCTAGCAACCTGTGACAGGTCATGGGTGAAGCGCGCCCGGTCGCGTCGACTGCTCGGGCTATTGGGTGACGGTCCTGGTGGTGAAACCTCCCGAGTTCAGTGGAGGCGGATGTTGTTGAACGACCAGACCCAGTTCAGTGTGGCCAGCTCGACGTCGTCGACGCTGCGCCAGGGGCCTCGAAGTGGATGCATTCGGTCTTGTAGAGCCCGATGACGGACTCGACGAGGGCGTTGTCGTAGGTGTCTCCGATGGTGCCGATCGTGGCGACCGCGTCGGCGTCGGTGAGCCGGGGTTGGTGTAGCGGATCGATGTGTATTGCTTGGCCGCCGGCGTCGGAGTGATGAAAGAGTCCGTTGACGAGCTCGTCGGCTTGGGCTCGGGTCCACAGCGCCGTCTCCAACGCGTCCAGTGGCACGTCGGTGGGCCCGTGTGCGGCGGTGCGCCAGCCGAGGATGCGCCGCGAGTACACGTCGGTGACAAACGCGGTGAACACGGTCCCGGACCATGTCGGCACGTAGGTGAAGTCGACGACCCATGGCGGGAGCCGTGACGACGGTCGACTTGCAGCGCCAGATGGATGCAGCAGGTTTCTCGTCGCCGTAGCTCCACTCGTGGTGCTCAGTTTGCTCGGCGCACTCAGAGTTGCACTGGAGCTGGCGTACGACTATCTTGCCGTGGTCGGCGCGACGCGTGCGATTTTCGCGATCCATGCACTCTGGCTGGGCGCGTTTGATCCCGAGTGTGGCGCTTGGCGCGGATCACGGGGCATCACCGGTGTCAGCTGGGGTCACGTTGCGACGGTCGGGGCGATCGTGACGCCGGCGGGCGTTGTCGTGACCCGATCGAAGATCGTCGGCACGATCAGCACCGATGAGAACTCGACCGGGTTCTCGTTCGCGATCTCGGACAGCGAGGTCAACGCCGGCAACGAGGTGAACACCGGGATCGGCGCGGTGAACTTCACCGCCACCCGCGTGCACGTCTTCGGCGGCAACCGCAGCATCCACTGCTTCTTGAAATGCACCGTCACCGATTCCTACGTGCATGGCCAGTTCACCGACTCGACCGGTGCGGCCCACGAGTCGGGGATCCGCATGGGACAGAACGCCACGATCCGGCACAACACCATCTTGTGCGATGCACCCGATGTCCCCCCCGACGCCGGCTGCTCGGCAGACCTGACCGGGTACGGCGACTACGCCCCGGTGCGCAACAACCTGATCGAGGCCAACTTGTTCAAGGCGTCGACCGGTGGATATTGCGCTTACGGCGGTAGTTCGCTCGGCAAGCCGTTCTCCGGCCAGACCCAGGGCATCGTATTCCGCAACAACACCTTCGAACACGGCTCTGGTGGCAAGTGCGACTCCTTCGGCCCGATCACCTCGTTCGACACCTCCCTGCCGGGCAACATCTGGACGGGCAACGTCTGGGACGACGGCAAAGTGGTCCCCGCGGCGAAGTGACCCGCGACGGCGTCAGCTCGACAGCGTCGGCTACGACAGCTCGCGGCGAAGGGCATCCTCCACGACTCTTCCTGCTTCATCCCAGGAGCAGGAAAGGACGCTGGAGGATGCCGTTGCCGCGAGGCTGTCGAAGTCGGGTGTCATCACCACCTGGCTGAGACACTCGGCCAGCGTGTGAGGCGTGGGCTCGGCATAGCGCACGTGGTCATTGGCGAGGACGATGCGATTGTGTTCGGCGTCGTTGACGACCGGGATGCAACCGGCTGCGAGCATCTCGTGGGGCACGAGCGAGACGTTGGTCATCGACAGGCTCAGGCCTGCGAAGCACCGGTTGTAGATGTCGTTGAGCTCAGCAGCGGTGACGTGCCCGTGGTCGACGATCGGAAAGCGCATCTTCCCGGTCTTGTTGCCGTAGAAGTGGATGGTGATGTCGGGATGGCGAGCGTGGAAGAGTTCGAGCGCCATCACGCCGAGCTCGAACGCTCGACGCGGCGCCTGTGGCCGGGCGTAGAAGACGACGCCGTCGCGCGTTCGCCGCTCGAGGCGATAGCGGTCGGTGTCGCAGCCGAAGTCGAACGCATCGGCAGGCATGCCGTACCGGGCGGGCAGGAGCCTTGACAGCCAGCGACCAGCCGTAATCGCATGAAACCCCATCCGATACGTGTTCTCGGCGAGGACCGCGGTTCCTCCGGCGGGATAGAAGGACGGCTCGAAGTCCTGTACGAGGTAGAAGCGCTTGCCCGCTGACTTCGCATCGAAGACGGGATAGGCGGTCTCCCACGATGTCGCGAAGACTGCGTCCGCGTCCTCCATTCCGTCGAGCACGTTGCCGACCTCGGTGGATGGGTCAGCGTACTCGCTGTGCACGATGTCCTTGAAATGGGTGAAGTCGCCGCCGAAAACGTCGTAGAAGTAGATCCGGCAGACGTGGCCTTGATGCTGAAGGAAGCGGATCAATCGGAAGGCGGTGGTGTGCCCGCCGGAACCGCGCGATGGTGCGGTCATCACCCAGTTGACGACCATGGGTCGATCTGCAGGCACTGGGACCACCGGTCGGGCCAACGGCCGTGAGATGTCTGCCGCCATCACGTCTTCATCGTGGACCCCTAGGAAGAGGCTCGGGCGCTCGATTCGCCGCGACGCCCCGGCGAGCGCTCGCGCGGTGAGGCCGCGCACGCCAACTGTTCGGAGAAGTGTCCGGACCTGGCGGCGGCGTCGATTGACGGCCGTGATGGTGCGGCGTGATCTCCCTGACATGGGCGGTTCCTCGGTGTTCGACGGACTGGTCGGCGGGTTCGCGACTGAAGCGTAGGGTTCGCGGGCCCAGGAGGTCACCCGAGGGGAGCGACGCCCTTCCGGTCGAGTGGTACCCCGGCGATGCCGTTCGCCCGGTTGTCGCTGAACAGCGTGTCGCGGGTCACTTCGCCGCGGGGACCACTTTGCCGTCGTCCCAGACGTTGCCCGTCCAGATGTTGCCCGGCAGGGAGGTGTCGAACGAGGTGATCGGGCCGAAGGAGCCGCACTTGCCACCAGAGCCGTGTTCGAAGGTGTTGTTGCGGAACACGATGCCCTGGGTCTGGCCGGAGAACGGCTTGCCGAGCGAACTACCACCGTAAGCGCAATATCCACCGGTCGACGCCTTGAACAAGTTGGCCTCGATCAGGTTGTTGCGCACCGGGGCGTAGTCGCCGTACCCGGTCAGGTCTGCCGAGCAGCCGGCGTCGGGAGGGACATCGGGTGCATCGCACAAGATGGTGTTGTGCCGGATCGTGGCGTTCTGTCCCATGCGGATCCCCGACTCGTGAGCGACACCGGTCGAGTCGGTGAACTGGCCATGCACGTAGGAATCGGTGACGGTGCATTTCAAGAAGCAGTGGATGCTGCGGTTGCCGCCGAAGACGTGCACGCGGGTGGCGGTGAAGTTCACCGCGCCGATCCCGGTGTTCACCTCGTTGCCGGCGTTGACCTCGCTGTCCGAGATCGCGAACGAGAACCCGGTCGAGTTCTCATCGGTGCTGATCGTGCCGACGATCTTCGATCGGGTCACGACAACGCCCGCAGCCTGGATGACCAGGTCGCAGTTGATCGTCTTGGCATCGATCAGCGTGTTCGCCGCGGTGATTGTGCACGGCCCGGTGTACGCCGACAGCGCCGTACCCACCGGAACCCCCGTGTTCGAAGCGTTCGGGAACGGACCCGACGGCGGCGGCGGCGAAGCGATCGGCGGAGCAGGCGGCGCAGATGGCGCAGCAACGGGCGTGTGGAGCCGAACGGCGGGGGCCGTCGCTCTCGCGGCGCTGTTGATCCGTGGAGCCGTCAGGAGCTGTGCGTAGCCCGAGGCGCCGATGCCGACGGCTGTCACCGTGCAGAGGGTTATCGCGGCCAACCCCTTGCGCCCAAACCGTCTCGTCGTCATGAAACCTCTATCGGCGTCTCGGAACGGACGAATCGCGCCTTCCTCCATCGATGTAACTTTGTCATGTTATCGCAACAATCCGGCTGCACCCGAAGTCATGGTCAGATCAAGATCCGTGGCCTCGCCGGTGCATCGCACCTCGTAGAGCGCCGAAGTGCCCCATCGACGGGCCATTCGGCCCGTCGACTCGGGACTTGGCCCGCGGTATCTTCGAAGTGCGCTGACGTGGCTTCGTTCATGTGGTTCGCCACGACAGAGTGCACCGGTCACGTACTGATCCGGCAGGCATCGAAAGGCGGGACGTATGGATACCATCGGCGTGGCGGTCATCGGAGCTGGGTATTGGGGCCCAAACCTCGTCCGGAACGTTGCATTGGGCGCAGACACGACCCTGCAATGGGTGTGCGACATCGACCTGCCGCGGTCCGCGAAGTTGGCCCGCACCTACTCGGGGGCACGAGCGACCGACGACCTCGACGTCGTGCTCGACGATCCGAACGTACATGCCGTTGCCGTTGCCACGCCTGCGTCCACACACGCCGAGCTGGCGATCAGGTGCATGCGCGCCGGCAAGCACGTGTTGGTCGAGAAGCCGATTGCCGCGACGGTTGCTGCGGCCGAGCAGATGCTGGAGGTCGCCGAGCAGGAGCAACGGATCCTGATGTGCGATCACACCTACTGCTACACGCCCGCCGTGCAGCACATCGCCCGGCTGGTCGCCGAGGGCGAACTCGGCGACATCTTGTTCGTCGACTCCGTGCGCATCAATCTTGGTCTCGTCCAGACCGACGTCAACGTGTTGTGGGATCTCGCCCCGCACGACCTGTCGATCTTCGACTACGTGCTGCCCGTCGAACGCCGGGTGCGCAGCGTCGCAGCCCACGGGGCCGACCCGATCGGAGCCGGGCAGGTGTGTGTCGGTCACCTCGTCCTCGACCTCGGTGGCGGAAGCATGGCCCACGTCCATGTCAACTGGCTCAGCCCCACCAAGGTGCGTACGATGATCATCGGCGGATCGAAGCACACCCTGGTGTTCGACGACTTGAATCCGGCGCAGCGCATCTCGATCTTCGATCGCAGCGTCGATCTCGGTATCGATGCCGATACCGAGCTCCGCCACCGCAGCCAGGTGTCGTACCGCATCGGCGACATGGTCGCTCCCGCGCTCCGCGACACCGAGGCGCTGGGCGGGGTCATCAGCGAGCTCGTTGCCGGCATCCGCGGCGAACGCCAGCCGATCACCGATGGACAGTCCGGATTTCGCGTGCTGCAGATCCTCGAAGCCTCCACGAACAGCCTTGCATCAGGCGGCGCCACCATAGATCTGCCCGTGCTCGCCGTCACTTCGTAGAAAGGTCCCAACTCGTGAACTCACTCTCAGGCAAGAGGATCCTCGTCACCGGCGGTGCCGGGTTCATCGGCTCGACCATCGCTGACCAGCTCGTGGCCGAAGATGTCGCCGAGATCGTGGTGCTCGACAACCTGGTCCGCGGTCGCCTGGCCAACCTCGATGAAGCCGTGGCGAGCGGGCTCGTGCGATTCGTCGAAGGCGACATCCGCGATCGGGACCTCGTCGGCTCACTCTGCCATGGCACCGACATCGTCTTCCACGAGGCGGCGCTCCGCATCACGCAGTGCGCGGCCGAGCCGCGCCTCGCCGTTGACGTCTTGGTGAACGGCACGTTCAACGTCATCGAAGCGGCCGCGGAAGCCGGCGTCTCGAAGCTGATCGCGGCATCCTCGGCGTCGGTGTACGGCATGGCTGATCAGTTCCCGACCACCGAATTGGCTCACGGATACGACAACCGCACCATCTACGGCGCGGCGAAGCTGTTCGGCGAGGGCATGCTGCGCAGCTTCAACGACATGTGCGGCCTCGACTACGTGGCCTTGCGCTACTTCAACGTGTACGGACCGCGGATGGACATCGAGGGCGTGTACACCGAAGTCCTCGTGCGGTGGATGGAGCGGATCGCGGCAGGCCTGCCGCCGCTCATCCTCGGCGACGGCACGCAGACGATGGATTTCGTCTACGTCGACGACGTCGCTCGGGCAAACATCCTCGCCGCGAAGTCCGATGCCACCGACCGCGTCGTACAACGTCGCGTGCGGGGTCGAGACCAGTCTTCGCGAACTGGCCGACACCCTGGCGAGGGCGATGGGCAGCAGCTTCGAACCCGAGTACGGTCCGGAGCGCAAGGCCAACTCGGTGCGCCGTCGCCTGGCCGACACGGCGGCTGCCACCGCCGATCTGGGCTTCAAGGCCGAGGTCGAGCTCGAAGAAGGGCTTCGTCGCCTCGTCGCCTGGTGGAGGGCGGAGCAGGCGCTGACCGAAACGGGCACACGATGAGCAGCAGCACCGACGTCGACACCGCCCCGATCCCCATCATCCGGCCGTGGATGGGCCAGGAGGAAGTCGATGCCGCGAGCGCCGCGATTCGCTCCGGCTGGATCGCTCAGGGTCCCCAGGTCGCGGCCCTCGAACGCGACTTTGCCGCGATGGTCGGCTCTGGCGACGCAGTCGCTCTGTCGAGCTGCACCACCGCCCTGCATCTGGCGCTGATCGTGATGGGCATCGGGGCCGGCGACGAGGTGGTCGTCCCCTCGTTCTCGTTCATCGCCACGACCAATGCTGTGCTCTACGTGGGCGCCACGCCGGTTTTCGCCGACGTCGACGAGACCACGGGCAACCTCACGGTCGAGACGGTGATGCCCTGTGTCACCCCTCGCACCCGAGCCATCATCGTGGTCGACCAGGGTGGCGTCCCTGCCGACATCGGATCGTTCCGCGCCGCGTTCGACGATCGCAACATCAGCATCCTCGAGGACGCGGCGTGCGCAGCCGGGTCGACGTACGGCGGCTCGCTCGTCGGTGCGAGCGCCGACCTCGTCGCCTTCTCGTTCCACCCTCGCAAACTCATCACGGCCGGCGAAGGTGGCATGGTCACGGTTGCCGATCCGGCCGTCGGCGCCCGCCTGCGGCGTCTCCGCGAGCACGGCATGAGCGTCAGTGCGGCCGACCGGCAGACGGGCGGCGGACTCATCTTCGAGGAGTACCTCGAGACCGGGTTCAACTACCGGATGACCGACATCCAGGCCACCATCGCCAGGGTGCAACTGGGAAGGTTGGGCGCCATCGTCGCCCGTCGCCGTGAGCTCGCCGGCCGTTACCATGAAGCGTTCGCCGGACTCGAGGGGATCCGCGCGGTCGATGACCCCTCGTGGGGCACGACGAACTACCAGTCCTTCTGGGTCCTGCTCGACCCGGCCTTCCCGGTTCGGCGCAACGACCTCATGGCCCGCTACGCCAGCCGCAACATCTCGACCCGTCGCGGCATCATGGCTGCTCATCTCGAACCGGCGTGCGCCCGCTTCACAGATCGGGCGCTGCCGGTCACCGAGAACCTGACGCACAACTCGTTGATCCTGCCACTCTTCCACGAGATGACGCCGGCCGAGCAGGAGCGGGTTATCGGCGTTCTGGCGGACGCGGCACGATGACTCGTCGTCCTCTCGTCCTGGTCGGTGCGGGAGGGTTTGCTCGTGAGACGGTGGAGGTCGTTGCCGCGATCAACGCCGTCGATCCCAAGTGGGATCTGCTCGGCTTCGTCGACGACAACCCGTCGTTGCAGGGAACTCGGGTGTGCGGCCTGCCGATCCTCGGACCCTCCGAGTGGGTCGTCGACGAAGATGTCGAGGTTGCCGTCTGCGTCGGCAGCCCCATCAACTTCACGAGTCGCCCGCGCCTCGTGGCCCGGCTCGGCCTCGAGCCCGAGCGGTACGCAACGCTTATCCACCCAACGGCCGTCATCCCTTCATCGGTCGGGGTCGGACGTGGAACCGTGATCCACGCTCTCGCCGTTGCCACCGGCTGGGCATCGATCGGCAATCACGTGGCCGTGATGCCCACCGTGGTCTTCACCCACGACGATCTCATCGGCGACTTCGCCACCGTGGCAGCCGGGGTGCGGGTCGCGGGTGCCGTCACGGTCGAGACCGGCGCCTACCTCGGTTCCGGGTCGATGATTCGTGAGCACCGCACCATCGGCGTGTGGTCCCTCATCGGCATGGGATCCGTCGTCACCAGATCGGTACCACCGGGCGAGGTGTGGGCCGGCGTGCCGGCCGTGTTCATGCGTTCGTCCGGGCAAGACATCAACTTCCTCGCACAAGGAGCGATACCGTGAGTACCCAGAACATCCCCCTCGTCGATCTGCGGGCGCAGCACGCAGAGATCGCCGATGAGGTCACCGCCGGCTTTGCGGACGTGCTGGCCAACACGTCGTTCGTCGGTGGACCGGCGGTCGGCGCCTTCGAACAGGAGTTTGCCGCGTTCACCGGGGCGCAGCATTGCGTCGGTGTCGGCAACGGGACCGATGCGATCGAGCTCATGCTGTTGGGTCTGGGCATCGGGCGTGGCGATGAAGTGATCCTTCCCGCCAATACGTTCATCGCGACGGCCGAGGCGGTCGTACGCGCCGGCGCAGACGTCGTGCTCGTCGACTGCCGCGACGACGATCTGCTCATCGATCCGAGCAAGGTCGAAGATCGAATCACCGACCGAACTCGGGCGGTGATCGGCGTCGATCTCTACGGACAGATCGCAGCCTTCGAAGGCCTCGCCGAGGTGCTGGTCGATCGCGACGTGGCGCTGCTCGAAGACGCCGCACAGGCGCACGGCGCAACTCGTCACGGTGCTCCGATCGGAACGGGTGTCGCGGCCGCCTCGACGAGCTTCTATCCCGGCAAGAACCTCGGGGCGTACGGCGACGGCGGTGCCGTGCTGACCTCCGATGCCGCGCTGGCCGCAGCACATCCGTGCGATCTCGTGCCACGGCGGGCTCGAGCGGTACGAGCACCGCTACCTCGGCTTCAACTCCCGCCTCGACACGCTCCAGGCCGTCGTGCTGCGCGCCAAGCTGCGCCGCTTGGCGGCGTGGAACGAGGCCCGCCGAGCCGCGGCCGCGCGCTACGACTCGTTGCTGGCCGGCCTCGAGAAGGTCCGTCGACCGTGCACGGCTGCCGGCAACGAACACGTGTGGCACCTGTACGTCGTGCGCGTCGACGATCGCGATCGTGTCCTCGACGACCTGCACGCCGCCGGCATCGGTGCGGGCATCCACTATCCGCGGCCCATCCACCGTACCGAAGCCTTCTCGTTCCTCGGCTACGCCAACGGGGCGTTTCCCGTTGCCGAGGCGTCCGCCTCTCAGCTCCTCACCCTGCCCCTCTACCCGCACATCACACCGGCACAGCAGGAACGTGTCGTCGAAGCGCTCGCCGAGGCAACGCGATGACCGACACCGCGCCGTCCGACTTCTTCGTCCATCCAATGGGGCTGTGCGAGAGCACGGAGGTCGGGCCGCGCACCAGGGTGTGGGCCTTCGCCCACGTGCTCGCCGGAGCTCGCATCGGGTCCGACTGCAACATCGGTGATCATGCGTTCGTCGAGATCGGCGCGCAACTCGGCAACAACGTGACGGTCAAGAACGGCGTGCTCGTCTGGGATGGGGTGACGGTCGAGGACGACGTGTTCCTCGGACCGGCGATGGTCTTCACGAACGACTACGCGCCGCGTGCCTTCATCAAGAAGGGCAAGGATCAGCTCCTTTCTACCACCGTGCGCCGCGGAGCGACCATCGGAGCGAATGCAACCATCGTCTGTGGCGTCATGATCGGTGAGTTCGCGTTCGTCGCTGCCGGCGCCGTGGTGACCAGGGATGTCCCTCCGCACGCCCTCATGGCCGGGAACCCGGCGACTCAAAAGGGGTGGGTGTGTGAATGCGGTCTACGTCTGACTCACGAGATGGTGTGCGCATGCGGCAAGGCCTATTTGCTCGCCGCCAACGGCGAGATCGTCGGTGCCGAGGGATCACCGCCGTGATGTCGGACATGCAACACCTATCGGCACGCACGATGCTGGCCTGGAGACGTCCGGCCGCGGAGTGAGTGTAGGGCGTGCCGAGAAATGCAACGAGATGTAACGAGTCAATCGGAACTGCCAGTACAGGAATCGCGCCCGTTGACGCTGGTCGGGCGCGGAAAATGCAGGCTCAGTTCCGAAGTCGCGCCCGAGCGACAGGCGACCGCGAACGGACCACCGATCCGGTGCGTTCGGCGCTACCGCTCGTCAATTGAACGAAGGTGTCGGGTTGCACGACAGTGCCGGCGTTCATCGAGTGAGAGGAACGATTAGGAGACCCACGGTCACAGCGACGTTCGAGGGCCGCCGATGGCCGCACCATGCAAGCCCAGGTGCGAACGGATGTCGCCGACGGAGCTGACCCTGAGGACTGATTCGCCGCACCCACTCCCAACAGGGCGTGGTCGCAGACCACCAGCGCGGTCGGGCCGTATCCCAACGCTGCGCCGCCTTGGATCGTCAAGCCGCTTCGAGCCGACACCCGAGGGTGCCGATCGCCCCAGGAACTCGATTGGTGGAGGGGTGTACTGTGTCGCCATGGGAGCGATCGTGCATGAGGCGCCCCGAAGGGGTCTGTCATGGCGGCGACACGTCTCACGATCCGCCCTCACCGCCATCCTCCTCGCCGCGTCGGTCGCAGTCGCGGGAACATCGCGGGTGCTGGCGTCGACCGGCCGGGTTGCCGGCATCGTGCCTCTGGTCGACTGCGTGGAACATGCGCACGGCGGAGACACCTTCTGGTTCGGCGCCGACGTCGATCCGATCCTGCCGGCGCAGCTCTTGCCGGCACAGTGGGGCCTCGCCTCGGGCGATCCCACCAACGGAATCGTGGAGACGGCCGACGGCGCGGTCGTCGACCACGGACCTGGCCGTGACCAGGCGGAGTTCTTCACACCCGGGATGCACCACTTCATGTTCTCGATCACGGTGCCTCGCGGCCACGAACTGCAGTGGACGCTCCTGATCCCAGCTGATGCCACCGCCGGTGTGGCCCCCGTCACCGTCGTCACCGACGATGCACCCCGTTGTCGCGGCAACGCGCCACGGTGGGCAGCCCTCGCTCTGACCGACCGTGGGGTTCCCGACATCACGGCCGGCCCGGGGCCGTCACGTTCCGCCGACGGACGGCTTGTCGCGTCCTCGGTCGTCTTCGGTATCACTGGTGTGCGCAGCGCATGCAGCAGTGGGGGACGGCCACTCGAGCCTCTGGTTCTGTGGGGATTCGACGACTCGGTGGTCATGGCCAGTTCGGGACTTCCCGACGAGGTGCCGCGGGATGGCTTTTCGCCGCTGCGGCCGCGGTCCGTGGTGCGCGTCGACTACTTCGGCTCAGGCATCGCCCCCTACACGCGCACGTTCGTCAACGTTCGCAGGGTCGCCGACCCGCAACGGCTGTGGGTCAACCCCACCAACGGGGTGGCGATCCACGGCCTCGCGGCCACCATGGTGCTCGCCGACGTGTACGGACGTTGCGCATTTGGTCACCGCGTCGTGGTTGCAGAGGACCCGATGTGGGTTCTCGCCAACGGTCTTCCCCGCCTGGTGGTCACCGACACAGATCCCCTCACCCAGCAGACGCAACGGATCACCTGCACGCTGGAGCCCGATTGTCCGATCCAAGTCCTGCCGGGGCCGGGAGGCGTGCGCTGGCGCTGAGCGTTGCGCCGCTCGAGCCGTTCGTCCCTAGGCCGCTCCTGGCCGCCGATGCGTCGGCGGTCGGCAGGATCCAGGCGGCGACGATCTTTGCCGACATTTCCGGCTACACGCGGCTCGCCGAGCGGCTGCTGGTGCGGGGACGGGCGGGGACGGAACTGCTGTTGAGCACGATCGACGCCACCTTCACGGGGCTGATCGACGTCATTCACGCCAACGGCGGAGACGTGCTCAGGTTCGGTGGCGACGCGCTGTTCATCGCCTTCACTGGTGAGGGTCACCACGAACGCGCCCGCGTATGCGCGTCCGGCCTGCTGTCGGTCGTGGCGGCACGGCCGGCGGTGGAGGTTCCCGGCGGTCGCGTCCGACTGCGCCAATCGATCGGTCTCGCCTCGGGCGAGCTGAACGTCGTTCGATGGGTCGGGCAGTGGACAGAGGAGGTCGTGTTCGGGCCCGTCGTCACCGAGACACTCACACTGGAGCACGCAGCGCGACCCGGCCAGGTCCTTACACGGGCGGGAGTGCTGCGGCGCAGGTCAACCGGTCAGCCACCGCCAGCACCGAGGCCAGGCACGGGCCCCGTCGAGGCCGCGATCTGGATGCCGCCGCGGCTCGCGCGCTTGGCCGCCGGCGGCATGGACCCGGCACACCGCAGCGCAGCGGTCGCCTTCGTCGGTGTCCGCGGCCTCGACTCCACCACCCGGCCCGCCGAGGTCGTGGTCACCGTGATGGATGGGCTTGCTCGCGTCACCGACCGGCTCGGGGTGATGCCGCTCTGCACCGACGTTGCCCCGGACGGCGTGACCTTGCTGCTGACCTCCGGGGGAGTGGAGAGCGCAGGTGACGACGCGGAACGCTTGCTCGCCGCAGTGCGGGAGCTCGTCCACCGATCGGCCTCCGTCGGCATCGACATCCGGGCCGGGGTGCATGCAGGGTTGGTGTTCAGTGCGGTGATCGGCCATCCGCAGCGCCAGATGGTCGCGGCCCTCGGCGACGCCACGAATGTTGCCGCTCGCCTGATGCAGTCGAGTTCGCCCGGCGAAGTGATCGTGTCCGGCGATTTCGTCGATCGGTTGCACCGTCGTCCGGCGTTGCGTTGGCGGCCACCGATGGAGCTGCGCGGCCGCCGCGCCCGGGTGGTGGTTGCCGAGGCCCTGGGCGGCGAGGGACATCCCCAGACTCAGCGTGTGGTGTCGGTCATCGGGCGACGCGCCGAGCAGGACCGCATCCTCACGGCCCTCTCGACCGACCGTGTGGTCGAGGTGATTGGCCCGACCGGCAGTGGGGTCACCAGCTTGGTCGAGGAAGTACTGGCGCGAATCACGCGGCCGGTGGTGCGCATCCCGAGTGGCGTCGACGATCTGGGTGTGCCGTTCGCGGTTTCGACTCGGCTGGCGGCCTTGCTGGATGTTGGGATTCCGGAGGTCGAGGACGTGGCAGCGGAGTTCGCTCTCGGTGTTCGGGTCGCGCAAGTCGCCACTGCAGTGCGGCCCCGGCTGACAGACGTCGTCATCGCCATCGACAGCGCCGACCACCTGGACGTCGGATCGCGTCGGGTGATGGAGCGTCTCGTCGCTGACGACGTCACCCTCCTCCTTGCGGCGCGAGCGCAGACGGAACTGACGCTCCCCGACTCCGTCCCTCGCGTGGTGATCCTCCTGGAGCCGCTGCCTGACGAGGCGATTCGCGACATCGCAGCCGCGGCAGCGCGGCGGCCACTGTCTACCGCCGAACTCGAACGGATCGTCGAGTCCGCTCGCGGTAACCCGGGTGTCGCTGTCCGGCTTGCAGCGGACGCGGAGGGTCGGCGTCTTCCGGCTGACCTCGCCGCCATCGCCGCCGTCGACCTCGATCGGATCGAGCCGTACCTTCGCCCGCTCGCTCGCGCCGCCGCCGTGTGCGGCGCGACCATCGACCATCGCGTCTGTGCGGCGGTCGCCGAGATGCCCGAGGAGGCCGTCGGCCAGGCGCTCGCTGCACTCGTCCCACTTGTTGAAGCGGCGAGTCCCGGCCGTAGCCGCTTCACCGACGAGTTGGTCCGCGCCGCGCTGATCGAGTCGATGCCCGTCAGCCAACTGCGCACCTTGTCGCTGCGGCTCGCACGTCACCTGGTCGCGGTCGGGATCGAGCCATTCGACGTTGCGACGCTGCTGCGCATCGCTCACGGCTTCGCCGACGCGCACCAACCTGAGCTGACGCTGCGCTGGGGTGAGCGTGCTGCCAACGCAGCCCTCAACGCCGGCGCGCCACATGCAGCGGCGCAGATGTGGAGCCGGGTGTGGCCGGTGGCGCAGCGGAACCACGTCGTGAACCTCGCAGCAGTTGCGTCCGGCTGGGCGGCGGCCGCGGCCGCGGCCGGCTCGGAAGCTGAAGTCGATGGGGCGCTCCGTCTCGCCACTCGCCAAACCTCCGATCCGGTAGTGCGTGCCGACCTCGTCGTCCGGCGGGCCAGGGCCGCGTCGCGAGCCGGGCGCGCACGCGCCGCCGCAACGCTGCTGGGACAGGCGCTGGCGGCCCTGGATCGTGTTCCCGCCGGCGAGGCCTCGGATCGCGCCCGTCTGCGGGTGTGGTTGGAGCGTGCCCGGGTGTCGCTCGACACCGGTGATCCCCGAGGAGCGTCCGATGCGCTTCGCCGAGTCGGCGGTCTGCTCGGCGCCGCCGAGCCGATCGATGCAGCTCGAACAGCAGCGCTGGAGGTCGACGTCGCCATCGCTACTGCGGCGCCCGACGCGGAAGCGATTGCCGCACGGGCCCTTCATCTCGCCCGGAGCGTGGACGACCCGATGCTCATCGGCGCGATCGCCTGCAACGTCGGTCTCCTGCTCGACAACCGCGGCGAATGGGCGGGCGCGCTCGACCATTACGCCGTGGCAGAGCGTGCCTTCGTGCGCGCCGGAAGCATGTGGAGCGTCGCTCTCACCCGGCTCAATCGAAGCACCATCCTGCTCGAGTTGGGCGACGCCGATGCGGCGAGCGTCGACGCCCGCGAATCGGCGCGGGAGCTTGCTTCGGCGGGTGTAGCCGCCGCCGAGCTCGCCGCTGTCACGCACGTCGTTCGCGTCGAGTTGAGGCGCGGCGTGGCCGATGGGTCCGCCATCGCCACCTTGCGCGACGGCATCGCCCGCTTGATCGAGCTCGGCGAGGACGAGCTGGCGGCGTTCCGAACCGCCGCCGAGCTCGAAATGCTGCTGCTGTGTGGCCAGCCGCGACAGGCAGCCGCCCTGGCGAACGCCGAGTTGGCCACTGCTGGCCGCTTCGGTGAGGCGCACCTCCTTCCAGTCACGTTGCGCCGATTGCTGGCGATGGCCCAACGCGCAATCGGTTCTGGTACGGCGATGCAGACGGCGCGTGAAGCACTCGACCTGGCGCGCCGGCGGGAAAGCGCCGCCGAGGTCTGTCTGTGCCTTCAGGCCGTGCGGCTGGTCGAATGGGACCGCGGCAGGTCGCTGCCACCGAGCGAGGCGGCAGAGCTGTCGGCACTCGAACAGCGGCTTGGTGTCGTGGCGTATCCGTGGTTCCGTCTTGGCACCGCTACTCGATGAGGCGAGGAACCGTACCGTCGCCGTCGAGTGTTTCCGGACACCCCGGGTGGGCAGCAGATACTCCGATGAACTGCTGGTGAAGCCGACTCTTGTGTGCCAGATCGTGTGAGATCGTGTGCTGGATGGATCACCGCTCACTTGGCGCCGAAATCGCAGTAGCGCTGCGCTCGCGAGCTGCGCCTCGACGCGGCAGAACACGAGAAGAAGTACCTGAAGAGCAGCCTGGATCATTACGGCACGTCCGTGCCCGACATACGTGCTGTCGCCAAGAGCGTGCGGCAGCGATATCGAGATCTCGACCGCGACGAGCTCCTGACGCTCGTACTGACATTGTGGGAAACGCCTGTTCACGAGCATCGCATGGTGGCTGTCGAACTGCTGGATTCGTACTCGGACAGGCTCCTGGCGAAGGACATGATGCTGCTGGAGCGACTGCTGCGCGAAGCGCGGACCTGGGCGATCGTGGACGGGCTCGCCGCGTCGGTCGTCGGCCCGCTCGTCGAGCGCGATCCCGAGGCGGCCGCGGTCCTCGATCGCTGGGCGCTCGACGAGGACTTCTGGGTCCGGCGGTCGGCCTTGCTTGCCCTGCTGTTGCCGCTGCGTCGGGGCGGCGGCGACTTCATACGCTTCTGCAGGTACGCCGACGCGATGCTCGACGAGAAGGAGTTCTTCATTCGCAAGGCGATCGGCTGGGTGCTGCGTGATACAGCGCGGAAGCGTCCGACGATGGTCTACGAATGGCTTGCTCCGCGAGTGGGTCGAGCATCCGGAGTCACGGTCCGGGAGGCGATCAAGCCACTGTCGGAGGAGCAGCGCCGGGCGATCCTCGCCGCTCGCTCGGCGTGAACGCGGGCATCTGAGTGCACGGCGTCGGCGTCGAGGGTCATCTCGAATGTGTCTTCGGCAACCGTGCGGCTGTCCCGGTGGGGGAGGAGTTGGGACTTTTCGCCTCTGCCACGCCCCGTGTGGCTGCCATACGGTCGCGAGTAGATCGACGAAAGGGATCAGAGATGACTGACATTACGGAAGCTGGACATCTACCGGTCGCATCATTTGTGGGCGAGAACGTCATCCGGATCAGCCCGAGGGCGACGCTCTATGAGGTGGTTGACGCACTCGCGGATGCCGAGGTCGGCGCCCTCATCGTCGGCGACGGCGACTCCGTCGACGGGGTGGTCACCGAGCGCGATGTAGTGCGCGCCTTGGCAGGTCGTCGTGACCCGGCGACAACACTGGCGGCCGACATCGAGCACACCAGGCTGATCTGGTGTGACAGCTCAGCATCGGTGGTCGAGGTGGCCATGGTGATGATGGCCCACTACGTCCGTCACATCCTTCTCGAGAAGGACGGCAAGTTGATCGGCGTGGTGTCGGCGCGCGACCTTCTCGGCGTCTACGCCGCAGACGACTCGACGCTCGACGACGACAACTGGTGAGTCGTCCGGGCATGCTCGGACGATGGGATCGCTGAGAGGCGCACTTGTCACGGCGGTTCTGGTGGCGTGAAACCAGATTTTGGACGGTCGGGTTCGTCGTGTTGGGCAGCGATCCAAGCTCGGGCATCGGCCGCCGCCCGCGCCAAGGTCTTGCCGTGCCATTCGTTACCGACGTAGAAGTTGTCGACGCCGAGTCGGTCGAGGATGCCATTGTTGGATAACTGTGCGGCGAGTTCGTCGCTGCCGCTGACGATGAGCCTCGACGTCTGTTCGGACAGCTCGTCGGCATAGCGGACGAGCGCGTTGGCGATGCTGAGGTCAATGGTGTCGTTGCCTCTCGTGCGAATGATGACGACCGCGTGCCTCGTCGTGGAATTGACGATTGGTAGCTGGCCGGCGAAGGGGGACGCGCTGGCGAAGAACAAGCTTCCGTATGGTTGAAGGATCACTACTTCTTCGGGAGGGATCACGTTCGGCGGATCCGACTCGCGGATGTGGCCGTGATCGTCGAGATGCAGCTGTTTGATCACGAGGCGATTGGACTGCTCGATGACGTACAGCACGACGGCCAGGGCCACACCGGCCAGTACAGCTTGGGGGACAGGGATCAGAATCGTCATTGCGAACGTCGCAATGACGACTGTTCCCTGGATTCGCCCGGATTTGATCGCGGAACGGATGTCGGCGGGCCGCACGGTCCCGAGCCCAATGACGATGAGCAGAGCCGCGAGGGCCGGCAGCGCGACATGAGCGACCGCATCGCCGGCAGCGACAATGGTGACCGCCATGACGGCGCCAGCCACGAACAGCGCCAATCGCGTTTTCGCTCCAGCGGTAACCGCCAGCGCGGTAGCGGACATCGAGCCGCCCGCAGGCATGCCGCGGAACAGGCCGGACAGGATGCTCCCCGTACCCTGACCAATGAAGTCACGCGACGAGCTCGTCGGGGTGCCGTCGGGGTTGGGGAACGCGGTTGCAACTCCGGCGCCCTGCACCATCCCGACGAAGGCCAAGGCAAGCGCGGGCACGATCAGACCAGGCACCTCATTGAGCGCCGGGCGAGAGATGAAGGGCAGACCGTCCGGCATCGACGTGAGATCTCCAACGGTGACGACGTGTTCGCCGTGGTTCGAGAACAGGGCCGCCACGGCCGACCCGATTGCAACGGCGACCACCAATCCGAGGGCGCCGAGTCGTGTCCGCTGGAGACCGACGATGAGCACCAATGTCAGCGCTCCGACCGTGACTGTGGCTGGATCCACGCGTTGAATGTTGATCGCCAGATCGAATGTTCTTGCGACACGGTTGGCTCCGACCGCGTCATAGCCGGTGAAGTTGCCGAGCTGACCCAGGACGGTGTTCACACCCACTCCAGCGATGAACCCGACCATCACGGCCCGAGGTACAAAACGCAACAATGAGCCGGCGCGCATCAGTCCGGCGAGCACCATCAGGAGACCGGCCATGATCGACAAGGTGTACAGAGCGCGTGCGGGATCCCCGTGCGCGTCGAGGTTCGTGTCGGCGACGATGATCGACATCGCCCCCGTGACTTGCACCGCCATCACCGAGGAACTGGTGAACAGTGCCCCACCGATCGTGCCGTACATGTATCCGTAGAGCCCAGCAAGCGGGTTCACACCGGCGAGCACTCCGAAGGAAAGTCCGTCGGGCACGCTTTCGATCCCCAACACCGTGCCCGCGACTACGTCGTCACGAAGTGTGTCTCGCCGGATGCCGAACAATGTCAGCTCAACGCGATGATGCGAGCGTGGCACGCGTGCCAGCGAGACTCTCCGGTCCACCCGGCAGCTGGTGACAGCGCGGGAACACCTCCTCGTCCATCGTCGTGAGCTCGGGCATCTTCACCACCTCCCAGCTGGAGTTCCCTCACGAGCACGGTCGGCGCGGCGAGATCAGCCACCGAGCCGATTCAGACGAGGGAGAAGGGAACACACTCCAGGTTGACCATCGAATCGTAGCCGACCACTGTCGACCCGTGCCCCACGAGTGGGTCCATTCACTTGTCGCGCCCGTCGAAGCCGGAACTGGCGATCACCAGCCCTGCCAGGGCGGTTTGCCCAGCCACGTCGCGCGGTAGTAGTCGGTGAGGGTCAGGTCGGCCGCGGCGGCCTCGTCGATTACGACGGTCGCACGCGGATGGAGCTGCAGAGCGGAAGCAGGGCACATCGCCGTCAGGGGGCCCTCTACGGCGCGTTGGATCGGCGCGGCCTTCGTCTCACCCGTGGCGATCAGGATCACGTGACGCGCATCGAGGATCGTGCCGATCCCTTGTGTCACGACGTGGTGCGGCACCTCGTCGACATCGTCGAAGAACCGGGCGTTGTCGGCACGGGTCTCGACTGCCAGTGTCTTGACCCGCGTCCGCGACTGGAGCGACGAGATGGGTTCGTTGAAGCCGACATGCCCGTCACCGCCGATACCGAGCAGCTGCAGGTCGATCCCACCTGAGGCACGGATTTCATACTCGTAGGCCGCGCAGGCCGCAGGAAGATCATCAGCGCCACCGTCAGGGCCGCGCACCCTGCCGGGCACGAGATCGACCGCGCCGGTGAACTGGCGCTCGATCACCGAGCGATATGACTGCGGGTGGCCTTCCGGCAGCCCGATGTACTCGTCCAACAAGAAAGCCCGTGCCCGAACGAACGAGATGCGACCGGAGCGGTTCCGTTCGATGAGCTCGGCGTACGTGGCGAGTGGCGAACTGCCGGTGGCGAGCCCCAGTGCCGCGTCGGGCTTACGGTCGATCAACGCCTGCACCGCGTCGGCTACGAGGCGGGCGACGTCGGCGGGCGTTGGTTGGATGACGATTTCCATGACGTGGTCGTTCAGCTGGACAATCTTCGGTCGGGGTCGAACACCACACGCCCAGCGACGATGGTGGCAGCGACGCGGCTGCCGGCATCGAGCACCACGACATCGGCGAGGGCACCTGGGCTGATCACTCCGACGTCGGGTCGGCCCAGAAGGCGGGCGGGCGTGGTCGACGCGGCGCCGGCGGCATCGGCGGTTGAGCATCCGGTGAAAGCAACCAGGTTGCGCACCGCTTCATCCATACGCAACACGCTGCCGGCCAGCACGCCGTCGGCTGTCCGCGGGCCGCGTTCGTCGACGTGGACATCGGTATCGCCGACGCGGAACGAGCCGTGCCCAAGGCCGAGCGCGGCGATCGCATCGGTCACCAGCGCCAGCCTTGCTGGACCCATGGCGCGCCAGGCGACGGCGACCATCGCCGGGTCGACGTGCAGGCCGTCGGCGATGATGCCGGCGGTCACCGTCTCGTCGGCGAGCACCGCCCCCGCCGAGCCCGGGGCGCGGGCGGTCATCGAGCCCATGGCGTTGAACAGATGCGTCGCTGCGGTGGCTCCGGCGCTGATGGCGTCGCCGAGCTGGGACACGCTCATCTCACAGTGTCCGCAGCTGACGACGACGCCGTGTGCGGCAAGATCGGCGACGAGGTCGAGCGCGCCGTCCAGCTCCGGCGCGAGCGTCACCATTGCGACGGACCCGGCCGCGAGCCATCGTGCCACTTCGGCACGATTCGGCGGCCGGATGTGCCGTCGCGGATGCAGCGCCGCCTCGGCTCGGGTTGATGAACGGGCCCTCGAGGTGAACGCCCAACGATCGCGCACCTGGCGACGAGTGCCGAAGCCAGTCGAGCTCAGTGATGGCTCGCAGGGTAACCTCCGGTGGCGCGGTGATGACCGTGGGCAGGAACGATGTGACCCCGGTTGCCGGCAGCCGCGCGGCGACTTCTCGAGCACGTTCGGGTGACGTCGTGAGGTCCACACCGAATCCACCGTTGCACTGGAGGTCGACGAACCCTGGGAAGACTCGACAGCCGCCGGCATCGAGAGTCGATGCCGCAGTTGCTCCAGGTGTTGCCCTGACGATGCGATCACCCTCGATGTGGACATCGGCGGACTCGCCACCGCGAATCGCCAACGTCTGGGTGACGGTCATCCGGCGCCCACTGCCTCGCCGGCGGCACGCACGGCACCGATCGGGCTCAACGGGTTCGATTCCGGTACTGGCAGTACCGGAATCGCGCCCGACCAAGTGCTGCATGTCTACCTCAGCCGAACTCGCCTCGGTCACGTTCCGAGGCCGTGACGGTGGGCGAGAACGATCGCACCGGGTCGGTCCGGAGCCTGGATCTTGGCGAAGACGTTGGACACATGGTTGCGAACCGTCTTCGGGCTGAGAAACAGGCGGCGGGCGATCGACGCGTTGTCGAGACCCTCGGCGAGGAGTTGCAGGATGTCGAACTCCCTGTTGGTGAGTTGCGGGAATGGTCGGCTGGTCGATCCTCGGCGAACCTGTGCCAACTCAGTGACACCCTGCGCGAGGGATTGGTCGAGCACCACATCGCCGGAGGCGACGGTGCGTATGGCGTGTTCAACCCGCTCTGGGCCGGCACCCTTGACGAGGTATCCGCTGGCACCATCGCGCAGCGCGGTGAGTGCGTTGTCGAGGTCTTCCGACATCGTCAGCATCACCACGCGTACTTCGGGATGGTGATCCGCGAGCCATCGGTTCACCTCGAGACCGGAGGCATCGGGCAGGCGCACGTCGAGCAGCAGGACGGCGGGCGACGCCGTCTCGACGAGCGAGGCCACCTGTTCAGCGCGTTGGGCCTCACCGACGAGCTCGATGCCATCCATCTCCTTGATCGCCGCGGCCAACCCCAAGCGGAACATCGGGTGGTCGTCGACGATCGCGACACGAAGTGGCGTCGGCTGGTCGCTCACGGCAGCGTCACGGGAAGCCGGACATGGATGTGCGTGCCGTGGGGGTCGTGGCGAGTGACCTGGACGCTGCCGCCGAGCTCGGTCGCCCGCTCGCGGATCGCTGTCCATCCCACCCCGCCTGCGACGCCATCCTTCACGCCGATCCCGTCGTCGACGACGTCGATGTCGACGGTCGGGCCGGTTGAGATCGACAACCAACACTGCGCGGCCTGAGCATGGCGCACCACGTTGGTCACCGCTTCGGTGACGATGCGGTATGCCGCCACTTCGACCGCCGCCGGCAGCTCGACGGGTGCACTCGGCATCGTCAGGTGAAACTCGAGATCGTCGCCGAAGGTGCGGGTGAACTCGCCGACGGCGTCGATGAGGCCGAGCTGGTCGAGCGCCGTCGGCCTGAGATCGCGGACGACGCGTTTCACCTCGATGACGAGCGCGTCGACCTCGTCGGCAACACGGTCGAGGAGCTCGCGTGACGGCATGAGGGTCAGCGCGTACGGCGAACGTTCGAGCTGGCGCACCGCAGTCCGCAAGCCGAGAGACACACCTGTCAAAGCCGGACCGAGCCCGTCGTGGAGATCGCGACGCAATCGCCGCCGCTCTTCCTCGCGGGCCGACACGATGGACACACTCGATCGACGTAGCTCGGCGGCCAAACGGACCCATCCGACTGCGAGACCGAGCGGCCCGGCGAGCTCGGCCAGTACCCGCTCGTCACGCGCCCGGAGGGACGGGCCGTGCTCCCAGCCGACGACCAATCGCCCGACGACCTCGTCACGCTGCTGCAACTCCACAACTCGCTCGTACGGCGTCGCTGGGCCACTCGCCGCCTCGCGCCGCCAGCCGTCGGGGGTCCGAACATCAATTGCGACGGCGTCGAGGCGAAGCTCGCGTTGCAGGCTGGCGGCGAGTGCCGGCAACAGTTCGTCGCCGGAATCGGTTCCGACATGGTCGACGACACCGCGCACGACCTCGAGCGGGTCATCGCGGGCACCCCAGACAAGCCGGTCGACGGCATGGCCGATTCGTCGCCTGGCCGGCTCTGCGAACACCGCAATGACACCTGTCGTCGCCACGAGCAACCACGTCGGGCCGTTTCCGCCGACGAGCCGCCCGAGGCCGGCGACGACACCCGTGTACACGACGATGATGGCGCACGAGAACGCCAGCCAGCCGATGACGTCGTGAGCGACCCCGTGGAAGCGACCAGGCCGGTCGCGGAGTGCCCGTACGAGCACGGCGACGATCAGCACCGGCAGGGTGGCGAGAAGTAGCAGCGGGCCGACGACGTCACCGCTGGGGAAGCTCAACCCCCAGATGCCGAACCGGTCCGGCACCACTGCCAGCCAGGCGACGATGGCGCCGACCCCGAGCCAACCCGCTAGCGGATCGTCGTCGCGCCGAGTGCCCGCCCGCCACAGCACAACGAGTCGCACCGTCGCGGCGGCGGCGGACGCCGCGAGGAGCCACGTGGCGACGTCGACGACATCCAGCCCCGCCGACTGAGCACCGACGGCTTCGCCGATGGCGAGGACGGCGATCAGCGCTGCGGTCGTCCACCATACGGCCTCGTAGCGGGGCCGCCGTCCCGTGACGGCGAGCTCCCATGGCACCAGCGCGGCGAGCACGCCTGCGGCCAAAGGGCGGCTCCACGTTCGGGCGCTGGCGAGGTCATCCCAGCCACTGGGGTGGTCGAGCGACTCGGTGTAGCCGCGGGCCTGCATCGCCACAGCGACGACGAGGAAGGCGAGTCCGCCGATCAGAAGGCATCCGGCCAGGCGTCGCTGCCCATGGTGGTTCAGGAGAGCTGCGCCAACCAGCGCGTCGACGAGACCGACGACGAGCCAGGCAACGAGCCACCAGTTGAGATGGCTCGGCTCGGCGCCCTTGTTGGCGATGCGCAGTCCGAGGATGGCACTCACCGCCGCCACACAGGCGAGCGTGGTGAGCACACTCAATCCCAAGCTCGCTCGGCCAGCAGAAGCTGCCGCCGTGGCCCCGTTGTCCTCCATGTGTCTCCTCCGAGCCAACAGTACGACGGGAGGCGTACCGGATGGATGGTACTCCTGTCCCGAGTTGTGCCCGTCCGGGATCGGGACATCGCCGGGCCACGGCGTGACCGTGGCCCGTTGTGGCCGGGACGGGTGTCGGCAGACGATCCAGTCCCGTCAATCGCTCGAAAGGAGCATTTCCATGGACACACGCAAATTGGGTTGTGCCGGTGTTGTCGCCGCGATCGTCGCTCTCGTTCCGCCGCCCGTCGCAGCTGCCGATGGGGCACACGGCCGGGACGATCCACGCCTGGTGGGCCGGGCGGTGCTGCCGGTGGAGACTTACGCCCCAGGTCCGCCCTCCGGATCGGGCCTCGTGCCGGCAGGACAGACAGAGACCGTCATCAACGGCGTTCACTTCCCGACGCCGTCGCAGCCCGTCGAAGGTTTTTCCGGCGATCCTCGCCGGCCGCCGGCCCGGCGAATACCTCGTGATGCCCGACAACGGATTCGGCGGCAAGGCCAACTCGGGCGACTTCTTGATACGCGCCTACTACGTCAAGCCGGACTTCAAGACCGACAGAGGAGGGTCCGGCACCGTAGCCGTCGGCAACTTCATCCAGTTCGCCGATCCCGACAAGCTCATCGGGTTCCCGATCGCGCGCGAGGGACACCCGAACGCTGGTTGACCGGTGGTGACATCGACCCGGAATCCGCGCAACGTGATCGGCGAGGTGATCTGTGGGTTGGTGACGAGTTCGGACCCTGGATCCTGCACTTCGACCGCTCGGGTCGTCTCGTGGAGGCGCCGATCGACCTGCCCGACGGCCTGATCTCGCCGAACCACCCGCGGCTCGTCGGGACGCCAACGGTCCTCAACAGCCGCGGGATCGAGGCGATGGCAATGACACCGAACGGACGTGACCTCGTCGTCGTGATGGAGGGCGCGGTGGTCGGCGACGACCCGCTATCCCGGCGCATCTACAAGTACGAGACGAAGCGCGGCACATTCACCAGACTGGCCGACTACTACACCGACGTTCCGGTTCGGTTCATCGCCGATGCCCAGGCGCTCGACGATCACCGGCTGGTGGTCATCGAACGTGACGGCGGGAGGGGAGCGACGGCCACTGCACGTCCGGTCTACGCCGTGGACCTCGATGCTGCCGGTGGTGCGACGACCAAGACTCTCGTTGTCGAATTGGCGGCGATACCGGATCCCGATCTGGTGTCCCTTCCCCCGATCCACAACGGTGACGTCGGCCTCGGCGATCCGTTCCAGGTGACGTGCGAGTCGATCGAGGCACTGCACGTGATCTCTGGTGCCAAGCTGTTGCTCGGTTGCGACAACAACTTCCCCAACACCGGGCGCAACCCCGCATTGGCTGACGACAGTGAGTTCATCGTGGTCAAGGCTCCGGGTATCGAACGCCTGCACCGCGAACGGTGATTGATGTCCGCCGACCTTGATGTCACGGCTGTTGGCTTCGCGCCAACGTTCCCGCCGACTGTGGATGACGTTGGCTCGCGACGAGTTCGCTTCATCGGCATGACGTTCGCCTGTTCTATCTGCCTGGCGTACCTGTTGGTCAACCCGCCGTCGCAGGACTTCGCCAGCGGGCACTTTCGTGCCCAGCTGGCGAGTCGCGGAGTGTACCTGTGGAACAACCTGTGGTTCGGTGGGCACCCGTTGCCGGGGTACGGCGTGGTATCGGCGGTGCTCGGAGGGCTGTTCGGTGTCGTGGCGGTGTCGGTGGTCTCAGTCCTCGTAGCCACGTGGTGCTTCGTCCTGCTGATCGAACGCTGGCACAGCACGACGCCTGGGCTTCCTGATCCGGTCGTCGGGGTGGTGCTGTTCGCTTTCGGGTGCGGTGCGAACCTCTGGGGTGGACGACTCACCTTCTTGCCTGCCGTGATGTTCGGTGCCTTGGCGCTGCTGCTGCTGCAGCGCCAACGCCCTTGGATGCTGGCGGTGTGTGCGGCGCTGTGCGGGTTGTCGTCACCATTGGGGGCCATGTCGCTGTCGGTGATCATCGCGGCAGCATGGTTGGCTCGCTCAGCGCCGCGGTCGTTGCTCGTGATTGCGGCCCTGGCGGCCGTTGCTCCTGTCGGCACGCTCATCATGCTGTTCCCCGAGGGCGGTTGGTTCCCTTTCACCACCGGCGGTCTCGTCCTTCTGACTGCGGCGATGATTGGTGCCGCGTGGTGTGGTCGATCCTTGCTCCTCGTTCGTTGGACGGTGCTCACCTATGGCGTCGTTGTCATTGGTGCATTCGTGGTGAAGTCGCCCCTCGGTGGCAACGTGGTGCGGTTTGGCTGGCTCGTCATCGGCCCCGCCGCAGCACTCACCCTCGCTCGGCATCGACGCACGATGATTCCGGCGATCATTGCTGCCAGCCTGATCTGGAACGCGGCATACATCTCCATGGCGTTCATGCCCGCAGACCGAACCGCGAGCCGCGGACTATTACGACTCGCTGGTGTCATATCTCGACACGCTCCCGCAACCGCTCCGCATCGAAGTCGTCCCGACACAGACATTCGCCCAGGCCGACACGTTGGCCCTTCGGATCGACGGCATTGCGCGTGGTTGGGCATCACAGCTCGATCGAGGGCTGAACCCCGAGTTCTACACGGGTCGGCTCGACGCCGACACCTATCACCGTTGGCTGCTCGAGCACGCAGTCTCGATCGTGGCATTACCACTGGGACGCCTGCGCGACATGTCCCTCGACGAGGCGGCTGTCATCCGCAGCAGACCGACCTACCTGCGCGGGGTTTGGGAGAACGACGATTGGCAGGTTTACGAAGTTGTCGATGCTTCGCCGCTCGTCGACAACGGTGCCACCCTCGTGAAGGTGGGACCCGAAGAGCTGACAATCGACGCGACACGCACCGGCTGGACAACCGTCAAGTTCAGGTTCACCAATCTGTATCGAGTGTCAGAAGGGGCTGCCTGCGTGGCACCGACCGATGGGGGATGGATTCACGTGTTCGTGGAGCAACCCGGCCGGATCCGCCTCACGATCTCCCTGTCGATCGACGCAGTCGTGAACCGCAGTACGTCCACGTGTCGGCAGGCGGTAGGTTCCTGAGGCTTGGCAGGTTGATGTCAGTGGATGGTCACCGTGCCGGCGTTGCCGTCGATGGTGACGGTGGCGCCGTCGGGAATGATGTCGGTGGCGTCGGCGACTGACGCCACGCACGGGATCCCGAGTTCGCGCGACACGATCATGGCGTGGCTGCCCGCCGCTCCCACGTTGACCACGACCCCAGCCGCGGGGACGAACAAGGGCACCCACGAGGGGTCCGTCTGTGGAGCGATCAGGATGTCGCCGGGTTCGAGCCCTTCCGGGTGGGCGGCGTCGAGGATCACGCGGGCACGGCCCGTGGCGACGCCACCCGAACCGGCCGCGCCGTGCAGCACCGTGCCGGCCACGGCGGTGACGACATGCTTATCGCTGCGTCGCGTCATCTCATCGAGCGATGGCACGCGTCGGTTGACGACGAACACAGGCTCGAAGTCGAACAGCGTCTGGTATTGCGCCCACCTCTCGGCGATGATGGGTCTGAAGGAATCGGGCTCGAAGCGGATCTGGTCGAGTTCGGAGTTGGTCAGCATGAAGATCTGCTCGATCTCATCGATCACAGCGCACTCCACCATCCGTCTTCCCAACTCACGCAGCGCCATGCGCATCTCGTTGATCACCCGAACCACACTGGTCTTGGCGCGCTCGCGCCCGGCCAGGAACAGCTGCGCCGACTGCAGCGCTGCCTCGAACATCACGGCCGTCGCGGTGTCGCCGGCGATCTTCGGGCGAATCTCTTCGAGTATGCGATCGCGCTCGGCGACAGACGAGGCGTTTCGCAACGTGGGTGATTGTGACTCGTCGGACTTGCGCATCAGATCGATCGCTGCCAGCGCGATGCGCGGGCCGACCTCCCACGAGGCGGCGCGCAGGTCGTACTCGTTCTGGGCCCGCGAACCGTGATCGAAGAGGAACTGATCGAAGCGCTCGGCGAAGTCGGCCGCCGCGGGGTCGTCGGACGCCCGCAAACGGTCGAGCACCTCGTCGGGTCCGGCGTCGAAGGCGGCGCTGACCGCCGGCGATTGTCGGGCGACCCGGCCCAACTCCCACATTGCATGTGAGGGCGCCGCCGAGTCGACGTCGATCCCGGCCAGCAGCCGGATCGAGAGCGTTGGATCGCCGAGTCCCTCGCAGATCGCAGCCAGAGCCCCCGTCCCGAGCGGCGACAGCGACGACACGCGCATCGCGTTCTCGAATGTCTGTTGAACATACGGAACCATCGAACGGGCCCGGGCGATCAGCGCTGCATCGGAGAGCTCCGAGAGGTTCGGTCGGGTTTCGCGCAGGCTCCGCGCCAACGCCTTGTCGGCGTCGAGTTCCGGGAGTGCATCGGTAGACATGGCCCACGCCATCGACGCCCCGAGCCGGGCCTCGTGTTCGGCGGACTCGTGCCAGGGCTGGGGATCGTAGGGCGGGACCTCGGCGCGCTCGTCGAAGAACGCCTTGTCGATCATCTCCGGCGAGGCGCCGGGCATACGGGCGCCCAAGACCCGGGTCATCGACAGAGGGTTGTACGGATACCCGCCGAAGATCTTGAACAGATCGGGCATCTCCGGGTCGACGAACTCATCGTAGTCGAGAGCGCCGATCGAGATGTAGGCGTCGCGCAGGCCGGTGCACATTCCCTCGCGCAGCACGAGGTCCTGACCGAGGGGGCTGAACGGCTCGGGAAACACGTCGGCGGCATTGCCACGTGTCCAGGCCGGGAACCGGTCCTCGAGCGTCGAGTCTCCGAACCAGGTGCGGTCGTTGCTCACGGGCATTCTCCTTCGATCGAGCTGGGTGCCGGATGACCGTGTCACTGTAGCCACCATGAAGTCACGCCTCGATGGCCGCGACCTCGGCGTCGGTCACGCCGTCGCGCGCCACCAGGCGGCAGGGGTCAGCGGATAGCGCTCGCGGTAATGGTCGCGCCGCGCCGCCAGGACTGACTTCGTCGACCGGTCCGACCTGGCGCTGTTCGATCTCCGGGTCGTCCGCGTCGTGCGGAGCGAGATCGGAGCAGCCTGGAACGGGATCGACTCGTTCGAGGCGGATGCTGGCGATCATGTCGCGCATGTCGCCGGCGGCGATCACGTGGTGGTGCTGACTCGCTTGATGCTCGATGAATGCGTCGTAGTCGTCAAAAGCGAGCACGGCCTGATAGGTCGCCGGTTCGGACAGGCGCGTGTACTCGTACCGAAGAATTCCGTGCTCGCGTTCGAGTGTCACCGCGGCGAGCTCGCGAGCTGCTGCTTCGAACGCCGCCTCACGACCGGCGAGGACCGTGATGTGGGCGTGTACGACGACCATGACCAGAAGCTAACCGGCGGCAACTGATCGCCCAGAACCGACCCGCTGGTAGGTTCGGGCCGTGCACGTCGACTTGTTCAGTGCTGAGACACAGGAGGACTGGTATCCGACGTACCAGTACCTGCGCGACGAGCAGCCCGTGTACCGGATTCCCGGAACCGACGAGTACGTCATCAGCCGATACGACGACATCATGCACGTACTGCGCCACCAGAAGACCTTCCCGACGGGCGCGAGCAAGCGTCGGTCACTGGCTGCGCAGCAGGTGTACGACCGCGGTGGTTGGGAACGGATGACACCACTGGGCACCAACCCGCCGGTCCACCGCCACTACCGCGACCTCGTCGACGATTTTCTCGGTGGCGACGGTCTCCAGCAATGGCGTCCGTTCATCGAGAGATCCATCGACGAGTTGTTCGCCACCTTCGAAGGCGATGGGAACGTCGAGTGGATCGCGCAGTACTCCTCGAAGCTTCCGGCGCGTGTGATCACGTACATGCTCGGGTTACCGAGCAGCGACCTCCAACTACTCCGGGCCTGGAGCTCGGCGTGGGTGTTGCCGTTCATCCGCAAACTCGAACCCGACGAGGACATCTGGGTCGCCGAACAGGTCGTCGAGTTCTACAACTATCTGAAGGCAGCGATCGACGACAAACGGGTGAACCCCGGTGACGACATCATCACGTCCCTCGTGCATGCCCAGTTCGCCGGCGAACGGCCGCTCACCGATCAGGAGATCATCACGATCGTCGACCACCTCTTCATCGGTGGAAACGAGACCACGACGTTCGCGATGGCATCCGGCGTCTGGATCCTCCTGCGCGAACCGGGGCTGTACGACCTCGTTGCCGGTGATCGGAAACGGATCCCCGAGCTAGTCGAGGAGGTGCTCCGCATCGAGTCACCGACGCAGGGGCTGTGGCGCGCCGTGGCCGAGGACAGCATGATCGACGGCGTCGAGATCCCTGCCGGGTCCACGGTGCACCTGCGATACGCCAGCGCCAACCGCGACGAGCGGGTCTTCGCCTGCCCCACCCAGGTCGACCTCGATCGGCCCAACTCCCGCCGCCACATGGCGTTCTCGCTCGGCGAGCATCACTGCCCGGGTGCCGGACTGACCAGGCTCGAACAAGCACTCTCGTTCGAAGCGCTCTTCGACCGACTCCCGAATCTGCGGTTCGCCGACGGCCGCAACGACTTCGTGCACGTCCCGATGTTCACGATGCGATCGCTGCGCGAACTGCATCTCGAGTTCGACCCTCGCCAGACAATGACCGAACGACGACAATCATGACGATCTTCGACCGGCTCCGGATGGACGATCGCGTTGCTGTGGTCACAGGCGGGGGGCAGGGCATCGGCCGGGCGATCGCAGTCGGGCTCGCCGCCTCCGGCTGCGATGTCGTGATCAACGCGCGGCGCCGCGGTGATCTCGAACAGACGGCAGGCGCAATCGAGTCGCTCGGTCGCCGTGCGTTGATCATCGAGGGTGACGTCCGCGATCTCTCCGAGACGATCGCCGACCGAACGATGGATGCGTTCGGTCGTCTCGATGTGTGGGTGAACAACGTCGGCGGGTCCGACGACAAGACAACGCTGGCTCTGATCGACACGCCGGACGATGTCTTCCGATCACAGCTCGAACTCAACCTGACAACAGCGTTCCAGGGATGCAAGGCGGCTGCCAGGCGAATGGGCGACGGGGGCTCGATCGTGAACATCTCCTCGGGCGCCGGCACCCGAGGCTCGCCGTTCACGGGCCCCTACGCCGCCGCCAAGGCTGGGATGAACAACCTCACGCAGACGCTCGCGCTCGAATTGGCACCCCGCATCCGGGTCAATGCGGTGGCCCCGGGTCCGATCGCCACCGAGGCATTCCTCGAGATCCTCAACGTCGGCGATCAAATGGACCGTTTGGCTGCCACGATTCCACTCGCCCGGCTCGGAGTTCCCGACGACATCGCCGACGCGACGATCTTCCTCGCCTCGGACGCGGCGAGTTGGATCACGGGTCAACTGCTGCTCGTCGCCGGTGGCCGCACCGAGCGTTCGTACCACTACCAACCCAAGACCGATACGTGACTCGATTCCCGCTACTGGACTGCAGCGACGTCGACGCCATCGATGTCGGCGGGGGACGATGCTGACGTGCTCCGCCACGGCGTCATCTTCTCGAAGAGCTGACGGGCCCGCTCGACGTCGGACTTCGCGCCTGTGGCGATCAATGTCGTCACCTTCGGCTTGTCGGTTGGCGCGGGCGGGGTCGTGACCGCTGTGTCGGCCTCGATGATTTCGCTTACGTTCGGTGTGGTCGTGAGGGACTGGTCTCCCATGCGCCGCCACCTCTCGAGCAGGACAAGACCTGCGACCATGCCAGATAGCCACACAATGAGGTATGTCTTCAACGAATCCATAGCGCTCTCTTTTCCTCGATGATTTGGGCTCGTGCCGTCGACCAAATCTCAGATACAGGGCATTCACCCGGCGGAGAGATGGCGGCGCAGCACGCTTACGCGCAAACACCGTAGTCGGTGACGTCGTGAGGTCCGAGTTGGGCGCCTCGTCGCCGTCACTGCGTATGAAGACATGTCGGTAAACAATTCTGCTCAAGTAGGCGAAGCAGGTGACGGACGACCGAACGGCGACAGCGAATCCTCGGCGAGAACCTCCGAGAGCAACAGCCACGCCTGGCGCCAGGCGTGCGCTGACCGATCCGACCAGGTCGGGCTGATGGCACCGGCCGCGCACATCCATGCATTCCCATCGAGAAGAAAGCTCGGCGCCAAGCCTGAATCCGGCAATGTCGCGGCGAGTTCGCGGGCACGGGTGGCGAGCTGGCTCGGCGCGGCGAGCAGGTCGACCAGCTCGGCGACCGCATCGACCAGCCACTGTGCTCGCGCATGCGCAACCGCTGGCGGCCTGACGGAGACATACGACGCCGTGAGGCGATCGGCGAGGACGTCTCGGCGCGACCGGATCCCAGCCCATGACTCGGTCACGACGGCCACGTCTTCGGGGCTCATTGTTCCGCTCGTGTCTGCGCATGGTGACCATCCATATCTGCCTCCCGCGATTCGTGTTTGCCTGCTCGAGGCGATCGTGAAGCGACATCGGCATCCGCGCATCCGCACTGGCTACGCAATTGTCTGCCGAGACGCGACCTGGTCCCTACGTATCGCGGTGGATCCCGAGAGCCGAGGCAAGTTCGCTACGGCTGGCGATCCCCAGCTTGCGGTACACCCGAGCCAGGTGAGTATCGACCGTTCGGGTCGACAGGTGGAGCCGTTCGCCGATCTCGCGGCTGCGCACGCCGGCGCCGGCCAGCAGGGCCACCTCGCGCTCGCGGGCTGTCAGCGGTTCGATGCTGGTGCCTCTGGCCAGTACCGGCGTGTGGATGCCGCCGGCTCGCTCGGCGAGATCGGCCGACCTTTGCTGGGCGGCGGCAGCGCGTCGGGGCTCGCCCTGCGTCCGGTAGAGCTCGGCCAGCTCGGCTGCCGCCTCGGCGGCGAGGCCGAGTGCATCGATCTCCTCGTAGCGGTCGACGACGTCGCCTAGCAGGGCGGCGTCACGTCGTGACGCCGCCACGGCATGACCGGCGTGGGCCTGCACGAGTGGACCATCCATCTGGCCGGCGAGTTCCTCGAGCCGGTCGACCACCTCGTTGGCCGAGCCGAGCCGAACCAGGTCGTTGAGCAGGGCAGCTTCGAAGATGAAGACCTGGTCGCGTCGGGTGATGTCGCCGATCTCGCGGATGCGAGCTCGAGCTGCCGACAAGTCGCCGCGACACGCGTCGAGCCAGGCTCGCGTCCGCTCGCGAGTGGTCAGCGACGTGGCCACCGGGCTTTCACCGGCCTCGTCGGCGCGTTGCAGTGCGCTCGCCGCGGGACCGCACTCGCCGAGCAGGAGGTGACCTTGGGCCACACCGACGTGGGCCCACACCAGGGCCGCGTCCTGACCGGCCGCCGGGGCGGCTTCGGCGACGGTGCGGAAGCGGCGGATTGCCTCCAGCGCTCTGCCGGTGTCCCGGGCGATCTCGGCAAGGGCCATCTCGAACCACAGCCAGGCAGCGATCGCCTTCGTGGCCAGTGCTCGATCGGCTGCCGGTTCGAGCAACTCCCGTGCCTCGGAGTAGTGGCCGGAGTACGCGAGCGCTCTGGCCTCGGTGGCCAGGTGCTGGGCAATCCCACGGCGGGCGAGCCAGCCGGGCATGTTGGCATGGTCGAGGGCCGCCTGGTGCGACAGGGCGGCCGCCTCGTCGCAGCGACCGAGGCTGATGAGGCTCATCGCTCTCGCCGCGGCCTGTTCGACACGTGTTTGTGCAGTGGTCGGCGTGCCCATCGAGTCCACGATCTGTAGAGCTTCGGCGGGTCGCCCGGCCCCTGCGAGCAGTGAGGCCCGTCGGGCATCGAGCGCGGCGATCTGTTCGGGATCAGTGAGCCGTTTCCGTGCCGCCTCGTAGGCGGCGAGCGCGCCGTCCAACTCGCGTCGGCCGTAGAAGCGAGTCGCGGCGAGCCGCCGCGCCAGGTTCGCCCGTTGGGAATCGCTCAACTGCCCGTCCCACGCCGCGGCGACGATGCGTTCGACCTCGTCATGATGGCCCTGCTCGGCGTGCGCCTCGGCGAGCACCTCGGCGCGCTCGCCCGCTGCCACCAGGTCGTCGTCCGACATGGCGCCGACCAGGCGGACGGCGAGCGCCGGGTTCCGACCAACCAGCGCCAGCCGTGCTGCCCACAGCAGCTGGGCACCGGGAACCCGGCCACCGGAGTCGATGCGCCACAGGGCGACCTGCACCACGTCTTCACGTCGCCTGGCTCCGTGCGTCTCGACGAGATCCGCCAGCTCCTGGTAGATGCGCCTCAGCCGCAGCGGCTGCAGCCTGGCGCGGAGTACCTCGCCGTACAACGGGTGGGCGAGGCGCAGTGCCGTCCGACGTCCGCCATTCGACACGGACACCAGCCGACCTGCCTCCAACGCTTCCAACGTCGCCGATCCGTGAACGAGTTCCAGATCGGCGAGCCCGAAGTGTCCGCAGACGGCCAGGAGCTCCAGCACCGCAAGCCCGGCTTCGTCCACGCCGGAGAGGTGCTCGGCGACGAGTTCGTCCAGGGCGGCGGTCGTCGGCAAGGGCGCAGTCAAGTGCCATGCGCCATCGATGTCCACCAAGACTCTGCGTTCTCGAGCGCCGCGGACCAGTTCGGTCAGGACCTGCAGGTTGCCCCCCGACAGACGAGCCAACTCAGCGAGCGCTTGTGAGGTGACGGGACGATCGAGCACCCGATGGAGCAGAGCGCCCAGTTCTTCGTCGGGGAGCGGCTCGACCTCGATGCGGATCAGGTGGCCGTCGCGCTGCAAGCCGGTCAACCGTGACGACGGAGTACCCCCGGTGCGCACGGTGCCGATGACGAACACGGTGCGAGCCACGATGAGCGGGACCAGGACGGCCATCGACGTGTCATCGAGCAGATCGAGGTCGTCGACCAGCAGTACCAGCCGGTCGTCACCCGCCATGTGGCGCAACTCAGCTCGTGCTGCATGGAACAGCGCCGTACGCTCGTCATCACCCACGCCGAGATCGTGCACCAGCGTGCCCGGCAGCAAGTGAGCCATCGCGCCCAGGGGAATCGACTCTGTCGAAGGATGCCCAACGACCCTCTCCGCTCGCCGGCCGGCGCGCTCAGCGAGCGCAAGCGCCTCCTCGGCGAGTCGGGTCTTGCCGACACCCGCCGGCCCCTGCAGCACAACGCCGCCTGACGCACCGCCGAGGTAGTGATGGCCGAGCTGCTCGAGTAGGGCGGACCGCCCCGTCAGCGGCCACGCAGCGATCATCACTCACCGTCGGCGAGCCGACGCCGCCCCACGATCAAACGGATCACACGACCGACGCTACGCCATGCGCTCTTGGGCCGCCCGAGATGTTGCCGCTTCGCTGCGTGTGAACTCGGGCATACGTAGGTGTCGGCGCGGAACAAATCAGTAATGGCTACGGACGACGAGCGACGACGAGTTCCGTACTGTCGACGACGCCGGCGAGCTTTCGAGCCCCTCGCATTCCAATTCACCCTGCACCGAACGAAACGACGATGACCAAGCACTTCCTCACCCAACAGTTCCCTACGCAACCGCGCTTCTCGACCATCACCTCGACCCGGACATCGGCCACGGCCTCGATCACACCCCGGCACGACGTCGTGGTGGTCGGCGCCCGGTGCGGTGGGGCAGCCACAGCGATGCTGCTCGCCTCGGCAGGCCATGACGTACTGCTGCTCGACCGGCGCGCATTCCCGAGTGACACGCTGTCGACTCATGCGATCGCCCGCAGCGGCGTGGTGCAGCTCAAGCGGTGGGGTCTGCTGCAAGCAGTGCTCGATACCGGCGCGCCGCCGATCCGTGACGTCGAATTCAGCGGCGGCGGACTGGTGGTCAAGCGGACGATCAAGGACAGCCTGGGTGTCGACATGCTGATCGCCCCGCGGCGCCACGTCCTCGACACCTTGCTGGTCAACGCTGCCATGTCCGCCGGAGCCCGGCTGGTGACCGGGGTGACCGTCGAAGGCGTGCGCCGCAGCGATACCGGGCGTGTCACCGGTGTTCGTGGTCGCAACCGCAACGGTCCTCTGGAAGTTGCGGCACGCTTCGTCGTGGGCGCCGATGGTTTGCGATCGCGCATCGCCCGGTCGGTCGATGCTCCGTTCACCGAGGTGCGCGGTGCCGGCGGGGCGACGCACTATGCGTACTTCCACGGCGAGTGGCCGGCGATGGAGTACCACCTGGGCGACCGGCTGTTCGCCGGTGTGTTCCCGACCAACAACTCCGAGGCCTGCATCTGGGTGTGCTCGCCCGCAGATGACGCGGTGCGCCTGCGCAGGAGCCACCCAACGGTCGACGCCGCCTTCGACGCGATGCTTCGCGTCGCGTCGCCGGAACTGGCGGATCGACTCAGCACCAGCGCGACCCGCATGTCGACGACCCGAGGGATCATCGGCCAGCCGAACCACATCCGCAATCCGGTCGGCCCCGGCTGGGCATTGGTCGGCGACGCCGGATACCACCGCGACGCAATCACCGGGCATGGCATCAGTGATGCGTTCCGCGACGCCGACCTGCTTGCCACTTCACTCGACCGCGTACTCCGAGGGGAGGCGAGCGAGGCCAGCGGCCTCGCCCGCTACCACGCCGAGCGTGATGATCAGTTGCGAGAGATCTTCGAGATCACCTGCGAGTTGGCGACCTTCCCGCCCTCCTCACGCTTCGTCGAGCTCCAGAGGGAGCTCAGCAGAGCGATCGACACCCAAGCCGGCACCCTCGCCGACCGTCCACTGCCGCGTCTCGTCGCGGCGTGAGCACCTGTTCCCGACAACCGCCGGGTCACCGGCATCAACCAACAAGGAAAGCAAGAACCATGACAATCACGGAAACAAACCCGGCGAGTCGAAACGGCGTCGATACTGCGACGCTGTTTGCAACACTTGACGCCGTCAAGCAAGCACCTGCCGTGGCTCAGTTCCAGTTCCGCGCCCACAACGAGTGGGTCAACGGTACCCACAACCGCTCGACGATCAGCGACTACTTCGGTGTCGGTGAGGAGCGCTCCCACGACCAGACGTTCGTGTTCAACGCGGACCACCCGGCCGTACTCGTCGGCCACGACAACGGCCCGACCCCCGTCGAGTTCGTGTTGCACGCCCTCGCTGCGTGCCTCACCGCGGGTCTGGCCAACATCGCCGCGGCTCGCAAGGTCACCCTCACCGAGGTCCGCTCCACGGTGAGCGGCGACATCGATCTGAACGGCATCCTCGGCCTGGACCGTGCAGTGCGCAACGGCTACCAGAAGATCAACGTCCGCTTCACCATCAAGGGTGATGCGCCGGCTGAAGTGCTACGCGAACTCATCGAGCAGTCGCGGTCACGCTCCGCCGTCTACGACGTCATCACCAACGGAGTGCCCGTCGAAATCGACATCGACGTGGCGTGACCAATCTTCCTCGCGTACTCACACGAATCGCGGCGCCCACAGCCGTTCTGCGCGACAATCTCGGGCGTGAGTAGCGATCACCTCACACCTGTTGGTGAGGGCAGAGCACCGGTGCGCGTGTTCATGTCGTATCGGCGAGCGGATGATCACCATTTCATCGGGCGGTTGCATGATCGGCTGTGTACGGAATTCGGTGATGACAGAGTCTTTCGCGACATCGACTCGATTCCGCCAGGCACGAACTTCCGAGATGTCATCCTGAACACGCTCAATGAGGTTGATGTGGTCGTGGCCGTGATCGGGCCGAACTGGGGTGGGCGCGGTGCCGGCAATGACCAGGCGGACTTCGTGTACCTCGAGTTGGCCGAAGCCCTGCGGCAGCGCAAGCCGGTGATCCCTGCGCTGATGGAAGGCACGTCGATGCCTCCATCAGAGGCTCTGCCTGCGGAGCTCCGGCCGCTCACCGAGATCAATGCCGTCTGGGTGCACGGGGATCCGACTTTTCGGCGGGACTGCACACGGCTCGTCGAGGCGATCCGCGATGTCGTCGCCGCCGACCGTGTTCGGCTCGCCGAACAGCTTCGCGAGGAGGAACGAGCGGCTCGGGCGCGGCTCGCTGAGCTGGAGGAGGCCGCAGCCAAGCGGGAGATCGAGCTGGAACGCGCTCGTCTGGATGCGATCTCCCGTCAACTCCGTCTGGCTGAACCGCGGGCCGCAACGTCCCCGTCGGATGTCGACGAGGCGTCTGAGGTCGAGTCAGTGCCGACGAATCCACCACGACCCGAATTGCCTCCGGTCGCGGTGTCGGCAGAGCGCGAACTCGCTTCGTCGGCGGATGGCCGCCTGCCGGGTGGGCTGTCCAAGGTGCAGCTGCTCGTCATCGCCGCCCTGGTCTGTGGAGTCGTCGCTCTCCTGGTCAACCGCAGCAACACGACTCCATTCAACGAGTTGAGCCTGGACTGGCAGGTCGATCTCTGCAAGTGGATACTGACCCTGGCGGTCGGGGTACCTCTCCTGTTCGAACACCGACCCGTCGAGCAGCGGTCGCTGCTGGTCGGCGTCACCCTCTCGGTGGTCTTCTTCAGCGTATTGCTGGAATCCGCTGTCCTGACCAGCGGGACCACCGGATATGACGAGCAGCTGTGGTTCCTCGTGCGTCTCATCCAGGTGGCCTGTCTCGTCGGCGCGACGATGGCAGTCGAACGCCGACCGTCGACACTGCTCCCGCGTTCGCTTCAGATCAGGGCCGCGTTCGTCGCGATGACCATCGTCTGCGGAGCGCTGTCGATCTGGGCGTTGTACGACGACTGGGTCGCCACCAAGGCACTCGTGGACAATGGCTACCCTCCGGGCAGAACACCGTTCGCCTTGTGGTTCGTGTTCCTCCTGCTCGGTCCAATTTGCGTCTCCATCTTCTTGGCAACGCGATCGTCCTACGAAGCACGCCTCACGCTCACAACCATTGCGACGTTTGCCGCTTCGAGCATCTTCACGCGGGCGCTCATCGTCGCGACCCCGGTCTTCGGTCTCGACCCGACCCCGCCGTTGTTGGTATCGCTGGGTTACGCGCTGCTGGCCGCGATGGCGCTGTGGACGACCATCGCCGCATTCCGCGTGGCGCATCCGCAGGCCGGAGTGGCAGCGCACTAGCCTGCTCGCACCACGATCCGGAGGTCCGAGCAACAGTGTCGCAGACCGAGAAACGACGGTTGTACACCTTCACCATGCTGCGTATCTTCGGCACCTCGGCCGCGCTCATCGCGCTCTATTACGTGATCCCACTCGACAACATCGACGTTTCCATTTGGATTCCGTTGACCGCTGGTCTGGTGATCCTGGTCGCCGTAACCGTCGCCCAGATTCGGTCGATCCTCAACTCGACGCATCCTTATATCAGGGCCATGGAGGCATTGGCCAGCACCATCCCGTTGTTCGTCGTGCTCTTCGCATCGAGCTACTTCCTGATGGCACAGGCCACCCCGGCGAGCTTCAACACCGCGTCGCTGAGCCGCTCCGACGCCCTCTATTTCACCATCACCGTGCTCTCAACGGTCGGATTCGGTGACATCGCCGCAACGACTGACTCGGCAAGGCTCGTTGTGTCGGCGCAGATGATCCTCGACCTCGTCCTGCTCGGCCTGGGCATACGCGTGATCGCACGCGCCGTCGAGGTCGGCAAGGAACGACACCAGATAACCGGGCCGCTCGACGACCCCAACCCGGAGGGCTAGCCGCGTGCTCGATCACGTCGGGCCCGAGTGGGCTGTCCTCGACCCAGAGCAGATCTTGGTGAGGCCGTGGATCGGGTTCGAACCGGTGAGGGCTAGATAGCCGGCACGAAGTTCGGCGCAGCTTTGGTGGTCAATGCCCAGGATCGGTGAGAAGTGCCCGGTGTTCGACCAGTGAACGCTCCGACGAGGCCCAGCAAGCCCCGCTGACAATCTGCTGACCGACGCAACCTGAGCACGAGAACTGACCCAACTGGGCCAACTGGGCCAACTGGACGATCAAATGTCCCTTGACGACGTCGTCGTGTCGTGACACGGTGCTCCACGGGACGGCAGAGACTCGGGAGACCGCGTGCATCAGGCGTCGTCGACAGTGGCAACACGAGGGTTGGTGCCTCCACCGTCGCTGTCCCTGCGCCTCCTGGAAGGATTTCAGCTCGCTCACCTCGGTGGTGCGCCAATCCCTCTTCCGGCCACTGGTGAGCGGGTGTTGGCCTACCTGGCGCTGCAGGAACACCCGGTTCGGCGATGCATGGTCGCCGGCTCGCTGTGGCCTGACACCTCCGAGACACGATCGAATGGCTCGTTGCGTTCGGCACTGTGGCGAGTCAGTTCGACGACTGGAGGTGCTGTCGATGCAACGGGTTCACACGTGAGCCTGGCACCTTCGGTAGTCGTGGATATTCACGGCCTCGTCGATGCCGCACACGGCTTGAAGGACGGGCGTCTGCCCGCAGACGCTGCGTCGCTCATCGTTCGGTTCGAAGAAGAGTTGCTCCCCGACTGGTACGACGACTGGATCGTGTTGAATCGAGAGCGCTGGCGGCAGATCCGGTTGCATGCCCTCGAATCGCTGGCCGGCATCCTTCGCCGAGCGGGAGATTGCTCGAGCGCGGCTGAGGCCGGCCTGGCTGCCGTGCGAGCCGACCCACTACGTGAGACCGCGCACCGGACGCTGATCGAGACATACCTCGCGGAGGGCAACCGGCCCGAAGCATTGCGTCAATACCACACCTACGAAACCATCATGCATGACGAACTAGGCCTGGAACCTTCATCGGCGCTGGCGGCACTTGTCGGAGTAGTCGTCGAGGGTTGACGAGTGACGGCGCCGTGACGCATCGGTGACACGGCCGTGTTGTCGGTACGTCATGGCCTTCGATCTCGGCGCCGCCGGCCAGGCGCTCACCGAACAGCAGGTTGTCGTGTGCGTCAGCGCCTGGATGGAGGACCATCCATCTCCACTTCGGGTGGTCATCCGTGTTGTCGAAGCGAACGGGTCGATGACCACGTTGTCGTCGACCTCCGTCGATCAGGTATGTGCCGTGGTGCACGAGGCGCTGACAGTTCTCGCAGCACGATCGCGGCGGCCGTCGTCGTAACGAGCGGGTGACAGTGTAGTGACAACGGCTCGCCAACCTGCCAGGGCAACCAAGAGTTGTCCGGTGGTCGGCCCGGCCGCCGGGCATGAACCGGAAGGAGGAAGACATGGCCACTCCAGCCATGAAGCCGGTGGATCTTGACGAGGTGACAACAAGCCTCGCCAGCCTCGGCAACCCGTGGGTGTCGGGCGCGACCTCGATGACGATCCTGACCGAGAGCGAGCGTGACATTCGACTCGGCGTCGAGTTGCCACCGGAACCCGAGATGAACAGGATGATCGCCTCCGCCAGCGCGCTGGCGACCGCCAAGGAAGCGCTGGCGGCGTCGTCCGTCGGGGCTCCGGCGGCGTTCGACGCCCGCAACATCGGCGGGGCCGACTACACGACGCCTGTCAAAGACCAGGGTTCGTGCGGATCGTGTGTCGCCTTCGGCACCGTCGCGACGATGGAAACCACTGCTGCGCTCATGCGCGGCGCACCGAACTTCAATCCAGATCTGTCAGAGGCACACCTCTTCTACGTGCACGGCAACAGCGATGGCGCGACCTGTGCCACCGGATGGCTGCCGAGCCGGGCCTTCATGTTCTGTCAGAACATCGGCGTCACGTTCGAGGACTACTTCCCGTACACACCGGGCAACTCCGGCGGCGCGACCCTCAATGCCGATTGGCCCAACCGCCTGGCCCGGGTGACGTCGTACCAGGCGCTGACCGGAAACCCTGCGGCGATCAAGGACCACATCTCCACCCATGGAGCGGTGTCTGCCTGCTTCGTCGTCTATCAGGACTTCTTCAGCTACAAGACCGGGGTGTACCGACACGTGACCGGAGGAGCCGCTGGTGGTCACTGTGTCTCCCTCGTCGGCTACGACGACGCCCGCGGTTGCTGGATCGCCAAGAACAGCTGGAGCGCCGGCTGGGGTGATGGTGGCTGGTTCCAGATCGGTTACGGGGAATGTGGCATCGAGACGTGGGAAGTGCACGGAGCCGACGCCGTCTCGTTGCGCATGTGGACCGGACAGACCAAAGTGGTCGGCTGCTATCACGCCAACTCGCCACGCAGCGGCTGGGTCTACGTGCAGGATCGTGGATGGCTGAAGGTCACTCCAGCGAACGACTCAGCGCATGAGCTGATGCTGACCGACCTGGTCGCCTCCAAGGTCGGCAACCGTCCTGTCAACTTGTTCGAGAACGGCGGGACCGTCGAGATCTCGCTGGTGTACTGAAAGGACCCACGATGGCAACCAAGACACGACCCAACGAGATTCCGGTCGAGGCGGCCAACCGCCCACCGGATCCGACTGCGGCGGAATTGGCCATGGCACAGACCGGAACCACGGCGACAGCAGTGGTCTCCGAGCTGGACCGGCCAACATTCGAGCCGCCTGGGACCGCCGCCGGTGCGATGGCTTCGGCGGCAGCGGCGGGGTGGATCACCAACAAGCACGTCCTGATGCTCTGGCAGACGACGGGAGCGATGGACGCCTGGGCGTACTACGATGGAGGTATCGGATGGAAGCAGTCCACCCAGACCGGGGACGTGGCCGCTCGCGGCATGGGACTCTTGACCTCAGGGGCTCGGCTCGGAGGCGGGATCGTTCACGCCTACGAGGGAGCTGGCGGGGCGATCGACGCCATCTATCTGTGGTGAGATGAGCCGGTGAAGGTCCTCCACTCCACCGACAGTGGCGCCGAGCTGTTGCTGACCGATGGCGACACGTTCGAGGTGCGCCTGGTGGAGAATGCGAGTACTGGCTACCAGTGGTCAGTTGCGGGGCTGCCCGACACCATCGAGTTGCTCGATGACGATGTCGTCAGCCCCGCGCCCGTCATCCCCGGGTCTCAGGGTCTGCACCGGTTCAGATTCGTGGTGCGTGGATCACCGAGCGGCCGGCTGGCGATGGAGTTGCGCCGGTCTTGGGAACAGGCGGGCCAACCCGAGGACCAGTTCGAGGTTCGCATCGCGTCCACGCCAAGCGGGGGATCAGCGCTCGAAGACCGCCCGGACGAGCGAGGCATCGAAGATCTCGACGACACGATCTGACTCCATCGCCAGGAACAACTGGCCGCCGTTGTTGATGGCAACCACGGTGGCCGCGGCCAGGACAGCCATTGCCCCTTCGTCGACGAGCGTGGCGTCGCAGAGGTCGATGACAACCCGCTTGACCCCGACTTCGAACGCTGCCGCGAGGTCAGCGTGGACCATTGGCGCAAGGCTGCCGTCGAATGTGCCACGAACGACTGCCACGAGCTCATCCTCGAATATCGCCGAGTGGTACCTCACCGTGTCATTCCCGCGGACTCATTGCCGGGCAATCCTATTCGCTCGGGCGGGCACGGGGACGGATGGAAACCAGTCACATCATGTGTATCGGCGTGTGAGTACCGACAGTTGATGGCCAAAGCGACGTGGATACGAGACGCAAACCGCTGCTTGCGGCGTGTCCCGCGGCGAAGACGTGACCGTCGGCAGCTCGCTCGAGCACCCAGTCACCGGATGGGTCGCCGGCACGATGGAGGTCTGCACACAATCCGACGAAGTAATGGTGCATGTTCACGGCGACCGTCGTGGCCGGCGCGACGTAGGCGATGCGACGCTGCATCCGGTTGATCTCGGCGAGGCTCAGCCCGGCGCCGCCGTACTCGGTGGGGAGAGAAGCAGCGAGGTATCCGGCGGCGCGCAGCTCTTCGAAGTCTTCGGTGAAGAAGCGGTTCTCGCGGTCGTAGAGGGGCGCTCGTTGGTCGAATCGGGCCAGCATCTCTTCGCTGAGAACTTCGGTTCGAGTTTCGGTTGCGGTCATGGAAGGCTCCTTTGGAGTTCAGAACAGTTCGGTCGATCGACCGAATCGGCAATATCGCGACCTCCTAAACCTTGTCAAGAGCTTGACTGACACGGTTCGATTTGCAACACTGGATTCGATCGATCGACCGAGATAGTCAGGATGGGAGTCAAGATGGCGGCGCACACACAGGAAGCGGACACGGCGCGGAGCATCCTGACGGCAGCTCGGGCGCGGCTGTTGATCGACGGATACGCAGGTCTGTCCACTCGCAAGATCGCTCAGGAAGCTGGCGTCCCGCTGTCACAGGTCCACTACCACTTCGGCTCGAAGCGAGGGATGGTGCTGGCGCTGTTGGAGGCCGAGAACCGCCGTCGACTTGCTCGGCAGGCGTCGATGTACGCACAGGACGCACCGCTGTCACGTCGGTACGAACAGGCTTGTGACTTCCTCGAGGACGATCTCGAGTCGGGATTCGTTCGAGTCCTCCAGGAGATGATCGCCGCCGGCTGGTCGGCGCCCGACATCGCCGAAGCGGCGCGCACGCTGCTGGGTGGTTGGTACGAGCTGCTGACCGACGTCGCAACCGAGGCAGCGGACGAGCTCGGTGGGCTCGGCCCGTTCAGCCCGCTCGAGGTGGCGACCCTGATCGGCAACCTCTTCATCGGATCCGAGGCGATGTTGCTGCTCGGATTCGATCGTCATCGGTTCCCGATCCGTTCCAGCCTCCGGCGTATCGGCGAGGTGATCCGCATCGCCGAACAGCGCGCCGCGCTGAGCAAGCCACGAGAAGTGCCGGCATGAGAGCGCTCGAACCGAACGAAGTCGGAGTCGTGCAACGCGACGGCGTCGACATCGCCTGGGAGGGCTTCGGCGAGGGCGAGACACCGATCGTGCTCCTGCCGACCTGGTCGATCCTGCCGTCGCGGTTCTGGAAGCTCCAGGTGCCCTACCTCGCGCGCCATCATCGAGTCGCTCACCTTCGACGGTCGTGGAACCGGTCGATCCGGTCGACCCACGGGCGCCGAAGCCTACTCGCATCATCAGTTCGCAGCAGACACGCTCGCAGTGCTCGACGCACTCGAGATCGATCGTGGGGTGCTCGTCGGATTCTCGTGCGGAACGCTGTGGGGCATCCAGGTCGCCGCCGACCATCCCGAACGTGTCGCCGGCCTTGTCGCGATCGGTCCTGCGGTACCGCTGGCCGCACCGATACCAGAACGCCAGGAGTACCCGTTCGACGATACCGCTCGACACCCACGACGGTTGGGCGAAGTACAACGAGTACTACTGGAAAGAAGACTTCGACGACTTCCTCCAGTTCTTCTTCGGCCGGATCTTCACCGAACCGCACTCCACCAAGCAGATCGAGGACTGCGTCGGATGGGGCCTCGAGATCGATCCGTCACTGCTCGCCGACGCCGATCGTGGCCTCGCCGCATGTGGACGAGAGAGCTTCCGGGCGGTGTGTGAACGAGTCTCGTGCCCGGTCCTCGTGGTCCACGGCGACGACGACGCGATCCGGGCGTACGAATCGGGGGTCGCGCTGGCCGAGGTCACCGGCGGTCGGCTCGTCACCGTCGCCGGAGGTGGCCACGCGCCGCACGCCCGCGATCCCGTGCTCGTCAACCGGCTGATCGACGAGTTCGCGAACACTGTCACCGGACGCTGCAACACGACCAGGGCCCGATTCGTGCGCTCACCACGTCGTCCGAAGCGGGCGCTGTACCTCTCGTCGCCGATCGGGCTCGGACACGCGTGCCGCGACGCGGCGATCGCTGCCGAGCTCCGTCAACACCATCCCGACCTGCAGATCGACTGGCTCGCCCAGCATCCGGTGACCACCGTGCTGGACACCGCCGGCGAGCGCATTCATCCGGCATCGCGGTGGCTCGCCAACGAATCCGCGCACATCGAGGACGAGGCGCACGAACACGACCTGCACGCCTTTCAAGCGATCCGACGGATGGACGAGATCCTCGTCAACAACTTCATGGTCTTCCACGACGTCGATCGAGGACGAGCACTACGACCTCGTGATCGGCGACGAGGCGTGGGACGTCGACTACTTCCTCCACGAGAACCCAGAGCTGAAGACGATTTGCGTTCGCATGGATGACCGACTTCGTCGGCTGGCTACCGATGCCCGACGGCGGCGATGCCGAAGCGGCGCTCACCGCCGACTACAACGCCGAGATGATCGAGCATCGGGCGCGCTACCGACCGGCTTCGTGATCGCTCGATCTTCGTCGGCGATCCCGACGACATCGTGCCCGACACGTTCGGACCCGACCTGCCGTCCATCCGCGAATGGACCGAGGACAACTTCGAGTTCGCCGGCTACATCACCGGCTTCGATCCAGCCGAGTTCGCCGATCGCGCAGGCGCTTGCGAGCCGAGCTCGGTTATCGACCCGACGAGCGGGTGTGCATCGTCACCGTCGGAGGTTCGGGGGTCGGCCTGTCACTGCTTCGCCGTGTCATCGACGCGATGCCGATCGCCCGACGGCTGGTCGATGGGCTGCGCTTCGTAGTCGTCGCCGGGCCCGCGCATCGATCCGCGCTCGCTGCCGCAGCGCGAGGGCGTGACCTACCACCAGTACGTGCCCAACCTGCATCGCCATCTCGCCGCGTGCGATGTCGCAGTGGTGCAGGGTGGCCTCACCACGTGCATGGAGCTGACTGCCAACCGCCGTCCGTTCGTCTTCATCCCGCTGCAGCACCACTTCGAGCAGAACTTCCACGTCGCCCACCGCCTGCAACGACACGGCGCCGGCATGCGTGTCGACTACCACGATGCGGTCGATCCCGAAGTGCTCGCCGCGGCGATCGTCAGCCAGATCGACACGCCCGTTCAGTACTTGCCCGTCGACCCGAACGGTGCCGCCAGGGCGGCACAGCGCATCGCCGAGCTTCTCTAGAGCTGACAACGGGGAGGGCGCGGACGGAGTGCCGGCTCGAGCACGTATGGTGATAGAGATGTCGCTGACACACGTAGACGTGCCAACGATCCCGCCCGTCGTCGACCCCGAGTTGCGACGGACCCGCTCGATTGGAATGGCGGTTGCAGGAGCGATCTGCCTGACCTACCTCGTCATCGGGCCGCCGTCGCAGGATTTCGCCAGCGGTCACTTTCGGGCCCAGTTGGCAGATCGCGGCGTGTACCTGTGGAACAACCTGTGGTTCGGCGGCCACCCGTTGCCGGGCTTCGGCGTCGTGGCACCGGTGCTCGGAAGCGTGCTCGGTGTGGTTCCGGTCGCCATTGCGGCGGTCCTCGTTGCGACTTGGTGCTTCATCCTGGTGGTCGAGCGGTGGCACGGCGCCAACCCGGGGCTGCCTGATCCGGTAGTCGGTGTTGTGCTGTTCGCCTTCGGGTGCGGCGTGAACTTGTGGGGCGGTCGGATCACGTTCCTGGATGCCGTGATGTTCGGCACCATGGCGATGCTGGCGCTGCAGCGCGAGCGCCGTTGGCTCATGGCAGGGTGCGCGGCATTGTGCGGTCTTTCATCACCGCTGGGCGCCATGTCGCTGGTCATCATCATCGCCGCCGCGTGGCTGGCGCGCGCTGCGCCGCGGCAGTTGCTCGTGATTGCATTTGTGGCGGCTGTGGCTCCGGTCGGCGCCCTGATCGCGATGTTCCCCGAGGGGGGCTGGTTCCCGTTCACGTTCGGAAGCTTCGCCCTGCTGACCATCGCGGTGGTCTGGGCCGGGTGGTGTGGTCGAGCCGTGCCGCTCGTTCGGTGGGGTGCGATCCTCTATGAACTCGTCGCCATCGGCGCGTTCATGATCAGGTCACCCCTTGGCGGGAACGTGGTGCGCCTGGGTTGGCTCGTCGCCGGGCCGGCCGCGGCGCTCACCCTGATGTGCCACCGTCGCACGATGGTTACATTGATCGTCGCCGGCTGCCTGATCTGGAATGCGGCCTCCATCTCGTTGGCATTCAGGCCGGCAGATCGAACGGCGAGAACCGCCTTCTACGACTCGCTGGTGTCGTATCTCGATACGCTCCCGCAGCCGCTGAGGCTGGAGGTTGTGCCGACCGAAACGTTCGCCCAGGCAGACACATTGGCGCTGCGTGCCAACGGGATTGCTCGCGGCTGGGAGACCCAGCTCGATCGGCTGTTGAACCCGGAGTTCTACACAGGTCACCTGGACGCGGAGACGTATCACCGATGGCTGCTCGACCACGCCGTGTCCATCGTCGCTCTACCGCTCGGCAAGCTGCGCGCCATGTCCGAGGACGAGGCTGCAGTCATCCGCAGCCGACCTGCTTACCTCCGCGAGGTGATGGCCAACGACGAGTGGAGGGTCTACGCGGTTGTCGATCCCTCGCCGCTCGTCGACAATGGGGCCACTGTCGTCGACGTCGCGCCGGACGAGCTGACCATCGACGCCACACGCACCGGGTGGACCACGTTGAAGTTCAGGTACACCGACCTGTATTCGGTGACAGAAGGGGCGGCCTGCATCGAGCCGACGGCTGACGGCTGGATCAGGGTCTTCGTCGAGCACCCCGGACGGATACGCCTGGCCATCGCGCTGTCGATCGACGCGATCCTGGAGAGCAGCACGGACTGCTTCTGAGCGATCGACCTCCGTCGACATCGTCTAGCGGATCGGGTGGGCCAGCAAGTCGTGTCGTAGGCTCGTGGCGTGACCGACTACACGCAGATCTACATCGACGGCAATTGGGTTTCCTCGGCTGCGAGCGGCCAGCTCGATGTCTTCGACTCGACGAACGGGGCCGTGCTCGGATCGGTTCCGTCCGGGGCCGCGGCCGACGTCGACGTGGCGGTAGTCGCAGCCCGGCGAGCGTTTCCGAAATGGTCCACGATGGCTGCCGAGGAGCGCGGCAAGTACCTCACGCGGGTTGCCGATGCACTCGATGCCAGGTCCGCCGAGCTGCTCGACGTGATCATCCGCGAGACAGGCATGGCCAAGGGGCCATCGCAGGTTGCCCAGGTCGCCGCCGCCATCGGCTCGTTCCGCGTCGCCGCCGACATCGCCGAGACGTTCGTGTACGAGGAGGAGATCGGCAACAGCCTGGTGATTCGCGAACCGATCGGCGTCGTCGGCTGCATCACTCCGTGGAACTACCCGCTACGTCAGATCACAGCCAAGGTCGCCTACGCCATGGCTGCCGGATGCACCGTCGTCCTCAAGCCCAGCGAGGTCGCCCCGCTCGACGCGTTCATCCTCGCCGAGGCGATGCACGAAGTGGGTGTTCCGGCTGGTGTGTTCAATCTCGTGTCGGGACTCGGACCCGTCGTCGGCGAAGCGATCGCCGCCAATCCCGATATCGACATGGTCAGCTTCACCGGTTCGACCCGGGCAGGCACGCGCGTTGCCGAGGTCGCCTCGGCAACGGTCAAGAGGGTGGCTCTCGAGCTCGGCGGCAAGGGACCCAACGTGATCCTCGACGATCTCGACAGCGAGGGCTTCGCCGCGGCTGTCAAGGGAGGCGTCGGGCGTTGTTTCCCCAACTCGGGCCAGACCTGCGCTGCTCTGACCCGCTTGCTCGTTCCTCGCAGCCGCCTCGCCGAGGCCGAGGCCGTTGCCGCATCGGCGGCCGAGGCGATGACCGTCGGCAATCCGTTCGACGACGGCGTGAAGCTCGGTCCGCTCGCCTCGGCAGCCCAGCGCGATCGAGTGCAGCGATACATCCAGATCGGGATCGATGAGGGCGCCGACCTGATCGTCGGTGGTATCGGCGCACCTGAAGGACTCGAAGCCGGGTTCTACGTTCGCCCGACGGTGTTCTCCAACGTCGACCCCGACATGACGATCTCACGAGAAGAGATCTTCGGTCCCGTCCTGTCGATCGTGCCGTACGACGACGAAGCCGATGCAGTCCGGATCGCCAACGACACGCCTTATGGTCTGTCCGCCGGGGTGTGGTCGGCCGACAAGGCCCGCGCCATGAGCGTTGCCCGCCAGCTCCGTGCCGGTCAGGTCGAGGTGAACGGCGGCAAGTCCAACGGCCTCGCCCCGTTCGGTGGCTACAAGCAGTCGGGCTCGGGACGCGAGTACGGCCGATTCGGGTTCGAGGAGTTCCTCGAGACCAAGTCCCTGCAGCTGTAGTCGATGTCTGGACCTCGAATCGATGGACCACTTCGGTACTGCATGATCGCTTCCAGCTTTGAGTCCGTGATCTCCGACGTCGTTCGGGTCGTCGAGTCTGTTGGCGCGGCGATCATGGTGCTGGGTGGCGGCGCCGCGCTGGTGGTCGCTGCGCCGCGGATACTCCGAGCCGACACCCGGCAGGCCTCCTACGTGATTCTGCGTCGAGACCTCGGACATGCGATCCTGCTCGGACTCGAGGTGTTGATCGTCGCCGACATCATCCGCACGATCCTCGTGGATGCCACCGTCGAGAGCGTGCTCGTTCTGGGAACCATCGTCCTCATCCGCATCCTGTTGAGCTTCTCCCTCGACGTCGAGATCGAAGGAGCGTGGCCCTGGCAGCGGTGGAAGATCATCCAGAGTCAGCAACCCAAGGACTCCGTGGATGGATCTGCTACCAACAAGCATTCGTAGGCATCGGGGCTACTTCCGCGTCACTCACTGGTCTTCGTCCCACTCGAGGAGGAGTTGGTTGGGACCTCGGAAGGTGATGTTGGCCGAGTACTCCAGGTTCTGGTCGGGAGCGAAGCGCAGAGACGGAATTCGCTCGGCAAGTGCTGCGACGACGATGCGGGTCTCGACTTTGGCGAGCATCGCGCCGAGGCAGTAGTGCACGCCCTTGCCGAACGAGATGTGCCGATTGGCATTCGGGCGGTGAATGTCGAAGACGTCGGGGTTGTCGAAAATTTCCGGTTCACGGTTGGCGGTGGCGAAGTTCATGAAGATCTTCGTCCCGGCAGGAAGGTCGTAACCGGCGAGGGTGGTCGGCCGAGTCGTGACACGTCGCCACGAGATCTGGCTCGATTCGAACCGGAGCACCTCCTCGACGGCATTGTTGATCCATGACGGATCGGCGGCGAGTTCAGTCCACAGATCGCGGCGTGGGAGCAGGCAGAGCAGGCTGTTGCACAACAGGGCCGTGACGGCTTCGTGGCCGGCGAACGAGAGGCCGTACACGATCGACTCGACTTCCCGGTACGCGAGTTCGGTGTTGTCGGCGTCGTGGGCGTCGAGCAGTTCACTGGTGAAGTCGTCGCCGCGATGATCCCGCTTGTCAGCGACGAACGCGCGGCAATAGCGCCAATAGGCGAGCATCTTCGTAGCGATGTCGACCTGCTCGGCCGGTGATGGGTGACCCCACGAGAAACTCTTCCGGTCGAGACACCAGCCTTTCAACAACTCGTCATCGGCGGCCGGAAATCCGATGAATCGGAACACGGTCTCGCCGGGCAACGGAAAGGCGAGCGCTTGCACGAATTCGGTGGGTGACCCGGTTGCGAGCATGGCGTCGATGAGTTCGTCGGTGCGCCGGCGGATGAACGGCTCCAGCGTCTTCAGCCGACTGTTGGAGAATCCTTGACGCGCGTATACCCGGATGCGCCCGTGGTCCGGTTCGGGACGATTCGACATCACCGCGACCGGATCGAAATCCGTGGCACTCAGGACGGCGGCGGCGGCAGGGTCGAGGGGGAACACGGGATCCTGCACATTGGTCGATGCAAATGTCTCGTGATCCGTGAACACGGCGTCGATGTCTGCCATCGAGGTGATCACGAGATAGCCGAGTTGCTCGGAGTAGAAGGCGCCGCCGTAGTCGCGCAGCGCAGCCGCTCCGGCGTAGGGGTCGTCGAGGTACACGGGCGAAAGTGGGCTCCACGAATGATCGACCGGGCAGCCGACGGGTGGGGGCACATCGGCTGATGGAGCTTGGTGATACGCCGATTCCGTCATGGTTCCTCCGGTGGTTGTGATCCGCGCACGACAACTTCCAGGTCGACGCGAGCGACGCTGCCATCGGCGAGGCCCTCGGCGACGCGCACCGCCTTTTTCAGCGGCAACACGTAGGTGCCGCGTTTGGTGTCGGGGAAGATCGACGTCGTCCACCGTGTATCCCCGATTTTCGCGGCGACACGTATTGACCCGAACCCAGCGGCGTTGTGGCCGAAGATCTCGTCGATGTCATCGGCGTCCGACTCCGGCAGGCTCACGAAGTACCACGAGCTCGGCCCGACGTGTTCCCAGACCGTGGCGTCGAACGAGAATCGGTTGCCGTCCATCGTCCGAACGCTAGCGACGCTCCGGGAGCACCGCGTCCATGCGGGCTCGTCGGGCGCGATTCCGGTACTGGGGCTGTGGTTCTCGCGCCCGTTGCGGCTGGTTGGGTGCGAAATCCGAAGCCTGACTGCTGATTTCGCGCCCGACGAGCGTTGGGGTCGGGTGTCGGTCGCGTCTGGTCGGCGTCGACCGAGCAGAATGCGTCGCATGGAAGTCGGATTGCCAGACCGCGCCAGGGTCGTCATCGTCGGTGGTGGCGATCGTTGGTTGCAGCGTCGCCTATCACCTCGCCACACGCGGATGGACCGACGTCGTGCTGCTGGAACGCAACCAGCTCACGTCGGGCACCACCTGGCACGCTGCCGGTTTGATCACCACGGCTCGTCCCACGTCGGGGATGCGTCAGGTGGTGAAGCGCAGCATCGAGGTGTTCAAGACACTCGAAGCCGACACCGGCTTGTCGACCGGCTGGGAGCGGACGGGCACGCTACATCTGGCGACGAACGCCGATCGGTGGGAAGAAGTCAGGCGCCAAGCCTCGGTGAGCAAACACGACGACATTGCCATCGACATCCTCGACGTCGAACGCACCCTCGAGATGTATCCGTTGCTCAGTCCGGAAGGTTTGGTGGGATCGCTGTTCTACCCTGACGACGGCCGGGGCAACGCCACAGACACCACCATGTCGCTCGCCCGTGGCGCCCGTCAGCGAGGGGTGCAAATCCTCGAGAACACACCCGTCGTGGGGATTCGTCACAACGGTCGGCGGGTCAGCGGCGTCGACACGCCGGGCGGATCGATCGAAGCCGAGTACGTGATCAACTGCGGAGGGATGTGGGGCCGCGAGATCGCCGCGCTGGCCGGTGTGCAGGTCCCGCTGCAGGCCTTGGCTCATTACTACGTCGTCACGGAGGCGATCCCTGGACTGGCCCGAGGACTTCCCACCATCAAGAGCTCCGACGACTGGCTCTACGTGAAGAACGAGGGCGATGGCCTGATGGTGGGGTTCTTCGAACCCGGGAGCTACCCGTGGCAGTCGAGGGGAATCCCCGACGACACTGCCTTCGTGCAACTTCCCGACGACTGGGATCACCTCGGTCCGTTCTACGAGATCGCCATGAAACGGATCCCCGCACTCGCCACTGCAGGCATCCGATTGTTCTTCGGCGGGCCGGAGAGCTTCACGCCCGACGGTGTGTACCACTTCGGCGAGGCACCCAATCTGCAGAACTTCTACATTGCCGCCGGCTTCAACTCGACCGGGTTCCTCACCGGTCCCGGCATCGGATCGGTGCTGGCCGACTGGCTCGTCGACGGCCGACCGTCGATCGATCTTCCGGAGGCTGATCCTGCCCGTGTCATGCGCCACGAGACGAATCGACGGTTCCTGGAGCAGCGGGTCACCGAGACCCTCGATGTCGCCTACGACATGCATTGGCCGTACTACCAACGTCGGAGCGCTCGCCCGTTGCGCCGCAGCCCGCTGTACGAACGCACCGCTGCCAACGGCGCGGTCTTCGGCGAGCTGTTGGGTTGGGAGCGACCCAACTGGTACGCGCCCGACGGTGTCGTTCGTGAGTACGTCTACGCCTACGGTCGCCAGAACTGGTTCGAGCATGCGGCGGCGGAGCACCAGGCAGTTCGCCAAGCTGTCGGGATGTTCGACATCTCCACGTACGGGAAGTTCTCGGTGCAAGGCCGCGACGCGCTTCGCGCTTTGCAGCGGATCTGTGCCGCGGACATCGACGTGCCATCCGGACGCATCGTGTACACGCAGTGGCTGAACCGCTTCGGCGGGATAGAAGCCGACGTCACCGTGACTCGCCTGGGCGAGTGCGAGTTCCTGGTGCTGTCGGCCCCCGCGACCACGCCCCGCGACCTGGCTTGGATCCGTCGACACCTGTCCGACGACGAGTTCGTCACTGTCACCGATGTCTCGGGCACGATGGCCATGATCGCCGTGATGGGCCCTGAAACGCGTGACCTGTTGCAGCCGTTGACCGACTGCGATCTGTCCGATGCAGCGTTTCCGTTCGGCACATCGCAGGAGATCGATCTCGGACTGGGCTTCGTCCGCGCCACTCGGATCACCTACGTCGGCGAACTCGGATGGGAGCTGCTGGTTCCCTACGACATCGCCGCACACGTCTACGACACGATCATCGCGGCCGGCTGTCGCCCGGTGGGCTACCACACGCTCAACTCGCTCCGCCTGGAAAAGGGGTACCGGAGTTGGGGGCACGACATCTCCGCCGGCGACTCGCCGATCGAGGCCGGGCTCGCCTTCACGATCGCCTGGGACAAGCCCGGCGGGTTCATCGGCCGAGAAGCCGTGATCGCCCAACGTCAGCGCGGGCCCCAGCGACGACTCGTTCAGTTCGCGCTGGATGATCCCGAGCCTCTGCTGCTGCACGGTGAGCCGATCTTTCGCGACGACGTCTGCGTCGGGCATCTCACGTCGGCGATGTACGGGCACACGATCGGTGCGTCGATCGGGATGGGTTACGTCTGTGCTTCGTCTCCCGATGTGACGCGCAGCTGGTTCGAGGAGGGCAACTTCTCCATCGAGGTCGCTGGCATCGCGATGAGCGCTCGCGCTTCGCTGCGGCCGCTGTACGACCCGACGTCGGCGCGGATCCGCCTCTAGAGCCGAGCAGCGGCTTGCAAATAGGTCGGCAACGGCGGATAGTGCTACCCGATCAGACCAAACAGGAGGACATATGCCCAAGTACCTGATAGTTGCCAACTACACGTCGGACGGGGTCAAGGGAGTCTTGGCAGCGGGTGGAAGCGCCCGCAAGGCCGCCGTTGCCGGCTCAGTCGAGAAGCTCGGTGGTTCGCTGGAGTGCTTCTACTTCGGGTTCGGCGGAGACGATGCCTACGTCGTGGTCGACCTCCCCGACAACGTCGCCGCGGCCGCGATCGCGTTGCAGGTCGGAGCAAGCGGTATGGCCTCGACGCGCACCGTGGTGCTGCTCACCACCGATGACATCGATCGTGCGGCGAAGGTTCCGAGCGTCTACCAGCCGCCAGGCTCCTGAGGTTCAGCCGAGCACGCTGTTCGTCGTGGCGTGCACTGCCCGCCGTCGCGAGAACTGACCGAGGTCAATGGTCATGCCCGTCACCGGACCGGTCACCACGATCGGCTCGCTGTCGTGATCGTGCCCGGCCTCGCAGGCCTCGACGAGATCCTTTATCAGCAGGCCGACCATCGGCGCGTTCTTGAACTGGTTGCCGCTCGTCCCGATGGCCACGTAATAGCCGTCGAGCTCGGTCCGGTCGTACACGGGCAGCCAATCGTCGGACACGTCATAGAGAGCCGCTATGCCCGAGGGGCGGTTCGGCACACCGAGCGTCGTGATCCGCCGCGCGGCACGTGTGGTCTGAGCGTCCCACACCTCGGCGGTCGGATGCTCGTCGAAGACGTCGGGGTCGTCCACCCAGACCAACGGATCGCATTCCGGCTCGAGGCCGCCGATGATGAACGTCCCGCCGAGGTGTGGGCGCAGGTAGGTGCCGAGATCGGCGTCGGCGATCGCTACTCCACCATCGTCGATCGAGCATCCACGCGGTGCGGGCACGACGTGCACTTCCTGGCGCAGCGCCCGTGTCTTGATACCTGTGGTGCCGACCCCGGCCATTCGGTTGACCACCGACGAATGCGGGCCGGCGGCGTTGACCACGACCGAGGCCTGGAGCGTCGTGCCATCCGTCAACACGACCTCGTGCACGCGGCCGCCCACCTCGTGAATCTCGCAGACCTCGGTTCGGAAGCGGAACTCGGCCCCGTACTGCTGGGCGGCGACCATCAAGTTGTGCGCGGCAAGTGTCGGATCGTCGATGAACCCGGCGTCGGGCGTGAGGTATGCCGTGATCTCCGGGCCCGTCGCATCGTTCCAGAAGGCTGGATCGTCGACGGGACGTGGCGGAAGGAACCGACCGAGATCGAGCGCCGCAAATCGGGTGTGGAGCGCGGCGGCGTCGAGAGACTCGTAGGGGATCCCTATCTCGTCGAAATGGCATTGAACCCGGGCGAGTGTGGTCGCCGGTGAATCCAGCACGAGCATGCCTGTACGGATCAGGCGGGCGTGGCCCAATTCGTCGGCGACACCGAGGAAGTCGGGCCACCGTTGCCACAGCTGCGCGGACTCCCACGCCAGCTTGACTGCGTCGAGCGCCGAATAGTTGAACCGGATGAGCGCCGACGAGGCACTGGTCGAGCCTGCTCCTGCCGCCGGTCCCTTGTCGACGACGAGCGGGTGGTGGCCGGCTCGCGCCATGTGGAACGCGATCGAGCACCCCATCACACCGCCCCCGATGATCACCGGCGACAGCGGTACCTGGTTACGCGTCACGTGGACACCTCCTTCTCCGGATTACCCACCATTCGACGACGCAGCGGGATCAACGGCAAGGGCGGAAGGTCCCGCGCGAGTTGCACAGCGGTCAGGCAGGTACGGATGATTCGGTGTATCCGAACAATCGGTGCCTGGCCTGCCGTCGTACTTCTCGCCTCAACTTGAGCCGCAGGGCAGATCAGATCACAATGCTTCGATGGTCGACAAGCCCTCCATCTCGGCGAGTGTTGCGGTGCTGGGGCCCGACTACCTGGGCGAAGGGCCGGTTTGGGACGAGCGTCGCGGCGAGCTGGTGCGCGTCGACATCTCCGGACGCCTGGTGCACCGCTGGAACCCGTCGACAGGCGAGGCGACGTCGTTCGCCACCCCCGGGGACGTCGGTGCCGTGGTGTTGTGCGAGGACGGGGCGCTGCTGGTCGCCGTCGAGTGTGAACTGTGGAAGGTCGACGACACCGGAGCATGGACGTGGCTCGCCGAGGTCGAGGACGAACCGGGTGTTCGTTTCAACGACTGCCGGGCCGACCCGCGTGGCCGGCTGTGGGCAGGAACGATCCACAGGAAACCTGGGCAGGCTGGGCTCTATCGCCTCGATCCCGGGAGCCAGCTGACGCTGGTACTGCCCGAGCGGACGATCTCGAACGGGATCGGCTGGAGCCTTGACGGAAGCACGATGTACTACATCGACAGCATGACTCAGCGAATCGCCGAGTTCGACTACGACGTCGCCACTGGTCGGCTCGGTGACCAGCGGGTGTTCGCCGGCATCGAGCCAGTCGATGGACTGCCGGACGGACTCGTCGTCGATGCCGAGGGCGGCGTGTGGGTATGCCTGTTCGGAGGTGGCCGGATTCGCAGGTACCTGCCCAACGGAGTGCTGGACCGGGAGATCGAGCTGCCGCTGACCAACCCCACGTGTCCCGCGTTCGGTTGTGCCGACCTTCGTACCCTCTACATCACGACTGCTCGTCACCGTTTGTCGGCTGAACAGCTCATCCGCGAGCCACTGGCCGGCGCAGTCCTGCAGCTCGACGTCGGCGTCGCCGGGCTGCCGCCCTACCGGTTTGCCGGCTGAATCAGCAGCACCGCAACGGTCGATGTCTCGATCGACTGACGCAGCACCGAGAACCGGTCGAGGGCGGCCAGGATTGCCGGGTCGGCATCGAGAAGCCCTGCCTGGACCGCGGTCGCCAGCGCGTTCGAGCGGCTGAGCGTCGTCGCGTCGAGTTCTGGATCATCGAGTTGCCCGAGCCACGGCTCACTCAATCCGACCGCAACGGCCTCCCTTCCCTTCTCGGAGAGCGTGACGCGTCCGTCGCCCAACCAGGCCTCGACCTCGATCATCACCGTCGCGATACGAACGCAACGAGGTTCGGGTCGTCCGCTGCGTCGATGGCATCCATCGCGGTGAGGACACACAGTTCGGCGACATCCTGGCCCAGGTAGCGACGGCGTTCGCCGAACTGACGCACCAGGACCGGGTCGTCGACGAGGAAGTCGACCCCGTGGCGCTGCAACCGCGCCAGCACCGGCACGCCGTACACGTCGTAGTTCGGCGGAGAGCGGAACATGATGGCCGGCACGTCGATGTTGTCGCCGGCCTGATCGATCAACTCGATGGCCGCCGGTCGCAGCTGATCCAACTCCCTCTGACTCTGGAGGCTGATGTGGCGGGGCACGTTGGCGAAAAAACGCAAGGGCGGCAAGGGTGACACCGGCCCGTCCCGAGCGCCGCGCCGCGACACGACGTGCCGATCGCCGCCGCAGCCACATTGACCGCGCCGACCCCGAGGGCAGGCCCGGCATCGCCGAAGACCCGGACCGGTAGCGCCAGTACATCGAACATCAGGGGTCCCGGATGGTTCAGCGGCACCACGTCCGAGTTGTTCAATGCCGCCGAAGACGCCGTGCCGAGAAGTGGATGGTGGGCGGTGAGTACGTCGTGAGCTCGGATCTCGAGCAGCGCCTGGTCACCCAGCGGGATCCACTGTTGTTGATCGCCCTGGCAACCGCGACGATGATCGGGATGGCCGTGACGGCAACCGCGAGCACGACGAACGCGTCGATGCGACGCAACCAGGACCGATCAGGGTGCCACGCTCGTTCACGGGACTCGGTGTGTGTCAACTGTGTGGCATCAGGGACCGTCCTTCAGCTCGACTTCGACGAAGGCGAACTCGAAGGAGTTGTTGTTGATCACGTTGTGTGCGACACCGGCGGAGCGGGCATACGAGACACCGTGACGGAGCTCCGCATCCGTGATGCTGCTGCCGGTGTCGATGCGGAGTGTTCCGTCGTACAGCGGCACGACGAGGTAGTCCATCTCGTGAACATGCCACCCTGTTTGGGCGCCGGGCGCGAACCGCCATTCGGTCACCCGGACCCGTTCGTTGTCGATCTGGAGCGTTGGCTGCGCGGCGGTCATCCGTGGAGCGTAGGCAACCATGTCACCGGCGGGCGAACGCTCATTCGTCGACGACGAGATCGAGACCCATGGTTCGGATGACACCCCACGCCGCTTGGCGAGAGGAGTCGGACCCGGTCACGGCGATCAGAAACGGCACGCGGTCGATGGCCAGCAGCGAACCCGGTCGATTCGCCGTGATGGTCGCAGTCCGCGCCACATTCGCAAGGAGGGCGACCTCACCGAAGCACCCACCTCGCTCTGCAGTGCTGACGTGCCTGCCATCAGTGACAATGTCGAACGATCCGTCTGCCACCGCGTAGAAGCGATCGCCTTCCTCGCCCTCGGTCATCACGATCTGGCCGGCATCGACGGAGATCTCTGTCGCGGTCCGTGCTACGGCCTCGAGTGCGAGAGGTGGGAGTGGCGCGAATGCGGGGAGTCTGCGCAGCAAGCTGATCGCCACGACGGGAATGTCGGCGCTGTCGTCGGCTACGCGTAGCGATCGCCAGGTGAGCACCAGCAGGAGCGCGAAGAACACTCCGATACCGATCAACGCTGTCCCGACACCACGCGCCGCGATCAGCAGTTGTGTGAGGAGCGAACCGGCGACCATCCCGATGCCGGCGAGCAGTTCGATTGCCCCGAAGATGCTGCCGAGCGCGTCTGGTGGCGTTGCTCGCTGCAGGAGCATTCGGCTCGTCAGGTTCAGTAGGGATCCGCTGAATCCGACGACCGGCAGCAGCACCAGCGCTGCCGCCAGCGTGGGCACAATCCCCAGCGTGAGCGACGCGATCGCGACACAGGCGAGCGCGCCGATCAGCAGTGGCGCGAGGCGATCGCGTCGTACGAGCATCGTCGAGGCGACGGCGCTGATGAGCGCGCCGACGCCGACGCATGTTGCCAACAGCCCCGGTCCGGCGTCACCGAGACCGAGCGCGTCGATAGCCAGTACGACCACGATCAGGTCGAGTGCGCCGACGAGCAGGTACTGCCCGCCGGCAATGGCGAGCACGCCGCCGGTACCTGGCCGCTCCCGGAGCACCTTGAGGCTGTGGAACATGAGTCGGGCGGCCCCGAGAGTATCTGCGGCGTCCGGTTCAACCGCGGAGGGCGACTCGATGCGGCCATGCAGGACAGCTGTAAGGGTGCTCACCAAGGTGAGCAGTGCGCCTCCGGCCAAGACAAGCGGAGCGCCCTGCAGCGCGAGCAACATGGTCGCCAGTGCGGCACCGCCGAGCAAGCTGGCGCTCTCACACGCGCTCGACCCACACGTTCGCCACGGTCAATTCACGTGCCGAGCGAACGATGGCCGGCAGCAGGACGCCGCAGACAGGCCTGAGAAAGGTGAATGCGAAGGCCGCGATGGCGCAACAGCCGACCACGACCACGACAGGTGCGTCGGCGAACGCGGCGATCGACGCCGATCCCAGTGTCACTGCCTGCACGGCAAATGCCCACCGGCGCACTTGGTCCGGTCGCCGTTGGGTCGTCGCGCCGGCGGCTGGGGCGGCGATCGCTGTCGGGACGAGGAGGACCACCGAGGCCAGTCCTGTGACACGCGATCCGCCCTTGTCGTAGGCGTAGACGAGGGCAGCGACGTAGAACGAAGATTCGGCCATGATCGCCAGGAAGTAGGCGATCGTGAACTGAACGAGCTCGTTGTTCCCGAGCGCCGACCCTGCGGAGCGGCGCGAACGTACGCGGTCTCATCGCCATCTCGGCGGCAAGCTAACAGATCGAGTGACACCGAATAACGTGAAGCCATGCGCCTCACCCCGACCGATCGCGATCGGTTGCTGATCTTCACCGCAGCGGAATTGGCGCGTACCCGGCGGGCTCGCGGGCTACGCCTCAACGTGCCCGAGGCGATCGCGCTCGATCGCCGACACCGTGTGCGAAGCCGCTCGCGACGGAGCTCGTCTGATGGAGTCCGCGTCCGCAGGCGGGCGCGTGCTCGACCGTCGACGACGTGTTGCCCGGGGTGCCCGACATCGTTCGTGAGGTCAAGGTCGAAGCCGTGTTCGACGACGGCACGCGGATGGTGGTCGTGCGCAACCCCTTCGGCGATGGCGGCAGCCTTGGTCCCGAGGCGCCCGGGGCGGTCATCGCCGCCTCCCGCCAGCAGACGACCCCGGAAGGTCTCGTGTACATCGTGGCCACCAACACCTCCGACGTGCCGGTCAGCATCACCTCTCATTTCCACTTCTTCGAGGTCAACCCCCGGCTGTCGTTCGATCGCGCCGCGGCGTACGGAATGCGCCTGGCGATTCCGGCGGGCTCTGCGCTGCGGTTCGAGCCGAACGTCGCGACCGATACGCCGCTCGTGCCCATCGGCGGGGCCAGGGTTGCCATTGGCTTCGCCGGTCTGGTCGATGGACCCCTCGACGCGCCCGGCGCTCGAGAGGCCGCGCTGGCACGCGCATCCGCGCAGGGTTACCTCGGAGCGCACGGATGAGCGAGGATCGGCACACCCACGGTCAGTTCCAGCACAGCCACGATGGTGGCGAGGTACCCCACGACCACCTGCATCCCGACGAGATCCTGCCCGACGACTACGCCGCCATCCACGGGCCCACGGTCGGCGACCGAGTCCGGCTCGGCGACACCGGGCTGGTCATCGAGATCGAATACGACGGGCAGGAGCGGGGAAACGAGTTCCTGGCCGGATTCGCGAAGACGGCACGCGATGGTTTGATGCTCAAGGCGGCCGCTGTGAAGGAGACGTGTGATGTCGTGATCTCCAACGTCGTGGTCATCGATGCAACACGTCGCATCGGCAAGGCTTCGATCGGCATTCGCGACGGGCGGATCTGCGGCGTGGGTCGGGCAGGCAACCCCGACATGATGGACGGCGTCGATGTCGTGGTCGGCACCGGGACCGCCATCGTCTCCGGCGAGGGGTTGATCGCCACAGCCGGAGCGATCGACACCCACGTGCACCTGCTCTCGCCGCGCATCATGGAGGCCTCACTGGCCTCGGGTGTCACCACGATCATCGGCCAGGAGTTCGGCCCGGTCTGGGGCGTGGGCGTCAGTTCACCGTGGGCGCTTCGACACGCCTTCAACAGCTTCGACCAATGGCCGGTCAACATCGGCTTCCTCGGTCGCGGTTCATCGTCGAGCGCGTCGCCGCTCGTCGAGGCGCTGGAGGAGGGCGGGGTGTGCGGGTTCAAGGTGCATGAAGACATGGGCGCGCACACACGGGCGCTCGACACGGCACTCGATGTGGCCGAGCAGTACGACGTGCAGGTCGCGTTGCACACCGACGGCCTCAACGAGTGCCTGTCGGTAGAAGACACGTTGAGTGTGCTGGGCGGTCGCACCATCCACGCCTTCCACATCGAGGGTTGCGGCGGCGGCCACGTGCCCAACGTCTTGAAACTCGCCGGTGTACCCAATGTGATCGGTTCGAGCACCAACCCGACGTTGCCTTTCGGGCGTGATGCACTCGACGAGCACTACGAGATGATCTTCGCCGCGCACGGACTCAACCACCATTCGCCGAGCGACCATCACCTCGTGGCCGATCGCATCCGCGGTGGCACCATGGGTGCCGAGGGCGTGTTGCACGACATGGGCGTCATCGGCATCACCTCCAGTGATGCGCAGGGGATGGGGCGTGCCGGCGAGACCGTGCGCCGCACTTTTCAGCTCGCCGCACAGATGAAGCGGCAAGAGATCGAGCGTGGCCTCGGCCACGGTCCGACGAGCCACGACAACGACCGCGTGCGTCAGTACGTGGCCAAGCTCACGATCAACCCGGCCATCGCCCACGGCTTGAACCACGAGATCGGCTCGCTCGATGTCGGCAAGTTGGCCGACATCGTGCTGTGGCGCCCGGACCACTTCGGGGCCAAGCCACAACTGGTGATGAAGAGCGGGTTCCCTGCATACGGCGTGACCGGCGATCCCAATGCCGCGACGGACTCGAGCGAGCCGCTCGTTCTCGGCCCGCAGTTCGGGTCCTTCGGCGACACTGCTGCCGACCTCTCGGTGGCGTTCGTCAGCCAGGCGGCCGTCGACGCCGGTGACGATCACATGACCACCCGTCGGCGCCGGGTCGCGGTGAAGGGCACACGCAACATCGGCCCTGCCGACCTGATCCACAACAACCGTCTCGGTCAGGTCGACGTCGATGCGAAGACCGGGAGGGTTTCGTTCGACGGCAACACCGTGTACTCCGAGCCGGCCGAATCGGTTTCGCTCAGCCGGTTGTACTTCCTGTGATGTCTGTAACCCCCGGCCGTGTAGATCAGACGACGATCACGGGCACGACGCCGGTTGCTGCCCGGGCAAGGCGCAGGTCAGTGGTCACCAGCGGGGCACCGAGATCCTCGGCGACGGCGACGTAACAGGCGTCGTATGGAGACAGGACGTGACGCAGTTCCCAGAGGCGAGCGGTATGAGGCCATGCCGGCACGTACTCGACCGGCGCCGACTGGAAGACCTGCGCCAATCGCTCGGCATCCGCCGCCGGCAGGCGCTTTTGCGACACCATTCGCCGGAAGAATCCGAGTACCTCGGGGATCAGCAGGTCGGGCGCGAACAGGTCGTCGTCGAGGATTGACACCAACTGGTCGCCTCGTGAACTACCCGTGAGCACGTCGATCATGGCCGACGCATCGACGATCTTCACCCGTGCTTCCGGTTGGCCTCGACGGCACCCGTGATCTGGTCGCGGCTGAAGTCGCGGCGTTGCAGCTGCGAGACGGTGTCAAGCCAGACGCGACGCGACGGTCGCCGAAGATCGCGGCGGATCAGTTCGAGCACGTAGTCGCTGATGGTCGTGCCCTCGCCGGCCGCACGTTGCCGGAGTTGCTCGTGAACGTCGGGCGCGAGGTTCTTCACCTGGAGGTTGCTCACGGCTGCAGTCTAGCATGCTACAGGCATGCTATAGGCATGCAACCTGGGCGAGGTTACGAGTTCATTTGTGGGTGTGCACGATGAACACGTTGCACGGGGCACGCTTGGCGACATCGCCGGCGATCGAGCCGAGGACGCGAGCTGCGCCCTGGACGCGCTTGTTGCCGACCACGATCATCGACGCGTCGAGGCGGCTTGCCTCGTCGCACAGTGCGTTGGCCGGGTCGCTCATGACGACGGCGTACGTGACGGGCACCTTTGTCTTCAGCTCACCGACGAGTGCTTTCAGCGACTCCTCGGCGATGCCGACGGAGTCGAAGTGCCATGTCTCCGACCCGCCGCCGTGTACTTCTTGACTCGTGTTGCGTGTCATCGACGTGACGATGTGGAGCGGCTGGTTGAGGTTGTTGGCCAGTTCCGCAGCCTGCACCGCCGCGATTCGAGCGGTCGCGCTGCCGTCGACCCCGACGATGATCTCGTTCACGTTGACCCCCATTGAGCGTTGGAGTCACGCTAACAGAACGCCGAAGTGAGGCCAGCCGGTCGTCAGGTGCCGCTGGTGTGAGAGCGGAGCGTGTCGCCGGTGCCGTCCCACTCGTCGTGAGCCTGCTTCCAACGGGCGAACGTGCTGACGATGCGGTCGGTGCGCAGGTGCAGCTCGGTGAAGCAACCGGTCGCCGCGCGGGTGTCGAAGTAGCACGCGTCGATGTCATTGGCGTGCAGTTCGCAGGCCAGCTCGAAGCCCCGATCCAACATGCGCTGTCGTTCACTGCGGTAGTCGCTGACGAGCACGGCCACGTGGTGGAAACCGAACTGGCCACTCGCATACATGTCGCGGTAGATCGACGGGAGATCATCGTGCTGCTGGATCAGTTGGATCTGGCACTCACCGGCATAGCCGAAGGCATATGAGACATCGGCTTCGACCGCTGTGCCTCGGTAGCTGAAGGTGTCGCCGCGATGGTGGGCGGCGACGAAGAATGGCCCGGCGTCGACCGTGCGTGCCCACTGCGCCGCGCCAGCCGGGAGATCCTCGACGAAGTAGGCGTATTGAAAGATCGGGTGGCGCACCATTTGATGCACCTTAGGGATTCAGTCGGCAGCGCCTGACATTCGCATGTGGGCCATACGCCAGTTGGCAATGACGAGGGCGACTGCGGTCACGATCAGGAGCCGTACGACCGCGTCACCACCCTGCGGAATTCCGGCGCGTATCAGGCGGTTCGGGGGGTCGTCGAGGTAGCCGACGAAGATCGCCCGCGATTCCCACGTCGGCGAGAGTTGGGCGATTCCCGTGAGTGCCGCGCCAAGCAGACGCTCGATCAGGAACACGACCGCCAGGGACCATACGGCAGTACGCCGGGTGATGCAGCCGATGGCGATGAAGATGGCCACGTACGAGATGCTGCCGATGGCGGCGGCGACGAACGCGGGACCCGCGCTGCTCGGGGCGCCGGCCACGACCGCAGCGAGCGCGCTGGCGGGGGCGATGGTGACGAGGGCGACCAGTGAGCCCCCCAGCCACCGCCCCAGCACGATCTGCCAGGTCGTAGCCGGTGAGAGCCAGGTGAAATGGAACGTGCCGGCGCGCAGTTCTGCGCCGAGCACCGCATCGCCGATCACGAGTGCGGCGATCGGCATGACCAGGGCGAATATGCCTTCGGCCGCAACATTGGCGAATGCTCGCTCTGCGGATGTGTTGATGGCGTGGGCGAGCAGGCCGAACAGGAGCGCACCGGCGCACGGCAACAGCAACGCGACCCAGCGCTTCGGCGGAAGGCAGGACTGCAGGGTGTACACCAGGATCGCGACGAAACGTGATCGCGACCGCGGGCGCCGCGTCGTGACCTGCACCGGCTGCGTCATCGGACGAGCTCCCGGAACAGGCTTTCGAGTGAGTCGTCGAGGGCGCGAACCTCGAAGAGTCGAATCGAGGAATCGCGCGCCAGACGCGGCAGGGCGATCGCCAATTCGCGAGCCTGCACGGTCTGGATCACGAGACCATCGCGTGACGTGTCGAACGTGACTCCGGCGACCGACTCGAGAACGAACAACGCAGCCGCCAGACGACGAGCATCGTCCGAGCGCACCAACACGTGCCGCGGCCGATCGTCCATGGCGTCGCGGATCGCGTGGCGTCCACCTGCAGCGGCCAGGCGGCCGTGCATGAGGACGATCACCCGCTCGGCCATCCGTTCGACCTCGTTGAGCACGTGCGAACTGACGATCACCGTGCGACCGTCGGCGCCGAGTTGTTTGAACAGTGCGATGAGATGCAGCCGTTGCACCGGATCAGCGCCGTTCAACGGTTCGTCGAGCACCAACACCTGCGGATCCGTCACGAGTGCGGCAGCGATCTTGGTGCGTTGGCGCATTCCTTTGCTGAACCCGTCGACGCGACGATCGGCGACGTCGAGCATTGCCACCGTACTCAGGGCGTTGTCGGGCGCATCGCGATCGGTGATGCGGTAGAGATCGGCAACGTAGCGGACCAGTTGCCGGGCCGTCAGCCCGGCCGGAACCGCCTCGTCCTCGGGAACCAGCGCCATCCGGGCGTGTACCCGGCGATCTCGACGCGGGTCGCGACCCTCGATCCTCACCGTGCCCTGGTTGACCCCGACGAGCCCGGTGATCGCCCGCATCAGGGTTGTCTTGCCCGCTCCGTTCGGTCCGAGCAGGCCGGTCACCCCTGGGCCGAACGAGCAGCTGAGCTCTGACAGGGCCACCTTCGGGCCGAACCACACCGACACGTTGTCGATCTCGACCGTCGCGTCATGGGCGAACGCAGGGTCGCCGAATGCCTGGGTGCCAGGATTGAGCGTCGGGGGATCAAAGGGTGACATCAGCGCTCCACCCAGCGATAGCGCTGCACCAGCACGCCGAGGCCGACGAAGAGGATTGCCAGATACGTCACCACGGCGAGCAACCCGCCGTTGGCGACCCCCGTCAACGGGGAGTCGGGATCGATGTTGCCGAGGAAGACGAGGTCGCGCAGGTACAGCGGCAGCGACAGCACGTTGATCAGCGCACCCAGTGAGCCCATGCCCGGTTGCACGTCGCCGACGATGATGCCCGACGAGATCGACGTGATCAGGAGGAGGCCGATCACAGCGGCTCCGGCCACGATCCGGCGCTCGGTGAGCGAGGCGATGGCGACGCCGATGACGGCGTAGTACAACGCAAGCACGGCCACCGTGACCGGGACTTTCCACAAGACGTCGAGGTGTCCCTTCAGGTAGTCGAACGCACTGTCGCTGACGAGCATGTTCCCGATGAACAGCACGACCTGCGGGAAGAACGAGAAGGCGAACAGGATCGTGGTGATCGCACCAACCTTGGCCACGACGTAGTCGATCCCTGTGAGCGGTCGGGCGAACATCAGCGGCAGGACGCGTTGTCGACGGTCGGGGCACATCACGTCGGGTGCGACCAGTGCGACGAACAACAGCAGTGCCGATGACACACCCACGTAGTCGCGATAGGTGATGATCTCGAGTTTGTTGTCGAGTTGATCGCGGGTCACGTAACCGATCCCGACGTTGACGACAGCAGGGATCGTGACCACTGCAAGGAGGACGAACGGAGCGAACTTCTGTCGCCACGATCGCCGGATCCCGAGTGCCCGACGCATCGAAGCCTTGTACAGAGCCATTGTTGCCGCACCGCGGCGGCCTCGTGGCCCGTCGTACGGGCGATACCCGCGGTCGTAGACAGCACCCCGATCACCTCCGACTACGTTCATTTGGCGACCACGTTCATTCGGTGCCGCCGGCGAGTCGGAGGAAGACCTCGTCGAGCGATGTCAGCCGGGTCGTCAGGCGATACAGCGGGAGCTCGAGCTCAGCGATGACATCTCGTAGCGTGTCCATCTGGTGATCGCTGTCGACCGTCACCTCGACCAGGCCGTCGGCGCTCACGGCCTCGATGCCGATCGTGGACAGCCTGGCCACCAGGTCATCACCGCGTGGGCCGACATCAATCGTGACGAAACCGGTGCGTTCGAGGAGTGCGTCGGTGCCACCTGAGACGACGAGCCGTCCGGCGTCGATCATCACGACGTGGTCACACACCTGCTGCACGTCGTCGAGCAGGTGCGTGGCCATCAGGACCGAGATGCCGAACGAGCCGAGGCGAGCCACGAGCGCCAGCATCTCCTCCCGCCCGAGCGGATCCAGGCCGGCAGTCGGTTCGTCGAGCAGCACCAGTTCGGGATCACCGACCAGAGCCTGGGCGAGCTTGGTGCGCTGCCGCATTCCTGTGGAGAACCCGCTGATCGGCCGGAACCGAGCTTCGTCGAGCCCGACGAGGTCGAGGATGTCGGAGGCCCGCTGCCGGGCCACGCGGGCCGGCAGCCCGCTCAACTCGCCGAACGTCGACACCACATCGGCAGCGGTCTGATCGAGCGGCAGACAGTCGTGCTCGGGCATGTAGCCCAGTCGAGCCCGAACACCGATCGGATCAGCGGCCACATCGATGCCGCAGACCTCGATGCGGCCTTCGGTCGGCTTGGAGATGCCGAGCAGGAGCCGGAACATGGTTGTCTTGCCTGCGCCGTTGGCACCGACCAGGCCGACCAGGCCGCGCGGCAGGTCGATCGTCAGATCGTCGAGTGCCGTCACCCCCGGGTATCGCTTGGTGAGGCCATCGATGCGGAGGAGGGAGCTGGCGACCACGTCGGCACGAGTCTGCCACGTCGGACGCATCGGGTTGTCGCGCCGCCGTCGGAGGGTTTGGGGCCCGCGGGCTCGCATCGGAGTGTCTCCGTCCCACCCGAGGTGCCCCGAAACGCTCGGATGGGTCAATTGCCGTCGGCTGCCGGGCGGCGATAGGTGCCGCTCCGCGATCGCGGTTCGAAACCGGCGCCGACGTACAGTAGGCGAGCAGGCTCGTTCTCCTCGAAGTAGCTGACCTTCAATCTCTCGCAGCGGTGCCGAGCGAGGAGATCGAGACCGGTGCTGAGGAGATGTCGTGCTAGGCCTTTGTTCTGATGCCGATCCTCGGTGCGCATCGGCTCGACGAGACCGACGCGGGTGACGTGATCGGCCCAGAACATGCCATACGCGGCGATTTCGTCGTCGTCGGCCACGACGTAGAGGTCGAGCTCGGGTTCGTAAAGCGAGCATTCCCGAAGTCGCTCGGCGACGTGAGCGCCGTTGCGTCCGACCATGTGATGCGGATCAAGCGGGCGCTCCGCCGTCGAGAACAGTCGATATCCATCCGCAATCGGGGCAATCGGGGCAATCGGTCGGCGGTCGCTCGCCGCCATCCAGCACGTCATCACTGAATCGTCGCCACGAGTGAATCCGGCATCGACGAGAAGCGCAGCGGTCAGCAAGTCGTCGTCGCGCACCACTATCTCGATCGGTCTCGCCGAAAGGCGGCCCATCCGCTCGAGCGCGTGCAGCCACAACGCACTGCGCGGAAGTTGCTCGCCGTTCGGAAGAGCGACGACGTCGCAGCCCCAACTGTCGCCAAAGTCGGTGAAGCTGACCATCCCGACCGGAATTCCGTCTCCGTCGATCCAGAACCGGGCGTTGGCGGGATCATCGTGCTGGTCACGACGCCACCACCACTGGACGTCGGCGGCTTCCCACAAGCCCGATTCGTCGTCGGTCAGCCGGGCACGTTGGAGCAACGTCGTCGCCATCTCCAGGTGCTCGCGGTTCGATGCTTCGTGTTCCGTCACAGTCACGATGCTGCGCTCGTCGGTCGGTCGCCGATGGTTCAGACCACGAGCGGCAGTCGTGGGTCGGGATGCGCGTTCCGACCGGACGCCGCACGGATGAAGCTCACGTCGTCGGTCAGGTCGCCTGGTCGACCAGCCACCGTTCGTCGTGCGAGAAGTTCGTCGAGGATGGCAGTCGTGGTGGCCACACCGTTGGTTGTGGAGATTGCCGAAGCACCGACGGCATCGGTGAGGTCGATTCCGTGTACCACAGCTTCGACGGTTCGCGAAGGGATCCATTCGTCGAGTCGCATCAGAGCGAAGTATCCCGACCCCACGGTGTTGGCAGCATGGCCTCGGGCACCTTCCACTGTGGCACGGAACGTCTCACCGAGTTTGTCGCTGAGCGACTCGGGAGAGTGCTGCCCGGCCAGCCCCTTGGCATAGTCGTACACGACGGGCGCGACTTGGCTGCGGTCGGCGATGAAGAAGCTGACCCGATCACGACCTGGCTGACCTTCCTGGATCGAATCCAGGAAGCCCAGCGTCAACCCAATCGAAATGTCGATGTGGGCGATCAACTCCTTCACGGTCCATGGCGCGGCAGCCGCGTCGAAAGGTTCCAACAGCGTCGGCCGATTCCAGTCATCCGGAGACAGACTCCGGACGAACCCTTCGACCGCGTCGAGTTCGGCGGCCAGCGTTGTAACAGCGTCGTCGTGATCTGACATGGCACGTACCCCCTGGCCGGATTGTAGCCTCCGCCGAACGGGGCGATTCTGCGGTCGAGCGGCTCGATGTACAGTCCCGGTCGGTCAATGAACATCGCCGATGAGGGGGAGTCATGACGAGCACTGCGCATGCGATCGGCGACACAGGTACGCCGTTGTTGGAAACGACTATCGGTTCGGCATTCGATCTCACGGTCGCTGCTCACGCCGACCGCGAAGCACTCGTCGTGCCGTTCCAAGGCATTCGGCTCACCTACGGCGAACTCGCCGGGCAGGTCGATCGGGTCGCCAAAGGCATGCTCAGCCTGGGTCTCCAAACAGGGGACCGCCTGGGGATGTGGAGCCCCAACAACGCCGAGTGGGTGTACGTGCAATTCGCCGCAGCGAAGGCCGGCGTGATCCTGGTCAACATCAACCCGGCCTACCAGACCGACGAGCTGCGCTTCGCCCTGGCCCAATCGGGCTGCCGAGCCCTGGTATCGGCGACCGGTTTCAAGTCCAGCGACTACGCCGCCATGGTTGCCGACGTGCGTCCGTCGTTGCCCGATCTGGAGCACGTCGTGTTCTTGGACACCCCCGACTGGGATGGCTTGTTGGAGGCCGGCGATGCCGTGCGGCCCGAGGAGTTGGCGACTCGTTGCGCCTCGCTGGACAACCACGATCCCATCAACATCCAGTACACCAGCGGCACGACGGGGTTTCCGAAGGGGGCGACGCTGAGTCACCGAAACCTGCTCAACAACGGCTACTTCCTGGGTGAGGGGTTCCGGTACAGCAAGGTCGATCGGGTCTGCATCCCCGTGCCCTTCTACCACTGCTTCGGAATGGTGATCGGCAATCTGGCAAACCTCACCCACGCCACGACGACGGTGCTGCCGGCGCCTTCGTTCGACGCCCTCGCCACGCTGCAGACACTCGAGGCCGAACGCTGCACCAGTGTGCTCGGTGTGCCGACCATGTTCATCGCCATGCTGGCCCACCCTCGGTTCCACGATTTCGACCTGTCGCCGCTGCGAACCGGGATGATGGCCGGATCTCCCTGCCCGATCGAGGTGATGAAGCAGTGCGTCGATGAGATGCACATGAACGAAGTCACCATCGGCTACGGCATGACCGAGACGTCGCCCGTTTCCACGCAGACGTCGCCCGACGACCCCCTCGACAAGCGCGTCGGCACGGTTGGACGAGTGCTGCCGCATGTGCAGGTGAAGATCGTCGATCCGGTCACGGGCGAGACCCTCGGGCTGAACGAGGCCGGCGAACTGTGCACGAAGGGCTACTCGGTGATGCTCGGGTACTGGAATGAACCGGAGATGACCGCCGACGCGATCGACACCGACGGCTGGATGCACAGCGGTGACCTCGCCATCATGGACGCCGACGGATACGTGAGCATCGTCGGACGGATCAAGGACATGATCATTCGCGGCGGCGAGAACATCTACCCGCGCGAGGTCGAGGAGTTCCTGTACGGCCATCCCGACATCGTCGACGTCCAGGTGGTTGGTGTTCCCGACGAGAACTACGGCGAGGAGCTCGTTGCCTGGGTCCGTCTGCGAGATGGAGCCACGCTCACCCGTGATGACCTCGCCGCCTTCTGTTCCGGTCGGATCGCCCATTTCAAGATCCCGCGCTACGTGCACGTCACCGACGAGTTCCCGATGACGGTCACCGGGAAGATCCAGAAGTACCGCATGCGCGAGGCCTCGATCGAGCTGCTCGGCCTGGCCTGAGTCCCAGTAGGGCTCCCGGTCGATGACCTGGTCGCGGCTGCCGCGTGCTCGAGACGGTGACGAATCGTGCTCGAGCCGAACTGGCCGGGCGCTAGGAGATGTGCCTGGAGAACGTCTCCGGATCGATGTTTGCGCCGCAGACCACCACACCGACGGTCTTGCCGTCGAGCCGGGTACGCAATGGGTGCATCAAGGCGGCGAGCGCTGCGGCTCCGGCCGGTTCGACAGCGAGTTTTGCGGCGCGGAGGAGCAAGCGCATCGCCTCGCGGATCTGATCGTCGTCGACCAGTACGACCTCGTCGACGAACATGCGGTTCAACACGAAGGAATACGGCTCGCATCGTGGTGCGCCGAGCGAGTCGGCGATGGTGCGCACGGCGTCGATCGATTGCGGTGACCCGGCTTTGAAACTGCGACTGAGGCTGTCGGCCCCCTCGGGCTCGACCACGTAGACGGCGGTGCTCGGGCTCATCTGCTTCACGGCGCAGGCGACGCCGGCGGTCAGCCCGCCTCCGCCTGCGGCGACGATCACAGCGTCGAGGGACGCTCCGCTGGCAGTGACCTGATCGATGAATTCCATACCGACCGATGCCGTTCCGAGCGCTGTCTTGGGGCCTTCGTAGGGATGGACGAAAGTGCGACCCTCGCTCGCCTCGATCTCCCTGACCCGGTCGAACGCATCGTGGATGTTGTCGACGAGCTCGACTGTTGCACCGAACTCACGACAGACCTGCACCCGGAAGGGGTTCGCGTTCTGCGGCATCACGACCGTGGCTGTGGTGCCCAGCTCACGGGCCGAGTACCCCAGCGAAATGGCATGGTTCCCAGCAGACACTCCGGTGACGCCGCGCCCGAGGGCCATTGGGTCGAGGTCGAGCATCACCGACAACGCGCCGCGTGGCTTGAAGCTGCCAGTGCGTTGGAACAACTCTTCTTTCAGCCACACCTGAGTGCTCACGCCGACCGCACCGGCGACTGCGTGGTCGACGAGAAGGCGGATGGGAGTCGTGACCACGAGATCTCCCAGCCGCTCGCGGTTGGCGCGAATGGCTTCGATCGTGGGAGCTTCGACGTCGGGCAGGACCATAGGCGGTGCACCGTATCGCGCCGCTCAGCCGCCGACCTTCGTCAGTCGGGGGACTTCAACCTGAGGTAGATCGTCAACAGACCCAGGATGACCGCGACGATGACCAGGGCGCGGAACAACCACAGGATCGTGCCGACGATGGAGTTGAACAGGACCAGCACGATGACGGCAACGAGTATGTAACCAACGATCGTCGCCAAGATCGAGCGTGAGCCGTTTCGGTCGGTCGCCACCCCGGGAGTATGCCAGCGGCCCCGCGGAGTTGCTCCCGCGGTTGCGCCCGGTCGACCTCAGGCAGCAGAGCGGCTGGAGAGCATGCCCAGCAGCGGATGACCGTCCAGGAAGCTGGCGACCAGATCGTGTCCCTCGGTCGCCAGCCGCTCACCATGGCTGAAATCGAACACGTCGACGCCGTGCGTGTCGGGTGCCGGAAGGCGAACGACGTTCGGGTGGTCGTGCGATGGCGTGAGGATCTCGCGAGCCACGGCGATCGACGAGGTCAGTACGCCGAGCGCCGACAGATCGACCGGAAGGTGATGTCTCGTTCCGGCACGGCAATCGAAGGCCAGGATCAGGGTTGCGCCGAGATCGCTGGCGCGCTGGATGGGGAGGTTGATGGCAATGCCTCCGTCGACGTGCCTGCTGCCGTCGATCATCACCGGCTGGAACACCCCTGGCAGGGATGCCGAAGCAACGAGCACAGCGCGCGGATCCCCGGTGGAGTGGAACTCGAACCGGGCATCGTCGATGTTGACCGTCCCCGCCTCGAACATCGTCGACAGTTGGCTCAGATCGTCGAGCGGTAGGAAGCGATCGACGAGATCGACCAGCCCGTCGGATCGGTAGAGGTGCGAATGTCGACGCACCACGTGCCAGGCACGTTCGTGCCGTGATCCGCGAAACACGTCGTCGCGCCGCAACCTCTTCCAGATGGCCGTCAACTGTTCGGCGCCGTCAGTGGTCGGCTCGTGAGCGATCGCTGCACCGTTCAGCGCTCCGGCGGACACACCGATCACCAGATCAGGGGTGATTCCTGCCTGCAGCACCGCCAGTAACTGGCCCGACTGCATCGCCCCGAGCGACCCTCCGCCCGACAGAACGAAGGCGATCCGCGGCGGACGCGAACGACCCGTCGTCAGACCGCCGGCGGTGCCATCGCATCGTGTCGCGCAACACTCGCCACTCCGTTCCGCGGGGCAGTCTGTGTCTTCTCCATGCCCAATCATCGGCCCAGAACCGACCTACTTGAGCGCCGTCTCGGGTGCATCACGAGCGCACCTCGTCGACCGACGCCAGGCGGCGCAGCAGGAAGCGGCGATCACTGTCGTTGCACGGACATTCCAGGGCATGGCGATACGAGTCGGCCGCGGCAGACTGCTGACCCATCCGCCGATGGAAGTCGGCCCGGGTCGACCAATAGAGATGCCATCGTTCGGTGGAGCCGCCGACGAGTTGATCGAGCAGCCCCAGACCGGCGTCGGGGCCCTCGACCTCGGCCACCGCGACGGCCCGGTTGACTCGCACGACGGGTGTCGGCCAGCGGTTCTCCAGCAGGAGATAGAGCTCGGCGATCTGTGGCCAATCGGTGTCGGCGTAGGTCGGTGCCACGTCATGCAGGCAGGCGATCGCCGCCTGGATCTGGTAGGCGCCCGGGCGTCCGCGTCGCAGCACCGACTCGACCAGAGCGGCGGCTTCGGCGATGGCAGCGACGTCCCACGATGAACGGTCCTGATCGGCGAGCAGCACGATCTCGCCGTCGGCATCGGTGCGCGCCGCGCGGCGCGCATTGGTTGCGAGTGTCAGCGCCAGTAGACCGATGCACTCGGCCTCGTCGGGCATCAGCTCGACCAGCACTCGGGCAAGCCGGATCGCCTCGTCGGCAAGGTCGACACGTTCACCGAGCTCGCCGACCGGAGCGTGGTGACCTGCGGTGAAGACGGCGTACACCGTGGCCAGTACGGGGCGCAGGCGATCGGGCAGTTCGTGCGCCTCGGGCACCCGATACGGAATGTGTGCCTTGGTGATCTTCGCTTTGGCGCGGCTGATGCGTTGGCCGATCGTCGGCTCAGGAACCAGGAAGACGCGAGCGATGTCGACGGTGCTCAGGCCACAGATCGTGCGAAGCGCCGAGCGCGACCTGTGATTCTGGCGAGAGCGCCGGGTGGCAGCAGGTGAACAACAGCCGCAATCGATCATCGCGGTTGTCGCCGTCGTCGCCGTCCGCCGAGCCCTCGGTCAACAACCGGAACGCCTCAGCCTCCTTCGGCGCCCGCTGGGATTCGCGGCGAAGGCGATCGAGCGCCTTGTTGCGGGCCACTGTTGTCAGCCAGGCGCCGGGCTTGTCGGGAAAACCGTCGCGCCGCCACACGTCGGCCGCCACGACTACCGCGTCGTGGAGAGCGTCCTCGGCGCGATCGATGTCTCCCGTCAGGCGGATGAGGGTGGCCAGCACCTGGCCACCCTCGATGCGGATGATCTCGTCGAGCGGATCGATCAGCTCATCTCGCCGAAATCGATGACCGGGCGCACCTCGACCCGGCCATGCCATGCGCCGGGGATCTGCGCCGCCCAGCTGAGCGCTTCGTCGAGGTCTTTGCAGTCGAGCAGGTAGAAGCCGCCGAGCGCCTCCTTGGTCTCGGCGAACGGACCGTCGGTGGCGATCACGTCACCGCCCTTGGTGCCACCGGTGACCTGAATGGTTGTCGCCGTGTTGGTCGGCTGGAGCGCCTCGCCACCCTTGATGACGCCGGCAGCGCCGCCGGCCTCGCCGAAGTGCATGTACTCGGCCATGATGGTGCCCCACAGCTCGGGGTCCGGTTCGCTGGTCGACTCCGCGCCGTAGATGAGTGCTGCGTACCTGGGCATGATCGTGTTCCTTTCGCTGTACGTACCGCACCGACGAACGGCGGTGTTCGATTTCGACACGTGTCAGCCAGATTCTTCCATGGGCCTACGCTCGGGGAAATGGCCGGGGAGACGACGGGCGTGACCATCGACGATGTTCGTGCCCTGGCGTCCACGCTCGAGCGGTCCTACGAGGCCGTCGTTCGCGATCGGGTCAAGTTCCGTGTCGGACGGATCGTGTACCTCGCCTTCAGCCGCGACGACACGATGATGGGTTTCGCCTTCCCGAAGGAGGAACGCGAGGCGCTGGTCGCCGCCGAGCCGCACAAGTTCATGCTGCCGAAGACCGCCGACATGCGCTACAACTGGGCGGTGGTCCGACTCGCAGAGATCGACCGGTCCGAGATGACCGAGATCGTCGTCGAAGCCTGGCGGATGGTGGTGCCGAAGAAGGTCTTCGCCGCATACGAGAGAGGGAGCAGCACTCATGACCGATGCGTTGACCGCCGAGACCGTTGAACTTCTGCAGCAGATGATCCGTAACCGTTGTGTGAACGATGGAACAGCAGAATCGGGCTACGAAACGCGTAACGCCGACTTGCTGCAGTCGTTCCTCGGCTCCACGGGGCTCGACTTCCAACACTTCGAGCCCACGCCCGGTCGCGGCTCGCTGGTGGCGCGCATCGAGGGCAGCGATCCGGCCGCGCCGAGCTTGTGCCTGATGGGCCACACCGATGTCGTGCCGGTCAACGAGAGTGGCTGGTCACGCGATCCGTTCGGCGGCGAGTTGATCGATGGTGAGGTGTGGGGCAGGGGAGCGGTCGACATGCTCAACCTCACGGCATCGATGGCCGTTGCCTTCCGACACCTCGCCAACAGCGGCTTTCGGCCACGCGGCGACCTGATCTACTTCGCCGTCGCTGACGAGGAATCAGGCAGTGCCCATGGAATGCAGTGGATGGCCGACCACGAACCCGATGCGATCCGCGCCGACTACGTGCTGACGGAGGAGGGCGGACTTCACACCGGGCCCGCGAGCAGCCGTACATCTCGATCAACGTCGGCGAGAAGGGCGTGGCCTGGCGGAGGCTGCGGGTGCGCGGCACACCGGGCCATGGCTCGACCCCGTACAAGGCCGACAATGCGCTGATGACCGCCGCTGCGGTTATCCAACGTATCGGCGACTACCGTCCGTCCCCTCGGTTCCACGAGCTGTGGACCTCGACCGTCGACTCGCTCGGAGTCGACGACGAGACCAAGCGCAACCTGCTCGACGAGAGCAAGATCGACGACTTCCTCGACTCGCTGCCCCACCCCGGGCCAGCGGTGTTCCTGCACTCGTGCACCCACACCACGTTCTCGTGCAACACCATCGCCGGCGGTCCGACGCGGATGAAGACCAACGTGATCCCCGACACCGTCGAGCTCGGCGTCGATGTGCGCACGCTGCCGGGCGAGGGGCACGACGACGTCACCGCTCATCTCGAGGCGGCTCTCGGCGATCTCTACGACAAGGTCGATGTCGAGGTGATCATGGACGACCCGGCATCGATCAGTAGGGTCGACAACCCGCTGTGGAGCAGCCTCGAGCGAGCTATCGCCAAGCCCTTCCCGACGGCCCGCCCGACGCCGCAACTCGTCGTCGGCTTCACCGACGCCCGCATCTACCGCAACATGGGCGCGGTCGCCTACGGCACCGGCCTGTTCAGTCCTGAGGTCGAGCCGGCGGAGTTCGGTCGGCGGTTCCACGGCAACGACGAACGCATCGACGTCGAGTCGTTGCGACTCACGACTCAACTGTGGCTCGACGTGGTCCGCGACCTGCACGGCTGAGCGTCACGCCACGCGTACCCACGCCGCCGCATCGGTGGGCAGGCCTCCGTCCAGCGGCACGCTGGACAACATCACGTCACCTGGCGGCAAGGCGATCGGTTGAGCACCGAAGTTGACGATGCAGGCAAACCTCTCGCCGCGTGTGAAGGCGATCACGTCGTCGCTGAGATCGAGCCAGGTGTGCTGGTCGCCTGCAACTCGACGAGCCCGCGTCGGGTACGCAGTGCGTCGCGGTACAGCCACAGCATCGAAGCGCGGTCTTCCTCCTCGGCCTCGACCGACAGCGCCGCCCAGTCACCGGGTTGCGGCAGCCATGGCGTGCTGGTGCCGAAACCCAGCGACGGCCCCGATCGGTTCCACGGCAACGGCACACGGCAACCGTCGCGGCCGCGTCGAGTGCGCCCGGATCGCTCCCACGTCGGGTCGGCCAGCTGGTCCTCGGGAATGTCGTCGACCTCGGGCAAGCCGAGCTCCTCGCCCTGGTAGAGGTAGACCGAACCGGGTAGGGCGAGTTCGAGCAGGATCGCGGCACGCGCTCGCCGTGTGCCCAGGACGAGATCGACAGGATCCTCAGGGCGGCCGTGCAGCGGGTGGGCGGTCTCGCCCCGCCCGTAGCGAGTGACATGGCGGTCGATGTCGTGGTTGCTCAACACCCACGTGACGGGGGCGCCGACGACCTGGTGCGCGGCGAGTGACGTGCCGATCGCTTCACGGAGTTGTGCCGCGTCCCACCGGCAACGAGTCGTGTGGAAGTCGAACGCGGTGTGCAGCTGCCCAGGGAGCAGGTAGTCGGCGAGCCGGCCCACCGACGACACCCACGCCTCGGCGACGAAGACCCGTGGTGGGTCGTACGAGTCGGCCAGACCTCCCGCCACTGCGCGATAGATGTCGGGCACTCCCGATTGATCCCAGTGCGGATGGCCGGGCGGCGGGGGCGCGCCCGGTGTTGGCGGGAACTCCTCACCCAGATCGGGCAGTCCGTCGGCCTTCAAGAGGGCATGGGCGACATCGATGCGGAATCCGTCGGCGCCGGCGTCGAACCAGAACTTCAAGACGTCGAGGAACTCGGTGCGGACCTCTGGGTTCTCCCAATTGACGTCGGGCTGTTTGCTGTCGAACAGATGCAGATACCACTCGCCATCCGGCCGATCGATGCGCGTCCAGGCAGAGCCACCGAAGTCGGATCGCCAGTCGTTGGGCGGCAGTTCGCCGTTGACGCCCCGCCCCGGTCGGAAGTGGTAACGGGCCCGCTCGGGTGAGCCGGGCCCGGCGTCGAGCGCGGCCTGGAACCATGGGTGCTCGTCCGAGGTGTGGTTGGGCACGATGTCGAGCAGGACCCGCAGCCCGACAGCATGAGCTTCGGTGATCAAGGCCCGACCATCGGCGAGCGAGCCGAACGTCGGCTCGATGTCGCGGTAGTCGGACACGTCGTACCCGCCGTCAGCTTGCGGGGATGGGTACCACGGGTTGATCCACAGGGCATCGACACCGAGCGCGGTGAGGTATGAAAGGCGGGAGCGGATGCCGTTGACATCACCGATCCCGTCGCCGTCGGCGTCGGCGAACGAGCGGATGTAGATCTGGTACGTGACGCACGACCGCCACCAGTTCGGATTCGTGTCGGCAGGGTCGGTCACGGTTGGCCAGGCTACTTATGGGCTCGTCATGGCGCCGCGGCGTCGCGGTCGAATTCGCACGACGACTACCGTTCGGCCATGGCTGAAACGATTTCCTTTCCCAGCAATGGTTCCGATGCGTCCGGCTACCTGGTCAAGCCGGAGGGTGGTTCCGGCCCAGGGGTGCTGGTGATCCAGGAGTGGTGGGGGCTCGACTCGGGGATCAAGGAGATGGCGTCTCGTCTCGCTGCTGCCGGCTTCGTGGCACTCGCCCCCGACCTGTACCACGGGGAACTCGCCCAGCACGACGAGATGGACAAGGCCGGGCAGTTGATGCAGTCGATGCCGCCGGATCGCGCAGCACGCGACATGAGTGGGGCGATCGACTATCTCTCCGCACTCGACGGGGTCACTGGGCGAGGCATCGGCGTCGTCGGGTTCTGCATGGGTGGAATGTTGTCGTTCCTGATCGCCGCCGGTCGCCCCGACAAGGTGGTCGCCGTGGTGCCGTTCTACGGCTTTCCGCAGGGCGACATGGAACCCGACTGGTCGTCGATGACGGCGACGGTCCGTGGCCACATGGCCGAGCACGACGACTTCTTCTCACCCGCGGGTGCGGCTGCGCTGGAGGCGAAGCTGCAGGGCCTGGGCAAGGACGTCACGCTCACCGTCCACGCCGGTACGGGTCACGCGTTCATGGCACCGCACAACGCCCTCGGCACGCTCGACGAGGAGGTGGCGGCAGTGGTCTGGCCGCAGGTAGTCAGCTTCCTGCACGAGCAACTCGACTGAGGGCGGTTCTCTCCGTGGACCGTCAACGCTCGTAGACGTATCGCCAGATCTCCGTGAAGTCGCTGCCGGGTAGACCGACATCGCAGCCGCGCCATGTGTCGGCGACGGCCGCGGCAACGGCATTCGCCGTGTTGACCTCGCCGGTCCCGTCGACGAACAACGCGACATCTTTGGTCATGTGTGCCGTGGAGAATCCGGCGTCGTAGCTGCCGGTGAGGATGCGGTTGGGGAACTTGTCGGTTGTCGCCGAGTTACGTCCGGTGGAGACATTCAGCACGTCGATCATGGTCGCCATGTCGAGTCCGTGGGCAACGCCGAACGCCAACGCTTCCGATGTCGCCGCCAGAGCCGTGGCGGACAGGAAGTTGTTGGCCAGCTTCATCGCCTGCCCCTGACCGGCGCTGTCGCCGACGTGAAAGACGTTTCCGGTGAACGATTCCAGCAATGCCCGTTGAGCGTCGAGCACCTCGGACGGGCCGGCGAACATCAACGAGATCGTCGCCGCTCGGGCCCCGGCGGCCCCACCGGAGACGGGGCCATCGCAATAGGTGATGCCGGCCTGGTCGAGCAACCGTGACGACTCGGTAGCCGCCTTCGGCCCGATCGTCGACAGATCGACAACTGTCTCGACGACGCTGTTGTCGGTGGCGACCATCTGGCGAGCCACGGCCAGTGTTGCCGCGCCATCGGGAACGCTGACCAACACCGTCACGCACCGGCGTGCGAGATCCGAGATCGAGGTGGCTGCAACGGCGCCGGACGGCATGCGCGTCTCGGTGCCGGCCACGTCGAAGCACACCAGGCCAGGCGTCGCGGCGGCAACGTTGGCGGCCATCGGGCCGCCCATCTTGCCGAGACCGATGAAGCCGACTGTCATTGGCCGGAGGTTGCCGATGCTGGCTGGGCCGGAGCCGCGGGGCTGTCGGCGATGTCGGGCATCGCTCGGTCGGTCGGCGGTGGTGACACACCTTCGGCGTCGAGCACTTCACGAGCCAAGCGGAACGCTTCGACGCCTGCGGGCACGCCGGCGTAGACCATCACCTGGATCAATGTGTCACGCAACTCATCGAGCGTGCAGCCGTTGCGCAGCGCACCTCGGAAGTGCAGTTTGAACTCGTGGGCGCGATTCAACGAGGCGAGGATGCACAGGTTGTTGAGGCTGCGCTGCTGATCGCTGAGCGCGCTGCGACCCCAAACGCCACCCCAACAGTACTCGGTGACCATCTCCTGCATGTCGCGGTTGAAGCTGTCCGCAGTGGCAAAGGCCTTGGTGACGAACTCCGGTCCGAGCACCCGCGAGCGGGCGTCGATGCCGGTTTGAAACAGTGAATCATCCATGTTCGGTACCCTACGACGGTGACTGAACCGGAGACGTACGAAGTGTTCGCGGTCAAGTACGCGGAGCGCGACGCACGCCGGCCAGAGCACTTCCTCGGTGGCGATCCGCACGATGTCCCGATGGCGATGGACTACTTCGTGTGGGCGATCGTCGGCCGCGACGGCACGATCATCGTCGACACCGGCTTCAACTCGTTCGACGCGCAGCATCGCAACCGCAGGCTTCTGCGCACGGCCGCCGAGGGTTTGAGCATGATCGGCGTCGATGCCGCAATCGGCGCCCACGGTGGTGCTCACCCACCTGCACTACGACCACGTCGGAGGCTTCGACCAGTTCCCGAACGCCCAGTTCCATCTGCAGGACCGCGAGATGGCGTTCGCCACCGGTCGCAACATGATCGAGAGCGAATACAGCCATCCGTTCACGGCACGTCACGTGGCCGAGATGGTGATGGCCGTGCATGCCAAGCGGGTGTGTTTCCACGATGGCGACGCCGAGCTCGCTCCGGGCGTCTCGGTGCATCACATCGGTGGTCACACCGATGGCCTGCAGGCAGTGCGAGTCGAGCACCGCGGCAGGGTGGCTGGTCCTGGCGTCCGACGCCAGTCACTACTACGAGAACATGGAGGCGACGCGGCCGTTCTCCGATCGTGTTCGACGTGCCGGCGATGATCGCCGGCTACGACCGGTTGCGCGTCGCTCGCCGGACCCGGCGGCGTGATCGTTCCCGGTCACGACCCGATGGTCTTCGAACGCCACCCGCCGGCAGACGCATCGTTGACCGGTGTCGCCGTTCGCCTCGGCTGACGACGTTCGCGTACCCTGGGCCGATGCGCATCGGACTACTGATGTTCCCCACCGATCTCGGTATCCAGCCGGTCGAGTTGGCTCGCGAGGCCGAGATCGCGGGATTCGATTCGCTGTGGTTCCCCGAGCACTCACACATCCCCGTCGAGCCGCCGCACCCCGTGGGGCGGCATCGACGGCGCACCACCGCTGCCCGAGGAGTACTGGCGCACTCACGATCAGTTCGTCGCCCTCACGGCCGCAGCCGTCGTCACGACGACGCTGCGTATCGGCACCGGGATCACGCTCGTGGCCCAGCGGGATCCGTTGTGGTTGGCCAAGGAGGTCGCCTCACTCGACGTGATCTCGGGTGGGCGCTTCCTGTTCGGCATCGGGTACGGCTGGAACCACGAGGAGATGGAAGCGCACGGCGTCGACATCGCTCATCGGCGGGCGGTGGTCCGCGAGAAGGTACTGGCTTGCAAGGCGCTGTGGACGCACGACGAAGCCGAGTTCCACGGCAAGTACGTCGACTTCGAGCCGTCGTGGGCCTGGCCGAAGCCGTTGCAGTTCCCGCACCCGCCGATCTTCATCGGAGCCTCGCCGACCGATCTGCACTTTCGCCACATCATCGAATACGGCGACGTGTGGATGCCGATCGCAGGGCGCTGGCCGATCGACGACGCCTGGCTCAAGCTGCAGAACATGGCCGAAACCGCCGGCCGCGATCCGGCAACGCTGCAGCCTCGGGATCTACGCCGCAAAGCCCGATGCCGCCAACCTCGGTCGACTGCGCGACGTCGGTGCGACGCTGCGCCATCGCTGATGCTGCCCGCGCTCGACAGGGATGCGGCGCTGGCCACGATGGACTCCTTCGCGCCGCTCGTCGAGGAGTTCAACGGCGCCACAGCGACCTGAGACGTCACGCTTGTGATGGCACGAGGTGGAACCCCGGCGATCGTGGCGCTCGACGCTGCCGGTGTGCCGTATCGGCTACACGAGTTCGACGCCGACCCAGCTGAGCGACACTTCGGCCAGGCCGCAGCGGTGGCGTTGGGAGTCGAGCTCGAGCGCGTGTTCAAGACGCTGATCGCGACCGTCGACGACCACACCCACGTCGTCGCCATCGTGCCCGTCAGCGGGCAACTCTCCCTGAAGGAACTCGCTGCCGCGGTGCACGGCAAGCGGGCCGAGATGTGCCTGCCCGAGACTGCCCAACGGCTCACCGGGTACGTCGTCGGCGGGATCAGCCCGTTCGGTCAGAAGCGGCCGCTGCCGGTGGTGATCGACGAGACGTGCGTGCTCTTCGACTCGATCTTCGTCAGCGGCGGCCGTCGAGGCCTCGACATCGAGATCGCCCCCGACGACCTCATCGCCGTTCTCGACGCGGTGACCGCCCCGATCGGCACCCGCTCCTAGCAGCAACCGAGTTCGTTCGCCGCAAGACAGTCGCCGAACTTGAACTTGTCGCTCCGAACATGTCCAGCCTGTTGAGAGCGACAAAGCTCGCTAAGCGGCAGAAACGAAGATCAGTTCCGCTTGACCCGGCCGCGAAGCGCGGCGAAGGCGAGGCTGAACGAGACAGCCCCGACACCGACGGTCGCCAGCAGGGCGCCCCCGATCGGTCGCCACTTCCAGCCCTCCTGCAGCAGGGCGCGCATTCCTTCCAAGAGGTAGGTCGTCGGATTGAACTTCGTCGCCGTGGCCAGCCAACCGGTCATGCTCTCCTGCGGCAGGTATGCCGTCGTCAGGAAGGCGAAGGGGAAGAACAGCAAGAAGGCGTTGTTGACTGCCGTCGGGTTGCCGGTGCGGAGAGCGATCGAATACGGAAAGCCGGTGAACGCGAGACCCCACAAGCCGGCCATCAGCACGAAGGCGACGATGCCGAGCAGCCCCGTCGCCGGGTGGATGCCGATGATCAGCCCGAGCACGGCGACCGGGGTGGCGAGCGCGATGATCAGCACGACATCGGCGGTCATCAGGCCGAGCAGCAACGTGCCGCGACTGACCGGTGTCAGCAGCAGTCGATCGAAGTAGCCGTCCTGGATGTCGAGCACCAGCGAGGTGGCGCGGCTGACCCCGGTGACGGCGAACACGACGGCGACGGGAAGCTGGAACGCCTTGTAGTCGAAGCCCGGCGGGAAAGCTGCCCTCGACGAACTTCTGCAGCGCACCGACGTTGACGACGAAGAAGAACACGGGGATGACGAGTGCCGGGAGGAACGCCTCGGGATCGCGCCACGTCAGACGGATCGCCCGCAGCGAGACGCTGTGGAGATCCTCGAGGAAGCCGGCGCTTCGCGGGCGACACCCGTTGAGTCGATCGGGTCGCTCGCTCATGGCGCGTCGTCGCCCATCCGTTCGCCCGTGACGTGGAAGAAGACATCGTCGAGCGTCGGCGTCCGCAGCGTGAGCCCCTCCACCGACGATGCCGCGTTCGGCCAGCGCCACTGCCACGGGGCTGATCGCCTTGGCGCCGTTGACTGACGGAGATGACGACCTCGTCGCCGGCGGACTCGACCTCGTCCGAGATCCGTCGACCGACGGCGAGTGCCTGCGTGATCCGCTCGGTCTCGCCGGGTTGGCCCTTGGCGATGATCACGTCGGATCCGATGGAACGCTTGAGATCTGCCGGCGTGCCCTCGGCGACGATCCTGCCCTCTGGCGATGATCCCGACTCGGTCGGCCAGAGCATCGGCCTCCTCGAGGTACTGCGTCGTGAGGAAGATCGTCGTGCCGCGTTCGTTCGTTGAGCCGACGGACCTCGTCCCAGACGGCGGCGCGACTCGACGGATCGAGACCGGTCGTCGGCTCGTCGAGGAACAGCACCTCGGGCTCGTGCACGAGCGCCGCGGCGAGGTCGAGACGTCGCTTCATCCCGCCGGAGTAGGTGCCGATGCGGCGATCGATCGCATCGCCGATGTCGACGAGCACGAGCAGGTCACGCGATCCGTTGGCGTGCGCTCGGCGGCGCTGAGCCCGTAGAGCCGGCCCTGCAGGTCGAGGAGCTCGCGGCCCGGTCTGCTTCGGGATCGAGCGCCGCGTCTTGCAAGGCGACACCGATTCGCAGTCGCACCATGTCGGCCTCGTGGCGCACATCGAAGCCGGCAACCGTGGCCGTTCCCGCCGACGGCAGCAGCAGCGTCGTGAGCATGCGCACCGTCGTGCTCTTCCCGGCACCGTTGGGGCCGAGGAAGCCGTAGATCTCGCCGGCGTCGACGTCGCAGGTCGATGCCGTCGACCGCCACCGTGTCGCCGAAGCGGCGGGTGAGCGCTCGTGTCTGCAGCGCTGCGGTCACACGTGGAAGCTAGCTGCGCAGCGCTCGCGATCGCCGCAGCAGGGCCTCGATCTGGGCGACACGGGTTCGCGCCGGCGGGTGGGTAGCTGCCAGCCGTTCGCGCGCACGTCGTCGGCCGCTCACCGCGGCGCTCGCCGATCACCCGCCGCAGGGCGCTCGCCAACGGCCTGCCGAACCCCATGCGTGACGGCGCGACGATCGGCTTGCAGTTCGGCGTTGCGTCCGACGACGTTGGCGATGGAGTTGCTCAGCAGCAGGCCGCTGAGGAAGATCCACGAGATCGCCATGAGGATCGCGCCGCGAATTGGCCGAGCGCTGTCAGCGACGACGAGCGCCGGGCGAAGGTGCGTGTCGCTGCGGTCGCCACGTTCTGCAGGAAGAACCCGATACGGGCCAGGGCGAAGACCGGCAGGCTCAACCAATGGCCGATCGTCAGTGCGACGGTGTGCGATCCGAGGTGATGGCTGAGCTCGTGCGCCAGCACGCCGCTCAACTCGTCGCGGGGCAGCGTGTCGATCGCGTAGGACGTGACGACGACCAGGTGGCCTCCGCAGGCGAAGGCGTTCAACTCGTCGATCGGCAGCACGGCGATGCACGAACCGCCGCGACCGGCAAGCCGGTTGGCCTGGAGGACGGATCTCCAGGCGATGTCGAGCGTCGCTCGTTCGTGTCGTGTGGGCCGGCGGGCGCCGAGCAGCGGCGCGAGGATCGCCACCTGCACCGGGCGGAGGAACAGCAGCAGCACAGCGGCGAGGTAGCCGCACACGCGAAGGTCACGAACGAGATGTGCCAGACCACGCGTAGTGGCAACCACACGACAGCGAGCGCCAGGAGCCACAGCGGGATGACGGCAATGACCGGCAAGAAGGCCGACACCGCGGAGCTGTCAACCCGGCGCCGAGTGCTGGTCACCGTTGTTCGCCCCGCATCTGCATCCAACGATACGGCGCAGGATCGACGCGGCCGTACGTACACTGCGGAGTGGTCACAGCTCACTGTGTGTATCAGTCAAGCTTTGGTCACATTCTGCCGATAGTCCACGTGTGGCGCCGACGTGGCGTTCGCAGTCTATTCGCGTGGTCCGAGGAGGACCGAAGGGTTGGTCGATCGTTGGCGATGTCTGCGATATCTCTGAGGGAAGGGGCCGGAGCGGCAAGTCCGTCCGAGACCTTCTCGACGAGGCGCGCAGTGTCGAGGTCGACGACCTGATCAAGTCCCGTGTCACTGGTGCAGCAGGCACGTGTTCTGGCGCGCTCGAACGGCGACCAGCAGGGTGAAGCGGAGGCGTTGTATCGCCTGGCCAGCGTGACCTACCAGCTCGGTCAGCTCGACGAGGCGTTCGGTCTGGCTCTCGAGGCGAGAGACCTGGCGCGCCGCTGCGCAGCGCCTGTCGTCGAGGTGTGGGCGCTGAACCTGATCGGCATCGTCCACCACCAGGCGGGCAACTATCTCGCAGGCGCTCGAGAATCTGCTGCAGGCGTTGGAGATCTACCGGGTCGATGCTCGGAGCTCGGCGATCTCGGCAACCTGCTCAACACGATTGCCGCCGTCCATCACAGCCTGCGCGACACCGACAGGGCGATCGTCACCTACGAGGCAGCGCTCGAGGCCAACCGCAAGAGCCCGCGGCGCGGATTCGATGCGATCACGCTGGCCAACATGGCCAAGGTCCGTGCCGAGCGCAAGGAGAACCTGCTCGCCGTCAGCCTGGGTGAGGCGGCCCTGGAGATCGCTCGCGAGCACCTTCCCGAGCATGTCGCCGAGATCCTGGCCAACCTCGCCGAGGCCTACGCCGAGCTGCAGATGCTGCCGCAGAGCCAACGCCTGCCTCGATGAGGCGGACGAGTCGCTGAACCGGATTGGCACCAGCTCACACGCACCTCGCCGATGGCGCTCGTCGCCGTGCAGACTCGCCCGAGGCCGCGTCTGCATCGCCACTGGGGACACGGCCGATGCGATCGCGGCGCTCGAAGCAGCAGTCGAAGTCGCCCAGCAGAACGAGTTCTCCGACATCGAGCTCGTCGCTCACGGGCTGCTCGCCGAGGTCTTCAAGTCGCTCGGTCGATTCGAGGAGGCGTTGTTGCACCGTGAGGCCTGCAGCCGCATCCACGAGACAGATCTTCAATCGCGACACCGACCTGCGGATCAAGACGCTGCAGATCTCGCACGACACGCTGGCTGCGCGCGACCAGGCAGAGCTGCTGCGGGTCCGCACGACCGAGCTGGAGGAGCTGGTCACGGCGCGGACGCAGGATCTCGAGGAGCAGCACTACGAGGCGTTCGAACGGCTGGCGGTGATCTCCGAGTACCGCGACCCGGATTCCGGCGAGCACTCCTCGCGGGTCGGCGAACTGGCGGCCGAACTCGGCGATCCAGCTGGGCGAGGACCGGGGTTGGGCCGAGGAGCTCCGCTTGGCGGGCCGGTTGCACGACGTCGGCAAAGTCGGCGTGCCCGACGCGATCCTGCAGAAGCCAGGTCCGCTGACCGACGCGGAGTTCGACGATCATGAAGACGCACACCACCGTCGGTGCCACCGTCTTTGCCGGGCAGCAGGTCGACGCTGATCCAGCTGGCCGCCGAGGTCGCGCTGTCGCATCACGAGCGATGGGACGGCAGTGGCTATCCCGCCGGTCTGGCGCGGGACGCAATTCCACTGAGCGGTCGACTCGTCGCCGTCGCCGATGTCTACGACGCCCTCGTCACGGCGCATCGCTACAAGCACGCCTGGTCATCGACCGATGCCGTGCGTCACATCGTCGCCGGTAGCGGCACCCAGTTCGAACCGCGGATCGTCGACGCCCTCGTCGGGGTCATCGCGCACGTCGTGAAGCACCGAGCGACGCGCCGGGCGATCAGCCAACCGACGACTAGTCCTACACTGGCGCCAATGTCGGCGGCCCGTACCGAGCGCATCGCCACCCGGACGCGAAATCCGAAGATGGCAGCAACGTCCCGCTGCGGATCGAGATGCTCGAGTGCATCAACTGCGACGCCTGTCTGCGCGCCTGCCCGCCGCAGTTCGGGGCCATCTTCAACCACGGGCCCGACGTGGTCATCATTCCCGAGTTGTGCAGCGGGTGCGACAAGTGCCTGCCGGCCTGCCCGGTGAACTGCATCTACCCATTTCCGGAGTGGGAAACGACCGAGGTGCCGGGTGACTGGTGGGAAGAACCGCTCGACATCCAACGATCCGTACGTCTGAACCGGGAACCGCTGCTGCCATAATCGACACATGACCTCTCCGATCCTCGCCGGTGCCGAACCCTGGTCGCACGTCGGCGACAACGACCACGGCGCAGTCGTGCTCCACGGCTTCACCGGCAACCCGTCGTCGATGCGGGGCGTCGCCACGGCACTCGCCGACAACGGGCTTCCACATCGAGATGCCGTTGCTGCCGGGTCACGGCACGGTCGTCGACGACCTGTTGCCGACCCGCTGGGCCGACTGGGCCGGCGAGGCCGAGGCCGCCTACCAGCGACTTGCGCGAGCGAGTCGCGCGACGTCGTCGTGGTCGGCTTGAGCATGGGTGGCGCGCTGACCCTGCGTCTCGGCGCCGATCATCCCGAGATCGCCGGGCTGGTGTGCATCAACCCGGTGACACAACCGCAGCAACCGCGAGATCATCGAGATGCTCCGTGGACTGCTCGACGGCGGCACGGCTGTGCTCCCGGGCATCGGCAGCGACATCGCCGACCCCGACGCCAAGGAGAACGCCTACGACGGCACTCCGCTCGACGCGTTGCTGTCGATGCTGCTCGACGGCGTCGAACCGCTCAGCCACGAGTACGCCGCAGATGCGGATGCCGCTGCTGTTGATGAACTCGCCGCAGGACCACGTGGTCGAGCCGGCACAGGCCGAGTTCCTCGCCGAGTCACTACGGCGGTCCGTCGAACGAATCACCTTGGAGCGCAGCTACCACGTCGCCACGCAGGACTACGACAAGGAACTGATCGTCGAAGGCGACCGTCGAGTTCGCCGCACGAGTCATCGCCCGGTGATGATCGCCACGTCGCCAGCATCCCGAGCCCGTCCAGCGGCGCGCTCACGATCGGCCCGTTGTCGATCCACGCCTATGGACTGATGATCGCCCTCGGTGTGATCGCCGCGGTGTGGTTGCTCGGTCGCCGGCTCGAAGCCAGCGGAGCAGGCACGCGCGAGGATGCCAGCGCGATCGCGGTGTGGGCGGTGATCGCCGGCGTGATCGGCGCCAGGCTGTACCACGTCGTCACGGACTGGGAGTTGTTCGAGAACGACCTCGGCAGGATCCCGCAGATCTGGCGAGGTGGGCTCGGCATCCCCGGTGGGATCCTCTTCGGAGCCTCGGTGCGGCCTGGGGCGTTCAAGACGCCGCGGCATTCCGCTGGCGGTCGGCTGTCGGCGGCGGCGCCAGCGCTGCCCCTGGCCCAGGCCATCGGTCGATTGGGGCAACTGGTGGAACCAGGAGCTGTTCGGCAGACCCACCGACCCTGCCGTGGGCACTGCGCATCGACGACGACAAGATTCCGGCCGGCTACGCCCCGGGCACGACGTTCCACCCGACGTTCCTGTACGAGTCGCTGTGGAACTTCGCCTTGTGCGGTCGTGCTGCTGTGGATCGATCGATCGCTACAAGCTGCGACCCGGTCGACTGTTCGCCATGTATGTGGTCGGCTACTCCATCGGTCGGTTCTGGGTGGAGGGTCTGCGGATCGACCCTGCGCACAACATCGCCGGACTGCGTCTCAACCAGTGGGTGGCGCTGATCGTCGGCGTGTTGGCGGTCGTCTACCTCGTGGTCGATTGGAGCCGACATCGCGATGACGTCGAGCCCGACCTGGTTGCGCCGGAAGAAGTCGCGCCGGAAGAAGTTGCGCCGGAAGAGCTCAGCTCGGCAGAGGTCGAGTCCGCGGCGGACGAGCCAGGGCCCGAAGCCGACGAGCCAGATCTTCCGGAATTACTGGATTGAAGAACTCGCCGCACGCCACTTCGGCGGCGGCGATGAATCGGGCGATGCCGGCGCTGCGCCACGGCGACACGATCTCCAGGTTGAACCACGATTGCGGCCAGTCCTGCCCGTCGGTCGGGCGTTGGTTCAGCCACATCATGTAGGGCAGTGGCTGGTCGTACAGGCGGTCCAGTCGATCGAGGATGTCGACCAGCAGCGCCGCCATCTGATCGCGGCCCGCGTCGTCGAGCGACGGCAGGTCGGGGACCTGTGTGTTGGGCGCCAGCGTGAGCGCGATCGGGAACGTCGAGGCCGCCGGAACGCACGCCGTCCAACCCGCCACGTGATCGCGTCCGCTCTCCGAGGCGGCCACGAACCGGTCGCCGCAGTCTGCCTCAGGTTTCCAACCGGCAACGAGAAGCGACGCCGGACGCTGCGGCACGTGGTCGTAGGCGTAGATCTGTCCGTGCGGATGAGCGATGGTCGCACCGACCTCCGGCCCGCGGTTCTCGAACACCAGCACGAAGTCGACGTCGTCGCGTCTGCCGAGCGCAGTCGTTCGTTCGGCCCACAGGTCGATCACCTTGCGCACGCCTGAAACGCCCAGCGACCGCAGCGTGGCGTCGTGGTGGGGTGTGTACAGCACCACCTCGCATCGTTTGCCTTGCATCGCCGGCCAGCGATTGGAGAACCAACGGACCTCGTACGGGTCCGGAGCCTCGCGACCGCCGACGCAGAACGGGCATCCGGTCGACGGCAGGTTGGGGCGGCCTGCCGCGTGCCGACGACGTGCACCACCGTGCCCAGGTACGGATCGATCCGCTGGTCGGTGGGCGTCTCGGCGGTGACCATGTGCGGATACAGTATCGAGTCCCGTGGTGACACCTCATGAGCGTGCTGATCGCGAATTCGGCGGGCCGTTCGCGACGCGTGGCCCCTAGCATCGAAGGCTGTGTCCGACCGCATTTCAGCAGAGGCCGTCGCCAAGGTCGCCCGGCTGGCCCGGCTCGACCTCACGCCCGACGAGATCGAGCGCACGACAGCACAACTCGACGGCATGCTCGAGCACTTCGCCGACATCGACGCGCTGCAACTCGACGACGTCGACGCCGATGACGCAGCCGTACCCGCTCGAGAACGTGTTCCGCGACGACGTGATCGTCGCCGGACTCGATCGTGACGAAGTCCTCGCCGCCGCTCCGGACGGCAGAGCGACGGCCGCTTCCGGGTTCCGCCGATCATCGGCCTGGACGCCTGATGTGTCGGCGCGATCGCAGATCGCCGCCGGCGTACGCTCCGGCTCGCTCACGGCCGCCGAGGTGGTCGAGCAACACCTTGCCGCCATCGCTGCACGCGAGCCCGAGATCCACGCCTTCAACCTGGTGATGGCCGACCAGGCTCGCGCCAGGGCGGAAGCCGTCGACGCCATCGTCGCTGCCGGAGGCGACCCGGGCCCGCTGGCCGGTGTTGCCTGTCGCGCTGAAGGACAACATGTGCACCCGCGGCGTGCCGACCACCTGCTCGTCGAAGATCCTTGCCGGTTGGAAGCCGCCGTACGACGCGACCGTCGTCACCAAGCTCGCGCGCAGCCGGTGCCGTCGTCATCGGCAAGACCAACCTCGACGAGTTCGCCATGGGGTCGAGCACCGAGAACTCGGCGTTCGGGCCGACCCGCAATCCCGCACGACACGTCGCGCGTGCCTGGCGGAAGCAGTGGCGGCAGTGCCGCCGCGGTTGCCGCCGGCTTCGCTGCAGTCGGCTTCGGCAGCGACACCGGTGGATCGATCCGCCAGCCGGCCGCATTGTGCGGCGTCGTCGGGGTCAAGCCGACCTACGGCTACGTCAGCCGCTACGGACTGATCGCCTTCGCCAGCAGCCTCGATCAGATCGGTCCGTTCACCAACACCGTCGCCGACGCGGCCCTCATGCTCGATGTCATCGGCGGCCACGATCCGCTGGACTCGACGTCGATCCCGTTGCACCACCCGTCGCTGCGTGGACGTGGTGGATCAGGGCGTCGAGGGCCTTCGCGTCGGTCGGATCACCGATCTGCCCGAGGGCGCCGACCCCGACGTGGTCGAGCGCGTCGAAGTCGGCATTCGACGCGCTGCGCGCCGCCGGTGCGACGATCGTCGACGTTCAGGTCCCGGCCTTCACGTTCGGCCTCACCGCCTACTACCTCATCGCTCCGGCCGAGGCCAGCAGCAACCTGGCGCGCTACGACGGTGTGCGCTACGGCCTCCGGGTCGATGCGGACGACACCAATGCGATGTACGGGGTCACCCGCGCCGCCGGCTTCGGCGACGAGGTCAAGCGGCGCATCATGCTCGGTACGTACGCGCTCAGCGCCGGTTACTACGACGCCTACTACGGCAAGGCGTTGAAGGTCCGACGACTGATCCACGACGACTTCGAGAAGGCCTACCAGCACGCCGACGTGCTGGTGACTCCGACCTCGCCGAGTGTCGCGTTTCCGTTCGGCGCCAAGGGCGACAATCCGCTGGCGATGTACCTGTGCGACGTCTACACCATCCCGGCGAACCTGACGGGCCATCCCGGGATGAACGTTCCGTTCGGCACCGGTGCTGACGGTCTGCCGGTCGGTGTGCAAGTGCTCGCCGGAACTCTGCGCGAGCCGCAGATGTTCCGCGCTGCCGCGGCACTGGAGCGGGCGCTATGAGCGCGCTCGACGGCCTCCCCGGCGATTGGCAGTTGGTGGTCGGTCTCGAGGTGCACGTCGAATTGGCCACGGTGACCAAGCTGTTCTCGGCCAGCCCCAATCGATTCGGTGACGAGCCGAACACCAACATCGATCCGGTCACGCTCGGCCTGCCGGGGGCGTTGCCCGTGCTCAACCGGCAGGCTGTCGAACTGGCGATGCGCATCGGTCTGGCGCTGAACTGCACCGTCCAGCCGTGCACGTTCCACCGCAAGAACTACTTCTACCCCGACATGCCCAAGGCGTACCAGATCAGCCAGTACGACCAACCGTTGAACGTCGACGGGTTCCTCGCCCTGCCCGACGGCACTCGCATCGGCATCGAGCGGGCCCACCTCGAAGAAGACACCGGGAAGAGCACCCACTTCGGTGGTGCGGGCGGCCGCGATACACGGCAGTGACTACTCGTTGATCGACTTCAACCGGGCCGGGGTGCCGCTGGTCGAGATCGTCAGCCGTCCCGACATCCGCACCGCGGACCAGGCCCGCCAGTACGTGACCGAGCTGCGCGCCATCCTCCTGGCAATCGGCGCCTCCGACGCGAAGATGGAGGAAGGCAGCATGCGAGTCGACGCCAACGTCAGCGTGCACAAGCCGGGTACGCCGTTCGGCACGCGGTGCGAGATCAAGAACGTCAACAGCGTGCGGTCGATCGGCCGGGCGATCGACTACGAGGCCCGCCGCCAGATCGATCTACTCGAGGGCGGCGATCACGTTCGTCAGGAGACCCGCCACTGGGACGAGGGCGATGGGCGCACGCACACGCTGCGCAGCAAGGAAGATGCCGACGACTACCGCTACTTCCTCGAACCCGACCTCGTGCCACTGGCGCCGTCGCAGCAGTGGATCGCCGATGTTCGGGCGGCGATCCCCATGTTGCCCGCGGCGCGGCGGGCCCGATTGGCCGAAGCGACGGGCGTCGCACCCGACAGCGAGGCCGCGATGGTGGTCGTCGACAGGGGCCAGGACGACTACGTGCTGGCGGTCGGAGCTGCCGGTGGCGATGTCGCCCGCGCCCTGGTCCACGTCAAGGAGGCCTTCGCCGACGCACCATCGGTGCCCGCTGCCGATCTCGCTGCGCTGACGACGATGGAGATCAGCGGCAAGCTGACGGCAACACAGGCCAAGGCCGTGGTCGCCGAGTTGATCGCCGGTGGTGGCGGCGATCCGGCTGCGATTGCTGCCGCGAAAGGCTTCGAGGCGATGGGCACGGGCGCGCTCGATCCTCTGGTCGACCAGGCGATCGCCGAGAACGCCGAGGCCTGGGCGAAGTTCTGCGCCGGGGAGGGCAAGGCGATGGGTGCGCTGGTCGGCGCGGTCATGAAGCTGAGCCAGGGCAAGGCCGACGGCAAGGCCGTCACTGCCCTGCTGAATCAACGCCGCCCCTGACCCACCCACCACCCAGCCCGGGCGATGAGAGATGAGCCCCTGGGCTCGGCACATCTCTCATCTCACCGACCGGTCGACCTCCGGCGATGAGAGATCTGCGTCGCCGGGCGGCTCATCTCTCATCGCACCGGTTCACGGGGTCAGAGGGTGCCGGCGGCGACGAGGTCGATCGCCCTGCGGCAGGTGCGGTGGAAGGCGTCGGCGGCCATGTGCAGATGTTCGACTGGCGTGTCCTCCTCCTTGGTGTGGCTGAGTCCGTTCGTCGACGACGAGAAGATCATGACCGTCGGGATCTCCCGGGCCATCTCGCTGGCGTCGTGTAACGCCCCGCTGGGCAGCTCGACGTCGTGGCCCTCCACCTCGAGCACGCTCTGTCGTGCAGCATCGAGCAAGGCCGGGTGGAACGGCATCGGGGGTATCCGGAAGATGTGCTCCCACTCGATCGTGCAACCTTCCTCTGCGGCAGCGCGGTCCGCGGCGTGGAGGGCCTCGGCGAACATGTCGCCCAGGGCAGTTGCATCGATATGGCGCATGTCCATGGTGATGCGGGTCTCACCGGCGACGGCGGTGACGACGCCCGGCCAGCATTCGGCGAAACCGACCGTGGTGACGCCATCGTGGCGCCGGGCGATCTCGGCGATCTCGAGGGCGAAGCGTGACGCGGCGCGGAAGCTGTCGCGGCGCATCTCCATGGGCATCGTGCCGGCGTGCGCCGCCTGGCCACGAAAGATCAACCGCTCCCGTTCGATGCCCTTGGTGCCGGTGACGGTACAGATCCCGCGACCCATCGACTCGAGCACGGGACCCTGCTCGATGTGCACCTCGATGTAGGCCTTGACATCGGCCATTCGGGTGCGCGCACCGTCGAGATTGTCGATGTCGACGCCATGGGCGGCGAGCACGTCGGGAAGCTTGTTGCCCTCCTTGTCGGTCAGGCCTCGTAAGACGTCGATGTCGAGCGTGCCGACGCTCGCAGCCGAGCCGAACAGGCTGCGGCCGAACCTGGCGCCCTCCTCGTCGGCCCAGTCGACCAGGGCGATGGTGATCGGAGGCGTACCTTCTGCGGCAATGGCCCGGAGCAACTCCAACCCGGCCATCACGCCCAGCGCCCCGTCGAGCCACCCACCTTTGGGCACGCTGTCGAGATGGCTGCCCACCACCAACGTGTCGCGGCGCTCGCCGCGCAGAACGGCCCACAGGTTTCCGGCCTCGTCCTCGTCGACCTCGACGGGAAGCGTGGTGAGCGATTCTCGGAGCATCGCTCGTGCCTCGAGCCATTCGGGTGTCCACGCCAATCTGCGACTGCCTTCGGGCCCTCCGGTGTGATCGGCCAGGGCGCGGAGGTCGGCAACGACCCGTTCGTGATCGTAGGTGGTCATGGCCAGGAAATTACTGGCTGAGGCTGCCTTCAACGGACCAGACTCGACCGATGCCGATCAACTTCCGTACGGCCGTCGAGAGTGATTGGCAATCGATCTGTCGCGCCGACGGGCGCGCGTTCGGGTTTGCGTACCCACCCGAGTTGATCGACAAGGCACGCTCGATCCACGACGTGACCCGGTTCGAATTGGCGCTCGATGGCAAGGAGATCGTCGGCATTGTCGCCGCGTTCTCTCTGCGGGTGACGGTGCCAGGTGGTGGTCAACTGCCGATGGGTGGCCTGACCTGGGTGTCGACAGCGGCGACACATCGCCGTCAGGGCGTGCTGACTCGTCTGATGGCCAGGACGCTCGACGACATCGATCGTCGTGGTGAACCCGTGGCCATGTTGTTTGCCAGCGAAGGAGGCATCTACGAGCGGTATGGATTCGGCGTGGCAACGCAGGTGCGCGTCACGTCGATCGATCGCCGGCTCGTGCAACTCCGCCCGGAGTTCCATCCAAAGCGCGGCAGCGTTCGATTCATCGAGGGCGACGCGGCGCTGGTGCACATCACCGACGTCTGGTCACGTTTCCACCGCTGCCGGTCCGGCGAAGTCGATCGCAACGACGCTTGGCATCGCTTCGTGTTCGACCGCTGGGCAACGCCACAAGGCGGTTTCGCGCCGGCGTTCCTTCTCGCCCACCGAGATGGTTACGCCGTCTACCGGATCGAGGAGCAGTGGAACGACGGTCGGCCTGCACACAACATGCACGTCATCGAGCTCGTTGCTACGAACGGCGACGCGCACGCCGCGCTGTGGCACACATTGTTAGGCGTCGATCTCGTAGGTCCGATCACCTCTCGTCAGGTTCCGATCGACGATCCATTGCCGTACTTGTTGACCAACCAGCGGGCGTTGGAGACCACGGCACTGAACGACGGTGTTTGGGTCAACGTGCGTGACGTCGCGGCGTGCTTCGTCGGCGCGGCAGCTACAGCACGACCGACCGACTGGTGGTCGAGGTCGGTGGCGTGAGGTGGGTGATCGAAGGCGGGCCGGAGGGTGCCGCGTGCCGGCGGGTGAAAACCCGAGCGGATCTCGTGACGGATCACGCCTCGCTGGGTGCGCTCCTGCTGGGCGGAGTGCGCCCATCGGCGCTGGCGGCAGGGCGGCGGCTCGAATCGCTGCAACGATGCAGTCCTTCGACGCGCCGACGCCTTCTTCGTCACCTCGCCGACTCCGCATTGTCAGACGCTGTACTAGGAGCCAGGTCGCTCCACAAGGTTCGATAGAACGCGACGTATCCGCTGTATCGAAGCGAGGTGATGCTGCGCAGCTGGGCGTCTGCATCGCCGAGTCGCCACCACGATGCAGACGGGAAGACGTGATGGGCGAGGTGCAGGTTGCCGTCGAGCGTGAGCCATCGGTAGAACGGTGTGGAACGCACGGACCCGGTCGAGTTGACCATCGGATAGTTGTGCGGAGCGCTGTAGTGCTCCGGCAGGGCGAAGAAGGTGTACGGGCCGCAGAGGAACAGCAGCGCGGGCACCACCCACCAGTGCAACAGCTCGGTCACATGACCGGTTGCGACAGCCAGGGCGACGGTGCCCGCCCACAACGCGAAGGGGACGAATCCCCAACGTCGGACATGGCGTTGGAGCGATGCTGCACCCACGTACTTCGGTGGCCGGCCGAGCAACGTGCTGACGGCGCCGGCCAGGAGTTGAATTGCGAACGTGACGCCCGCAATCAGAATGCCGACGACAATGACCAGGCGCGCTCCAATACGCACCGGGCCCACAGCGCGTGGGGGCGCGTCAGCACCTCGTCGTAGAAGCCCTCCGGATCGGCCTGACTGTCATCGCGCCTGGTGAGGGCGTGATGGGCGAGATGGAAGCAGCGGTACGTCGGCCCGTGGAAGCCTTCGAACGCGCCGGCCACGCTGGCGATGGCATCGTTGAGCCAGCGGCGAGCGACGAGGCTGCGGTGGATGGCCTCGTGGTGGACCGCGTCGATCCGCATCATGCACATGACGAGCCCGATCCAGGCCACGAGCCAACCCCACCACTGGCCGATCGACTCACCGAGCACGACGAAGGCGACGTAGAGCACGGCGGTCTCGATCAGCATCGCCGTTGCGCGCACCGCGCTGCGGTCTGCGAGGCGGACCCGAACGCCCCATTGGCGAATCTCCGTTGGCACGGCGAACAGGGGCAACGTGCTCGTCTTCGGCGACGGCGTCGGCCATTTCTGTGAGCATGATCTCCAGACGTAGCTATACGGACGGCAAAGGCAAGCCTTTGCACGTCCGACCGCCGCGCTCGGTGAAATCCTACCGGTAACGTCGGCCAAGCATGACGTCAGCGTCTCTCGCTCCCTTCCGCTCACGCAACTTCAGATTGATGTGGTCGGGTGCGCTGCTGTCGAACATCGGTACCTGGATGGAAGCGGTCGGCCTCACCTACTACGTTGCTCATACCACTGGGAAGGCGTCGTGGTCGGCACTCGTCGGTGCCGCCGGGTTCCTACCCAACGGCGTGCTCGGCCCGATCGGCTCGGCGATGGCCGACCGATGGAGCAGACGTCGCATCCTGGTGATCGGTAACGCGTTGTCGGCAGTCGTCGCGGCCATCCTGGCGGTGTGGGTCGGTGGTGGAACGGCGACACCGCTCGGCATTGCGGCGCTCAGCTTCGTCGCCGGCTGCATCGGGGCCTTCACCTTCCCGTCGTTCCAGTCGACGTTGCCGGATCTCGTGGCCCGTGAGCACCTCGTTGCCGGTGTCGGTCTGTCGAACGCCCAGTGGAACCTCGGCAGGATCATCGGGCCGTCGTTGGCAGCCATCGCGATCTCCGTCGGCGGCATCGGCGCCGCGCTGTGGTGCAACGCGCTCAGTTTCTTCGCCGTGATCATCGCCGTCGCGCTGGTCAAGGTGCCACATCGCGAGGGCGATCGCCGCCCGATCTTCGGCGCGCTCGCCGACGGCATGCGGTTCGCGGTCGGGCACCTGGTGATGCGGCGAATGCTGGTGGTGATGGTCCTCACGATCGGCATCGCCTCGCCGTTCATCGCGTTCGTGTCGCAGATGGCCACCAACGTGTTCGGGGGCGATGCTCGGGCAACTTCCGTCCTGGTGACGGCGCAGGGCATCGGGGCCGTCGCCGCCGCATTCACGCTCGGTTCGGTGTCCAAGCGACTCGGTGTCACCACGGTGATGTTCATCGGCGTCGGTGTGCTGTGCCCGGCGCTGGTCGCTTACGGGCTGGCGCCGCAGCTGTGGCTTGCTGCGGTGATGCTGATGGTGGTCGGGCTGTTCTACGGATACGCATTCACCTCGTTCGCCAGCATCGCTCAACAATCGGCGCCCGACGAGATGCGGGGGCGGGTCCTGGCGGTCAACTTCCTGGTGCTCGGCATCCTGTTCCCGGTCGGCGCCCTCATCCAAGGCCAGATCGCCGATGCGATCGGCCTGCGTTGGACAACTGCCGGTTCAGGCATTGTGCTGGCAGTCGGGATGGCGGCACTCGCGCCGTGGCAACGGCGGGCAGCGGCACTCGCCACCGACCCGGTGTAAGTCACATCGCGCCGTGGTTGCCGGTCAGCGACCTCTCCAGACGGGGGCCCGACGCTCGCCGAACGCGGCCTGGCCTTCGGCGGCGTCCTCCGAATCGATCGCCCGTCGGTAGCTCGCCAGCGACTTCAGCGCGGTCATCGCCTCGTCGGTGGACAGATGGGCCGTCCGACGTTCGATGTCGAGCAGGGCGGCAATGCTGAGCGGCGCAGACGCGGCGACCGCGGTGGCGAGTTGTTGGGCGGTCGGCAGCAACTCGTCGGCCGGCACCACCCGGGCGATCAGGCCCCACCGATGACCCTCGGCGGCGTCCATGCGGCGTGCGGTCAACAGCAGGTCGCGGGCGACGTGTGGTGGAAGCAGGCGTGGCAACTTCACGGAGCCGGCATCGGGCAGGATGCCGATGGCCGGTTCGGGCAACCAGAACTGGGCATGCTCCGCGGCCACGACGAGGTCGGCCGCCATGGCGATCTCGAACCCTCCGCCGACGGCCATCCCGTTGACGGCAGCGATCACGGGGGTCGATCGCTCGGCTAGTTCGGGAAACCCGCCGAACCCGCCGACGCCATAGTCGCTGTCGAACTCCTCGCCCGCCGACAGATCCCATCCGGCGGAGAAGAACCTCGGCCCGGCACCGGTGAGGATGATTGCCCGAATGACCGGGTCGGCATCGAGAGCGGCGAAGGCGTCGCCCATCGCCTTGCTCGTGGCCGCATCGATGGCATTGGCCTTCGGTCGATCGATCGTGACGACGGCCGTCGAACCGTGCAACTCGACATGGAATCCGGTCATTGGGCGTCCTCCAGCCCTTCATCCAACCAGAGGGCGTCGACGGCAACGGCACCGAGCGAGCCAACGAGCACGGGATTGAGCTCGATCTCCACGACGTTCGAGCCGACGACGGCGTCGGTCAGCGCAACGACGAGATCGGCGAGCGCGTCCATGTCCGCGGCCGGTCGTCCGCGAAAGCCGGTCAGCAGTGGATAGCTGCGCAGCCCGGTGAGGGCTCGGCGGACATCGTCGTGGGTGACCGGTGCGAGCAAGTGGGTCACGTCGCCCCACACCTCGGTGGTCACACCGCCGAAGCCGAGGGTCACCAGCCAGCCGATGGGCGGGTCGCGGCGTACACCCACCAGCAACTCGGCAACCACGTCGGTGACAGTCGCCTCGACCAGGTAGCGCTGCGCAGCGGGCATCGCCGACAGGGCGGCGGTCAGCGCATCGACATCGGCCAGCCCGACCTTCACCGCGCCGCGCTCGCTCTTGTGGGCCTCGCCGAGGGCCTTCAGCGTGACGGGGTAGCCGACCTTTGTGGCCGCTGCCGGCACCTCGGCGGCCGCGGCGACGATGCCGTTCGGGACAGCGACGTCGAATCGCCCGCAACCTGACTTTCGCTTCGGCCTCGTCGACCAACCGAGTCGTGCCCGGCTCGGCGACAGGGGCGTGTTGCGATTCGCAGCGTTGTCCCACGTCGGCAGCGGCCTGCAGGGCGGCGAGTCCCTCGCTGAGCCCGAGCAGGGGAGTCAATCCTCGGCCGATGATGTGCGTGCGAAGTTGCTCGTTCAAGCATTCCGCCATCGTGGCCACCACCACGGCGCGGCCGCCCGTGATCTGCGCTGCATCGGCAAGTGCGTCGGCGGAGACGAACCACGACGACGGATCGTTGTCGGGGCTCGGTGGCGCGTCGAGCACCAGCATGGTGACATCTTGGGGTCCGGTCATGACGGCACTGAAGCATCGCGAGGTGGCCTCGCGGTCGCCCCACATGAACGTGTGGTAGTCGAAGGGATTGCTGACCGTGACCAACTCGGTCAGCGTCGACTCGATGTGATGCCGGTGCTGGGGAGTGAACGGTTCGAAGCGCAGGCCGCTGTGCTCCGAACGATCGGCCACCAGCGACGCCTCGCCACCCGAGCAGCTCATCGAGACGACGCGAGGTCCCTTCAATGGCCCGCCGTTGTCGAGCAGCTTCAGTGTCTCCAGCATCTCAGCGGGTGTCGCGACCGTGGCCACGCCGTAGCGGGCGAACAGTGCGTCGTAGGCCGCGGCGCGGCCCGACATCGACCCGGTGTGCGACGTTGCGATGGCCGCGCCCGCTGCAGAGCGGCCGGTCTGCAAGGCGACGATCGGCACGCCTTGGGCATGGGCCCGACGGGCGACGGTCGCGAAATGCTGCGGATCGCGCACCGCTTCGAGGAACAGCCCGATCGCTGTGATCCGGGTGTCGTCGAGGAAGGCGTCGATGCAGTCCTCGGTTCCGACACTGGCCTGATTGCCGACGGAGATGATCGTGCCGAGACGCAGACCGCGTTGCTGGAACGTGAGGTTGACCGCGACGTTGCCGCTCTGCGAGACGACGGCGACGCCCCGTTCCCAAGGCTGCATGCCGTGCTCGTCGGGCCACAGGGCGACACGGTCGAATGTGTTGACGAAGCCGTAGCAGTTCGGGCCGAGGAACGGCAGGTCGCCGGCGGCATCGAGCAGATCCGTCTGCAGATCGACCTCGCCCGACTCGGCAAAACCCGATCCGTAGCACACGGCACCACCGGCACCGATCGCTCGCAACGTGGCCATGGCCTCGACCGTCGTGTGCCGGTTGACCCCGAGGAAAACGGCATCGGGAACGTCGGGTAGGGCGTCGAGGCTCGGCAGGCAGGAAACCCCGGCGATGCTCGGTCGTTTCGGGTGAACAGGCCAGATCTGGCCGGTGAAGCCGAGCTTCAGGCATTGACGCACGACGCGCTCTGCGGGAGCGCCCCCGACGACGGCAATCGAGCGCGGCGCGAGCAGGCGGCGCAGGTCGGCCACGGTTCAGGCTCCGAAGGGACGCAGCATGGCGCGGGAGATGATGTGCCGCTGGATCTCGGATGTACCGTCCCAGATCCGATCGACCCGCGTGTCGCGCCACATCCGCTCCAACGGCAGTTCGTCCATCAGCCCCATCCCCCCGAGGATCTGGATGGCTTCGTCGGTGACGAACTGGCACATCTCGCTGGCGTACACCTTGGCGATGGCCATGTCGGTGTCGGTCGCCGTCCCGTTGGTGTCTTTCCAGGCTGCTCGCAGCGTCAGCAGATCCGCAGCCTCGAGGCGGGTCTGCATATCGGCCAACTTGAACGACACACCCTGGAACTTGCCGATCTGCTGGCCGAACTGCACCCTGGTGGCAGCCCATTCGGTGGCGATGCCGAGCGCACGGCGGGCCCGCCCGACGCACACTGCGGCGACCTGCAGCCGAGTGGAACCGAGCCATTCGTTGGCGGCATCGAAGCCGCGATGTTCCTCGCCGAGGATCTTCGTGGCCGGCACCCGGCAGTCGTCGAAGTTGATGATCATGTTGTGATACCCGTGGTTGGACACGCAGCGGTAGCCATCGACGACATGACAACCAGGTGTGTCGAAGTCGACGAGGAACCCGGTGATCAACTTCTTCGGACCCCTGCTGGTCTGTTCCTCGCCGCTGGCCGCGAACAGGATCACGTAGTCGGCGAGGTCGGCATGGCTGATGAAGTGCTTGGTGCCGTTGATCACGTAGTCGTCGCCGTCGCGCACTGCGCTGCACTTCATCCCGCGCACGTCGCTGCCGGCATCGGGCTCACTCATCGCCATGCAATCGACACGCTGACCGGTGATCGTCGGGATCAGGTACTCGTCGATCTGATCGCCCACGCAGGCCCGCAGGATGTTCGACGGCCGGGCGACGATGTAGTGCAGCGCATACGAGGCCGCGCCGAACTCGCGGTCGACCAGGGTGACGCCGAGGCTGTCGAGCCCACCGCCACCGAGTTCGGCGGGCATGTTCGCCGCGTAGAGCCCGGCATCGATGGAGCGTTTCTTGATCTGCTGCACCAATTCGGGAGGTACCTCGCCGAGCTTTTCGACCTGTTCCTCATGGGGGAACAACTCCCGTTCGGTGAACGAACGAACCGTGTCGACGATCATCTGGTGTTCGTCGGAAAGTGCAAAGTCCAAGGTTTACTCCGTGTTCGATCGGCGGTCGTCATGGGGCGACGGCAGTGAGAAGTGTCCCGCCCGGGCGGCCGGTGGAAGTGTCGAGTGGGCGGCGGCGATGGCATCGAGCGCGGCGCGTACGTCGGGAAGGATGGCCACGGACCTGGCTGCCCTCATGTCGACATGCACGAGCATCTGTTCGGTCGTGGCCAGGAGCTTGTCGTCACCGTGAAACATCTCGTGGTAGATGTGCAGTCGCTTGCGGTCGAGGCCGAGGACTCTGGTGGTGATTCGCAGCGGGGCGTTCTCCGCCGCCTCGCGTAGGTAGGCGATATGTGTCTCGACGGTGTAGAAGCTGTGCCCCGCAGCCCGGTAGGCGTCGTCGTCGCCGATGTACGAGAACAGCGCGTCGCTGGCCCAGCCGAACGCGGTGAGGTACGCCGCCTCCGTCATGTGACGGTTGTAGTCGACCCAGCCCGGCAGCACCCTGCCACGGTAGAAATCGAGCGGCGCGGGGACGGTGTCGCCCGCCTTCCAGCGCAGAGGTGCGTGCACCATGCGACCCTCGTGGTCGACCTCGGCGATCCCCGATCCCATAAGCTGAATATACACTCAGGATTGAATCGCACTGGATTGGATAGGGCTGGATGCCAAGACCCCGACTGGACCACGTTCGCAAGACCCAGATCCTCACGGCTGCGGCATCGGTGTTGTCCGAACGGGGTTACGCCAACACCCGGGTCGTCGACATCGCCGAGGCGGCTGGAACGAGTCCGGCGGCGATCCTCTACTGGTTCGAGGGCAAGCACGGCTTGCTCGCGGAGGCGCTGGCAATGCGCGAACTGGAGTTCCACGATCGGTACACGGTTCGCATCGAACGAGCCGAGACGGCATCGGAGCAGCTGCGCTTCCTCGTGGAGGCGATGCTGCGCCACTACGACTGGTCGTTGTGGATGGAGTTGTGCGTGCTGGCACTCCGCGACCCCTCGGCTGCCGCAGAGCGCGATCGCATGGATCGCCGCTGGCGGGCGATGTTGCGCAAGGTGATCAGCGACGGTCAACAGCGCGGCGAGTTCGTGGCCGGCGACGCCGATGAGACCATGTTCGTGCTCGCCGCGCTGCTCGACGGCATGGCGCCGCTGCTGGCGATGAAGGCGAAGGGCGTGACACGGCAACGGGTCGAACGCACGTGGCTCAACGAGGCTGCACGGCTGCTCGGTCCCGGCTTCGACTCGTCCCCCCTCCGTCGTTCCCGTTGATCCCGAACGAGTGCCTGGCGCCCACCCGGGTGGGATGGAGACACTCGTTCAGAAGTCTTTGAGGAGCCGGGTGGTCTCGGGATCCAGGAATCCGGCGACTGTGGCGTCGGTCTCGAGTCGCAAGGCGCTCGCCAGGTCGGTCGACGCCGTACGGTTGAGCACCCGCTTCATCGCCGCGACGGCCAGGGGAGGGAGGTTGGCGAGTCGAGTCGCGACCTCATGAGCGGTGCTCATGAGATCGTCGTCGGCGACCACACGCCATGCCACCCCGAGTTCGCCCAGGGTTACGGCGTCGTATCGCTCGCCGAGGAACAGCATCTCTCGCGCCTTGACCAGGCCGACCAACGCCGGCAACAACGACGTGACCGCGCCGGTGACGAACAGGTTCAGCGAGACCTCCGGGAAGAAGCCCCTGGCGCTGCTCGCCCAGATCGGGAAGTCGCAGTTGATCGCCCACTCGAAGCCTCCTCCGACAGCCCATCCGTTGATTGCTCCGACCACCGGCTTGGGGCCGAAAACGATTGCCTCCGTGGCGCGCTGGATCGCCTCGACCAGGTCGCGTGCCTCGGCTTCGTCGTTCGGGTGCACGTGTTCGCGGCGGTCGTCCCCGGCGCAGAAGGCCCGCCCGACTCCGGTGAAGATGATCGCCCGGGTGGCGGTGTCGGCGTGAGCATCGTCGAATGCCGTGGCGACATCGTCGATCAGTCGACGATTCATCGCGTTCAACCGTTCCGGTCGGTTGAGGCTGATCACGCGTACCGCCTCATCGCCGAGTTCGCTGAGCACGGTGTCGTACACAAAGTTGCCTTCCATCACCGGCAACCTAGTAAGACCAGCGGTGATGGGCATTGCGCAGAGTGGGCCGGAGCACGCGGTGCCGACGATCGATGGCCTGCTCGACCTGCGGGCGGCCGACAGTCCGCAGCGACCTTTCTGCGTTTCTCGTCGGGCGACGTGACCTACGGTGAGGCTCGCCGACGCTCGACCGGGCTCGCCCACGGCTTGAGCGATCTCGGCGTGCAGCGTGGCCAGCTCGTGCCGGTGCTGATGGCCAACGGCCCGACGTTCGCGATCACCTGGCTGGCGTTGTGCACATTGGGTGCCGTGTCCACGTTGTTGAACACGGAGTTCCGCGGCCCCTCGCTGGTGCATGCGCTGAACCTCAGTGGTGCCGAGACGGTGGTCGCCGACGCCGAGCTCGTGCCCCATCTCGCCGAGGTTGCCGACCACCTGGTCCACCTACGCCGCCTGGTCGTGGTCGGTGGCGAAGGTCGGCCGTTGTCCGACATACCGGGCGTCGAGACCCTCGACCACGCCGCGCTCTGCACCGACGTCACCACGCCGATCCCCACTGCTCATTCGCCGATCGACGCGGCGATGGTGCTGTTCACCTCGGGCACGACCGGGCCATCCAAGGGCTGCGTGCTGTCGCACCGCTACGCGGTTCGCCAGGCGCAGCTGATGATCGACAACCTCCAGTTGCGTGGCGACGACGTGCTCTACTGCCCGTTCCCGATGTTCCACATCGACGCGACCGTGCTGACGGTGGTTCCGGCGATGTTGCTGGCGACCACTGCGGCGATCGGCGACCGCTTCTCGGCGTCGGGATTCTGGGACGAGATTCGCCGTGCCGGGGCGACGGTGTTCGACTTCATGGGCGCCACGTTGACCATGCTGCACAAGCGGCCCGAGTTGCCCGACGACGGCCTGAACCCGGCCACGTCTGGGGTGGGGCGTGCCGGTGCCCGAGTTCGCCTCCGAATTCGAGCATCGCTTCGGTGTGCAGTTGGTCGAGCTGTACGGATCGACCGATGCCGGCATTCCGATGTATCACCCGGTCGACGAGCCGCGGCGACAGGGATCGTGCGGTCGAGCGATTCCGCAGTACGACGTGCGGCTGCTTCGACGAGCACGGCGGCGAGGTGCTCGATCGGTGAGGTCGGCGAGATCGTCGTTCGTCCGAACGAGCCGTCGTTGATGTCCGACGGCTACTACGGCATGCCGCAGGCGACGCTGGAATCGCGGCGCGATCTGTGGTTCCACACCGGAGACCTCGCGCGTCAGGACGTCGATGGGTACTTCTACTTCGTCGGGCGGCGCACCGACAGCATCCGCCGCCGAGGCGAGAACATCTCCGCCTTCGAAGTCGAAGAGGTCGTCAAACTGCACCCTGCGGTGCTCGATGCCGCTGCGTACGGGGTGCCGAGCGACCTCACCGAGGACGACGTCATGGTGGCCGTCGTCCCACGGCCCGACCACGTCGTCGACCCGCACGAGCTGACCGGGTTCTGCGCGGAGCGGATGGGCCGGCACATGGTGCCCCGATACGTCGACGTGGTCGAGGTGCTGCCGCGCACTCCGACGGAGAAGGTCGAAAAGACTCGACTCCGGGAGCGTGGCGTCACCTCGACCACGTGGGATCGCGCCCGTCAGGTTCGAGGGTCCTGATCCCCTCGATGATTCCCGGCGATGATCAAGGTGCGTCGACGACGACGAGTGCGCTCTTGGCGACCCTGGTCACGGGCAGCAGCGGCGTCAGCGTGACGACGGCGGCGATCTCGTCGAGGTTGTTCGGGTCCTCGTCGAGGTCGGCCCACGCGATCGTGGCGGTCTTGGTGCGGTGTGTCGTCGCGTTGCCGTTCGAGCTGATCCCGTTGACGAGGATCGGCCCGACGAAGATCGTGTTCGTCACGCCGTTGTCGTCGCCGACGATCTCCCACTTCTCGTTGTAGGCGAGGTTGGTCAGCTGGTCGAAGTTGCTCCAGTTGACGTCGTAAGGTGACAGTGATGTCTGCGTTGGCGGTGTCCTTGTCGATGACGAGTTCAAGCTTGTCGATCATCGGCTTGTTGAAGATGGCCATGGGTGTTCCTCTTTCGTGAGTGAATGATCACCGCTGCATCGGGGGGTCGAGCAGCCGTGTGCTCCGAGCCGGAGCACCCTCCAGACCCCGCTGGTCACTCAGGGATACACGAGATGTCAGCTCGTCAGCTGACGGGTTGCCCGATGAACCGCCCGGCCTGCGCCGGCCTCGGCAGGAGATCGTGGTGTGCGGCGATCTCGGCGAGCTTGGCCTGGAGCTCGGCCGAAGCGGGCGAGGCCTTACCGGCCTCGGCGTCGACGTGCAGCATCATGTGCTCGGCCGTCGCCACCACTGAGTCGGCATCGCCCCGATGCACGACGGTGAAGATGTGCAAGCGCTTTGCGTCGTGCGACAGCAACTGGGCGGTGACATGCAGGTGATCGCCGGCGTGGCTCTGGGCGATGAAGTTCAGGTGGCTCTCGACGGTGTAGTACGAGCGACCCGATTGCAGGTACGCCTCGTCGACACCGATCAGTCGCATGAACCTGTCGCCGGCCTCGCTGGTGATCTGCATGTACCGGCTGTCGTTGGTGTGGCCGTTGTAGTCGACCCAGTCGTTGGGCACGACACGCTCGTGGATGCGGATCGGCGCCGACAGGTCGATGTCTCCGGCGATCCGGTTGCCGCTGTCGAACAACGACCTGTTCGAAGTCGCCGAGTGTCTTGCCGGCGGCGAAGCCACGATTGCGCAGGCCGTGCATGACCTCGACCAGGCAGTCGTCGCGCAATGCCTCCAGCTCGCGGATCGACATCCCCGGCGTCTGCAGATCGACCTGGTCGTCGCTCTGCGAACAGATCGTGTCGAGCAGTTCGTCGGTCAGCTCGGGCACGTCCATCAGCTTCGTCCACGGCCACTTCAACGCCGGCCCGAACTGGGCCATGAAGTGGCGCATGCCGGCCTCGCCGCCGGCGATCCGGTAGATCATGAAGGTGCCCATGAAGCTCCAGCGCAGGCCCGGCCCGAAGCGCATCGCGTCGTCGATCTCGGCGGCCGTCGCCACACCGTCGTTGACCAGCCACAGCGCCTCGCGCCACAGCGCCTCCATCAGGCGATCGGCGACGAACCCGTCGATCTCCTTCGACAGCATCAGCGGCTGCATGCCGATGCTGCGGTACATCTCGGCGGCGCGCTGCTTGGTGGTTTCCGACGTGGCCGCACCACCGCAGACCTCGACGAGCGGCATGAGATACACCGGGTTGAACGGATGGCCGACCACGAGCCGTTCGGGATTGACCATGTCGCGCTGCATCTCCGTGGGCAGCAAGCCCGAGGTCGACGAACCGAAGATCACGTCGGCGCCGGCGACGCGGCTGGCCGCGGCGAACAACTGCTGCTTCAACTCCAGCCGCTCGGGCGCGCTCTCCTGCACGAAGTGGGCACCGTCGACGGCCTCTTCGACGGTCGTCACGATCCGCAGCGAACCTTCTGCCGGCCATGGGCCCTCGTCAGCCTGGCGTTGGCCCGGCGGGCGTTGGCCAGCACCTCGCCGACCTTGCGTGGTGCTTCGGGATCAGGGTCGAACAGCACCACGTCGTGGCCGTTGAGCAGGAACCGCGCCGCCCATCCGCCGCCGATGACGCCACCACCGAGCAGGCCGACGTGGCCTGTCGTCACCGGTTACCCGTCACTTCACTCGGCGGTCGCGACGCCGGACCGGTGTAGATGGCCGACGGCCTGATCAACCGGCCGGTGCGCTTCTGCTCGAGGATGTGGGCGCTCCAGCCGGCCGTTCGGGCGCAGGCGAACATCGCCGTGAACATGTGTGCCGGCACCTCGGCGAAGTCGAGCACGACCGCCGACCAGAACTCGACGTTGGTGGCCAGCACTCGGTCGGGATAGCGAGCCTTCAGCTCGTCGAGCGCTGCCTTCTCGAGCGCCTCGGCGACCTCGACCCGCGGTGACTTCAGCTCCTTGGCGGTTCGCCGCAGGACACCGGCGCGCGGGTCTTCGGCGCGGTAGACCCGGTGGCCGAAGCCCATCAGCCGGTCGCCGCGATCCATCGCCCGCTTGACCCAGCGGACGGCGTCGCCTTCCTTGTCGACCTCGTCGAGCATCTGCAGAACCCGTGACGGGGCGCCACCGTGGAGCGGACCGGACAACGCGCCGACTGCGCCCGACAACGCCGCGGCGACGTCGGCGCCGGTGGAGGCAATGACCCGCGCCGTGAACGTCGATGCGTTCATGCCGTGTTCGGCCGCCGACACCCAGTAGGCATCGACCGCTTGACGTGCTTGGGATCGGGGTCGCCGCGCCAGCGGCGCATGAAACGCTCGGTGATCGTCGACGAGCCGTCGATGTGCTTCTGCGGCACCATCGCCAGCCCCAGCCCGCGCGCCGACTGGGCGACGAACGAGAGAGCCATCACCGACGCCCGGGCCAGGTCGTCGCGAACCTGGGCGTCGTCGATGTCGAGCAACTGGTCGAGCCCCCAGAACGGTGCGAGCATGGCCAGTGCGCTCTGCACGTCGACGCGGATGTCGCCGGAATGCACGGGGATCGGGAACGGCTCGGCCGGCGGTAAGCCCGGCTCGAACGAGCCGTCGACCAGCAGGCCCCAGACGTGGCCGTAGTCGTAGATGCCGACGAGCTCCTCGATGTCGACGCCGCGGTAGCGGAAGTGCACTGCCTTCACGGTCGGGCTCGGCGATCTGGGTCTCGAAGGCGATGACGCCCTCGAGACCGTGCTGCACCACTTGTTCACCCATGGCCGTACCCCCCGATGTGTTCCGATGTCGACAGCTCGTGCTTGATGAGCTTCAGCTTGTCACGCACTTCCTGCGGGCCGAGAATCCGCACGTTCATGCTCTCCAGCAGCTACTTGGCGCGAGCCACGAGCTCGGCGTTCGTGGCTTTGTGGCCCGGGCCGAGGTAGAGATTGTCTTCGAACCCACGCGCACGTTGCCGCCGGCCAGCGCGGCCATGGCGACGAACGGGATCTGCATGCGGCCGATCGAGAATGCCGAGAACACGCAATCGTTCGGAAGGTTGTTGACCAGCGCCATGAACGTGTTCGGGTCATCGGGTGCGCCGTAGGCGATGCCCATGCACAGCTGGATCATCACCGGGTCGTCGAGCAGGCCGTCGCGGATCAATTCCTTGACCTGCACGAGGTGACCGGTGTCGAACACCTCCAGCTCGGGACGCACGCCGAGCTCCTGCACCTGACGGGCCATGGTGCGCAGCACGCTCGGTGTGTTGACCATGATGTAGTCGCCGCCCGAGGCGAAGTTCATCGTGCCGCAATCGAGCGTGCAGATCTCGGGCAGCAACGTGCGCACGTGATCGAGTCGCTCGGTGGCTCCGGCCATGTCGGTGCCGTCGGGGTTGATCGGCAACACCTCCTCGTCGCCGCCCAGGACGAGGTCGCCACCCATGCCGGCGGTGAGGTTGAGCACGACGTCGATGCCCGAGTCGCGGATGCGCTCGACCGCCTCGGCGTAGAGCTCGGTGGCACGCGCACCCTTGCCGGTCTGCGGATCGCGGACGTGGATGTGCACCACTGCCGCGCCGGCCTTGGCGGCATCGATCGCCGAGACGGCGATCTGCTCGGGGGTGACCGGCACGTGCGGGCTCTTGGCGACGGTGTCGCCGGAGCCGGTGACGGCACACGTGATGAAGACTTCCCAGTTCATGGCAACCCCCTTCAACTCGGTTCGGCTGATGTCTGAACGAACGATCAGCTAACTGTAGCCGATGCGTTCCTGCCGCCTGCCGCAGGACGATGTGTGATGTGCAGCCGACCGTTCGAGGGAAGGTGGAGCGATGGAAGGCTTCACGGGGTTGCGGGCGTTGGTGACCGGTGGCGGGTCGGGCATCGGCGCGGCCATTGCGGCCACGCTGGCCGAGCAGGGGGCCCGGGTCATGGTCGTCGATGCCGACCCGGCAACGAGAGCCGGACGTGGTCGGCGATGTCGCCGACACCGCCGCCGTTGACGAGCTCTTCGCGCGAGGTGAACGCTCGGATCGGTGGACTCGACGTGCTCGTCAACAACGTCGGGATCGCCGGGCCGACCGCGGCGGTCGACGAGATGGATCCGGCGGCGTTCGATCACTGCGTTCGGGTCAACCTCGGCTCGATGTTCCGGTGCACTCGCAGTGCTGTACCGCTGTTGCGTCAGCTGCCGGGCTCGATCGTCAACATCTCGTCGACGGCCGGCATCTTCGGCTATCCGCTGCGCTCGCCGTACGTCGCCGCCAAGTGGGGGGTCATCGGGCTGACCAAGACCTGGGCGATGGAGCTCGGCCCCGACGGCATCCGTGTCAATGCCATCTGCCCTGGCTCCGTCGGCGGATCGCGGATGGACGGCGTGATCGAACGCGAGGCCGCTGCCACGGGAGTCGCCGCCGCCGACCGTGAGGTCGGCGTACGAGCAGCAGGTCTCGATGGGCTCGTTCGTCGATGCCACCGACGTGGCCGAGGCTGTCGCCTTCCTGTCGTCACCCGCCGCCCGGTTCATCTCCGGCCAGGTGCTGGGCGTCGACGGGCACACCGAAACGCTGCGCGCCAATTGTTCACATTGAGTTGAAACCTCCGTCGATCCACCGAGTTATAGTCCTGACGAGTTGGCGTCGCAGTTCTGGGAGTGACGCTCTTGATACAAGGGGGAAGGGAATGGCGTTCGATCCTGAGAAGGGCTTGTTGCCCGCGAGGTTCAACAGGCGGCAGCTGATCGTCGGCAGCGGTGCGGCGGCGATGGTCGCGGCTGCGTCTGGCAGCCTGCGGCAGCGACAGCGACAGCGCGACTCCGGCGAGCAGCGACGCGCCGGCGGCCAGCGAGGCGCCGGCAGGCACGGAGGCACCGACTGCCGCGACCGCTGCGGCCGCCGGCGGCAGCCCGGAGGCGGCAACGCCGGCGGGATCCTGCGTGTCGGCACGCTCGGCGGCGCCAACGACATCATCGACGGGCAGCACATCGTCGGCAAGTCCGACATCGTGCGCCAGGTCACCGGTTGGGAGCCGCTGATGAGCTTCAGCCCCGACTTCGTGCCCGGAGTACACCAACGGCATCGCCAAAGAAGTCGAGGCGAAGGCGGCCGACAACTACGTGATCACGCTGAAGGACGGCGTCAAGTTCGGCGACGGCAAGCCCGTCACTGCCGACGACGTGGTCTACTCCTTCGAGCGCATGCTCGATCCCGACCTGGCGGTCTATCGGCGGGTCGAACATGCGCACGTGGCTCGACAAGACGGGCATCACCAAGATCGACGACCAGACCGTCGAGCTGAAGCTCAAGCAACTGGTCTCCAACTTCAAAGAGGCACTGTGCGCCTACGTCTGCGCGATCGTGCCGGTCGGCTACAAGCGCTTCGACGGTGACCCGACCAACCAGATCGGCACCGGGCCGTACATGCTCAAAGAGTTCGAGGTCGGCAAGCAGTCGGTCCACGTCAAGAACGAGTTCTACTGGGATACGGGCAAGCCGTACTTCGACGAGGTGCACATCATCGACTTCGCCGACGGCGATGCGATGATCAACGCCCTGCTCGCCGGGCAGATCGACGTTGCCGGCGACATCCCGGCGGCGTCGGTGGAAACCGTCAACGGCACCGATGGTTACAAGGCGCTGAACTCCGGCGGTGGCGGCTGGTTGACGATCTTCATGGCCGTCGACCAGGAGCCGTTCACCGACGTTCGCGTCCGCCAGGCGATGCGCCTGATCGTCGACCGCGACGCAATGGTCGAGCAGGTGCTCGCCGGCTACGGCTCGGTGGCCAACGACCTGTTCTCGCCGCTCGACGCCGCCTACATCGGCGACGAGCTGCCGCAGCGCAAGCAAGACCTCGAAGCGGCCAAGGCGCTGCTCGCCGAGGCCGGCAAGAGCGACCTGACGATCGACCTGTTCGCCCCGAACGACACCGCCGGTCTTCCGGAGATGATCCAGTTGTTCGCCGAGCAGGCCAAGGGGCCGGCATCACGGTCAACGCCCAGGTCATCGACGGCGGCACCTACTGGGGCGACGAGTACCTGAAGCGCACGTTCGGCACCGACTACTGGGGCACCCGTAACTTCCTGCTGCAGGTTGCCGCCGAGCAGCCTCAGACACGGCGCCGTACCCCGACGACCACTGGCCGCCGGCAGGCTCGACGTTCCTCGCCGACTACACCGCCGCAGTCGCCGAGACCGACGACGCCAAGCGCAAGGTGATCACCGACAAGATGCAGAAAGAGCTCTACGAAGACGGCGGGTTGATCATCCCGTTCTTCCAGAACCTGCTCGATGCATACAGCGCCGAGTCGTCGGTCTGGTGGAACGAGCCAACACGTTGAACCTCGACCACTACGGCCGGGGCTGGAAGAACCTCTACTTCTCCGAGTAGTCCGGCACACGGCCTCCCCCCATGGATGTCGAACAACTCGGGGTGCTCAAGTTCATCGCCCGGCGGTTGGCGCTGGGGCTGCTGACGCTGTTCGTGGTGTCTCTCGTGGTGTTCGCGGCGACCCAGTTGCTGCCGAGTGATCCCGCACAGGCGATCCTCGGCCGCAACGCCACGACGACAGCGTCGCCGCGCTCGCGAACCAAGCTCGGCCTCGACCACTCCGCCTTCTACCAGTACACACACTGGCTGAAGGGCATGATCACCGGCGACCCCGGCGATTCGTTCGCCGCCGAATTCCGATCCTCGACTACATCAGCGATCGTGTCGTCAACTCCCTGTTCCTGCTGGTGTTGGCCTCGGTGATCTCGATCCCGCTGTCGTTGTGGATCGGCGTGTACGGCGCCCGCAAGCGCGACACCACGTTCGACAACGTCGCGTCGAACGTCATGCTGGCCTTGGCCTCGCTGCCCGAATTCGTCATCGGCATCATCCTCATCCTGATCGTTCAGCGTGCGTCTCTGGCACCTGCTGCCGGCGGTCAGCGCGATCGGTATCGGCGAGGGGCCGTGGCAGCGACATGAAGGGCATGGTCCTGCCCACCGCCGTCTGGTCATCGGCGCGGTTCCGTACATCTCGCGTGTCGTGCGGGCGTCGATGATCGAGGTGCTGGAGAGCGACTACATCGAGATGGCCCGGCTGAAAGGTGCGCCCGGAGAAGGCCGTGATGTGGCGTCATGCGCTCCCCAATGCGCTCGGCCCGGTGTTCCAGGTCATCGCTCTCAACGTCGCCTACTTCGCTGCTGGGGTGATCGTCGTCGAGGCCCTGTTCAACTATCCCGGCATCGGCGGCGCGCTGCGTGACGCCGTGCGGGTCCGCGACATTCCGGTCATCCAGTTCCTGGTGATGGTGCTGGCGACGGTCTACGTGGTCACCAACCTCGCTGCCGACGTCGCCACCGTGCTGGTCACCCCACGACTGCGAACGAGGATCCAATGAGCGCCGCCGAACTGCCAGGCGACTCGATCCGAGTCCCATCCGAAGCCCCGCCGGGTGTCATCCGCGTGCGCCTGCGGATGTGGCGTACCCGCCTCGGCGCTGTGATCGTCGCGGTGCTCTGTGCCATCGCCCTGTTCGGTCGGTACGTCGCCCCGTATGGCGAGCAAGAGGCCGTCGGGTTGCCGTTCAAAGTCCGCCGGCGAGACCCGCAAGGACAGCGTGTTCGGCTCGGGCAACGTCGGGCTCGACGTGTGGTCGCGGTTCCTGTACGGCGGCAAGCCGATCCTGATCGCCGCCGTGCTGGCCACCGTTGTTGGCCTTGGTCCTCGGAACCATCGATCGGCCTGATCGCCGCCTACAACCGTCGCAGGCTCGACGACGTGCTGATGCGGGCGATGGACGTGCTCCTGGCCCTGCCGCAGATCATCACGGCGCTGGTCGTGATCTCGATGTTCGGGGCGACGACCATGGTCGATCGTGCTCACGGTCGGCCTGCTCGACCGTGCCGCGCATCGCCCGCGTCGTGCGCGGTGCCGCCATCTCGGTGGTCGAGCGCGACTTCGTGGCAGCCGCCGAATCGTTGGGTGAGTCGCGGTTCAGGATCCTTCGCTCGGAGCTCCTGCCAAACGTCTTCGGGACCACTGCTCGTCGAGGCCAACCTGCGTCTGACGTTCGCGATCGGTCTCATCGCCGGCATCGCCTTCCTCGGCTTCACGCCCGACCCCGGTGCGGCCAATTGGGGCCTGATGATCAACGAGAACCGCAAGGGCCTGATCGGCGACCAACCACTGGGGTGTCACCCTGCCGGTCATCGCCATCGCCCTGTTGACGATCGGCACGGGCCTGGTCGGCGACGGGTTTGTCACGTGCGGCAGCCGGCATCGACCGAGCAAAGGGAGAAACGTGACCGGTGCGGCGCTGACGATCAACAACCTGCGCATCGAAGTGGCGGGGAGCGGCTTCGACATCGTCGACGACGTCAACCTGACGATCGCCCCCGGCCGAGGTGCTCGGTCTCGTCGGCGAATCTGGCTCCGGCAAGACCACCGTCGGCCTGGCCGTGCTCGGTCACGCCCGCCGCGGCGTGAAGCTGGCCGGCGGCGAGGTGATGATCGGCGATGCGGCGATGATGGCGCTTGGGTGACGTGGCTCTGCGTCATGCACGCGGCAAGCTCGTCTCGTACGTTCCGCAGGACCCGTCGACCGCGCTCAACCCGGCGCTGCGGATCATCAAGCAGTTGACCGAGGTGCTCGAGTTCCACGACTTCGGCGGCAGCGACGAGGCGCGCCAGCGCGCGAGTGATCGAAGTGATGAGCGAGGTGCTGCTGCCCAGCACCCCCGAGTTCCTGCGCCGCTACCCGCACCAATTGTCGGGTGGCCAGCAGCAACGTGTCGGCTTGGCCATGGCGTTCGCCTGTCGCCCATCGGTGATCGTGCTCGACGAACCGACCACCGGGCTCGACGTCAGCACGCAGGCCCACGTGCTCGACACGGTTCGCCAGTTGTGCCAGGCACACAACGTCGCCGCGCTGTACGTCACCCACGATCTCGCCGTCGTCGCCAACCTGGCCGACCAGCGTCGCGGTGATGTACGCCGGGCGCATCGTCGAGCAGGGCACCGCCACGGAGCTGTTCTTCAACCCGAGCCATCCGTACACCCGGCACCTCATCGCTGCCGCCCCCGACATGTCGACCGATCGCGAGATGGTCGGGCTCAGAGGTCGGGCTCCGGCGCCTGGTCGGCGCCCCGTCGGCTGCTCGTTCGCCCCGCGCTGCGAGCTGGCGACCAGCGACTGCCGGGCCGAGTTCCCCGCCGAACGCGAGGTCGCGCCCGGCCGGCTGGTGCGCTGCATCCGGCCGTTCGAAGTGCCGCAACGCACGCAGCACGTCGCCCTGCACTCGACGGCGATCGCGTCGTCGGCCACGCATGCACTGATGGTGCGCGACGTCTGTGCGTCGTACACCGGTCTCGAGGTGGTCCACAACGTCGATCTCTTCGTCGACCGTGGCGAGTGCCTGGCGCTGGTCGGCGAGTCGGGCTCCGGAAAGACCACCTTGTCGAGGTCGATCGGCGGCCTGCACCACGAGTGGACCGGCGAGATCCTGCTCGGGTCCGAGCGTCTCGCCCGGTCGTCACGCGACCGCACCACGGCCCAGCGGCTGCGCATCCAATACGTCTTCCAGAACCCGTACAGCTCGCTGCAACCGCGGCGAATGATCGGCGACTCCGTTGCCCGACCGCTGATCATCGGCGGCGCGTCGAAGACGGACGCGGCACGCAAGGTCGGCGAGATGCTCGAGCGGGTCGCCCTGACCGCCGGGTATGCCCATCGCTTCCCTGATCAGCTCTCCGGTGGCGAGCGGCAGCGCGTCGCGATCGCCCGTGCCCTGGTCAGCCGACCGGAGGTGCTGGTCTGCGACGAGGTCACCTCGGCCCTCGACGTGCTGGTCCAGGCATCGATCGTCGAGCTGCTCAGCGAGCTGCGACGCGAACTCGGCCTGGCCATGCTGTTCGTCACCCACAACCTGCCGTTGGTCGCCTCGATCGCCGATCAGGTCGCCGTGCTCGCCGATGGCAAGCTCGTCGAATCGGGACCCACCGAGCAGGTGCTGCGCAACCCCGAGGCCGAGTACACCAAGCGGTTGATCGCCGACACCCCGCAGATCTCCGCCGTCACCTGAGCGGCGGCCGGCGCGGCCCCCGGCTCGATCGGATCGAGTGCCGGCGGTCGACGTCGGGTAACTTCGCCGCATGGCCGCGAACGAACCAGGCACACCCGTCGACGTCAAACCCCGAAGCCGCGACGTGACCGACGGCATGACCAAGGCGCCGGCGCGAGCGATGTTGCGCGCCGTCGGTATGACCGACGACGACTGGGTGAAGCCGCAGATCGCCATCGCCAACGCCTGGAACGACGTCACTCCGTGCAACATGACGTTGCGCAAGCTGGCTGAGCACACCAAGGCGGGCATTCGGGCCGCCGGCGGGTTTCCGATGGAGTTCGGCACCATCACCGTCAGCGACGGCATCAGCATGGGCCACGAGGGCATGCGCGCCTCGCTGGTCAGCCGCGAGGTCATCACCGACTCGGTCGAGTGCGTCATGCACGCCGAACGACTCGATGGATTTGTCGGCCTGGCCGGTTGCGACAAGAGCATTCCGGCGATGCTGATGGCGGCGGCTCGGCTCGACCTGCCCAGCGTGTTCGTCTACAACGGCTCCATCCTGCCGGGCGAGCACAACGGCGTCGCGCTCGACATCACCAGCGTGTTCGAAGCCGTCGGCGCCTGTGCGCTCGGCAAGATCTCCGAGGCCGAGCTCGGCGAGATCGAGCGCAAGGCGTGTCCGGGTGAGGGCGCCTGCGGTGGCATGTTCACGGCCAACACGATGAGCTCGATCGCCGAAGCGATCGGCATGTCGTTGCCGGGCACAGCGTCGCCGCCGGCCGTCGACGTCCGCCGCGAAGCCGACGCCCGACGTGCCGGCGAGGCCGTGGTCAACATGCTGCGCCTCGGGATCACACCGCGAATGATCATGACCAAGAAGGCGTTCGAGAACGCCATCGCTGTCACGTCGGCATTGGGCGGCTCGACCAACGCGGTGCTGCACCTGCTGGCCATCGCCAACGAGGCCGGCGTCGACCTGCACCTCGACGACTTCAACCGAATCGCCGCCAAGGTGCCGCACATCGCCGACATGAAGCCCGGCGGCAAGTTCCACATGAGCGACCTCGACCGGGTCGGTGGTGTGCCGGTGGTGATGAAGCACCTGCTCGACGCCGGTTTGCTGCACGGTGACGTGATGACAGTAACCGGCAAGACGATGGCCGAGAACCTCGCCGAGATCGACCCGCCGCGCCCCGATGGTGTGGTGGTCTATCCGCTCGATCAGCCGCTGCACACCGAGGGCGGGATCAACGTGCTCACCGGCTCGCTGGCGCCCAGGGGTGCCGTCGTCAAGGTCGCCGGTCTCAGCAAGGAGCAGATGCGATTCGAGGGCACGGCGCGGGTGTTCGACGGCGAGGACGGCGCCATGGACGCGATCCTGTCCGGCTCGATCATTCCCGGCACAGTGCTGGTGATCCGCTACGAAGGCCCCAAGGGCGGGCCGGGGATGCGCGAGATGTTGGCGATCACCGGAGCGCTGAAGGGTGCCGGTCGCGGTGCCGATTGCGCGCTGATCACCGACGGCCGGTTCAGTGGCGGCACGTGGGGGTTCTGCATCGGCCACGTCGCGCCCGAAGCCGTCGACGGCGGCCCGATTGCCTATGTCCACGACGGCGATCAGATCCTCATCGACGTCCATGAGCTGACGCTCGACCTGTTGGTCGACGACGGCGAGCTCGCCAGGCGAAAGGCCTCGTGGTCACCCAACCCGCCGCGCTACACCAGCGGTGTGCTCGGCAAGTACGCCAAGCTGGTGCAGGGTGCCGAAACCGGCGCGATCACCAACACCCTCTGAGCCTGCCGCGGCGCGACATCATGAACCTCCAAGAAGTTCTCGAGCTGATCCAACTGCGCCGTTTCGAGCGCGACCCGGTGCAGCGTGTGCTCGATCGGTGCCACATGCCCGACGATTTCCGAGTCGTGGCCAAGACGCAAGCTGCCGACGAGCTGTGTTCGACTACGTCGACGGCGGAGCCGACGAGGAGATCGCGCTCCAGGCCAACCGCGACGCGTTCATCCGCCGCAAGCTGCAGCCCGCAGCTGCTTCGCGACGTCTCGGTGACCGACCTCACCGGCGAGCTCTTCGATCACCCGTATCTGGTGCCACTCGGATTGGCCCCCACCGGGTACACCCGCATGATGCACCCGACCGGTGAGGTGTCGTCGTGCCGCGGCAGCGATGGTCAAAGGCATTCCGTACACGTTGTCGACGATGGGCACGACCACCATCGAGGAGGTCGCCGCCACCGGCCACCCCAACCTGTGGTTCCAGCTGTACGTCACCGCCGATCGTCGACTCAGTGATCCGCTGATCGACCGTGCCGCGGCGGCCGGGTATCAGGCCCTGGAGATCACCATCGACACCGTGGTCACGGGGCGTCGAACGCGAGACCTGCGCAACGGTCTCACGATTCCACCGCAACTCAGCCCGCGCACGATCCTCGACATCGCCTTGCGACCCGGCTACTGGATCAAGATGCTGCGCAGCCCGGCCATCGGCTTCGCCAACTTCACCGCGCTCTCGCCCGCCGAGGTGAAGAGCGCGGCGTCGACGCGAATCGGATCGTTGTTCGACCAGACGCTGAACTGGTCCGACATCGAAGAGATTCGCCAGCGGTGGGATGGTCCGCTCCTGCTCAAGGGCCCGATCGGGCCGGCCGACGCCCGCCGCGCGCTCGACATCGGGGTCGACCGGCTTCCACCTCTCCAATCACGGTGGCCGCCAGCTCGATCGGTGCACACCGACCATCGATCTCCTCGCTCCGCTGCGCGCCGGCGTAGGACCCGATGTACCGATCGTGATCGACTCCGGGGTGCGTCACGGAGCCGACATCGCCGTGGCGGTCGCCTTGGGCGCCGACATGGCCTTCATCGGCCGTCCCTACGTCTACGCCGTGGCGGCGGCCGGGCAGCGTGGTGTCGAGCACGTCATCGGCATGCTCACCGAACAGTTGCGTTCGGTGATGCAGCTGAGTGGTGTCACCACCCTCGCCGAGCTGCGCGAGCACGGCGCCGAACTGCTGAGCGACCCCGCCTGACCCGCACACCGAGCTTTGTCGCTCTCAACATGCTGAGCATGTTCGGAGAGACAAAGTTCGGGGGTGGAAGGGCTTAGCGACCTGGCACTGTGGCACGAGACGCAACCATACGCCAACCGACGAGGAACACACCGGTGACCGCGGTGGCGACGATGATGAATGGGAGGGCGGTGCCACGGTCGAACACGACGTTGCGCAGCACCATGCCGACTGCAACCGTGATCGGCCAGATGATGAACGCGACGTCGACCTCCATCGGGCGTGTCCACGCCCTGGCGACGATCCAGCCGACGAGGAGCGCGATCAGAAACGGTGCGGCGACCGTGAGGATGCCGTCGACGGCTGCGGACTCGTCATGGTTGCGCCTACCGATCGCGACGAACACGAGGATGGAGGCGATGTCGGCGAGTGCGGCGAGCACGACGCGGCGAGTCACGTCTGCCCGACGAAGCCGCCGAGCTGGCCGCGGAAGAACAACAACGGAGCCGGCTGACTGTCGGGGTCGGCGTGATCCATGGCGACGATCAGGCCCATGACGAAGAAATGATCGCCGGCGTCGACCACCTCGGCGGTGGTGCAGTCCATCCAGGCGATGGCACCATCGATGATCGGCGAACCAGTGACCGGCGACGGTGACCAACCGATACCTTCGAACGGCTCCTCGATGCTGCTCTTGGCGAATCGCCAGCACAGCTCGCCGTGATCGATGCCGAGCACGTTGACGCAGAACGAGCCGGTCGATGCCATCCGCAGCCATCGCTCGGACGTCGTCATCGGTAAGAACCCCACCAGTGGGGGGTCGAGCGACACCGACGTGAAGGAGCCGATGGTGAAGCCGACGGGCTCACCATCGACCATCGCCGTGACCACGGTGACGCCCGTGGGGAAGTGGCCGAGCACGAGGCGATATTTCATTGGATCGATGGACATCACGGTGGACTGTACTTCCGGGCCGGGCTGCGTTGACAGCCGTGGGACGCTGTGCGAGTGATGGAGAAGGCAGCTCTGCGCACACGCATGCGAATGGTTCGCGAGATGGTCGACGACCACCTGATGCGCAGTGTGCAGCTGTGGGCCAAGCTCGCCGAACAGGATGCGTATCGCCGGGCCGGCAGCGTGATGGCGTTCGTGGCGTTCAACGGTGAACCCGACACAGATCCGTTGTTCGCCCGGTTGACGGTCGAGGGCAAGCGCCTGTTACTACCGCGTGTCGAGTCGTCGGGGATCGTCGCCGTCGATGGCGACTCGCCACTCGTTGCCAGCAAGTTCGGTGTGCGAGAGCCCAGCGGACCGGCTGTCGGCCTCGGCGAGATCGATCTGGTGATCGTGCCCGGGCTGGCGTTCACGGCAGCCGGGGATCGACTGGGTTACGGCCAGGGTTACTACGACCGGTTTCTCCCTACAGTTCCTGCGGCGTCCATCGGAGTGTGCTTCACGGACCAACTGGTCGACGAGATGCCCGTGACGGCGCACGATGTTCGCGTCGGTATGGTCGTGTCGGCATGACGTTCTTCACCATCGACGAGTTCGCCGAGGCCTCGGCGGTGGTCAGCCGCCACATGGCGCCGACCCCGCAATTCAGGTGGCCGCTGCTGGAGGCACATGTCGGTGCCGAGGTGTGGGTCAAGCACGAGAACTGCACGCCGACCGGCGCGTTCAAGGTACGCGGTGGGCTGGTGTACATCGACCGTCTGGTTCGCGAACGCCCAACGGTGCCCGGTGTGGTCAGTGCCACTCGCGGCAACCACGGGCAGAGCTTGGCGTTCGCCGGTCGAGCCACCGGTTTGGCTGTGACGATCGTGGTCCCCCATGGCAACAGTGCCGACAAGAACGCGGCGATGAGCGGATTCGGAGCCGAACTGATCGAGCACGGAGTCGACTTCCAAGCGGCGCGTGAACACTCCGTGTTGCTCGCCGAGGAGCGTGGGCTCGAGGCGGTTCCCTCGTTCCACCGCGACTTGTGCAGGGGTGTGGCGACCTATGCACATGAGTTGTTCACGTCGGCCGGCGAACTCGACGCCGTGTACGTGCCCATTGGAATGGGGTCGGGGATCTGTGGCCTCATGACCATGCGCGATCTCCTGGGTTTGCGCACCGAGATCATCGGAGTCGTCTCCGAGTTGGCACCGTCCACCGCACTGTCGTTCGCGGCGCGTTCGCCGATCAGCACCGAGACGTCGGCGACGTTCATCGACGGGATCGCCACGCGTGTCCCCGATCCGCAGGCGATCGACCTCATCTGCGACGGCGCAGCGCGGATCGTGCAGATCACCGAGGATGAGTGCGCCGAGGCGGTTCGACTGTTGACCCGATGTACGCATCACCTGATCGAACCTTCCGGCGCCGCCGCACTCGCCGGATTGCTGATCGAACGGGATCGGATGGCGGGTAAACGGGTCGGCATCATCGCCACTGGCGGCAACATCGACGCACCGATGCTCGCCGAGATCCTCGCCGGTCACACCCCGGCTGCCTAAGCCCCATCTGGGCGTGTGACTACTCCTGGAGTGCGATCAGGCCGGCGGGCGTCGATCGGAAGCCGCAGGCGCCGAGGTAGAAGCTGCGCAGATGCTCGTCGAAATCGACGTGCAGCCACTCGCAGCCGGCGGCTCGCGCCTGCTCGGTCGCCACGGCGACCAGGCTCGTGCCGACGTCCGCACCGCGGTGGGTGATCGCCACCATGGTGTCCTGGATCCAGGCGTGGACCAGACCATCCCACAGCACGTTGACGAAGCCGACGAGTTCCCCGCCGCGACGTGCCGTCACCCAACCGAGGCTGTGCCTCGACGTCTGTTCCACCCAGTCCCACTCGGCGTCGCTGAAGAGCCTGGTCCCGAAGGCCTCGGCGTGCAGACGGTTGATTTCCGTGTTGTCGAATCGGCCGCGCCATTCGAAGGAGATCACGAGTCAACTGTAATGCACATGTCACTGTGACGTATGTCACAACATCCTCACAGAGACGTCTCAGAGTACCGATTCATTGTGATGCATGTCCGGTGAACAGTTCGCCGGCGTGACCCAAGGAGATTCCGATGACGACCCCCCGTCGTACAACGCTCAAGTCCACGATCCTGATGAGTGCCGTCGTCGTTGCGGCAGGCGCTGGGCTGGTCGTGCCGACCGCCGCTCACGCTGCGGGTACCGGCGAACTTCCACCCCGCTTCGAACGAGCATGCCTGCGGATCCCGAACCTGCAGCTGCGAACCACCAACGTGATCACCCGGCTGAACGGCGATGCGGCCACCAAGGGCTCGCTCGCATGGCTGCAGGCGCAGATCGACGATGCCAAGGCCAAGGGCCGGACACAGCTCGTGACGGTCCTCGAGAACCGTCTGGCGGTACGCACCCAGACCCTCGAGGTGTTGGCGCAGCGCCAGATACGCCTGACGAAGCTTGCCGATCTGTGCCGCAACCACGGGGTCGATGTCTGATGGCGGGTCGCGACCACGATCGCCCGCCGGCGCTGAAGGCTCTCGCCCTGGTCACCATCATCGGGTTCGGCGCCGTCGGGTTGGCTGCCTGCGGATCGTCCGACGCCGCGGGCGTTTCGACGGTGCAGGTGACCAGCCCGACCCCGACACAGCCAGCCGTCACCGCGCCGTCACAACCGCGCCTGTCACAACCGGGCCGGCCACAACGGAGCCGACGTCCACCACACCCTCCGTCACGACGGTTCCGACGACGACTGCCGCACCGGGTGTGACGGATTCGGCCGTCTCGATGACCGAGGCGGATATTGCCGAGCTCGAGCAGCAACTCGACGAGATCGATCAACTGCTCGCCGGTATCGACGCGGATCTCAGCCAGGACTGACGGCTGAGGTCAGACTGTTCCTGTGTCGACGAGCGGTATGACCTCAGGCGACGGTGGACGCGTCCTGGTCGTGGAGGACGACGACGCTGTGCGCACCGCGGTCGATCGTGGACTCGGGGTGCACGGCTTCGACGTTTCGTCAGTGTCCGACGCCGAATCGGCGATCGCGGCCGTTGCCCGGCGTCGGCCCGATCTGATGATCGTCGATGTCGGCTTGCCCGGCATGTCGGGTATCGAGCTGTGCACTCGCTTGCGGGGACTCGATGTCGACACGCCGATCCTGATCCTGTCGGCCCGAGATCAGGTCGGCGATCGCGTCGCCGGTCTGCAGGCCGGCGCCGACGACTACCTGGTCAAGCCGTTCTCGCTCGACGAATTGGCCGCCCGGCTTCACGCCCTGCTGCGCGGTCCCGCCGCATCCAGGAGCCACGTCGGTACTGGCCGCCGGGACCACTGTGGATCGATCTCGATCGGCGGGTTGCCACCGTCGACAACACTCGGCTCGAACTGTCGAGGCGTGAGTTCGACCTGCTCGCCGATATTCGCCGCCAACCCCGGCATCGTGTTGTCTAGGATTCGCCTGCTGGAGATGGTGTGGGGTTACGACTTCGATGTCGAAACCAACGTGGTCGATGTGTTCGTCGGCTACCTGCGACGCAAGCTCGAGTCCGCCGGTGCTGCGCGACTGATCGACACCGTGCGCGGCGTCGGATTCGTGCTGAGGGTCGGCTAGATGCGCCTCGCCACCCGTACGGGATTGGCGTCGTTCATCGCCGCCTCGATCACGCTGCTCGCTGTCGGCGCGCTGTTTCGGGGTCAGTTCGCCGGCATCCTGCAGGATCGCGTCGACACGCAGCTCGTGGAGCGCGCCGAGACCGCCCCCGTCCTTGCGGCCGTCGCCGATCGGCTCGCTCAGTCCGAGCTGCGCACGACGCATCGAGGGGGCACGGGTGCGGCGTGATGGTGAAACGATCTCGCTGGGGCTGCTGCCCGACGATCCGCTTCCCGACGAGATCGTGCTCGGCTGGTCGACGGCTCGGGCCAGCGGTGACCGCTGGCGGCTCTACACCGTCGAGGTGTTCGATGTTCCCGAGCCCGGTGACCACGCCCTCGTTCAACTCGTCGCGCCGCTCGGCGATGTCGATGCCCAGGCTGCTGACCTACGGCGACGGGTGATCTTCGTCATGGGTTTCACGTCTCTGGCCGCAGGGCTTGTCGGCTACCTGCTCGGCCTGATCGCCACCCGGCCTCTCACGGCGCTACGCCGTGACACCGAGCGAATCGAAGACGCCGAGCCGCGAACCTGGAAGGTCGGCACTGGCTACGGCTCCGTGGAGGTCGACGATGTCGCCGCGACACTGAACGAGAACCTGCAGCGGCTGGCCGACGAGACCCAGCGACGCGGCGCGGCGCTCGACGCTGCTCGCGCCTTCGCTGCTGCGGCGACACACGAGCTGCGCACACCCTTGCAAGGTGCACTCATCAATCTCGACATCGCTCGCAGCGGCCGGGTCGACGAAGCCGATCGCACCGAGGTACTCGGTCTGGCCAACGAGCAATTGCAACGCATGGGCGCGTCGTTGTCTGCCGTTCGGGCCCTGGCTGACAGCGAGTTCGCCGATCCGTCGTGGTTCCACGAGGTCGATCTGGCCGATGTCGCCGACGCCGCTGTCGCCGACGAGCGCCGACGGGCGCCGAACGCGACGGTCGAGATCGAGTCGAATCCTCCCACGACGATGGTCGCCTGGCGCGACGGTGTGCACCTGGCGATCGCCAACATCGTGCGCAACGCGCTGGTTCACGGTGTGTCCGACGATGGCCCACGCCACGTGTCGTCGTGACGGTGTCGGGGGCCACGGTCATCGATCGACGACAACGGGCCCGGTGTGCCGGAGGCCGACCGGCAACGGGTGCTCGAACGGTTCGAGCGGGGTTCTGGAAGTGGTTCCGGGCTCGGTCTGGCCATCGCCCAGCAAGTGGCCATCGCCCACGGTGGCTCCGTCACCATCGAGGCGAGCCCGCTCGGTGGGGCACGGGTCGTGTTGCGCCTGGCGCCTTCAGTCGTCGCCGGTTCAGTCGTCATCCTCTTCGTAGTACTCGCGACCGAGGTGGGTGATCTGCTCCTCGCCCATCATCCAGCGCAGCGTGTTCTTCAGCTTGGTGAGTTGGATGAACAGGTCGTGCTCGGCGTACAGGCCTGGTGCCACCATCGGTGCCTTGTAGTAGAAGCTCAGCCATTCCTGGATTCCGAACAGGCCGGCGCGCTGCGCAAGATCGCTGAACAGCACGAGGTCGAGCGCCAGTGGTGCGGCGAGGATCGAGTCGCGGCACAAGAAGTCGATCTTCAGCTGCATCGGATAGCCGAGCCAACCGAAGATGTCGATGTTGTCCCAGCCCTCCTTGTTGTCGCCGCGCGGCGGGTAGTAGTTGATGCGCACCTTGTGGTACACGTCGCCGTACAGCTCGGGGAACGTCATCGGGGTCGAGGATGTGTTCGAGCACGCCGAGCTTCGACTCCTCCTTGGTCTTGAAGTTGTCGGGGTCGTCGAGCACCTCGCCGTCGCGGTTGCCGAGGATGTTGGTCGAGTACCAACCCGAGAGTCCGAGCATTCGGGCCTTCAGCATCGGTCCGATCACGGTCTTGATCAGCGTCTGGCCGGTCTTGAAGTCCTTGCCGCTGATCGGGATCTGGTGCTCGGTGGCCAGGTCGCGCAGCGCGGGGATGTCGACGGTCAGGTTCGGCGCGCCGTTGGCGAACGGCACACCCTCGAGGATCGCCGCGTAGGCGTACAGCATCGAAGGGGCGATCGTCGGGTCGTTGGCGTCGATTGCCGCTTCGAACGCCTCGAGGTTCATGTGCGCCGGGCCCGGCTCGATGAAGATCTCGGTGCTCGCCGCCCACAGCATGACGACTCGCTCGACCTGCTTCTCCTCGCGGAAGCGGTTGATGTCTTCGCGGATCGCGTTGAGCATCGATCGCTTGTCGATCGTGTGCATCGTGTTGTCGGCGTCGATGCGCTTCACGTACTCCCGGTCGAACGCCGCCGGCATCGGCCGTACCTCGCGGAGCGCGTCGCTGACGGCCTCGATGTGCTTGCCACCCTCGAGCACGCCTGCCCGGGTCGCGGCGACGTAGGCATCGTCGGGGAACGGATCCCACGCGCCGAACACGATGTCGTCGAGCGTGGCGAGTGGCACGAAGTCGTTGATCAGCGGTCGGCGGTTCTCGGTGCGTTTGCCGAGGCGGATCGTGCCCATCTGGGTCAGCGAGCCGACCGGTGCGCTCATGCCGCGTTTGACCAGTTCGACGCCGGCGATCAGTGTCGAGGCGACGGCACCGAGGCCGACCGTCAGCACGCCGAGGCGTCCTTCGGCCGGGGCGATGGTGGGAGGCGGGGGGCCATGGTCGATCAGGCTAGGAACGTGGAGCGCTCCAGAGCACATCCGTCGCCGCGGACGTCGCGACCGAGCCTTTCGAGGAAACGGGTCAGGCGAGCCTGGCGTACGTGCCGGCAGCATCCATCGCGGTGTGGATCGGAGCGATCAGCTCGCCGAGGCGACCCGCTGCGTGATCGCCCACCGGTTGCCAGATCGATTCGCAGATCCGATCCGTGTCGGATTCGAGTCGGTCGCGCTCGCCGATGCCGGTTGGGGTCATGGTGCCGTCGGATGCAGTCCAGCCGCGGGCAACGAGGTTGGCGACGGCCGCCGCCCACTGGCTCTCGTCCCATCGTCGTGTCAGCTGGGCGAGCTTCAGCGGAAAACGACCGGTGCCCACCTGCAGGACCAGGCACTCGCACGGCCCGATCTCGTTGGCGACGAGCAGGGCGACGTGCACGTCGCCACGCCACTCGCGCAGGACCGTGACCTGTTGCCACAGGGCCGTCATCGGGTCGTCGGGCAAGGCGACCGCGGCGTTGGCAGCGGCCAGCGGCTTGCCGGCGAGATCCAGGGCGGCAACCACCGGATCGATGATCGCCCGGGCCTCGAGGATCTGCCCACCAGACAGGTCGACGGCCACCCGCTGGAGGGCTCGACGCACGACGCCGAACCGTGCCGCCTGCCACGACTCGGGCGAGGCCGCCTCCCACACTCCTGGCATGGCCGAGGTGACGGCGAGCGGGCTGAAGTTGTAGAAGGTCGCAATGACCACCTCGGCGGGTACCGCTCCCATCGGCGCGGCACGCGAGGCGAAGTAGGTCGGTTGGCCTTTCACCCCGAGAGTGGCGTACTCCTCGGCGGCTTCGGGCACGAAGTACACCAAGCGGTGCGCCAGGTTGATCTCCATGTGCACGTCGTGGACGACGGAGCGATCCATCCGCGGGACTGTACCGTCCTCGGCGCAGCTCAGGCGAAGGACTGCGAGAACAGGCTGTCGTAGGCGAGACCCCACGGCGGGCGGAGGAAGCCGAGCGCCCGCACATCTTCATACCAGTGTGCGTACGGGCTGCGACGGGAGAATGCGCCACCGCCGATCACCCTCGCCAGGCGACCGAGCGTGGCCTCAGCCAGTTCTGCCACTGCCTCCTTGGCACAGAGCGCGGCGAACAGGGCCGCTGGATCGCCGGCCTCCATCGTGCGCAGCGATCCCTCGTAGGCCTGCACAGCTAGCCAGTGGTCGTTGACGGCGCGGGTCCACTCGACCTGCTCGTAGGCCCGAAGGTCGGCTGCCCTCGGCCGCAGTTGCTGCTTGGCGACGGCGATCGCCTCGTCGAGCACACCGAGGATTACTCCGGTGAACAACGTGGCGATGAAGGCGCCCGCACCGGCGGTGATGTCCGCCAACGGGCCCTCCCAGGCCAACCGCACGCCGGGCGCGCGATCGAGGCGCATTGCATGGCTCTGCGTAGCGGCCATGCCGACGCCGTCCCACTCGGCGATCAGGGTCATACCGGCGGTGCCGTCCCACGGTCGATCGCGCACGTCGAGCGCGAAGATCGTGGGTGCATCCTCGCCATCCGGGACGGCGGTGGTGACCATCCGGTCGGTGATTCCCGAGCCACTTCCGAAGTGCTTGTCGCCTGTCACCCCGTACGACCGCCCAACGAGGAACGGGGGGTCGTCGCTGGGTGTTGCCGTCGCCTTGGTGCGGGCGATGTCGCCGCCGCTGCCTGGTTCCGACGTGATCGTGCCCCACTGTTCGCCGGCCGCGGCGCCGGCGAAGACCGCCCGCCGCTGCGCTTCCCACGCCGGCTGCGCCGGGTCGGGGTTCAGCAGCCAGTACCCGACAACCGATGGATGCATGGCCGACACCAGAGCGACAGCGGGATCGCCGGTTGCCAGCAAGCGGACCACGTCGCACACCGTGCGCGCCGACGAAGGTGTGTCGCGCCACAGGCCGCCCATGTCCTGGGGCACCACGGCTTGCAGGAATCCAACGTCACGCAAGGCGTCGAAGTCGGCGCGCTCCAGGTGGCGGCGCGCCTGGCGTTCGCCGCGTTGGGCCTTCCAGGTCTCGGCGATCAATTGCACGCCTTCGCTAAGAGAGTCGACGGTTGGTGTCATTGCTGCACTGTACGGCGCATCAGGCCAGCAGGTCCGTCTGCATGGGCGCAGGGAATCGTACGTTCACTCGGGCGTCACCGATCAGGTTCCGTACTCGCTCGGCCTCGGCGGCGATTGCCTCGACCCGCTCCGGCGGCACATCGGCTAGCAGTCGGTAGGAGATCTCGCCCGACTTTCGTTGCGCCCAGCCACCGACGACGTGACCGTCGACCCAAATCGTGGGGCCGGCGTTGCCGTTGCGGTCGAACACCGACCCGCCGAGTGCGGCGAGGTCGCCGAGGTACCACGACCGCTCCTTCCAACCCATCGTCGTCGGGTCGAGCCCAGGGAGGAAGGCGATCCACGGCGAGCAGTCGTCGACATCATCGATGTCGTCGGGCAAGATCCAGCCGACCGAGCCGGCGATGTCGACGTCGACCGCGCCGATCGCCGTCAACGCACGCCGTGTGGTCACGGCCGTCCACCCCGCCCACCACTGCAGGTCGGCGACCGTCGCCGGCCCGAATCGGGCGAGGTAGTGCCGAGCCAGTTCGGCGGCAGCCGCGTCTACGTCGCCCCGATCGTCGGCGGCATACAGGCCACCCGGAAGCCATCGGTCGGTCACCGACCACGTGTACTCGGACGTGGTCCACGAGCCCGTCGGCCGGCCACGCACGATCGCCCCGTCGAACCCGAGGTTCAACAGCAACCGTGTGTGTGTACCTTGCGTGGCGGCGTACGACTTGCCGACGGCCAGTTGCAGCTTCTCGGTCAGCGCCGGCACCGCCTTGCCCAGTTGTCGAGCGTTGGCGGTGCCCAGTGCTTCCAACGCCTCCAGTGTGTCTGCCCTGGCCCGCGCCACCCATGTGGCGCCGTCGGTGGCAATGCCGCTGTCTTCAACCATCTTGGCCAGTCGTTTCCACTCGATCGACGCCAGTGCCGCGGTGCACGAGGCGTGCGCATACCGCGCCATCGTCGGCGTGAGCACCCACAAGGTGCGTCGCATCGCGTGATGGCGGACCACGGTCCGGTCGACGTAGAGGGCCGCCGACACCGCCTCGGTCGATGGATTCGTCATTCGAGCCATCGCCGACAGGTAGACGGTCGACGGATCGGTCGAATGAAGAGCCACGACCGAGTCGGTGATCGTCGCCACGTCGTCGGTGCGTGCCGACGGCACCAGCCCATGTCGGACTGCCAGCCGCGTCCGGCGCTGGTCTGCGGTGATCGTGCGTCTGGCAGTCACGATCGATCGCGTCGCCCGGCGTCCTCGAGGTTGCGAACTGCTGACACGGCGTGGCACACTACGATCAATGCGTGCCGAAGTCGCCTCGATTGTCGTAGTACTCATGTAGATGCACGCCCACATATGCGTGCGTCTTGGCCTCCCACCCGGGAGGCCGTTTGGTTTTTCGGGCCTGTAACTGGGCCGATCCTCAGGCAGTCAAGTAGTCAGGTCAAGGGAGACATCACGATGAAGCTCACGGGGGCCCAGGCCCTGATCAAATCCCTCGAGATGGAGGGCGTCGAGGTCATGTTCGGCCTCCCCGGTGGCTGCATCCTGCCTGCTTACGACCCGCTGCTCGATTCGTCGATCCGCCACATCCTGGTGCGCCACGAACAGGGTGCGGGGCACATGGCCGAAGGCTACGCCCACGTCACCGGGCGGCCCGGAGTCGCCATGGTCACCAGCGGGCCGGCGGCCACCAACATGGTCACACCGCTCTGCGACGCCTACATGGATTCGATCCCGATGGTGTGCATCACCGGTCAGGTGCCGACATCGGCGATCGGCACCGATGCCTTCCAGGAATGTGACACCGTCGGCATCACCCGCAGCGTCACCAAGCACAACGAACTGGTCATGTCGGCGCAGAACCTGCCCATGGCCGTGCGCCAGGCCTTCCGCGTCGCCACGACCGGTCGACCGGGCCCGACCCTGATCGACGTGCCCAAGGACGTGCTGCAGAACTCGATGGATTGGTACTGGCCGACCGATGCCGAAGTGATCGACAGCCTGCCCGGGTATCGCCCCAACATCAAGGGCCACCCGCGCATGATCAAGGAGGCGGCCAAGCTGATCCTCGCCTCGGAACGGCCGATCCTCTACGTGGGTGGCGGAATCCTCAAAGCCCGCGCGGCCGAGGCGCTGCGCGAGTTGGCGGAGATGACCGACATCCACGTCGTCACGACCCTGATGGCCCGCGGCGCGTTTCCGGATGATCACCCACTGTGCCTTGGCATGCCCGGCATGCACGGCAATGCGACGGCGATCACGGCGCTCCAGCGCAGCGACCTGCTGATCACGCTCGGCGCCCGGTTCGACGACCGCATCACCGGCAAAGTGTCGACCTTCGCCCCCGACGCCAAGGTCATCCATGTCGACATCGACCCCGCCGAACAGGGCAAGGTGCGACGCCCCGACGTGCCGATCGTCGGCGACTGCCGGTTGGTGATCGAGGAGCTCATCCGGGCTATTCGCGACCTACTGCAGAGCGGCTCCACCCAGGCCGACATCGGCGCATGGAAGAGCCGCATCAGCGGCTGGCGCGAGCAGTTCCCGCTGTCCTACGAGGCCAGCGAGCCGGGCGAGGCGTTGAAGCCGCAGTACTGCCTCGAGCAGTTGCGCGACAACGCCCCCGAGGGCACGCTCCTGGTCAGCGGCGTCGGCCAGCACCAGATGTGGTCGTCGCAGTACTGGAAGTTCAACGAACCGTACTCCTGGGTCAACTCGGGTGGTCTCGGCACGATGGGCTTCTGCGTGCCGGCGGCGATCGGCGCCAAGGTCGGCCGGCCCGACCGCACGGTGTGGGCCATCGACGGCGACGGCTGCTTCCAGATGACGGCCCAGGAGTTGGTGACCGCCAGCGTCGAGCGGATCCCGATCAAGGTGGGAATATTGAACAACAGCTACCTCGGCATGGTCCGTCAATGGCAGGAGATGTTCTACGACGAGCGTTACAGCGAGGTGTACCTGTCGCCGGAGCTGCCCGATTTCGTCAAGTGGGCCGAGGCCATGGGTTGCGTCGGGATCCGCGTCGACAGCCCGGAAGAAGTGCAGCCGGCCATCGACAAGGCCAACTCGATCGACGATCGTCCGGTCGTGGTCGACTTCCGTGTCGACGCACGCGAGAAGGTGTTCCCGATGGTGCCGGCGGGCATGGGCAACGACGATCTGATCCTGCCCGAGTCGCAGATGGCACGGAAGGGCTCGTTGAAGTGAGCAACATGAACCATCACATCCTGTCCGTCCTCGTGCAGAACCGGCCCGGAGTCCTGGCCCGTGTCGCTGGACTGTTCGCCCGGCGCGACTACAACATCTTCTCGTTGGCCGTCGCTCCTGCCGAGGCGCAGGGTTTCAGCCGCATCACCATCGTCGTCGATGTCGATTCGGCGCCGCTCGAGCAGATCACCAAGCAGCTGTTCAAGTTGATCGAGGTGGTCAAGATCAGTGAGCTCGATCCGCTGCATTCCGTCGAACGCGAGCTACTGCTGGCGACGGTGAAGGCATCCCCCGAGAACAGGGGCCAGGTGGTCGAACTGGCGACGATCTTCGAGGCCAAGGTCCTCGCCGTCGGTGTCGAGGCGATCACCGTGAGCCTCGACGGGCATCCCGACAAGCTCGACGATTTTGAAGATCTGCTGGCCGGATATGGCATCGTGGAGCTCCAACGCACTGGCCGGGTGGCGCTACCCAAACTCGACCGTGAGGCACGACTGCGTGCCGCGAACTCCATCAACAAGAAGAGCGAATACGGAAAGGCTGGCTGAGATGGCCGCGAAGATGTACTACGAGGCGGATGCTGATCCGTCGATCATTCGCGGTCGCAAGGTCGCCATCATCGGCTACGGCTCGCAGGGCCACGCGCACGCGCTGAACCTCAAGGAGTCCGGCGTCCCTGTCGTCGTCGGACTACGTGAAGGCAGCAAGTCGGCCGCGAAGGCCGAGGCCGCCGGGCTGACGGTGATGGAGATCGGCGCGGCTGCAAAATGGGCCAACGTGATCATGCTGACCATGCCGGACACCGAGCAGAAGGCGACGTACGAGGAGTTCATCAAGCCGCACATGCGCAAGGGCAAGGCGCTTGCCTTCGCTCACGGCTTCAACATCCGTTTCAAGCGGATCCGCCCGCCGAAGACCGTCGACGTGATCATGATCGCTCCCAAGGGCCCCGGTCACCTGGTGCGCCGCACCTACACCGAGGGCGGTGGCGTGCCGTGTCTCATTGCCGTCCATCAAGACGCCACAGGTGGTGCGCATGCGTTGGCGCTCAGCTACGCCGAGGCGATCGGCGGGGCCCGCGCAGGTGTGATCGAGACCACGTTCAGTGAAGAGACCGAGACGGATCTCTTCGGCGAGCAGGTGGTGCTGTGCGGAGGTCTCACGTCGCTGGTGCAGGCCGGCTTCGATACCCTGGTCGAGGCCGGGTATCAGCCGGAGATGGCGTATTTCGAGTGCTTGCACGAGGTGAAGCTGATCGTCGACCTGATGTACGAAGAAGGCATCGCCGGCATGCGCTACTCGATCAGTGACACCGCCGAGTACGGCGACGTCACCCGCGGTCCCCGGGTGGTCAACGCCAGGACCAAGCTGGAGATGAAGAAGATCCTCAAGGAGATCCAATCCGGCAAGTTCGCCAGGGAGTGGGTCGCCGAGAGCGAGAGCGGGCGCGAGAACTTCAACGCCTTGCGCAAGGCAGGTCAGGCCCACCAGATCGAGGAGGTCGGCGCCCAGCTACGGGCGATGATGCCGTTCCTCGGCGCTGGTCGTCAGAAGGTCGCCGACGTCAGCGGCGGCTGACTGAGCACTCCCACCCGAACTTTGTCGCTCCGAACATGCTCAGCATGTCGAGAGCGACAAAGTTCAGGGGGTGGGGTTGGATAAGTTGAGGCGGGACGTCGAACGTTGCTGCATGGGGGGACAATGACACTGAGTTGGGAAGAGGCGTGTGCGCGGCTGGGTGCGCCCGGGTCGCCATTCGAGATCATCGAGGACGAGAGCGGTAACCGCCGTTACAAACACGCTCCACCCAACCTGCGCAGCCTGTTCGACATCGCTCGCGACGGCGGCAACGAGACCTTCCTGGTCTTCGAGGACGAGCGCTGGTCGTTCCAGGATGTGTTCGCCCACATCGACGCCCTGGGTGATGCCCTGGTCAACCGGTACGGAATCGGCAAAGGTGATCGAGTCGCCATCGGCATGCGCAACTACCCCGAGTGGGTCATGTCGATGTTGGCGATCATCTCGGTCGGCGGCGTCTCGGTGTCGCTGAACGCCCTCTGGGTCGAGGACGAGATCGACTATGCCCTCGCCGACAGTGGTGCGTCACTGCTGATTGCCGACGTCGAGCGGATCGAACGGTCGATCAAGCCCTGCCGACGGCTGGGTGTGCGCATGCTCGAGGTACGTGCCCCGTCACCATCGGCAGACGATGTCGACCAGTGGAGCGAGGTCGTCGTCCCAGGAGCGGCGATGCCGGCGATCGATGTCGGCTGGGACGACGACGCAACCATTCTGTACACCTCCGGCACGACAGGGCGGCCGAAGGGTGCCGTCTCGACCAATGGGGCGATCGTGTCCTCGGTCATGGCATTCGGCAGTCGTGCGACCATCGACGCGTTACGGGCTGCGGCGGCGGCCGCGCCAGGTGATGAGACGGCTAGTGCCGAGCGGCCGGCATTCATCCTGATCGTGCCTCTGTTCCACGTCACCGGCTGCGTGCCGGTACTGCTCAGTTGCATCGTGTCGAAGTCGAAGCTGGTGATGATGTACCGCTGGAACGCGGAGAAGGCCTTGGAGTTGATCGAGCGCGAACGGGTCACCAACTTCATCGGTGTCCCGACGCAGAGTTGGGACCTGGTCAACTCTCCGCGATTCGGCGATTTCGACACCTCGAGCCTGCGCGGCGTCGGCGGTGGAGGTGCGCCGGCCCCTCCGGCCCTGGTCGAGCGGGTCGCGGGAAGCGTGAAGAACGGTGGTCCGACCTTGGGCTACGGCATGACCGAGACCAATGCGTACGGCCCGAACAACAGCGGCACCGACTACCTGTCGCATCCGGCCTCGACCGGTCGGGTGATGCCGATCATGCGCCTCGAGGTCCGCGACCCCGAGGGTCGCCGAGTGCCAACGGGTCAACGCGGTGAGATCTGGTTCAACGGACCGATGCTGATCCGTGGCTACTGGAACAATCCGGAAGCGACTGCGGAGACGATCGTCGACGGCTGGTTGCGCAGCGGCGACATCGGCCGCGTCGACGAGGAAGGCTTCGTCTACGTCGAGGACCGGCTGAAGGACATGATCCTTCGCGGTGGGGAGAACGTGTACTGCGCCGAGGTAGAGGCAGCGATCTACGAACATCCAGCGGTCCATGAGGCCGCCGTGTTCGGGATACCTGATGAACGCCTGGGCGAAGAGGTGGCCGTGGCGATTCACCTCGCGGACGGCGCAACGATGACCGTCGACGACCTGCGGTCGTTCCTGTCGACCAAGATCGCCGCGTTCATGATCCCGTCGCGGGTGCTGATCGTGCCGGATCCGCTGCCGCGTAACCCGGCCGGCAAGTTCCTGAAGCGCGAGCTGCGTCAGGGCCTGGTGTCGCCCTAGAGCTTAATTCCGACTTGATTGGTCGGGATTCGGCTCTGTAGCGTGACTCGCCATGAGTGACGCATGGGGTTTCGAGACACGCCAGATCCACGTCGGGGGAGATCCCGATCCAACCACGGGCGCGCGTGCCGTGCCGATCTATCAGACGACGAGCTACGACTTGGGTAACTCGGCGCGCGCCGCCAATCTCTTCGCGCTGGCCGAGGTCGGCAACATCTACACACGCATCATGAACCCCACGCAGGGTGCACTCGAGGCACGCCTGAATGCCTTGGAGGGTGGTTGCACGACTGCGATCGGCATCCCCGGCACGCTGGTCGTCGCATCCGGTCAGGCCTCCGAAATGCTGGCGATCACCACGATCGCCGAGGTCGGTGACCACGTCGTCGCCTCGCCTTCCCTCTACGGCGGCACGTACAACCTGCTCCACTACACGCTGCCGAAGCACGGCATCGAGGTCACGTTCGTCGACGATCCCGACGATCTCGAGCAGTGGCAGGCAGCGGTTCGACCGAACACCAAGCTGTTCTTCGGTGAGGTGCTGTCGAACCCGAAGAACGACGTCTTCGACATCGAGGGCGTGTCGAAAGTCGCCCACGATGCCGGCGTGCCGCTGATCGTCGACAACACGGTGCCCACGCCGTACCTCATTCGTCCGATCGAGTGGGGTGCCGACATCGTCGTGCATTCGCTCACCAAGTTCATCGGTGGACACGGCAACTCGATCGGTGGTTCGATCACCGATGGCGGCACCTTCGATTTCGGCAATGGCAAGTTCCCCAACTTCACCGAACCCGACCCCAGCTACCACGGCCTTCCCTACTGGCCGGCGCTCGGTCACGGAGCCTTCATCTTGAAAGCCCGCGTGCAGGGGTTGCGCGACACGGGTGGGGCGATCTCGCCGTTCAATGCCTTCCTGTTCCTGCAGGGCTTGGAGACCTTGAGCCTGCGAATGGAGCGCCATTTCTCGAATGCGGCGAAGGTCGCCGAGTTCCTGCAGGGCCGCGACGAGGTCGAGAGCGTCATCTGGGCCGGGCTGCCGTCGAGCCCGTGGTACGAACGGGCCAAGAAGTACGGCCGCGGCAAGGGCTACGGATCGGTACTGGCCTTCATCATCAAAGGTGGCAACGAGGCCGGAACACGTTTCGTCGAGGCGCTCGAACTGCACAGCCATGTGGCCAACATCGGTGACGTGCGCAGCCTGGTGATCCAGCCCGCCACGACGACGCACAGCCAACTCACCGAGGAGGAGCAGGCTTCGACGGGTGTCTATCCGGGCTTGGTACGCCTCAGCGTCGGGCTGGAGTCGATCGAAGACATCATCGCCGACCTCGAGGCGGGATTCCGCGCCGCCAAGGGGTAGTCCCACGAGCTCGTCGCTGAGCTATACGAGGACGTGCTGCAGCATGCTAGTTCTCGTCTTCGCGCTGATCGCGCAGGAACCGTTCGAAGTCGGCGGCCAGATCGTCGGCCGACGGGATCGCTGCCTCGGAGCGCTGGTCGTACTCGCGCTCCAGCATGGCTACGTAGGCACTGGCCTGCTCGTCGTCGGCCACGGCCTCGTCGTGCAGGAGTCGGCGGCGAGCCGCTTCGGCGGCGAGGCGTGCTGTGTGCACGGGAACACCGAGCACGTGGTGGAGGTGTTGCAGGAGGGCGATCGACGATTGCGGATGCTGCGCGTTGCCGAGATAGTGCGGAACGCCGACGCGCAGGGAGATGGCTGGCATGCCGGCCCGGTCGAGACGTTCCTGCAACACCCCGACGAGGCCGGTGATGCCCTGGTAGCGCGGTAGCGACAACCCGAGAGCGGTGAGCAGGCTGCGGTTGGTCGTGCTACCGACGACGAGCGGTGGTCGGGTATGGGGGATGGTGTCGGCCACCGCGCCAACGGTCACCACCACCTCGCACTTCGACTGCTTGGCGACCTCGAGCACGCTCTCGGCAAAGGTGGCGTAGCGCAGGTGGGGTTCGACACCGGCCAGCACGACGAGATCGTGCGGGGCTCCAGGGAAACGGGCGAAGCGGAACTCGTTGACCGGCCAATGGATGGTGCGGATGTCGTCATCATCGAGTTCGACGTACGGTCGCTCCTGGGTGAAATCGAAGAACGGGTCGGGGTCGATCGAGGCCACGATCGGCGCGACCCGATCGGCTACCAGTTCGTTGATCGCCGTCGTGGCCACCTCGGCGATGTCGAACCAACCGCGCAGTGCGAGCACCATGATCGGCCTGTTCAGCGGGGTGACCCCGCTGAAATGAGTCGACAGGACCGCGGCGACGTTCACCCGCCGAGGGCCTCGACCACGTAGTCGATGCAGCCGGTGAGCAGGGCGACATCGTCGGGTTCCACGGCAGGAAACATACCGATGCGTAGCTGATTGCGGCCGAGCTTCCGATAGCTGTCGGTATCAACGATCCCGTTGGCCCGCAGCGCCGTGCTGACGTCGTCGGCGCGGACGCCGTCGTCGAGATCGATGGTGCCAACCACCGCCGAACGCTGCGCAGGATCAGCGACGAACGGACTCGCGTACGTCGACGCTGTCGCCCAGTCGTAGAGGTGACTCGATGACATGCTGCAACGTCGGACGCACCAGTCGAGTCCACCATTGTCGAGCATCCAGCGGATCTGTTCGTTGAGCAGCACGAGCGTGGCCAGGGCAGGCGTGTTGTAGGTCTGGTTCAACAGTGAGTTGTCGAGGGCGAGCGCCAGATCGAGCGAGGCAGGCGACCAGCGTCGCGTGGCCTTGATACTGCGGATGCGCTCGATGGCCGCCGGAGAGCATGCCGCCAGCCATAACCCGCCGTCGCTCGCGAAGCACTTCTGCGGGGCGAAGTAGTAGACGTCGACGTCGCTCGGCGACCACGGCAGCCCGCCGGCGGCAGACGTCGCGTCGACGACGACCAGTGCGTCGCCGCGCGGCCGGCGGAGTTGCATCGACACGCCGGTCGATGTCTCGTTGTGGGTGAGCGCGACGACGTCGACTCCGTCGGGTGCGGACTCGATCGCCGGGTGTGCTCCGGGGTCGCTGCGAACGGTGGCCGGATCGGCAAGGTGCGGTGCAGCCTTGGCCGCGTCGGCGAACTTCGAGGAAAACTCGCCGAAGACGTAGTGCTGGCTGCGCCGGCCGATGAGTCCGAACGTGGCCACATCCCAGAACACGGTGGATCCACCGTTGCCCAACACGATCTCCCAGCCGCTAGGGAGGCTGAACAAGTCGGCAAGGCCAGCCCGCACGGAGCCGACGAGGTTCTTGACCGGCGGTTGGCGGTGCGAGCTGCCGAGCAGGTTGCTGTTGGCCCTGGCCAGCGCCAACGCCTGTTCTGGCCGAATCTTCGACGGCCCGCAGCCGAACCTTCCGTCGCTCGGCAGCATGCTGCGCGGGAGGTCGATCATCGTCGGCGTCATCGTCACGGGTCCAGTCTCGCCCGCCGACTACCGCGCGGCCAACGGAGTTTGACGAAATGTCGGCCAGGTCCGCGATGGGGTGCCAAGTAGGATCGCCGGCGCAACTCCGTCGAAGGGCTCCTCAGTGAATCGCACGTCCGCACGTCTCGCCACCATCGCCGAATCGGCCACGCTCGCCGTCGACGCCAAGGCCAAGGCGCTGAAGGCCAAGGGCGAGAACGTGATCGGCTTCGGTGCCGGCGAACCCGACTTCCCGACCCCCCAGAACATCGTCGAGGCCGCGGCACGCGCCTGTCGCGAACCCAAGTTCCACAAGTACACACCGGCTGCCGGCCTGCCCGAGCTGCGCGAAGCGATCGCCACGAAGACGCTTCGTGATTCCGGATTCACCTGCCAGGCAAGTCAGGTACTGGTCACGAACGGCGGAAAACACGCAGTGTTCACCGCGGTCGCCGCGCTGTGCGACCCCGGCGACGAGGTCATTTGTCCGGCCCCGTACTGGACAACGTATCCGGAGGCCATCATGCTGGCCGGTGGCGCACCGGTGATCGTGCAGACCGACGAGACCACCGGGTTCAAAGCCACGATCGAACAACTCGATGCCGCGCTCACACCGCGCACGAAGGCGTTGCTGTTCGTCAGTCCCGACAACCCGAGCGGCGCTGTCTATCCACCCGACGAAGTCGAGGCCATTGGACGCTGGGCCGTCGACAAGGGTGTCTGGGTGCTCACCGACGAGATCTACGAGCACCTCGTCTACGGCGACAACAAGTTCGTCAGCATGCCCACCGTCGTACCGGAACTGGTCGACCAGTGCATCATCGTCAACGGCGTGGCCAAGACGTACGCGATGACCGGTTGGCGCGTGGGTTGGATGATCGGGCCGAGCGACGTGATGAAGGCTGCGATCAACTTTCAATCGCACAGCACCTCCAACGTCTCCAACGTTGCCCAGGCGGCCGCGCTCGAAGCCGTCAGCGGCGACCTGTCGGCGGTGGCGATGATGCGCGAGGCGTTCTCTCGACGGGCGGTCACCATGCATCGCATGCTCAACGAGGTGCCCGGTGTCTCGGCGATCGAGCCGCAGGGCGCGTTCTACTGCTATCCCAACTTCTCGGCGCTGCTGGGCCGCCCGCTCGGGCCGAATGGCACGGTCAGCGCCACCACGTTGGAACTCGCCGACAGGATCCTCGATGAGGCCAAGGTCGCGTTCGTGCCGGGCGAGGCGTTCGGCACCCCCGGCTACGCCCGGTTCAGTTTCGCGATGGCCGAAGCCGACATGGAGGAAGGCATCCGCCGGATCCACCACTGGGTGACCACCTAGCGCGGCGCGAACCGCGACATAAGCTTCGACGCCTTCGACAGGTTCGATGGGCCGGCGTCGTTGAAGGTGGTAGTGATGGCCATCCAAGAGCACGCGAGCAGACGGTTCCCCGTCGAAACGCCGGACGGCGTGATCGCTTACTTCCGGTACATGTCGTCAGAGGTTCACCGATACGTCAGTCGGTTGACCGGCGGCGACCGACAACTCACCGAGGACATCGTCCAAGACGCCTTCTTCGCCCTGGTTCGTCAAACACGCAAGGGACTGCTCCTCGAAGTCGAGCCAGGCTGGATCATGACAACGGCGCGCAATCGATTCATCGACCACGTGCGCGCCTGTGACCGTGAACGCCGGCGCCTCGATGCGCACCAACGCGCGGCCTGCGATGAAGTCTCCGACGGCTGGGGCAACACCGAAGCCGGCGTGCTTTCGGCCGCCCGGGCAACAGAGCTGCTGGCAACGCTCCCCGACCAGGAGCGCTGGGCGTTGTCACTCCAGGTCGTCGACGAGTTGAGCGTCGCCGAGGTCGCCGAGCTGCTGGGGCGCAGCCTCGAGGCGACCACGTCGTTGCTCGCCCGCGCCCGCCGCCGACTGCGGACGGTTGTGGAGGCTGATCATGGCGATTGACGAGAAGCAACTGTTCGACTCGGTCCAGCTGGAGATGTCTCCGGCGTTCCGCCGTCGACTCGAACAAGACCTTGTCGCTGCAGCGCAGCCCGAGGCCAAGGAGGACTTCATGGTCAAGGTAGTGGAACTCGAGGTTGGGCACCGAGCAGCCGACGGCGGCCCGTCGGGAACGGGCGACTCGACACCTTCCCGGCACCGGCGCATGAAAGTCGTACTCGCTGCCGCCGCATCGATCGCCCTCATTGCTGTGTTGGCGGTGGTCATCCGCAACCATGTGTCAGAGCCCACCGCTGGCGACACGAGTCACGACCTGGAGATCGCCGAGGCGGCGATCATCGAGCCCTCCGATATTGGACCTTCCTGGAGTGCCACGCACTGTGGGGTGACCTGACATCGCGTCACATCGCCGAGTTGGCGGCGACGGTGCCCGAGTGCGAGCCGTACCTCGACTACGCCTTCGACACCGCCGGACGGCAGGCAGTCACCGCCGGGCGACAGTTCGGAATCCGGGGGTCTGAGCTGGTCACCTGGATCATCACACAATGGGTGTTCATCTTCCCATCCGAGGCGGCTGCATCGCAGGCCATGGACAAGATCGCCGAGCCCGGATTCCAGCAGTGCTTCGACCATGTCCTGCCGCTGATGTACCCCGGCAAAGGGGTGGCCTCTCGTCTCGACCCGCTGCCGGTCGCGCCGCACGGTGATCGGCAGATCGTGATCGGCCAGCACCTCGTCTTCGGAGCCGTCCCCCCGGACAGCGGCATCCCGGTCGACACGATGAACGTCTGGGTGCAGATCGGCCGGGCGGTCGTGTTCGTCGACCCGGGCATCGACTCCCACGACAGTCTCGATCCCGACAGTCGGATCGAACGGGCGGTCTCGGCGGCAACCGATGCGCTCCAGGCCGCACTCGACAGCTCGGGGAATGGGTAGCGGATTGCTACCAACCTGGGTACAATGGGTGCATGTCGATCAACATGCACATTCGCGATGTCCCTGATCACGTGCACGAAGAACTTCAGCGACGTGCTGCTGCGGCGGGAATGACTCTTCGCCAGTACACGGTGAAGGTGCTCGAAGAGCACGTCGCGGTGCCGACGACCGGCGATTGGATGGATCGGATAGCGCGTCGTCGGGCTAGGTGGCTTGCCGAGGGTCGCCTTGTCGAGATCGACGCCGCCGAGGCAGTTCGGGCGGCGCGTTACGACGACGACGACGAACGGTCCGAACTGAATGGTTGAGAACGCAACGACGGCGGTGGTCGTAGATGCATCCGCAGTTGTCGATCTGCTGGTGAATGGCCGGTCGTTGCCAGACGCCGCGGTGTTGGCCTCGCCGGCGCATCTGGATGCAGAGGTTCTCTCCGCACTTGGTCGGCTGTATCGGCACGGTGTGCTTAGGGCGTTCGATGTCGAAGAAATGCTCGATGACCTCGCCGTACTGTCCATCGAGCGCGTGCCGATCGAAGATCTCACGTCGATGGCCTTCGCGCTGCGGCACAACGTCGCGGTTCGCGATGGGCTCTACGTCGCCCTGGCGCAGGTGTCTGATGCACCGTTGAGGACCACCGACGCTCGACTGGCGCGAGCGTGCGCAGAGCAACGACTCTGTGCGCTGGCGGATCCGAGCCCGTAGGCCGGTCTGAGCTACTGCCACCACAGCGTGTAGCGCGTGGCGAGGCCGCTCAGCACGACGAGGCACAGGCACTCCGCAACCTGCTCGCAGGCGCCCAACACATCGCCGCTGATGCCGCCGATCTTGCGCATGGCCAGCCACCGCACCAGCCCGATCGAGGCGACCATCGCCACCGTCAATGCTGCGACCCACCAGCCGACTGCCAGAGCACCAAGGGCAACCGCACTGAGCACGCCAACGGTGGCTCGGCTGTGCGTCGTGGCTTGGCCGTAGTCGGCGCCGAGGCCTTCGTACGTGGCGAGCGGGGCGACGCTCATGAGTCCCACAGCGGCGCCACGAGCAATAGCGTGAGCCGCGACGGCTGAGCCGAGCATCGCCGCTGGGCCGGGAAGCGAACCGAGGCACACGATGCGAAGGACGATCGAACTGCATAGCGCGGCGACGCCGTAACTTCCGTGGCGGGAATCCTTGAGGATCTCCAGACGACGCTCGATCGTCATTCCACCGGCGAAGGCGTCGGCCACATCGGCGAGCCCGTCTTCGTGGAAGGCGCCGGTGATCAACACACCGAAGATGACCGCGACGGCGGCGGCCACGAGCGAGGGAACCCAATGCCACAATCCGGCTGCAAGCCCACCGACTGCGGCGCCGATGAGGGCCCCGACCAACGGGAACCACGGAACGCTGGCGGCCACATTCGGCTCGCGTCGGAGCCGAACCGGGATGCGCGTCAGGAACTGGACGGCGGCGAGCAGACCCGTCAGCCGAACCACTCCCCGAACGTCGGCACCTCGGTGATGCCTGCGCACGCCATGGCCACGAGTGGCACCGCCGCCATCGCCCCGGAGCCTTCACCCAGTCGCATGTCGAGGTCGAGCAGCGGCCGCATGTCGAGTTGCCGCAAAAGCATCCGGTGACCGGGTTCGGCCGAGCAGTGCCCGACCAGGCAGTGATCGAGGGCGCCGGATCGGGTGCTGGCGATCGGCAGCGCCGACGCTGTGACCACGTAGCCATCGAGCATCACGGGCAGCTTCCGATGTCGGGCAGCCACGATCGCGGCCGACATCGCAACCATCTCGGCTCCCCCGACCTCGCGCAACACCTCCAACGGGTCGAGGACTCCCGTGATCCGTTCGACTGCCATCAGTACGGCGACTCGTTTGCGAGACAGACCCTCGTCATCGATACCCGTCCCACGTCCGACCCACTGGGCAACCTCTCCGCCGGCGAGCGCGGCGACCACAGCCGCCGCGGCAGTGGTGTTGCCGATGCCCATTTCGCCGAGCACCAGGAGATCGGCGTCGAGGGCGTCCACCGCGTGCCGGCCGGCCGCCACCGCTTCTTCGAACCGTTCTGGCGACATCGCCGATTCGACGCGGATGTCGCCCGTCGGCCGGCCGACTCCGACATCGATCGCCTCGACGGTTGCTCCGGCAACCGCGGCGAATGCGTTGATCGTGGACTTGCCCGCCCGATATGCGGACAGCATCGCCGCGGTCACGTCAGCGGGATACTTGCTGACACCTGCTGCGGCGACGCCGTGGTCGGCGGCAAAGATCAGCGCGGCCGGTCTCCGCACTGCGGGAGTGGTTGAACGCTGCCACTCCGCAACCCACGTCGCCACCTCATCGAGCCGGGCCAATGCGCCCATGGGTCGCAGGATCTCGGCGGCCCGGGCGCGCACGGCGATCGCCGCATCGCGGTCGCCCGCCGGCATCGTCATCAGCGCATCGCTGAGCCAGGTCATGTCAGTTCCTTCCACGGATCATCGAGCCGCAGCGACTTGCCGGCGACCATGAGCAAGGTGGTCGTCGCCACAGCGGCGACGGCCTGATTGACGCGACCGAGATCGTCGCGGTACCTGCGCCCGAGTTCGGTCTCGGGATGAACACCGAGGCCGACCTCGTTGGTGATCACGACGCTCGGCCCGGGGCGTCCGCCGAGAGCGTCGGCTACGGCGGTCGCGTCGACGACTCCGCGGTGGTGCAGTTCGTTGCCGACCCACACGGTCAGACAGTCGACGATCAGCAAGGCATGCGGGTCCGCAGTCGCGATCGCAACGCCGAGATCGAGCGGCACCTCGATCGTCGGCCAGGCGGGTCTGTCGCGCCGATGTCGATCGATGCGGTCCCGGGTGTCGTCGTCGAATGGCTCTGCCGTGGCGATGAACACCACGTCGCCGCGGTGTCGACGACCGATCTCGACGGCCAGCGCCGACTTTCCACTGCGAACGCCACCAATCAGCAACGTGACGTTCCCCACGTCAGTACTCGATGCCCTTCTTGGCGGCTATGCCCTGATCGTAGGCGTGCTTGATCTTGCGCATCTCGGTGACCGTGTCGGCGATCTCGATGATCTCGGGTGGGCAGTCGCGCCCGGTGACGATGACGTTGACACCGTCGGGGCGGTCGCGCAACGCGTCGACGACGGCGGCGGTCTCGACCCAGCCCCAGGTGCACAGGTAGGTGAGTTCATCGAGGATGACCAGGCGGTGCTTCCCCGCGGCGATGATCTCGGCGGCGGTGTTCCATGCTCGTTGAGCGACCGCCTTGTCGTGGTCGAGATCGGTCGAGTCCCAGGTGAACCCTTCGCCGAGTGAGTGCCACTCGACGCCTAGTTGCCGGCCGATCTTCTCCTCGCCGACCTTCCACTCACCACTTTTGACGAATTGCAGCACGACAACCGGCCAGCCCATGGCCACCGAACGAAGCATCACACCGAACGCCGCGCTGCTCTTGCCCTTCCCATCGCCGGTGTTGACGAGCAGCAACGATCCGGCGCGCGCCATCGTGTCGGGACGAGGGTCGTTCGTGGGTGGCGTGTCGGTCATGGACTGTGGAGCATAGGCACGGCCAGTGCTATCGTCACCCTGTTCGGCCGAGCCGAATGTATGGAATCCAGCGAAGTCCGGTGAGATCCCGGCACTGTCCCGCAACGGTGGTTCGTGTTCGACACGACGAGTCCGGTCGCCTCGTTCTGTACGCGAAACCTAGACCCTCGAGGCAAGGGCGGTTCGCGGTGGAGCCTCCACCGCCTCCCTCACTTGTCCTCCAACACGATGGAGGATTTTCATGAAACGGATCCCGTTCTCGGTTGGGTTGGTGGCGGCGACCTTGGTGTTCGCCGCATGCGGCGACGACACCCAGGTCGCCAGCGATGCGCCGCAGGTCACGGCAGCCACCACACCAGCAGCCGGCGGATCGACGACCCCGACTCTGCCGGTGCCGACCAGGATCATCAGCTTGTCGCCGACCGGCACAGAGATGCTCTTCGCCATCGGCGCCGGCGACCAGGTGCTGGCCATCGACGATCAATCCAACTACCCACCCGAAGCGTTGCAGAAACCGCACGATCTGTCGGGCTTCGAACCCAACGTCGAGGCCATCGCCGCGTTGAAGCCCGATCTCGTGGTCATCGCCGACGACTTCACCGGTTTGACCACACAGCTCGAGGCGCTCGGGCTGACGGTGTGGAGCGGCCCGGCGGCGACGTCGTTCGACAATGTCTACGAACAGATCGAACAACTCGGTGCGCTCACCGGCCACGTCGGTGAGGCGGCCGAATTGGTGCTGAAGATGCAGGCAGAGATCGATGCAGCCGTCACCAGCGCACCGAAGCTGGCGCAGCCACTGACGTACTACCACGAGCTCGACAACACGTACTACAGCATCACAGAGAACACGTTCATCGGTCAGGTGTACTCGCTATTCGGCCTGCAGAGCATCGCCGACTTCCAGGAGGTCTCCAGCGACTATCCACAGCTGTCCGCCGAGGCCATCATCTCCGCGGATCCCGACTTCGTCTTCCTCGGCGACGGAAACTTCGGCGAGTCACCCGAGACGGTCGCGGCGCGGCCCGGGTGGGAATCGTTGAAGGCGGTCGTCAACGACAACGTCGTCGTGGTCGATGCAGACATTTCGTCGCGTTGGGGGCCGCGCATCGTCGATTACATCACGGCAGTTTCCGCCGCGGTCTCCAAGGCGTCAGTGGTCGGCTGACGTGGGTGATACGACGCGCCGGCGGTGGTGGATGGCTGCTGCCATCGGCGCGTTTGTCGTTGCCGTCGGGCTGGGTGTGATGATCGGCCCAGCCGGTCGGGTGACGTCGGCGAACTGGGACATCATCTGGAACGTGCGCATGCCGCGCGTCGCCCTGGCCGGAATTGTGGGGGCGATGCTTTCCCTCGCCGGCGCCAGCTACCAGGGAGTGTTCCGCAACCCCCTGGTCGATCCGTACCTGTTGGGCGTGGCCGCGGGAGCGGGCCTCGGGGCAACCATCATCTTTGCGGTGGGACGGGACGCGACGAATGGTTGGCTGGTGGACCCGCTCCCGCTGGTGTCGTTCGGCGGTGCGCTCGTGGCAGTCATGATCACATACCTCGTTGGTGCGGCGTTCGGTGCTACCCGGACCGGCGTCACGCTCGTGCTGGCCGGTGTCGCAGTGGTTTCGCTGTTCACCGCGATTCAGGCGTTCGTCTTGCAGCGCAACAACGATGTGATCCGCGAGGTGTATTCGTGGATCCTCGGTCGTGTGTCCAACGCCACGTGGGCCGACGTCCGCCTCGTGTTGCCCTATGTCATCGTCAGCTCGGTGGTCTTGTTGTTGCATCGCCGCCACCTCGACCTGTTCCGGGTCGGCGACGACGAGGCTGCCTCACTCGGGAGCGATGTCGGCAGGATCAGGATCGTCATCGTGATGGCCGCGACGATGGGGACGGCAGCGGTGGTCAGCGTCAGCGGACTGATCGGTTTCGTCGGGATCATCGTCCCCCATGCTGTGCGAATGTTGGCCGGCTCCTCGTACCGAAGGGTCCTCCCGCTCAGCTTGATCGTCGGGGCGACATTCCTGATCCTCGTCGACATTCCCGGTCGAGTGCTGCAGGATCCGGCGGAGACGCCGATCGGGGTCGTGACCGCCTTCTTCGGCGCACCGTTCTTCATCCTCCTGCTGCGCAGCAAGAGGTCCCTGGTATGAGCTCACTGCGCCTGGACGGTGTGTCGGTCAGTTATGACCGCCGGATCGCTCTTGCCCCGTTCACCAGCGAGGTGCGTTCTGGTGAGTGGCTGTGCCTGATCGGCCCCAACGGTGCCGGCAAGTCGAGCATCCTGCGCGCCATCGCCGGGCTCGTACCCCATGATGGCGTGATCGCGGTCGACGGCGCACCACTGGCGATCCGCTCGGCCCGGCGTCGAGCAACGCTGGTCGCCTACGTGCCGCAATCACCGGTGATGCCGGTCGACATGACCGGCTTCGAGTACGTGATGTTGGGACGAAGTCCGTATGTCAGCTACTTCGGGCACGAGTCGCGCCATGACCGGGCGATGGTGGGCAGTGTGTTGCAGCGTCTCGACCTCGTCGCCTTCGCCGGTCGCCCGCTCGGCACGTTGAGCGGGGGCGAACAGCAACGACTGGTCATTGCCAGGGCGTTGGCGCAAGAGGCGCCGGTGCTGCTGCTCGATGAGCCCACCAGCGCTCTCGACATCGGCCATCAGCAGCAGGCGTTGGAACTCGTCGACCGGCTACGGCGCGAGCACGGGCTCACCGTCGTATCGGCGATGCACGACCTGACACTGGCCGGGCTGTATGCCGATCGGCTCGCACTACTGCACGAGGGGCATCTTGTCGCCACGGGTGACGCCGCTCACGTGCTGCGGGCCGAGACACTCAGCGAGTTCTACGGTGCATCGGTCACGGTCCATCAACAGTCCGACGGCACCGTCGTCGTCATCCCACGCCGCAGCCTGCAATAGGACGAAGAAGCACCCGATCAGCCGGGTAGGACTTTGGTCTCTAGACGGTGGGACGCGTCGGGGTGCAGCCTGTCCTGTTATGAGACCGCACCGAGACGCCAACGGCTTCGAGGTCCTGGACCGCCAGGCCTGCCTCGATCGTCTCGCCCTACACCGTGTGGCCTCCATGGCGATCACCGACGGCGCGTTGCCGCTGGTCTTGCCTGCGCTCTACACGCTGCACGGCGAAGACATCCTCGTCGGGGCGGCGCCGACCGGAATCCTGGGTCGCCGCATGCCCAACAGCATCGTCTCGCTGTGCGTCCACGACGTCGACGACGACCTGCTCAGCGGATGGACCGTCACGGTGACGGGTCGGGCCGAGCCGGTCCACTCTCCAGGGGACCTGGTCGATGCTGTTGATCTACGACAGTGGGGTTTCGGACATTCCACGCAGGTCGTGGTGCGAATCGGTACCGAGCTCATCTCCGGCCGCCAAATCGCCGAGGAATGAACTTTGTCGCTCTCGACATGCTGAGCGTGTTCGGAGCGACAAAGCTCGGTGGGAAGCGCTGGGCTCACGAGGGGGTGAACCAGGTGTCACCGTCGAGGATCCGGTCAGCCTGCGCCGGGCCCCATTCGCCACGGAAATAGGGGTGGACGGCACCGGGGTTGTCGAGGGCCGGCTGGATGACACGCCAGGTCTGCTCGACCACGTCCTCTCTCGCGAAGCGACGGGGAAGGCCCGCCATCGCATCGTCGAGCAGTCGTTCGTACGCTTCGCGGCGTTCGCCGAGGGCGGCGGCGAAATCGACCGCGACGTCGACGTTCTGGCTGTCGAGCTGCGGTCCGGGCGTCTTGGCCTGCAGCGTGAACGTGACCCCGTCGTGTGTGCCGAGGCGGAAACGCACCAGGTTGCGCGCCGGTGGCGGCCCGCCCGATTCGTCGAACAACAGGCTCGGCGGCTCGCGGAACTCGACGACCACTTCGGTGGCAGCGGCCCTCAGCCCCTTTCCACAACGAACGAACCACGGCACCCCGGCCCATCGCCACGAGTCGATCTCCAATCGGGCAGCGACGAAGGTCTCGACCGTCGAATCGGCGGCCACACCCGGCTCGTCTCGGTAGCCGACGTACTGACCGCGCACCAGCTGATCCGGGTCGACTGGGCGCATCGCCGCGAAGACTTTGGCCTTCTCGTCTTGTAGGTAGCTCGACTCGGGGCCGACCGGTGGTTCCATGGCTGCCAGCGCAGCGACTTGCAGGAGATGGTTCTGCATGACGTCGCGGATGGCGCCGACTCCGTCGTAGAAGCTGCCCCGGCCTTCGACACCGATGGTTTCGCTCATCGTGATCTGCACGCTGCGCACGTAGTTGCGATTCCACACCGGCTCCAGCAAGGTGTTGGAGAACCGGAAGACCAGCAGGTCTTCGACGCTTTCCTTGCCGAGGTAGTGGTCGATGCGGAAGATGCGCTCCTCGGGAAACACCGCGTGCAGTGTCTTGTTGAGCTCCATGGCGCTCGCCAGGTCGCGGCCGAACGGTTTCTCGACCACAATGCGGCCCCGGTCGTTGAGACCCACCGATGCCAACGATTCTGCAACCGATGGGAACATCGTCGGTGGGATCGCCATGTAGAACACGGCGGTTTTGCTCTTGTGCCGCTCGAGTGTGCGTTGCAGGGAAGTCCACGTCTTGCGGTCGCTGTAGTCACCTTGGATCAGGTCGAGGCGACCCATGAGGGTGTCTATCACCGCCGCCTTGGCGTCGGGTATGGCCGCGATGATCGAGTCGTGGGCGTTCTGGCAGAACGCCTTGTCCGTCCAATCGCTGCGGGCGACTCCGATCACGGGAACGTTCAGGTTGCCGTGGCGTTCGAGGTGGTACAGAGCCGGGAACAACTTGCGCTTGGCGAGATCTCCCGTGGAGCCGAACAGCACGAGTGCATCGGCAGGTGGTTGGGTGGCGACGCTCATCTAGTGCCCCGTTCCTTCTACATGGCCGCCGAACTGGGCGCGCATCGCCGACAGGATCTTGTTGGCCGTCCCGGCTCTGCCGCGCGAGTCGAACCGTTCGTACAGCGCAGCGCTGAGCACCGGGGCCGGCACACCTTCCTCGATCGCCGCATGAACCGTCCAGCGTCCCTCGCCGCTGTCGCTGACACGACCCTCGAAACCCGACAGCTTCGGGTCGGCAACAAGTGCGGCCGCTGTCAGGTCGAGTAGCCAGCTCGACACCACGCTGCCGCGCCGCCACAGCTCGCTGATCGCCGCCAGATCGAAGTCGTACTGGTAGTACTCGGGATGGGGGAGCGGTGCCGTTTCTGCATCCTTCGGCCGGTCCGAGGCGCCGATGTTGGCTTCCGACAAGATGTTGAGGCCCTCGGCGTACGCAGCCATCAGCCCATATTCGATCCCGTTGTGCACCATCTTGACGAAGTGGCCGGCGCCATTCGGGCCGCAGTGCAACCAACCCTTCTCCGCCTGAGCCGGATCACCGGTGCGGCCCGGAGTGCGTTCGATGGTGCCCGGGCCGGGCGCCAAGTCGTCGAAGATCGCTGTCATCTCGTCGACGGCCGCCCGCGGGCCGCCGACCATCAGGCAGTAGCCACGTTCGAGGCCGAACACGCCGCCACTGGTTCCCACGTCCAGGTAGTTGACTCCGACGGCCTGCAGGGATGCGGCCCTGTCGACATCGTCGCGGTACCACGAGTTGCCACCGTCGATCAGCGTGTCACCCGGGGAGAGAAGGGGCGCGAAGGCATTGATCGTGGAGCCGACGTAAGCCGCGGGAACCATCAGCCACACATGGCGAGGAGCCACGAGCGCGTCGACGACCTCCTGCGGCGTGTGTGCCCCGCGAGCGCCGTCGGCCTCGGAGGCCCGCACCGCTGCCGTGTCGACGTCGTAGGCGATGCAGTCGTGGCCGGCGCGCTGCAGCCGGCGAACCATGTTGGCGCCCATGCGCCCGAGACCAACCATCGCGATATGCATGCCCGCAAGGTTGCCACGTTCACGCGCCGTCTACGGTGAGAACTCGATGAACGACCTGGACCGCGACCTTGCCGGTGCAGCACGCGCCCATGACGTGCTGATCGCGGCCTTGCAGGCACTGACCGACGACGAGGTGACCCACCCATCGCTCCTGCCCGGCTGGACCGTAGGTCACGTCACGTCACACATTGCCCGGAATGCCGATGGTCAGGCGCGCATGCTCGATGCGGCCACTGGCGGCGAGGTCGGACACATGTATCCCGGTGGGCGAGACCAGCGCACCCACGACATCGAGGCTGGCTCGCGGCGATCGGCGGCAGCGATTGTCGACGACGTCGCGACCAGCGCCGCACGACTCGAGGCGATCTGGGCGGCGATGCCGAAGCAGGCGTGGTCGGGCCGGGGGATCTCGATCGCCGGAGAAATGACGATGCGCGACCTTCCCTTCATCCGTTGGCGAGAAGTGACAGTGCATCACGCCGACTTGGGCATCGGGTATTCATGGGCGGACTGGGACGACGACTACGTACGGCTGGAACTCGCCCGGCTGACCATGTTGTGGGCCAGTCGCAAGCCGATGGGTCTGACCGACCTCCCGGCTCAGGCCAAGTCGGTCGCGCCTCGCCATCGCGTTGCCTGGCTGCTCGGCCGGGAGCCGATCGACGGCCTGTCCCCAGCGGGGATCATGGGTTGATGCGCTGGAGGCAAGTCGTGGTTGGCCTCGCCGTGGCCGCGGCCGTCGTCGCTCCGGCCGGGCGGGCGCTGGCCCATGCCGGTCTCGAATCGAGTTCCCCCTCGGCCAACTCCGTCTTGGAGACCGGCCCACCCAACATCATCCTCGATTTCAACGAGGCCGTCGATGCTCGGATCGCCAGCATTGCTCTGTACGACCAGGACGCGACGCTGATACCCACCGGCGCCCCGGAGAGCGTCACCGACGACACAGTCGTCCAGGCCTCGGTTCCGACGCTCGATGACGGTGTGTACGTGGTGGTCTGGCGCGTTCCGTCTGCCGACGGGCATGTCGTCGACGGCGTCTTCAGTTTCCGGGTCGGGGTCGGGTCAGGCGTGGATGTCGGTGCGCTGATCGACAAGGTCAGTGGCACGGCAACCGCCGGCTCGACAGTGGGGCGGCTCGACACCGCGGCGCGGCTGCTGGCCCTGATCGGACTCGTGGTGGTGCTCGGAGGGGGCTTGCTGGCAGTCCAATCGACCGGCAACTCGGAAAGATCGTCTCCGAACCGGATGCTGCTGTGGCTGGCATGGGCGTTCCTGTTGGTCGGCTCGTTCGGATCGTTCGGCTTGTACGGCGCAAAGGTTGTTGCCGGGTCACCTGCCGACGCCTTCAAGCCATCGGTGTGGGGCAAGATCGTGGGCTCGCACACAGCAACGGTTCTGCTCGTGCGGGCGCTGGTCGTGCTCGCAGTCGGCGGACTGTTGCTGACGTTTGCTCGTCGCGCCGCAGATCTCTGGCGCGGTGCAGCACTGGTGCTCATGACTGCGTTGGTGCTGACGTTCTCCAGCATCGGTCACGCCAACGCACAACGACCCGCATCGCTGTGGATAGGCGTCGATGCCGCGCACCTGGCCGCGGTCTCACTGTGGATCGGCGGCCTGCTGATGTTGGCCTTCGGTACCAGTGACTGGCTGACCGATCCCGCATCGGAGCCGATCGTTCGTCGCTTCAGCGTGACCTCGATGGTCGCCGTTCCCATCATCGTTGCCACCGGTGTCGCCCAGACCTTGAAGCTCGCCGGCAGCCTTCACGACATCACCAGCACAGCGTGGGGACGCACACTGCTGGTCAAGGTCGCAGTCGTCACCGTCCTGATCGCCATCGGCGGGGTGTCGCAGTGGGTGCTGCGTCACGACGGACCGTCGGCGTTGAAGCGCAACGTGCTCGTCGAGGCGCTGATCGGAATCGTCGTCGTCGGGCTCGCGGCCGCACTGGTCGCTCTGCCGCCCCGGACCGTCGCCGCGTCGAAGGTCTTCACCACCACGTTGACGAGTCAGGGTGTGATCACCGATGTCACGGTGACGCCAGGTCATGTCGGTCAGAACGAAGTGCACCTGGTGATCACGCCGCCGGGCGGCAGCATCGATCGTGTGGTGTCAGCCACGGTTGAGGCCGAACTGCCGGCGGCGGGTCTCGGCTTCGTGCCGGCGACGATGCAGAGCATCGGGCCCAATCACTACACCGGCACGATCCTTCTGCCGGAAGCGGGCGACTGGAATCTCGTGATCGCGGTCGAGCTGGCTACGGGGCAGACCGTGGTGATGAACTCGTTGGCACCCATCCCCCATTAGTTGCCGTCACAGCTCGGTCGCCGTCGATTCGATGATCTCTCGAAAGTCGGGGGGCGCAGTGGCGTGAGTGTGCTCGAGGTTCTGGGCGACTCGACCGGCCAGGTTGTTCTGGTCCCTGATCGCCTTGGCCACGATCGGGCCGAGGCGGCCACCGACCGGTATCCGTCCTGTGGCAACTGCAGCGATCAAGGCGCTTGAGACCTGTGCGGCCACGGGCTGAACCTTCGCCCAGTCGACGTGGTCCGACATTGCCCGCATGGCCTTGGTCACATCGTTCGCCTTCCCCGACGTCGCCGTGCGCACCTCGGCCCAGTTCACCCCGCGAAGCGCGGCGGCGACCTCCTCCGCATCGGTGTCCGGAGCATCAACGGCCGGTGGGTCGCTCGCGGGAGCGGCAGGGTCGATCGTCGCGGTCTGTGATGGCGACGAGCGGAACAGACGCTTGAGCACGTCGAGTTGTTCCCGCGGCGTCGGCCAGATCGGCTCAGCTGGTGAATCGTCGCCGTCGCGGCCGGCGGCGTGCTGCGCCTTCAATGATGCGGCGACTGCCTTGACCTTGGTGCTCCACTTCGTTGTCGTCACGGAGTGGACAACGCGGTGGACGGGATTGTCGCTCTCCGTTCCGGGCATGGCCACAGAATATCGCTGGACTGCGGCGCGCTACTCGGAGTACAGCCACGCGTCGGTGAACTGCCGAGCTTCTTGCATCGTCGCCGTGGCCGAGCCGACGGCAAACGTGGTCACCGATGAAGGCCGCGATGGGATTTCGATGACCTCGAGGCCGTGAGGCGGGCGGGCAACGATCGTGCGCCCGTGGGCCTCGACACCCCACGTCGACGACCGCAGCACCACACTGACCGGGTGCTGCGGTATCGGCGTCGGTGCCAACGGTGGCACGGTGATGACGATCACGCCGGCCACCCCCAAGTCGGCGGCGACATCGAGGGGAACATCGGCGACGACGCCACCGTCGATGAGCGTGCGGCCGTCGAGTTCGATCGGTGGGAAAACTCCCGGGAACGCCGAGCTGGCGACGATCGCCGAGACCACATCACCGGACTCCAACGCGAACGGACGGCCTGTGGCCAGGTCGGTCGCGATGATCGTCAACGGGACCGGGGCATGCTCGATCAGGCGGGCGCCGAGGTGACTGCGCAGGAAGGCAATCCCGTGGCGGTTGTCGAGGAACGATGCTCGCTTGCCGGCGAGGGCCATCGCCAGTCGCCCGGGATGTACGCGGAGCAGATCCCGACGTCTCACGCCGGCCCAGATCCGCTCCATCCGACGGACACCGTCGGCATCGCTCGACCAGGCGAAAAACGCGGCGTTCATCGCCCCTGCCGAGACGCCGATCAGCCTGTCCGGATGCAGGCCGGCCGCGGTCAACGCGTCGAGCACGCCAACCTGGTAGGCCGCCAAGGCACCTCCGCCCGGCAGCACGTAGGCCAGCGGTCGCGGGAGCGCTCGCAGCCTGTCGATCTGCATGCTGCATTGTGCACCCACCGGCGCGCAGCGGCATTACCGGCAACGCAGGATGACGATCCGATTCATGGCGCAGCGTCGCTCTCCGGCCGCGGATGTGACCGTGAACCTCAGCTCCGTGGGGGACATGTCGATGCTCAGTTGGAGAACGACGTAGTGCTCCGACGATGTCACGACTCTGACCCTCGAGTCGGAAAACGTGAGAATGTCGCCACTGTCGACAACCATGACGAAGAGTCCGCTGGCCGCATCCTCCATCACCACGTTGGGGAGATGATCGAAGTCGAAGCAGCCGAGGTAGTCGATCACGCCGCCAATCCAGATGGTCGCACACCGTGGACCGCGATCGGCCAGTACGACCGGCTCGATCGTCGCGAAGTGGTCAACATGCTCGTTCCGGGCGATTGCGGCCGAGGGCAACTCGATGTCTGTCGAGAGCGAAGGGTTCCCGCAGCTCACAGAGGCGACCAGGACCAAGCACAGCCGGCCGAGCATCCTCACGGTTCGTCTCACGGCTTCCATGTCCCCCAGCCGTCCACCGTCGGAGCAGACGATGTCGTGAACGTCCAACGGTCCTGGTTGACGAAGCGCGCTTCGTGCGGGATCGGCTGGAAGTCGGGCGGGTAGTCCGGATAGAACGTGCCCGAGTACGACGAACCGGACTCCGACACGATCGGGAAGTCCTGCGTGGGATCTTGTGTACCTGGTCCGATTCCTACGCTGACCTCGGCTGTGCTCGAATCATCGGCGACGACCATGTAGCCGGAGACAACCGCTTCGGTCGTCTTCCCCATGAACGTCTCGGGACCCTCGTCCCGGTCGTAGGCCGTGAGCACATGCACGCTGTTGGTGACTCTGACGTTGGGCAGGTAGGTGATCGTCAGCGTGCGGTGTTGACGCCATCCGATCGGAAGCCCATCGGAGAAGAAGTCGATGACCTTCAAGAGGTTGGAGGTCAAGTCCTGCTGACCGATCTGGCGTTGGTGCCCGGGCGCGAACGCGAGCGAGGTGTACTGCGCTCCGGCGCGCCCGTTCGCGTCGATCGGAGCGACCATCGGAGCGAGTTCTCCGGAACGGATGTCGGCCAGCACCTGATCGAAGCTGCGAAGACCGGGCACGGGCGGCCCGTACATCGGGAGGGGGTCGGTGGTGACCTCCCAGCCACGGTCGTGTGCTGTCCGGTAGGACGTTGCCCGGTCGATGTCGTCGCCACCGATTTCGGCCCGGCGGTACGACGTCATCGCCTCGGAGCCCAGGATGTCGTGCACACGAGGCAGGCAGAGATCGCCGAGCGTGCGGCACGCATTGCGGATGCAGCGCATTGCGTCGGCGGCAGCCGCATCGTCGCTGCGTATGGCATGCAGATCGACGAGCGCCGCACCGACACCAATTCGAAGTGAGTCGAGTCGCGAGCGGTCGAATGCCAGCAGGGTCATGACGGCACCGCTGCCGTGATCGCCGGTTGTCGTTCGAGCTGCTCAGCGCGCCGATCGAGGTCGCGAGCCGCGTTTTCCAGGCAATCCTGATTCGTCTGCAGCTGTCTGCGCATCGCCAGCAGGGCTTCGTCGCAGGCGTGTGGTGTCGGACCTACCCAGGTATCGGGCCCGGCGAGGCGGTAGACCGTGAGGGCGCGACTGGAGCCGATGGCCGCAGATGTGGAACGCAGGTGTCGGGCCCTGGCCCGGAGCTGCTCGACGCTGGTTGATGTGCTCATTCACCCCAGGGATGCGCAGTCGGAACTGCAGAGCGGAATCACCACCGCCCAGATTCCCTGGCTACCTCAACGGGCGCGGTTCCGGAACTGTGAGCACCGGAGGTGCTGTTGTCGCGCCCGTGCCGGCTAGGGGAGGCGCCTGACGATGAAGTGGTGAGGCTTCTCGGTCGACTCGTCGATGAATCCGTCGCCGTCGACGGCGAACCCCTGCCGCAGGTAGAACTCGAGCGCGGTGTCGTGGGCGCGAGCCCAGACCAGCGGCGCGACGGTTGCAGCACGGGTGCATCCGGACTCGACCAAGAGCCCACCGACGCCGCGGCCCTGCAGGTGAGGAACAGTGGCCATTCCGCGAAGTTGTACGGCGGGCTCCCCGCCGTACGGCCTCGGAATCCACGTGGAGACGGCGACGATGTCGCCGACATCACCGATTTCGCGTACCCCGAGGTGCACGGTGCCGGGCCAGTCGTCCTCCTCGAACATCACGACGGTCGTTGGTGTGTCGGACCGCAGAACTGTGAGCCGCAGGGGATAGGTCTCGTGAGCACGGAGCTCGACGACCGAGTAGTCAGTCATGACGGTCGATGCGCAAGTACCCGCTCATGCAGAGGACGGTACCCGATCGCCGCGAACCACCCGCGCGTATCTGCATCGCCGGCCGGCGACTCCAATGACGACACAGACAAGAAGGAACTTCGATGTATTCGCGGATCGTGGTTGGCACGGACGGAACGGATCGCTCGCTGATTGCGGTTGATCACGCTGCTCGGCTGGCAGCGGCCTTTGCCGCGGAGTTGCACGTGGTTGCGGCGACCTCGCCGAACGATGCCGCCGGAGAACGGCTGGCAACCTCGAGCGCTTTGTTCGCTCGCCAGCCGGCCGCTTCAGCGAAGACGGCGGCCAGGATCGGCCACGATGCGAGCAAACGCCACGGCGTGAGGGTGATCGAGCACCCACAGGTCGGCGAGCCGGCTTCGGTGTTGATGGCGGTTGCCGATTCAGTCGACGCCGACCTGATCGTGGTCGGCAACAAGACCATGGGAGGCACGAAGCGCAAGTTCACCGGCTCTGTGCCCGGCCGGCTCGCCCAGCAATCGAGTCGTCCGCTGCTGATCGTTCACACCGGTTGAACGCCCTGCGGGCGATCGCCGAGGAGTTCGCTCCAGTGCACGACTCTGCTCGCCAACGCCGCCGCCTCGTCGCGATCGTGAGTGACGAGGACCGCGGTAGTCGCGGTGGCTCGTAACACGTCTCCCACCTCGCCGATCAATCGATCGTGCAGTTCGCGGTCGAGACCGGTCAACGGCTCGTCGAGCAGCAGCACAGCAGGTCTGGGGGCCAGCGAGCGGGCGAGGGCAACCCGCTTCTTCTCGCCGCCACTCAGTCGATCGACACGTCGGTTGTCGAACCCCTCGAGACCGACGATCCTCAGCAGTTCAACGACCCGCTCGGCGACGCGTGCCGCCGGCCATCGGTGCATGCGCGGCCCGAAGGCGATGTTGGCAGTGACGTCGAGGTGAGGGAACAGTTGCTCGTCCTGAAACATCATCCCGATGTTGCGCAGGTGTGCCGGGCGGTCGGTGACGTCGACACCCTCCAGTCGGACGGTGCCTGAATCGGGCCGCAGCAAGCCGGCGATCACTCGCAGCATCGTGCTCTTGCCGGCGCCCGAAGGGCCGAGTACGGCGACGACCTCGGCGGCGTCGACGTGCAACGACAGGCCGTCGAGCACGGCGCGCTCGCCGAAGCGCAGGACGAGGTTGCTGACGTCAAGCATCTGTGGTGAGCCGTTCGTGGCTCCCCGAGGCCATCACGACCACGGTCGTCAAGACCAGCAGGATCGTCGCCAGTGCGAACGCCTGAGCCCTGGGCAGCCCCCCGGCCCGTCCGAGGAGGCGGCCGATCGCGATCGGCAGCGTCTCGCTGCCGGAGCGGGTCAGGATCGTCGTGGCGCCGAATTCACCGAGTGAGATCGCGGCCGAGAAGCCGGCACCGGCCAGCAGCGGGCGTCGGACGGCGCGGGCGTCGACGTGCCACCACGCACGAACGGGTATTGCTCCCAGCGTCGCCGCGGCGGAACGAAGATCGGACGGGATCGCCCGCAATACCGAGAGCAAGGCGCGGACCACGAACGGCACGGCGACCAGTGCATGGCCGAGCGGGACGAGCCACCACCGTGACCGCCAGTCGAACGGTGGCGTGTCGAACGTGATCAACACGCCGAGGCCGATGGTCACCGCTGATGTGCCGAGCGGCAGCATCAGCCCTGCGTCGAGCAACTTTCCGAGCCGCGGTGAAGTGTTGATCGCGGTCGCCGCGAGGAACCCGATTGTAGTGGCGATCGCTGCCGCCACGATCGCGAAACGCAACGAGGCCACGACGGATGCCACCGGGTCGACGCCGAGACCGATTCCCGGTCGTACCTCGGCCGTTCCGAGCTTGGTCCAGGCGGACAACGACCAGCCGTTGCCGACGTCGAACGACCGACTGACGAGCGCCACGATCGGGGCGCCGATGGCGATGCCCAGCGCAGCGCTGACGGTGAGGACCATGGCTCGTTCACCGTGGTGCGCGGCAGGCGCGCGCGGCATCGCCGCGTAGTTCGACCGAAGCGCGACGTTGCCGTCGCGACGCCCAGACGATGACAACGGCCAGCAAGCCGAGCTGCAACGCCGAGAGCGCGGCTGCGCCGCGTACGTCGCCGAGCTGCGTCGCCCGCCGGGCGATCTCGACCTCGAGAGTCGGATGCGTCGGCCCACCCAGCAACTTCGCCACTCCGAACGAGGTGAAGCAGAAGAGGAAGATGATCGCCGCGGCCGACCACAGCGCCGGCCGCAGCAGGGGGACGACGATCAACCGCGTCGCCCGGGCCGCAGAGGCACCCAAGGTGCGGGCAGCACCGACGAGATCGTGTGGGATCACGGCGATCATCGAGCCGACGAGGCGGACGACGACTGCGATGTTGAAGAACACGTGAGCCAGGATCATCGCCTGTGCCGTGCCGTGCCACGAGATCGGAAGCAGGGCCAGAAATGCGGAGCCGACGACCACAGTCGGAAGGACGAACGGCACCGTTGCGCCGGCCATCAACAGGCGGCGCCCACGGAAGCTGTAGCGGGCCAGCACGTAGGCCGGTGGCAATCCGGCGACCAACGTCAGCACGGTGCTGGCTGCTGCTTGCCACGTGGTGAACCAGATGATCTCGGCGACGTGACCGAACGGCGAGCCTCCGGTGTCGCGTTGCGCTGTCGACCACAGCAGCGTCGTCACCGGCCAGACGTAGAACCCGGCAATGAACACGACCGGCACCGCGCCGAGGCATGCAACGAACCATCCCGGGAGTCGGTTCAGGTCACGAACGCCGTTCAGCGCAGCACGATCGTGGTCCACTCGTCCTGCCACTTCTGCCGGTCAGCGGCGATCGTGGCCGCATCTAACGAGAGCGTCGTCGTCGGCACGACGGTGAACTTGGTGAACTCCTCAGGCAGCACAACCCCCGTGCGGGCCGGATAGACGAATTGAGTCAGCGGCAGTTCGTTCTGGAAACGATCGCTGATCAGGAAATCGACGAGCTTGCGGGCCTCGTCCTCGTGCTTGGTTCCGCGTAGCACGCCAGCGAACTCGACCTGTCGGAAGCACGTCGACTCGATCACGGCCGTGGGCGCGTCGGTGCGTGGCGGGTCGGCAAAGATGACCTCGGCGGGCGGGCTCGATCCGTAGCTGACGACCAGCGGTCGTTGCCCCTGTGATCCGGCGGCGCCGCTGAACTCCTCGTAGTACGCCGAGTCCCAGCCGTCGACGACCTTGACGCCATTGGTGCGCAGTGCCGCCCAATAGGGCTGCCAACCATCGGCTCCGGAGTGGGCGATGGTTGCCATCAAGAAGGCCAGGCCCGGGGACGAAGTCGAGGGATTCTCGACGACGAGCAGATCCTTGTACTCCGGATTGACCAGATCGTCGAGGCTGTTCGGCGGGCTCAGGTCACGGGAGTCGAACCACGCCTTGTCGTAGTTGATGCACACGTCACCGAAGTCGACCGGGGTCAGTTCATGGCCGGGTACCAGGGCTGTGAGGCTGGTGTCGATCGCATTCCACTCGTTGGGCTCGTACTTCGTGAAGACCTTGTCCTCGATCGCCGCAGACAGCTGAGTGCTGTCGACACCCCACATCACGTCGCCTTCGGGATTCCCGGCCGTCAGGCGGGCCTTGGTCAGCATCGTGCCGGCGTCGCCGGCGGTCACGACTGCAACCTTGATGCCGGTGGAGGCAGTGAACTCGTCGAGTGCTGTGATCAGCGGTGAATCCTTGGTCGGGAAGGAGTCGTAAGCAACGAGCGTGATCGCCGCGGGTTGGTCACTGGTGCCTGACGAAGCGTCCGACCCACACCCGACGGCGAGCGCAGCGAGAACGGTGACGGCGAGGACGTGTTTCATGGGACCACCAGGGTGAGGATGCCGTCGGCGACGGCGATGTTGAGCAGATCCGTTGCTTCGTTGCTGATCCCACGCGTGCTCGACGATTCGAGCACCGCATCGGTCAACGGCCACCGGGCCCCGCTGACCTCGACACCGTGGCAGGTGCCGTGCAACGCGAGGAGTGAGAACTCTGTGTGCTGCGGGAGATCCATCGGTAGCGAGTGCCCGGAATGGATGACGTGCACGACGGTTTCGTCGAGCAGGAGTCGGATGGTCTCGAACCGCGCGAGTTGTGGGTTGCCGAGCGCGGCGAGGGTGCCGAGCGCGTGATCGAAGCGCTCGCCAGCCGCGCCGAGCACCAGCAGATCGGTGGCCTCGGTTGCTGCGGCGCGCATCAGGGCCAGTTCGGAGTCGGTGGCGTCCTTGTCGGCGTCGTGTTGTTCGATGTCCAGTTCATGGGCGTACGCCCACATCCTTCCGTGGGCAGAGATGCTGTCGAGATCGCCGACCAGCATCGTCGGTCGCAACCCGGCGGCGACAGCATGATCGAGGCCGCTATCGGCGGCGATGATCGTCGCGTCGGCGGTCACCTCACCCGCAGCGCGTGACGACAGCGGACCCCCGCCGAGCACCACCACCACTTGCGACATCGCATCCCTCCGCTGGCATTATCCAGATCAGGTTCCGGTCGGTGGCGGCGCCCACCCTCTCAGCCCGCCGATCCTGCGAGCTCCCCGTTTTCGGTCGCCAGCAGCCTAGCGGTGCGGCGATGCGTCTGCACGACGACTGTCGCGAGCCCGAACACGACCATGGCCATTCCGAGGAGCTGTACCGAGCTGATCGACTGGCTGAGGAAGATCGCCGACCAGACGACAGCCAACGCCGGCTGGCCGACCTGCATCATCGACATGATGCCGATCGGCACCTTGCGTTGCGCAAACACGATCAGACCGTGTGCAACGACCCCGGTCAACAAGGTGAGCACCAGGATGTAGCCCATCGATCGAGCGTCGATCCGGCCGATGTCGTGGCTGATCAACACGAGTGGGAGCGTCGCCAACGTGCCGATCGGCAGGGCTGCGGCCATCAATGTGGCAACGCTCATGCCTTTGCGCAGCAGGCGGCTGGCCAGTAGGTAGCCGCACCAGGTGGCGAGCGACAACACCGCCAGTCCGTTTCCCGGCCAGGTCGCCGCGCCGCGTTTCGGGGCGTTGAACAGCACCAGTGCCAGGCCGGCGATCGAGATGAGGCCGTACGCCGCGGCGCGTCGATCGACCTTCTCGTGGAACAACATGGCGCCGAGTGGCATGAGCACCAGCGGGGCCAGAGCAGTGATGAACTCGAGGTTGGCAACGCTGGTCTTGGTCGCAGCGGTGTAGAAGAGGGTGATATTGACGCCCAGGACGACGCCGGTGACGCTTGCCCGTCGCCATTCCTGCAGCGTGACGAAGCGGCCTTCCGTGACCCGTAGGAGAACCGTCCAGATGATGCTGGAGCCGAGCATTCGCCAGAAGGCGATTGTCGGGCCGGGGACCTCCGCTTTCCTGATGATCGTCGAGCTTGCGCTGAAGGTCACGACCACTGCAACCATCGCCACAAGTCCGATTGGGCGGGCGTGTCGAACGGGACCGCGGCCGCCGCTCACGTGGTCGACTGTCGGCGGATGTCGGGTTCGATGTAGATCGCGGTGGTCTTCGGAACGGCGGCGCGCACAGCGACCTCGGCTTGGTCGATTGCGTCGGCCAGTTGCTGCATGGACAGCGAATGGTCGAAGTCGACCTTGGTGGCGAGGAGCAAGTCGTCGGGACCGAGGTGCATCGTGCGCAGATGGATGATCGAGTTCACGTTGGGCGACGAGGTCAGGGCGGCGGTGATCATTTCGAGGTCGCTGTCGCTGGCCGCTTCGCCGATCAGCAGCGGCTTCATCTCCTTGGCGAGCACGAGGGCGATCAGGACCAGCAATATGCCGATGGCGATGGATCCGACCGCATCCCACCGTGGATCGCCGGTCACCTGGGCAAGCCCCAACCCGATGATGGCGAAGGCCAGGCCGATCTCCGCACCGACGTCTTCGAGCAGCACGACCGGCAGCTCCGGCGACTTCGTCGTGCGGATGTACGCGGCCCAGCTCGTGCCCGGCGGGCGTACGTGGTTTGCCTCCTTGATCGCCGTTCGCAGCGAGAAGGTTTCGAGCCCGACGGCGACGAAGAGGATGACGAAGGCGACGGCCGCATGGTCGACTTCGTGAGGGTGGCGCAGCTTCTGGATCCCTTCGTACAAGGCGAAGAGTCCGCCCATGCTGAACAGCACGAGCGCGACGACGAATGCCCAGAAGTAGCGCTCCGGGCCATACCCGAAGGGGTGGGCCTTGTCGGCCGGCCGCTGGCCGCGCTTGGAGCCGAGCATCAGCAGGAGCTGGTTGCCGGTGTCGGCCAAGGAGTGCGCTGACTCGGCCAGCAGCCCAGCCGACCGAGTGATCAGGAACCCGATGAACTTGGCAACTGCGATGCCGAGGTTGGCGAAGAACGCGGCGATGATTGCCTTCCGGCTGCCCTCATGCATTGATGCAAGGTTGGCATCGCCGGTTGGGACTTTACAAAGGGGAGCGTTCGCCTGGCGGCTGACTCGTGGTGGGCGAATCGCGGCGATAGCCTGACGGTCGTGAGCCCACTTGCCGCAGAGGCTGCGCAGACCGAGACCGGTCAGATCATCACAATCACTCCTGAAGCCCTCAAGGAACTGGTCACGTTGCGTGACGCCGAGCCCGAGGGTGATCGCCTCGGATTGCGCCTCGAGATCGTCAGCAACCCTGGCGAGGACTTCAAGTACGATCTCAGTTTCGATGTCGTCACCAAGGCGGCCTTCAGCGACGAGGTCCGCACCCACACCCGACCTGAGATCGGCAGCCTGAAGGTCATCATCGCTTCGGCGGCCCTCGACCTGCTCGACGGCGCCACGCTCGATCACACCGCGACCCACGGATCTGGTCATCCGTAACCCCAACAAGCCGAAGGCGCCCTCCATCGAGGGACTGATCGCCAACGACGCGCTCAGTGCGGAGGTCGAGGCGTTGATCAAGTCCGAGGTCAATCCGGCGCTGGCCGCCCACGGTGGGTTCGTCTCCTACGTCGGCCACGACGGCGAGGGCACGGCCTACTTGACGATGGGTGGCGGTTGCCACGGGTGCTCGATGAGTCGTATGACCATGCTCGATGGCGTGCAGACGATGATGGTCGAGCAGATTCCCGAGATCGAGCGGGTCCGCGACCTCACCGATCACGCGTCCGGCGAGAACCCCTACTACCACTGACCCGGATTCGCCCCCAACTGAAGCTTTGTCGCTCTCCACATGCTCAGCATGTGGAGAGTGACAAAGTTCATCTGAATTGAGCCTTGACGAACCGGACGATTGCCTGCTGCAGAAGGTGTCGCTCGGAGTCGAGCGTGGCCACGTGACCACTGTGGCGCAGACGGAGCCGCTGCACATCCCCGCCCAGAGCGGCGGCGACCACGTCAGACGAGGCCGGGTCGACGACGTCGTCGTTGACGCTGGTCACCAGCAGTACCGGCTGGGTGACCGCAGGCAAGTCGATGCCGGCGATGCCTTCTGTCATGGTGATCAGGGCGCCGATCGGCAGGCGTTCGTAGGCGATCTCCTCGACCGTCGAAGCCGCGACGTCGACCCATGCCTGCCCGCCGTCCCGGCGCCACTCGAGACCGTCCAGCGCGTCCGGGTCCGCGATGACCGGATTGATGCACACGACGGCCCGGCATCGCTGTTCGGTGGCGAGCTGCAACGCCAAACAGGCGCCCATCGATTGACCGATGACCACGTCGGCCTCCCAGGCACGCGCGGCCTCGAGCCAGTCGGCCCATGTCACGTCGACGAGGTCGGCCGGGTCGGTGCCATGACCGGGAAGCGTTGGCGCCAGCGTGGTGAAGTTGGCGTCGATGCACGCTGCCACGATGGGCCACATCGTTGCACCCGTGCCGCCCATGCCGTGCAGGCACAGCACCCGGGTCATCGACGCAGGGCGTTGGTGAGGTCGGTCACCAGGTCGGTCGGGTCTTCGAGACCAACCGAGATACGCAACAGGCCCTCGCTCACGCCCATCGCCGCCGCCTCCTGGGACGTGAGACTGGCGTGCGTCGACGTGGCCGGGTGACAGACCAGGGTTTCCGGGCCGCCGAGCGAGGTGGCGATACGCGCCAGGCGCAGCGAGTCGAGGAAGTGTGCAGCGGCGTCGCGGCCACCGACCAGCTCGACTGCCATCACCGTGCCGCCATGGCGCATTTGACGCTTGGCGAGATCGAACTGCGGATGTGTGACCAGACCGGGATAGTGCACCGCCGAGATTGCCGGCTCCTCGGCCAGCACCTCGGCGAGGTGCAGAGCTGACGCCGCCTGGTGAGTGGTTCGCACGGCCAGCGTGCGAATGCCGCGGATGGCGTTGAGCGCGTCGTACGGCGACGGCGTGGAGCCGTGTAGCACCGAGTACGCCCAGATGGCGTCGATCAGTTCGCGCTCGCCGGCGATCACACCGAGCGTTGCATCATTGAGACCAGCGATCCCCTTCGTTGCCGAGTGCAGCGAGAGGTGCACACCGTGGGCGAGTGGCTGTTGACCGAGTGGTGTCGCAAATGTGGAGTCGACGACGGTGATCGGCCCGCGCAGCGAGCCCAATTCGTCGAGGTCGACCAGCTCGAGACGTGGGTTGGATGGTGTTTCGGCGAGGGCCAACATGGTGCGTCCAGGGCGTACTGCGGCGGCGAACGCGCCGGGCTGGGTACCGTCGACCAACGTGGTCTCGATCCCCATCCTCTGGCACGGGCCCTGCAAGAAGGCGAGGGTGCCGGCGTAGAGTTGGCGCTGGGCGACGATGTGGTCACCGCTCGAACACAGGGCGAACACGACGGTGGCGATGGCACCCATTCCCGAGGCGAACGCCAATGCCGATTCGGCGCCCTCGAGCGCGGCGATGGCCTCTTCGAAGGAGCGAACCGTCGGGTTGCTGTAGCGGCTGTAGAACTCCCCGGCGCGGTTGGCGGTGGCGCGCCGATTGGCGTCGGCCAGACCCTCGGACTCCCAGGTCGTGCTGGCCCACAGCGCAGGCGCCAGCGACGTGCCGCTGTAAGCACGCCCAGCAGTGATGGCCTTGGTGGCCGGCTGCTCGGTCTCGCTCATCGAACTAACGCTACGTGGTTGAGGACGGCTGTTCCTACCGGGTTATGCAACTCGCCAGGGTCACGTTGAGGACGGCTGTTCCTACCGGGTTATGCAACTCGCCAGGGTCACGTTGAGGACGGCTGTTCCTACCGGGTTATGCAACTCACTATGGTCTCACTCGTGAGCATCGACCTCGGAGCCACCTACCGTGCCGCGAGACTGCGCGTCGCAGCACTTGCCAACGACGAACTGGCCGACCGACCCGTCCCCGCCACGCCGGCCTGGAACGTGCACGACTTGGTCGCCCACCTGGCGGGCGTCATGCACGACGTTGCCACCGGCAACATGGAAGGCGCGGCAACCGAGCCGTGGACCGCCGCCCAGGTCGAACGCGGCCGCGGCAAGACGATTGCCGGAGTTCTCGATGAATGGGCCGCGGAGGCGCCGGGATTCGAGGACTTCCTGACATCGGCGGAGGGCCGCAGAGCGGGGTCGGCCGTGATCGACGTTCATGCTCACGAGACCGACCTTCGCACTGCCCTGGGTCTTGCACCAGCGGTTCCCGACGAGGCGTTGGCCTGGGCCGCGGAGCGGCTGCGCGAGGGGTTCGAAGCTCAGGTTTTCGCTGCCGGATTGCCCGAGGTCATGATCGACGTCTCCGACTTCGAGATGTTTCGTGGCCGCCTCGGACGCCGCACCCGCGACGAGGTCTCGGCCTTCGGTTGGTCCGCCGACCCTGCCGCCTATCTCGACATCTTCTTCCTGTTCGGGCCGACCGCGCGCCCGGTGGGCCCGTGACTCCCAGAACGCTGTGACGCCATGCCAGCTCGACGGCGTCATCGCCGACGCGGGCAGGCAAACCAGTGCCGTCGATGATGGTGCCGTTGCGGAGGTCCAGATCATGCATCGCCATTTCCCATCTGACCGCCCGGTGACGCTCCGAGGCCATCGATGTGGTGATGAAGGAGCCCGTTCGACGAAACGGCGGAGTCGTTCAGGAACGTGCGCTCACCGTGCCGGTCGGTGAACGATCCACCCGCTTCTTCGACGATGATCATCACCGCAGCGAGGTCGTACGGGGCCAGCCCGATGGCATCGATGGCCAGGTCGATTGCCCCCTCGGCCACCAACATGTGTTGCCAGAAGTCGCCGAAGCCGCGGGCCCGGTAGGCGCGTTGCTGCAGGGCCACCAGTTGGTCCGTGAGGCCGACGTCATCCCATCCCTTGGAGAACGTCACGCAGACCTGAGCCTCGTCGAGGCGAGCGACCGCCGACACGTGGCACGGTCGGCTGTCGGCGAAGGCGCCGCGATCCTTGGCGGCCCACCACCGGCGGTCCATGGCTGGTGCCGAGACGACCCCGACCACCGGGCCGTGATCCCGGTGGGTGAGGGCGATCAGCGTGGCCCAGACGGGAATCCCACGGACGAAGTTGGAGGTGCCGTCGATGGGGTCGATGACCCACCGCCACGCCGAGTCCTTGTTGCCGACGACCCCGTGCTCCTCGCCGAGAAGTCCATCGTCGGGTCGCCGAGTCAAGACCTCGGCGGCAATTGCCGACTCCGCATTTCGATCGGCCTCGGTGACCTCGGTGTGGTTGGCCTTCCACGCCAGGTTGAACGAGCGATGCTCGTAGAGCGGCAGGGTTATCAGGTCGGCGATCCCGGCCAGTTCCAGACCGAGTGCGAGGTCGGCGGCAAGATCGCGCTCGATGCTCACCGGGGGAACTCCGGCTGACGTCGTTCGCGCAGCGCGGCAAGGCCCTCGGCAGCGTCGGGTCCGAGGAAGGTGAGCATCTCGTAGGCCAGCGAGGCCTCGAAGTTGGGGAGTGCCTGGCGCAGCCAGTGGTTGAGTGCGCGCTTGGTGAGCAGCGTGGCCTCACGCGGGCCGAGGGCCAGTCGTTCGGCGATTGCCAGTGCGGCCGGTAGGACCTCGGCAGCGGGCAACGCCTTGGAGACCAGGCCGATCCGTTCGGCCTCGCGGCCGTCGATGAAGTCGCTGGTCAACAGGTAGTACTTGGCCTTGGCCATGCCACACAGCAGCGGCCAGATCGCCACAGCATGGTCACCGGCGGCCACACCGAGACGGAGGTGCCCGTCGGTCAATCTCGAGTCCTCGTCGATGATCGAGATGTCGGCCAGCAGGGCCACCGCCAGACCGGCCCCGACGGCGACACCGTTGATCGCACTGATGATCGGGGTGTCGCATTCGATCATCGAGCGGACGATGTCGCCCGCCTCGCGCATGACACGCATCGTCCGCTCGTAGTTTCCGATCTGCTCGGCGATCCACTCCAGATCGCCCCCGGCGCTGAAGGCCGTACCCTCACCGGTCACCACGACAGCACGCACGTCGGCGCTGGCGTGAACATCGGCAAAGATCGTCGACAGCTCGGCGTGCATCGCCGCATCGGCCGCATTGAGCTTGCCGGGATTCGACAAGGTGATCAACAGCACGCCGTGGTCGCGATGTTCGATCCGCAGCCGTTGGTAGTTGGCGAATCGATCGCTCGGCACGCGTTACGCCGGGTCGTCGAGTCGGCGGCGCGCCGCTGCCGCGATCCCATCGGCGTCGAGACCCAACTGGGCAAGGATGCGGTCGGGCTTGCCCTGCGGGATGAACCTGTCGGGGAGCCCGAGCACCTCGACGCGAACATCCCCGGCGAGGGCATGAACCTGGTCGGCGATGGTCATACCGATGCCGCCGTCGCGGATGCCGTCCTCACAGGTCACCACCGTTCGATGGGCCGCTGCGTCGGCGATCATCGCCGAATCGAGCGGCGCGCATGAGCGCACGTCCCACACGGTTGCGGCGATGCCTTGCCGGGCGAGGAGTTCGGCGGCATGGATGGCGAAGGTCACCAGTTTGCCGATGGCCAGGATGCAAACCGACCCGTCGCCGTGTCGCAGCTGGTGGGCGCGAAGGCCGACACCGACCTCGTGCTCGCCGACCTGCGGTGCGGTGCCGTTGGGATAGCGAATGGCGACAGGGCCCTCGTCGGCGAGCAGGAGCGCATCGTGGAGCATGACCTGCAGCTCCTGTGCGCTCGATGGAGCGAGGACGCGCATGCCGGGGACCTTGGCCAACAGCGCCAGGTCGTACACCCCGTGGTGGCTCGCGCCGTTGTCGCCGGTGATACCGGCGCGGTCGAGGCAGAACACCACTGGGAGTCGATGCAGCGCGACGTCGTAGACGATCTGGTCCCACGCTCGGTTCAAGAAAGTGCTGTAGATGGCCACGATCGGCCGCAGGCCACCCATGGCCATTCCGGCCGCACCGGTGACGGCGTGCTGCTCGGCGATACCGACATCGAAGAACCGCTCGGGAAAGCGATTCTGGAAGGGGATCAGGCCGGTCGGGCCGGGCATCGCCGCCGTGATCGCGACGACGTGCGAATCGGCTTCCGCTTCTTTGATGATGCCTTCGGCGAAGGCCTGCGTGTATCCGGAGGGAATTGCCGGTGGCGGGCCGACTGCGGGATCGAACACCGGCGCGTCGTGCAGATGCTTCTCGTCGTCGTCCTCAGCCGGCGAGTAGCCGCGCCCCTTCTGGGTGACCACGTGCACCAGGATCGGCCCCTCGGCGGACAGTTCGATGGCGTTCAGGAACGTGTGCTCCAGTTCCTCGACGTCGTGACCGTCGATGGGACCGACGTAGCGCACGCCCAAGGCCTCGAAGAACGATGGCGGCTGCAGGAACTCGCGCACGGCAGCTTTGAATGCCTCGACACTCTTCTCGGCCTGTGGACCGACATACGGCAGCTCGCGCAGGAACTGCTCGAGCTTTCGTTGGCGCTTCACGTACACCGGGTTGAGGCGGATGCTGGTGAGGCTGTGAGACAGGCGATCGGTGATGCGCGCCGGCAGGCTGGGATGGTCGGCCATCGCCCGATCGAGCGACGTCGGCCCGGCAGTGAGGTTCGAGATCGTCGGCGCGTAGCTGCGGCCGTTGTCGTTGAGGACGATGATCACCCGCTGACCCGAATGACCGATGTTGTTCAGTGCCTCGTAGGCCATGCCGCCGGTCATCGAGCCGTCGCCGATGACCGCCACGATGTGGCGGCGCGGATCGGTACCGGCGTCGCGAGCCACTGCCATCCCGTAGGCGTACGAGAGGATGGTCGAGGCGTGGCTGTTCTCCACGAAATCGTGAACACTCTCCTCGCGGCTCAGGTAGCCGGAGAGCCCGCCGGCCTGACGGAGCTGGTCGAATTGGTTCTGGCGACCGGTGACGATCTTGTGGACGTATCCCTGGTGACCGGTGTCCCACAGGATCGCGTCGACGGGGGAGTCGAAGACGCGGTGAAGGGCAAGCGTCAACTCGACGGCGCCGAGATTGGACCCGAGATGGCCGCCGGTCTCGGCAACCGCCTGGACCACGAAGTCGCGGATCTCGCCCGCCAACTCATCGAGCTCGGTGTAGCTCAATGCCCGCAGGTCTGCAGGCTGACGGATCTCGTTCAGCGACATGGCGGACGCGAGGTTACCGTCCGTCGGAGCGGCCCCGGTACTCGGGTGGCATTTCAGCAGTCGGCCGCGGAGAGTGTTGGCGTAGTCTCGCGCTCGGAGGTCAGGTAGTGGTCGACATCGTCGGGCGAATTGCGCAACGCGCCCAGCTGTCGCGGTGGCTGGCCGGAGCGATCAACGGTCAACCGGTGGTCGTCATCATCGACGGGCCCCCCGGCGTCGGCAAGTCGACACTGGTCGACTGGCTCGTCGCCCGGGCAGCCGAAGGTGGTGCGACCAGCAGGGCCGTCGTGGTGCCCGAGCGAGGGGACGTATCAGATGTGCTCCGCGCGGCCGTTGCCGACACCGATGAGCAGCTGCGTCGTGGATCGCCGCAGTTGGTGATCATCGACGACGCCCACTGGCTCGATGACGCCGGTCAACACGTCGTCGAGCACCTCGCCTATCGACTGGGCACGGCAGAGGTCACCGGTCAGCCCGCAAGGGTGTGCCTGGTGCTGGTGACCCGCGACGAGGCGGCGACTCGTCTGATCTCCCGGTTGGTCGACGAACCGATCATCCGGCGCCTGAGCCTCGGCACGCTTGATGACCGCGAGGCCCTCGAATTGGCCAGAAGGGTCTCGCCCGGACTGACCGATCGGCGCACGATCGCCCGCCTCGTGGAGCTCAGTGGCGGGAATCCGTTGACACTGAACGCGCTCGCCGACTCGATCGCGGTCGGCGAGGTGCTGCCGTCGCCGGCGTCGACAACGGGCACCATTCCTGTCGAGGTCGCGTGGCGGGCGCGTCTCTCCACGTTGTCTCCGAAGGCCTTGCGCGTCGCCGTCCTGATTGCCCTTGCGGAACAGGTCGTCGAGCACGGCGACGCCGCCGGGCTGGAGCTGTTGAGCGACGACGATGCAGCGGTCGACGAGCTGCAGGCGCTCGGCGCGCTCCAACGTCGAGAGGGGGGCGTTGTGTTCACCCACCCGTTGCTCAGGACGACGGCACTCGACCTGGCACCGACCGGGCTCGTCACCGAGGTCGCGGCCGATCTGCTCGACCGGTTGGATGCGGACGGAAGCGACGCCGCGCCCGGGACCCTTGTCAGGCTGTCGCATGCCGCTGGACGAGGCGGCGAGGAGCGACATCGCCGGCTGGTGCATCTGGCCTATGACGAGGCGATCGGTAACGGCTCCTGGTCGGCCGCGGGCGACCTTGCCGAACAGCTGGTGGCGACCGCCGAGGATCTCGCCGAGCGCGCTCACTGGACGGATCGGCTCGGCAAGGCGAGGTTCAACGAACTCGACCGGGATGCCGCCACTGCACGGTTGATCGAGGCTGCCGAGATCTACTCGGAGTGTGCTGCGACCGCTTCCGACGAGGCCGCTGGTCGTTTTCGAAACCGGCGAGCGGAGTGCCTCTTGCTGGCCATGCGTGCCGACTTCACCCGAAGCGGACGCCGCCGTCATCCTGAGCTGGACACGTTGGTCGCCGGGCTCGTGCCCGATGACTCGATCGAGCGTCATTGGCGAGCACGCGCCGCGGCGACGCTGGCCGAGGCCGCCTACGCCTCACCCGATCACGATCGTCGCCGTCTGCTCGTCGAGCAGTCACAGGAGCTCGTCGGCGGGGTCGATGAACCGCTCACACTGCACGTGGTTCACTTCGCCGCCGGTCTCGACAGCTTGGCAGTACTGGATCTCGACGGCGCCATCGAGTCGTTCACGCTCGCTGATCAGGCCTGTCAACGGCTCTCCGACACGTGGTGGTTCGCCGGCGCGCTGGCTCGCCGGGGTCTGGTCGCGTTGATCGCCGGCGATCCGATGTCGGCAATCAGCGATGCGACAACGGCCGCCGACTTCGCATCCGATGCTTCGAACTGGGCCGAACACGGCATGGCATTGGCCGTTCGTTCAGTCGGTGCGTCCCGACTCGGGCGGTTTGCCGATGCCGACAACGACACCGAATCGACGATGCTCAGTGCCCGGCGCGCCGACGCCAGCGATCCGTTTCTCGCCTCGTTGTCGACGGCGATCTGGCGACGAGCGATCCGTGGCGACGAACTCGGTGTCGCCGCGCTCAGAGAAGTCGCCCGACAACATCAGATGTACATCCCTTACGCCGAGTTCGTCGCGGTGGCCCTGCTGAGCGGTGTCGACGATGCCAACAGCGACGTGCGGCCGCGCTGGGCATCGCCTCGCAACGGGTTGAGCTTCCGCAACCTCGGATTCCACCTCGCCCAACTGGACGCCGCAGTAGTAGCCGGCAACCTCGAGATCGTCGACGAGTTGTTCCCCTTGTTCGATGAGGCGTACCAGCGGGGAATAGTGGCGAGTCATGACTGGCCGATCAGCGTCCCGCTGGTCATGACATCGGCAGCCCTCGAGCTCGGCGACAGCGATGCCGATCGGTGGATCGAGCGGTCGCACGAGGCCGCGAGGTCGGCCGGTTCGATGCTCGAGCAGGCGATTGCCGACATCTGCCGCTCGCGTCACGCTTTCGCATCCGGCGCCGGAGGTCAGTCCGAGTTGGATCTCGGGCGAGCAGCGTTGGAGACGCTGGATGGTCTCGGCGCACCGCTGCTTGCCCGACAGTTGCGCGAGCGGCTGACTTCGATCATCGGCCGGCTCGGCATGCCGTCCGGTCGCGTGCGTACGGTCCTGTTCACCGACATCGTCGATTCGACGCGTCTGATGTCGAGCGCAGGCAACGCCGCCTGGGCGGTGATCCTCGGAGAGCACCATCGAATCGTCCGTGCGATCGTCGGCCGCTCACGAGGCTCCATCATGACAGCGACGGGCGATGGGTTCTCGGCCTGGTTCGAGCAGCCCGGCGAAGCCGTCGAGGCGGCGCGAACGCTGCATCAAGCGATCCAGCACGCGGCGCTCGTCGTTCCCGGCGGCGCGGTCTCCGTTCGGGCTGGGCTGGCGAGTGGCTCGGTCTTCGATCTCGGTACCGATGCGTCGGGGATGGCCGTTGCCGAGGCGGCGCGGGTGATGTCGACGGCGGGGGCCGGAGAAACGCATGTTTCGCAATCCGTGATCGAACACGGGCTGGATGCCGCGGTGGTGCGTTCCGTCGGCGTGCACTCGCTGAAAGGTCTGCCCAAGCCGCTCGAAGTCTTCGATCTGTTGCCGGAAGTCGAGTTGTAGCAGTATCAGAGTCGGGTCGTCGTGACTCTTCGACTCGACGACAACGAGAGGAGCCAGCGCAGTGGGCCACATGCCATACCATTTGGAGAAGGGGCACTACCTCCTGTTGCTCGAAGCCACCCTGAACGAGGGGATCGAGGCAGTTGTCGATGACGACGCGGCGATCACGTTCCCGGGTCTGTACCGGCGTTACTCGATGTTGGAGTACATGCGCGAGGTCCTCAACCGACCGTGCGGGCTGAACGGTGGGGGAGAGATCGAGGACGGCTGCCTGCTCATGTGGCCGGGCTTCATGACCGATGCCGACGTCGGGTTCCCCATATTCCGGATCATCATCGAGGACTGGTTCGGGTATCGCATTCGATCCGACGGCAGCCTCGACACCAAGCCGCATCCGAACAAACCGACCGGGATGTGGGACGGCTACCAGGGCAACGTCGAGCGCATCATCGCCAACGTCCTGGTGCGGGCGATCGAGGTCTCGCTCGGTCTTGATCATGGCGCGCCGATACCCAGCGCCACCCCACCGCGCAGTTGGCCGGTCTACTTCTTCTTCAAATGTCAGCAGCCGTTCTTCGAGGGTTGGGTGACGTGGCAGTGCCACAGCGTCAATCGGCGTGCTGCCGGCCAGGTCACCGTGATGTTCGCCACGCCCGGCCACAATCACCCGGTCTCGGATCACCCGATCCCGATCGACCTGGACGGTGATCACCGTGATGATCAGGTGCACGCCTTGCGCGACGACGGCGAGTTCCGTGCGGAGCCGGTCGCCGCGCCCGCCCACGATCCCAATGGCAGACCACATCAAGGCGTGTGGGTGGTGACGCACCGCGATCACCGCCGGCTCAATGTCTTCGACACGTCCGTTCCCTCGGGCTACCTGGAATGGGGCCCACCGTTGTTGCCCATCATCGCCCCCGACAACTTCTGCGACGTCGTCACGGTGCAGCCCGCTGCGCGAAGCGGTGGAATCGATGAGTACAAGCCGGAGTACGTGGCGCCATGAACGACAAACGAAAAATCTTCGATGTGAACACGGCGCGGGAGGCCGTGAAACGCGACACCGAGGGTGTGATCGGGGCCTTTCTCGAAGGCAGCTTCGACGCGGACACCTCGCTGGGTGATTCGACGTGGCGCAGTGGTCCGAGCGAGCATTTCGCAATCCGTTGGCGGTTCGACGGTGTTCACACCGGTCGGATTCCCGGCTTCGGTCACACGTTCATCGAGGCCACGGGCAACCACGTCTCGGTGTCGGGGTTGACCCTCGTCGAGAACCGTGTTCCCGGTCAGCGGGTGCCCGACGATCTCGAGGAATTGCTGAACAGCGGCACGCTCGAGTTCCAACGGTACGTCGACTGGCTGGCGGTGTTCGCCCAACTCGGGGTGCTGCATCTCGGTCGGCCGATGTCGATCGGTGACATTCGTTTCGTCAAGCCCGAACGGGGTACCAGCCGGGTGGCCGGTTACAACGACCAGCAAGAGGCCGACTGACTTCGTCTGAAACACTGGGTCGATGACCACACAGATCACCGGCCATGCCGGCCAGCAAGCCGTCGCGGCAATGTTGGCCTACGGCACCGACGTGATGTTCACGCTGAACGGCGGGCACGTGTGGCCGTTGTACGAAGCAGCACGTGATCAGGGCATGCGTGTCGTCGACACTCGCCACGAGCAGACAGCGACGTTCGCCGCCGAGGGTTGGGCAAAGCTGACTCGCCGCCCGGGACTCGCCGCGCTGACCGCCGGGCCTGGAATCACCAACGGCGTGTCGGCGATCACGTCGGCCTATTTCAACGGTTCGCCGCTGGTGGTGTTGGGTGGGCGGGCGCCTGAACTTCGATGGGGCTCGGGCTCGCTGCAGGAGATGGATCACGTTCCCGTCGTCGCCTCGATCACCAAGTCGGCCGTGACCGTGAAGGACTCGAGCCAGGCCGGGGCAATGGTCCACGACGCGGCATGCCTGGCGATGACGCCTCATCGCGGACCGACCTTTCTCGACTTCCCGCTCGACGTGTTCGGCCCGTCATCCGCAGGGTGGCCGTCGGTCGACGAAGTAGCCGGTCGTGGCTCGACTCCCGACCCCGAAGCGGTTGCCGGCCTGGCCGCCCTGATCGCCGACGCCGAGCGGCCGGCGTTCATCGTCGGCAGCGATGTGTACTGGGACGGAGCGTGGGACGAGTTGCGTGCCGCCGTCGAGCACCTGCGTGTGCCGTGCTTCTTCAACGGGCTCGGGCGCGGCATGCTGCCGGCCGATCACGATCTCGCCTTCCTGCGCACACGCGGGATGCTCAAGAAGCATGCGGATCTGGTGGTGGTGCTCGGCACGCCGCTCGACTTCCGCCTCGGGTTCGGCCGATTCGGCAATGCCCGGATCGCCCACGTCGTCGATGCGTCGTCGCGAGTCGCTCGCCATGTCGATGTCGACACCGTTGCCGGAGACATCGCCGAGGTGCTGGACTCGATTGCCGGGTACGTCGGGCCGCGAGTCGACCACGAGGAGTGGATCGGCGAACTGCACGCCGCCGAGATGGCGGGTCGTCTCGCCGACCAGGTGTTACTGGCCGCCGCCGACACGCCGATCAAACCGTCGCGGATCTACCGAGAACTCGGGAAGCGGCTGGCCCGGGACGCCGTGGTGATCTGCGACGGTGGTGATTTCGCGTCGTATGCGGGCAAGTTCGTCGAGGTCTTCGAGCCTGGTTGCTGGCTCGACACCGGGCCGTATGGCTGTTTGGGGAACGGGCCCGGATATGCGATCGCGGCTCGGGTCGCCCGTCCATCGAGCCAGATCGTGCTGTTGCTGGGCGACGGCGCCGCCGGATTCAGCCTGATGGACGTCGATTCCATGGTTCGGCACAACCTGCCAGTGGTGATGATCGTCGGCAACAACGGCATGTGGGGTCTGGAGAAGCACCCGATGCAGGCCATCTACGGCTGGGACATCGCCTGCGACCTGCAGCCGGCGTGCCGCTACGACGAGGTCGTGCGGGCTCTTGGCGGAGCCGGCGAGTTGGTGACCGATCCCGAAGCGATCGGTCCGGCGCTGGATCGTGCGTTTGCCGCCGATGTGCCGTATCTCGTCAACGTGCTCACCGATCCCAGCGACATGTACCCGCGTACCAGCAACCTCGGCTGAGCCAACTTTGTCGCTCTCGACACGTTGAGCGTGTTCGCAGCGACTAGGAAGCAGTCAGGCGCAGACGGTGCCGGGGGCGGCTACGACTGCACCCGCGGCGCTGATGTCCATCAGCTCCGATTCCCGGCGGATGAAGCCGTCGGCGACCATCGTCGCCTCCGTCGGTGGCGTGCCGGGGTTCAACAGGGTGTAGGCCTCGACCGCTTTCTCGATGGTCGAGCGCTCCTCGACACATGCAGCGGCGTTACCGCTGTCGATCTCCTCGATGGCCACCTCGGCCCGATGGGCCGGACTGCAGGCCGTCATCGAGCCAATTGTGGCGATGACGAGGCACAGCATCGAGCAGCGAGTCGCGGTCATGCCATGTGTATCGGCACGAACCTGATGGCTATTGAGGGGTGTTTCTTCGACCTCGGTAGGCTCGCCCGAATGATCGCCCGGAAGATGTGGAGCAACAATGACCGGACATGATGCAGTTGAATCCGACGTCCTCGAGCGGGTCCTCGGGACGGCTATGCGCACCGGCGGTGAATTCGCCGAAGTGTTCATCGAGGACAAGCGGTCCACGATGGCCGCGCTCGACGATGGCCGGATCGAGCAGGTCACCAGTGGCCGCGACCGTGGCGCGGGCATCCGCGTCATCAAGGGTGACACCACCGGGTTCGCTCACACGGCGGACCTCAGCGAGGCAGGGCTACGGTCAGCCGCCGAGGCCGCGGCGGCGGCCGCAAGCCAGGGCAGCGGCGGTGCCATTACCGTCGCCCTGACACGCCAACCCGAGCATCGGGTCAGCCCCGTCGAACGGTACGCCGACGAGGTGTCGAAGACCGAACGGGTCTCGCTGCTGCAGCGCGTCGACGATGCGGCCCGCGCCAGCGGCGCGGCGATCGTGCAGGTCAGCGCGGGCTACGCCGACAGCCGCAAGCGGATCATGATCGCCAATACCCACGGTCTGCTGGCCTCCGACGAGCAGGTCCGCCAAACCGTGCGGATCAGCGTCGTGGCCAACGGCGACGCGGGTATGCAAACCGGCTTCCAGAGCACCGGTCACACCTTCGGCTTCGAGATGTTCGACAGCATCGACGTCGAGGAACTGGCGCGCGACGCTTCTCGACAGGCGCTGGTCAAGCTCGGGGCCCGCCCGGCGCCCAGCGGCACCATGCCGGTGGTGATCAAGCGAGGCAGCGGCGGGGTGCTGTTCCACGAGGCGTGCGGCCACGGGTTGGAAGCCGACGCGATCGCCAAGGGCAGCAGCGTGTACCGGGGCAAGCAGGGCGAGTTGGTCGCGTCGCCGCTCGTCACGCTCGTCGACGACGGCACAATGAGCGGCGAGTGGGGAGCGATCGGCATCGACGACGAGGGCCATCCCAGCCAGTACAACGTGCTGATCGAAGATGGCGTGCTCACCGACTACATGTGGGACTATCTGCGAGCCCGCAACGAGGGCCGCAAGCAGTCCGGCAACGGCAGGCGCCAGAGCTACATGCACCTGCCCATGGTGCGGATGACCAACACCTATGTGCTCAACGGCACCGAGGAGCCCGACGACATCGTTCGCGGCACCGATCATGGGGTCTTTGTCGCCAAGCTCGGTGGCGGCAGTGTCAACCCGGCCACGGGCGATTTCGTCTTCGGCATGACCGAGGCGTACTTGATCGAGAACGGCGAGATCACCGAACCGCTCCGCGAAGGCAACCTCTTGGGCAACGGTCCTCAGGTCTTGCGTGACATCGACCTGCTGGGCAACGACTTCGCGATGGGTAACCCGGGCACGTGCGGCAAGGACGGACAGGGTGTGCCTGTCGGCGACGGTCAGCCGACCCTACGGGTCAAGGCGCTCACGATCGGCGGTACGGCGGCGTGAGCGGTGTGGACGGCTTGCAGGCGATCGCCGACCGGGTGGTGTCGATGGCCGAGCCGGGCGAGCACATCGAGGCCTTCGTTTCCCGCGAGGCCGAGACCGACATTCGCATCTACGAAGGCGAGGTCGAACATTTCGTCGCCGCTCAGACCGAAGGCGTCGGGATCCGCGTGATCCGTGACGGACGTACCGGGTTCGCCTACGCCGGAGTGCTCGACGAGGTGGCGGTCGCCGAGGTGTTGGCCGAGGCTCGCGACAACGTGCAGTTCGGCACCCCCGACGAATGGGCCGGGCTCGCCGAGCTCGACGGTGTCGAGGTGATCGAGCAGGATCTGTGGAACGACTCCCTTGCCGAATATTCCACCGAGGGCAAGATCTCCCTGGCCAAGGAGCTCGAGAAGCTGACGCTCGCCGTCGATCCGCGGATCCGGGTCGACGACGCGAACTACGCCGATGCGTCCTCCGAATCGGCGGTGTCCACGACGACCGGCATCCGTCGCATGGGCCGCGAGAACGGTTGCTACGTGGTCGTCAGCACGCTGGCCGACGACGGCGACGAGACCCAGACCGGCTTCGGGTTCAGCGTCGGTCGCTCACCTGCGGAGTTCGATCTGGCCAAAGCCGCCAAAGATGCCAGCGATCGGGCAACGCGCCTGCTCGGTGCCACGAAGCCGGCGACCAAGCGCACCACTGTCGTGCTCGACCCCTACGTCACGGCCAGCTTCCTCGGCGTCATCTCCAGCACGCTGAACGGCGAGAGCGTGGCCAAGGGGCGCAGCCTGTTCAAAGACCGCCTCGGTGAGGATGTTGCCAATTCGATCGTGACACTCGTCGACGATCCGACCAACCCGAAGGCGTACACCGCCACCGATCTCGACGGCGAAGGGCTCGCCGCGCGACGGAACGTACTGATCGATGGTGGCGTGCTGCAGCAGTTCGTCCACTCGGCGTATTCGGCCCGGCGTGTCGGCACGAAGAGCACAGGAAACGCGATCCGCGGTGGTTTCAAGGGAACCCCCGGCGTGGGTTGCCTGGCGCTGCAACTGATGCCTGGCGAGCGGAGCCAGGAGGAGCTGATCGCCGACGTCGACGACGGCGTCCTGATCCAATCGGTCAGTGGGCTGCATTCGGGAGTCAATGCGATCAGCGGCGACTTCTCGACCGGCGCCTCAGGTCTGACGATCACCAACGGCCGGATCGGCGGTCCGATTCGCGAGTTCACGATCGCCTCGACCCTGCAACGCATGTTGCACGACGTGGTCGAGATCGGCAACGACGTCGACTGGTTACCGATGCGCGCTGCTGGGGTCACCCTGGTGATCCGCGACGTGACGTTGAGCGGGACCTGACGGGGCCCTCAGCCGAGGGGATCGGCGACGGTCTCTCGTCCCTCGTCGATACGCAGCGTCTCCGAGATGCTGCGGCAGGTCAGCCCATACGATGCCGCCAGCGTCGTGTCGAGCACCACTCGAGTCGGCCGGATCGTTCCAGCGAGCGCCAGCGATCCTGTCGTCAGACACCGAGGATCGAATCCCATCCAGCGAGCGAAAATCGCGGCCAGGTCCGCGCGGCTGACTGCCTCGGGTCCGGCGATGTTGATGGGGCCGCGGATGTCGGGCCGGACAGCGAGCGAACTGATCGCTGCGGCGACGTCGGAGGCGTGTGCTGGACAGCGGTACTCGTCGGTGAAGAAGCGGATCGTCGATCGGCCGGCGATCGCGTCTTCGACGTCGGTCTGGATCGACGCCGGGCGGCGGGTGCCGTAGAGCAAGGAGGTACGCACCGTGACAGCGCCCGGGCATTCGGCCGCGACCGCTCGTTCGGCCTCGAGCTTCATCAATCCGTACTCGGTGATCGGGAAGGGGGTGTCGTACTCCCTGTACGGCTGCGGACGGCCGGGGAAAATGGCATCGCTGCTCACGTGCACGAGGCGGGCGCCGCACATCGCCGCAGCTTGGGCAACGTGGCGGCTGCCTTCGATGACCGTCTGGCGGTCCCCGCGACGATATGCCAGATGAACGATCGCGGTGGGCCGCCAACTGCAGATCTCGTCGATCACACGATCGCGATGGCGAACATCGATCATCGTCGACGGTGGCGCGAACATCTCCCACTCCTCCGCCTCGGAAGCGATCCCGAGGTGTTGCCCGAGAAACCCTGATCCGCCGGTGACGAGCATGAACCGCCGGCGACGGGGTAGCCAACGCACGCCGGAGAGCCTAGGCCGATACCGTTGCGGCTCGTGTCCCGCCCCGACCCCGTTGCCGCCGCACGGCACCCTCACCTGGCTACACCCGTGGCCCGAGGTTGGGTACGGGTCGACATGCACAGCCACACCATGTGGAGCGGTGATTCGACGACGACACCTGAGGAGATCGCCACGGCGATAGCCGAAACCGGGATCGACGTGCTGTGCATCACGGACCACAACGCGATCAAAGGCGCCGCCGAGATGGTCGACCGTCTGCCGTGCCGGGTGATCATCGGCGAAGAGTTGCGCACGCATGCCGGCGAGATCATCGGCCTGTTCCTGAACGAGCGAATTCCGGTCGGTGCACAGCCCGGCGACGCCGCCCGTGCAATTCGGCGGCAGGGTGGGATCGTCTACATCCCGCATCCGTACGATCCGATGCGCCGAAATCTGACTGAGCAGGCTCTCGATGCCCTCATGGCTGACGGGCTCGTCGACGCCATCGAGGTGATCAACGCCAAGACCTCGCTGCAGAGCCTCAACGCCCGTGCTGCATCGACGGCAGCCGCTCACGACCTGGCCGCCGGCGCAGGTAGCGATGCCCACGTTCCAGATGCCATCGGTGCCGCGTATGTGGAGATGCCCGACTTCGACGGACCGACCGATTTTCTCTCCAAGCTGCGCCTCGGTCGCCCTGTCGGGCACCATTGGGACCAGCCGAGACCATGGGCGGCGCGGGTGCTTCCCGGAACCACGATCGACTAGAGCTGCCACCCGTGCCCGTTCTTCATGCCATCATCCTCGGCCTCGTGCAGGGGCTCTCCGAGTTCCTACCGATCTCGTCGAGCGGTCATCTGTTGCTCGTGCCGTGGTTGTTCGACTGGCACGACTTCGACAACACCTCGATCGAGAAGGCATTCGATGTCGCCCTGCATCTCGGCACACTCGTGGCCGTTGTCGCCTACTTCCGCCGTGAGCTCGTGGTCTACGTGCGAGAAGGAGTTCGATTGGTGGTGCGACGAGAGTGGCCGGCGACGCCTGAGGGTCGGTTGGCGTGGTTACTGGTGTTGTCGTCGATTCCGGCAGCGGCTGCTGGGGCGTTGTTCGAGAAGCCGATCGACGACAAGCTGGGCACGCCGGGTCTGATCGCCGTGTCGATGATCGGGTTCGGTCTGCTGCTGGCCGTTGCCGATCGTCGGCCGGGCCGACGCACGCTCGACGAGTACCGCAGCGGTGACGCCCTGAAGGTCGGCGCCGCCCAGGTGCTCGCGCTGAATCCCGGAACGTCGAGGTCGGGCATCACGATCACTGCAGCGCGATTCTTGGGGTTCAACCGCGATGCCGCAGCGCGGGCGAGCTTTCTGATGGCGATACCTGTCACGGCCGGCGCCGTTGCCTTCAAGCTGCTCAAATTGGCCAAAGACGGTGTTCCCGAAGGTCTTCTCGTGCCGATGATCATCGGCGTGATCACAGCTGGCGTGGCGGGCTGGGTAGCAGTGTGGGGCACCCTGCGCCTGATCCGCACCCACAGCTTCATGCCCTTCGTGATCTATCGCTGCACCCTTGGCGTCGTCGTGCTGATCATCCTCGCCACCGGCTGGCGCTGACCCGGCTCGAGACAACACGGGATCACGGGCCGGGAGTGAGGCCGATGGTGACCGCATCGGCGAGGAGGGCTGTGGCCATCATCGGCGCTGCCGTTTCCGGTATCGCGACCACCAAGTCCGACTCTCCGCTGTCGACAACGAGTCCCGCGGCAACGAGCTGATCACCGGCATACACGCGGAGGCGGTCCCCGGTGGCGAAGTGTTTGCCGGGAGCAGCGACGACGAACGCCACCCACCCCTCGGGAACGAGTGCGGCCGAACCGGCAGCGGCGATGTCGACATCGGTGATGATCTCGCCGGGCCCGATGCTCTGGCGGGCGACTGCATCGACGGGTGCGGTGCCGAGAGCGCCGACGGGTGCCATGGCGCGCGGCACATCACGTCGGTCGGCGATGACCGGCTGACCCGGCTCGATCGCGGCCGATGCCACCCATACCGTCTTCTGCTCGCCCCACGACAGCCGCGCAGCTTCGACATCTGCAATCGCACGAGCCGTGCCGAGCCCGACGCCGGCGGCCACCAGGAGGACGACGATCCAGTAGATCCATGGATGGCGGGCCGTCATCAGGCGAACCCGGGCGAGCACGTGCATGCGACCCCTCAGAACCGTTTCAACGACGTGGGGGAAGTCGGGCAGGACTGTATCGGCCGACGAGCCGGTTTTCAGTCCGAGCTGGAAGCCTTCTTGGTCGGGGTCGGTGCCGACGCTGCCGGCGTCGCCGACTTGGTGCCCGAGTCACCAGATCCGGAAGTGCTCGACGGTTTCGATTCAGCGGCTTTCGAGTCGGACGACGACGATGATTCGGTCGAAGTCGCGGTCGAGGATGACGACTTCGACTTCCCGTTGCGGCTGTCGGTCTTGTAGAAGCCGCCACCCTTGAAAGTGACGCCGACCGGGGTGAAGACCTTCTTGACCTTCATCGTCTCACCGGTGTCGGGATGGTTGGCCTGGGTGAGAGCATCGTCGGTGAATGCCTGTTGCACCTCGATGGTCTCGCCGGTGTCGATGAACTTGTACACGTAGGTTGGCATTGTCGGCTCCGCCGGTGAATTAGCAGTCGATCTGTTCGACTGCTAATGCTATCGGCTCGCATTGGCCCCTGAACATCGCCGGAATGCAGGTTCGAACCGCCGTCATCCCCGCGGCGGGTATGGGAACCAGGTTCCTGCCGGCCACCAAGGCGGTGCCAAAGGAGCTGCTGCCCATCATCGATACACCGGCGCTGCAATTGGTCATCGACGAGGCCGTGGGTGCCGGCATCGATCACATCGTGATCGTCACCAGCCACAACAAGCCGGCCATCGAGGCGTACTTCGAACCGTCCGACGACGTCCTCGCCAAGCTCAGGTCGACGGGCCGGCAGGCGATGGCCGAGCGGCTCGAATCGATCGGGCGCGACGTGCGAGTCAGCTTTGCCTATCAGGAGTCACCGCTCGGACTCGGACACGCGGTTGGCTGCGCCGCCGCCGCCGTCGCCGACGAGCCGTTCGCGGTGATGCTGCCCGACGAGCTGATGGGCGACTCGTCACTCCTCGACCAGATGGCCAGGTTGTGTGAATCGTCGGGGGGCAGCGTCGTCGGCTTGAAGCGTGTGTCGCGGCACGAGGTCAGCTCGTATGGCGTCATCGATCCGTCGACCGACATCGACGCCTCGGGCGTCGTCGGAATTCGCACCATGGTGGAGAAGCCGAGCGTCGAAGACTCGCCGAGCGACTTGATCATCATCGGCCGCTACGTGCTGACATCGGATGTGTTCGCCGAGATCGAGCGGGTGCAACCGGGTAGCGGTGGTGAGATCCAGCTCACCGATGCGTTGCGGGTGCAAGCTGCAAATGGGCCCTTCCACGGTGTGTTGTCGAACATCCGCCGCTACGACACCGGTACTCCGCTCGGCTGGCTCAGCGCGGTGGTCGACATCGCCCTCGACGACCCCACGATTGGCGACGATTTCGCGGCCTTCCTACGCTCCCGAGTCAGCTGATCCGGCGGAACATTCCCGGGTAGTCGATGACCAGGCCGTGCTGGTCGACGTCGAATTCGACGGAGTGATCGGCACGCTCGAACCTCCAGCGATGAGTACCGAGTCGCATGTATCGGTGCGTCGCGGCCCGTACGTCGAGCGTCTCGACGTCGACGGCCACCACGGGGAGTTCGGCGCTGTCGCCGACGTGCAGGGGCAGTCGCCGGATCGGCAGTGACTTGGGGAATGGGGTGCACATCAGGTCGATGTCATAGCAGCCGTCGAGCTCGAGGCGATGAGCACCGTTCATCTCTCCCCACCGCGCCGTTCCGTCGGTGGCCAGCCACAGATCGGGATCGTCGAGATCGCGGAACAGCAGGAACTGGCGGACCTGCCACGACGCCGACAGCCGCAGCACGTACTGCACCTGTTCGCGAGCGACTTGTCCGCTGATGGTCCAGCCCTCGTTCTCCCATCGGAAGTCCGTGACCTCGGCATCGTCGAGATCCCACGTCGCCCACCGCACCGTGTGACCGCTAGCGGGCAGCGCGGTGTAGTTGCTCACCGGCGGAACGGTACCGTTCGGGAGGTGATCAGCGAACACGAAGCCCGGGAGTACGTGCTCGACCGATGTGCAGTCGGCGAGGTGATCGAGGCATCGATTGCCGACGTCGTCGGTTGTGTGTTGGCCGATGCCGTGGTTGCCGCGGAAGACGTGCCACCGTTCGCCAACTCTGCCGTCGACGGCTATGCGGTGCGATCGCTCGACGTCGTCGATGTCCCTGTTCGGCTGCGTGTCGTCGCCGAAGTTGCGGCCGGATGGTCGACCGATCGCGTCGTCGGTCCCGGCGAGGCGATCCGCATCATGACAGGCGCGCCGATGCCGGCCGGCGCTGATGCCGCAGTGATGGTCGAAGACACGGAGCGCATCGACGGCGGCGAGGTTCTGGTCCGGCACGGGGTCGCAGCCGGGGCATCAGTGCGTGGCGTCGGCGATGACGTGCACGTCGGCACCCGGCTCTTCGATGTCGGCACAGTCGTGCGTCCCGCCGTCGCCGGCGTGCTCGCCAGTGTGAATGCCCGGCGAGTGCGCGTCGTCCGTCGAGCACGTGTTGCCGTCGTGTCGACTGGTGACGAATTGATCAACGACGGCTCGGCGCTTCGCCCGGGGCAGATTCGCGAGAGCAACAAGACCATGCTGTTGCCGCTCGTTGCCGAGGCCGGCTGCGAAGCCATCGACCTCGGCGTGGTGCGCGACGACGAGGCCGCCTTGGAGGCCATCTTGGGCGAGGCTGCGGCATCGTACGACGCCATCGTCACCAGCGGCGGCGTCAGCATGGGCGAGTTCGACGTGGTCAAAGCAGTGCTTTCGCGGATCGCCGACATGCGTTGGATGCAGATCGCCATCAAGCCGGCCAAGCCTTTCGCCTTCGGGCTGCTCGCCGCAGGCAACCGTCGCGTACCCGTGTTCGGGCTCCCCGGAAATCCGGTGAGTTCGATGGTCAGTTTCGAGCTGTTCGCCCGCCCTGCCCTGCGCAAGATGATGGGCCACACGATGCTCGAACGACCGACGGTCGTCGCCGTCGCCGATGATGGGCTGCCGCGCCGGGTCGACGGAAAGACCCACTACATGCGGGTAGCGGGTGCCTTCAGGCCCGATGGTCGCTACCACATCAGCTCGGTCGGCGCCCAGGGCAGTCACCAGTTGGCGGCCACCTCGCTGGCCGATGCCATCGCGATCGTCCCCGACGGTGACGGCGTAGAGCCCGGCGGCTCCGTCACCACGATGCTGCTCTCGATAACCTGACCCGCATGGATCTCGTCGATCCCTTTGGACGCACCATTCGTGACCTGCGCATCTCGGTCACCGACCGCTGCAATTTCCGTTGTACCTACTGCATGCCCGAGGAGGGCATGGTGTGGGTGCCACGCAGCGAGGTGTTGACATTCGAGGAGATCGAGCGTCTGGCGCGGATATTCGTCGAGCGCTTCGAGGTCGACGGTCTGCGACTCACCGGTGGCGAACCCACAGTGCGCGCCCACCTCCCGGTGCTGGTCGGCAAGCTGGCTGCGCTGCGCGTCCCGGCGACTTCGATGTCGCCGTTCGCCGGCCGAGCGCCCGACCTGGGCCTGACGACCAACGGAGCGACCTTCCGGCTCGTCGCCCACGAGCTCCGGCAGGCCGGGCTCGAAAGGGTCAACATCAGCCTCGACACGCTGCGCGCCGATCGGTTCCTGCAGATGACGCGTCGCGACGAACTGGTGCGGGTGCTCGACGGCATCGAGTCGGCGAAGGAAGCCGGCTTCGCGCCGGTCAAGATCAACGCTGTCGTGCAGCGTGGTGTCAACGACGACGAGATCGTCGATCTCGCCCGCTTCGGACGTGACCACGACGTCGAGGTGCGCTTCATCGAGTTCATGCCGCTCGATGCCAGCGGCCATTGGGTCAACGGTGACGTCGTCACCCAGGACGAGATCGTTTCCGCCATCGACCAGGTGTTCCCGCTCGAGCAGATGACGTCGCGGGGTGCGGCTCCGGCGGATCGGTGGCGGTACCTCGACGGCCGCGGCACGGTTGGCGTGATCCCATCGGTGTCGAAGCCGTTCTGCGGCGACTGCGATCGGGTGCGGCTCACCGCCGACGGTCAGTTCCGCACCTGCCTGTTCGCCACGACCGAGTTCGACTTGCTCAAGATGATGCGTCAAGGTGCCGACGACAACGCTGTGGCAGCAGAGATCCAGCGCGCCGTCGGCACGAAATGGGCGGGACACCAGATCAACCAGGTGTCGTTCGTGAGGCCGAGGCGCACGATGAGCCAGATCGGCGGCTGATCAGCCGATGCGTCGCTGGCCGGTCGCGGTCATCACCTTCGCCGTTCTCGGCGTCGCTGCCGTCGCCGTGGCCGCTCCACCGGTGATCAACGACGGCGCAACCGCTCACCTGCCGGCCAAACGCCTCAGACCGCCGGGGCCGCGGCTGGGTGGCTGCCCGGTGTTCCCGGCAGACAACGCCTGGAACCAGGAGATCGCCTCGGCGCCGCTGCACCCGCTCAGTAAGCAGATCATCAATCACATCCAAGCCATAGGGTCGACGGCGTTGCATCCGGACTTCGGTGAGAACCAGACCTACGGGATCCCCTTTGTCGTGGTCCCCGCCACCGAACCGCTCGTGCCGATCACGTACCACCCTTACGGCGATGAGAGCGATCCTGGCCCGTTCCCGATTCCGCTCAGTGCCCCCGTCGAAGCCGGCAGCGACGCTCACGTGCTGGTCCTCCGACAAGGCACCTGCGAGCTGTTCGAGCTGTACGGGGCCCAGCCGACCGCCAGCGGCTGGCAGGCCCAGTCCGGGGCGCGATTCGACCTGCTGACCGGCGCCCTACGACCCCTGGGCTGGACCAGCGCCGACGCGGCTGGGTTACCGATCCTTCCCGGACTGGTGCGTTTTGACGAGGTCGCTGCTGGGCTCATAGAACACGCCATCCGCGTCACGTTCTCTCGAACGCAGCACGGGTTCGTGCTGCCGGCCACCCATCTGGCGTCGAACCTCGTCGACCCGACGCTGCCTGCCATGGGTATGCGCCTGCGGTTGAACGCCGGCTTCGACGTCAGCTCCCTCTCCGGCCAGGCAAGGGTGATCGCGGCGGCCATGCAGCGGTATGGGTTGATCGTGGCCGACAACGGCAGCAACTGGTTCTTCCAGGGTGCGCCCGATCCGGGGTGGAACGACGACGAACTCAACCAGTTGAAGGCGATTCCTGGTACCGCGTTCGAGGTCGTGGACACTGGCCCGGTGCTGACCGGCCCGTGAACGTGAGCTGGTGTGGAGCCAAGGCACGCTCCATTTACTAGTGTGACGACACAGATGAGCGATCTCGCCTTCACCCACCTCGATCCCATGGGACGGGCGCGCATGGTCGACGTCACGCCCAAGGATCCGACGCACCGTCGTGCTGTTGCCCGCTGCAAGGTCTTCATGCGTCCCGAGACCACCGCCGCCATTGCCAACCGCGAGGTCAACAAGGGCGATGTGCTGGCCGTGGCCCGCGTCGCCGGCATCCAGGCCGCCAAGCGCACCAGCGACATGATTCCGCTGTGTCATCCGCTGCTGGTCGGATCGGTGCACATCAACTTCGAGATCGGCGACGATCACGTCGCTGTCGAGGCCCAGGTCGATACCGTCGATCGCACCGGAGTCGAAATGGAGGCCTTGCACGCCTGTTCGATCGCCGCTCTGACGATCTACGACATGTGCAAATCGGCCGATCGGGGCATGGTGATCGGTGAGCTGGCATTGTGGGAGAAGACGGGCGGGCGGTCCGGAACGTACCGTCGAGCTGATAACGTGTCGGCTAGTGTTACGAATGTAGTAGATTCGTAATGAAGCGACATGCCCGGTTAACCTGATGTTTGCCGGCGTGGCACTCCAGAAAGTGGACATCATCGTGAACAGATGCCTGACAGAGGAACCCCGTAGTCGATGAGCAAGATCGTGCTCTTGGCAGTATTAGCCGCTTGGGCGGCCGTCCTCATTCCACCGCTGTTGCGGTCACGAGTCGAGAACCGACCGAACTCGTCGGTCACCGACTTCCGTCGCCAGCTCTCCACCTTGCAGCGTGTCGTGCCGACCCGCACGATGGTTCCGATGCGGTCGATGGCTCGTCCGCTCGCTCCGTCACCGTTGTCGCGTCCTGCAGCGCCGGGTCGCCCCGGTCAGATGCATCGCACAGCAGCACCGAGCCACGCAGCTCAGCGCATGCACGCCACGACGCTCGATCGTGGTGGCCAACATCGCCAGGCCCATCTGCACAAGGTCAGCCAGCGCGAAATGGTGCGCCGCCGTCGCGCCAACGTCTTCTTCATGCTGGTGTTGGTCACCAGCGTCACTGCCTTCCTGGCCGCAACGACCAAGGCCAACTCTATGGTCTACGCCTTCGCTTTCGCGTTCATGTCGCTGTGCCTTTACGGCTACAAGCTGGTGCAGATCCGATCGCTCGAAGTCGATCGCGATGCGGACACCAACTGGTTCAACGCCGCCTAGTTCCACTGTGCCGGCCCGTGGCCGGTGCATGATCGCACCGCTACACTCAGGGTCTCCAACGGGGGTGTAGCTCAGTTGGCAGAGCGCAACAATCGCACTGTTGAGGCCAGGGGTTCAATTCCCCTCACCTCCACCCGTTAGATCCGACGACGAGCCGGTGCCGCTGCGGTGGCGCCGGCTCTTGTCATGTTGATCGGACCATCGGGTCGGCGCCGAGCGAGCTTTGTCGCTCTCAACACGCTCAGCATGTTCGGAGTGACAAGATTCGGTGAGGGGTGGCGAATCTAGCCGCCGTTGATCGGGGGGAGTCCGATTGCAATGCGCAGGGCGTCGACGGCGGCGTAGTACGACTCGTCCTGGATCTCGAGGGCACTGAGCAGGGCATCTTCGCCGGCTTCGGTGCCGGGTGCCGCAGCACACTGATCAAGGAGGCTCAGCAACGCAGCACTCTCGGTCGATTGGACCTGAACCTCGTCGAGTGCATCCGGCGGCCAGGCGATCACGCTCATGCGGTCGAGCCACTCGCGCTCCAGGGTTGCCAACTGGTCGCAGTATGTCGGGGCGTCCTTGTAGAGGATGAAGCCGTCGGCGTCGTGGAAGCTGTTCCAGACCTGGTCGAACTTCGGATTGTACTCATCGGCGGCGACGAGGTACTGCTCGCGAACCGTGATGTACGGATCGACCGTGACCGGCACGGTCGTGGGCGGCGCGGTCGTCGGTGGGGTGGTGGTCGCCGGCACCGTCGTCGCCGGGATGGTCGTGGTTGTCGTCGGCATCGTCGTCGTCGGCATTGTCGTCGTCGGAGGAACGGTGGTCCTCGGAGTCGTCGACGGCCGGTCGACCGGGTCCACCCAACGGCTGCAGGTCGTCGAGTCCTCGAATTCGGTCCTCAACGGGCGGTAGTCGGTGAGGATCAGACGCATTTCCGCGTCGAGATCCGTCATGTCACCAACGTCGTTCGTCAAGGAATCGAGCTCGTCCATGGCGGTGGCGGGATCGCCCTGGGCACGCCGAGCCGACGCCTCGAGCAGCGCCGTTTCCTCTACGGCGCCGTCGAACAGATCGGCGATGTCCTGGCGAATCTGCGCCTGGGAGTCGCTGTCGATCGCGGGCACTCCGAGCCGGGCGAGGTCGTCGCCGGCGAGATGGACCGAATCGCCCACATCACCCAAGAAGCGATGGAGCGCCGACAGGACCGTGTTCACGTCGGCCCCGTCGCTCAGTCCAGCCTCGAGATCAGCACGCTCCGAGGAAACCTCGCGGTCGAGTGCCGTCATCCGGGCGCACACATCGTCGACCCAGCCTGCCGGGTCGCTGCCCACGGCTCCAGAGCTACCACAGCTCACCAATCCCGCGATCAGTAACACCGGCCACAGCCGCCGCACGCGCCGCCTCATGACTCATCACATATACCCGTGGGCGATCGGCGACCAGGGGCTTAGTGCCCGATTTCGTGGCCCGGCTCTTGGCCCCCCGAGTAGGGGTGCGACGATGGCCGGCATGGCCATCGACTTCACGCTCTCTGCCGAACTGGAAGCAATTCGGCTCCGTGTCCGGACGTTCGTCGACGAGGTCGTGCGACCAGGTGAGGCCAAGATCGGTGATTCCGAGCGCATGGATCGCAAGGAGTACGTCGCCTTGTTGTTCGACATGCGTCAGGCGGCCAAGGATGCCGGATTGTGGTTGCCGCAGATGCCGACGGAGTGGGGTGGCATGGGTCTCGGTCACGTCGAGTTGGCAATGGTTCAAGCGGAGGCTGCCAAGGCGTACTACGGGCCGTTCGTGTTGAACTGCCAGGCGCCCGACGAGGGCAACATGCACACGCTGCTGCACTGGGCGACTCCGGACCAGAGAGTGAAGTACCTACAGCCGTTGTGCGATGGCACCAAGATGAGCTGCTTCGCGATGACCGAGCCCGAAGTTGCCGGAAGCGACCCGACGTTGATTCGCACCACTGCCGTTCAGGACGGCGACGAGTGGGTCGTCAACGGTCACAAATGGTTCATCTCCAATGCTCGTAGGGCGAGCTTTGCCATCCTTCTGGCGCGGACCGAGGACAACCCCGATCTGCCACAGGCGGCCAACACGGCATTCATCGTCGACATCCCGTCGCCCGGTTGGAACCGGGTCCGCGAAGTCGAGACCATGCACGGTGGTACCGGGCACAGCGAGATCGTCATCGAGGACCTGCGGGTGCCGAACGACAACATGCTCGGCGGTCGCGGTCAGGGTCATCTCCTCGGCCAGTACCGTCTCGGGCCTGCCAGGCTGGCGCACTGCATGCGCTGGATAGCCCAGGCCGAGACGGCACTCGACATGATGGTCGACCGCTCCCTGTACCGCTACTCACACGGCTCGGTGCTCGCCGAGAAGCAGGGCATCCAGTGGATGATCGCCGACTCGACGATGGAGCTCTACCAGGCCAAGTTGATGGTGCTGCATGCGGCCTACCGGATCGATCAGGGCCTCGAGTTCAAGTCGGAGGTGTCAATGGCCAAGCACTTCGTTGCCAACATGCTCGGTCGGGTGATCGACCGCTCGATCCAGGTGCACGGGGCGCTCGGCTACTCGACGGACACGCCGTTGGCCCACATGTATCAGCACGCTCGCTGGGCCCGGTTTGCCGACGGCGCCGACGAGGTGCACCAGATGCGAATTGCGCAGCGCACGATCGCCGCCTACCGCGATCACGGCTCGACGCGCACCGCCACCGGCGACCTGCCCGTATAGGGCCAGCGTCAACCGGGTGGCAGCAGCACGTCGCCCATCACGTGGACAATGCCATTGCTGGCTTCCACGTCACCCGCGGCGATCTCGTTTCCATTGATCAACACCTTGTCACCTTCACGGGTCACTTCCAAGTCAAGGCCTGCAACCGTCGTGAGTGTGCCGGGCTCGAGATCGGCAAGCTTCAACGCGCCTGGCACGACGTGATAGGTCAGCACCGTCGTCAACAGCTTCAGGATCATCCTGCACCGCGTGCAACGCGTCGATCGGTACCTTGTCGAACGCGGCGTCCGTCGGAGCAAACACGGTGAACGGTCCGTCACCTCGCAACGTTTCGACCAGTCCAGCATCGACGACCAGCCCGGCGAGCTCGGTGAAGACGCCGGCTGACAGAGCAGTTCCGACGATGTCGAGCAGTTGAGGAGGGGCCGTCGTGGTCGTCGTGGGCGCCGCCACCGCGGCAACCGTTGTTGTCACGGCGGCGTCGCTCGGGTCATCGCTGCACCCCGTTCCGCCCACAGCGAGCACGAGTGTTGCCAGAATCGTTGCGCGAAGAGCTGATGTCACAGAGGCGAACGTACCGGCCGGTGGATATTGGGGTGAGAGGCGCGGGACCTTGTCGCGAGGGCCAAAGGTCCCGATCGACCCGCGTCAGCGCACGGGGGCCGGGACCTGCCAGTCGGACGGCATTCTCGAGAAGTCGAAGAATGGATCCTCGTCGCCGGCGGCAACGGCGTCTTCGATCTGGTCGTAGAAGCCGCGGCCGGTCTCCTCGGCAAAGGTGATGTGCACCTCGTCGGCGTCGCCGAGGGATGGTCGCTGGACGTATTCGGGAAACGTTGCTTCAGCGGCGTCGCCTTCGGAGTAGCCGCGGGCGAACATCTGCTTGAGTATGCCGAAGCCGTCGTTGCGCACCAGCGTGCCACCGCGGGCGGAGCCACCGAGGTCACGCATGTGCGCCTGGAACTTCTCGAGGTCGTGGGTGTCGTAGGCGACGTGCTGACAGGCATGATCGCCGTGGCGGTCGACGAACTTGGTGACCTGCGATTTCTTGGCGCGGTCGATGCCTTCGATCAGCGCGACACCGAAGTCGCCGTAGTCGATGCACCAGATCTTCATGCTGCTGTCAGGGTCGCCGGGACGGACGTCGTCGATGCGGTTGATCAGGGTCCCACCCTCGACCTCGATGTGGAACCATGCCCACTTCTCGATGGTGCCCGACGAACAGGCGTAGGTGATGTGATCGACCTTCTTGATGAACGACATGGCACATATGAAACCAAGTTGACCAACGGAGAGCAAGAGTGATGATCAAGATGTTCAACGATTTATTCTAGACTAGGCATCGTGATCAATCACACCGCCTTGCCAACGATCGCAGATGTGCATGTTGGATGATCGTTCCCCGACGCCGGCGGCGCTCGACTCGCTCGATCGCAGGCTGATCGGGCGCCTGCGTGTGGCCCCGCACTCGACCGTGTCCGATCTGGCGCGGGTGCTCGAATGCGCGCGTGGCACCGTGTTGACCCGGCTGCGCCGCCTCGAGGACCGCCGCGTGATCGTCGGCTATGGCCCCGACATCGATGCCGCCGCGGCCGGGTTGGGCGTGCTCGCATTCACCACGTTGGCCATCTCGCAAGGCTCGCACACCCGCGTCGTTGCCCATCTGCGAACGATTCCGGAGATGCTCGAGATCCACACGGTGACAGGTTCCGGAGATCTGTTGGTGCGGATCGTCGCTCGTTCCAACGATCACCTTCACCTTGTCCTGCAGCGTGTCGTTGCCTCTCCCGACGTGAACCGCACCGAGACGCAGTTGGCGCTCAGCAGCACCGTGGTGCGCACCACGGCCGACCTGGTTGCCGAGGGTACGTAGCCGGCGCGGGCACCTCAGTCGGTGATTCCGAACACCGTCCGGAATCGTTCGAGTTCCTCGACCGAGCGACGCATGGGGTCGTAGCCGTGCTCGGGGTGGGGTTGAACCACGTCCCAGTGCTCAGCCATCATCCCGTCGGCGTCGAACCGGAGGAAGTCGGCGATGACGACAGCCGGCAGCAGCTTGTGCAGGATCACGAAATCGCCGCAGGCGAACAGGTGGATCGGTCGCCAGTCGCGTCGCCCGGGCCGCTTCCAGGCGACCTCTTCGAGGTATCGGCGAAGTCCCTGACGTCCCTGACCGATCCCGGGCGTGTGTTGGATGTAGCTCTCGGCTACGTATCGGTCGACCAGTGACAGGTCGTCGCCGTGCATGCAGTCACTCATGAAGTGCAGCACGACCTGCTCGTTGTCGGTGAGGTCGGTGCGCTGGCGGGGATCCCAGGGGTTGTCGAACATGAACCGCGAGTTTCCCATTGCTACGGTGACGCAACCGATCCGGAAGGGGAAACGTGAGGGCTGCGGTCGCCATGGGCATCAACGAGTCGGACCCATTGTCGATGCTCGAGCTGCGCGACGACTGGCCCGATCCCATCGCCCCCGATGGCCACACCCTCGTCCGCGTCGTGTCGACGTCGATCAACATGCACGATCTGTGGTCGATGCGTGGGGTCGGCGTGCGCGCCGACCAATTCCCGATGGTGGTCGGCTGTGACATAGCCGGGTGGGACGTACAGGGCAACGAGGTGGTCGTATCGGGTTCGTTCGGCAACCCCGACGCCGGTCACGGTGATGAGTCGCTCGATCCAGATCGGGCGCTGGTGTCCGAGCGCTTTCCCGGTTCGTTTGCGGAGTACACCATCGTGCCCCATCGCAACCTGGTGCCGAAGCCTGCGTTCATGACGATGGCAGAGGCGGGCTGCATCACGGTGGCGTGGACCACCGCCTATCGCATGCTGTTCACTCGCGGCCATGCCGAGCCTGGCGAGACCGTGCTGATCCAGGGGGCCGGCGGTGGCGTGGCAACCGCTGCAGCGGCACTGGCTCGGGCAGCGGGATTGCGTGTAGTCGTCACCAGTCGCTCGGCTGAGAAGCGCCGCCGGGCGTTGGAGCGCGGTGCCCACGAGGCGGTCGAGAGCGGTGCCCGGCTGTCGGTGCCTGCCGATCTCGTGATCGAGACGGTGGGCGAGGCAACGTGGAACCACAGCCTGCGCAACGTCCGACCCGGCGGAAGGATCGTGGTTTCCGGCGCAACGAGCGGCGCCAACCCGAATGCCGACCTGGCCAGGGTGTTCTACCGGCAGATCTCGATCATCGGTGTCAGTGGAGCGAGCCGGCTGGAGACCGAACAACTGCTGCGATTCATGGAGGCCGCCGACCTTCATCCCGTGATCGACTCGATCTACCCGTTCGAACAGATTCACGCCGCCTTCGAGCGCGCCCAGCAACCCGATCTGTACGGCAAGGTGATCGTTCGCGTAGGTGAGCCGTGAGCGTGCTGTTGCCATCGTTGAGCGGCGAGCTCGGCGACCACTCGTCGGCAATCACCGTGGCGGGGGAGGCGGTGTCGTGGTCGCAGCTGTCGAGACGAGCAGCCGCCGTCGCGCGGCGACTCGTCGACATGCCCGCGGTCGCGTTGCGGGCAACTTCGACACTCGACACCGTGGTGGGAGTCGTTGCCGGCCTCATGGCCGGTGTGCCGGTGGTACCGATGCCGGCCGACGCCGGGCCGATGGAACGCGAACACATGCTCCGCGACTCGGGCGCAACGGCGACCATCGGTGATCCACAGTGGCCCGAGGTCGCGTTGCCGCAGGTGCCGATCACCGGGGAGGCCGACTGGTCGGGCGCCGAGCCTGCCGACGACTCGACGGCGCTGATCATGTACACCTCGGGCACGACGGGTCTGCCCAAAGGCGTCGTGCTTTCTCGCCGGGCGGTGGCTGCCGACCTCGACGGTCTAGCGGAGGCTTGGCAGTGGTCGCCCAGCGACACACTGGTGCATGGCCTGCCGCTGTTCCACGTTCACGGATTGGTGCTCGGTGTCATGGGGGCATTGCGCGTCGGTTCGCGTCTGATCCACACGGGGAAGCCGACGCCTCAGGCGTACGCGGCCGCGGATGGCACGATGTACTTCGGCGTGCCAACCGTGTGGTCCCGGATCTGTGCCGAACCGGCACTCGCCACGGCGTTGCGCGGCGCTCGGCTCGTCGTTTCCGGCAGCGCACCACTTCCCGTCTCGGTGTTCGAAGACATGACGACCTTGATCGGTCAGTCGCCGGTCGAGCGGTACGGCATGACAGAGACGCTGATCACCGTGTCGACCCGCGCCGACGGCGAGCGACGTGCTGGTTGGGTCGGACAGCCGATCGTCGGTGTCGAGAGCAGGCTGGTCGACGACGCCGGCCGAGTGATGAACCACGACGGGGTGACGATCGGGGAGCTACAGATCCGTGGATCCACGATGTTCGACGAGTACCTCAACCGTCCGGATGCGACTGCAGATTCGTTCGACGGCGACTGGTTCCGAACCGGCGACGCTGCAGTCATCGACGCAGGTGGGTTCCATCGCATCGTCGGTCGGCAATCCGTCGACATCATCAAGACGGGCGGGTTCAAGGTTGGCGCCGGTGAGGTCGAAGCTGCGCTCCTCACTCACCGCGGGGTCACCGAGGCCGCGGTCGTCGGTGTCAGCGATCCCGATCTGGGGCAGCGGGTCGTGGCCTACGTCGTCGGCGACGACCTCGACGCCGACGAGTTGATCGACCACGTCGCCGCGCTGCTGTCGATCCACAAGCGTCCCCGCGAGGTTCGAGTCGTCGACGCCTTGCCTCGCAATGCGATGGGCAAGGTCCAGAAGTCGCTGTTGTCCTGACCGGTCAGATGTATACGTCAGATCTACCGGTCAGATGAAGTGCGTGACGAGATCGCCGATGCCCTCGATCGTGCTGGTCAACACATCGCCAGGATGCAGGAATCGGGGTGGCGTGCGGGCGTAGCCGACGCCCTCGGGTGTGCCGGTGAAGATCAGATCGCCCGGCAACAGCGGGCACAACGCCGAGATGTATTCGATCACGGTCGGAACGTCGAAGATCTGCATCGACGTTCGCGACGTCTGCAAGGTCTCGCCGGCCAACGAGCTGTGAATCGCCAGGTCGAGCGGGTCGTCGAACTCGTCGAGGGTCACCAGCCACGGGCCAGTGGGACCGTAGCCGTACCGCGACTTGCCGAGGCCCCACTGTGGTGCGGGTCCTTTGCGTTGAAGGACCCGATCGGACAGGTCCTGGCCTACGGTGTAGCCGGCGACGTACGACATGGCCTCGACGGCGCTGACCTTGTAGGCGTGGCGCGACACGGCGACGACCAGTTCGATCTCCCAGTCGGTGTCTACAGGCAACTCGACGGCGTGTGACGGGCCGACAATGCAACTCGGCCACTTGGTGAACACGGTCGGTTCCTCGGGCACGCTGAAGATGCCCTCCTGGGCATGGGCCTTGTAGTTGAGTCCGATCGCGAAGACCTGCGGTGGACGCGGCACCGGGGCCAGCAGACTCCCTGCGTCGATCGGTCCGGCGCCCCGGGCGTCGACAGACGCACCCCACTCCGTGAGGGCCTGCCAGTCGTCGAACAGGTGCTGCGGGTCAGCGGAGAATCTGTTGTCGCTGGCGGAGGCGACGTCGACGACCGAACCGTCGACGAAGGTGCTCAGGCGACCGGCGAGATTGAACAAGCGCATGAATAGACAGCATATGCGCAGACGGTGTGCAGCTCATCTGTCGACTATTCGGTGAGGCCGCGTTACTGTCGCCGCAATGCGCGTCGGTGTCGACCTTCCGTACTTTGCCCACACGGTCGAAATCCGCGACTACGTCGAGGCAGCGCAAGGCTTGGGTTACGCGCACATCGGCTTCTCGGAACACGTCGTGTCGTCGTCGGCGTCGCCCTTCCCGCCAGGGTTGTCCTTCGACGAACCGTGGCATGAATCGTTCACGCTCCTGGCGTTCCTGGCTGCGGTCACCGAAGGGATCGAGCTGAACACCGGGATGACACTGCTACCGCTACGACCGGCCGCCCTCGCCGCCAAGCAGGCGGCCGAGGTCGACCTGCTGAGCGGTGGCCGCCTGCGCCTTGCAGTCAGCGTGGGGTGGCAGCGTCGCGAGATGCAGGCCGTCGGAGTCGATCCGGCGACGCGTGGGGCACTGATCGAGGAGCAGATCGAAGCGATGCGCCTCCTGTGGACCGAGGAGCTCGTCACGTACCACGGCACGCACGTCGTGCTCGACGAGGTCGCCTTGCACCCGCGGCCGACGCGGTCGATCCCGATCTGGATGGGTGGCGGCAACTTCGACACGGGGGGCATGCCGCTCGACATCACGATCAGACGGGCCGCACGGCTGGCCGACGGCTTCAAGATGATGGCGCCGCTCGGAACCAATCTCGACGGCATGTTGCGGTTGGTCGATCGGCTTCGCGCAGAGGTCTCGGCGGCCGGTCGCGACGCCGGAGCATTCGGTATGGAGGGTCGCCTGGTCACCCATGTCACCCCGCCGGAGCAGTGGGCGACAACCGTTCGTGCAATTCGAGAAGCAGGGGTTTCGCACTTCGGGGTCGCCAACCGCATCGTCGCCGGAACGGTCGCCGATCAGATCGCCCTGATCACGAGGGTGGCCGACGCGACCCGAGCCGAATGGGGCGAGGCGTGAGGATCACCGATGTGTCGGTGGTCGTCCACGAACGCCTGCTTCCTGCGGGTATGCCATTGCCGCCGATGGAGATGGCGGTGCTACGCATCTACACCGATGAGGGCATCGAGGGCAACACCTTCATCAGTCCGCCTGGGCCCGACGTGACCGATCAGATCATCCGACAGGTCAAGCCGCTGCTCCTCGGTCGCAACCCGCTCGACATCGGAGCTATCTGGCACGAGCTGTGGGCCAAACGGCGGGGCATGCACTCGACGGTGCAGGGCTACATCGATGTCGCCTTGTGGGACATCGCCGGCAAGGCGGCTGGGCTGCCGATCCATCGCCTGCTCGGAACGGTCCGCCACCAACTTCCGGCATACATCTCCTCATGGGTCCACGACGCGTCCGGGATCTACGCCGACGAGGCGGCTGCGTACCTCGAACAGGGGTTCAGCGCCTACAAGCTGCATCCTCCGACGCAACGGCGCATGCTGCGCGGCGAGCACGGGGTGACGATCACCGACGACATCGAGGCATGCGATCTCGTCCGTGATCGTGTCGGCGGTGACTACCGGTTGATGCTCGACTCGGCCTGGGCGTACAGCTATCCGGAGGCGCTCACCGTCGGGCAGGCGATCGAGGATCTCGGCTATTACTGGTACGAGGATCCATTGCAGGCCGACGACATCTACGGGTACCGGCGACTGAAGCAACAGCTGTCGATCCCCATCATGGCCACCGAGATGACTGAAGGCGGGCTGTACGCCCTGGCCCCGTGGCTGGTGCAGGAGGCGACCGACTTCCTGCGCGGCGATGTGGTGATCAAGGGTGGAATCACGGGAATGATGAAGATTGCTCATCTTGCCGAGGCGTTCCAGATGAACTGCGAGGTGCACGACGCCTACAACGCGCTCAACAACGTGGCCACGCTTCATGTCGCTATGGCGATCCGCAACTGCGAGTACTACGAGGTCATCGTCATCCACCCACCGGGGGAGTACGACACCGCACATTTCAGCTACGGGCTGACCGAGCGGATCGCGATCGATGCTGCCGGAAACGCGCTGTGCCCGACGCGCCCGGGGCTCGGCTACGAAATCGACTGGGACCTGATCAACGCCACCCGGTTGGGCGAGCTGACATGACAGACTGATTACACATTTACTATCGACAGGTTGACTTTATGTGGCTATTGTGGAGCCAGCGAGCACACGAGAGGTGACATGAAACTCGAGTTCTTCCACACGATGAATTACTGGGGTCAGCACGGCGACTCATGGCCGGCGCCGCCCCGAATCTGCGAAACGGACCTCGTCGGGGCAACCTACGAGCACGGTTTCGTCGAGTGTGGAGCCGCGCTCGACGCCGGTTTCGATTCGCTCAACTTCGCAGAGCACCACTACTCGCCCAAACAGCTGACGCCGAACCCGATCGTGTTCGCGGCCGTTGCCGGGCGGCGTTTCCCTGGCGCCCAGATCGGTGTCTTCGGCACTGACCTGCCGCTGAACAACCCGGTTCGCATCGCTGAGGAATACTCGATGCTCGACAACCTCCTCGGCGGTCGCCTGCGCATCGGCATGCTGCGCGGAACGCCGAACGAGTACCTCACCTACGGCTCCAACCCATGGGAGTCGCGCGAGCGCTTCGAAGAGGGAACGCTGCTGATCAAGGCCTGTTTCACCGAGCCCGAACCCTTTGGCTGGGAAGGCCGCTACTACCGCTTCCGCAACGTCTCGGTGTGGCCGAAGCGAGTGCAGGACCCGCATCCGCGCATCTTGATCTCGGGCAACAGCAAGGACGGAGCGATCTTCGCCGGACGGCACCGGCTCGATCTCGGCTTCTCGTACATGACGGCCGAGAAGTGTGCCGAGCACGCCGCGCTCTACCGCGATTCGGCTGCCGAGGCAGGCTGGGAGCCGACCGGCGACAACTTGCAGTACCGACACTTCATGTACGTCACCCCGACCGACGCCGAAGCCGAGGAGACGATGCGCTCACTTTCCGGCGCCGGGCTGTTGAGCATCTTCAACGGTGCCACACCCGACATGATGATGACGATGGCTCAGATCGGAGCCGCACTCGGCGGCGTGCCGAGGCACGTCAAGATCGACCCGTCGATGGCGCCACCGATGGTCATGGGGCCACCGCTGTATGGCAGCCCCGAGACCGTGCTCGGCAAGATCAAGGAGATCCACGAGGTGCTCGGCATGGACCGCCTCGAAGTTTCACTCGGCACCGTCAACCCGCTTCCGCACGATGCCATGATGTCGAGTCTGAAGCTGATCGGCGAGGAGATCGTTCCGGTGCTGCACGACGAGTTCAGCGGGATGGTGACGCGATGACCGACACAGCGGTTCGCCTCCCTGGGGCAGCATTTGTCGAACGAACCATCGACGCCGCCGGGTTCACCGTTCGCTACATGGAAGCCGGCGACGGGCCTGTGGTCGTGTACCTGCCGGGCGCCGGCGGTCCGGTGATGACCTTGGCCCTCGACGCGCTGGCTGAGCGATTCCGGGTGATCGTGCTCGAACTTCCCGGCTGGGGCGCGCAGCCCAACGACGTCGCCGACTTCGACGGTCTCGCCGCCCAGGTCGCCGACATCACCGTCGCGCTCGGCCTCGACCGATTTCACCTGATGGGTACGTCATTCGGCGGCGCGTGTTCACTGCATTTCGTCACCCTCCACCCCGACATCGTCGAGTCCCTCGTACTCGAAGCCCCGGCCAAGTTCCGCGAAGCGTCGGCACACCCATCGACGCTCACCCCTGAAGCGTTCGTCAAGGCCTTCAGGTCGCATCCGGAACGGATTCCGCACCTCGCTGCGCCCGATCCGGCTTTCATGGCGCGGGTCTGGCCGACCGTCGAGCGCCTGATGGGGGATGGATCCGACGACGGCCTGGCCGATCGGCTGGCCGAGGTTCCGACACGAACGTTGATCCTGTTCGGGCGCGATGACGGGATCATCAATCCCATCAACGGCCGCACGATTCGCCGGGTCGTGCGCAACTCGTCGTTGCAGTACGTCTACGACGCCGCCCATGACATCCAATCGGATCGCCCCGAGGCGTTTGCCGATGTCGTCGGAGACTTCCTTGATCGCGGAATGAAATTCCTGATCAACGACCAAGACGGACTGATCAACCCATAGTCGCTACCGTTGCAGCGATGAGTTCCGGTCGGGGTCCAGAGCGTGAGCCATCGCACGATCATGTCGGGCTCGATGCCGGTGTCGAGGTTGTGGCGCGCTTCACCGAGTTCGGTGAACTCGACATGCCGCGCTTTCAAGTCGGGTTCCCGCCTCAGCATCTTCTGCTGGCGCTGCTCGGTGACTACTGGTCGGGTCGCTGCGAACCGTTGCCATCCGCAGCGCTGGTCGACCTGCTCGCCGAGTTCGACGTCAACCAGTCTGGCGCCCGTGCCGCGTTGAGTCGGCTGTCGATACGTGGCCTGCTCGTCGGAACCAAGGACGGGCGCAACACCTTCTACCGGGTGGCCGACGGCTTCCGACACATGCTGCCCTACGGTCCGATCCACACGCGAGCGTTCGCCAAGCCGAAGCCGGATTGGGACGGTTTGTGGACCATGGTCGCGTTCACAGTTCCCGAAGACCAACGCAGGCTGCGCCCGATGCTGCGCGGGCGCCTGCAATCGCTGGGTTTTGCGCCGTTGTACGATGGGCTGTGGGTCTCGCCCCACGCTGCCGACCACGAGCTCGACATCGCTTTGTCGATCGCTCCACCGCAATCCTGCACGGTCATCCGTGCCACCGAACTCCCGATGAGAACGCGTTTGGCGGTGTCGTCGGCGTGGAACCACGACGAGCTCGGCAGGTCCTACACCGAGTTCATCCGAACGTTCCGGCCGGTCTGGAAGAGACTCGGCAGCCGTCGAATCGGGCCGACCGAGGCGCTGGTCACCCGTACTCGGGCGACGTACCGATGGTTCGTGTTCGCAGTGACCGACCCGGACCTTCCCGAGGCGCTGTTGCCGCGGCACTGGCCGAGGGCTGCCGCCCACGATCTCTTCGTCGGCCTCGTCGATGGGTTGGCGTCGCTGGCCACGGAACGGGTCCGCGAGATCGTCTCCAAGTACGACCCTGACCTGGGAAAACTGGTCACGCTGCGCACTCCCGAGGAGCCTGCCCGACCTGAACCGTAGACTGCGCCGACATGGATCGGCGTTGGGTCGCTGCGGCGATCGTCATGGTGCTCGGCGGCCACCTTGTCGCCGGATCAGCCGCTGCCGGATCTGCGATCCCTGTATATGCAACCGCCGGGCAACAGGCCAGACGCGACATCGCCTTCACACCGGGCGCCGAGTGCGACATCGTCACCGCTCAGTTGCTGTCGAGCAGGTATCCGTCAACCCGCCAGTTCGTGATCGTGGCGTCGGCCAACTGGGACTCGACCGTGGCCTCCTTGCAGATCGTGGGCAGGTCGGCGACTGGCGAGTGGCGATGCCAACAGGCACCCGCCACGGCGATGGTCGGCAAGAACGGCTTGCGACCGCTGGCCGATCGTCGATCGGGTGACGGCACGACGCCGGCGGGTTCCTTCCCACTCGGCACAGTGCGGGCCTGGGACGGTCAGCAATTCGAGTTCTTCGGAAACCGCGCCGACCCCGGCGTGCGCGGGCGCTATCGCGTCGTGCGCCACGAGGATTGTTGGGGGGCAACTCCACATGTACCGTCGTACCAGCAACTGGTCAACCACCCAGGGTGCGCGTCACCCGACGAATGGCTGACGGCGATCGGCGATGTCTATGGCCACGCTGCAGTGATCGGCGCCAACCTCGACCCGATCTCGGGTGCCGTTGCGGGTGAGCCGGCGTTCGCTGCGGCGATCTTCCTTCACCGCAACTCGTATTCAGCGAGCGGTGTTGCCAGACCGACCAGCGGGTGTGTGTCCCTGTCCGAGGACGAGCTCGAGCTGGCCCTTCGATTGATCGACCCCTCGCTCGGCGTGCGGTTCGCCATCGGCGAGTTGTCGTGGCTTCGCCAGTTCGCCTAGCTCGCCGGTGTGGGCCGGTCGCTCGAACTTGCCCATCAGTCTGAACATCCCGATTGCCCCACCGAAGAGGGCAACACCCACGAGACCGGAACCTTGCTCGGTGCCACCTAGCGCGACCCACACTGCAAAGAATGCGAACAGCGAGATCAGTATTGCCAGGGACTTGATCCGCTGCTTGTTCAGCCGGTCATGGAACGACGAGGCGATGGCGGCCAAGAAGGCTGCACAGGCGATGATGAAGATGGCCGCGAGCACAGCCGTGCCGTCGGTGGCCAGCGCAGTCTGCTCTGCCTGTCGAAGCTTGACCCGCTCCTGCTGCGTAGCCATGTGAATCCCGGTGAGGGTGATCGGAACTTGCGGCTGGTGGTCACCGATGGTGGGTGTCTCGGCGATTCCCTCGACAACACTCATCCCTGCCTCGACGACCCCGACGGTGCTGTACTCGGTGTCGAGGTGTGGACTGTTGGTCAGCACGAACATCAGCGTCGGGATCTGGCCGGGTTCGCCACCGTCGTACACACTGAGTGCCGCGCGAATGTTACCGACCTTGAGGTTCTCGACGGGTTGGCCCGAGAGCTTCGCCGTACCGAGCTCACCGACCATCTGCACATAGAACGCCGGCGACACGCGGGCCACCCGAGACGTGTCGAGATCACCGTCAGCGATCGCCGTGAGAAGTTGCTCGACGTGTCGAGGGGCGCTCTCGGGAACGAGGGCGACAAGGATTTCGCCGTCCGTCGTGGTCAGCACGATGCGCGGGTTGGTCTCCGGTGGCGTGTAGGCGGCGCACGGAGCGGCCACGGCGAGGGCTCCGGCGCAGGCCACGGCGATGATCAGGAGCCGGCGTCTCAATGTCGCCCGCTGACGGCTCGAAGCGATGATGACAGTGGCGACCGTACCGCCGGGTTGCGTAAGCGCCAGATGACTCCGTCGACGAAGAAGTGGTGCACCTGGATCGCAGCCAACATCACTGCGGTGCTGAATGCGGCCGACTTGCCGAACTGGCTGCCGAGATGCGGCAAACCCCAGAACAACGCAAAACCCACGCCGATGTTGATGGTCATCCACCGCGCCGATTCCGACCACACGTAGCTCACGGAAGGTTCGCGTTTGCGTTCGGCGAGGCCTTCCTTGAGCTGCACGTTCCAGGCGATGAGCAGGTATTGCAGCGAGTGGAAGAACGGGACCATGTAGGTGAACTGCCCTGCCGGCGTCGCCACGAACCAGACGTACTGCGTGAACGCGGGAATCAGCACGATGAGCGGAACGCGTGGGCCGCCATTGGCGATCTTCCACATCAGCATGGCGATCGTGGCAGCCAGCGCCACCCACATCACCTTCGTCAAGTTCTGCGGCAGCCAGAGGGGCACGCCCAGCGTCGGGTAGTCGACGCCGTAGAACGGATTGACGTGACGGCCGACCTCGGCCCACGCGTTCTGCACCATGAAGGTCAAGAAGATGAAGGCGGTCAGGCAGCGACGGAGCCAGCCGTCGATCACAAAGCCTGTCCGTCGGGCGTAGACCATCGTGATCCCGAGCGTCTGCCCCGAGAAGTGGAACGGCGACCAGAGCAAGTAGAGCTTGATGAACAGGGGGGCGATCTCGTGGGGCGACAGGTAGCAGCCGACAACCGCGGCCATCATCACCAACGGGGTGACGAAGCTCGTCAGTGGATACTGCTCCATCGCTGCACGCGAGTGATACAGCCGGTAGTTGGTGGCAGCGAAGTGCGGGTAGTTGCACACCCAGACCAGTGCGGCGGCCAGCGATGCGACAGACGGTGACGAAGCCATCTCCGGGCGCAGCCGGAAGATGGCGTACAGCAGGACCGAAGCCCCGCCGATCACCAGCGCATCGATCGGAGCATTGACGAAGTATCGATCAGGCTTACTCGTGGTGGCCCGCGTCCCCTCCACCGACGTGATCGTCACCGCACTCATCGGCACGATCTTGCCACAACGACACAAGTCGTCGCTCGCCGGGAGGCGCAGTTGGTCCATTCGGCCCAACAGGAGCGGCGGGCTATCGTGACCGCACCAGGACCTTCAGGGGGGCACATGCAGCTCAGCACGATGCAGGACTATCCGTTGACGCTTCGACCGATCCTCGAGCACGGCCGCACCGTTCACGCGAACAGCAAGGTGACCACCTTCACCGGCGACGGATACGTGGAGTCCACGTTTGCCCAGGTAGCGGACCGCGCCGATCAGTTGGCGGCAGCGCTCACCCGGTTGGGTGTGGAGGAGGGCGACCGCGTCGGCACCTTCATGTGGAACAACCAGACGCACCTCGAGGCCTACCTGGCCGTGCCGTGTATGGGTGCGGTGCTGCACACCCTGAACATCCGATTGTTCCCCGAGCAGCTGGCTTTCGTCATCAACCATGCCGAGGACAAGGTGATCATCGTCGACGCCTCGATCATCCCGCTGCTGGCCAGGGTTCGTGATCAGCTGACCACGGTCAGGCACATCATCGTCAAGGGCTCCGGGGACACCTCGGCGCTCGGCGAGACGCTCGACTACGACACCCTGCTGGCGGCCGAGCAACCGGGCTTCGCCTATCCCGATCTCGACGAGCGCGCCGGCATGGCCATGTGCTACACGAGTGGGACCACGGGGAACCCCAAAGGGGTGATGTACAGCCATCGCAGCACCTTCCTGCACTCGCTGATGGTCACCTCGACGGCCAACATCGCCCTCGCCGAAACCGACCGAATGCTGGTGATCGTGCCGATGTTCCACGCCAACGCCTGGGGAACGCCGTATGCGGCGTGGATGGTGGGGGCTGACCTCGTGTTTCCGCAGCAGTTCCTGCAGGCTGTGCCGTTGAGCAGGATCATCGAGGAGACCCGGCCCACGCTGACGGGCGCTGTTCCGACGGTGCTCACCGATCTGTTGCACAACGGTCGTGCCGCTGACCTGTCGTCACTGCGACTGGTGATGTGCGGAGGTTCGGCGGTGCCGCGGGCGCTGATCGAGGGCTATCTCGAGGTGTTCGAGGTTCCGATCGTGCAGGGCTGGGGAATGACCGAGACGAGCCCGGTGTGCGCGATCGGTCATCCACCCAAAGACATGGGCGCCGACGACGAGGTCACCTGGCGGACACGCACCGGCCGCGTCCTGCCCGGCGTCGAGCTGCGGATCACCGACGACACCGGCGCAACTGTTCCGTGGGATGGTGAATCGCTCGGCGAGATCGAGGTGCGCGGTCCGTGGATCACGGCGTCGTACTACAACGTCGACGACCCCGAGAAGTTCCATGACGGCTGGCTGCGCACCGGCGACGTCGCCTCGGTCTTCCCCAATGGGTATGTGATGATCAGCGACCGAGCCAAGGACGTGATCAAGTCCGGCGGCGAATGGGTGTCGTCGGTCGATCTCGAGAACACCTTGATGGGCCACCCCGACGTCGCCGAGGCCGCGGTCATCGGCGTGCCCGACGAGCGGTGGGACGAGCGGCCGCTGGCATGTGTCGTTCTCAAGCCCGACTCGCACGTCACCGCCGACGAGCTGCGCGGCTGGCTGGCCGATCGAACCGCCAAGTTCTGGCTGCCCGAGCGGTGGGCGTTCATCGCCGAGGTACCGAAGACCAGCGTCGGCAAGTTCGACAAGAAGGTGCTGCGCGCCCGCCATGCGGCCGACGAGTTGGATGTCGAGCAGCTGAGCTAGGCCTACGGGCCTAACTCAGCGCCTGCAATGCACTGGCCAGCGGCTCGGCTTGACGAGCGCGCAGATCGGCGTTGACTCCCTGGCGTTCGAGGAGCTGCTCCAACGTCTTGGCGGCCTGCGGGATCGGATGTTCGGCGAAGAACCCCTGCACGTCGGCCACCAGGTGCGGCGTCGTCAACGTCGTGATCGAGCCGACCATGCGCACGATCGTGTTGTTCGGGAATCGATCGAGCAGCTCCGGCCATTGGCGGCGCACGCTCTCCCAGGCCATCTCGCCGTGTTGCCGGTTGGCGATGCACCGATTCAGCAGGAACGGGGCATCCTGGGTCTTCACGTCGCCCGACACGGCGAGGTCGATCGTGCGGCGGATCTGCTCCTCGGTCGGGAACTCGGCCAGGGCGAACATGTACCGCAGTCGTAGTTGCGGCGTCGTCGCCGTGCGGAACCGTTGCAGGTAGTCGTCGAAGTCGTCATCGGTTCCGATCGAGGCCACGGCCACTGCGCGGCGGCTGCCAACTCGGGGTCGGTCGACTCGTCGTTCAGCATCCGACGGCACCGAGCCTGGGCGTCGGCATCGTTGCCGTGCACGGCGAGAACGTTGACCAACAACCCGCGGAGCTTCGACGTGAGATCGGACTCGCCGTCCGCCGGTTCCCACCCGAGGTCGGCGACGACCGGACGGACGAGATCGGCGATGCGCCGTTGCAGCGCTGCGTACGCCGGCCCGTCGACCAGGCGGCCGAGACCGCGCAGCCCGACGGCGATTGCCTGCCAAACGGCCAGGTCGCGGTCGTCCTGGAACGCCTCGACGAAGCCGAGGAAGTCGGCCGCGGCAAGCCTGGCGGTGATCACCGCGTTCCACGCATCGTCGACCAGGTTGTAGCGGTCGATCACGGTCAGGCCCGCCAGCGCTTCGCCGCTGAGACGGGCGCGCAGCATGTCGTCGTAGGCGACGCGCATGAAGCCATGACCGCCGGCGTTGACGATCACCGTGGCGTCGGCGGCGGGAAGCGGCACGCGGGTGCGCGCCGAATCGAGCAGCACCTTCGACTCGGCACCGTCGATGCTCAGGTGGATCGGCACGACGAACAACGTCGGGTCGTCGTTGTCGGCGTACGCGAACCGCTGCTGGTTCAGCACCAGATCGTTGCCGTCGAGGCGAGCGGAGATCAGCGGGTAGCCCGGTTGCCAGATCCATGAATCCATCAGCGTCCGCACCGGCACGGAGGGATTGACCTCCTCGATCGCGTCCCACAGATCGCCGGTCTCGGTGTTGCCGTACGCGTGCTTGTTCAGGTACAGGCTGATTCCCTGGCGGAACTCCTCGGCGCCGAGGTACTGCTCGAGCATGCGCAGCAGCGAGCCACCCTTCTGGTAGGTCAGCACGTCGAACATGCCATCGCAATCGGCCGGCGCCTCGACGGGGAACTCGACCGGGCGGGTGCTGGCCAGCGAGTCGGTCTCGAACGCCATGCTCCGTTCCAGGCTGAACGTCGTCCAGCGCAGCCAGTCGGGACGGAAGGCGTCGCAGCAGGCGATCTCCATGAACGTGGCGAATGCCTCGTTGAGCCAGATGCCGTTCCACCACTTCATCGTCACCAGATCGCCGAACCACATGTGGGCGACTTCGTGGGCGACGACATCGGCGAGGTTCTGCAACTCGTACTGTGTCGCCGTGTCCGGGTCCGCCAACAACAGGCTCTCCCGGTAGGTGATGCAGCCGAGGTTCTCCATCGCGCCTGCGGCGAAGTCGGGCAGGGCGAGCATGTCGACCTTGTCGCTGGGATATGGAATGCCGTAGTAGTTCTGGTACCAACGCAACGAGAAGGCACCGATCTCGAGAGCGAAATCAGTGAGGTGACTCTTGCCAGGCACGTGTACGACCCGCAATGGAGTGCCATCGACGTCGATCGGCTCGGTTGCCTCGAGCGGCCCGACGACGAAGGCGACCAGGTACGTGCTCATCACCATCGTCGGCTTGAAGATGACGGCATGCTTGCCGTCGTCGCGGACGAGACGGCTGATCTCGGGCCCGTTGGAAACAGCCAGCAGATCGGCCTCGACGACCAACGTGATCTCGAAGACGGACTTGAACTCGGGCTCGTCGAAGCACGGAAAGGCTCGGCGGCAGTCGGTGGCCTGCATCTGCGTAGTGGCGATCACCTGCTCGACGCCGTGTTCGTCCTTGAAGGTGCTGCGGTACCAACCGCGGAGCTTGTCGTTGAGTGTGCCGGTGAACGTGATGTCGATCACTGCGTCACCAATTTCGACGGGCGAGTCGATCACGAGCCGCTCGGCGACCGCGTCGAGGTGGAACGGAGCATCGGCGCCGTCGATGAGAACGGAAGTGATGTGCAACTCGTCGGCGTTGAGCACCACGGACTGGACCGCCTCGGACGCGGTCACGTCGATCGACACCGTGCCGGAGAAGGTTGCGGCGGCGAGGTCTGGCTCGAGCACCAGTCGGTAACGGCTGGGAACAACGGCGCGTGGAAGTCGGTAGGGGTTGTCGCTCACGCCAGGGAGCGTACCCGCGGCGATTGTGGCCAGTAGCCTGCACCCACGTGTCGGGCATTCGGTATGACGTCGTCGGGATCGGCAATGCGCTCGTCGATGTGATCGCCCATGCCGACGACTCGTTCATCGGCCGCCACGACTTGGTGAAGGGCTCGATGACCCTGGTCGACACCGATCGGGCCCTGTACCTCTACCGTGCGCTCGGCAGCGCCATCGAGATGAGTGGCGGCTCGGCTGCCAACACGATGTGCGGTGTCGCCTCGTTCGGTGGCAGCGCGGCGTACATCGGCAAGGTCAGCGACGACGAGCTCGGCCAGGTCTTCGGCCACGACTGCCGAGCGGTCGGCGTGCAGTTCCGGCCCGGAGCCCCGGCAGATGGCACACCGACCGGCCGGTGCATCATCGTCGTCACTCCCGACGCGCAGCGCACGATGAACACCTACCTCGGCGTGTCGTCGCTGCTGTGCCCGTCCGACATCGACGCCGACACCGTGGCAATCGGCGAGGTGCTGTACATGGAGGGGTACCTCTACGACCGACCGGAGGCCAAGGAGGCGTTTCGGTACGCCGCACAGATCGCCCACGCCAACGATCGTCTCGTCTCGTTGACGTTGAGTGATTCGTTCTGCGTCGATCGTCACCGTGCCGACTTTCGGGCACTGGTGACCGACGAGGTCGACCTCCTGTTCGGCAACGAAGCCGAACTGATGTCGCTGTACGAGGTCGAGTCGATGGACGAAGCCGTGCGCGCGGTACGCCGAGACTGCTCGCTGGCGGTCGTCACCGTCGGCGCCGACGGCTGCATGGTCGTCACCCCCGACGACGTCCTGCAGGCGCCGGCAGAACCGGTCGATCACGTGCTCGACACCACCGGCGCGGGAGACCTGTTCGCGGCCGGGTTCCTGTTCGGCTACACCCGTCGCCGCTCGCTGGCGGAATGTGCGCGCTTCGGCGCGATCGCCGCCGCCGAAGTGATCTCGCACGTCGGTCCCCGACCGTTGGTGGAGTTGCGTACGCTCTTGCCATGAGCGATTTCCACAGCGTGGCGCGCCGCTGGTTGGCCGCCGAACCCGACGCCGACATGCGTGACGAGTTGGAGGCCTTGCTCGCCGGCCCCGACGACGAACTGGCCGAGCGGTTCGACGGGCGGCTGCAGTTCGGCACGGCCGGGTTACGTGCCGCTGTCGGTGCGGGCCCGCAGCGGATGAACCGTTTGGTGGTGCAGCAGGCTGCAGCCGGCCTCGTCGACTACTTGTTGAAGACCCAGCCCGATGCGGCCGAGCGCGGCGTGATCATCGGCAACGACGCCCGACGCAAGAGTGACGCCTTCGCTCTCGACACGGCGCGGGTCTGCGCCGCCCGCGGGGTGCGGGCGATGATCTTCCCCCACGTCGTGCCGACCCCGCTGCTCGCCTGGAACATCGTCGGGGTCGGCGCCGCCGCAGGGGTCGTGGTCACCGCATCGCACAACCCACCGGCCGACAACGGGTACAAGGTGTTCACGGCCGACGGTGCCCAGATCGTGTCGCCGGTCGACTCCGAGATCTCGGCGTGCATCGACCTGGTCGATCCGTGTGCGGTGGAGCTGTCCGAGCCCGATGATCCCCTGATCGAGTGGCTCGGCGACTCGTACGTCCGGGCGTACCTCGACGCGTGCCCGCGGTGCGGCTGCGCCCCGACCTCGCCGGTGTTCCGGTTGCGTACTCGGCGATGCACGGCGTCGGCGGCGACACCCTGGTGGCCGCGTTCGACCGCGCCGGGTTGCCGACGCCCTTCGTCGTGGCCGAGCAGCAGCAGCCCGACCCGGCCTTCCCGACGGTTTCGTTCCCGAACCCCGAGGAGCCGGGGGCGATGGACCTGCTGTTGGCCCAGGCGGCGGCGTGTGATGCAGCGATCGCGCTGTGCAACGATCCCGACGCCGATCGCCTCGGCGCCGCGATCCCCACGCCCGATGGCGGCTGGCGTCGGCTGCAGGGCGACGAGATCGGCTGGCTGCTGGCCGACCACATCCTGCGGCACACGACCGGCGACGATCGCCTGGTCATCACCACCCTGGTGTCGTCGTCGCTGCTGGCCAAGATGGCAGCGGCGTACGGGGTGCAGTTCGCCGAGACCTACACGGGTTTCAAGTGGATCGGGCACACGGTGTTGAGCCACCCGGAGTCACACTTCGTCTTCGGCTACGAACAGGCGCTCGGCTACCTGGTGTGCGGACGCCCGCTCGACAAGGACGGCATCACCGCCGCGGTGCTCATGGCCGAAGTCGCCGCCCTTGCCGCCGCCGAAGGTGTGACGCTGCAGGGTCGGCTCGACGCGATCATCGGCCCGCTTCGGCAGGCACGTGATGGCCGATCTGTCGGTGAAGATGCCACCGGTCGACGGCACTGCCGCGGTCGCCCGCATGCGCGCCGATCCTCCGACCGACGTCGCCGACCGCGCGGTCTCCGAGGTCGAGTGGTTCGACGAGGCGGGGCTGCTGCGGCTGCAGCTCGGCACCGAGCTACGCCTGCAGCTGCGCCCCAGCGGCACCGAGCCGAAGGTCAAGCTGTACGGCGAAGGGATCGACATCGACCCGGCGCCATACCTCGACGCCCTCGCCGCGCTGCTCTGATCGTTCAAGTCGATGAGGCGGGCGAGCCGAACTGGCGATCGCCGGCGTCGCCGAGGCCGGGCACGATGAACGCGTGTTCGTTGAGGTGTCTCGTCGACCGCGGCGGTGTAGATCGCCAGGTCGAGGCCGGCGGCCTTCAGCATGCGCGATGCCCTCCGGCGCGGCGAGCACGCAGACGACGATGATCGTGCCGGTGGCGCCGCGCTCGAGCAGCAGTTGGCAGGTGTGGGCCAGCGACCCGCCGGTCGCCAGCATCGGGTCCAGCACGATGCACTGCCGGCCGGCGAGGTGCTCGGGAAGCTTGTTGACGTAGGGCTTGGGTTGGAAGGTCTCCTCGTCGCGCGACACGCCGATGAACCCGACGTCGGCGTTGGGCAGCAGTTCCTGGGCGGCGTGGACGAAGCCGAGTCCGGCGCGCAGCACCGGCACGACGACGGGCTGCGACGACAATGCCCGGCCTGTCGTGGCGACCAGCGGCGTCGTCACGCGCACCTCGTGTGTGGCCAGACCTCGGGTTGCCTCGGCGATCAGCAGGGTGCCGATGCGTTCCAATTCCTGGCGGAAGAGCGCGTTGGGCGTGTCTCTGTCGCGGACCCGGGTGAGCGAATCAGCGATCAGCGGATGCTCGACGAGGTGGACGGCGACGGTCATGACCCGAGTGTGTCAGATTCAGCTCGGCCGACGCTCTGTCAGCGAGGGCGTAGCGCGGCTTGACGATCCCGTTGATGATCCGCAGTCGTTCGGGGAACGGGGCGAAGGCGCTCTTCATGGCGTTGATCGTGAGCCACTCGAAATCGTCGATGCCCCAACCGAAGGCATCGGCTGAGTTGCTCCAACTCGTAGGTCATCGACGTCGCGCTCATCAGCCGATTGTCGGTGTTGACGGTGACGCGGAAGCGCAGGCGGCGGAGCATGCCGATGGGATGCTCGGCGATGGTCTTGCACACGCCGGTGCCGAGGTTCGAGGTCGGGCACAGCTCCAGCGGGATGCGCCGGTCGCGGACGAATGCCGCGAGGCGGCCGAGCTCTTCCTCGCCCGGGGGGCCCGGTGATGTCGTCGACGATTCGCACGCCGTGGCCGAGACGTTCGGCGCCGCAGAACTGCACGGCCTCCCAGATGCTCGGCAAACCGAATGCCTCGCCGGCGTGGATCGTGGTGTGGAAGTTCTCGCGGCGGACGTAGTCGAACGCATCGAGATGTCGTGTCGGCGGGAAGCCTTCCTCGGCGCCGGCGATGTCGAAGCCGACCACGCCGGCGTCGCGCCAGCGCACTGCCAACTCGGCGATCTCGCGGCTACGCGCCGCGGTGCGCATCGCCGAGCAGATGAGGTAGATCGTCAGGTCGGTGCCGGCGGCGCCGCGGCGGAACCCGTCGAGCATGGCTTCGACGGCCTCGTCGTGGGTCAGACCTGCCTCGGTGCACAGCTCGGGTGCCATGCGAACCTCGGCGTACACGACCCCGTCGGCGGCGAGATCCTGGGCGCACTCGTAGGCGACCCGCTCGATGGCGTCGCGGTGCTGCATGACCCCGACGGTGTGGGCGAACGTCTCGAGGTACAGCACCAGGTCGTTGCGCTTGGCACCGCTGTTGAACCACGCGGCGAGATCGTCGACGTCGGTCGTCGGCAACTTGGTGTAGCCGTACTCGCCGGCCAGCTCGATCACGGTGGCCGGGCGCAGCCCACCGTCGAGATGGTCGTGCAGCAACACCTTGGGAAGGCTCGCGGATGTTCACGCGGCGACTCCGGCGAGCGATCGCAGCGGCATGTCGGGCGAGCGTCGCAGCCAGTTCCACTCGGGATACTCGGCCGCCGCCGAGATGCAGTGCAGCGAGTACGCGTGGCGGCTCGTCGCCGAGCGGTTGATGTCGCTCCAGTGGGGAAGCAGGCCGTGAGGATGACCATCGTTCCGGCCGGCACCTCGAGCGGCACGAGTTCGGACGGCGACGGCAGTGGTGCGGGATCGAGCTCCTCGAAGATCGGTGCCGTCGGCGTCGCTGTCGCCGGCTCGTTTGAACAGCTTGCGAAGGCTGGTGCGATGGCCGCCCGGCTTGGCCCACAGACACCCGTTCTGCAAGGTGGCGTCTTCGATGGCGAACCAGAAGCCGGTGACGGTCATCGGCTCGGTGTACAAGAACGTGCTGTCTTGATGGCAGCCGACCTCGCCGCCGATGAGCGGTTGCTTGAAGATGTACATGCTCTGCAACGCCAGCGCGTCGGTGAGTCCGATGTCGGCGGCGACACCGGCAAGTTCGGGACGGTACGAGAACCGCTCGAACGTCGGATCGAGGTCGTGCATCGCGTGCCCGATCTTGTTGATGCTCAGTTCCTTCGACGTGCGCAGCTGGCCGTCGTCGTCGAATGCCTCCTCCTCGAAGAAGCACCAGATGCCGGAGCCCGAAGCCAGGAACTCGCCGTTGCTGACCCGCTCCTGCTCGGTGGTGGTGAAGATCGTCCGCTCGGTGCTCGGCTCGAAGTCGGCGACGATCTGGTTTGCCGCGGCCTTCAACTCGTCGCACGCCCGCTTGTCGGCGAAACCCTCGATCACCAGGAAGCCATCACGCTGGTACTGCTCGATCTGTCGATCATCCAACACTGATCCCATCGCCAGAGCGTAGGCGCGGGCGCCCGGCACGCCTACCCTCATGGCCATGGAATTGACTGTCCTCGGTCACACCGTTCGCCACCCGATCGAACACGTCGAGGTGTTTCCGGCGCCCGCCAACGTGACGATGGTGCGCTTCACCACCGACGAGGTCTGCCTCGATGTGCCCGGTCACCGAGCAGCCCGATCTGGCGCACGTCGTCATCGAGTACGCCCCGGCGCAGTCGTGCATCGAGTCGAAGAGCCTCAAGCTGTACCTGTGGGGATTCCGTGATCGCCCGGTGTTCGCCGAGGCGCTGGCCGCCGAGATCGCCGGAGAGGTGATGACCACCGCCAAGCCGCACTGGGTCACGGTCACGCTCACGCAGCGGCCCCGTGGTGGCATCGAAGTGCAAGCAGTCGCCCACCTCCGAGCGCATAGCCGGAGGCGAACAGGGATCTCCGGCCGACGATCTACAGTCGGCCTCATGTCCAGTCGCCAGTCTCCGTCATCACCAGCGACGACCATCGTTCGCACGACCCGGAGTTCGACATCTACGCAGGGATCGCTCGTCGGTCGCTTCGAGGTGCCCGCAGCGTGTCGATCGCATCGTGCAGGCGCTCGACCGATGGCGCCGTTCGCGATGGTCGCGCCGACCGACGCACGGCATGGAGCCGATCCTGCGGGTGCACAACCCCGATCTGGTCGACTTCCTGTCGACCGCGTGGAAGGACTACACCGACGATCGTCTCCCGGCCGCAGGCGGTTGATCGCCGAGACGTTCATCCACGCCAGGTCTCGTCGAGGGGATGCCGGTCGGGCGGCCGCCGGCGACCAACGCCTACGGTCGCCTCGGATGGTTCTGCTTCGACACCTCGTCACCGTTGAGCGAGGGCTCGTGGCCGGCCGCGCTGGCGTCGGTCGACATCGCCCTCTCGGGCGTCGATCGATTGCTGGCCGGCGAGCGTGTCGTGTATTCGTTGTGCCGCCCGCCTGGGCACCACGCGACTCGTTCGGCGTTCGGCGGTTTCTGCCTGCTGAACAACGCGGCGATCGCCGCACAAGCGCTGATCGATGCCGGGGCGCGCCGCGTGACGGTCCTCGATGTCGACGCCCATCACGGCAACGGCACCCAGCAGATCTTCTACCAGCGCGGCGACGTGCAGTTCGTCAGCATCCACATGGATCCCGACCAGAACTATCCGTGGTTCGTCGGGCGCGCCCACGAGCGCGGCGACGGGCCCGGTGCCGGCGCCAACCTCAACCTGCCGCTGCCGCTGGGCACGACCGGCGATCGCTTCATGACGGACCTTGCCGACCGGGCATCGACGCGGTGTCGGCCTTCGATCCCGACTACGTCGTCGTGTCGCTCGGCGTCGATCCTGCGGACGGTGATCCGACCGCCGGGTTGTGCCTGTCGACCGCCGACTTCGGCGAGGTCGGTGCGGCCCTCGGCGACGATCGACCGGCCGTTGCTGATCGTGCAAGAAGGTGGCTATCAACTGCACCGAGTCGGTGCCGATGTGCGCGCCGTGCTCGACGGCATCTGTGCGCCGCGGCGAGGTGACTAGTGCGACTCGCCGGCTCGGTACGGTTTGCCGGCCCACGCTGGCGGGCGTAGCCGCTGCGAGGCGCGTGGCCAGCACGATCAGCGTGATCACGTGCGGGGTGATGAACGTCAACGACTGCGGGATCTCGTCGATCGTCGCGAAGCCGATGGCTGCGAGGATCCGCGCAGCCGATGGCAGATCGCACGCGGCGACGACGTGTCGCTTGCGAACGGCAAGATGCCCGACGACGACGCAAGGCGATCGCCATCGACGAGGAAGCAGTGCGGGGACGTTCTTGACGTCGCGCAGTCGGAGGGCCGACGCGAAACCGAACAGCAGTCGCGCCGCCGAACACGCCCGATCGGTCGCCAGTTGCCGAAGATGGTGCGGCCAGGCCGATGAAGCCCTGGCCGCCGGTCTGGCCCTCGCGGTAGATGTTGGACGCCACGACCGACAGGAACGCCCCGCCCAGGCCCGCCAGGCCGCCGCTGATCGCCATCGCCGAGTACGCAGTCGGGGGATGTTGACGCCGAGGCTCGACGCCGCGTACGGCGCTTCGCCGGAGCTACGCAGGCGCAGGCCGAAGCGAGTGCGCCACAGGACCCACGCCGACAACGGCACCAGGGCCAGCACGAGCAGCGTGGCGAACGACAGGTCGCGGGTCGAGCCGCGGACGACCGCGGCGATGTCGCTGATCAGGAACCAGTGACGTTGCTCGAACCAGCCGGTGACGTCGGGGCTCTTCCAACCGAACATGCGACCGCCGGAGATGAACGGCAGGTTGATCGATGGAATCGCCGACCGTCTGAGCAGGGCGACTGGCTGATGCCTCCCCCGTGATGGCCGTCGAAGACCTGCGCCGACAGGAAGCTGGTCGCGCCGGCGGCCAGGATGTTGATGGCGACGCCGGAGATGACGTGATCGACGTTGAACTGCACGGTCGCGACGGCGTGCACCATCCCGCCGAGCGCGCCGCCGAGGATGCCCGAGAAGGAGCCCGACCCACGGGCCGTACTTCCATGCGCCGTACGCGCCGAACCAGGTGCCGAGGATCATCATGCCCTCGATGCCGATGTTGACGATCCCGACCCGCTCGGCCCACAGCGCGGCGAGACCGGCACAGATCAGTGGTGCCGACACCCGCAAGGTCGCGGCGACCGTTCCCGACGACGTGAGATCGTCGGCGCCGGCGAGTTCTCGGGCAATGGCCATGCCGGTGAGTGCAGCAAGGATGGCAAGGGCGACTCGCTGCGACTTCGGGAGGTTCCGGATGCGCCGTGTCCAATGCTCGAGGAATCCTTGAGGAGCCTCGGGGGCGAGAGTCTGAGTCATGCCGCTGCTCCGAGCTCGAGGGTTCCGATGCATCGTTGCCGAGGCCTGCTGGATGCGGCGGTTGTGCCAGCGCTTCAACGCCTCGTTGACGATCACGACCGTGAGCACCGTGACGCCCTTGATGATGTGGACGATCGATCGCGGGATCTCGTTGACCTGCAGGATCCCCGAACGTGTGGTCGAGGAAGCCGAACAGCAGCGCCGAGAGCACGATGCCGACGGGTTGTTCCGCCCGAGCAGGGCCACGGCGATCCCGTCGAACCCGTAGCCCTCCGCCAGACCGCGCCGGTAGGCGTGGTCGTGCCCCAGCAATCCGGGCATGCCCACGAGACCGGCCACCGCTCCCGAGAGCAGCATCGCTGTCATGATCATCCGCGCCGGGTTGACACCGGCGACCCGGCGGCGCCGGGATTTGCCCCCGAAGCTCGGAGGTGGAATCCGAACTTCGTCTTCCAGACCACCACCCAGAACAGCAAGACGACGACCATCGCGACGCAGGACGAAACCGGTGAGCTTGCCCTTGACGAGTTCCGGGAACCAGGCTGTGCGGGGCAACTCCTTGGTCTTCACGTTCAAGGTGTCGGCGCCGACGACGAACGCATGTGTCGAACATCCAGCTGACCAGCCCGATGGCGATGTAGTTGAGCATGATCGTCGAGATCACCTCGTTGACGCCGCGCTTCACCTTCAGCGCTCCGGCGATGCCGGCCCAGACCGCGCCGACCGCCATCGCCAGCACCAGGCAGAACGTCACATGCAGGACGGCGGGAAGGTGAACCTGCGCCCCGACCGCTGCCGTGACCAGCACCGCGAGTCGAGTTTGTCCCTCGACGCCGATGTTGAACAGGTCCATCTTGAACCCGATGGCGACAGCGATGCCCGACAGGATCAACGGTACTGCGCGTTGGCCGCGTCGAGGAACGAGTCGCGGGTGATGTCGTACTCGAGCATCTGCCTGTAGACGGAGAGCGGGTTGTTGCCGATGAGAGCCAGGAACACGCCGCAGATGGCGAAAGCGATCACCAGAGCCAGCAGCGAGCCGCCCACCGTGATCAGGATTCCCTGCCACTTCTGGCGGTTTCTCATGCCGCCCCCTGCATCTCGCCGGTCATGTACGACCCGAGCAGTTCGGGTGTCGCTGTCGCCGGATCGAGAATGGCGGTGATCTTGCCGTCGTAGATCACCGCGATCCGATCCGACAACCCGATCAGTTCGTCGAGGTCGGCGGAGATCAACAACACGCCGACCCCCTTGTCTCTCACAGCTCGAAGCTCGTCCCAGATCGCTGCCTGCGCACCGACGTCGACACCACGAGTGGGGTGGGCGGCCAGCAGCACATGGGTTTCGCTCGACAACTCGCGACCGACGACCAGCTTCTGCTGATTCCCGCCCGACAGGGCGAAGGCCGGTACTTCGATCCCCGGTGTGCGCACCCCGAATCGCTCGACGACCGTCGCGCAGTCACGCCTGGCACCGGACGCGGAGATGAACGGACCTTTGGAGAGCCCTACCGTCTCTTGTCGGCCGAGCATCGTGTTCTCCCACAGCGGGGACTCGAGCAACAGGCCTTCGCGGTGGCGATCGAACGGGATGTACGAGATTCCGAGGTCGCGACGGTGTTGCACGCTGAGCTGCGTCAGGTCGGTTCCGTTGAGCTCGATGGTGCCGTTGGCGATCGGGCGAAGCCCGAGAATGGCCTCACACAGTTCGAACTGGCCGTTGCCCTCGATCCCGGCGACGCCGAGCACCTCGGCGTCGTGCACGGTGAAAGTCGCCCCGTCGACCACCAACTTCGATCCATCAGTGGCGCTGACATCGAGACCGGTCACGCTCAGCACCTCGGTGGTGCCGACGGTGGTGGTGCGCCCGGACGGATCGGGGAGTTCGGAACCGACCATCAGCTCGGCGAGTTTGCGACGATCGACGTCGCCCGGAGCGACCGTGGCCACTGTCGTGCCGTCGCGTATCACCGTGATCTCGTCGGAGATCGCCAGCACCTCGTCGAGCTTGTGGGAGATGAAGATGATCGTCGCGCCATCGGCCACGAACTGGCGAAGCGTGACGAACAGTTCGTCGACCTCCTGCGGAACCAGCACGGCGGTCGGTTCGTCGAGGATCAGTACCTTGGCGCCGCGATAGAGCACCTTGAGGATCTCGACGCGCTGTCGCTGACCGACGCCGAGGTTGTCGACGAGGGCGTCGAGATTGACGTGGGCGCCAATCGACTTGGCCAGTTCGGCGAGCCGGCGCTTGGCGTCGTTGAACTTCAGCACGCCGTGCTCGGCAGGCTCGGTGCCGAGGATGATGTTCTCGACGACCGTGAAGTTGTCGGCGAGCATGAAGTGCTGGTGAACCATGCCGACGCCGGCTGCGATGGCGTCGGTCGGCGATTTGAAGTGAACCTCGCGCCCGAACACCGAGATGGTTCCCTCGTCGGGCTGGTGCATGCCGTACAGGGTGTTCATCAAGGTCGACTTGCCGGCACCGTTCTCGCCGACGATTGCGTGGATCGTGCCGGTCCGCACCCGCATGGTGATGTCGTGATTGGCGATGACACCGGGAAAGGTCTTGCCGATGCCCACCAGTTCGACCGCGAAGCTGCCGTCCATCAGGATGGTATAACACACGAGCCCGGGGCGCGATTGCCCCGGGCCCGTGATGTCAACGTGGAGTTAGGTCAGGGCTTGGTCGGAACCACGATCTTGCCGCTGATGATGTCGGCCTTGTAGGCGTCGAGCTTGTCCTTGATGTCGTCGAGGAAGCCACCCGAAGTCGAGTAGCCGACACCGTCGGACTTCAGGTCGAAGGTGATGATGCCACCCTTGGTGTCGCCGTCGGCGACAGCCTTGATGGTCTCGAACACGGCGACGTCGACCTGCTTGAGCATCGAGGTGAGGATGTGCTTCTGCTCGTCAGGCTTGGCCGTGAGGTACTGGTCGGAGTCGACGCCGATCGCCCACTTGTCGGCCTCGACAGCGGCCTGGATGGTGCCTGCACCCGAACCGCCTGCGGCGGTGTAGATCACGTCGGCGCCGGCGTCGTACCAGCCCTTGGCGATCTCCTTGGCGCCCGCGACGTTGCCCCATGCCGAGTTGTCACCGGCTGGCCCGAGGTACTTGCTGTCGATCACGATGTCGGGGTTCACAGCCTTGGCACCGGCGATGTAGCCGGCCTCGAACTTCTTGATCAGGTCGATTTCCTGACCACCGATGAAGCCGATGTGACCGGTCTTGCTCTTCAACGCCGCAGCGGCGCCGACCAGGAACGAGCCTTCGTGCTCGGCGAACACCAGGCTGCGTACGTTCGGTGCGTCGACGACGGAGTCGACGATGCCGAACGTCGTGTCGGGGTTGGCCAGGGCCAGCGGCAGCATGCGTCGCCGAACAGGAAGCCGACGCCGATGACCGGGTTGGCCTTCTGCTGCACCAGCAGATCGAGGTTGCTCGCTCGATCCTCGTCCTTCGCTGCGTCGAGTTCGATCTTCGTGACACCGAGTTCGCTGACGGCCTTGTCGAGGCCGCGTCCGGCAGAGTCGTTGAACGTACCGTCGCCACGACCGCCGGTGTCGAAGGCGAGGCCGGCGGTGATGCCGCTGGATGCGGCTGGCGTGGTGCCGGCCGGCGTGGTTTCGGCTGGCGTGGTTCCGGCAGGCGTGGTTGCCGCGGCCGGCTGAGTGCCTGCAGGTGCGTCGGTTGAACTTGAACTGCCGTCGCTGCCGCATGCTGCGGCCAGCAGGCCCAGTGCGGCAATGGCTGCGAGCGACGTAAATCGCTTGCTCTTGCGCATTGTTCTCCCCCTTGGAGTGTGATGGATGGATAGGAATATCCGTTCGGCATTCTAACCCGTGGCGAGACACCTGTCCCCACCCGTTGGTCCCGTAGCATTGGCCCCGGTAGACGATGTACCTCGCCCCTGTACAACCACCGCGCCAGCGCCTGCCAGATCGTGTCTATGTCGCGCGGCGCGTCGTCGCCGGGATCGCCGCTGTCGCCGTGCTGTTCCTGCTGTACACGATGGTCACGGCGGTGTTCGGTGGGCCCAGTCAGCCCACCTCGGCGGCGCCGACTGCGCCGAGCACCTCGCTGATCGTCAGCGACGGTGTCACGCCGTTGACCCCGGCATCGACGTCGACATCGACGACGGAGCTGCTACGCCGAAGGAGAAGACAGTCGCCGTCGGCGGCCGATCCGGCCGAGTTGTACGTCGCCGGCGACAGCGACGCCGGCACGTTCGGACCGTACCTCGACAAGCTGATGAAGCAGACCGGCATGGTCTCGACCACGCTCGACTACAAGGTGTCGTCGGGTCTCAGCCGGCCCGACTTCTTCGACTGGCCGTCGTACTTCGCCCAGCAGATCCCGGCAGTCAACCCCGACATCGTCGTGGTCACGTTCGGTGGCAACGATGCCCAGGGCCTGCGCAATGTCGACAAGACCTGGGCCGTGCAGCACACCCCGGGATCCGGCGGTCGACGACGCCGACTGGCGTGCCGAGTACGGCAAGCGGGTCGGCGCGGCGATGGACTACCTCGGCGGCGACAACCGCACGCTGATCTGGGTCGGCATCCCCAACGACGACAACCCCGACGTCACCGCCCGGCTGCAGGTGCAGAACGAGGTCGTCATGGCCGAGGCCGCCAAGCGCCCGAAGGTCGTGTTCATCGACACGTGGAAGCGGTTCTCCGGTCTCAGCGGAGGTTTCGCACGACGTTGTGCAGGATCCTCGCGACAACGGTGTTCAAGGAGTGCGCCGCGAGGATGGCTTCCACCTCAACGAGACCGGCGCCGAGATCCTCGCGCTCGACATCGCCGAAGCCATCCGCACCGAACTGCGGGCCCGCGGCGGCGCCCTCTAACCGCGGCCAGGCACCGATTGTTCGGGTGCCCCGAATGTTTCGTACCTGGACTGTCAGAGGCTGGCGTCGTCGGCGGGGCGGAAGCCGAGCTTGAGGTCGCCGAGCCTCACGAGGGTCGACGAGATCCAGCCGCCCAAGCTGCCGAAGTGCTCGTCGAGCAACGTGCTGGCGCCGTCGGCGAGCGTCTCCTCGGCGAGTTCGTACAGGCCCTCGTAGGTCACCTCGATCGCGTACTCGGCGTCTCCGTCGATGCCGTCGAAGTGACCGATCTCGACGGTCAGACCGGCCCGCTCGAGGCGCTCGTCGCCGATCAACGGGCTGGTTTCCGGCATCGCCGGTTCCACGACGGACGGCTCGGGTTGGGCGATCAGCCGCTGCACGCGAAAGACGATCTCCATCTCGATCGCCGGTTGTCGATCGAGCACCTCGTCGACGCACCAACTGCGATACGCGGTCTGGCTCCAACTCGGCCAGTCGAACGTGATGTGGGCGACCACTCGCGGCGGTTGGCCTTCGCCGGGCAGTCCGTACGACGTCTCCCACGACAAGTCGCCGAGCAGCACGTCGACCTGGAAGTGCTCGTCGAAGGCCTGACGTTCGAGGAAGGCTCCCTCGAACGCGTCGCGCAGCGCGCTGATCGCGTCGGTGAACACATGGTCGAGCATCAGCTTCTGACGCTACCCCGCCAACGCTACGGTGGGGTCATGTCGCTCGTCGTCGTGTCCCGTTCCGAAGGCGTCGCCACGCTGACCCTGAACAACCCGCAGGAGCGCAACACGCTCACTGCGGCGATGGTCGCCGAGATCGTCGAAGCGATGGACGAGATCGAAGCCGACACAACCGTCGGTGCCATCGTGGTCACGGGTGCAGCGCCGGCGTTCTGTGCCGGCGCCAACCTCGGCAATCTCGCCGAAGCCGGACGAAGCCAGCCTCGGTGCGATCTACGAAGGGTTCCTGCGGATCGCCCGCAGCCCGCTGCCGACGCTCGCCGCGGTCAACGGTGCAGCCGTCGGTGCCGGGATGAACCTGGCGCTGGGGTGTGACGTGCGGCTTGCCGGTCGCCGGGCACGTTCGACACCCGGTTCCTGCAGATCGGACTGCACCCCGGTGGCGGCCACACCTGGATGCTGCGTCGCATTGCCGGGCCGCAGGTGGCCATGGCGGCCGTCGTGTTCGGTGAAGTCATGGACGGTGAAGAGGCGGCACGGATCGGTCTCGCCCATCGCTGCGTCGACGACGACCAATTGCTCGTCGCGGCGCAGACGATGGCTGCCCGCGCGGCCAGTGCACCGCGCGAACTGGCGATCGAGACCAAGAAGACCATTCAGGCGATGGCCGACATCGACAACCATGCGGAAGCAGTCGAGCGCGAACTCGATCCGCAGTTGTGGAGCACCCGTCAGCCCTGGTTCGCCGAGCGGCTGGCAGCGTTGCAGGCCAAGATCAGCACCAAGTCGTGACCCGTACCTGGTGTCGCCAAAAGCGCGCACGAATGTTACGCATCGTGCCTTTCGAACCCCTGTCGGTGTGGATTACCGTGCTCGTACGGGTAGCTCCCACACCGTACGTTCCGACAACACAACGGAGGTACTTCATGAGCCAGCGTCATCGCAGTCAAGAGGCGATCCCACCGCCGAAGATGGACTCGCGAGCCCACGCCCACAACGAGCGACATCGCATACACAGCGAACTCGACGCCGTTGCAGCGCAGGTCAGTGCCGGTTACGAACCAGACGAGGTGCACGAGCCAGGGCGGGCCTGGGTGCCTTCGCACCATCACGATGCCGAGAAGGCCAAGGCCGGCACCGGCAACAACACCAAGCGTCACTGGAAGATGAAGATGTGGAAGCGGCGCACGAGCATCCGCAAGGCAAAGGCCCAAGCTTTCCGCATTGCCAGTGACTGATTAGCGAGCTCAGGCTCGTCAGCCCCACACCGCGGCGAATTCGTCTCGCCGCGCTTGCCACTCCTCGGCGGTGATCGCGTAGCGCATGTGGTCCTCCCACACACCGTGAATCTCCAGATAGCGCTCGGCGATGCCTTCCTCGCGGATGCCCAACACCTCCATCACCTTCCGGCTGTTGGTGTTACGCGGCACGATGCAGATCTCCAGGCGGTGCAGGTGGAGTTCGTCAAAGGCAAACCTGCAGAGCACGGCGACCCCCTCGGCGATGTACCGGTTTCCGGCCTGGCGTTCGTCGATCCAGTATCCGACGACGCCGCATTGGAATGCTCCACGGACGACGTTGTTGATGTTGATCTCCCCGGCAAAGGCGTTGTCGACGAACAACCCGAAGCCGTAGGAGGTGCCCACCTGGCGCTCGCGGTCGCGAGTTGCGCAACGCGAGTTGAACGCGTCGCGGTGTCGTGTCGGGTCAGCGATGTTGTTGGCCCGAAGAGGTTCCCACGGGGTCAACCACTGCTCATTGCGCAGTCGCACCTCTGTCCATTGGGGAAAGTCGGCGGCCATCAGCGGCCGCAGCATTATTCGCTTCCCGTACAGCCGCATGCCCGGCTCGACCGCAATCGACGGATGCAGCCCGCCGCGCCGACCGAAGGTCACGACTGTACCCCCACATCGATCTCGTCGAGGTGCAGGTGGCGCATCAGGGCCACCACGATGCAGCACGCACCGACGATGGTGCCCACCGCCTCGACCGGAAGGCCAGGGTTCAGGGCCCGCTCGGCTGACGATTCGGTGGCGACAGTGCGGAAGACGTCCTCAGCGGCAGCGCGGCCGAGTAGGAACGGCAGCGGCGGATCGCCCCCGAACTCGACGGCGGCGATGACGTTGGCAAGTTCGCCGACGATGCCCACGTCTTCGGCCTCGACTGCCGCGGGCAGGGCACGCAACATGTCGTCGAGATGATCGACCACTGCACCGATGGCGTTGGTCAACTCCTCCGGGCGCGGCGGGTCGGACGCCAACTCGTTGACGCTGAGCGTGACCGCGCCGAGCGGAATGACGTGCCGTTGGCCGTCGAGATCGACGACGGTCACCTCGTCGCCGAGTCGAATCGTGACCGTGTTCACGATCGACCGTCCAACTGTCGAGCAGCCCACGCACCGACCGGGTCATCGCCTCCGGCCAGGAACCAGGCGTAGTGGGCGTGCAGACATTTGATACCCACTCGCGTGCCGCCGACGCCGCCGTGCGGGCGCGGGCCGGTGTGGCCCGGCGGCAGGGTTGCATCCCGCTCGGCGGCATACCGGGCGTGAGCGTCGGCGACCAGGGTCGGATCGATCTCGGCCTCGGCACGGCGTACGCCTCCACCCGCCTCGAGCCGGCTGATGGCGAGCACCTCGCGCCTTCCCACGAGCCAATAGCGGGTGGGCATCGGCTCGCCGTCAGCCAACAACGGGGCGTTGCGGAGCACCACCGGATTTCCCGCGTCGTCGCGAACCACGACCTCGAACGCGCCCTGGGGTGTCCTGCCGATCAGCTCGCGCACGGCAGCGACATCGTCGCCCACGTGACTAACGACGGCTGAGACGCCGCACGACGATCCACAGCACCACGAGCCCACCGACCAGCGGCAGAAGGCGCTTGAGAATCGCCGAGCCGGCTACGTCGGACAGCTCGATCGGGGCTGCGGCCGGGCCCTCGATCTTGCGAACGCCAGAAGCGCCGGCTGCGGCAGCGCCGGTTGCGGCAGCGCCGTTCGTCGCCACGTCTCCGGACCTTGTGGCAGCGGCCGGTGCCACGGAATCGGGTTGCTGGTCGAGCATGGTGTTGAGGTTGGTGGCGAACTGGTTCATCAGCTTCTTGCTGACGTCTCCCATGATCCCTCGGCCGAACTGGGCAACCTTGCCCGTGATGTGCAGGTCGGTCTCGACGACGCATTTGGTCGTATCTGCGTCGATCGATTCGAGTTGCGCGGTGATCAACGCGCTGGCGTTGCCCTTGCCTGTTGTATCGCGACCTTCGCCCTTCAGCACGGCGCGGTGTGCAGCGTCGTCGCGTTCGACGAAGTTGGCCTGACCCTTGAACGCAGTCGAAATCGCACCGAGCTTGACCTTGACGACACCACGGAACACGTCGCCCTCGATCTCCTCGAGGGCGGCTCCCGGCATGCAAGGGGCGATTCGTTCGACGTCGGTCAACACGTTCCACGTCTCTGCGATCGGCCGATGCACCGTGAATTCGTTCAGAAGTTTGTCCATTGTCCGAGATCCTCCAACGTGTCGATATCAGCCGCTGAGCCTTCGCACGCTACTTCATCGATCCAATCCGGGCGAAGGCGCATCAGGGCCCGTGCACCTTCGTCACCGATGGTCGGAAGCTGTGACCACACCGAACGATGCAATCGGACCGGGTTCGGTCCCCGCTTGCCGCTGTAGGTCGCGACGAGAATCGGGGCAGTTGAGTCGCACGCGGCGACATCTCGCCAAGCCGAGGCGAGGATGAACGGCTGATCGGCGAGACCGACCACGATGAATTCGCTGTCGTGGGCCTCAGCCGCGCGGATCGCGAGTTGTAGTGAGCCGGCCTGGCCGTGCTCCCAGTGCTCGTTGTGAACGATGGTGACGCCGGCATCGTTGATGTCCAGAGCGATGGCACCCGTGATGACGACGACGTGGTCGAGGCCTGCCGACACGACATGGTCGAGAGCCCATCGGAACACCGGTCGACCATCGAGAGTTGCCAGCAACTTGTGCGTCGGGCCGACGAATCTCGTCCCTCCGCCGGCGGCGAGAAGGGCGGCGGTTGTCGTCACCGGCCAAGCATATGGCCCCCGGTGTGACAGGTGATCCTTGTCACTTTATGACGAAAGTGTTACAGATGACTTAAGTATTGCGGTTTGATGACGATAACTTGTAATGCGTAACAGCGGGTCATGGCGGCGTTCGTGTGTCGGCACCCCCCTGACGCAGAAACGAATGCGGTGGGCGCTCACGTATGGCGCTTTCGCCGTGTGCAGGAAGAATTCCCGACGATATCCCAACGATTTCAACGGATTTCTTCTCATCACGACCAAAGCATCTGCCCGAGGCGGGCGGTGCACATCCGTACAAGATGGGACCTTCCACATGACACTCCGTCAGAAACTTGCAACACTTGCGGTTGCGGGTTCGCTCATATGCACCGGCCTGGTGGTCGGTACCGCCGATTCCGCTGCTGCAGCCGCGCTGCCCAGGGTTTCGGTAGCAGCCAAGTTCGACGTCGTCGCGACTAGCGCCGCCGCCGCACTCGCTGCACTCGACACCGACAGGTTCGCGATCCGACTCGAGGATGCCTCGTCTGCCGTGGCCGCTCGCCTCGGAGCCGACGCAGGTCGGCTTCACCAAGCCTGGGCCGCTGCTGATCAGTCCCACCAGATCGCTCTGCTGTCGGCGCTGACCCAGATCGGCGTTCCGTACCACCGCAATTCCAGCAAGGTCGGCGTCGGCTTCGACTGCTCTGGCCTCACATCGTTCGCCTGGGCGCAGGCCGGAGTGACACTGGCCCATCAGAGCCGTGGTCAGATCCGCGGCGCTGCGGCGCGGACACTCGACACGGCGCAGGCCGGCGATCTGGTGTACTACCCCGGCCACGTGATGATCTGGCTTGGTGTCGACAACCTCATCGTTCATGCGGTCGGCCACGGACGAACCGTCGAGGTCGACGACCTCGCCAATCGTCGTGTCAAACGAGCAAAGTTCGGTAATCCGATCGGCTGAGTCTTGGTGGCTGAGTCTTGGCGGCTGAGGTTTGGCGGCCGAGATTTGGCGGCCGGAACTCAGCCGTGGATCGGCCCGCTGGACCCGCGTAACGACGGCGTCGCCCGCCCGGTGCGCCGGGCGATGATCTCCGCGCAGATCGAGATCGCGGTTTCCTCGGGGGTGCGGGCACCGAGGTCGAGACCGATCGGCGACATCAGCCGCTCGATCTGCTCGGGCTGGTCGATCCCGACCTCGGCCAGTCGTTCCATGCGCTTGGCGTGAGTCTTGCGACTGCCCATCACCCCGATGTATCCGACGCCGGTTGCCAGCGCGCCCTGCACGGCGGGCACGTCGAACTTCGGGTCGTGAGTCAAGATGCACACGGCATCGCGTTGGCGCAGTGTCGCGCCGCGCTCGGCGAACACGGGCCCGGGCCACGAGACGATGACCTCATCGGCCATCGGGAAGCGGCGTCGTGTGGCGAACACCTCACGGGCATCGCAGACCGTCACTCGGTAGCCGAGGATCTTGGCGACCTTGGCGAGCGCGGCGGTGAAGTCGACGGCGCCGAAGATCCACATCTGCGGGGGTGGGGCCCAGCTCTCGACGAAGATCCGGACTGTCGGGGTGTTGACCAGGTCCTCCGGTGTGGTCTGGCCTTCCGGGCCATAGTTGCGGATGCCGCTGCGCCCAGCCTCGAGTTCGGCGACAGCGTCGCGCCCGACGATGCGGGTCAACTCGGGATCACCGAGGTCGCCGACCGGCGGATCGGTCGTCGTGACGATCAGCTTGGCGCCGACGTGCGGGCCGTCGACCACGGTCGCCAGGGCGACGGGTTGTTCGGCTTTGATTCGTTCGCGCAGGAGTTCGTAGATCGTCATGGTCTCACCAGTCGAGGGGTTCGACGAACAAGCGGATGGTTCCGCCGCACGTCAGCCCGACGGCGAAGGCTTCGTCGTCGCTGTATCCGAAGGTGATGATCCGCGGCTCTGCGTCGCCGTTCAGGATCGCCAACGCCTCGCTGACGACGGCGCCCTCGACGCAACCGCCACTGACCGACCCGGCCACCTCGCCGTCGATGTTGACCGCCATCGCGGCGCCCGGTTCACGAGGCCCGGAGCCCTCGATATCGACGACGCGGGCAACAGCCACGGCCTTCCCGGCGGCACGCCAGCGATCGATGTCGTCGAGCAGTTCGCGCATCAGGAGCCCCTCGTCGAGACCGCGGGCGATCACGCCGGCCAGTTCTTCCATAGCTGCGAGTGAATGACCTTCCACGAAGTGATCAACATACGGCAACGCGGCTGCCATGCCACGGGCGAGAGGCGCATAGCCGGGTGTGACTTTCAATGGGTTGACCCAGATGAGGTCGTACGTGACCCGCTGCAGCCGGCACATCTGTTCGCCGAGCACGGCCGGATCGCCGCGGTCCCAGCCGTCGCTGAGGATCACGACGATCGCGCCGCGGGCCATGCCACGCACGCCCCACTCGTCGTTGAACCGACGCAGGCATTCGCCCAGTCGCGTTCCGCCGCTCCAGTCCTGTACCCGCTCGCTGGCCTGTCGCAGAGCACGATCAGGGTCGCGGCTGTTCAGTTCCTTGGTGACACGGGTCAGGCGCGTGCCGAGCGAGAAGGCCTCGACTCGTTGGCGACCGGCCACGGCAGCCTGCACGAACCGCAGCATCGCCCTGGCGTAGGGCTCCATCGAGCCGCTGACGTCGAGCAGCAGGACCAGCCGGCGCAGGCGATCGCCGGGCTCGAGCCAGTGGCGCCGGATCGGTTCACCCCCTGCCCCGATCGCGCTGCGCAGCGTCGCCCGCAGATCGGGGCGGTTCCCACGCGCTGCCGACCGAAATCGGAACGACCGGCGCGGCGGACCGACGAAACGCAAGCGACTCATCAGCTGCTGGGCGAGTCGGAGCTCGGTCTTCGTCGTAGGCGCCGAAATCCTTGTTGCGCAGTACCTCGACCGACGAGAAGCGCAGCGTCAGCGTGAGGTCGTCGTTCGAGTCGGTGGCGGACTCGCCGTCGTCGTCACCTTCGTTCTCGTCGTCGGTCGCCAGGGTGATCTTGATGATCTCCGGGTCTTCGTCGATTGCGTTGCCCTGGGCATGGTCCCAGAAGACGGCGAAAGCTCGATCGAACAGGGCGAGATCCTCCGGTTGGTGCACGAGGGTGGACCGCGCCGCCCAGTAGACGTTGGTGCGTTCGGAGATACCGACACGTCCGAGCGCCTCGACGAACATCAGCACGTTTCCGATGGGGACCCGCAGCGATGACCCGCGGAGGACGCGGGCGAACGTGACTGCCATCCGCTCGGCGGGCGTGGTGTCGACCAGGCCGGCGCTCAAGGCTGCTGCATGCTCCGCTCGAAGGCCTGCTTGACCATGTCGGCAATGCCGTGCTGGCGGGCCCGTTCCTGGTCTTCGCGATACTTGAGCACCGTGCCGAGCGTGGCGTCGACGGTGGCTTCGTCGAGTTCGGTGACTCCGAGCGCTCCGAGAGCCTGCGCCCAATCGATGGTTTCGGCGACCCCGGGAGGCTTGTACATGTTGAGGCTGCGCATCGCCTCGACGGCTGCGGCCACCTGGCGGGCCAGCGGCTCGATCACATTGGGAACGCGCATGCGGACGATCTTCACTTCGCGTTCGAAATCGGGATGCTCGATCCAGTGGTACAAGCAGCGTCGCTTCAGCGCGTCGTGCACGTCTCTGGTCCGGTTCGACGTCAGCACCACGATCGGTGGCCGGGTGGTGGTGAACTTCCCGAGCTCGGGAATGGTGATCTGGTAGTCCGACAGCATCTCGAGCAGGTACGCCTCGAACTCGTCGTCGGCGCGGTCGATCTCGTCGATCAACAACATCGGAGGCAACTCGCCACGGTGATCGATGGCCTGCAGCAGTGCCCGCTTGAGCAGGAACCGTTCGTTGTACAGCTGCTCTTCCAGCACACCGGTGCCCACTCCTCGCGCTTCGCCGCTGGCCTCGGCAGCGCGCAGATGCAGCAACTGACGCGAGTAGTCCCAGTCGTAGACCGCTTGCGATGCGTCGATGCCCTCGTAGCACTGGAGGCGGATGAGGTCGCCGCCCGTCCAGCGGCTGATGACCTTGGCGACTTCGGTCTTGCCGACGCCGGCTTCGCCTTCGAGCAGCAGTGGGCGCTTCGAGAGCCAGCGCCAGGAACACCGACGTGGCCAGACCGTCGTCAGGCAGGTATCCGTGCAAGCTGAGCGCCTGCGAGACGTCGGCGGGTGAGGTCGGGGTGACAGCCATTACTCGACAGGCTAGAGCCGATGCCATGCTGAGTAGGTGGTACATCGCTTCACGGTGCATGCCCCGAATGCCCGACAGGTCTCGCTGTACACCGGCGGTCACACCTCAGACCGTCTGCGAGACGGTCATGGCGACATCCCGGTGAGTCGAGGTGGCACGGTGAGGCCGAGGCCGACGAGGGCGATGCCTACTGGTTCGTCGTCGACGGCATCGGGCCGCTGCTCGACCCCGACGCGATGGATGTCGACATCACACCGCAGGGTCCGCGCAGCGTGATCCGTACGCGATGGCCGAAGCATCCATCGCTCGGGCATCACCACGACGATCCCGTGGTCTACGAGCTCCATGTCCGTGGCTTCGCCAGGACGTTCGCCGGTTGCGCCGAACGGATCCCATACCTGGCTGACCTCGGTGTCAACGTGATCGAGCTCATGCCTGTGCACCCGTTCGAGCCGAGCGACAACTACTGGGGCTACATGCCCCTGGTCTGGGGTGCCGTGCACCGGCCGTTTGCAGCGGGCGACGACGCCCCCGGCGAGCTGGCGGCGCTGGTCTCGATTGCCCATGAGCATGGGCTGGAGGTGTGGCTCGACGTCGTCTTCAACCACACCGGCGAAGGCGACGCGAGCATGCCGACACTCTCGTTGCGTGGCCTCGACGACGCGAACGCGTACCTTCACCGCGCCGACGGCTCGTACAACGACGACAGCGGCTGTGGCAACGTCGCCAACCCCGGTGACCCGCACGTCCAACTGTTGGTGGTGTCGGCGCTCGACCGGTTCGCCGACCTCGGTATCGACGGCTTTCGCTTCGACCTTGCTTCGCTGTTGACCCGTGACGGCGGGGGCCTGGTCGACCGGATCACGCAATGGGGGGCCGGCCGCCAGGTGCGCCTGATCGCCGAGCCGTGGGACCTTGCCGCATATCAAGTGGGGGAATGGCCGGCGCCGTGGTTGCAGTGGAACGACCGCTTCCGCGACGACGTCCGCGGCTTCGTGCGTGGCGAACCGGGCATGGTGTCGACCGTGATGCAGCGCATGCAAGGCAGCCCCGATCTGTTCCCGATGTCGCCCGAGGGCACTGTCAACTTCCTCACTGCACACGACGGCCTGACGATGCACGATCTGACGGTGGTCACCAGTGATCACCATCATTCGTGGGATTGCGGCGACGTGCTGAGGCTCCAGCAGCTCAAGAACTACTTCACGATGCTGCTGTTGTCCGCCGGCACACCGATGTTCGTGATGGGCGACGAGTTCGGCCGCACGCAGGACGGCCACGACAACCCGTACAACATCGACAGCCGGTTGACGTGGGTCGATTGGCGTCGTCTCGAAACATGGTCGGAGCTCCATGACCATGTGCGGGCACTGATCCGGTTGCGAAAGGCGCACCCGCCGACACAGTTCCGGTTCTACGGACGTGATTCCGTTCCGGATACGTCCGCTGGATCGCGCTCGATGGCGTGGTCGGCAGGCGGACTGTACGTGATGGTCAATGCCGGCTGGGAGCCTGCCCGCTTCGAGTTCCAGGAGGATGGGCCGTGGGTTGAAGCCCTGTCGAGCGTTCCACCGCAGGTCACGACGTTGGCACCGCGCTCGAGTGTGGTGTTTCGACGGAGCTGAGCCGGCTGCGGACCGCTTCCTTGGGCGTCGGGCCAAAGGTCCCTATCGGCCTCCACAACGTTCCATCACAATGCCCGGATGGGCTACTGAGCGCTGCCGACCCCAGTACATCCAGCAGCGCCGTGTGGCTTGTCTGCCGCCCGCTTCGTTGACCTCTGATCCGACGAGGTCGACGGAGCGGCGGCGGACGCTGAGCATCCAGGGAGACTGCCGCGACGCTTCCTGACGACTGAGAACCTGGGGGTTACGCCTCGGGCAGGCGGATCACGGCGACCGGGCACGTCGCGTGCTGCACGACCGTACGACTGACCGAACCCAGCAGCGACGCCCGCAGAGCGCCACGACCTCGGGACCCGACCACGACCAGGTCGGCGTCCTTGGACTCCTCGAGCAGCGCCTCTGCCGGCGATTGCTCGACCAACCTGGCATGCACATGGATCGAGCCACCCGTCATTCGTGGCCCCAGTGATTCGAGGCTGGCCTTCAGCTCCTCCATGGCGTCGAGCTGCATCTGCGTGCGGGGTTCGCTGGTCCCTGTACGCGAGCCGACATACGGATAGATCCAGCCGTGCACAGCCGTCAGATCCGAGCCCGACAGGAGCGCCTCGCCGTACGCCCATTCGAGCGCGTGTAGCGAGCCGGGCGAACCGTCGACGCCGACGACGATCTTCTTCATCGAGGGCCCAATTTCGTTCGTTGGTTTGGCAGGCACGACGATCACGGGAACATGCGATCGGTGGATGACGCTCAGCGCGCACGGAGCCGAGGAGGCCTTCCATGAACCCGGCGTGACCGGTGGCGCCGACCACGATTTCGTCGTCGGGTCGAGCAGATTCCGAAATGGTCGCCGCCGCAGGCGCCATCGCCGTCGTGCCGTCGACCACGAGGTGTTCATCGATCTCGGCAACGATCTCTGTGGAACGGTGGATCAGACCTGATGCCCCTTCCTTGATCAAGTCGACGTCCTCAGACGTCGAGTAGACGGCGCCCTCCGGGCTGCCGTACACCGGGACGCTGTAACACGACACCACCAGTACATCGGCGTTGCGGCGGCGCGCCTCGTACGCAGCCCACCGCAACGCGACGATCGACGGATCGGATCCGTCCACGCCCACAATGATCCGATTCGTCATCTGATGAGTATGTTACGAATCGGTTCCAACGGACAGTTGCCGAGGTCCTTTACGCGTCAGGACCTTGGTCCGTGCCGTCGAGATCCCATTCGACCGAGAACCCGTCGGTGGCATCGCGCGCCACGAATCGCCGTCCGCTGACCGTGGCGATGTCCAACACCAGCCACACGTGACGACCATCGGCAATCCACGGCTCGGGCACCGGGAGTTGGCTGGGCTCGTGGCTCCGGTGCACCGTGCCGCGGAACAGGACGCTCCACGCCGAACGCGACTCGACATCGATCTCGTCGATCTCGAACGAGGCAGGTCCGGCTAGGCGCGCCATCAACGAGCCGGGGCCTGTGCGCATGACGATCGACGATCCGTCACCCGTTCTGTGCAGCTTGAAGCTGACCGGATACGCAATGGGAGTGTCGCCATCGAGGAAGCAGAGTCGTCCGACGGTGGACGCGGCGGCCAGGTCGTAGCACTGCCACGTCGGCAATTCGGCGCGATGGGAGTCGGTCATGATTCGCGCCAGTGTTTCGCCGACGGAACCAGGACAACCGTGGACATCGCGTGTTGAACCACGGTTCGACTCACTGAGCCCATCAGCAAGGAGCGTACGCCGCCACGTCCCCGTGAGCCGACGACAACCAGGTCGGCGTCCTTCGAGGCGTCGATGAGGACATCGGCGGCTTTGCCTTCGTGCACATGTGTCGCTGTGACAACCGCCCGGCGCTCCGGGTTGAGCTCCCCGAGCTCTTCGTCGGCGAGCGGGTTGCATCGCGCTGCATGATTTCCTTCGGCGAGCCGAAGAAGGCATCCTTGGTTCGGTACGGGTACTCCCAGCCGTGCACGACTTCGATCGACGCGCCGATCTGGAGCGCGAGGTCGCATGCCCATCCGAGGGCAACCCTGGACTCGTCACAACCGTCGATTCCGACGACGATCCGTTGCAGGGTTGCCGGGTGGACAACAGGTCCGTGCACGATGACGATCGGACCATGGGCCCGGTGAGAGACGCCGGTCGCAACGGAGCCGAGCACGTCGGTCATTCGGCCGTGCTGGGACGTGGCCGACACCACCAGAACGTCCCCAGGGGGTGTTGCGTCGATCAGGCTCACCACAGGGGTTCCGACCACGGCTGCACCCGACACGGCGATGCCGAGATCGAATGCTTCGGCATCGTCCATCGCCCGAAGGTTGATGTCGACGCCACGCTGCACGAGATCATCGAAGGTCGACCCGGGTGGCATGGTCGGTGCGCCGGCGGCCGTGTACACGGCAGGGATCTCGGTGACAGTGACGATCTTCAGCGGGAGACCTGTGCGATGAGCGTGATGCGTCGCCCACATCAACGCCTCGAACGAACCCTCCGAGCCGTCGACGCCGACCACGACCGATTTGGCTGTGATCAACTTGGCGACGGCGGGCTCGTGCGACATGGCGCCTACTTTTCGACGATGAGGGCTGTGACCATCCCGAACATACCCGTTGGGCCTTCGGCGTGGTTCAGAATGTGGCAGTGCCAGGCCCAGACGCCGACGTCCTCGGCCCGATAGACCACCGTGTAGCGCTCGCCCGGGGCGATCACGATCGTGTCGCCGGGCATCGGCTGGTCCAGTGGCACGCCGTCTTTGGCAATGATCCAACCGACCGGCTGGTGCATGTGCATGGGGTGCGCCATCAGGCCCTCGTTGAGGTAGTTGACCTCCAAGACCTGGCCGACGCGGAGCGTTGTCGGCTCGGTCCCCGGGAAGCTCTTGCCGTTGAGGCTGAGCCCGATCGTGCCGGCGTCGTTCAGCACCATGTTGACCTTCTTGTCGACCTTGGTGATGCCCTTGTCCTGCAGATATTGGGGAATTGGCATCTCGTCGATGGTGAACGCGCCGAACAACCCGTTGGGCACCTGCAGCTGAGCGTTGTGGTGAGAGTGATAGATGCCGACCGCCGGACCCTTGGCGACGAACTCGTAGGTGAACGTGCCGCCGGGTTCGATCGGCGGCTGGGTGTACGGATCGACGCCATCCATCGAGTTCGGCACGCGGATGCCGTGCAGGTGCATCGAGGTCGACTCCGGCAGGTTGTTCGTCAACACGATCCGCACCTTGTCACCGTCGTTGACGTGGATCTCCGGTGCGGGAACGACGCCGTTGTAGGTCCACGCATCGACGAGTTTGCCTGGGGCGACCTCCCACTTGACGATCTTGGCCTCGATGTCGAACTCCTTCGTGCCATCGGGCAGGACCTTCGGCTCCAGCAGGTCGCCGCCGTGGCCTTCAGTCTTCGCCGGGTACGCCGCGGCGACCTCGGCCATCATGGCGTCCATCTGCTGCCACGTCATCGTTGTCGGTGTGGCCGCCGCCGCCGACTCACCGGAGCTCTCACCGATCATCAACGACGCGGTCATCCCGTTGGCGGCATGGCCGGCGATATCGCACTGCACGGCGTACATCCCTGCGGCGACCGGCCCGACCTTGATCTGCGCCGTTGCACCTGGGTTGATGTCACCGGACTTCAGGCCGAGCTCGGGCACCGAAAAGGTGTGGACGGCGCTACCGGTATTGCTGATGTTGATCGTCCCGCCGGCCGCCGGCAATGTGACCATCAGCGGGCTGAACCTGAACTCGGTGAGCGTCACGTCCACGCTGGCTGCAGCCTCGGCACCTGATCCCTCCGAGGCCCCTGAGGCCGACTCGCTGCGCAATCCGAAGATCGCCAGCGCCAAGGCCATCACCGCAACGGTGAACGCGAACCAACCAAGTACCGACCTGTCTTCTTTGCCATGGGCGCCATCGTGACGGTGATACGGCGCAGCAAGTAGGGCATCTCGGCAGCGCGGACCGGGACCAAGGTCCCGGTCGGTTCACCGAGCTACGGTGTTGGGCAGGCGGGACCCGCCGATTGCCCGGAGCACGTCGTACATCGCCTCCAGCGAATGACCGCTGACAAACGCGTCGACATGGGGTAGCGCCGCCGCCATGCCCCCGACCAATGGTTGGTAGCTGTCGCTCTGCTTGCGTGGGTTGACCCACACGACCCGATGGGTGAGCCGCGACAAGCGGGCCATCTGCTCCCCGACGACCGATGGGTCGCCCGAGTCCCATCCGTCGGACACGATCAGCAGCACCGCGCCGCGGGCCAGACCGCGCCGTCCCCACCCGTCGTTGAAGGCCTTCAAGGCATCGCCGAGACGAGTTCCTCCGGCCCAGTCGGGAGCGCTGGCCGCGGCGCGCTGTAGCGCCACGTTCGGATTGCGGATGCGCAACTGTCGTGTCAGCCGGGTCAGCCGCGTGGCGAAGACGAACGTCTCGGCGTTGGCGCCGCCGGCGGCGCAGTGCAGCAGTTGCAGGTAGGCGCGGGCATACGGCTCCATCGAGCCGGAGATGTCGGCGAGCATCACCAGCCTTCGCGGCCGCACGCTCCGCCGCCGCAGGATCTGTTCGACCGGGTCGCCTCCCGTGCGCCGGCTGCGACGAATCGTCGCCCGCATGTCGAGACGTCTCCCGCTCGGTGATCGCAGTGTGCGCCGCCGCTTGCGCTTCGGAGGGGCAAGCCGCATGTGCTTCATCAGCATCCGCAGCGTCGTCAACTCCATCGGTGTGAGCGCGGCGTAGTCGGCCTGGTGGAGGTATTCGTTGCCGCTGACCGTCATGGCCAGGGTCCGCCCCTCGACCTCCTGCTCACCGGCGTGATCCTGGCCCGATCGACCGGAACCGGAGGCACCGCGCCTGCTGTCGGAGCTCTCCGGGGATCCCTGTGGGGGTTTGCTGTGCCGCGGCTTGCGGTTAGCCGGCGGAGAGCCCGGATCCCCGCGCGTCCCGGCCTGATCGGCGAGTTCTCCGAAGACCTGCCCGAAGACTCGATCGAACTGCTCGAGCTGGTCATGCCCGCTCACCAGGGTTATTCGGGCGGCCCAGTAGACGTCGTCGTAGGTGGCCGGCGCTGTCAGGTCGACTGCGGCAGCGAATCTTCCGGATCGTTCCGGGTTCACCGGGATCCCCGCCGAGTGCAGGCGGTCCGCGAACGTCGCCGCAATGGTTGCCAGGTCGACCATCGGACGACCCTCTAGTCCGCGCCGGTCGCAACCCAGCCGAAACCGCGCTGGTTGACCAGATCGAGATCCTCCCGGTACTTCATGACTGATCCGAGGGTTCGCTCGACCGCCGTGCCATCGAGAAGGTCGATACCGAGCAATTCGAGTGCCGCCACCCAGTTGATCGCCTCGGCGATTCCGGGTGGCTTCTGCACGTCGAGGTTGCGCAACCTGGCGACAGCCGCGGCGACGTTCTCGGCCAGGTCCGCGCTGGCGGCGGGGACGCGTCGCCTGACGATCGCCGTGGCGCGACCGACGTCGGGGTACTCGATCCAGTGGTACAGGCATCGCCTCTTCAGCGCGTCGTGCAGGTCCCGGGTGCGGTTGGAGGTGAGGATGACGATCGGCGGGAACGCCGCGGAGATCGTGCCCAACTCGGGGATCGTGACCGATGATTCGGCCATCAACTCGAACAGGAACGCCTCGAACTCGTCGTCGGCGCGATCGACCTCGTCGATCAGCAGCACGACGGGTCGCGGGCCCTGGTGTTCGATCGCCTTCAGCAGCGGGCGGGCAACGAGGTACTCCGGCGTGAACAGGTCGTCGGAGTCCAGCGGTTTGCCGGCTGCCTCGGCGGCCCGGATCCCCAGCAGCTGACGCGGGTAGTTCCACTCGTAGAGAGCCTCGGCGGCGTCGATGCCTTCGTAGCACTGCAACCGAACCAGGGGCGTGTCCAACACTGCGGCGAGAGCCTTGGCCGCTTCTGTCTTGCCGACCCCGGCTTCGCCCTCGAGCAGGAGTGGCTGCGGAAGGCGGGCTGCGCAGAACAAGGCGGTCGCCAGACCCTGATCAGCCAGGTAGTCGACGTCGTCGAGCTTGCGGCAGAGCTCGTCGACCGTGCTGAGGTCGATGCTCACGAGAGATAGACGGCCGCGTCGGCGGCGAAGGCGCGGAGGCAACCACTACCGCAGAACCAGTAGCGGTTCCCCTCGTGGTCGAGGTGCAGCGACGCATCGACCATGACCACGCTCATTCCGCAGACGGGGTCGATGGCCGACTCGGATGACGTCGGCGTGCCCTCGCCGACGGGCCGACCCGATTGGCGCGGTCGGGTGGAGATGATCTCGGCCAGGATCGACAGAGCGACCTCCTCGGGAGTCCTGGCACCGATGTCGAGCCCTGCCGGTGTGTGCACGCGGGACTTGATCGTGGCGCACACGTCGATCGCGGCCAGCACGGACTCGCCGCGCTTGCGGCTGGCCACCAGACCGACGTACGAGACGCCGGCCTGGAGTGCCTCGACGAGCACCCCTTCCTCGTCGCGCCCGTGTGAGGCGATCACGACGGCCGCGGTGTCGCCGGGCAGCGTGCCCTCGTAGGACCGGCCTGCATGGCCGAGTGGACCCGCCAGTTCGAGCAGTGCCCGGGCGATCGGAGTGTCGCCGGCAACGAGGATCAACGGCGCAGGGATGACAGGCTCGAGGAAGATCTCGAGCGTGCCACCCGACAGGCAGGGGTTGTGCACGGTCAATGAACCGGGCCGCGGTGCCTCCGGTTCTGGCGTGATGCGGAGCAGCAGCGTTTCACCGGAGTCGAGCAGGGCGAGCGCCTGAGCGCGAACGGTGGATTCCGCACATGCGCCGCCGACGAAACCTTCGATGGTTCCGTCGGAGAGCACGATCGCCTCCGCGCCCGGCTTGGCACTGGTCGGCTTCTCGGCGACCACGACACGGGCATGCACGTACGCAGCTCGGGCATGCCGCAACTCCTGTCCACGAACAGAAAGATCGTGTGTCACGTGACGAACCTAGCGAGCCATCAAGTAATCGCCATGTCCGTGCGGAACGAGTTGCCCTGGAGGGCCCGCCACACCTGCGCCGGCGTGAGTGGCATATCGGCGTGGCGAACCTGGATGGCGTCGAGTACGGAGTTGACGACGGCGGGCGGTGAGCCGACCGTTGCCGACTCTCCGACACCCTTCACACCGAGCGGGTGGTGTGGCGACGGCGTGGTCGTCTCGCCGAGCTCCCAAGAGGGGCATTCCATCGACGTCGGCAGCAAGTAGTCCATGAACGACCCACCGAGGTTGTTGCCGTCCTCGTCGAAGGCGATCACCTGCATCAGCGCCATGCCGACACCGTCGGCAAGGCCACCATGCACCTGCCCCTCGACGATCATCGGGTTGATCCGCGGTCCGCAGTCGTCGACGGCGATGAATCGGCGGACCTTGACCTCGCCGGTGCCGGGATCGACATCGGTGACGCAGATGTAGGCGCCGAATGGGTAGGTGAGGTTCGGCGGGTTGTAGACGCATTGCCCGTCGAGGTGACCCTCGACACCGTCAGGTAGTTCGAGCGAGCTGTGCGAGAGCATGGCGATCTCCTGGATCGTCTTGCCCTTCTCCGGGTCGCCTTTCACCTGCCACCTCCCGAGCTCCCACTCGAGGTCGTCAGGCGAACACTCGAGTGATGCGGCGGCAACGATGCGGGCCTTGTCGCGGACGCGCCGTGCCACGATCGCCGCGGCTCCGCCGCTGACGGGTGTCGAACGCGACCCGTAGGTGCCGAGACCGAACGGAGTGTTGTCGGTGTCGCCCTGGATGACCTCGATGTCCTCCGGAGGAATGCCCAACTCCTGGGCGACGATCTGGGCGAAGGTCGTGTAGTGGCCTTGGCCTTGCGTGATGCAACTCAGCCGGAGCTGTGCCTTGCCGGTCGGATGTATCCGCAGATCCGCTCCGTCGGCCATGCCGAGGCCGAGGATGTCCATGTGCTTGCGAGGGCCTGCACCGACCCCTTCTGTGAAGAAGGAGATGCCGATACCCATCATCGGTTCACTGGTGTCGCCGGCAGCGCGTCGCTGGCGACGGCCAGCTTGCTCGGCACGCAACTCGTCGTAGCCGGCGATGCGCATCGCTTCGCGCAGCGTGGGCGCGTAGTTGCCGCTGTCGTACTCCCAACCGGTCGGTGTCGTGTACGGGAACTGCTCCTCACGCAGCAGGTTCTTCAGGCGCAACTCGGCGGGATCGATCTTCATCTCGTCGGCCAGGCAGTCGACCAGGCGTTCGACCAGGTACACGGCCTCGGTGATTCGGAACGAACAGGCGTAGGCCACACCACCGGGGGCCTTGTTGGTGTACACCCCGGTCACCTTGCAGTGCGCCGCCTCGTAGTCGTAGCTACCCGTGAAGATGTGGAAGAAGCCTGCCGGGAACTTGGTCGGTTGAGCGGTGCCGTTGAAACAACCGTGGTCGGCCAGCACGTTGACCCGAACGCCGAGGATCTTGCCGTCTTTCGTGGCCGCTATCTCGCCGTGCATGTGGTAGTCGCGGGCGAACGCTGTGCTCATCAGGTGCTCACTGCGATCCTCCACCCACTTCACCGGCTTGCCCGTGACGATCGACCCGACGATCGACAGCACGTAGCCGGAATAAATGCCCACCTTGTTGCCGAAGCCACCACCGATGTCTTGCGTGACCACGCGGATCTTGTGTTCGGGAAGGCCGGCGACCAAGGCGTACACGGTGCGGTGAGCATGCGGAGCCTGCGTCGTGCACCAGATCGTCAGCTGTCCGGTGACCTTGTCCATGTACGCCACAGAACCGCAGGTCTCCATCGGCGAGGGATGCGTGCGTGGGTACAGCATGTCCTGTTTGACGATGACGTCGGCCCTGGCGAATGCGGCGTCGCACTTCGCCTCGTCGCCTGCTTCCCAATCGAAGATGTGGTTGTCGGTCTTGCCCTCTTTGTCGGTACGGATCACCGGCGCACCGGGATCGAGTGCCTTCTTGGCATCGATCACCGCCGGCAGGATCTCGTACTCGACCTCGATCAACTCCAACGCATCGCGCGCCGAGTACTTGTCCTCGGCGATCACGAAAGCGACCTCTTGGCCCTGGAAGCGGACCTTGTCCGTGGCGAGCACGGCAGCCGTGTCGTACGACAGCGTCGGCACCCACGCGAGACCGAGTCCCTCCAGGATGGCGCCGGTGATCACAGCCTTCACCTTCGGGTGCGCCTCCGCCGCTGAGGTGTCGATCGACTTGATCAGAGCGTGGGCGACGGGACTGCGCAGGATCGCGCCGTGCAGCATGCCGGGCATGTCCATGTCGTCGATGTAGTGGCCCTGGCCGCGCAGGAACCGCGCATCTTCCTTGCGCAACATCCTGCCGAAACCGATCGGGTTGCCTCCAGCACTGGTCGGCACATCGGTGACGGTCATGCCGGAACCTCCACGTCTCGGTTTGCCCGAACCTCGGCCTCGGCGTTCGCCGCCCAGCGGATGGCCCGCACGATGTTCTCGTACCCTGTGCAGCGGCAGATCGTGCCGCAGATGGCTTCGCGGATCTCGGTGTTGCTCGGATCGGGGTTGCGGTCGATCAGCGCTTGACCGGTCATCATCATCGCCGGCGTGCAGAACCCGCATTGCAGGCCGTGCTCGTTCATGAACCCCTGCTGGATCGGGCTCAGCACCCCACCCTGCTCCAGATCCTCGACGGTACGGATGCTCCGGCCGTCGGCCATGGCGGTCAGCACGGTGCACGACTTCACCGGCTCGCCGTCCATCCAGACCACGCACACTCCGCAGTTGGTGGTGTCGCAACCCCAGTGGCTCCCGGTCAGTCGGAGTTCGTCACGAAGGAAGTGGATCAGGAGCAGCCGCGGTTCGACGTCGCGGGTGTAGTCCTGGTCGTTGACGTTGATGGTCACTTGCATCATGAGCCTCCCTGTGCTCGAGCGATCGCGCGGCGAAGCGCCCGCGCGGTGAGTTCCTTGGCCAGGTGTCGTTTGTAGTCGGCCGGTCCGCGCTGGTCGCTGGACGGGTTGCTGGCGTCGGCGGCGAGTTGGGCTGCGGCGGCGATGGTGTCCTCCGACGGTGCCTTGCCGCGCAGGGCAGCCTCGGCTGCCGGCAGCGCAGAAGTGTTCGACGCCGACCGCGGTCAGACCGATTCCGCAATCGCCGATGCTGTCGCCGTCGAGGCTGACGAACACCCCGGATGCGGCAACCGCCCAGTCGCCGGCCCGGCGCTCGACCTTCTCGTAGGCGCTGCCGGTCCGGTGGCGAATCGGGACACGGATCTCGGTCACGATCTCGCCGGGTTGCGCGGCCGTCTCGTAGGGCCCGACGTGGAACTCGCGAGCAGGGACCGTTCGCTCGCCGTTCTTGGAGTACAACACGACGGTTGCGCCCAGCGCCGACATGACCGCCGACAGGTCCTCGGACGGATCGGCCTGGCACAGTGATCCACCGACCGTTCCGCGGTTGCGGACGATCGGATCGGCGATCACTCGCTCGGCCTCGCCGAAGATGGCGTAGTGCTCGTTCGCCACTGCTGACTCGAGCAACTCGCGATGCCTGGTCATGGCCCCGATGCGGATCTCGTTGCCGTCGATCCGGACGTACGACAGGTCGAGATCGTTGATGTCGATCAGATGTTCAGGTCGGGCGAGACGAAGTTTCATCATCGGCAGGAGGCTGTGCCCTCCGGCGACGAGCCGAGCCTCCGGCCCGAGTCGTTCCAGCAACGCAATGGCGTGATCGATGCTGGTCGCCCGCTCATACTCGAACGGCGGTGGAATTTGCATGGGATCCCCCGATCCTGGCTAGCCCTCGAGAGACCAGCCCCAACTGGTCCCGAACGATGATGATGAGCGACGTCCGGTCGCCCGTCAACGGTCACCTAACCGAAGGGTTATCTCGACCCGACGGGCGCCGTGTCGTCGGCCTACAGTTCCGCACCGGTGACTCTCGCCCAGCTGAAGGTGTTCGTCTTGGTCTCACGACTGGGGTCGGTCCGCGCCGCTGCGGCCGCCTTGGGGGTCAGCGAGCCCGCTGTGTCGCAGGCCCTTGCCGCCTTGCGCCAGCATCTCGACGACCCGTTGATCACCCGCAGCGGTACCGGCATGGAACTGACCCCCGCCGGGCGCCGGGTGGTGGCGATCGCCTCGCAGATGGTCAATCTTGCGGTCGATGCCGAGGTCGCCGTCAGGCAGTCGAACGGGGCGGCCGAACTGCTGCGCGTCGTGACGACCAGCACGCTGGCCCAGTCGATCGTTCCAGCGCTCCTGCAAGCCTTCACCGCTCGCGCCGGAGGCATCGAGGTCAGCCTCGGGGTGGCGACGACCGAGGAGATGGCCGCGTTGGTCGAGGAGCGCCTCGCCGATGTGGCCGTCGGGCCACGCCTGCCCGGGATCGATGCCGAGGCCGTGATGAGGTACCGGATGACCCTCGTCGGGCATCCCGATCTGCGGTCAATGGGGGTGGATTGGCCGGGTTGCGGTGGTTCGTCGATCCGACGGGAACCGACCCGCAGTCCGATGTTGGCGCACTTCTGGCGAAAGTATCGTGTGCCGGAATCCCAGATCATGGTGTTCGCCAACGAGAAGGCTGCCTGGTCGGCCGCCGCAGCAGGCGGGGGAGTCGCCCCGGCGATCGATCACATGGTGGCGGCGGAGGTCGATCGGGGTGTTCTGGCCCGACTGCTTCGGATGAAATGCCCGTTGACCTGCTGTTGTACGTGAACTCACTTGAGTCAACGCGGCGCTCCCGGGCGGCCGACCGACTTCGCCGGTTCGTGCGAACACCGGATGCGATGCAGGCGATGTACCGACCTGATAGCGGTGTTCCGGCCGCCAAATTCAGGCCTCCCGTCTACGTCACGCTGTGGAGTTGAGTAGGTCGAGGGACTTAAGACCAAAACCTTCACCTTGAGCAGGGCGTGTCCGATGTACAACCAAGAGTCCGACGCGGGCGCGGCGAACTATTTCGGAGGTTATCGATGAAGCGACATTTGATAGGGGTGGCCGCAGCAGTGCTGGGCACCATGCTGATCGGCGGAGTCGTCGTGTCAAAGCCGCGCAGCCGCTCCGGCTCCGATCACGGTCGACATTGCCGTTGTTCGGCGCTCAGTTGAAGCTGGAGATCGTCAACGGTCCCGGTGGTGCACTCACGTCGGTCGCCGTCACCTCGCCCGCCGACCCTTGCGCAGAAACCGTGGCGACCAAGCTCGATCCCCACAAGGTGGTCTTCGAGAGTGCCAATCCCGTCGATCCGATCGGCGATCCCGCCAAGGTCGTGATCAAGTCGCGGAAGGGCACCCAGAAGATCTCGGCCAGAGCCGGCTCACTGGCCGACGTTTCGGGTCCAGGAAGCTGGGTCGGCGACGTGTTCGGCAGCGGCAACGTCAGTACGGTGCCATTCACCATTGCCGACGTTGGCGGTAGCCCGAGCATCACCCTCGGTGGCATCCTCGTCGGCGCTGATGTAGCGACCGCTGTTCCCGGCCCCCTCAAGGTCTCGTCGGGCGATGACGACGACGAGATGGAGCAATCGGCGCGGATCTCGATCAAGTTCACCAATACGGCAGGCGATCAGTCACGCACCCTCTCCATCAAGGTCAAGGTCGAAGAAGACGACGGCAAGACCGAAGCCAAGTTGAGCATCTCTCTCAGCAAGATCAAGGGTGTTCCCGGCACGGCCGTTGGCAGCCCACACCTGGATTGGCGTGCTCTGCGACGATGCCGGATGCGTCGATCGCCTACACCGTTGGGCCGCTGATGGCTCGGTCACCGTTCGGCACGATCACGCCGGCTGGCGCCACGACCAGCACCGACGACGGCAAGGCCACGGTCACCTTCGCCACCGGCGAGCGGGTGCGCATCAAGGTCAGGGGCCACGACGATCAGTTGAAGCTCTCGGTCAAGGAGCGCATTCGTTGCGACTCGGCCGACCCGACCACCAACGTGTCCACCTCGATCCCGACGACGACCACGACGGCGATCACCACGATGACGGCGATCACAAGGGCGGCGGACGACCATGGCCGGGGCGGCGGCCACGACGATGACAGCACCACCACACGTCGACCCTTCACCGCCGGCAGCGCCCTGAGTGCAGTTGTTGAGCCACGGCAAGGCAGCCCGGCTCCTCCTCGGAGGAGCCGGGCTGCTGCTCGTTTTCAGTAGCTGTTCCGACGACAGTGCGCCCGCTGTCGGGTCAGCCATAGCCAACACCACCACGACGGTCGTCGCCGCAGCACCAACGGTTGCTGCGCCGGCCGCCGATCCGACCACGACGGTGGCGGTGGCGGCGACAGTTGCGCCGGTCGACGGTGCAGCGCTCCTACAACAGGGACTCGCCGCAATCGGCGGCGGGTACCACTTCAACCAGACGGCAACAGTCGACGGCGTCGTGGTGCTGACCGCCGACGGTGACCGGCTGTCGACGGCGCCCGCCTGACGCTCACCGGTGACGGTGGTACCGTCTCGTACGTCATCACCCCTGCCGGGAGTTATGCCTTCGCCGAAGGTGGCGAATGGGAAGCAGCTCGATGCGACGCCCGACGGCCGTCGACCCGATCCTCTGCCCTGCTCGCCCCGACCTCGGTCGCGGTGGCCGGCAACGACGGCACGACGGTGCAACTGGTCGTCACGGTCCCGATTGCCTCGCTCGGTATCGCCGGCGAGGGCGACGTGCCCCTGCAGGTGACGTTCGTATCAGGAGCGCTCACCAACATCGCCTACGGCACCACACTCGCTGACGGCCGAGTTGCCGCCGTCAACGCCGTGATCGGCCCTGTCGTCGACCCCAGCCCGGTCGTCGCTCCGATCTGACGATTGGTGGGAGCGCCTAGCTGTCGAAGCCGAGGCCCAACCGGTCGAGGGTGCGCAGCCAGACGTTGCGCTTGCCGGTGCGGTCCTCGCGGTTCAGCGACCATCTGGTCGCCTGGATGCCGACGAACCGAAACGGTTCCGGCGGGAACGGCAGCGGCTTGCTCCTTGCACGAACTCGGTTTGCGTGCGCTCGTGACCGCTTGCCGTCGAGCAGGTCGAGCATCACCTCGGCACCGAACCGGCTGCGACGCGACGCCGAGGCCGGTGTAGCCCGACGGCGTACGCGACGCGACCTTGCATGGCCTGGCCCCAGAACACGCAGAAGCGGCTGCACGTGTCGATCACGCCGCCCCACGCGTGGGTGAACTTCAATCCCTCCAGCTGCGGGAACGTGTCGAAGAAGTGCTTGCTCAGCTTGGCCCACGTCTCGGGGCGGCTCTCCAGCTCGGCGTTCATCTTGCCGCGCCAGTAGTAGATGGCGTCGTAGCCGCCCCACAGGATGCGGTTGTCATCGGTCAGCCGGTAGTAGTGGAACTGGTTGGGGATGTCGCTGAGGCCCTGGCGGTTGGCCCAGCCGATCTCGGCGAGTTGCGCGTTGGACGAGTGGCTCGGTGACCATGCAGTAGTCGTAGACCGGTGCGATGTAGTGGCCGATGCCGCTTCAGCAGTGGCTTGAACGCGTTGGTGGCCAGCGCCACCTTGCCGGCGCGCACCCGCACCGAGCGGTGTGGTGATCAGCACGCCGACGCCGTCCTTCTCGAGTCGAGTCGCCTTCGTGTCTTCGTAGATGCGCACGCCGAGCGACATCGCCGCGCCCTTCAGTCCCCACACCAGCCGGGCCGGGTCGACGAGCGCGGCGCGGTCCTTGCGCCACAGTCCGCCGGTGTAGGTCGGCGAGTTGACCTGGGCCTGCATCGCCGCGCCGTCGAGCCACTCGACCTTCTGGCCGAGCGCTCGCAACTGCTGGTAGTCGTCGCGCAACTCGTCGAGGTAGCTCGGTGGGTGGGACGTGGTGGCGACGTCGATCACGCCGGTGCGCTCGTAGTCGCAGTCGATGTTGTAGCGCTTGATCGCCGCTTCGATCTCGTTGAGGTTCTGCAGGCCGAGCTCCTCGAGCAGCGGCAGCTCCTCGGGAAGCGTTCCTGGCCGTTGGCGACGCCGTGGGTCAGGCTGCTCTCCATGAAGCCGCCGTTGCGGCCGCTGGCGGCCGAGCCGATCTCGTGGGCGTCGATCAGCACGACGTCGCGCGACGGGTCGCGTTCCTTGGCGATGATCGCCGTCCACAGACCCGGTGTAGCCACCACCGACGACGCACAGGTCGCAGCGTCTCGGTGCGCACGAGCGTGGGGTTGCTGTCGGGCTCGTCGGCGTCGTCGTACCAGTACGGATACGGGTCGGCGTCGGCGATCGCGTCGAGATGAAACTCGTCGATCGCATCGTCGTCGTCACGGTTGTTGACGGCCATTTGGATCTCACCACCTGTCGGAGTGCGACGTTACGTGCGAGGCACGCTACGGTCGCGGACATGATCACTCACGTTGTTGCGTTCCGCTGGAAGCCGGGAATTCCGGCCGGCCACGTCGAGACGGTGAAGGCCCAACTGCTCGAGTTCGCCGCGACCCTGCCGGAGGTGCGTTCGTATCGGTGCGGCACCGATGAGGGTGCGTCCGACATGGGCAACTTCGACTTCGCGATCGTCGCCGAGTTCGACAGCATCGACGACTGGCGCGTCTACGACAAGCATCCACAGGCACGACGAGATCCGCGCCGGCGTCGTTCGTCCGTGGATCGACAACGCCGCCTGTGCAGTTCGAGAGCTAGCCGGCCCCGTCCGTCAACTTTGTCGCCGCCGACATGTCCAACGTGTCGGGAGCGACAAAGTCTGGGGCGACGAGTCGGGAGGTGACGAGGTCGAGGTCGTAGGGGCGAGACGTTCGTCGAACGTGGCCACCCTGCGGACCTTCGTCCGATGGATCAACACCAGGGTGATCGCCAGGTCGGATCGACCGGTGTGCCGCGCATCCAGCTCGTCCGCGGCATTGCGATGCTGACGGGCGACATGCAACTTGTCGATCGGCGCGAACAGGTCGGGTTTGTCGACAGCGGCGAGGTGATCGGCGCGGGCTCACGAGCAGATGTCGTTGGGCGACGAAGTCGTCGATCAACGTGCGATACATGGCCACGGCGTCGTCGTGGTTGGCGTCGTCCGTGTCGGCTACCGCGGTCAGGAAGCTGAGGTCGAGCAGGACCGACGGTGGGTTCATGCCCATGCGGGACTCACGACCGACAATCACAGTGCGGCCAGGGCGCCGAACGAGCGCTCGGCACGTTTGTGACGCTGACGGTTCTCCATGCGGTTCCAGAACCAGAACGAGCCACCGACGATCGCCCAGCCGACCAGACCGTCGATCACCCAGTGCTCGGCGAGGTAGACGAGCGACGTCAGCATGAGGACGGGGAAGACCAGGACGACGCCTTCAGCCACACCGGCTTGATCCACGGGAGGAAGAAGGCCGGCACGATCAGCGCGAACGAGCTGCGTGCAACGACGGCATCGCCGCGACGGCGTTGCCCCAGTCGAGGGCGGCCTTCCAACTGACGGCCGCGGCGTGCAGACCCATCGCGGTGAACCCGCGCCCGGCGCTGCGAGTGAGCGGCGGAATCACTTGGTAGTTCTTCGCTGCCATCCACGGTGGTGCCGTCGGGAAGCAGGATGAACATGCAGGCAGGCCACGCCGAGCACGGTGGCGAATCGCTTCATGAACCGCGCCCACTGGCGATGGCGAGTTGCCCAGAGTGCGCCCATCACGATCGGGACGAGGATGAAGTGGGTGAAGTAGGTCAGCGACGCGACCTTGTCCCACCAGTGCACCGTCGACTGTCCAGAAGTGATCCTGCAGCACGGTGTTGGGGTCGTGGCCGAAGAACAGGAAGCGGTCGATGTTGCGCGGCGCACTCCACCTGCAGTGGGAACTTGATCCCGAACAGCCTGCCGTCGGCGGCGCCACGGGTGGTCTCGTAGGCGTACCACATCGCGCAGTACAGCGACAGGTCGATCGCCAGGATGCCCCACTGCCGCAGCGGCCGACCGATGAACGCACAGATCAGGAAGACGGTGACTGCGCGGGCGATCGCCCAACCGGTCCCAGAGGATCCCGTTGTCGCGAGTCCACACGACCGCGTAGACGCAGAAACACGTCAGCGCCGTGCGCCGCACGCCAGGCCAGATAGTCGATCGGAACGACCGAGCCAAGTGCCACTCGGTGGTCGAGCTGAGGTTGGTCGGCCACGACTGACATGGCCTACCAGGCTGCCGATAGGAGGTGCTGAACGGGGTTCAGCAGGCCTCGAGGGCGCCCTGCGTACGAGGACCTTGGCCAGGTGCACTCGGTACTCGGGGCTGGCGTTGAGATCGCTCTGCGGCTCGGCGTCCTCGGCCGCGAGTTGCGCGGCGTCGGCGATCGATGCGCCTTGCGAAAGAGCGTTCGACACACTGGTCGCCAGGATCGGTGTCGATCCCATGTTGACCAGTCCGACGCCGCTGTCGCCGTTGCGTCGCCAGGCGGCGACACCGACGATGGCCCAGTCCTGGGCGCGACGATTGAACTTCTGGAAGTTCCATCCGGCGCCGTTCATCTTCGGAACGCGGATCTCGGTCAGCATCTCGTCGGCCGCCAGCGACGGTCTCCAGGAAACCTTGGTAGAAGTCGCCTGCGGCGATCTCGCGGGTGCCGTTGGGGCCCTGGGCGACGTACGTCGCGCCGAGCGCCAAGCGTCGTTGCCGGAAGGTCGGAGGCCGGATCGCTGTGGCGCGATGGATCCGCCGATCGTGCCGCGGTGGCGCACCTGCGGGTCGCCGACGTGACCGGCGGCGTGGGCGAGCAGCGGGACGTGCTCGGCGAGCACCGAACTGGTCTCGATGTCCATGTGGCGGGTCAGTGCGCCGATGGCGATGTGGTCGCCGGCGTCGCGTGATGTACGACAGGTCGCTGATGCGGCCCGATGTCGACCAGCACGCTCGGCTGGGCGAGGCGCAACTTCATGAGCGGCAGCAGGCTGTGCCCGCCGGCGAGGAACTTGGCGTCGTCACCATGTTCGCCGATGAGGCGGATGGCCTCTTCGGCAGAACCGGCGCGGACGTAGTCGAAGGCGGCGGGAATCACGTGGTTGCTCCTCTATTGGCGGAATCATTGGTATTGGCGGAATCATTGGTATTGGCGGGACTGTTGTTGCTTGCGGCTTGCATTGCTTTCCAGACGTTGTGCGGGCTGGCCGGCATCGTCACGTCGGTGACGCCGAGACCCGATAGGGCATCGACCACCGCATTGATGACTGCGGGTGCAGCGCCGATGGTGCCGGCCTCGCCGATGCCCTTCACGCCGAGTTGGTTGGTCGGAGACGGGGTGACGGTGTGACCGAGTGTGATGGACGGTACGTCACTGGCGGCCGGCACGAGGTACTCGGTGAGGGTCGACGTCTTCAGGTTGCCGTCGTTGTCGTACACGGCTTCCTCGTACAGCGCCTGAGCGAGACCTTGGATGACGCCGCCGTGCACCTGACCGTCGACGATCAACGGGTTCACCTGTACGCCGCAGTCGTCCACGGCGACGTAGTTGAGGACGTCGACCTGGCCGGTCTCGGTGTCGACCTCGACCGTGCACACGTGTGTGCCGAACGGCCACGAGAAGTTCGGCGGGTCGTAGGTGACCTGTGCCTCGAGGTTGGGCTCGAGGCCGTCGGGCAGGTTGTGGGCGGTGAACGCCTCGAACGCGATCGCGGCCAACGGCAGGCTGCGATCGGGCGAGCCCTTCACCGTGAACGCTCCACCGACGAACTCGAGATCGGCCTCGTTGGCCTCGAGCTGATGAGCGGCGATCTTGGCGGCCTTGTCGATGACCTTGTCGCAGGCCATCGCGATGGCCACGCCGCCGACCGGCAGCGACCGAGATCCGTAGGTGTCGAGTCCGAGCGGAGCGATGGCGGTGTCGCTGTGCAGCACGTCGACGTCGTCGGGACTGACACCCATCTTCTCGGCGACGATCATGCTCCACGCGGTCTCGTGGCCCTGGCCGTGCGGAGACGTGCCCGTGACGACCTGGATCTTGTTGGTCGGCAGCACGCGGACCGTCGCTGACTCCCATCCGCCAGCGGAGTAGTTGAGCGAGGCGAGCACACGTGACGGGGCGAGGCCGCACATCTCGAAGTAGCTGCTGACGCCGATGCCGAGCCGCCTGGTTGCACCGTCGACGTTCTGTGTCTTCTGGCGGGCGCGAATCCTTCGTAGTCGGCCAGCCCGAGAGCCATCGTCGAGGCGGCGTCGTGATCGCCCGAGTCGTAGACCAGACCGCTGAACGCGGTGTACGGGAACTGATCCTTGCGGATGAAGTTGCGCTGCCGCAGCTCGACCGGATCGATGCCGATCTTGGCGGCGAGCGCGTCCATCGCTCGCTCGATGGCGTAGGTGGCCTCGGGGCGACCGGCACCTCGATAGGCGTCGGTCGGTGTCATCGTTCGTGAACACGCTGGTGCACGAGAAGTCGTACGCAACCGGGATGTCGTAGACCCCGGCGTACAGAAACGCGCCGAGCAGCGGGATGCCGGGCGTGACCAGTTGGAGGTAGGCGCCCATGTCGGCGAGCAGCCGGACGCGCACGGCCGTGACCTTGCCGTCGGCATCCGCGGCCAGTTCGATGTTCTGGATCTGGCCGCGACCCTGGATCGTTGCCTGGGCGTCCTCGCTGCGCTCCTCGTTCCAGCGAACGGGCACGGCGTGCTTGCGGGCCAGCGCGACGCACAGCAGTCTCCTCGGCGTAGACGTTGAGCTTCGAGCCGAAGCCGCCCCCGACGGCGGGCGCGATCACCCGCATCTGCTGCTCGGGAATGCCCAGCGTCAGCGCGGTCATGATCTTGAGGATGTGCGGGATCTGCGTGGCCGAGTACAGGATCATGTCGCCGCCGTACGGCTGCGGTACCGCGGCGACGGCGCGTGGTTCCATCGCCATCGGGATGAGGCGCTGCTGAACGTATTGCTCGCTGACCGTGTACGTCGCTGCCGCGAACGCCTCGTCGACCTGACCCTCGTGACCTTCGACCTTGAGATCCCACGTGTAGCTCTTGTTGGTGCCCAGTTCGTCGTGGATCACGACTCGGTCGCTGAGCGCGTCGTTGAGATCGATCACCGCTGTCGAGCGGCTCGTAGGTGACATCGATGGCGTCGAGCGCGTCGCGCGGCGGACGTCGCTGGTGGCCAACACGCACGCGACGCCGTCGCCGCGTACGCGGCCTTGCTGACGGCGAGCGGGTAGTGCGTCGGGTTCTTCATGTCGGCCGTCACCGGCCAGTGCGCACGGCATCGGCGCCGGCCCACAGCGAAGCGAGATCGGCGCCGCTGTACGCGGCGATCACACCGGGCATTGCGAGCGGCCGCCGACAGCGTCGACGCGGTGATGCGGGCGTGCGCGTACGGACTGCGCAGCACGGCGAGGTGCAACGCGCCGGGGATGTTCAAGTCGTTGGTGAACTTGGCCTCGCCGGTGAGCAAGGCGGGATCTTCGCGGCGCAGCAGCCGCTGGCCCAGGACAGAAGTGGGCCGGTCTTCGGTGACGGTCATGACCACTCCCTCGGAGTCGGTGTCAGCTACCTGCGGCGCAGGCCAGCACGGCCTGCACGATGTTGTGATAGCCCGTGCAGCGGCACAGGTTTCCCTCGAGACCGAGGCGCACCTCGCGCTCGGTCGGATTCGGGTTCTCCTTCAACAGGCTGGTCGCCGCCATGACCATGCCCGGCGTGCAGTATCCGCACTGCAGACCGTGGTTCTCCATGAACGCCTTCTGCATCGGGTGCATCTCGCCGTTCTGGGCGAGACCCTCGATGGTCAAGATGTCGGCCCCATCGGCCTGCACGGCCAGCACGGTGCAGCTCTTCACGGCCTCGCCGTTGAGATGCAGGCTGCACGCGCCGCACGACGACGTGTCGCAGCCGACGTTGGTGCCCGTGAGGCCGAGGGCTTCGCGCACGTAGTGGACGAGCAGTGTGCGCGGCTCCACATCGCTGTCGTGAGCCGTACCGTTGACGGTGACGTGAATCTGCACGTGTGATCCCCCCTCGGAGTCGCGGCCCCCATGGCGCGCGGCCCCATCATGCCTCATCACAGGTGCGCGTCCACATGGAGCGCACAGCCATTGGCCAGCGGCTTTGCCAGTCGCGGTCAGCCGAATGGGCGATGGTGGTGAGGCATACGTCGAGGCAGCGTCATCGCGTAGACGACGGCGAACACGACGGCCGCGAGCGAGCCGATGGTGGCGCCCGGCGGCGCGTCGAGCGCCCGCCCGAGAGCGACGCCGACGACTCCTTCCGAGACCCCGAGAACGACACCGACGATGGTCATCTGTCGCAGTGTCGGGCTGAGCAGCCGAGCGGTCGCCGCCGGGGTCACCAGCATGCTGACGGCCATGACCGAGCCGACGGTGCGCAGGCTGATGACCACGACGACGGCCAAGGAGCACGACCAGGACCGCCTGGACCAGTTCGACGTGGACGCCGACCTGCTCCGCCTGCACGTGATCGAACGACGCCAGCGGAGCTCGCCGAACAGCAGCAGCACGATCGCCGACGGCCGCCCCGCCGATGGCGAGGTTGAACCGATCTGGCTCCACGTGAGGCTGCAGCACGTCACCGAAGAGGATGTGTTCGAGCTCCTCGGTGGTGTCGATTCTCGAGATGATGATGATGCCGACCGCGAACAGTGCGCTGCCCATCACGGCGATGATCGCCTCGTGCCCCAATCGTTGGCTGGCCGAGAACAGGATCAGCAGCACGGCGATCACCACTCCGGCGCCGAGCGCGCCGAGCAGGATGTTGACCCCGGCGGCGTACGCGATGCCGACGCCGGCCAGCGTGCCGTGCGACATCGTGTCGCCGAGGTTTGCCATCCGTCGCAGCACGATCCACGTGCCGACCACGGAGCGACCACGCCCGATGATCGCCGCGGCGACGAGCGCCTTCAGGTACTCGCCCTCGACCAGGTTCGTGGCGATGAGCCAGCGGCGATCATGCCGACGTCGCCGATCCGAAGGTGCGGTCGAGCACGTCGGACGACAGCACGGTGTCGGGCGGTCCGTCGCCGAGCAGTCGTCCGTTCACGGCCATGCACCGCGAGAATCGTCGCCGGCGAGTGCCAGGTCGTGCGTGGCGATCAGCAACGTGGATCCTTGCAGCGACGAGACGTTCGAACACGTCGAACAGCTCGGCCGTCGACGGTTCGTCCACGCCGCTGAGCGATTCGTCGAGCATCAACACCGATGCCTCCTGCGCCAACGCTCGGGCGACGTACGCGCGTCTGCAGTTGACCACTCGACAGTCTGGTTCAGCGAGCGACTCCTCCATCCCCGACAGGTCGACCAGTTCGAGCATCCGCCGCGCCTCGTCGCGGTCGTGCGCCGATGGTCGTGCGTACCACCGGTGGAATCGTCGTCGCCCGGCGAGCACCAGCTCGCTCGACCGTGATGGGGAAGGTGATGTCGTTGTTGCTGCGTTGCGGGATGTAGGCGATGTCCATCCGGTCGGTGCGACTGTGGCAGTGCACCCCGTTGACCTCGACCTCGCCGGTGTGGTTCACGAGGCCGCAGATCGCCTTGAAGAGGCGTGCTCTTGCCCGCACCGTTGGGGCCGATCACACCGATCAGCTCGCCCGACCGACGGCAAAGGAAACGCCCTCGAGCACGACGCGGTCGCCGTAGCTGACCGCCGAGACCTCGAACTATCACCTCGAGAACTGCCGGCTGCAGCCATCTCGACCATGCGCCACACCATATCAAGAATGAGATCGATTCTCAATATCGAAATGACGTCCGGGTGGGTTATTCTTGAAGCGTGAAGAGCAACCCTGGCAGACCGTCTCGCGACGGCGTCGACGACGCTGCAGAAGGCCGGCCAGCGACTCACTCGTCACCGGGTCTCGGTGATGGCGGCGTTGCGCACATCCGATCGCCCGGTCACCGCCGACGAAGTGGCCAAGATCTCCGGCGTGCCGTTGTCGACGGCGTACCGCAACCTTGCCGAACTCTGCGATGCCGGTGTCGCGGTGCGCGTCGGCGGTGCCGATCGCACCGATCGCTTCGAGATCGCCGAATCGCTGACCAGTCATCACCACCATCATCTGGTGTGCACGGAGTGCGGCGTCGTCAACGACTTCGACCCCAGTCCGCAGCTCGAGCGGTTGATCACCAAGGAACTGCAGTCGTTGATGGAGTCGGAGGGCTTCGCCGAATCGCACCATCTGTTCGACGTGCACGGTGTCTGCGGGGATTGCCGGTCGATGTAGCCCGACCGGCGTGAGCGGTCACACGCCGGCGGTGACGGGCGCCTTCTGGCTCGTCTCGGACGTCGAGGTCTGCGGGACCCTGAGGTACAGGACCAGCACCGGGATCACGTAGGCGAAGTACGCGAACACACGAATCCGCTCCGGTTCCGCCGACCATCCGAACAGGCCCGCGATGAAGTCGTTGAACGTGCCCGTCGCCAGTGGCCCGGAGGTGATGGTCCACATCGGGTCGATCAGCCAACCGGACTCGAATCCGGCGAGTTCGCGGAACTCGTGGACGGACTTTGCGGCCAGCCCGGCTGCGAAGAGCACCATCAACACCCCGGTGATCTTGAAGAAGGTGCCCAGATCGATTCGCCGACCGCCGACGTAGATCAGCCAGCCGAGGATCGCAGCGATGCCGAGGCCGATGAGTCCGCCGATCACGACCTGGCCTCCAGTTGCTGACTGGGTCTCCGCGCCGAGCAGGAACAAGACGGTCTCGAAACCCTCGCGGGCGACGGCGATGAACGCCAGCAGTGCGAGCGCACGGCCGGTGGTGGCGGCGTCGACCTTGGCCCGCAGTTCGCCGCCCATCGATCGCGAGTTGCGCCGCATCCAGAAAATCATCCACGTCAACACCGCACACGATGCCAGCGCGAGGGCCCCCTCTGTCGCTTGCTCGGCCTTGCCGACCAGCTCATCGGTGAAGGCGTGCACGATGATGCCGGCCACGATGCACACGGCCCCGGCCAGCGCCGAGCCGACGAGGATCAGGTGCAAGTCATCGCGGCGGCCGCTCTTGACGAGGTAGGCCGTGACGATGGCAAGAACCAGCGCGATCTCGAGGCCTTCACGAAGCGTGATGAGGAAACTGGCGCCCATTGGCCCTCATGATAAGTGAACCTAACAACTATTGCAAATCAACCCGCCACAATTGTCGGGACTATCCTAGACGCTTGGCGTGTTCGTAGCTCAATGGATAGAGCATCTGACTTCGGATCAGACGGTTGGGGGTTCGAGTCCCTCCGGACGCACTGAGAAATCTGTGACTTGACTCGTGCACCAGCAACGCGATCGTCGGGTCGTGCGGGTCAACGGGATCGAGACCAGTTCAGGCAAACCACGACCGCGCCAGCTCGGTACGTTCCGCTCGAGGCGCGCCGCACAGCGGGCTGCTTCCGAGTTCGGCGCATCGGGTGAGGTCGGCTCCGACCGGTCGACCGTCGGCTACCTCGTCACTCAATGGGCCGAGTCGCGCACCGACATCGCTCGATGGTTGGACGCTTGGCTCAGAGCGGTCAACTCTCGCACCGCAGCATCAGCATCTGTCGCACGATGTTGCGCGGCGTGGCGTGAGCGAATCGTAAGGGCCGACTCGGGAAGGTGTCGCTCATCGACCAGTTCGTCTCGGTTCCAACGCAGGTGCAGGCGGCGCTGGCGACGGCACCGCTGACCGACGCCGACCAACCCGCTCCGGGCGACGCGCACCGATGCCCGATACCGGTGTCCGAGAACGTGCGCCATACCGAGACGGCACGCGTGTACCAGGTGCCGTATGGCCCGGAGGACGCTACGGCTGAGGTTGCTTCCTGGGTCCGGCCGTTCGTGGACACCTCATGACACGTCGACCGCCGGTCGTGGAATGCGAGTGCAGCGGGTGGTGGGTGCGCGAGTCCGCTTCCGGGGCCCGTTTACGTCGCGGTGGCTGTGCGCTTGGGGGCCGGCTTCGCTTTGGCGGGCCGCGCTGCGAGCTGTTGGGCCGCCCGGCTGCCCTCGACGCCGGCTGCGTCCTCGTGGGCGCTGAGCCGCCCGGCGGCGATAGCCCCGGTGAACTCGGCGAAGTCCTTGTTCGACTGATCCGCATAGGACTCGGCGAACGCCCGGATCGCCTTGTCAAAGGACTTGCCGGTCCCTAGGTAGGCCGAGATCGCGATGGCGTCGCCGGACCGGGCGTGAGCGCGGGCCAGGGTATGGCCGCACAGCTGCGCGTACGCCTGCAGCCGCTCCTTCGTGAACCACGCCGGGTCCGGCGACCACTTCATGTCCCGCAGCTGGCGAACATAGAAGCTACGGCCGGCAGGACCGTCGATCCAGCCCAGGAACGAGTCGCTGGCCGCCTGCATGAGTCGCTGCCCGGTGACCACCCGATGACCGTGCTTGGTGTAGGCCGACTTATGGGTGAACGGCTCCAGCACGGACGCCTGCGCCTGCTTTGTCTGGAGAACCATGAGGTCCTGCTCGTCACGACCGCGTAGCAGCAGCACAAACGCCAGCAAGCCGACGCTGCCCACCCCGACAACCTTGTGGCCGATATCCACGATCTCGTACCGCTTGAGTAGCTCCTGGCGGTCATCCTGCAACGTCGCCCGGTACTCCCGGAACAGCGCATTCACAACCGCCGCGATGTCGGCGTTGAGGTCCAGTCGGGTCAGCAGCGGAGGCTGGTCGCGGAAGCGGCGTCGACCGTCCACGACCTCGGTGATCTTCTCGATCGCCGACCAGGCGTCGCGCAGCCGCGCCTTCGCAGCAGCCCCCTGAATGGTCGCTTCCTCCTTCGCTTCCTCCTTCGCTTCCTTCTTGTCCGCTTTCCCTTGTTGCCCGGGAACTCGCGGATGGCTGCGATCATGCCGCTGACATCGATCCGGTCGTACCAAACCTCCAGCTCGCCCTTCTTTGCGAAGGTGGCCATCGAAGAACGATACGAGGCAGCGGCCGCCTCGGCCGCGGCGGGACCGGCCTTGGTGGCCAGCCCGTTGTCCAGTGCGGCCAGGACGAACGACGTCGCCAGGCGCTTGACGTCCCACTCGAAGGGACCGGGGTTGGTCTCGTCGAAGTCGTTGACATCGAAGATGACCGAGCGGTCGGGGGCCGCGAACAAACCGAAGTTGGACATGTGCGCGTCGCCGCACAGCTGCACCTGCAGACCACTACGGGACATGGCCCCCAGGTCCGCGGCCATCAGCAGCGCCGCCCCGCGATAGAACGCGAAGGCGCTCATGGCCATCCGCGCGTGTCGCACCGGGACCAGCTCTTGAACCCGCGAGGTCTCCTGGCCCACCAGCAACCCCACCGGGTCCGCTCGGCCTGCCGGCGGCCGCCAGACCGCCAACTCCTCGTGCAGGGTCTCGGCCCGAGCGACGCGCCCCTTTCGTCGCCGCTCCTCCACACTCGGATGCGCCACCACCTTGTGCGCGGCCGCCTTCGCCACCCGCTGCCGCACAGTCTCCTGTTGTGCCAGGAGGTCGTCAGCGAGGACGTCGGAGACCGTTGCCGCGCCCGACGAGTCCGCCGTGGCGAGCTGAACCTCCGACGCGATCGCGCTCGCAGATCCCTCGTACTGGGTCATACCGCGCAGCCTACGCCGCCACGACCGCTGCGGAGCCGGTCGAGACTGTCGTGTAGGGGTGGGCCGGACGAACGCGCAACACCCGGCTACCCACCGTCCGGAGGGCTCACCGGGTGCACTTCCCATAGCTTTCTCGCCACTTCCGACCCGCCGCGAGCATCCTGCCCGGCTGAGCGCGACCACTCCGTCGCCGAAGCGGGCGATCAAGGGACCACCGGGTCGACGGCCGAACGCGGGATCTGACTCAGGCCGTCGACCACAAATGCTCGATGCCAAGACACCGGGCTGACAGCCGTGCTCGCGCCGCGTCCTCGCCGCGACCGGATGATGGCGGATCAGTTCAGGATGTTGACGGCTCGGGAGATGATCATGACGGCGACGACCAGCGAGATGGCTGACTGCGCCAGCATCATCATCTTTGCCCATCGGGTGACGGGCAGCGTGTCGGTCGGGCTGAACGCGGTCGCATTGGTGAAGGCGAGGTAGAAGTAGTCGGCAAACTGCGGCGACCAGTCGGCTGGGGCCAGCTCGGTCAGTTGCATCTCGGCGAACGCGAACGCCGGTGGCGACGGCTCACCGCTGGCGCGAGCCGCCGGACCACCCCGATCGAGCAGCCAGTACCACAAGCTGAAGGCGATCACGTTGGTCAACCAGATAGCCCCTCCGGTTGCCAGGAGGACTGTGCCCGTGTCGTCCTTCGAACCGTCGAGGATGCCCCGCACCATCTCGACCACCGCCCCGAGGTTGTCGACGGTCATGATGATCACGAGGGCCAGGAGGACCCTGCGCTGCACCACCGACCGCCGGTGGAGATGGCTGGGGTCGGCGATCAGCAAGGCGATGAGGAGCAAGGTCTCCACGGTCGGGAACAGGAAGGTCGGCGAGAGCACATGGCGGTTGGGCAGTGCGAATTGCATGGCGATCGATGCCAGCACCGCAAGCGCCAACGGCCAGCGCGGCTCCGCCGAGAACCGTGACCCCCGTTCAGAACTGCTCGGGCTATCTGTGTTCGCGGCGTCGCCCGATGCAGCATCAGTCACGTCGCCATCATGACCGCTGACCACGCCAGCGCCCACACCTGTGGCGAAGACGATGTCATGACCGGACGCACGCTCGCCGCCCGACGAAGGCCATCAAACGAGACCAGCCCTCGACCGGAGGCCAGCATGACACGTGCCGGATCGTTGCTGGGCCGGGCGATCGTCCGGGGCATTGAAAGGTGGGTAGTAGCTTGGCCTCGCAGGTTCTGGACTGCTTTGAAAGGGGAACGACGTGGCCGCACATGGACACTCTCAAGGGAGCTCAATATGAATGGCAAGACCGAGACCGAGGGGCACAGGAGAGTGTTGGAACACGTCGCTCACGAGTTGGGGGCGTTCGAACAGGCGCTTGCCGACTTTCAGGATCCGGCGCAGGAATGGCGTCGCCTGTTCTCCGAGTTGCTCGGTACCTTCTTCCTCGTGCTGGTCGCTGCGGGTGGCGGCATGATGGGCCAGGCGTTTCCCGACACGATCAGCAGAACGGCCGCCGTGGTCGCGCCGGGGTTGATGGTGATGGGTGTCATCTTGTTCATGGGCAAGGTCTCCGGTGCGCACCTCAATCCGGCGGTCAGCATCGCCTTCGCACTTCGTCGGGACTTCCCGTGGAGTCGGGTACCGGGCTACATCGTCGTGCAGCTCGGTGGTGCCGCGCTGGCAGCCTGGTTCCTTCAGGCCGCGGTGCACGTTTCGTCGTCGTTCGGCTCCAACTACCCGGCGCCCGGCTTCTCGGAAGGCAACGCCTTCTTCATGGAACTGGTGTTGACGTTCGGACTGGTCAGCGTCATTCTCGGCACCGCTTCGGGGGCGCAGAACCTCGGTGTCATCGGCGCGCTGGGAGTCGCCGGTTACATCGCGCTCGCCGGTCTGTGGGGCAGTCCGATCTCTGGTGCGTCGATGAACCCGTCGCGCACCTTCGGCCCCGATCTCGTCGCCGGCAACTTTGACGCCTACTGGGTGTATGTCGCCGGTCCGATAGTGGGGGCGGCGGTGGCTGTCGGCGTCGCCTATGTCCTCAGGGGTCCCGGCGGCGGCCAAGCCGGATCCGGTGCCGCCCAAGGAGCGATCGACACACAGGTGGCCGAACCGGACAAGGCCTGACGGAAGCGCCCGTCGCCATCGAAGCCCCGAGCATCTCGTCGAGTCGGAGTCCTCCGAAGCCCGATAAGAAGGATCTTGCTTCGACCGGGCGTTCGGTGATCAGAGGTCGAGGGTGATCGTTCCGTCGGCTTCCGAGACCGGGTAGACGGTGAGTGGAATTGCCGGCGGACTGTTGACGACAGCACCGGTGGTGATGTCGAAGCGTGAACCGTGGCACGACTCTGACATGTCCCCGTGGTCGACCCCACGTGGTTGTTACTTGTTCCCGGCAATGGTGTGCATGAGCTTCTGCACTTGCTGTTGGACCTGGGCGTCCTCGACATCGAACATCGCACGACTGATACCGGCGGTCTGCAGCGGTCGGTTCGGGTACTGCTTGTATGTCGGTAGAAGGCTGAGGGCGCGTGCACCCATTTGCGGCACTGCCCAGGTCTTCTCCGTCCAGCCGTTCATGAACCTGTCGTACCGTTCACCCGGGTCGTTCCACAGGTCGAAGAGCTCGGGTGCGATGTTGGTGTACTCCGCTGCGCCCTTCCAGCCGAGGCGGATGTTCCAGATGGCCTTCCACTTGCCGACCCGGATCGCGCCTGGGATCAGCTCCGTCTCGGTCATGTAATACCAATGATCACGCGTCGAGGGGCCGTCGCCGGTCAGGAGCGTGGTTTGATCGCAGCTGTCGAAGATGGTCGGCTGACCCTCGCGGTCCTCCGTCGGCAGCATGAGCCCGGCTAGGTTGGCGAACGTGGCCATGAAGTCGAGCGAGCCGACGATCTCCGAGTTGCGTCGCCCAGATTCGATCGTCCCCGGCCACCAGGCGATCGCCGGTACCCGACTGCCGCCTTCGTAGTCAGTGCCTTTCGTGCCCCGGTACGGGGTGTAACCACAGTCCGGGTACACGTCCTGCCAGGCGCCGTTGTCGGTCGTCCAGATGATCAGCGTCTTCTCGGCGATCCCCAGATCGCGAACCTTGTCGACCACCTGACCGACCCAGTGATCGAGTTCGACGAGCGAGTCGAGATACTTGCTCTTGCCCGCCGACTTCCCCTCGAAATCGGGGTGAGGCAAGTTCGGTTGGTGCATCTTCGCGGTATTCACGTACATGAAGAACGGCGCCTCGTCGTTGGCATGCGTGTCGAGGTACTGCGTCGCGTGGTTCACCGACTTCTCGTCGATGTACGGGATCTTGGTCGAGTCGAGCTTCTCGCTCTCTGTCCACTTCTCGCCCGCCTTGCCCTCGACAGCGCCGATCACGTTGCCCCACATGGCCATCACTTCGGCGTCGTCGAACGGGAAGTCGGGGTTGTACGCCTTGTCGGTGTACGTATAGGCGTTCAGGTGGTACAAGGTGGTGTTGTACATCTCGTCGAAGCCATGCGCGGTCGGCATCGAGTAATCCTCCTCACCGAGATGCCACTTGCCGATCTGGATCGTGCTGTAGCCGGCCTGCTTCAGCAGGCTTGCCACCGTCCACTCACCAGCCGGCAAACCACCACCCTGACCAGGGAACGACACCGTGGTCATACCGCTGCGGATCGGCAGACGACCGGTCATCGCCGCAGCCCTGCCCGGCGTGCAACTCGGCTGACCGTAGAACGACATGAACTGCAGTCCCTCCGCGGCAAGGCGGTCGAGGTTCGGGGTGGCGGCGCCGCGGTTCTCGCCGCCGCCGTAACAACCAAGATCGCCCCAACCCACGTCGTCGGACATGAACACGATGATGTTCGGCCTTGAACCGTTGGCTTCCGTGGCCATCTCGGCCCCCTTCCGCGTCCGAGACCGGACGCCTCTGTCACTGATGTGTCTCGGTGCCCGTGTCTCGCGGGCCTCCGCCGGCAGAGCTCGCCCTGCGGGATCTCGATTCATTGCACCTTCTGTTGTACACCATCCACGGCAGGGTCGACGATGGGAACGAACCTCACCGAGCGGTGATCGCGGTAGACGTGGGCCTCGACATCGGGCCCCAAGAAATGGGACCCGGGCCTCACCCAAATCTTGCTCGAGCGTACCTCGTCACCGATCCCACCTCCCCGGCTGAGCCGGTCCTCGATGGGCGCTCTCGTCGGCTTTCCCGTCGTTGACGCCTGTTCGGTGTGTACGACGTATTGGGGGCGTCTCGAGCCGAGACGGTTGTGCGTTCTTCCTGGCCTCGGTAGGCGGGCATGGGCAGTACTCGCATGGGCGGCGCCCGCCGTGCAGCGTCGCCGCCGCAACGACGATGGGCTTTTCTCAACCAACGTGTGTTGGCGTCGAGCTGGACAGACGGTTCCAGATCTGACCGTTTGTCAGAACCTCAATCGGTATGAGAAAAGTATGAGTTCATACGGTATTAGTGGATGTTGCAGCGTGTTGCGTGGTTCAGCTCATCCGCGAAGCTCCAGCTAGACAGCACAATATGGAACCGTTCAACACGAGCCGGACGTGGCCGGCTCAGCCTTCGGATCAGACGGTTGGGGGTTCGAGTCCCTCCGGACGCACCAGGTAGAGCCGACGCCGCCTTACTGGTTGGCGACCTTTCGAGCGCCGGGCTTTCCTGCTCGGACGGCGAATGTCGCCCGCGTGGACACCTGGCTGGTCGGCATCTTCACGCTGCTCACCACGCGGCAGCTTGGTGGTCAGTTCGGTGGCCGTCAGGTCGATTACGACGTAGCCGCGCCGGTCACTCTCGACCAACTTCAGATGCGGGTTGGCGCGTCGAATGGCGTCGCTCTGGGTTTGGGGCCGGCCTTGGGAGGTGATCGATGTTCCACAGAACTCGGTGGCGACAACGCGAGATCGGGCAACGTCGAAGTCGACCTTCAGATCGGCAACGTAATTGGTGTGTGCGTCACCGCTGAGCACCACGCAGCTGCGAATCTGATCGTCGACGAGTCCTTGGAGAAGCCGGCGGCGCGCCGGTGAATAGCCGTCCCACGCATCGGTCCAATACTGGTGCGCGCCCGGTTTGGGATCGGCCCGCGCCATGAGTGTCTGCTGGGCGATGACGTTCCATCGGTCGCGTGTTTCGCGCAGGCCGGTCGCGAGCCATCGTTCCTGCGTCGTGCCGAGCATCGTGCGGTCGTTGTCGAACAGCGCTTTGCAGGTCTCCGGCACGATGTTGGCGCCACCTCGTCCCGGCCGTGGACACACCTGCGGCGAGCGGTACTGGCGACCGTCGAGCAGATGAAGGCGAGCAAGGCGCCCGATGTCGTAACGGGCATAGAGCTTCATGTCGGCTCCACGCGGGCGCGCCGCGGCTCGCAACGGCATGTGCTCGAAGAAGGCCTGATAGCCCGCAGCTCGACGTTGCAGGAACGCCGGGTCCAGGTCCTCCGATTGGTCGCCGGCGTAATCGTTGTCAACTTCGTGGTCGTCCCAGGTCACGACCCAGGGCGTGGCGGCATGCAACGCCTGGAGGTTGATATCTGTCTTGTATTGGGCGTGACGGTTCCGATAGTCGTCCACTGTGCGGGGTTCTCCAGCACTGTGGCGGCGCACGAGATCCGAGCCCCACGAGGACTCATAGATATAGTCGCCGACGAACACCATGAGATCGACGTTCTCATCCACGAGATGTCGATGGGCGTTGAAGTAGCCCTGCTCGAACTGCTGGCACGAGCCTAGGCCCAGCCTCCAGTTGGCGACCACCGAGCGAGCCGACGGCAGTGTTCGGGTGCGGCCGACCGGACTGACCTCGTCACCGGCCGCGAATCGAAACCAGTACCAACGGTTCGGGCGAAGTCCGGCGACCTCGACATGCACGCTGTGGCCTCGACCTGGCAGCGCGTCGATCTCCCCCGTGGCGACGACCGTGCGGAAGCGCTCGTCGGTGGAGACCTCCCATCGGACAACGATGGTCACCGGATCGAGACCGCCGCCTCTCAGCGGGTCCGGTGCGAGTCGTGTCCACAGCACCACACCGTCCGCCGAGGGACTGCCCGAGGCCACGCCGAGCTGGAAGGGATAGCTGGAGAAACGTGGGCGAACCGCGGTCGGTTCGCTGCTCGGCACCCACCATTCAGCCGGCGCAAGCTCGAGCCGATCAGCCCCGAACGGCTGCGCGACGAGCGTGTCAGATCGATCCGACGCGATCACCATGACGCATTGTCTAGCCGATCTCGAAACCCGCCGAACAAGGCGCGCCCACCCGGCGAATTCCGGGGGAACTCGTCTCAGACCGGAGGGGCCTCAGCTTCGATGAGGCTGACCTGCTCACGCAACGTCCTCCACGTAGGTCACTGTTTGGCGGCGAGGTCGTCGACGAGCTTGGCGGCGAAGTCCCGAGCGGCTTGCTCGCCGTCGGGTTGCAGATTCGTCGGTGGGATCTTGATACCGAGAGACCGCTCGGTATTCACCTGTGCCGAAGTAGCTGATCAACGAAAGCAACGACCGCACCTGACCGCCGAGGTACTTGAAGTGGGTCTCGCCGACGATCGTCGCGCCGTGAGACTCTGACAGCTTCGTCACCGTCTTGAGATTGTTCTTCCAATACCGTCGACAGACGACGAACGCCGCGACCGAACGACCCTTGAGCAACGTCGCCGCCTCGTCAGATTTCAGATACGAACGGATCGGCATGCACGTCGTCAGCCACCACGTAGGAGAGCCGATGCAGACCAGATCGTAGTCGCCACTTCCGGCTTCGGGCGGTACGCGAATCTCGCCGGTCACCCGACGCACCTGCGCTGGCATCAGCGCGAGGATGTCGAGGATCCGGTGTTTGAAGGGGAACTGCTCGAAACGCTTCGTGTAGCGGGTATCGGTGAACTCGATCTGGGCCCGAGAGCAACTCCAGCCACGGTCACGGAAGACCGACTCCATTTCCTCGGTGACCTTCAACGCTTGCTTCGTGAAGGTGTAGTAGACGAATAGGACCTCGCGATTCGTCGACGATTCCATTCGTCGATACTGCCACAGACAGGGTGACGACCGGTCCGGGACGCGATGTTACGGTACGACGAGCACCGCTCCGAGGTGCGCAACAGACACGTCGAAGGGTCAGCGATGAGCGGCGCCGTTATCGAGGGTCTTGCACCGATCCTGGGGGTCAATCCGGTGCCGTGGGCGCGGGGCCAGATGGCGTTCACGTTGGCGTTCCACATCATCCTCGTGCCACTCGGCGTGTCATGGGCGGCGATGGCATTGATCGCCAACTACCGCGGGGTCAAACATGCCGATGCCGACGCGCTCGAACTGGCGCAGCGATGGTCGAAGTACATGGCGGTCACGTTCGCGGTCGGCGCCGTCACCGGCACCGTGCTGACCTTCGAGTTCGGGCTGTTGTGGCCGACGTTCATGGGACAGTGGGGCGAGGCGTTCGGTGTGCCGTTCGCCTTCGAAGGGCTGTTCTTCTTCACCGAGGCCATCTTCGTGGCCATCTACATCTTCGGGTGGCGGCGGCTCAAACCGTGGACGCACTTCTGGACGGGTGTGCCTGTCGTCATCACGGGAATCCTCGGCAGCGTCTCCGTAGTCGCTGCCAACGCCTGGATGAACTCGCCTCAAGGGGTCACACTCGACTCGTCGGGAAAGGTCGTCGACGTCGATCCCGTCGAGGTGATCTTCAACGACGCGATGCCGCTGATGGCCGCCCACATGGTCCTGGCTGCATATGTTGTCGGCGGTTTCCTCGTCGTGTCCGTCTACGTGTACGCGATGTTGAAGGGCCGGCGCGACCGTTACCACCGTCTCGGCTTCCTGATCGCATTCACCGTCGGAGCGATTGCCATACCGATCCAGATGGCAGTCGGCGATTCGCTGGCCAGATGGGTGTTCAACAACCAGCCGACGAAGTTCGCGGCGATCGAACTGCTGCCGCAAACGGAGAGCGATGCCCCGGAGACGCTCTTCGGGCACCTCAACTCGAACGGCACGGTCACGGGTGGCATCGAGATCCCCGGCTTGGCATCGATCCTCTCCGACCCGAGCGACGGCACGAGCACCGTGATCCAAGGCCTCGACAGCTTTCCAGTCGACTCCCGCCCGACTGTTTCGCAGGTCAACATCGTTCACCTGTCGTGGGACATCATGATCGGACTCGGCACGATGCTGGTCCTACTGGCCGGGTGGTACGGCGTGACGTGGCTGTTCCGTCGCGACATGCCCAAGAGTCGATGGTTCCTCCGCTTGGCCTCGATGTCCGGGATCGCCGCCGTGCTCTCCTTGGAGGCCGGCTGGACGCTGAGCGAGGTCGGACGACAACCCTGGATCGTGTACAACCTGATGAAGGTCGAAGACGCCGCCACCGCCAACACGGGCGTGTGGATCATGTCCGTGATCGTCGCCGTGCTGTACATCGGCCTCGGCATCACGACCGTGTTGATCCTCCGCAGGATGAGCAAACGGTTCCGCGAGCGCGGTGAATCCGACGACGATGTCCCCTACGGACCCAGCGGGCCGCTGCCTGATGGCAGCACTGAGCGTGATCCGATGACTGTCCCATGACCAACGCCGTCGCCATGCTGCTGATGGTTGCGATCGCGGCGTACGCCATTTTCGGGGGTGCCGATTTCGGTGCCGGATTCTGGGATCTCGTCGCTGGGGGTGCGACGCGGGGCGAGCGTCCGCGGGAGGTGATCGATCACTCGATCGGACCGGTGTGGGAGGCCAACCACGTGTGGCTGATCTTCTGCTTCGTCGTCTTGTGGACCGGTTTCTCCGAGGCGTACGCATCGATCACACTGACCCTGTTCGTGCCGCTCGCGCTGGCTGCACTCGGCATCGTGTTACGCGGCTCGAGCTTCGCGTTCCGCAAGACTGTCTTTCGCACGCGTGACCGCCGCAACTTCGGAGCCGCCTTCGCCCTCTCGTCGGTGCTCGTTCCGTACTGCTTCGGCGCCGTTGCCGGCGCGATTGCCTCGGGTCGAGTTCCTGCCGGCGGAAAGGCAGGCGATCAGTGGACGAGTTGGGTCAACCCGACATCGATCATCGGCGGGCTGCTGGCCGTCGCGGTGTGTGCGTACCTCGCAGCTGTCTACCTCGTCCGCGACTCTCGCCGACTCGACGACCCGGTGATGGGTCACTACTTCCGACGTCGAGCCATCGCAGCCGCTATCGCGACCGGCGTCGTCGCGTTCGTCGGCATCTTCGTCTTGCGGTCCGACGCCACCTATCTGTTCGACGGCCTCACGTCGAGGGCGCTGCCGCTCGTGATCCTCTCGACGATCTGCGGCATCGGATCGCTCGTCCTGCTTGTTCGTGACGCCCCGCGCGGGGCCCGCCCGCTCGCGGTCGGCGCGGTGGCCAGCGTCGTGATCGGCTGGGGCGTGGCCCAGTGGCCGTACATCCTCCCGACCAGTCTGAAAGTTGCCGACGCCGCCGCGCCAAGTGGCACCCTCGGCGCCATCTTGGCCGCTGCGATCGGGGCCGTACTCATCGTGCTGCCCGGTTTCATCATCCTGTATGTCCTCGACCAGAGAAGCCTTCTCCCCGAGGAGGGTGCTCCGTGACACACCGCGCCTCGTACCACAACGGCTGCGTCAGCGGCGCCGATCGCGGCGCCGATCACGACGGTGCATCCCCGCGACCGACACTGGGGAGAGTGGGCGACCGAGCGGATCGATGAACAACGTGCACGGGCCCGTCGACTCCGGAACGGCACCATCGAGGACCTCGATCGCATATGACATCGAGTCCCCGTCGACCTGTGGATCCCGTAGCACCACCACGCAGTCATCGGGTATGTCCCCGCCATCGTCCATGAACGACAGCACAGCGTTGGGCGGATCTGACGCGAAGCTGTTGTCGCCGACCGCCCACTGATCGACGAACTGAGCAGTCGTCATGTGCCCGACGACCCGCTCCGGGCGATCCGAAAAGTACAGGGTTGTTGGCGCCAGACCAGTCAACTTGAGGACACCGCCGGCGCTCACCGCGCCCCGCGCAACTTGGACGAACATCTCTTCGATGAGTTCGGGTTCTACTGCAGTCATCTGAGCCTCCATATGGCACTCGTAGGGATCGGCCCCGCGCGGGCCGACTGTTACTCTTTCACGGGTCGAGCGAAAGCGCATCCCCCTGGCGCCGGACTGCCTGAGATCAAATTGTCGCTTGACCCGCACGACGGCGCGGTCGGGTGGTGATGCCGCTCAGATTCCGCTTCGTGCTTCGACCCTGCCCGGGCGCAACGACCCTTGCCCATACGGCGGCGGCCGCAGGTACACAATGCCATCTCAGACGAGCAGGAACCGATCAGTGAACGGCTGAACGGACCGCTCAGGTGTCGAAGCGGGCGGGGTGCCCGAGGATGACTTGCCACAGTTGGCGGGCCCCTTCCTTCCAGCCGAGCTTGCGAGCGGCCGGTGAGTAGCCGATGGCGTGCTTCGGGAGCCGCACCCGCACTGGAGTGGGGCGGATGGAGAACCGCAGGGGCGGCTCCATGACGAGGGCCTCGCCGTCGAGCCCGATGTCGATCGGGTTGTTCGAGGTGACCTCGAACGTTGGTGTCGTCCATGACGTGAGCCCCTCGAAGCGTTCCGGGTGGCCCGCAGCGACGGCGGCCAGGAAGGCCGCTGGACCCCGGCGCGCTTTGTCCAGCACGAGCGCGTCGATGCCGAGCAGGTGGGTGTCGAGGCGGGGGCGGCTCCCCACCCCCTTGCCGTACGGGTTGTTTGATATCTGGACCACGTGCGCGGCCCGGTGCTCCACGCCGTCGGGCCCGGTGAAGCGGAGGTCGAAGGGTTCGGTGCCCGGTCCCAGCACCTGCGGAAGGGTCGCCAGGGTCGTGTCCACCTTGGCGTCGCGGTACGCGGGCGAGCGCACGATCGCCGCGTACAACCCAAGCGACACGTTGTTCACGAACACGTGCCCGTTCAGATCGGCCAGATCCATCGTGCGTTCCACGGCGTCCCCGTAGGCGTCGAGCGCGCCGACGACGTCGGCGCGGTCCAGACCGAGGTCCAATGCCAGGTGGTTGCGGGTACCGGCGGGCACGACGACCATCGGCAGGCCGAGCTCGGCGGCCACCGTGCCGACCATGGCCTGTGAGCCGTCGCCTCCGGCCATGCCGAGCACGTCCACGCCGCTGGCGGCCACGTCTCGCACGGTCTGGAGCCAATCCATCCCCGCCGCCAGCACGACCGCCTGGATGCCGCGCCGCTTGCACTCGTCAACGAGATGGAACCGCTCGGCCTTGCCACCGCCTGACTTGAGGTTCATGAACAGCACGCCACGGGCGGCCGCGGGCACCGGCGTGCCAGGGGTCTCGCTCCGCGCCAGTGCGCCTGCCGTGACGCCGAGTGCGTAGTCCGCCAGCGACACGGCGATGCCCAGGCCGACGACCCGGACGCCCAACGAGACGAAGGGATGGCCCTCGCCGCCGGCAACGGTGGCGATCAACCCGACAACGGCCGCGACCGCCACCACGACAGCGGTCACCCGTTCGGCCCCTGTCCTGGTCAGCGCGAACCAGCCACCCGCCAGGAACACGACCAGGAGCAACAGCTCGACGACGACCCGCAACGGGTCGCCTACCACACGTACCAGCGTGGCCACCACAACAGCCACCACGAGCACGAGCGCCCCGATCGCCGCCAACCGTCGCAGCCCGTCAGGTCTCGAATTCGATGTGCTCATGATCGAGACGCTACTGGGAGCTGCCCACCTCGGCGGAGACTCAGCGCAATCGGCGAGATTGCACCCGACCAGGCTCACGGGTGCAGATCCGGAACTGGGCTCGCCACGAGCGAAGGGAACGCTGAAGATGGGAAGCGCCAGCATACCGAAATCGCGCCCGACAACCCGGCTGACTCCAGTCGATCTGCCAGCGCGAATCTTCTAGTCTCGCCGCGATGACCGACAGGATTCCGAGCCGCTCACCTTGGATCGACCAGCTCGAGCCCGACCTCCCACCACGACCTCTCGATACTGATGTGAACACAGACGTGGCGGTCGTAGGAGCGGGAATCGCAGGGGTCGCAACAGTCTTCTTCCTGCTACGCGATACGGACAGGCGGGTGCTGTTGATCGAACGAGATCGGGCCGGGCGAGGGGCAACCGGCCACAACGCGGGACAACTGTCCACGTACTTCGAGCGTCCATTGTTCGATCTCGTCGACGCGTACGGGTTCGCCAAGGCGATCGCTGCCCAACGTGCAATCGACGATTCATGGGAGCTCCTCGACCTGATCGTCGACGAGTCGGGCGCACAAGTCCGCATCGATCGTTTCACAGGGCACCTCGGCATGTTCGCCCTGAACCATCTGACTGTCCACCTGCGGGAAAGCGCTCTACGTCATCGCGGCGGACTTCGCGTCGCGTCCTGTGTTGTCTCCGAGGATGCCGAGTTTCTCGGCGAGATCCCGTCGGAATATTCACACCTGTACGAGGTCGTCTCGTCGGCGCATGTTCGCGAACTCCTGTGCACCACCGACGATCGATACTGCGCTGTCATGTCCGATGTGAATGGATGCATCAACGGCGCGCTTCTGATCGAACAGATCTTGAAGTACCTCGAATCGCGGTTTCACGATCGCTTCCGATATGTCGACCACACGTCAGTCCGCCACATCGCGCTCGATTCCACCACCGCCTCGATCGATGTCGGCGAGCATCGAGTGACAGCGGAGCGGGTTGTGATGTGCACAAACGGGTTCGTCGATCATGTCGTGGACAACCTCGTCGGCAGGAACATCGGCGCTCATATGCATCACCGCGTCACCGGCACCGTCGGATACATGGCGGGGTTCGTCGAGCCGACTGAGCGCCGAGCCAACTCGATCAGCTACATCCGCAACGAAATCATCGGCCAAGCAACACCATATGTCTATGTGACCCGACGACCGTACGACCGGCCAGACGGCGCGGCCACGCTGACGTGTATCGGCGGGCCGGAGTCCGAACTCGACGACCGTCACGCCTACAACCCCGACGCGGATTTCCCGGTTGAAGTGATCGAAGAGATCGACAACGACATCTTGCCGATCGTCGACTCCACCAGAGGAAAGGGGTTGGACTACGACTATGCGTGGCACGGGATGATGGCCTACACCGAATCCAGGGTTCGCCTGATCGGATGTGAGCCGCGGAACCCGATCCTGATGTACAACCTCGGCTGCAACGGCGTCGGCTTCCTGCCCTCGATCTATGGCGGATTTCGCATCGCTCGAATCATCGGCGGAGATGATCTCGAGCCAAGCATCTTCGATCCGCCGTGACCTCCTTGCGCAGCGGTGAAGTCACCTCTCGTTCGTCAGGAAGAAGGTCGTCACGTGGCCGCGACCCTTGAGGTCGATCTCTCCGCGCTCCTCGAACCAAAACGAAGGATCCAGCCGTGCTTTGACGGTGTCACTGACATGAACTTTTCCTGCCGCACCGTGTGACTCCAGCCTGCTGGCGATGTTCACCGTGTCGCCCCACAAGTCGTAGGCGAACTTGTGCTCGCCGATCACGCCGGCGGTCACGGGGCCGGCGTGCATGCCGATCCGCAGCGTGAGATTGCCGTTGCCAATGGTCGCGATGGCGTCGAGCATCCCGAGTGCCATCTGGGCGGACGCAACGAGGTGATCACCCGTTGAATCGAGGAGCCCACCCACGACAAGATATGCATCACCGATCGTCTTGATCTTCTCCAGGCTGTACTGGTGAGCCAACTTGTCGAACGACGAGAAGATCTCGTTGAGCAGCGCTACGACGTCCTGTGGTGTCATCTGCGCGGCCATTCCGGTGAAGCCGACCAGATCGGCGAAGAGGACGGTGACATCGTCGAAGTCATCGGCGATGACGCGCTCTCCTGCCTTGAGACGGGTGGCGATGTGTGCCGGCAGGATGTGATGCAGGAGCCGTTCGCTACGCGCCTCCTCCTCCTCCAAGACTCGTGCATATCGGTGCTCGACGTCACTGAGTCGCTTCTTCGCCAGGGACGCGTTCATCCTCGCCCGCAGCAGGACAGGGTCGAAGGGCTTCGTGAGATAGTCGTCGGCGCCGAGCTCGAGGCAGCGCACGACACTGGCGATGTCGTCGAGCGCCGACACCATCACGACAGGTATCCGCGAGAGGGCCGGATCAGCCTTGAGGTAGCGCAGGAGGTCGTACCCGTCCATGTCCGGCATGATCACATCGAGCAGGATCAGATCGAAGTCGGTGGGCGACGCGTGCAGGATGCGAATCGCACGGAGCGCATCCTCGGCTGTCTCGACCGTGAATTGCTCCTCCTCGAGCGCGCGGGCCAGGATCAGTCGATTGGTGCGGTCGTCATCGATCACGAGGATGTGTGCCGACGCGCTCATCGAAGTGTGCCTCCCACGGCCTTGTCGAGGGCAGCCGTGAGTGCCCGCTGCACTCGTTCGAACTCGCCATCGACGACGGTCGCCAGTGCCGCGCACCCTTCCACGTCTCCCTTTCTGGCGAGATCTTCGACCCTCGCGCACAGAGCGGCCATCATCGTCGCTCCGACATTGGCGCTGGCGCCCCGAGTTGAGTGGGCCACTTCTGAAACGGTCGTCAGGTCCTGTTGGGCCAACGCCTCGTGAAGCGACATCAACCGGGCCGATGTATCTTCGAGGTACTGATTCAACACCTCGGTGAGGAGATCGCGCACCCCCGCGATCGAGCCGAATCAACAGTTCGAGACGCGCGACGTCGATCACGTCATCGGTGGCCGCCGGTGGTTCGTCGCCGGAGGCGGTGATGGTTTCAGGCGCCCATCTGGCCAACGCGGCCCGGACGAGCTCGGACCGAATCGGCTTGGCGAGGTAGTCGTCCATACCCGCGGCGATGCACGCGTTCCGGTCGCCTTCCATCGCCGCCGCGGTCATGGCGATGATCGGTGTGTGGCGATCGTCTCCTTCGAGAGCACGGATCGCTTGCGTCGCTTCATAGCCGTCCATGACCGGCATCTGGCAATCCATGAAGATCACCGCGTAGGTCTTCTTGGACGGGCCGGTGCTGGCCTCGGTGACCATCTCGAGAGCCTCGCGGCCGTTCTGGCCATCTCGACCGAGTATCCGAGCCTCTCGACGATGCGAGAAGCCACGAGACGGTTCGTCGCGTTGTCCTCGACGAGCAGCACAGAGCCTCGCTCGCCATCGACGGGCGGACTCGTCGGAGGCGGAGCGCTTGGTTCCGCCGAAGGCGAGCTGTCGTCGACCTCGGCCGCGAACCCGTCGACAAGGCAGTTGTACAGATCAGACTTGCGGACGGGCTTCGTGAGGGAACCCGCAAGTCCGACAGCAGTTGCGACGTCTGGCTTGACGCGCCCCGACGAGCTCAGCAGGAACAGCCGGGCTCCCGCGGTGGACGGGTCTTCCCGCAGCACGCGTGCCACCTCGAGCCCGTCCATCTCGGGCATGTTCAAGTCGAGCACAGCAACGTCGAATGCATCGCCACGTACGGCCACGGAGCGCGCTCGGACGATCGCGGTCGGACCATCGTCGGCCTCCTCGGCGCGCATTCCCCATGACCGCAGCTGTTCGGTGAGGATGAGCCGATTCGTTGCGTTGTCATCGACCACCAAAGCGTGTAATCCGGTGAGCGTAGGGATGGGCATGACGGCCTGGGCGAGTGGATAGAGCTCGAGCGGGACGACGAACGTGAACGTACTGCCAACTCCGGGCTTGCTCTCGACGCTCACCTCTCCACCCATCAGTTCGACGAGTTGCTTGACGATGGCGAGACCGAGCCCGGTCCCCCCGAACCGCCGCGTGGTCGACGCGTCGGCCTGTGAGAACGGATCGAAGATGAACTGCTTGGCCGTTTCGGACATGCCGATGCCGGTGTCGCGGACTTCGAAACGGACAGGCATGAGGTCAGCGCCATCTCGCTGCTCGGCCGGCCCATCCGCCTCGGCGTGGATGACCACCTCACCGTCCTGGGTGAACTTGACGGCATTCGAGGTGAGGTTCACCAAGATCTGTCGCAGACGGGTTGGATCGCCGCGAACACCCGTTGGAAGGCCTGCAGAACAGTGCGCCAGCAGTTCGATGCCTTTGGCGTTGGCGACATCGCCGAGCAGGTTGGCGACCTCGTCGACGAGTTCGGCGAGATCGAAGCCAACGCTCTCGAGCTGAACGCGACCAGCCTCGACCTTGGAGAAGTCGAGAATCTCGTCGATGATCGTCAGCAGACCTTCACCAGCCCGCTGCACCCCGAGGGTGTACTCCCTCTGTTCGGCCGTGAGGGCGGTGTCGAGCAGCAGTTCGGAGAGTCCGATCACTGCGTTCATCGGCGTACGGATCTCGTGACTCATCGACGCCAGGAACTGCGATTTCATTCTGGATGCTTCCATCGCATTGTCGCGAGCGGCGGCCAATTGCGACGGCAGCCTCGTCCCGCTCGGTGACGTCGTGCACGTTGACGACCAAGCCGTTCACCGACCGGTCACGCGTCAGATCCGTGATCGAGCCCTCCACCGACCGCCAAGTGCCGTCCCGCGTCCAGAGTGCGAAACGCACCGTCGCGGTCTCACCCGGCTCGATGGACTCGCCGGTCACGATTGCCGTGACATCCGCTCGCTCATCCGGGTGCACCATGGCGACGAATGGTGTGCCGACGATCTCGCTCGGCGGGAAGCCGAGCACCCGCTCGGAGGACGGGCTCTGGTACCTCACTCTGCCCCGCCCGTCGATCACGGTGATGAGGTCCACCGAGTTGTGCACGAGTGAACGGAAGCGTGCCGATTGCCGAGCGCCTGCCCGGCGCAGCAGCAATCCCATCGCGACCGCGGCCGCCGCGCTGAACAACCCGAGGATCACTTCCACGCGTACCAGGTTCGTGAGCGCATCGCGTGCGTTTCTCGTGACCCCGCCGGCGGCGTCTCCCGTGACGCTCGAGAGCTGGGCCGCAAGAACGCGCATCTGGCGCACATCTGCCGCATAGGTCGGCGATTCCTGCCCGGCGGCGAGCACACGATCGCCGGTCGTCGTGAGCTCGAAGATCAGCTCCCGGGCGTGCTCGAGTTGGCGCCGAACCCCTGGCTCCTCGACGGCGGAGATCGTCACAGTGGCGTCGGTGCTTCCCTGCGGCGCGGCCACATCGCCACCGTCCAGCAGGACCGTCGCAGTGCTGACCAACACCTCGCGGCTCGGTCCGGGGTCTGCCTGGATGCCCTGCAGCGTCAACAACACATCCTTGATGTACCGCTCGACGAGCGTGCGTTGCCGCGCCGTGATGTTGACGATCAGTGCTGTGTCGCGCTGATTGGCGGTCGTTGCCACGTTGTAGCCCACCATCGATGCGATGAGGACGAGGAACACTGCGATGGTGATCACGAATGCCCCGGTCGCGCTTGGCGACCGACAGGAACGCTCGGCCACGCTGCCACCGTGGACTGCGGGGCGCCTCGCCCTTCGGTTCAGTGGACGTCGAACGTTGCATGCATCTGCCCCAGGTAGTGGCCCTCGAGGTTGCAGTAGAGGACGTAGTGGCCGGGTGAAAGGTCGAGTTCCATGTTCGTGCTGTCGCCTGCTTCCAGGACCTCGACCGCCTTGATCCGCGTCAACAAGGGTGAATCCTCCGCGACCGAAAGACCGTCGGCCCTCAGCGGAAGCTGGTCCGCGGGAAGGTCTGTCCGATCGACAATGAGCTCGTGTGTGGAAGGCCCGTCGTTCTCGAGGTGCAGCGTGATCGCGCCCGACGGCGCCGTTGTCGTCGAGACGTGCAGCAGGAAATCCTCCATCTTGACCTGAACCGCGTCGGGATTGTTCGACGATGAACCACCGCCGCAGCACGTGACCATACAGACGACCCCCACCAACCAAAGCCCCCAGACACGACGTGCCACGTGTTGAAGGTTACGCCATTCACCCTAAGCCCGGTGCGCCGCGACGACATCGACGATGCTGTCGTAGAACGCCGATTCGCCGAACAGCTCGACCAGCCCGAGGCGGCGGAACTCCTCGATCACCGATGGCTGCAGCTCGGCGAACAGGATGGTCACACCCTGCTCGACGGCGGTGTCGTGGATCTGGCGGATCGTCTCTGCTGCGGAGTAGTCGACGTCGTCGATGCCTTCGGCGGCGATGCAGAACGTGCGTACGGGTTGTGGATCCTTGCTCTCCAGCAGGGACGTCACTTCCTCCTGGAAGTAGTTCGCGTTGGCGTAGTACAGCGACGCGTTGAACCGGTACACGATCAACCCCGGCAGCGAGCGGGTGGTCAGCGACACCGGGACCATGCGTGTACGAAGGCCATCGACCGTCGAGCATGTTGTTGTTCGGGTGGTACGACCGGCGCAGGTGGGAGATGACCGAGGCCACGATGGCCAGGACGATGCCCTGCTCGACGCCGATCAGCACGACCGTGAGTGCGGTCACCAGCGCCACGACGAACTCGTCGGGCCGCAGCCGGAGGATCTTGCGCATCCCCGGGATGTCGACGAGCTCGACCCCGATGAGGAACACGACGGAAGCGAGCACGGCATTCGGCATGTACTGCAGTGGCTTGGTGAGGAACAGCAAGACGATGACGGTGATGGCACCGGTGGCGACCTGGGCGAGCTCGCTGCGGCCACCGGCGCCGTCGACCATCTGGGTCTTGGTGGGGCTGCCGTTGACCGGGAACGTGCCCGAGAAGCCGGCCGACACGCTGGCCAGGCCGAGACCGACGAGGTCGGTGTTCTCGTTGAACGGCTCGTTGTACTTTGCCGCGTAGGCGCGCGATGTGGCCGCGCTCTGGGCCAGGATGAGCACGAGGATGGAGATGGCGGTTGGCACCAGTTCGCCGACCTCGCTGAGCGTGACGCCCTTGGGGAAGCCGAAGTTGGGAAGGCCACCCGGCACCGTGCCGAGGGTGGAAACACCGTGAGCCGCGAGATCGGCCGCCTTGCTGACCACCATCGAGCCGACGACCGCGATGAGCGCCCCGGGCACCTTCGGGGCGAACTTCTTGCACCGAGGATGATCGCGATCACCGACAGCGGAGACGCACAACGTCGTCACGCTGGTGTCGGGGATGTCCTTGATGGTGCCCCACAGCTTCTTGAGGCTGCCGCCCTTGGGCGTGGGGACACCGATCATCCCGGCGAGTTGACCGATGGCCACCTGGATGCCCACACCGGTGAGGAACCCGACGAGCACGGTTCGCGAGAGGAAGTTGGCGATGAAGCCGAGCTTGATCACTCGTGCCAAGATCAGCAGGGCACCGGCCATGATGGCGAGCATGCCGGCGAGGGCGATGTACTCGGTCGAACCGCTGGCCGCCATTCCCGCCAGCGCCGCCGCCATCACGGCCGCCGTGGCGGAGTCGGCACCGACGACGAGGTGCCGCGACGAACCCAGGAACGCGAACACCACGCACGGAAGCACGAGGGTGTACAGGCCGGTGACCACCGGCATGCCGGCGATGGTGGCGTAGCCCATGACCTCGGGAATCGCCAACGCGGCGAGCGTGATACCGGCCACGACCTCGGTGGGGATCCGCTTCTTCTCGATGGGCAGGATGCCCTCCATGATTGGAAGACGATGCGATCCACCGCTCATAACATCACCTCAGCGAACTCGGCCATCGTCGGACCCTCCGTGTATCAATGCGTCGAAACCGTAGTGCACCCCGACTGGCTCGATCGCCAACTCACCTACACGTCAGTCCCAGCGTGCCGGCGTCCTCCGCCACGGCCACGAGTTCGCCATCGGCGTGGTCGTAGTAGATCATCGAGCTGAGCGGAGGCGAGTACACGTGAACGCTGGTTGCCACTGCGTTGCCCCGGTTGAAGACGGAGGCAATCGCCGTGAGGACGTCCGCGAACACCGGTCCGTCCTCGGGGCCGGATGGATGAAGGGCACGTTGCACGGCGCGCGCCTTCCAACCGTCGACATCCCTCACTTCGGCGGTGACGGCTTCGGCAACTTGCATCGGGTCTCCCTCCTGATGTCCTGGGTATCGTCCTGGGTCGGCTGTCAGTGGGCGGCGAAGGCGACCGCTGCACGGTCGGCGACCGGCCGCAGGTACACCTCGCTGCCTGGCGTCAGTTCGAGCCGATCGGCTTCGCCTCGGGTGATCTGCACCCAGACCTCCTGACCGGCGGTGATTGCGTCGACGCGTACCTCGAAACCGAGACGCACCAGCCGGACCACGGTTGCGGGTACGGATCCGGGCTCGCTGTGGGTCAGGATCTCGATGTCGTGTGGGCGGACCGCAGCGCTGCCGAGCTTGGTGACCGGCCCGAGGAAGCTCATGACGAAGTCGTTGACCGGTTGGTCGTACAGCTGGTCGGGCGTACCGATCTGCTCGATGGAACCGTTGTTGATCACGACGATCTCGTCGGCCACCTCCATCGCTTCTTCCTGATCGTGGGTGACGAAGACAGTGGTGACGTGGACCTCGTCGTGCAGCCGGCGCAGCCAGTCGCGCAGCTCCTTGCGTACCTTCGCATCGAGCGCGCCGAACGGTTCGTCGAGCAACATGACCTGTGGTTCGACGGCGAGTGCGCGCGCCAGGGCCATGCGTTGCCGTTGCCCACCCGACAGCTGTGAGGGGTATCGATCGGCGAACTGCGTGAGGTGAACGAGGGCGAGCAGTTCGTCGACTCGCGCCTGGACCTCTCGCTTGGGTCGCTTGCGGATCTCGAGACCGAAGGCCACGTTGCCGCGCACGGTCATGTGCTTGAACGCGGCGTAGTGCTGGAAGACGAAGCCGACGTTGCGTTGCTGTGGTGGCAACGACGTCGAGTCTTCGCCGGCGATCTCGATCGAACCGCTGTCGGGTTGTTCGAGACCGGCGATGATCCGCAGCAGGGTCGACTTGCCACCACCGCTCGGACCGAGCAGGGCAGTCAGTGAACCGGTTGGTATGTCGACGGAGACATCGTTGAGGGCGACGAAGTCGCCGAAGCGCTTGACGACGTTGTGGACGCGGATGCCCATCAGGTGTGTTCCTTCGGTTTCAGCACATTGATCAAGATGAGGGTGAAGATGGCGACGATGGCGAGCGTGATCGAGACCGCGTACGCCGTGGCCTGGTCGAAGTTCTGAAAGCGCTCCTCGACGACCAGTGTCGCAGTCTGGGTCTTGTCGATCAGTCGGCCGGACACGACCGCCACTGCTCCGTATTCTCCGAGCGATCGGGCCAGGGTCAGCACGACCCCGTAGGCCAGCGCCCATCGGATCGCCGGCAGCGTCACTCTGCGGAAGGTCTGCACCTGGTTCGCGCCCAGGGTCCAGGCCGCCTGCTCCTGTTCGATCCCGATCTCCTCGAGCACCGGCGCCACCTCCCTGACGACGAGTGGCAGCGAGACGAACACGGTGGCCAGCACCATTCCGGGGTAGGCGAAGATCACCCTGATGCCGCGGTCGTCGAGCCAGCCACCGATCGGCGCGAACCGGCCGTACACCAGGATCAGGGCGAGACCGACGACGACGGGCGACACGGCGAGCGGAAGGTCGATCAGCAGGTTCAACAGACGTCGGCCGGGGAATTGGTGGCGGACGAGCAGGATGGCCACGCCGACCCCGAAGATCGTGTTCAACAGCACCGCCCAGAACGCGACGATCGCCGTGACGCGAAACGCGTGCAGGACCGACGGGTCGGTCAGCGACTCCAGCACCGGACGGATACCGTTCTCGAAGGTACGCCAGAAGATCAGAGCCGACCGGAATCCCGACGAGCAGCGTGATGTAGGTGAGCGCCACGAATCGCAGCACGTACTTCGACGCACCGGTGTTGTCAGGCATGTCGCGCCGCCCACCGCTGCAGGAGGTCGAGACCGATCAGCACGACCAGGGCGATGACCAAGAGCACCGTTGCGACCGCGGCCGCGCCCACGGTGTTGTCGGTCTCGACCTGCGCAAAGATGTGCACGGACGCGACTTGCGTCTTGAACGGCAGGTTGCCCGAGATCAGCACGGTCGATCCGAACTCGCTGATGGCCCGGGCAAAGGCCAGGGCAGTGCCGGCCGAAATTGCCGGTATCAGGTTCGGCAACACGATCCGGCGGAACGTCGTGAGGCGGCCGGCGCCGAGTGAGGCCGCGGCCTGTTCCATCTCGCCGTCGAGCTCGAGCAGCACGGGTTGCACCGTGCGGACGACGAACGGCAGCGTCACGAAGAGCAGGGCGACGACCACGCCGGCGCGGGTGTACGCCAGCTCGAGCCCGACCGGGCTGTCGACGCCGTAGAGCGTGAGCAGCACCAAACCGGCGACGATCGTCGGCAGCGCGAACGGCAAGTCGATCAGCGCCTCGACGACGCGCTTGCCACGGAAGTCATCGCGCACCAGCACCCAGGCGATCAGCGTGCCGATGACAGCGTTGACGAAGGCGACGAGCAGCGCGCAGACGACCGTGAGACGAATCGCGGCCAGCGCTTCCGGCGTGGTCACAGCATCCCAGAATGCGGCGAAGCCATCACTCTGTCCGCGCCACACGACAGCACCGAGCGGGATGAGCACGAGCAGGCTGAGCCACAAGGTGGCCAGGCCGACCCCGAACATCGTGCCGGTGTTGAGCGCGCCGAGGCCGCTGCGCCTCCCGAAGATCGGTGGAGGATCCGGTCGGCGCAGCGTCGCCGTGGCCTCAGCCAACGGACACCCCGATGTTCGACTCGACGTCCGACATGATGCTGCCCTTCGGATCGAAGAACTTCTTCGTCACGTCGCTCCAGCCGCCGAAGTCGGCGATGGTGAACAGACGGGTGGGCGTGGGGAAGTCGTACGGGCTCTCGACCCCGTCGATGACCGGGCGGTACCCGTTTGCGGCGAAGATCGTCTGGGCCTCAGGGCTGCGCACGAAGTCGAGGAACGCCTTGGCCTGCTCGGGGTACTTCGTCGACGAGGTGATCGCAGCCGGGTTCTCGATCAGGATCGTCGAGTCGGGCACGATGTAGTCGATCTCCTGACCGTTCTGCTGGGCGAAGATCGCCTCGTTCTCGTAGGCGAGCAGCACGTCACCTTTGCCCGACGTGAACGTCTGCAGCGACTTGCGCGCGCTGTCGTCTTGTACCGGTACGTTCTTGAACAGGGCATTCAGGTAGGCGATGCCATCGGCCTCGGTGCCGCCACCTTTGATGATCTGGCCGTACGCGGCCATCACGTTCCACCGCGCGCCGCCCGAAGTGAACGGGTTGGGCGTGATCACCTCGACACCCGGCTTGGTGAGATCGGCCCAACCAGTGATGTTCTTCGGGTTGCCCTTGCGCACGACCAGCACGACGACCGAGTCGGTCACGTTGCCTTCGTAGGCGTCTGTGTTCCAATCCTCGGCGACCAGGCCCTCCTTGACGAGCCTGGTCACGTCGGGCTCCAGGGAGAAGGCGACGTAGTCGGCTTCGAGCCCGGCGACGACAGCCCGGCTCTGATCCCCGGAGGCGCCGAACGACTTGGTGAATGTGATGTTCTTGCCCTGGGTCGTGGCGTTGAAGGCCTCGATGATCTGCTCGTAGGCCTGCTGCGGCGTGGAGTAGGCCACCAGCGACAGTTCTGCCGACGGGAGCTCGTCGGTGGATGCAGCGGCGGGACTGCTCGCGTCGGTAGGAGTCGCCCCAGCTTCGCTCGCGGCCGGCGTGGTGCCGGCCGTGCTGGCAGCCGACGGAGCGCTGTCGTCACCGCAGGCGGCGAGGCCGACAGCGGCGATCACGGCAACGCCGAGCAGGCGCACCGAGCTGAATCGGGAACGACGGGATGATTGCATGGGGGGTCCTCCGCAGGTCGGTCGAAACCAACCCGACAATGTTGATCTAGTTAGTCGGGAATATTTCCCAGCAGTATGGTAGGAAAAGTGAACGTTCGTCAAGGACATCCGTCACAATGAGCACGTGAGGGTCAGTGCCAGCCTCGACTACGCACTGCGGGCGATGGTCGAGCTGGCTGCTGCCACCCCCACGGGTCGACCGGTGAAGGCTGACGAGATCGCTGCGCGGCAGGCGATACCGTCGCGCTTCTTGGCCCAGCTACTGGCCGAACTTCGTCGCGCCGAGCTGGTCTCGAGCAGCAGGGGGTACGCCGGTGGGTACTGGCTGGCGGTCCCCGCGGCCCAGATCACGGTCGCCGACATCGCCCGGGTGATCGATGGGCCCCTGGCCGACGTGCACGGCCTGTCACCGGAGCTGTTCGGGCCACCGGGTGTCGCCGCGCCGACGAAGGAGCTGTGGATCGCCGTTCGTGCCGCGCTGCGTTCGGTGATGGAGCAGGTGACGATCGCCGACCTCGCCGCAGGCACCCTGCCCCCGATCGTTGCGGCGTTGCTCGACGATCCCGAGGCCTGGGCTCGTCGTCCGGATCACTGGCGCCGGTAGGCGCCGGCCGTGTCACAATCACGAAGACGTAACTCACGTTCGTTCCGGGGGTCGTAGCGATGCCAGAACTTGGTGGTGCCCCGCCTGATGCTGCCGCAGGTGTCGACGTGCCCGTCCTCGTCGTCGGTGGAAGCCTCGTCGGGCTGGCGACGGCGATGTTCCTCGCCCAGCACGGCGTCGACGTGCTGTCGGTGGAGAAGCACCACGGCACTGCCATTCATCCCCGGGCTGGGTACTTCCAACTGCGGACCATCGAACTGATGCGGGTCGCCGGCATCGAGGATCGGGTGCGCGCCGCAGCGCTGGAGCTGTACGAACCCGATGGAGGTCTCAACGCGGTCGAGACGTTGACCGGCCGGGAGATCGCCAACTACATCCCCAACATCAACCACGGCGTCGCCGACGTCAGCCCGGCTCGGCGACTGTTCATGCCGCAACAGGTCCTCGAACCGATCCTGCTGCAACGGGCCCGCGAGTTCGGCGCTCGCTTCCAGTATTCGACCGAGCTGGTCGGCTTCACACAAGACGACGACGGCGTGACCGCGACCGTCCGCAACGTCAACGACGGCAGCGAGCACCTGATCCGCGCCGAATACCTGGTCGCCTGCGACGGCAACCGCAGTCCGATCCGCGAAAGCCTCGGGATCAAGATGGTCGGTCACGGATTGCTGTCGCGCAGCATCACGATCTACTTCCGTGCCGACTGCTCGACGGCGCTGCGCGGCAGGAACCTCGGCGTGATCTACGTCAACAACCCGCAGGTACGGGGGTTCTTCCGTTTGGAGAAGACCGGCCTCGGTGGATTCCTGGTGGTGTTCACCGTCGGCGACATCCACCAGCCAGGGGCTCGCTTCGTGGCCGACACGGTCACCGACGAGCTGGCGGTGCAGTTGGTGCGCGATGCGGTCGGTGACCCGGACTTGGAGGTCGAGGTGCTCGACGTCGACAAATGGCGTGCGGTGGCCGAGGCAGCGACCACGTTCCAGAGCGGGCGGATCCTCCTTGCCGGCGACGCCGCCCACACGATGCCGCCGACCGGCGGATTCGGCGGCAACACCGGGGTGCAGGATGCCCACAACCTTGCCTGGAAGGTCGCCCTGAGCGTCGACGGTTCGGCCGGCCCGGGTTTGGTCGGCACCTATGACCGCGAGAGGCAGCCCGCCGGTGTGCTCGCCATCGAGCAGGCCTACAACCGGTACGTGTTGCGGTCGGACCCCGACCTCGGTACAGAGGGTATGCACGAGGCGGTACCCGACATGCACGTCGAGTTCAACCGATACCGCTCGGCAGCGGTGATTCCCGATGCCGGGTACGTCGACGACGGCGGCATCGACATCGACCCGCGTCAATCTCGCGGACTGCCTGGAACGCGGGCACCGCACGTCGAGCTGAGCCGCGATGGCACGACGCTGTCGACGCTCGATCTGTTCGTCGGCGAGTTCGTGTTGTTGGCCGGCCCGGATGGTGACGGCTGGGCAGAAGCGGCCAAGGCTGCCGGTGCCGAGCTCGGCGTGAACGTGCGGTCGTACAAGGTCGACCGCGGTGCCACGAGCAGCGAACTCGTCGATCTGTTGGGCGACCACTCGACGCCGTTCTGGACGACCTATGGCATCGGCCCCTCCGGCGCGTCGCTGGTACGACCCGACGGCTACGTGGCCTGGCGGTCGGCGTCGCAACCGGCGGACGCCACCGAGCGTCTGACCGCCGCACTACGGCAGGTGCTCTGCCGCTGACGCGGTCACTAGCCGGCCTCGTCGCCGTCCCCGTAGTCTTCTGACGTGACCACGCTGACGATGGCCGACCGAGAGCGATTTGCCGAGAAGGGTTGGCTGTTCCTGACGGACGCGGTCACGCCGGACCACTTGGTAGCGCTCCGCGCCCAGATGGCGGTGTGGGTCGACGAAAGCCGGAACCATGATGCCGCGTACGGCACGACCATCGATGGTCGCCCGCGGTTCGATCTGCAACCAGGCCACAACGATGACAAGCCGGCCTTACGCCGCGTGCAGGCACCGTCGGAGGTGTCGGAGGCGTACTACGAGGTGCTCACCAACAGTCGCCTCGTCGATGCCGTCGCTGACCTGATCGGGCCCGACGTTCGGCATCATCACAACAAGATCAACTCGAAGCAGCCGGGTTCGTCGACGGAGGTGCGTTGGCATCAGGATTTCTGCTTCACGCCTCACTCCAACTGTGATCTGGTCACGGCGTTGTTGTTCATCGATGACGTCACCGAAGAGAACGGTCCGTTGGAGGTCGAGGACGGGTCGCACCGCGGACCGCTGCACGGCCTGTGGCACGGCGGGGTTTTCACCGGCGCCGTCGACCAGGCGGTCGAGGACCGGGCCAAGCGTGATGCTGTCGTGGTGACGGGCCCGGCGGGATCGGCCTGCCTGATGCACACTCGCTTGATGCATGGCTCGACGCCGAACAACTCCGACGAGCCACGCACGTTGTTCATCGCCGTCTATGCCGCCGCCGATGCCGTGCGCTGTACGCCCAACCCGGTGCCGAACGCGCACGACGGGCTGATCGTGCGCGGCGTCGAACCAGGAAGAGTTCGTGGTGAAGCGTGGGAGATCGAGATCCCCGAGTATCCGAAGGCAGTGTCGTTCTTCGCCCAGCAGGCAGCCGAGGAACGCGCCCCACTGTGATTGCAGGATCTCAGGGCCTGTGCGTCATGTTTCGTAGAGCTGGGTGACGTTGGCGACCGGTGGTTGGGTGTCGGGGTTCGGGCAGATCGCTTCGATCGCGCCGCCGGGTTCTCGCGGTGCCGGGCATGGGAGGCCCTCGGCATGAGCGACCCAGCGGGAGATGTAGTCCGCCACTCCCAACGCACCCTTCACTGTCAGATGGATGCCGTCACGGCTGACCCAACCGGTGTCGCGGGCGGTGTGCGGATACCACTGTGCCAGCAGCACGTCGGGGAAAGTTCCCGAGGCGACCTTGTCGCGTAGCGTCCGGTTGTTCTTGATGAAGGCTTCGTCGGCGAGATCGCCGCTGGGCAACTTGTACCTGACCCCTTCGCGGTAGGTGAGCCAGATGATGTGACGAGCTCCTTTGGCGCGTGCCGCTTCGACAACGGCGTCGAAGCTCCTGGGGAACGAGGTCCACCACTCGTCGTAGCCGGCCATCACCACGACGTCGTCGTACATGCCGCTCGCGGCCTCGATCGCCTCGACGGCATTCGGAGGCACAGGCGGATCGCCGCACGACGGGACTCCCAGCGTGCGGCACGACTCGGCGTCGAAGGTGTAATCGAATCCGTTGAGGGCGCGATAGCCGTTGTACCGATCAACGGCCGACAGCGTCGAGTCACCGACCAGCAGGACTCGCGGTACACGCTGTTGCGTCGACGATCCGGCGATGGGCGCCATCGACGGGGTCGGCGCGAGTCGTCGGGGTCGGCGCGGTCGGCTCAATCGGTGTGACGGCCGTTGGCGTGTTCGAACCGCACGCTGCGACGACCGTCAGTGCCGCAGCCATCGCCAGTGTGCATGTGCCGCGCCAGGCATGTTGTGCCCGACTCATCTGGGGCACTGTAGCGACGCCGGCCCCTTCCTATCGGGCGCCCCACACGAAACGGTGGGTGTGGATCCCGAAGTAGGTGAAGCTCTCGACGCTACGCACGCCGTCGATGGCCCGCACCTCGTCGTCGATCACCGTCAGCAGGCGTGTCGAATCCTCGCACAGCACCTCGACCAGCAAGTCGAACGAGCCGGATGTGAACACGACGTAGATCACACCGGCGATGTCGGCGATGCGGTCGGCGACATCGCGGACGTTGCGTTCGACCCGTACGCCGAGAGCGGCCATGACGGGATAGCCGAGGGCCAACGGGTCGGTCACCCCGACGACCTTGACGACACCCCCGTCGAGCAGGCGTTGCACCCGTAGCCGGGTGGCTGCGGGGGAGAGGTTGACAAATTGGGCGAGGTCGGCGTAGCTGGCCCGCCCGTCGAGCTGCAGCCGTTCGATGAGTCGTCGATCGGTGTCATCGAGCTGGATGGCCGGCGTCGAGTCGCTGTTCATGTGATTCCCGCCGACAGCCCGAAGTCGATCGAGATGTTGGCGCCGGTGATCGGCTCCGCCGATGGCTGAGCGAGGAACCAGATCAACTCGGCGATCTCCGCCGGCTCGATGAACCGCGCCGCCGCGGCCTGCGGATAGCCGCGCAGCAGCTTGTCGAGGTACGCCGTGGGCTCGGCGCTGGCGGCGGCCTGGCCGCGCAGCATCGGCGAATCGACGTCGCCCGGGCAGACGGCGTTGACCCGAACGCCGGCCGGGGCCAGTTCCAGCGCCAGGGCGCGGGTGAGGTTCGTCACGCCGCCTTTCGACGCGCAGTACACCGCCGCGCCGGCGTTGCCCTGGAGCCCGGCGTCAGACGACATGTTGATGATGCAGCCGCGGCTGGCGGTGAGGTGCGGGATCGCCGCCGAGCAGACGAAGTACAAGCCCTTGAGATTGAGGTCGACGACCCGATCCCATTCGGCCTCGGTGGTCTCTGCGCTCGAACCCTCGGTCCACACGCCGGCGGCGTTGACAACGGCGTCCAGTCGGGCGGCCCACTGCACCGTTGCGGTGACTGCACGGCGACAGTCCTCGACGTTGCTCAGGTCGGCGACGACGGGCAGAACTCCGTCGGCCGGATCGATCGTCTGGATGTCGATCGCCGCCACCTTCCATCCGCCGGCGCGGAACCGGGCAACGGTGGCACCGCCGATGCCACCCGCGGCGCCGGTGATCAGCGCTACGGGCGCCACGAGCGATCCTCGGGAAGTGAGTTGCCGCCGTCGACCACGATCTGCTGGGCAGTGACGAAGCTCGCTGTCGGATCGGCGAGAAAGCGGACCGCGGCGGCAACCTCGTCGGGCGTGCCGCTGCGCCCGAGGGGCGTGTAGCTGCCGGCATTGTGCTCGCCGATGAGTTGAGCTCCGGTGGCGATCCAACCGGGTGAGACGGCGTTGACCGTGATCCCGGCGCCGGCCACCTCGAGGGCGATGGCCCGAGTGAGGCCGATGATCCCGGCCTTTGCGGCGTGATATCCGGGATCGCCGAGGAAGGCCTGCACCGGTCCCGACGTCGAGGCGATGTTGACGATTCGCCCGTAACCGCGCTCGCTCATCGGCCCGAGGCAGGCGCGAGTGACGCGGAAACACGTCGTCAGGTTGCGATGCAGGCTGTCGTTCCACTCGTCGGGGGTCACATCCGTGGTCGCCCGGCTGTGCGGCTCGATTCCGACGGCGATCATCCCTGCATTGTTGACGCAGATGTCGATGCGGTGGGCAACCGCGAGCGCTGTCTCTGTCAGGGCCTCGGCGACACCTTCGATCATCAGGTCACCGACGAACCCGCTGGCTGCGTATCCCGAAGACTGCAGGTCGGCGACGCGATCCTCGATCCGGTCGGTGGTCGAAGCGATCACGACGTGGGCGCCGTCGGCCGCCAACGCCTTGGCGCAGGCGAAGCCGATGCCATCCGCACTGCCTGCTCCCGTGACGATGGCGACCTGGTCGTCGAGTCTCATGACAGCAATGCGTCGACGGCCTCGGCGAACACCGCAGTGTGGGCATCGACATCTGCGGCCGTGTGATGCGGTGACATCAGGGCCATGTTGTGGAACGGTGTCAGCAAGATGCCGCGGTTGATCGCCCAGAGGTGCATGAAGGCATCGAGTTCGTGGTCGACTGCGGCCGCGGCAGCGGCGCCGTCGCGAGGTGGTGGGCAGAACCAGTATTCGGCGCGGGCGCCGAGTTGCTGCACGTGCCACGGCAGCCGGTGACGGTCGATGGTCGCCTGCACGCCTGCGGCCCAGGTGGTGGCAAGTGGGATCATGTGGGCGAAGTCCTCGTCCCGTAGCGAGGAGCTCAGTGTCGCCCGCACCGCAGCAACAGCGAGGGCGTTACCGGTCAGCGTGCCGCCGACACCGCTGGCATCGACGGCACTCGACCCGATGATCGGCCCCAGCCGTTCGGCGATCTCAGCGGTCATGCCAAAGGCGGCCGCCGGCATGCCACCACCGATCGTCTTGCCGATGACGAAGAAGTCAGGCTCCAGGCCCCACGCTGCGGTGGCGCCGCCGGGGCCGACACAGATCGTGTGTGTCTCGTCGATCACCAACAATGTGTTGTGGGCGCGAGTGAGCCGGCGTAACTCATCGTGGAAGTGGGCATCGGGAAGGACGATGCCGATGTTGGTGAGCGCCGGCTCGGCGAGCACGCACGCGATCTCGCCCGTGGCGAGCGCCACCTCCAAGGCATCGAGGTCGTTGAACGGGACCACCACGGTGGTCGTCGACGGATCGAAGGCAGCCCCGATGGTGCCGGGTCGAGCGACGGTGCGACCGTCATTGTCGAGCGTGGCGAGCGCTTCGTCGACCGAGCCGTGATAGCACCAGTCGAAAACGAGCACCTTGCGGCGACCGGTCAGCATGCGGGCGAAGCGCAGCACGAACCGGTTGGCGTCGGTGGCGGTCATGGCCATCTGCCAGACCGGTAGTCCGAATCGCCGAGCCAACTCGGCCCCGACCCAGGCGGCGTCGACCGACGGCAACATCGTGGTGATCCCCCGCAAGGCTTGGGCATACAACGCCTCGGCCACCTGCGGGAGCCCGTGCCCTGTCATCGCTCCGGTGTCGCCGAGGCAGAAGTCGATGTACCCGAGACCGTCGACATCGGTGAAATGGGCACCGCTGGCCGTGTCGAAGAAGATGGGGAACGACCCTGGCCACCGGGTCATCCAGGCCATCGGAACACCACTGAGCAAGTTGGTCTGGGCCTCTTTGGCCAGGACCGACGATCGTGGGTGGGCGGCGATGAAGCGTTGCTCTTCGTCAGCGTGTAGGCGGCGAAGAACTTGTCGATCAATCATGAACCCTAGTATTGACGATTGAATCGCTCGTCTACAACCGTTATTTCGAAAGCTTGGCTAGTCCGCGATAGGCGAAGGTCAGCGTCAGCGCCGACATTCCGGCTATCGCGACCAGACCGCCCCACGTGTCGTTCCAGGTGACCATGCCGAGCCATCCCTCGCGCGCCATGCGCAAGATGTTGGTGAACGGGTTGATTCGGGCGACCGAGTGCAGCCAACCGATCATCACATTGAGGGGTGCCTGTGCGCTGGTGAGGAACAGTGCCAGGAACAGGGTCAGCTGCATCAACGCCGCGGCGCGCATGTCGCCGAAGCGGTAGGCGAGGCCGAGACCCCATCCGACAGCGATGGTTGCCACGCCGAGGCAGGCGACGAACAACGTCACCAGCCCGAGGATGCCACCGGTCAGCCGGGCGCCGAACATGAAGCCGACGATCACCACGGTGGTGACCACGATCAGGACGCGGACCCAGGCGGTGAACAATGGACCGATGATCAGCGCCAGCCGTGGCGCCGGTGCCATGCGCAGCCGATCGAAGAAGCCGCTCTCGATGTCGCGCACGGTGCTGAACCCGAGGCCGACGCCGCTGAAGCCGGAGCCCATGAGACAGGCCAGTGGCAGGTACCAGTTGACGGAGCGGTCGGTTGGAAACCCTGGGATCTTGGTGATGGCGAAGAACGTGCCGCTGAAGGCGATGGTCTGGAAGATCGGCATCGCCAAGGCCGGAAAGAATGCCGATGGCAGGCGACGGATGCTGCGCAGGCCACGCAACGCCAGCCCTCGGGAGGAACGCAGCACGGTTCCTCCCTGGGCCCGGCCGGCAGGGTCCATGCCCGGCAGGGATGTCACCGCGGCGGTCATCGGGCCGCCAATCGTGAGTAGAGGGTGTGCGTCGCCAGGCCGATCGAGAACACACCGATTGCTGCCGGCACGAGCAGCGCCGATGCCGCGTGTCCAGCGGTGAAGCCGTCGATGACCAGCCCGCGGATGCCCTCGACGAGGTGTGACACGGGGTTGATGTCGGCGATAGTCTTGTACACCCCCTGCATGGTCTGGCGCGGGAAGAACGCGCTGGAGAAGAACAGGGCGATGAACAGCAGCGGGAAGCTGCCCTGCACCGCTTCGGACGACCCGGTCTTCAGCGCTATCGCCGCCGTGAAACCACCGAACGCCAACCCGGTGAGACCTCCGGACAACACGATCACGATCACGCCGGGCACGCCCGCCTCGATGGAGACGCCGAAGGGGATCAGGATGAGCACGAAGAACACTGCCTGGAACGCACCGAACATCGCGGCCCCGGCCAGGCGACCGACGAGGATGCCGACCCGCGAGGTCGGGGTGGTCAGCAAGCGATCGAAGAAGCCCTGCTCGATGTCAGTGGCCAGCGCCGCGCCGCCGACGACACTGCCGAACAACACCCCCTGCACGATGGTGCCTGCAATTGCGAAGTTGAGGAAGTTGTCGACCTTCGGGAAGTTGGGCAGGTTCACGGCGCGTCCGAACGAAGAACTGCCGAGAGCAGCGAAGAACAATGGGAAGATCAACGAAGGGACGACGAGTGCTGGTTGACGGGCGATGGCGAGGACCGATCGTTTCGACATCGCCATCGTCTGCGGAAGCCACAAACCCCGCGCCGGCACGGGCGGGATTGGGGTGATCAGGGTTGTCGTCACTTGCGGCGTCCTCGCTTGCCCGTCGGCGCTGGTCCTCCGGCGTCGGTCATTGCCGTCGCGGCACCCTCGAGGCGATATCCGGTCGACTCGGCAAACACATCGTCGAGGCTCGGCTCGTTCAGCTCGAGGTGTTGGACCTTGACGCCGGCTTCGTCGAGGGCGCGGACGACGTCGGTGACCGCGGCCGCGCCGCCGACGAGCCCGACGCCGAGGCTGCCCTCTGCCGTGGTGCGCATCTCGCCGAACCTGGCAAGCGTGTCGCGGGCTGTCAACGCTTGGGTTGCGGGGACCGCGATCAACAACGTCGGAGCCCCGACAGCCGCTTTCAATGCTGTCGGTGTGCCTTCTTTGACGATCTTGCCGTGGTCGATGATGGCCACGCGGTCGGCGAGTTGGTCAGCCTCCTCGAGGTACTGGGTGGTCAACAGCACGGTTGTGCCTTCGTCGTTCAACCGGCGAACCTCCTCCCACAAGGTGATGCGGCTCATCGGGTCGAGTCCCGTTGTCGGCTCGTCGAGGAAGAGCACGGTCGGCTGGTGGATCAGGCTCAACGCCAGGTCGAGCCTTCGACGCATGCCGCCCGAGTAGGTGCCGACTCGACGATCCGCTGCCCCTATCAGACCGACTCGCTCGAGCAACTCGTCAGCACGCGTTCGAACCTGCGACGGCTGCAAGCCGTACAGCACCGCTTGCAGATGCAACAATTCGTTGCCCGTCATCAACGGATCGATGGCTGCGTCCTGCAGAGCCACGCCGATGTTGCGGCGCACGTCGTTGGCTTGGGTGACGACGTCGAAGCCGGCAACCTTGGCGCTGCCTGCGGTCGGCCTGAGCAGCGTCGTCAGCATGCGGATGACGGTGCTCTTGCCGGCACCGTTGGGGCCGAGGAAACCGAAGATCTCGCCCTGCCGCACTTCGAGGTCGACGCCGTCGACCGCCTTCACCGATCCGAAGTGGCGGACGAGGCCTAGAGCAACGATGGGATGCTGAGATTGATTAGTGTTCATCTATCTTTAGCTTGCACCAAATATCTATGTATGTCAAACTGTTTGGGTGGCTGACCATGCTGAGCACATCGATGCGTCCGACGTGTCCGATGCAGCTCTTGACGAGGCCCTGGCGCTGGTGATTGCGCGTATGCGTGCCATCTGGCATCGACGGATGCGCGCCTTCGATCTGACCCCGCCGCAGGCGATCTCCTTGCGCAAACTGCTCGATGGGCCGATGCCCATGGGAGCCGTCGCCGAAGTGCTGTCGTGTGACGCCTCGACCCTCACCGGCATCGCCGATCGACTGGAGGAGCGCCACTTGATCCAGCGCCAGGTCGATCCTGCCGATCGTCGTGTCAAGTTGTTGGCGCTCACCGAGGAAGGCCGTCAACTGGTCGAGTCGATCGACGGCCCGTTCACCACCGAGATCCCTGGCATCGCCGCGTTGTCGGATCGGGAGCGCAGCGAGTTGACGCAGCTCTTGTTTCGAGCGTTTGCCTAGGCGTTGACCTGAGGGCTGGGCGTCATGGCGTTACGGCAACCGGCGGGTTCGAACGCACCGCGATGATCTGGGCGATGGCGTCGTACGGCCAACCGGTCGGCAGCGTGAGGGGAGCATCGGGTGTGGAGAGCACCGAGATTCGTTGTTCGCCGACGCCGACGTAGCCGACCTCTTGTCGCGCTGCTTCCTTGATGCCGTCCGGGGTCTGCAGACGGTTGACATCGGCGGCCAGCTGGGCATTGGCGTTGCTGAGCACGGCGAGTTCATTCTGCTTGCGGGCCAGGTCATCGCGCTGCTGTCGCCAGCTCTTGACCGGCAGCACGAACAACGACGCTCCCAGCGCAGCCGCGATCACCACGGCAACGAGTGCGAATCCGACACGCTTGACACGACCCTTGACAAGTTGCTTGTCCTTGGCGATCGGCAGGGTGAACTCGGCAAATCGCGACGAATCGGCCTCGTGATCGAGGAGCTTCCGGGCGGAATCGCGAGGACGCTGAATGGAGGTGGTTTTGTGCCCGTCGCTCACGGATCACATTCTCGCAGCTCCGTGTCGTGAAAGGGTGTCAATGTCAGCGCGGGGCCAGGGCCGAGCGCCCGCGGTACTCGGCCGTCTCGCCCAACGCTTCCTCGATGCGGAGCAACTGGTTGTACTTCGCCACGCGGTCGCTGCGCGCCGGGGCCCCGGTCTTGATCTGGCCGCAGTTGGTGGCAACGGCGAGATCGGCAATCGACACGTCTTCGGTCTCGCCGCTGCGATGGCTCATCACACTCGTGTAGGCATGACGCGAAGCCAGTTCGACGGTGTCGAGGGTCTCGCTCAGCGAGCCGATCTGGTTGACCTTGATCAGCACACTGTTGGCGACCTTACGGTCGATGCCCATCTGCAACCGAGTGGTATTCGTGACGAAGAGATCGTCGCCGACCAGTTGGATCGTCGACCCGACGGCCTGGGTGAGTGCCGCCCAGCCATCCCAATCATCCTCGGCCATGCCGTCTTCGAGGCTGACGATCGGGTACAGACCGGCGAGGCGATGCCAGTAGTCAGCCAGCTCGGTCGATGACAACACCTTGCCCTCGCCTTGGAGGTGGTAGTTGCCGTCGCGATACAACTCGCTGACGGCAGGATCCAAGGCGATGGCGATCTCGTCGCCCGGGGCGTAGCCCGCCTTCTCGATCGCTTCGATGAGGATCTTGATGGCATCCTCGTTCGCCGCCAGGTTGGGAGCGAAGCCACCTTCGTCGCCGACCGCGGTGGACAACCCGCGGTCGTGGAGGACCTTCTTCAACGTGTGGTATGTCTCGGTGCCCCATCTCAGGGCTTCGGCGAAACTGGGCGCGCCGACCGGCATGACCATGAACTCCTGGAAGTCAACGCTGTTGTCAGCGTGCACGCCACCGTTGAGCACGTTCATCATCGGCACGGGCAGTACGTGGGCATTCGGCCCGCCCACGTAGCGATACAACGGAAGTTCGAGCTCGGCCGCTGCGGCCTTGGCGACCGCCAGGCTCGTGCCGAGGATGGCATTGGCGCCGAGGCGGGCCTTGTTGTCGGTGCCGTCGAGGTTGCCGAGTTCGACGTCGATCATTCGCTGCTCGAGCGCGTCCAGACCGCGCAACGCGGCGGCAATCTCGCCGTTGACGTAGCCGACAGCCGTGCGCACGCCCTTGCCGAGATACCGAGGCCCGCCGTCGCGAAGTTCGACCGCTTCGTGTTCGCCGGTCGATGCGCCCGATGGTACGGCCGCCCGTCCGACGGCGCCGCTCTCCAGCTCGACTTCGACTTCGACCGTGGGGTTGCCGCGAGAGTCGAGGATCTCACGGCCGACGATGCTGACGATTTCGCTCATAGCCGGCGAGGGTAGCCGGTGCCGCTTCAGTGTTGGGAGGGAAGTCAGGTTCCGACTCAAGATCGATCGGTTCGTGCCGATGATGTGGACGTGGATGTGCAGCAGTGGCCCTCGCCTTCTTTGGCACCTTCTTCGGCTCCCTCGCCGGCACCCACGTCAGCACCCACGTCAGCACCCACGTTCACGCCGCCCGCTTCGGCCGTCCCGAGGCCCACGGACGCCGGGGTCGGCGGTGCACCGTCGCTTCCGCCCAGCAGCGGCGACTATGAACCAGAACCTATGCAGATGCCGGTGGTCACGCGGGCGTACGAGCATACGGTCTACCGAGGGCCCGAACTCGTCGGAACCAGCGCGATCCGAGTAATCGCCGCGACCGGATGGCTCGGTTGCACAGTCGGATACACGATCGCTGCAGTCGCCATGTCGAAGTCGTACCGACACCTCACTGCCGACAATTCGCAAGCGGCCCTCGACGAGATCCGGTGGCTGCTGCCGTTGATGATTTCGTCGTTCGGCATGGCCTACCTGGGATGGGTGGTCTGGGCAACGCTGGCGGCCATCAACGGCCACCGCGTCGCCCCACTGGCGATTTCGCCGTGGCTGCCCCCTGCGGCGTATCTGTTGGGTCCTGCAGCCGCTGCCGCCGGCTCGATCTACCTGCCCCGGGACAACGAGTGGTGGCTCATCGCCGGCCTCGCCTGGGTGTGCATCGGGCATGGATTCGTGCTGTTCTCGTTACGCAGCTCGGCGCGCCGCCTCGGCGCCGATGCCAACGAGTTCACCAAACTGATCTGGTTCCCGCTGGCGTCGTTGGGCTACCGGATCATCGCCACGACGGTGCTGCCCGAGACGAGTTTCAACAGCACGACCTGGTATGCCGTGCTCGTGGCGATCGACGTAATCCTGATGATGGCGACGGCCCACGCCGTCTGGCGGGCGATGCACTCGTTCGATCAGGCCTGTGCCCGCGACCGTCACACGTCGCTCGACAACCAACTCCCGGCGTTCATGGCCGCCGCACATCACTGAGATCTATCCACGAGATCTCATTCAGAACGCTTGACCTCGTCCCAGAGGGAATCGAGCACGTCGAGATCGGCATCGATCATCGTGACGCCGCGTTCGGTGGCGAGACGCTCGACCACCTCGAAACGGCGACGAAACTTCTGCGTCGCGACGCGCAGCGCCGACTCGGGCTCGATGCCGAGATGCCGAGCGACGTTGACGACCGCGAACAGCAGGTCGCCGAGTTCGTCGTCGATCCGTTGGCGGTTGCCGGCGTGCATCGCCTCGATCAGCTCCGCCGCCTCTTCGGCGATCTTCGGCAGCGCGCCATCGACGTCGGGCCAGTCGAACCCGACCTTCGCTGCCTTGCGTTGCACTTGGTAGGCGTAGCTCAGCGACGGTTGCGACGAAGCCACGCCGTCGAAGACGCTGGTTCGGCCTTTCTCGGCGTGCTTGATGGCATCCCAGTTGGCCACCACGGCGTCGGCATCCGCCACGTCGACCGAGCCGAACACGTGTGGGTGTCGCCGGACGAGCTTGTCGTGAATCCCGTCCACGACGTCGACCATCGTGAACCGGCCCTGCTGCTCGGCGATCGTCGCATGGAACTCGATCTGATAGAGGAGATCGCCGAGTTCCTCGATCAATGCGATATCGGTCGACGGATCGGCGGTGTCGAGCGCGTGGAGCGCATCGACGACCTCGTAGGTCTCCTCGAGCAGGTACTTGACCAACGACTGGTGGGTCTGCTCCTGATCCCAGGGGCATTGCTCGCGCAGCGTGCGGGCGAGTTGGTGGAACCTGACGAGTGAACCACCGACGGGTGAACCGAGGTGAGGGATGTAGATGCTCGTCAGGTGATCGGCTTCGACGGTGCGGTCGAGCTCCGACCACGTCGTGTAGGTGATCAGCTCGTCGGCTGTGCCGAGTCGCTGCAGGATCACCACTGCTTCGTCGCCCGTGGCGGACTCGACCGCCAGCTTGATGTCGCTGAGGACCCAGTTGGCATGCGTGTGGGCGACGAAGAGTGGGCCGTGATCGCCCACGGCTGCGGTACCGAACTCGTGACCGTCGATCAGCCGAACCCCCGCCTCGACCGGGTCGATACCCAGACGGGCGTAGGCGATGTCGAGGAACGACATGGCCGGCAGGACCACGCATTCGACCCTGTCATCGGCGCGCAGGCGCTGGACCGTTCGTTCCAGGACCAGCGGGGACCCAGGCACGGCGTAGAGGATCTCACCGTGTTCGCCGGCCGCGGCGATGAGACGTTCGGTGATCTCGGCGTACACATCGGCGAAGGTGTCGGCCGACTCGTACACATCGTCGAACGAGATCGCTGTACCGACCAGTGGGGCGGACGGATGCCGCGTCGTGCGAATGAATCGATGCGGTATCGCCGCGATTGCGTCGAGTGTTTGTCCGGTGACGTACTGCGGACCCGCCGGGCCCAACCCGACGATCGTGATGTGACGACTCGTCACGAGCTGAGCGGCACGACCGAACTGGAAACCGAATCCCACCTGCCGTAGCGCGGGTCGACGAAGATCTCGGCGGTCGTCAGGTCCTGCAGGGACGTCGGGGCGTCGAGCGAGCCGCTCGCGGTGAGCTGTCGTGCCGCTTCGTTCAACACGAGGAGGTCACGGAGCACGATTGGCGCGTCGGTCCAGATCTCACCATTCGACTGCTCGAGTTGGGCGGCGACGCCGTTGCGGTCCACGTCCTCGAACACGCCGGATTGTTCGAGAAGCTGCAACTTCAGCCAGCCGTTGATCACGTTTCGCGTTGCGTCACCGTCGGCGAGGCCGTTGACAACCGGGCTCTGCAATACGTTCTCGAACAACTCGCTGCTCACCATCGCCGACAACTCCGAATTGCTCAAGGAATCGCCATTCACGGAGGCGGCGATCTCGTTCTGGTTGGACCCCGAGCATGACGTGAGGGCGAACGAGACGGTGAGCAAGGCACAGGAGGTGGCCACAACGGCCCGACGACGTCGATTCACGTCACGACTCTAACGGTCGACGCCGCGGCTCGACCTCGTCGTCCTCGATCTCGTCGTCCTCGATCTCGTCCGCCCACTTCTTGTCTGCGGGGCGCTGCTCGTCGGGCGCCGGCGTCAGCACATCGCGCACATACGACGTCACGGCCTCGCCGAGCCCGACATCGCCACCGGCGACTTCCGACATGAACCACAGGTGCTCGAGCACCTGGTGATACAACTCGGCGGGTTCGAGTTTGCCGACCAGGTCGGGCGGCACGCCGTCGATGGTCGGTTCGAACCGCTCGTCGAGCCAACGCGCGGCTGCCATGGTCTCGGGTACCTTCCGCCCAGATTGTTGCTCGAGGACGGCGCGGTACCTGCTGATGTCGTTCAGCAACCGTCGGGCCTGGTTCTCGCCGGTTTCCAGCCCGGTCAGGGCCTTCAAGCGCTGACCGTGAAAGCCGTGCTCGACGACACGCGGGATCAGCCGCAGTTTCGAGCCGTCGGCCGTGGTGTAGAGCTCGAGCTCTGCCGCGTCGAAGCCGAGCTCGTGCAGTCGCTGCAGCCGGTGATCGATGCGGAACGTCTCGTTGATGTCGAACTCGTCGGCGCCGGTGAGCTCGCTCCACAGCCGCAGGTATGTCTCCTCGATGGCCAGTGCTGTGGAGATCGGGTCGATTCCGTCGGCCAACCGGCCCCCGGCCTGGAGATCCTCGAGATCGCCGGCGACGTTTTCGGTGGCGATTGACAGATCGAGCTTGCGTTGCCCATCGGACAGAGTGGGATGACTCTCGCCGGTCTCGACGTCGATGATGTAGGCGCTGAGGGCGCCGGCGTCGCGACGGAACAGCGTGTTCGACAACGAGCAGTCGCCCCAGTAGAAGCCGGCGAGGTGAAGTCTGACGAGCAGACCGGCGAGGGCATCGAGCACCCGCTCGCCGAGATACGGGATCTGCAGCCCGCGCCCGGACAGCAGAACTCGGTAGGGAAGCGAGTAGTCGATGTTGCGAGTGATCAACAGTCCATCGGCGTCAGGGTCGCGCTCGGTGACCACGCCGACCACCTCGGCCGTCGGCAGGCCGGCGTCGCCGAGTTCGCGGAGCAGTCGCCACTCACGTTCCGCCAGGTGGTCTGGAAGTTCTTTGACAACGTACGTGGTTGCACCGGCCTCGACCAGGCGGACCACGTGCCGGTGCAGACCGGCGACCTCCTGCAAGCCCGGGATCGTCCAGTCGTCGAGCCGCTCCAGGTATGGCCAGTCGACCAAGGCGACATGCTCGCCCGGCTTGGCGATGTGCAGCCTCATGACGCCAGCCTCATGTCACCAGCCTCATCGCCGGAGTCTCATTGCGCAGGCACCAGTTCGCGGAGAAAATCGACGAGGAACTCGGCCGGTTCGGCGCCACGCTTGATCGGTAACACGAGCTGTTGCGAGTCGGGCTTGAAGATCGCATCGCGGGCCAGTCGTTGCAGGCGCATCTCGGCGCTGGTCTTCAAAGCCAGTGGAGCCAGGCGGGCCTCGCTCGAGGCGATCGACACGTCGCGCAGTCCCAACCGGTGACATTCGGCGCGAAGGTAGCCGACTGTCAACAACGCCGCAGCCGGCGGCGGAACCGGACCATAGCGATCCTCCCATTCGGTGCGAATGTCGTCGACCTCGATGGGCGTCGTGACCGCCGCCAATCGGCGGTAGGCCTCGAGTCGCGATTCCTCTTTCGAGACGTAGTCGGTGGGCAGGTAGGCGTCGGTGGGCACATCGAGCTTCAGCTCACGCGGTTCCACCTTGGGTTCGCCCTTCATCTCGCCGACCGCCTCGGTGACCATTTGGCAGTAGAGGTCGTACCCGACGGCTGCGATGTGGCCGCTCTGCGACTCGCCGAGCAGGTTGCCGGCACCACGGATCTCGAGGTCGCGCATGGCGATCTTGAACCCGCTGCCGAGATCGGTGGCTTCGCCGATCGTGCGCAAGCGCTCGTAGGCCTCCTCCGTCAGCCGGGCGTCACGTGGGTGGAAGAGGTAGGCGTACGGCGCGCGACCCGCTGCGTCCGACACGCCCGCGCAACTGGTGCATCTGCCCCAACCCGAGCAGATCGGCGCGCTCGACGACGAGCGTGTTGACGGTCGGCATGTCGATGCCACTCTCGATGATGGTCGTGCAGACCAGCACGTCGTATCGACCCTCCCAGAAGTCGACGACGATCTGTTCCAACGATCCTTCGTCCATCTGTCCATGGGCAACCGCGATGCGCGCTTCGGGGACCAGTTCGCGGAGCCGCTCAGCGCATTGCGAGATCGTCTTGACCCGATTGTGCACCCAGAACACCTGCCCCTCGCGCAGCAGCTCGCGGCGCAAGGCTTCGATCGCGACGCGCTCGTCGTACTCTCCCACGAAGGTGAGGATCGGCTGCCGATCGGCAGGTGGGGTTTGCAGCAGTGACAGATCGCGAATGCCGACGAGGCTCATCTCCAGGGTCCGCGGAATCGGCGTCGCGCTCAACGTCAGCACGTCGACGTTGACCTTCAGCTTCTTCATCGCTTCCTTGGCCTGCACGCCGAAGCGCTGCTCCTCGTCGACGATCAGCAGGCCGAGGTCCTTGAAGGCGACCCCTTCCTGCAGCAGTCGATGGGTGCCGATGACGCAATCGACTTCGCCGCTGGCCAGGCCATCGATCACCCGCTTTGCCTCCTTGTTGGTCAGGAAGCGGCTGAGCGTTTCGACACGGATCGGGTAGCCGGAGAAGCGATCGGCGAACGTGTTGCCGTGTTGGGTCACGAGGAGGGTCGTCGGGGCGAGCACGGCGACCTGTTTGCTGTCCTGGATCGCCTTGAACGCGGCGCGGATGGCGACTTCGGTCTTGCCGAAGCCGACATCACCGCAGAGCAGCCGATCCATCGGGTACGGCCGTTCCATGTCGACCTTGACGTCGTCGATGGCGGTGCGCTGATCGGGTGTTTCGACGAAGGGAAAGCCGTCTTCCATCTCCACCTGCCACGGCGTGTCGTGCCCGAAGGCGTGCCCCGCAGCGTTGATCCGCTTCTGGTAGAGCACCACCAACTCCTGGGCGATCTCGCGCACCGCACTACGTACCCGCGACTTCGCCTTGGCGAAGTCGGAGCCACCGAGGCGGTGCAGCGTCGGCGTCTCACCCCCGACGTACTGACGCAGCGAGTCGATCTGATCGCTGGGCACGTACAGCTTGTCGCCACCTTTGTAGGCGAGCAGCAGGTAGTCGCGTTCCGTGCCGCCGATCGTGCGCTTGACCATGCCCTCGTAATGGCCGACGCCATGTTGGTAGTGCACGACATAGTTGCCCGGCTTCAGGTCTTCGAAGAAGCCGGTGCCCTGCCGCTTTCGCGGTCTCGGCGTGCGGTGGGTTCGCCGTCGACCGGTGAGATCGCCTTCGGCAAGGATCGCCAACTTGGCCGCCGGAAGTGAACAGCCACGGTGCAGCGGAGCGGTGACGACATAGCCTCCGGGCCTGGTGAGATCGGTCGTGGCCGTGGCAATGGTGAAGTCGAGTCCGCGGTCGCGAAGCAACTCGGCGAGCCGGGCGGCGCTGCCAGTGCCATCGGCGGCGACGACGACGCGGTACCTGTCGGCGATCAACTCGGCCAGCCGCTTGGCCAGACCCTCGCCGTCGCCGACGACGGGCCCCCATCCGGTGGCCTGCACCATCGGCGCTTCGGGATGCTCGGGTGTGGAACTCAACGTCCACATCGACTGCGTACTCCCGAGCAGCCGATCGGTGTCAGCGTGCAAGCGAGGGAATCGGCGATCTGCGTCGCGGGCCCACGTCGATGCCAACGTCCGGGCGAGGTCGTCTTCTTCGGCGAGCAGGTCGTTGGCGCGGTCGCGCATCCGCCGAGGCTCGAGCAAGGCAACCTTGCCCGACGCCGGCAGCAGATCGGTGATCAGTGTGTCGCCATCGACGAGCCACGGGAGCCAACTCTCCATCCCGTCGAACACCGCTCCCTCAGCGAGCCGTTCCCACTGCTCGCGCCCCCACGGCTCCTCGGCCACCAACTCCGACGCTCGTGCCCGCACGGCGTCGCTGGGCAACAACTCGCGCGCCGGGAAGATGTGAACCTCGTGCAGGTCGTCGGTGCTGCGCTGGTCGTTGACGGTGAACTCGGTCAGCCGGTCGACCTCATCACCCCACAGATCGATGCGGATCGGGATGTCGGCGGTCGACGGGAAGACGTCGATGATCGCGCCACGCCGAGCGACCTCGCCGCGGTGTTCGACCAGGTCTTCGCGTCGATAGCCGAACCCGATCAGCGTGTCGAGCAGCCCGTCGCGCATCGACGATGTCGTTCGGTCGAACCACGATCGGCTCGACGTTGATCGCCTCCGGGCTGAGGCGTTGCAGCAGTGCCCGCACCCCGGCGACGATTATCCGGGTACCCCCACCAGCTGTTTCGGCGTCGTTGCGCAGCCGCCACAACACCTCCATGCGCCTACCCATCGTTTCGACGCTCGGGCTGATCCGCTCGAACGGCAGCGTCTCCCATGCAGGGAACAGCACGACGGAATCAGGCGGCATGAACTGGCAGAGGTCGTCGTACAACTGTCCAGCGTCGGTGCCGGTCGGTGTTGCGACCAACAGCGGATGGCGATCGCCGAGTTGGGCGAGCGCGGCGACCGAAACCGCTCGAGCCGATTCCGGCACGGCCACGAGCGCCGCCGGGCTACCGAAGGCTTGGGTGAGCCCGGTGTCGTCGCGGAGCAACCGGGGGAGTGTGGCGAGCGACATGACTGTCGCTCAGGGTACCGAGCCGTTGAACTGGCGCATCGCCGCATCGGGCCCGTCGGCGAGCAGCACCTCGACGGCGTCTGCGGCAGTGACCACGGCCACGTCGAGCAACTCGCGTTCCGCCTTCGGCAGCCGCGACAGCACGTGATCCGCGCCACGTTCCTTCGACGGCGGCTTGCCGATGCCGATCCGGACGCGTACGAACTCCTGCGTCTTCAGATGCTGGGTGATGCTGCGCAGGCCGTTGTTACCGGCGAGCCCACCACCGATCTTGACGCGAACCACGCCAGGGGGCAGATCGAGTTCGTCGTGGACCACGATCAGTTGCGCCGGATCCGCCAGTTTGTGCCTGCGCATCAGTGCGCCGACTGCTTGGCCGCTCTCGTTCATGTACGTGGTCGGGAACGCCAGCACGACTCGCCGGCCGGCGAGTCGTGCGTCGGCGACCAGGGCCCTGTCGCGTCCGGCTTTGAACTTCTCGCCGGCCCGTTCGACCAGGAGACGCTACCGCCTCGGCACCGACGTTGTGGCGCGTGCGGGCGTACTCCCTACCCGGGTTTCCCAACCCGACGACCAGCGCGTCGATCACGCCGGGTCAGGTCATTCCGGGCGGGTAGCGGCGGCGGCGTCGCCGTCGGCAGCCGGGGCGGCGTCGCCCTCGGTCTCGCCTTCCTCAGCGACTGCAACCGGCTCTTCGACCTCGGCGGCGGTGGTCAGCACGGTGACGACCGGCATGTCGGGATCGCCCAGCGGCGTCACACCCTTCGGCATGGGGATGTCGGACAGACGGATGACGGTGTCGGGCTGCATCTCGGTGATGTCGATGACGAACTCGTTGGGCATGTCGGTCGGGGTGCAGCTGACTTCGAGCGAGTCGACGGCCGTGTCGACGAGACCGCCCATGGCAGCCACGGCCTTGGACTCACCCTCGAGGCGTACGGCGATGTGAACGGTGATCTCCTCGTTCATGTTGACCTGCAGGAAATCGATGTGATTGACGGTGCGCCGGATGGGGTGGCGCTGCATCTCCTTGACCACGGCCGGGTAGCTGTTGCCGCCGACCTGGAGGGCCAGCACCGTGTTGGCGCCGGCGGGCCCGCTGAGGGCCAAGCGGAACTCACGGCGCTCGACGGTGACGCTGATCGGTTCCATGCCCCGGCCGTAGAGAATGCCCGGAATATGGCCATCGGCACGCAAACGGCGGGCAACTGGCGTCCCCGAACCGGTGCGGGGTGTGGCGACGAGTGTGGTTTGCGACATGGCGGGGCCTCGAAACGATCAACAGTGATCAACAACGATCTAGAACGGGTGGCAAGCCTAGCGCCGCGACTTCTCCCGACCAACGGGCCCCCGGAAACGGCTATCCCTGGTTCTCGCCGCCGAAGATCACGCTGACGCTGGTGTCGTCGAACACGGCGTTGAGGGCATCGGCGATCAACGGGGCGATCGACAGGACCTCGATCTTGTCGATCTGCTTCTCCGGCGGCAGCGGCAGCGTGTTGGTCAACACCACCCGGCTGATCGGCGCGTTCTTCAGGCGGTCGACCGCCGGACCGCTGAGCACGCCGTGGGTCGCCATGGCCCACACCTCGGTTGCTCCGCGCTGCAACAAGATGTCGGCGGCGCTCGTGATGGTGCCACCACTGTCGATCATGTCGTCGGTGAGGATGCACAGCCGGCCGTCGACATCGCCGATCACTTCTTTGGCCTCTGCCTGGTTGGTGCTGCCCTTCGGGCGGCGCTTGTAGATGAAGGCAAGGTCGGCGCCGAGGTCTCCGAGGTGTTCGGCCATACGCGCCGCGACCTTGATTCGCCCGGCGTCGGGCGACACGATGACCGGTTCGTGAGCGTGCTGACGCACGTAGCGCTCGAGCACGGGGGTCGCCGTGAGGTGGTCCACCGGGCCCTCGAAGAAGCCTTGGATCTGGCCGCTGTGCAGGTCGAGCGACACCATCCGCTTGGCGCCGGCGGCCTTGAACAGGTCGGCGACGAGGCGAGCGGTGATCGGCTCGCGGCCCTCGGCCTTGCGGTCCTGGCGGGCGTAGCCGTAGAAGGGGCACACCGCCGTGATGCGCTTGGCCGAGGCCCGGTAGGCGGTGTCGATCATGATCAGCTGCTCCATGATCGAGTCGTTGATGCTGTGCTCGTCGCTGCCGCAATGGGTCTGCATGATGAACACGTCACTGCCACGGATGCTCTCGGTGAACCTTGGACGGATCTCACCATTGGCGAATTGCACCAGATTGGGATCGCCCAGTTCGATGCCGAGATGTTGAGCCACCTCTTGCGCCAGCGCCGGATGGGTGCGCCCGGAGAAGAGCGACATGCGCTTGGTCGTGAATTTTTCCATGTGAGAGGCTCCGCAACGCTTAGTCGGCAGGTGCAGTGTAGAACGCGCCGGTCGATGCCGAAGAAGGCACCGAGGTGCCAGGTGCGAGATGGGCGTAGGGGCCGATGTGGGCGTCGGCGCCGATCTCGCTGTCGCGGCCGACGCAGTTCTCGACCACAGCGCCGGACCCGACCACGCAGTCGACCAGGCGGCTGTCAGGTCCGATCTCGCAGCCATCTCCGATCACCGTGTTGCCCTGCAAGATGGTGCCGGGATACAAGGTCACGTCACGGCCGAGTTGCACGGTGACGTCGATGAACGTCTGTCGAGGGTCGAGCATGGTGACGCCGTTCAGCAGCCAGTGGCGGTTGGTGCGGTGACGCAGCTCACGTTCGGCGAGCGCCAGCTGCCAGCGATCGTTGACGCCGCGGGTTTCGGCCTCGGGGGCCTGCACGGTTCCGATCTGGTGCCCCATGCCGGCCAACACCTCGACGACGTCAGTGAGGTAGTACTCACCCTGGGTGTTGTCGGGGCTGAGCCGGCGAAGGGCGGGACCGAGCAGGTCGCGGCGAAACGCGCACATACTGGTCCACACCTCGGTGATGGCGAGCACCTCATCAGAGGCATCGCGTTGCTCGATCACCTGCAGTACCCGGCCGTCGCCGTGCTTCGAGGGCGCCCGCAGCACCCGCCCGTAGCCGGTGGGGTCATCGAGCTCCGAGGTGATCGCTGTGGCCGCGTTGCCGCTGGTGAGGTGAGTGGTGACGAGCCGATGGAGCGTCTCGGCGCGCAGCAGTGGTGTATCGCCGGGAAGCACGATGATCGTCGAGTTGTCGTCGAGGTCGTCTCCCGGGATGGCGGTCATCCCCACCATCGCGGCGTCGCCGGTGCCGCGCTGCACGGTCTGTTCGACGAAGGTGACGTGCGCCCATCCGGGGGACTGTTCCTGCACCTTCTTGGTCACCCGTTCTGCTCCGTGGCCGACGACCACGACGGTGCGGTCGACGTCGACCTCCGAGAGGGCATGGATGACGTGCATCACCATCGGGCGACCACAGATCTGGTGCAGTGGCTTCGGGCGGGCGGAGCGCATTCGCGAGCCTTCGCCCGCCGCCAGCACGATCGCTGAAACTGTCATGCGCTCGTTCTATCGCGTTGCGGCGCAGAAGTGGTGTAGCTGTGCTCTCGAGGTGTTCCGGGGAGAGGATTCGAACCCCTATAGACGGCACCGAAAACCGATGTCCTACCATTGAACGACCCCGGACAGTCGTGGCGAGAGGTTACCGCCGGGTCCCTGGTGCCACCACGAGGGTTTGGCGACACGGCTAGCCGTCGACTCGCTCCTTGTCGGCGACCCGCTGGAACGTGCGGGTGTAGCCGAACAGTTTCATCATCCGCGGGGCGCTCCGCGGTGCGATGTTGGCCAACACGACGAGCGGACGGACCGGTGGAGTGTTGACCAGCACCTCAGCTCGGTTCTTGTGGATGCAACCGACCACGACGTCGGCAACCTTCGTTGGCGACGAACGCCCGACGATTCTCGGGGCCTTGACACCACGGTCCTCCCAGCGGGCGTACATCCCGGTGCGAGACACGAAGCCGGGGCAGACCACGGAGAATCCGACGGGGGATCGGTGATACTCGCTCCGCAGCGAGTTGGTGAATCCGACCAGCCCGTGCTTGCTCGTTGCGTAGGCAACTGCGTACGGCACGCCGACTTTGCCGGCGCCGGAGGCCATGTTGACAATGTGACCGCGGCCCCGTTCGAGCATGCCTGGTAGCACCGATCGAGTGAGCAACATTGCCGCGATCAGGTTGACGTCGAGGGTTCGCATGATGTCGGCCTCGTCGGAACTCTCGAAGTCCGCGGCGGTCTCGATCCCGGCATTGTTGACGAGGATGTCGATCGGGCCGAGTTCGACCTGCGTGCGCGCCAGCAGCTCGGCGCGATCGTCGGCACTGGTCACGTCGCAACGTGTGACGATCACTTTGACGCCGAGCGCCGTCAATTCGTCCCGCACTGCCTCGAGCTCTGGTTCGGATCGCGCGGCAAGGGACAGATTGACGCCCTCTGTGGCGAGCGCTCGGGCGATGTACACGCCGATACCCCGCGAGGCTCCGGTCAACACGGCCGTGGTACCGCGTAAGTCCTTCATCGCGCTCCCTCAGACTCGGCCCGATCGCCGAACAGTAGCGTGCCCCCCTCGGATGTCCCGAGCGGCGTCGATCCGACGACGAGTCGTGACACGTCACGTAGATGCATGGTCAAACCGGCCCGGTTCCCGGTGTTCGCCGCTCTGTCGGGTACTGAACCGGGGCCGTCGTCGCGCCGCGTCGATGCTTCGATGTCACCATTCAAGTCCGCGTGTCGGCGATCGCTTGTGTCTAGCGGGTCATGTCGGTGATCGTTCGCGTGCGCCGTGTCATGCCGCGCCGCGTTGGGGTGGGCCGGTGGTCATGATGGTTCCGTCGGGGAAGCGGATGGTCAGTTGTCGGTCGGGGGTGAGGGTCAGGTGCCAGTCGTCGTGGTGGATGTTGTGATGGTGTTGTTCACAGACCGGTAGGAAGTTGTCGAGATCGGATGGTCCGCCGTGGTGCCACCAGATGACGTGGTGCAGTTTGGTGCGGCTGTACCGCACCCGGCATCCCGGGATCGCACACGTCGCATACACAGCCCCGAGAGCGCGTCGTTGGGCACGATTGGCAACTCGTGATGTGCGTCCGAGGTCGAGTTCGCCGGGGGCGTCGATGATCACCCCGTTACGAACCACCACCCTGCACACCGTGGCGGTCTGGTACAGATCGGCCAGGACCTGTCGGGGGAGCTCGACGGGTAACCCCCAGTCGATGACCGGTTCCGCGCTGGCGGTGGTGTGATCGACGACAACGACGATCTCGGGTCGACCCAAGCGGACCCCGCCACCATCCAAGAGGGCGAGCAGGGCGTGGGCGCGTAGGTAGGACTGTTTCTCGAGCAGGTCCGTGGGGCAGCCGTCGGGTTGTCGATCGTGGAACAGGGCTTGGACTTGGGCGTCGAGGCGGTTCTCCAACCGCACCATCGTTTCCGGGTCCCAGATCGCCGACCAGCGCCCCAACCCGCTGTCGCGGTCGATCCAGGTGTTCAACCGCACCGCCCGCCGTTGCCGTTCGAGGCGGTCGAGCCCGTCACCATCGGCCTCCAACCGTCGCGCTTCGCCACGCATGCTGCGGGCGAACTCGTCCGCTGTCGACTGTTCAGCGATCAACAACAATCGCGGTCCGTCGGCGGCCAGCAGGTCGCGGACCGCCGGGTCGACCTGACGCCGGGTGCGACCCAAGACATCGACATGCTCACCCGTGACCCGCCCGGCATCGAGCGAGTCCCCGAACTCGGGAAGGTGCTCGACGGTCCCGGCACGGCGCAACACCTGCTCGGCGTGACGGATACTGGAGCGGGAGGCGTCGGCCAAGGATTTCTCCGGGAACGAGGCCACCGTTGCCAGCTGTCGAGCGACGGCGACTTCGCGGCTTTCGACCCACGACTTCAACCGGCGCAACTCACCAACGGCAGCCTCGAGCGCGACCCGATCGGCGCACCCGGCATCGACCGCTGCCACCCGCCCCACCAGCTCGTGCACCTCAGCCAACTCCATCCACCCATCATGACAAAGGGGTGTAACACGGTTAGCCCAAGCGGTCCAGGTCGTAGATCGGGAACCTCAGAACTGCTCCTCACGATCGCTGAATGTCCGCGGCCACCAGAACCTGCCCGCTGTCGGTCAATAGATCCTTCGTCGCAGTGAACACTCACTGTAGGGGATTCCGAAGTGCGGCGTCCCCGTCGCTGTTGCGTAGCCGGCGATCCGGGATACGGCCTCAGTGTGTGCCGGAACGAGATTATGGGACTTCGCTGGCGCCCGCACCAGCACCGTTCTATGTCGTAGCCGTCGTCGAATTCTCCCGGGCTGCGTCGCACGTCATGCATCTCGGAAGGTAGCTACAACCATGATCACGACCGCCGCCGGCCTGGGCGGACTCGTACTCCACAGTGGCCTCGCTCTCTGGACCGGCTAGCCAGAAAGTTTGCTCCTCAACGTTCATGCGCCGCGCGTTCGGTGCGCGCCACTATGACTCACGGCCGGTTGATCGCTGGCCCACTAGGGTCGGTTCGTGAGTCAGAGCACATCGCAAGGACGCTGCCGCCAGCGGAAAGGAGGGCCGCACAATGATGGATTTACCCGCGACCATCCACGTCGGGCTCGGCGCTGGCTTCGAAGTTCCGTTACTTCGACGGACATGGAAACTCTGGACGGGGGAGAAGCCACTCAGGACAAATGGGAAACCTGTCATCCGACCCGCACTGCACATCGGGGTGAGCGCTTCGTTCGCGGAATTGATCATCGCCGCAGAACTCGGCGCCACGGGCGCGAAATGGTGGTGCTGGATCGACACGTTCAACCAGCTCACATACAGGCAAGGCATGTTCGACGTCGAGCCGGTCAAGCCGACCCGTCCTGCGCTCGAAATCCTCGGCCGCATCTGGCTAGAAAACGGCGGCTCACTGCACGGCGCGTGGGATGCTTTCGCTGTCTTCCCTGATGATCGCATCGTGTTTCGCGAAGTAAAGCGCCGTGGCAAGGACCGGCTCAACGCTAACCAGCACGGTTTCGCAGATGCGGCCCGACGCGCATACCCGGAAGTCGACCTGGGTGTTGTCGAATGGACCGTGTCGGCATGAGCACCCGCCGCGAGGGGCGGCACCCCGCCAGCGCGCGCCGTACTCCCTGGCGGCCACTCAGCGAGATGCCCCCACCGGAGAGATGCACCAATCAGAACCGGCGTTTGGTGGCAGCCTTCGCGTTCAGGATGGGGCCACCTGGGTGGTGACGACCCAGCGGTGCTTGCCGATCTTGCGGTCCGGGCGAAACCCGGCGCGTTCGAAGGTGGAGAGCACACCGTGGTACAGGAAGCCGGCCGGTACGTCGCCGGCGGGTTCTGGGTAGCCCTCGACCGTGCCACCGCCGAGACTGGCGATCAGTTCGAGCGCGCCGGCGAGTGCGGCGGCGGCGACTCCTTGGCGGCGATGGCCCTTGCCGACGTAGCAGCAGGCGATCCGCCAGTCGGGCAGCTCGTCCAGCTGCTTCTCGTACTCCTTGCGGTTCTTGATACGCGGTACCTCGTGGGGCGGCCCGAACTGGCACCAGCCGACGCAGTCATCGCCGTCGAAGACCAGCGCCGCGTGCGCGGTGCCGGCCCGGACGCGGTCGAGTTTCTGCTCGCGGTGCGGTTGCGGGGTATCGGGGTGGGTGGTTTCCTCGGGGTGGAAGCCCATGCACCAGCAGCCGCCGAAGATGCCTCCGTTGGCTTCCACCAGTGCCGCGAACGCATCCCACGTGGACAGGTCGAGTGCCTTGGTCGTGAAGTGGTTGGTCTCCATCGTTCCCTCCTGGTCGGATCGCCCGCTCAGGCCCGGTCCCGCAGTATCAAGAATAACCGCAGCCACGCGATCGAAGCCCGAACTCATCCGGCGGTCGGGGACACCCTCGGCGGTTGCCGGATTGAGCGGTATGGGACACTCGACTCGGGAAGAGCTGCAGCGGTTTCTCCGTGCGTGGTCGCAGGATTCTGGAGCGGTCATCTTCCCGCGAATGAGACCTAGAGAATGACGTGACGGCCGGTCGGCCAAAGAGGTCAGGCGAAGAAAGCGTCCATGGCGCGTTCGTCGCTGAACAAGTTGTCAAGCGTGACGAGCTGCCCATCACGAACCACCATGCGTTGCAGGCCTTCCTGGTCGAGTATGACGTTGTCGCGTTCGGCCACCATATGGAAGCGACCGAGCACAGCATCGTCTCCACTGGCCACCAACTCGACGGGGTGCGCCTTGAAGGTCCCGCCGCTAAGTTCGAACACGGTACGCGCGACGTCTCCGATCGCCTGGTGGCCCTGGCGCGCTCCCGAGATTTGCGAATGACCTGCGTTCGTCCACACTCCGTCTTCGTGCCAGAGGGACAGAAAGCCGTCGAGGTCGGCGGCGATCCAACAGTCCCAGGCCTTCTCCGCGACGCTGAGCGCCGATATTTCGGCCATTTCTGAACCTCCCTCTGCCCCCCGTGTCACGGTACGCCTCTAAGACGTCGAAGGCCAGGTCGAGTTCGGGCTTCGCAATAGACAGGCGGAGACCATGGCGGCTCGTCGGCGGTGAGTCGAATTGTCACCCATTCAGTTTGCTCAAACGACAGTGCCGGTGCGCTGGACCGGTGATTTCGACACACCGAGACGTCACTACGGTGTAGGCCCGAGCGGCAACGATTGGAGATGCATGCCCCGGATCACCCCCAACCTGTGGTTCGACACCGAGAGCGAGGACGCGGCCGCGTTCTACGTGTCGGTGTTCCCGAACTCGGAGATCACCAACATCACCCACTACGGCGAGGGCGGTCCGCGGCCGGCCGGCATGGTGATGACGGTCGACTTCGTGCTCGACGGTCAGGAGTTCACAGCCATCAACGGTGGCACGCAGTTCAAGTTCGATGAGGCGATCTCGCTATTGATCAACTGCGCGGACCAGGACGAGATCGACCACTACTGGTCGAGGCTCACCGAGGGCGGCGAGGAGGTCCAATGCGGATGGCTGAAGGACAAGTACGGGCTCTCCTGGCAGGTGGTTCCCGCTGGCTGGAACGAACTGGTGAACGATCCTGACCAGGGTCGCGCCCAACGGGCGATGCAGGCAGTCTTCGGCATGAAGAAGATCGACATCGCCGCGATCTACGCAGCCGCCGACGAGGTCTAGTCGGGCGACCTTCAGATGGACGCGGCGCGACTCCCCGAGTCCATGCGCACGCCGAGGCTGACGTTGCGGCGATGGGCCGAGACCGATGCGACACGGCTCGGCGTAGCCGTCACCTCGAGTCTCGACCATCTTCGTCCATGGATGCCGTGGGTCGCGAGTGAACCGCTCACCAACTCACAGCGTGTAGCCCTCATCAACAAGTGGCACGCCGACTGGGAGCAGGGTGGCGACGTCGTGATCGGCGCCTTCCTCGATGACCTCGTGATCGGTTCTGCCGGTCTGCACCGGCGTCGCGGTCCGCGCATCCTCGAGATCGGCTACTGGATCCACGTTGACCACACGAGGAACGGCTTCGCCACCGAGGTCTCCGCCGCACTCACGACGGCCGCGTTCACGGTTCCTGAGATCGACCACGTCGAGATCCATCACGACAAGGCAAACATCGCCAGCGCCGGCGTACCGCGGCGCTTGGGATACACGTTGGTCGAGGAGACACCGGACGTCGTGACGTCGCCCGGGGAGGTCGGCATCGACTGTCGATGGTCGATGAACAGACAGCACTGGGTCGACAAGTCGCCGTCTGCCTAGTGCGACGACCGACAATCATTGTCCTGTGGGCGCCGCTAGCCGTGGCTGGCGTCGACGACACAGAAGCGATTCCCCTCCGGATCGGCGAGCACGACGAAGTCGGGGTCCGCTGGATACGAGTCCCACGGAATGCGCGTGGCGCCGAGGCCGACCAGTCGTTCGATCTCAGCGGCCTGCTCGGCAGCATCGTCGACGACGAGGTCCAGGTGAACTCGCGGATGCTCTTCGGGCGGCGTATCCGCCCGTTGGAGCGCTACTCGCGTTCCCTCGCCCGACGGTGGAACGAGGATCGTGAATCCGTTGCTCTCGGCCGCGAAGTGAACGGGCTCATACCCGAGGACTTGGGACCAGAAGGACACCGCACGATCGACGTCATCGGCGCCGAGCACAATGGTTCCGAGGCGTATCATGATGCGAGTCTGACACGCTCGCCCAGCTCGTCGAAGCGGTGAAGGACAGTCAGATCGAGGCCGTCGAAGGCCGCTGATGCACGACCACGCCGACCCCACGATCGCCTCGGGCATTGCCGGGTTCCGGCACGACGCGTTGGGTACCGAGTCGCTTGCCGGTAGCGTCTCACGAGCCATGGGTTCGCTGATCAAGAAACGCCGCAAGAGAATGCGCAAGAAGAAGCACAAGAAGATGCTTCGCCGAACCCGTCACCAACGCCAACGCGGCAAGTGACGCTTCCGATTCAGTCAGTCGGCCGCCCGCACCCACCCAGTGCCGGCGGCCGTTGCGCGTCTCGGGCAGGTCTAGGGGCAGGTCGAGGTGCGCACCACAGTGGCATCGGGCAGCGCGGCGTCGAGATCGTAGTGACCGCGTAGGAACCATGTCGCGCCGCTACCGGCAAGCGTCGGGCGGGCGCCGCTTGCCTCGCGGATGCGATCTCGCCACCGCGCCAATGTGGGAAAGGCGGCGATCGCTGCAGGCTCGAGATCGTTCGGTCCATCATCCGACGGCCCACCGAGGTCGTCCCATGATCGATAGACGACCGGGGTACTGATGGCCAGGGGTGGAACGATCAGGGTGATCTCGATCGGCTCGAACGGCAACGGCTCGACCAGTTCGCCGATGCCGCGCACGCGGGCCCGTCCGCCGACGAGGCAGAACGCGACGTCGGCCCCCAGCGTGGCCGCCCCTTCGATGTCGTCGTAACCCGCCCAGCGCAGAACCGCTGCGGCATCCGCAGAACCGCCACCCAGGCCGCCGCCGTGTGGCAGCGACTTGTGGATGTGCACTGCCGCGGTGCGACCGACGTGGCGCAACGCCGCTGCCACGAGGTTCGACTCATCGAGGGGCATGCCGGCCGCATACGGTCCGTCCGCGGTCAGACCATTCGAAGTTGGATCGATCGTCACCGTGTCGTGCCAGTCGATGGTGACCATTTCGGCGTCGATGAGGTGGTAGCCGTCGGCACGTATCCCGGTGATGCGCAGACTCAGCGTCAGCTTGGCCGGAGCCTCGATCACGATCGCGCTCACCTGGCCGCCAACCACGCCGTGGTGAGGGCGCCCCATTCGGTCACGTCGAGTTCTTCGGGCCTGCGTTGCGCATCGATGCCGGCCGCGTCGAACACCTCCGGAGCAACGACGGCCACCAGTGATCGTCGCAGCATCTTGCGTCGTTGGCCGAACGCGGTACGGACCAGCTGGAACAGCGGCTCTGGCGGCACATCGACGGCCGGCGACGGCCGGCGGCGGATGTCGGCCAACGCTGATTCCACCTTGGGTCGCGGTAGGAAGACGCTGGCCGGAACCGTGCCGGCAATGCGCGCCGTTGCCCAATAGGCAACCTTGACGCTGACCGCGCCGTACGCTTCGTCGCCGGCCGCGGCGCACAGCCGTTCGGCGACCTCGCGCTGCACCATCACCAGCATCCGCGCGACGGCCGGCACGAAGTCGAGAAGGTCGCACACCAACGGCGTGGCCACGTTGTAGGGCAGGTTGGCGACCAGTACCCAGCGCGGTGCCGCGGCCAGCGTCGCCGCCCAATCCAGCTGCAATGCGTCGGCTTCGACAACGGTCACGTTCGGCACGTCAGCGACGACACTGCGCAATGCTCCGACGACACCTCGATCGACCTCGACGGCGGTGATCATGGCTCCCGTCTCTGCCAGTGCCAAGGTCAGCGAACCAAGACCGGCACCGATCTCGACGACGTGGTCGCTCGGGCCGACCTCGGCCAGCCGGGCGATCTTGCGCACGATATTTGCGTCGACGACGAAGTTCTGTCCGAGGTCACGTCGCGGGGCTAGGCCGTGTTCGCTGAGCAGGGCTCCGATGTCGTTGCGTGAGAGCACGCCTACCAGCTGATGCGCACTGGCACGGGAGCGTCGGCCAGGTCGCTGATCACTGTGAAGATGTCGGTGTGCAGGACGAGGTCGACGCCGGCGGGCAGTGGCGTGCTGATGCTGTTGACGCAGGTGGTCGTCTGGCCGTTGTCGGTGTTGGTCACCGCGAGCATCGCGCCCCATGGCGCCAACGGGGTTGTGCACGGTCGTTTCGTGGGGTCGTCGTACCGCCGGAAGCTGGCTTTGCCAGTGGCCTCGGTGGCGGTGGGACCCGGCGGAATGATGATGTCGACGACGGCGGGGTCGGCACCCGACGCCGGACCGTTGAGGAAGATCGGTGGGTTGGGCGTGTATGCCGAGGTCGATGGGGCCTCGTCGGCACCGACGTGCGGGACGCCGGCGGCGCCCAGGGCCGGTGCAACAGACCCTGCATCATCGCGATTGATGATCCACAACGCCGGGAGCGCTGCCACCGTGAAGATGGACGCAAGTGCGAGGCGGCGTCGGTCGTAGGGGTTCATTGTGGGGTTTCCCGTCCGTGGGACCTGGAAAAGGCTACGGACGAATGCCGGGGAACGCAAGGCATGCGTTCCTCACGGTAGCGGCTCTCACCTCGTCAGATGCCGCATGGCGAAGTTCGGCAAGGGCGTGCACCACGTGGGTCACGAATGCCGGCTGGTTCGGTCTGCCCCGATGTGGCACCGGTGCCAGGTAGGGGCTGTCCGTTTCGGCGAGCATCCGATCGAGTGGGCACAACCGTGCGGCCTCGTGCAGTTCCGTCGCCGTTTTGAAGGTGACGATGCCGCTGAAGGACAGGTAGGCGTTGCGTTCGAGGCAATTACGGGCCTCGTCGGGGCCACCGGTGAAACAATGGAAGATCGTCAGTTCCGGCGTGCCCTCGGCGTCGAGGATGTCGAAGGTCTCCGGCCACGCGTCACGGGTATGGATGACAAGCGGTAACGATCGTTCGTGGGCGAGCTGGATCTGAGCGGCGAACGCGGCACGTTGCACGTCCCTCGGTGAATGGTCGTAGTAGTAGTCGAGCCCGCACTCGCCGACGGCGATGACGTTGGGATCGTCGAGGAAGCGCAGGATTGTGTCGACACCGTTCTTTGCCTCGTGCGGATGCAACCCGGCGGTGGCGAAGATTCCGTCGTGTGTCGCGGCGACGGCGATCGCCTGCTCGGTCGTCGCGGCATCGCAGCCGACGTTGATCATCGTCGTGACTCCGGCGGCACGCGCCGCGGCGATCACGTCCTCGACCACCGCACCACGGGTGTCGTAGAGATGGCAGTGGCTGTCGGTGTAGACCACGCGATTCCTACACCGTCTTGCGCGGGAACAACGACTCGCCCTTGGTCACCGTGAGGCCGCCGGGATAACCACCCCACTCGACTCCACCGGGCAGCCGTTGATCCTCGACGCGACCGTCGAGACCCAGGCGTCCCCACACCGTCTGGCAGGTCTCGGGCACGGCAGGCGAGGCGAGGATCGCGACGATGCGCAACGCCTCCAAGGCATCGCCCATCACCGCGTCCAGCTCCGGACCGGGGTCTGCCTTCCATGGCTCGTTGGCCTCGAGATAGGAGTTGGTGGCGCGAATCAGGCTCCAGGTTGCGTCGAGGGCGCGGTTGGGCGCGGTCTCTGCCCACCCTTCCGCCGTGGCCTCGTACGCCGATACGGCTGCGCCGGCCAACGGCGAGTCGGGCCTCGGCGCCGGACCGATGCCGCCACATTTCTTGGCGACGACGGTGGCCACGCGGGCCAGTAGGTTGCCGAGGTTGTTCGCCAGATCCGAGTTGTACCGACCGATCAATCCCTCGTACGTGAAGTCGCCGTCGTTGCCGTACGCCGTTTCGGCGAGTATGTAGTACCGGAACCCGTCGACACCGACGTCGGCGATGAGATCGAGTGGGTTGACCACGTTCCCCGTGGTCTTGCTCATCTTCTCCCCGCCCGATAGCAGCCACCCGCCGACGGCCCAACCGGCCGGTGGCTCGATGCCGGCGCTGAGCAACATCGCCGGCCAGTACACGCAGTGATGGCGGATGATGTCCTTACCGATCAGGTGATGGGCGGGCCACCACGAGTCGAATCGGTCCGTGTCGGTGCCGTACCCGACAGCCGTGAGGTAGTTGGCCAACGCGTCGAACCACACGTAGGCGACGTGCTTGGCATCCCAGGGGAGCGGGATGCCCCACGTGAGGCTGGTGCGACTGACCGAGAAGTCACGCAGGCCGCTGCGGATCAGGCCGAGGGCCTCGTTGCCGCGGAACTCGGGCACGATCACGCCGGGATGGGCGGCGTACCAGTCGAGCAGACGGTCCTGGAATCGGCTGAGGCGGAAGAAGTAGTTCTCCTCTTCGACGTGTTCGACCGGCCGCTTGTGAATTCGGCACAGGTCGCCGGGGTCCAGTTCGTCGTCGGTGTAGTACTCCTCGCAGGCGATGCAGTACTTCCCCGTGTAGAGGTCGAGCTCGATGTCGCCGGCGTCGTAGCAGCGTTGCAGCAGTTCGGCGACGCCGATCTTGTGTCGTTGCTCGGTGGTGCGGATGAAGTCGTCGTTGGAGATGTTCAGCTGCTGCCATGCCTGCTCGTACAGCGGAGCGATCGAATCGGTGAACTCCTGCGGCGACAAACCGGCGGCCTCTGCTGCCTGTTGTACCTTCTGGCCGTGTTCGTCGGTTCCGGTGAGGAAATGCACGTTGTCACCGAGCAGGCGGTGCCACCGGGCGACTGCGTCGCCGACGACCGTGGTGTAGGCGTGGCCGAGATGCGGCTTCGCCGTGACGTAGTAGATAGGGGTGGTGAGGAAGTAGTTGCCCACGACTGGATCCTTTCGAGGAATGACGAACGGTGGCTGGGTTAGAAGCCGGTGCGCATTCGACGGGTTCGAGTCGGTGTTCTCACACCGCAAAGGATACGTCGCACTGCAGCGCTCGCGACAAGCGACTTTGCCGGGACAACCGGGCTATCGACGGAACATCCGCACGCGGGAGCGGGCGTAGCGGGTGCCGGCGGCGAACCCGGCCGCGGCTACCCCGGCGGTGCCGAGTGCCTGCGTGGTCCGTCGGACGACCGCCTTCGTGCGTTTGCTGAACACCACGATCGGCCACCCGTTGTGATTCGCGTAGCGCTCTAACTTTGCGTCGGGGTTGACCGCGACGGGATGGCCGACGGCCTCGAGCATCGGCAGGTCGCTGGCCGAGTCGCTGTAGGCGTAGCACTGGGCGAGGTCGAGGTTCTCCCATCTGGCCAGTTCGGTGATGGCTTCGACCTTGCCGGGGCCGTAGCAGAAAGGACCAGCAAGGTCGCCGGTGTACACCCCGTCGGCGATCGCACTGACGGTGCCGATTCCGGCGGTCATGCCCAGTGCCTTGGCCAGTGGCTCGACCAATTCGACCGGTGATGCCGAGACGATGTACGTCGCCCGACCGGCATGCCGGTGACGATCGACCAGTGCCTGCGCCTCGGGTCGGACCTTGGCGAGCAGCTTGGGCACGATGTCTGCGTTGAGCGCGACCAGGTCATCGACGCGGATGCCCTTGACGGCGCCGAGGATGCGATCGCGGACTCCGTTGGAGGTGTCGTCGCTCGCTCCGCTGAACCGGAAAGCGATTGCGCCGACGGCGTCCTTGCCGAACTGTGCGGGTGGCACCAGCCCGGCGCGCCAGGCCGCGACTCCGAGGACGAACGCGCTCGAGCCGCTGATCAAGGTGCGATCGAGATCGAAGAAGGCAGCGCTCGGCCCGGCCGAGACGAATCGGGTGACGTCGGTCTCGATCACTTCGGGATCGGTGGTCTCAGTCATGTCGTCCCTCTGCCAGAGCCAGGTCGTACACCCGGCGCTTCGGCACCTCGAGTTGACCGACAACTGCGGCGACAGCATCTTTCCGACTGTTTCCGGCGAGCGCCAGGTGGAGCGCCGATCGAATCTCTTCGTCACTCACCTCGCCCCGTGGTGGGGCACCCTCGAGCACGATCACGTACTCGCCGCGAGGTGCCGTCGAGCGCAGGTGTGACACGGCGTCGTCGAGCCTGCCACGCCACACCGCCTCGTAGATCTTGGTCAGCTCGCGGGCCACGGCAACGGCGCGGTCGGCGCCGCAGGCCGCGGCGAGGTCATGGACGGTTCGCTCGACACGATGCGGCGCCTCGTACATCACCGTCGTCCGCAGCTCGTCGGCGATCGCAGCGAGGCGCACAGCGCGGTCGCGACCCGACCGTGGCAAGAAGCCTTCGAACACGAAACGTGTGGTGTCGAACCCGCTGACGACGAGCGCCATCACGAATGCCGCGGGGCCTGGAACCGCCGACACGGCGTGGCCGGCATCGAGCACGATACGCACGAGCCGCGACCCGGGGTCCGATATGCCAGGCGTTCCGGCATCGGTGATCATCGTGACCGTTTCTCCGGCGTCGAGCAGTGAGAGCACGTCATGTGCCCGTTCGGTTTCGGTGTGCTCGTTGCACACGGCGAGGCGGACCCCGCTGATGCCGGCGTGAGACAGGAGCTTGCCGGAGTGCCGGGTGTCTTCGCACAGGATCAACGAGGACTGCTGCATGGTCTGCACGGCACGCGGTGAGAGATCACCGAGGTTGCCGATAGGGGTAGCCACGAGCACCAATGTGCCGCTCATTCGCGAACCTCCACGATGTCGCCGACGTGGAGTCCCCAGCGTCCGAAGGCGCCTTCCTGCGCCTCGATCACGGACGTGGCCCGCCACACCGGTGCGCCGACGCGGTGCCGGTGCATGTGCACCGTCTTCACAACTACTCCTTTCTCGTCGAGATAGGCGACGTCGAGAGCGAAGCGCATGCCCAAGGTGTGTACCCATCGGCAGCCCGTCAGCACCATCGCTCCTTCGATGCCATCTCGACCGAGCAGGCCGCGACTCCGTGAGCGCCGATCGGTCGGCGTCTCACAGGAGGCCAGCACTCGTCCTTCGGTGACCAACCACGCCATGACCATCAGCCTTGCACGTTTGCACCCGTTACCATCATCGTCCCGTGTCGATACCTACTGGCCTGGCGCATCCCCCGCAACGATCCTTCAAACCGCGCCGACGCGGCCTGTCAGCCTCACGAATCGCAGCATATGAACGGGCGATGGCCAGGTGGGGCCTTTCGGTCGAAGGTGCGCAACTGTCGTTGGACGACATCTTCGGGGGTGTCGGCGACGTGGTCCTCGACATCGGGTTCGGTGGTGGCGAGGCACTCATCGAGGTGGCCGAACTGCGACCGAACGAACGTGTCATCGGTGTCGACGTGCACACTCCCGGCATCGCGTCGGTGTTGACCGCAATCGAACGTCGCGGACTGCACAACGTGAGAGTGGTGGAAGGTGATGTGATCGATTTCACGGCTCGTGTTCCGGCACGGACCCTGGCCGCCATTCGCGTCTTCTTCCCCGACCCGTGGCCGAAGCAACGCCAGCGCAATCGCCGCCTGATCCGGCCCGACGTCATCGACAGCCTGGTGTCGCTGCTGCGTGTCGGCGGCGTGTTGCACATGGCCACCGATGATGCCGATTACGCCGCCCAGATGTGTCGGGTCTGCGACGATGAGCGGGCGCTGATCGGGGGAGTCATGGCCCGACCTTCGTGGCGGCCGACCACGCGGTACGAGCAACGTGCCATCGACGAGGGCCGCCGCTCGGTGGATCTGCTCTACACCGTGGCGGACAACTCCTCGAGCGCGTCGTCGAGCGCGTGGAGGTAGTGGTCGAGGTCCCATTCGGTGATGGCCAGACCGAGGTTGATGCTGCCTCGCGGGGCGGTGTAGACACCACGCTGAAGCAATGCCAGGAAGAGCGCTTCTTGTAGCACGGGATCTCGCTCCAGCAGATCGGCGCCGTTCTGCGGAGGTCGGGCCAGGGCATGTACGGCGTTCATCGAACCGAAGCCGGTGATGCTGAGGGGGAGCTTGTGCTGATGGAGCACATCGTCGATCCGTCCGCGCAGGTCCTCACCCCGGGCGGTCAGGGTGATTGCCGTGTCGGACGTGAACAGTTCCGACAACACGACGCAACCGGCCGACATCGTCGCAATGTTGTTGTTGAAGGTGCCGGCGTGGGGGATCGAATCAGGCTTCGATGCGTCGAAGTGATCGAGCAGTTCTGCTCGTCCCGCGAACGCGCCGAACGAGAAGCCCCCGGCGAAGTACTTGCCGAAGGTGGCGATGTCGGGACGCACGCCGAGGAGATCGGCCAGACCGCGCGGCCCATGTCGGGATGTCATCACCTCGTCGGTGATCAGAATGGCGCCCGCTCGCTGTGCGGCGTTGGCCAGGCCACTCAAGAAGCGTGCGTCGGCAGGGACACAACCCGACCCGAGCATCGGCTCGACGATCACTGCGGCGAGATCGGGACCGTGTTCGTCGATCAGCATCTCGCACGCCTGGAGGTCGTTGTAGGGGGCGACGATCGTCGGGAATGGAGCATTCCAGGGCGCGTTCCCATTCGAGTAGAAGAACACGCCACCGTGGTATCCGCCGTGCATGACCATGATCATCGAGCGTCCGGTGACGATCCTCGAGAGCGTGATGGCCATCAGGTTTGCTTCGGTGCCGGAATTCGTGAAGCGCACCCGCTGGTGACCGAAGCGGCTGCAGACCAGTTCTGCGAACCGGACCTCGGCGGGATGGACGCCACCAACGCTCGTGTTGTTCGACAGTGCCTCGGCGACCGCGGCGTGGACGCGCTTCTCGCTGTGGCCCAGCAGCCCGGCGGTGTAGTCGCCGACGAGGTCGACGTACGAGTGTCCGTCGGCATCGCGCAACGTGCCGCCGTCACCGCTGACGAACGTCAGCGGAAAAGGGGCGTGGTGCAAGATCGTCCGCGTGCTCCCGCCGGGGAGCACGGCACGGGCGCGATCGTGTTGCGCACGCGATGCCGGGTTGCGGTCGGCGGTGTCTCGTCGGAGCCGTTCCACCGCCGCCACAAGAGCACTCTCTGTGGTCATTGACCACAGTATGCCCGCGATCCAGGCGGCTGGCGAAGTGGTTCGATGTCACTTCGGTGACGACTGCGACCGGCTGATCGAGTAGACTGGTCAGTCAGTATTGCTGACTCGTGAGTCAGTAGTTGCCAGCTAGCCGACAACTGACCGACAACCGATCGACGTCAGTACTGAAAAGGGAGAGGCCGACGTGGCCGTCATCGAAACCAAGTCCGTGACCATCGATTCGTTGATCGAGGAGGAGGAGCGCCGCTTCTTGGCCCGGATCCCTCAGTCGCTCGCCCGCGCCGAGGAGGCGTCGGAAGTTCTGGCCGGTGGGGCGACATCGAACTGGATGATCTCCCGACCCGCGGCGGTGTGGGTCAGCCATGGGCGTGGCTCGAAGGTGTGGGACGTCGACGACACCGAGTACGTCGACCTGCACGGCGGCTACGGCGTGATGGTCGCCGGCCACGCCAATCCGGCGATCGTCGAGGCGGTGCAGCGTCGCGTCACCGAGGGCACGCACTTCGCCCAGCCGACCGATGATTCGATCGTCGTCGCCAGGGAACTGGCCCATCGGTTCGGGTTGCCGCTGTGGCGCTTCAACAACTCCGGCACCGAGGCAACGATGGACGCGGTCCACCTGATGCGCGCCGTCACTGATCGCGACGAGATCATCAAGATCGAGGGTACGTATCACGGCCACCACGATGCCGTGATGGTGTCGCAGTGGCGAAACCTCGACATGCTCGGCCCTGCCGACAACCCGACCCGGGTTGCCGCGGCGGGCATTCCGCAAGCGATGGCCGATCTCGTCCATCTCGTGCCGTTCAACGATCTGGCCGCGCTGGAGCGCGTTTTGCGCGCCAACCAGGGCTCGATCGCCGGCATGATCATGGAGCCGATGATGATGAACGCCGGCATCATTCCACCCGACGCCGGTTACTTGGAGGGGGTCCGCGAGCTCACCCGCCGGTACGGCGTGCTGCTGGCATTCGACGAGGTCAAGACCGGACTCAGCGTGCACCCGGGTGGTGTCACCGCGATGTCGGGGGTCACGCCCGACATCGTCTGTCTCGCCAAGGCACTCGGCGGAGGCGTTCCGTGCGGTGCGATCGGTGGCACCGTGGAGGTGATGTCGGCGATCAGCGCCGGTCGCTACGACCAGGTCGGCACGTTCAACGGCAACCCGTTGACCATGGCGGCGGCGCGGGCGATGCTGACCGAGGTGCTCACCGACGACGCCTACCGTCAAGCTGCACAGCGGTCGCAGACGATGTTCGATCGGGCGATGAGTTCGCTGAACCGACACGGTGTGCCCGGCTATGGGTATGCCTTCGCCTTCAAGGGCTCGTTGGTGTTCAACGAGACGCCGGCGCGTAATTGCCGCGACTTCCTGGCGATGGACACGGGTCTCAGTCATCTTCACTTCCTCGTGCAGCACAACGGTGGAGTGTTCATGGCGCCGTGGGGCAAGAGTGAGCAGTGGACCATTTCACCGATGCACACCGACGCCGATGTCGCCCGGTTCTGCGACAACGTCGAGCGGTTCGCGGCGATGGTCGGCTCCACTACCGACGGCCACTCTCACGAGTACGCTGCCGGCGGGTACTACTGAGCAAGGGGCGGACCATGGAATCGAGTCAGCTCACCCACACCCTCACCGGACGCGAATACAGCTCCGACGAGGTGTTCGATCGCGAGCGCGAGCGCATCTTCCACCGGTCGTGGTTCTACGTGTGCCGTGACGAACGTCTGGCCGTGGGCGACCGGTTCGTGGCCGATGTCGCCGGTGAGAGCATCCTGCTCGTGAAAGACCGCGATGGTGTGATTCACGCTCATGCCAACGTGTGCCGCCATCGAGGCGCGAGGTTGTGCGAGGAAGGCGGCCCGGGATCGAAGGCCGGGATCACTTGTCCCTATCACGCTTGGACGTATTCGCTCGACGGGCGACTGATCGGTACCCCGCACCTCGCCGCCGACGAGATCGACCGCGACTCGTTGTCGTTGTGGAGCGTGGCATGTGAGGTCTGGCACGGCTTCGTGTTCGTCAACCTGTCACCCGATCCGACGCCGTTGCGCGATTCGTTCGAGACCGGTCTCGATTCCGTGCAAGTCTTCGAGCATCTCCATCTCGGCGATCTGCGCACAGGGGTCACGAGCTCCACCGACGTGCGTGCCAACTGGAAGATCCTGGTCGAGAACTACCAGGAGTGCCTGCACTGCTCGTGGGTGCACCCCGAACTGGTCGACATCGTTCCGCTGTACAAGACCGGCTCGGTCGTCGACCCTGCACGACCCGACGGTGGGGTCAGCATCCGCGGCAACAGCTTCAGCCTGACCGGGCGATCGAACCTGCCTGTCCTGCCGCACATGCCCGTCGACGAAGCCGAGTCGTACTACGGAGCCACGGTCTTCCCCAACATGTTCATCGACGTCACTGGTACCAGCGTGATCGTGTCCTCACTGTGGCCGAAGGGCGCCGGCGAGACCACGGTGGTGATGGAGTACCTGTTCGCCGCCGACACAGTTGCCGCGGCGGGCTTCGACCCGACCGAGATCGTCGAGTTCAGCGAGTTGGTGGGCAGGCAGGACTACGACGTTTCCGAGCGTGTGCAGCGCGGTGTGGGGTCGCGCTACTTCGACCATGGAGTGCTTGCGCCGCAGGATCATCTGATCATCGATTTCCTGGCGACGTACAGATCGCACATGAGCTGACTAATCTGCAATCGTTTTTCTACCGGGGGGGAATCATGGACAGTCGCTTTACTCGTCGACAGGTATTGGGCGGCTCGGCGCGCCTTGGGCTGGCGCTGGCCGCCGGTGTGCCCCTGCTGCAGGCGTGTGGCGATTCCGGAGGGGGGAGCTCGGGCGGGAAGCAGACGGCCGGGATCAAGGACGCTCTCCCGCCCGAGGCCGGACCACTGCGCATACTCAACTATGACTCCTACGTCAGCCCCGAAATCATTTCGGCCTTCGAGACGAAGTACGGGGTCAAGACTGAGATCACGACCTTCATCACCGACGACGAGTCGATCACCAAGCTGGCGTCCGGAGCCTTCGATGTCGACCTGCAACTCAGCGCAGCGCCGAACACCTTGTTCAAGTTGGTCGAGTCCGGCTTGATCCAGCCGCTGAACAAGACGTATCTCACCAACATCGGCAATGTCGTCGCAGCGCTACGCGATCCGTCGTACGACCCGGGGGGCGTATACACCGTGCCGTACACGGTGTTCGGCACCGGCATCGGTTTTCGTGCCGACAAGCTCGACCCCGCCAGCGTCTCGTGGGACACGCTGTGGAACCCAGAGTTCAAAGGCGTCACATCGATCCTCGACGATGTGCGCGAAGGTCTGGCGATGCCCATGATGCGCAAAGGGTTGACCGACGTCAACACCGGTGATCCGGCGGTCATCACCCAAGCCGGTGACGACCTCGGTGAACTGACCAACCTGATGAACATCAAGGTCTCGATCGACGGCTACACCACCATTCCCGAGGGCTCGACCACGGTCGCCCACACCTGGAGTGGAGACATGCTGACCGGTGTCGGCTACCTACCTGAGGGCACCGGTGCCGAAGTGCTGGGGTACTGGCAGCCCGAGCCCGCTGTTGTCACCAACGACGCGATGTGTGTGCTGAGCAAGGCGAAGAGCCCAGTGCTGGCGCACCTGTTCATCAACGAACTAATCGATTTCGCCAACGCCCAGACCAACTTCGAGTTCGTCGGCTACCAGCCGGCCATCGAAGGACTTGGTGCCCAGGAGCTGATCGACGCCGGTCTGGTTCCGGAGAACCTGCGCAATTGTGTGCTCACCAACGATCAGATCGCCAAGGGATACAGATACCTGCAGCTCAGTACCGACGTCGAAACGTTGTGGAACGACGCCTGGTCGACGTTCCGCACCGGGGCGTGACGTATGGCCCACGCCGCCGGCGCAGCACCGGGCGGGCATCGCAACGGGTTCTGGGGGATGCTCAGCCTGCCGGGTGTGGTGTGGCTGTTGGCGCTGTTCGTGGTGCCGTTCTATGCCATAGCCGCGGTCGCCTTCGGTCAGGTCGATCCGATCCTGCGTACCCCCGACCCGGTGTGGAGCCCGTTGTCGTGGGACTTCACGGCGATGAACAAGGTCATCGACCGCGTGTTCGGGGGCGACCTCGGCGGCGTGGTGGTTCGCACCTTGATGTACGTCGGGGCGGCGCTGCTCCTGTGCTGCCTGATCGGCTATCCGGTGGCGTACTACGTGGCTCGCTACGCCCGTCGCTGGCGTGGCGTCCTCCTGGCTGCGCTTGTGCTGCCCTTTTGGATCAGTTATCTCATGCGCATGCTCGCCTGGGTCAACCTCCTGCAGGTCGACGGCTACTTCAACCGCGTGCTTGCTTGGCTGCACCTCGGCGGTTCACGCAACTGGCTCGACGGTGACGGCTCGACCGTGGTCATCGGGTTGGTCTACGGATACATCCCGTTCTTCATCCTTCCGCTCTACGCTGCCTTGGAACGACTCGACGGGCGGCTGATCGAGGCCGGTCGCGATCTCGGCGGGTCGCCGCGCCGCGTGTTCCAGCGAGTCACGCTGCCGCTGTCGATCCCCGGTCTGATGGCAGCCTCGGTCATCACCGTGCTGCCGATGTTCGGCGACTACTACACCAACACGTTCTTGTCGAGCGGGTCACCCCGAACCGAGATGATCGGAAACCAGATCGAACGAGACTTGCGCGGCAGCAGCCAGTCGCAGACCGGAGCATCGTTGGTGCTGATCCTGTCGGCGATGTTGTTGGTGTTGATGACCTACTACCTCGTCGTCACCGTGCGTGCTCAGCGAGCGGTGGCCACATGAGACGGAACCGTCCCGGTCGTCATGCGTTCGGTCTGGCGGCGATCACCTGGCTGTACATCTTGTGGTCGTTGGTGCCGGTGCTGGTGGCCATGCGGATCTCGTTCAACTCCGGCAAGAGCCGTTCGGCGTTCCAGTCACCATCATGGCGCTGGTACTTCACGGATCCGCTGCAGTCGGTCTGGCACGACGACTCCTTGCGCCAACCGTTGAAGAATTCACTCCAGCTGGCTGCTCTGAGCATGCTGTTGACCACTCCGATCGGGGTGGCGATGGCGATCGGCCTGCAGCGGTGGCGTGGCCGGGCCTCCAAGGCCTCGAACGGGCTGATGCTGGTCCCTCTGGTGACTCCCGAGATCGTCATGGGTGTCGCCCTGTTCCTCGTCTTCACCCAGATCTACACCGGTGTACCGCGGGGATTCACCACCCAACTTCTCGGGCACATCACGTTCAGCATCTCATTTGTCGTCGTGATCGTCCGCGGTCGCTTGGCGGCAATTGGTCCGCAGTACGAGGAAGCTGCCCGCGACCTCGGCGCCAACCGCTTTCAGGCGATGCGTCTGGTGTTGCTGCCCCTGCTCGGGCCGGCGATCTTCGCCAGCGTGATGGTGGTGTTCGCCGGTTCGATCGACGATTTCGTGATCTCGTCGTTCCTGTCGACGGGCGCGGCAAGTGAAACCGTTCCGATGAAGATCTACTCCGGTGGTCGAGCCACGGCGACGCCGGCACTCAACGCCCTGGCCACCATCATGCTGGTGTTCACCCTGGCGTTGGTTGCCGTGGCCGCATTGGTGATGCGGCGCATGCGATCCCGTCAAGGCGGAGGTGAAGACGCCCAGCTGGGCAGTCTCGCCGCGGTCGGGTGACCCGCGACCCGCCGATCACCACGGTCAGTTGGCCAGGACTCGGATCGCGTTGGGGGGCAGGTAGGCATCGACGGTCTCGCCTTCTGCGCCACACAGCGGTGAACCGTCGTTGGCCACGAGCGCCTGCAACTGGTGATCACCGAGACGCAACAGGACCTGGGTGACAGCTCCGACGTAGATACGCCGTTCGACGGTCGCCGGGACGGCTTCGAGATGGCCGTCACCCAGAGGCGAAAGCAGCACCCGCTCGGGGCGGATGACCACCGTGCACTCGCCGCTGATGCCGGCGGTGTCGGCGGTGTGCTCCGCTCCGTTCACAATGACCCGACCAGCCGTGCTGACCACGGCCGGGAGCAGGTTGGCGACACCCAGGAAGTCGGCGACGTAGGCGCTGGCCGGCTCCTCGTAGGTCTCCTTCGGCGTCCCGATCTGCTCGATCTCGCCGTGGTTCATCACGGCCAGGCGATCGCTCATCGTCAGAGCTTCTTCCTGATCGTGGGTGACGTAGACGAAGGTGATGCCGACGTCGCGATGCAGGGCGCGCAGTTCGACCTGCAGTGTCTTGCGGAGCTTGGCGTCGAGAGCGCCGAGTGGTTCGTCGAGGAGCAGCACCTTGGGTCGCAGCACGAGCGCCCGGGCCAGGGCGACGCGCTGCTGCTGACCACCGGAGAGCTGATGCGCCTTGCGTCGCTCGAAACCGTTGAGTCGCACCAGATCCAACGCGTCGCCGACTCGCTGGTTCACCTCGGCTTTGCTGGCCTTCTGAAAGCGCAGCCCGAACCCGACGTTGTCGGCAACGGTCAAGTGTGGGAACAGCGCGTAGCTCTGGAAGACGGTGTTCACCGGCCGTTTCTCCGGAGCCACGTCGACCATGTCGACGCCATCGATCAGCACCTCGCCGCTGTCGGCCGATTCGAAGCCACCGATCAGCCGCAACGTCGTGGTCTTACCGCAACCGCTGGGGCCGAGCAATGAGAAGAACTCACCGCGTTCGATGGTGAGATTGATGCCTTTCAGCACCGGGTCCCGATCGTAGGTCTTGGTCAGGTTGACCAACTCAACCTGTCCGCCGGGCCCATCGATAACTCGTTGGTTCGAGCGCATCGGTACTTTCTAGCGCGTCCGACCGGCGCAATCGTGCTAGCACTCCTGGACAGGCTGGACCGCTCCCGGTGCGGTGTCGAGAACGGCCTTCCCGACGACGGCTGCGAAGATGATCGCCCCGCCTACGACGGTTGCCGGCTTCGGTGCTTCACTGAGCACCAGGAACGCCCAGAGCGGCACGAACACCATCTCGGTTTGGGCGAACACGGTCATCGGCACAGCGGGTACGTGTTTCGACCCGCGGTTGAACAACGTCGTGCCGACGACGATGAAGACCGCGCCATGCGCGAGAGCCAGCACCATGTCCTTCGCCGGAGGCAAGAGCGTCTTGCCGTGCGCGAGCGTGATGATCGAGCACAGCACGATCATCATTGCCGCGTAGCCCGAAAGCACTGGTGACCAATCGACCTTCGAGTCGGAACGCACACTGATGGTGTAGATCGCGAAACCGACCGAAGCCATCAGCGCTGCAAAGTTGCCGATCATGTTGCCGGCGTGGAGATCGCCGAAGACGGTCACGACGAGTCCGATGAAGGCGACGACGATCGCTCCGAGGGTGACCCGTGACAGGCGCTCACCGAGCACCATCCGGGCCAGCACCACCGCCACCAGCGGAGTGATCGATCCGAGGAACGAGGCGTTGGCCGCTGTGGTCGTCTTCACCGCGTAGATGAAGGCGAGCGAGGCGAGCAGCAGCCCCACGTTGGCCGTCATCATCCATCGCCCCGACGTGTAGGCCTTTCGGAGCAACATCGGTTGGCGGCGACAGGCTGTGATCACCTCCATCACGACCAAGACCCCGACCGACCGCCAGATCAAGTATTGGAACGGGTCGGCCTGCTTGGCCAAACGAGCGGTCACGGCACCGAAGCTCCACACCACGCCGGCGCCCAGCGCCATGAGGGACGCGGCGATCGGGATGTTTGTCGTTTGTCGGGAGGTGGTTGCGCTGGCCGTCATGACGTGACTCGTTCACGGTGCCCGTGCCGTGTTCATGCGCCGCGGGATGGAACGATCGTACCGTGATAGGGCCTGGCGTCGCATCGTCGGCGATGGCCGAATCAACCTTGACTGGCCATCGACAGGTCGCGCAGCATCTCGTCGCTGTGATCATCCGCCGGGAAGAACAGTTCGATGGCCAGTTCGTCGATGGTGACATCGAGTGGGGTTCCGAACGTGGTCAGGGTCGTGAACAGCGACAGCTCGCCAAGGGGTGTGGTGAGACGGACCGGCACCAGCAAGGGCGGTTCGTCGCCCTGAGCGACGCCGAGCATCGGGATGATCTGGGCCACGTTGGGGTAGCTCGACACTTCGGCGAGCAACGCCACCAGGGTCGGGTCGCCGGTGAGGACGATCGAGCGGCGGAGCTGGCGTAGGAGGTACGACGCCCAATCGACGATGTTGGTGATGCGCCGGGCGAGGCCGTCGGGATGCAGGCACAGTCGGTACACGTTCAGTGGGGGACCGAGCAAGGAGTCGGGCAGGCCATGCGTGAGCGCCAGCCCGGCGCGGTTGGCGATCTTGACATTCCATTGCCGATCGATCACCACACCCGGATACGGATCGTGAGCATCGAGCATGCGCTGGACCGAGGCCCGCACCATGTTCATCGCCGGATCGTCGAGTGGCATCTGCGAGAACTGCGGCGCGTAGCCGGCGGCCAGTAACAGCCCGTTACGTTCTCGTAGTGGGACTTCGAGATGAGCGGCGAGTGCCAGCACGAGCTCCGCACTCGGTCGGGAGCGGCCGGTTTCGACGAAGCTGAGGTGACGCGTCGATACCCCGACCTCGAGCGCCAGGTCCATCTGGCTGCGTCGCCGCCGAGTCCGCCAGTCACGGAGCAGTTCACCTACCGGTGTTCGGGCCATCGTCTCACTGTAGGGACGTTTGCTTGTCGCCACCATGACCTGTGAGGTAATGGAATCGCCGTCGTCGTGACCCGACGGGTAATCGCCATGCGTACGCGACGCGGCGCATGGTGATGCTCATGAGCAACACAGATACAACACAAGACACAGTTTCCATGACAGCCACGATCGAGCTCCATCTCGAGGCGTATGCGCTCGCCGACCGAGCTCGTCGCGAGGCACTCGTCGCCGCCTGCTGGAACATCGACGGCGTGCTATTCGACCCTCCTCTCGCCGGACGCGGTCACGTCGAGATCAACGGGCTGGCCGACGTCGTCCTGACGCACTATGCCGGCCATCACTTCCAGCGCACCACCGCTGTCGACGCGCACCACGGCTTCGCTCGCTACGGGTGGGACCTCGTCGGGCCCGATGGGACGGTTGCGGTCAGTGGTACCGACTTCGTCGAGTTCGATGACGACGGCAAGCTGCTGCGGGTCGTCGGGTTCTTCGGAGCGCTCGACCAGGCCGAGGGCTGAGTTCGCACTGTTGGAGCGCGGCTATCGGGCGAGCTCGGCACGCAGTTGGTCGAGCCCGATCGCGCCGAGGCGCAGGGCCTTCGTGTGCCACGCCTTGAGGTCGAACGTGGATCCCGCGGCGACTCGCGCGTCGTCGCGGGCAGCCAGCCATTCGCGCTGGCCGATCTTGTAGGCGATGGCCTGCGCCGGCCAGCCGAGGTAGCGATCGACCTCGCTGCGCAGGAAGGCCTCGGTGCTCCCGGTCTCGTGCAACAGGAATTCGTAGGCGAGATCGGGAGTCCACACCTCGCCGCCGTGGAACGGTGTGCCGTCGTTGAGTGTCGTGCCGTCGGGGATGCGCATGCCCAGGTGCATTCCGATGTCGACGATCACCCGCACGGTGCGCAGCATCTGGGCGCTGAGAAAGCCCAAGCGGTGGTCGGGATTCTCGAACCAGCCGAACTCGTCGCACAGCTGCTCGGCGTACAGAGCCCAGCCCTCGCCGTGCCCGGCGATGAAGGCGCTGCGCTGGATACGGGTGAGCGACGCAGCTTGTACCTTGGCGTAGGCGATCTGCAGGTGGTGGCCCGGCACCGACTCGTGGTAACAGGTGGTGACGTCGCCCCACCGTGGGAACATCGTGCGACCGAGCGTGGGGTACCAGGTTTGCCCTGGGCGGGTGAAGTCCTCCGACGGGCCCGTGTAGTACGCCGCTGCTGCGGAGCCTTCCGGAGGAATGAGCGCCTCGCATCGATCGATCTCGTCGGGAATCTCGAAGTGTTCCTTGCTGCGGCTCAGCGCCTGATCCGTGAGCTCCTGGAGCCAGGCCTGGTATGCATCGACTCCGTGCTCGGCGCGCTCGGGGTCGTTCTCGAGGATGTCGATCACCTCGGCGAACGTCGCCCCTGGCCGGATGAGCGCGCAGGTCGCGGCTATCTCGGCACGCAGTCGATGGAAGTCGCTCCAGGCCCAGTCGTACATCTCCCGTGGATCGAGGTCGGCGCCGAGCATGATGCGCACCCCGACGCGGTAGCGCTCGGGTCCGCACCCGTCCACCGAATCGGCGTCGGGCGCGTACTCGCTGCGCAGATAATCGGCCAAGGCGCCGTAGGCCTCGTTGGTGACCTGGGCGGCCTCTCGCACGCTCCGCCGCAGCGCAGCCGGCACCTCGGCCTGGGCGGCGGCCTCGTCGGCCAAGGTGTCGAACCAGCGGTTGGTGGCCCAGGTGGCGCATTGGTCCGCGGCGACGAGAGCCTGGCGGCGGGCGGCCATCGTGCCTGTGGCTCGGCCGTGTTCGTAGGTGGCCCGCAGACCTTCGAGGACTGCGGGGAGAGCCTGCAGGCGAGCGACGATGTTTGTCCAGGCCTGCTCGTCGGTGCGTGGCATGAGATCGAACACTCCGCGCAGGATGTTGGCCGGCGCATCGATGGCGCGAAGAGCGCGGAGCCATTCGCCGGTGTCGTTGGCGAGAAGCCATGTCTCGAGGCGTTCGGTGATGAAGTCCTTGGCCAGCCGATCGTCGTCGTTCGTCTCAGGCAGATGGGTGAGTTGGCTGAGCGCACTCCGGTTGTGGTCGGCCCGTGCTTGCTGACCCGCCGGCGAGTAGTCGGTGAGCAGGTGGTCGAAGCCGGTGATTCCTTCCTCGGTGGCCATACACGGATCAAGCGCTGCCTGTTCGGTGACGAATCGGTCTGCGAACTCGAAGATGGAGGATAAGGCCATGACCCGAGCGTACGGCCCCGAGCCACCTCGGACAGCCGATTCGGGCAACTCGTCAGGAGAGGATCTTTGCCTTCGCCGCGTCGTAATCCTCGGCGGTGATCGCCCCGCTGGCGCGGAGTTCGTTCAGCTTGGCGAGCTCGTCGGCAACGCTGGGAGTCCCAGCGGTCTGACGCACGTACGAGCTGAAGGCGTCTTCTTGCTTCTCCGCGTCCTTCATGGCTCGATCAGTCATCGATGCACCGCGGGCCATGATGTAGATGAACACTCCCAACAACGGCAGGAATATGACGAAAGTCATCCAGAGGACCTTGGCGTAACCGCCGAGATCGTCGCTCCGGAAGATGTCGCTGAACACCCGAATGATCAGGATGATCCACACGACGAACAGGAAGAACCAGAGCATCGTGAAGAACACGTCGAGCAAGCCGAACGCAACCATTGCTTACTGCCTTTCGTCAGACGGCGCCCCGGACGGGGTGGTCCCTCTGCGGACAATGTAGTCACGTCCCTCCAAAGGGGGTATCACCCGATTCAGGGGATCGCTTCCGCGATGGGAAGCGGTGCAGACGGTCGGCTCTACAGTCCTGCCCTGGATGAGCCAGAAGCCTGGAACCTACGTTCGGACGACTCTGCGGTGGATACGCGGGCGCGCCCCGGAGAAGGGCACAACGCGTTCCGAGCTCGTAGCCGGCATTCCCGGAGCGATCAGCAGTGTCCCCGACGGCATGGCAGCGAGCGTGCTCACCGGCGTGAACCCGGTCCACGGGCTGTACGCCAGCATGGTCGGCCCCGTTGCCGGTGGTCTCAGTTCGAGCACCAAGCTGATGGTGATCACCACGACGAGCGCGTCCGCCTTGGCTGCCGGTTCGGCCGTCAGCGTCTTCGCCGAAGCAGATCGCTCGCGCGTACTGTTCCTGCTCGCCGTGCTCACCGGTGTTCTGATGATCGTCGCCGGTGTCTTGCACCTCGGTCGGTACACGCGGTTCGTTCCGCACTCCGTCATGATCGGTTTCCTGTCCGGTGTCGCAGTCAACATCGTGCTCGGGCAGCTCGCCGACTTCTTCGGCGCGGAAGTGACAGGACCCTATGCCTTGGCGAAGGCATGGGATCTGGTCACTCATCCCGGCCGGATCGATCTCGGTACGACCCTGTGCGGAATCGTTGCTGTGGTGCTCCTCCTGACGCTGTCGCGGACCAAGGCGGCCCCGTACTCGTCACTGATCGCCCTCGTCATCCCCAGCGTCGCGGTCGCGATCTGGGGCTCCGGTTCGATCGAGCTCGTCAGCGATGTCGGCGAGATCCCGAGTGGTCTACCGATGCCGGCGCTCCCTCACCTGTCCGATCTCACCCTCGGTGTGGCGGCCGGAGCGTTCGCGATCGCCGCGCTGGTGCTCATCCAGGGCGCCGGAGTCAGCGAGTCGGCGCCCAACCTGGACAACTCGCGGTCCGATGCCAACCAGGATTTCGTGGCGCAGGGTGTCGGCAACGTGGTGTCGGGTCTGTTCCAGGGTCAACCCGTCGGTGGTTCGGTCGGCCAGACCGCGATCAACGTCTCCTCGGGTGCAAGGGGACGATGGGCTGCGATCTTCTCCGGGCTGTGGATGGCCGTCATCCTCGTTGCCTTGTCGGGCGTCGTCGGAAATGTGGTGATGTCGACGTTGGCAGCGGTGCTGATCGTAGCTGCCATCGGGTCGCTCAGAACTGGGGCTTTTCGGGCGATCATGCGTACCGGTCGCAACTCCGAGATCGGTGTCATCGCCACCTTCGTAGCCACCCTGTTCCTGCCCGTTGCAGCCGCTGTCGGAGTCGGCCTCGCGCTCGCGTTGCTGATGCAGATCAACCAGGAGGCGCTGGACCTGAGGGTCGTTGAACTCGTCCCTGACGCCGAGGGTCACTTCATCGAGCAACCCGCACCCAAACAACTCGAGTCGCGACGAGTCGTCCTGCTCGACATCTACGGCAGCCTCTACTACGCCGGCGCCAGGACGTTGCAGGCCAACCTGCCCGATCCAGCAGGCACTGTCGCCCCAGCGGTCGTGATCCGGCTCCGTGGACGAGCCGTGCTGGGTTCGACGTCCTTCGCCGTGCTGTCGGATTACGTGGACCGACTGCAAGCAGTCGGCGGACGGCTGTACCTGAGCGGTGTCGACGAAGCGACTCTTCGTCAGATTCGGCGCAACCGGACTGTCGAACGCGAGGGAGTCGTCGAGATCTTCACGGCGAGCAAGGTCGTCGGCGAAGCCAGCCTCGAGGCCTACCGCGCCGCCAAGGCGTGGCTCGACAGCCAGTGAGTCTCTGCGCGGACCTTTACGGCTCGTCAACAGCGATGGGCACCGACCTGCGTATGTTGCCGGTCAAGATGTAGACGCTGATCACCAGGACCCATCCAGGGAACACCAGAACCGCCCAGAGACTCAACGTGATGGTGATCATCAACACCAGAGCCGTTGCGTACGTGGCAACGACAAGGGCTCGGGGCATCGTCTTCGTGCGAACCCAGATCGTGCCCAGCGAGAGCATGAACACCGATGCCATCTTGATGGCGTAGATGTTGGCGATGCGATACATCACATCGCGACCGAAGCGGAACAGACCGCTCTGGATCATCTCGCTCGGTTGGACCGAATACGTCGCAACGATGGCACCACCCAACGCCGAGGCGACGAAGGTCATCGCCAGGAACAGCAGGCCGCTGCCGAAGAAAACTGTGGCGAAGAAGCGGTCCTCCAGATCACCGATGCGATCGCGCACGACGCCGATGAACCACAGGAAAGCAATCCCAGCGAACGGAACCAGCGCGAGAGCAAACGTGACCCTCCGGCGCTGCGATGCGCTCCATGCTTCGAGGCTCGCTCCACCGTGCGGCACGGCGAGGCGAAGCATGATGTACGACGTTCCCAGCAGCACGGCGAACAAGATGCCGGCGACAGCAGCCGAGCGTGGCGTGCGCAGCCGAAGACCGATCTCGTGCAGTTCGCCACCCTCGTGAATCACCGCTCAAACGTATCCCACGGCCCTGCCCTCCCATGGATCCTTGGGACATTTGGCCGGCGCGCGCCCGCTGGCGGATCATTCCTGACTGTGCAGCCCCACCCCGGCTAGACGTTGAAGCGGAACTCCATCACGTCGCCGTCGACGGGGTGGTAGTCCTTGCCTTCGATGCGGATCTTGCCGAGCTCTTTGGCCTTCGACCACGAGCCGATCTCCAACAGGTCGTCCCAGTGGATCACTTCGGCCTTGATGAAGCCGCGCTGGAAGTCGGTGTGGATACGACCTGCGCATTCGGGGGCGTTGGAGCCGGCGTAGAACGTCCAGGCCCTGGTCTCCTTCTCGCCGGTGGTCAGGTACGTGCGCAACCCGAGCAGGTGATACGCACTACGAACCATCCTGAACAGCGCACCCTCTCCGAGCCCGAAGCCCTCGAGCATCTCGGCCCGCTCGAACGGATCGACGATCGTCGCCGCCTCGGCCTCGAGCTGCACGCACATCCCGATGACCTCGACGTTGTCGCCGGCCGATTGAAACTCGTCGCGTACCCGCTGTTCCACCTCGGGGATCTTGTCGAGGTCGTTCTCGCCGACGTTCACCACGGCCAGCACCGAGCGGTTGGTCAGCAGGAAGTACGGCTTCAACTGCTCGCGCCACTCGGGCTTCAGCCCGGCGCGGTACAGCGGTCGGCCTTCCGACAAGGCGTCGTAGGCGGCTTGTAGCGATTCCAGCTCGCCGGCAGCCGACTTGTCGAGCTTGGCCTGCCGGGTGGCCTGATTGAGTCGCTTCTCGATGGTTTCGAGGTCGGCCAGAGCCAGCTCGATCTCGACCACTCGCAAATGTTCGATGGGATCACTCGGCCCCGTCACGTCGTCGTCTTCGAATGCTCGCAGCACGAGCACGATTGCATCGACCTCGCGGATGTTGGCCAGGAACTTGTTGCCGAGGCCCTCACCCTTTGATGCGCCCTCTACCAAACCACCGATGTCGACGACCTGCACGGCGGCGTGCACCACCGATTTCGACTTGCTCATCGCCGCCAGCCGGTCGACTCGCTCGTCGGGCACCTTGGCCACGCCGATGTTCGGGTCCTTGGTGGCGAAGGGGTAGGGCGCGGCGAGCGCACCGCCACCGGTGAGGGCGTTGTACAGCGAGCTCTTGCCCGCGTTGGGAAGGCCAACCAGGCCGAAGCGTTCCATAGCGAAGAGTTGAGGCTACCTGGCACGATTTCCGCTCGGCCCACCCCGCCGTCGATCTGTGTGGGTGTGAGGAGAATTTTGGGAGTCGCGTTCGTGGCAATCGTCATGGCCGGGCCGTTGTCGGCGGGAGCCGATCAACTCGGTGCGCAGATCCCCTCGAATTGTGTGGCTCACATCAGCTTCGACGGCGGTGTCGACCTGGTCGACGACTATCGGTGCGCCGGTATCGCAATCGAGTACCACACCTCCGGAGTGGCGTTCTCGCCGGCGCCGATCTGGGCAGGGCAGTGGTTGTTCGCCGACGAGGTGGGGCAGTTCCGTGTCGGGTCGTGCACCTTCAATCACGCCATCCATCCAACGATCGACGTTCCGTCGTCGCTGGTTGCCCAGACCTTCCCCAACGATCCGACGGGCGCGAAGGGCGCGTATCTCACCTGGCGGTATGGCGACACCACTGACGATCTGACAGCGGCAGCGATGTGGGCGGTGTTTCATTACTACGCCCAAGACGGTGCCGGCACGAGACGGGCGTCGAATGGGTCTGCGCCGCTCGTCCCGTCGCTCGATATGGTCGCCCGGGCCAGCGGTCGCGACGACATCCAGGCTCGTGCAATGCAACTCGATGCCGAGGCCGCTCGCATTGCCGGGCAGTGGGCGATCTTTGTCACCGTTGGCGCAGACGGTGGAATCGACGTCCGGCTGGTGGCGGGGGAACAGCCAGTTGTCGGGGCGACCATCACGGTGTTGATGAGCGGGCAGGATCTGGCGACCAGTGTGCAATCGGATGCGGCGGGGCTGGCGCACACGACGATGCCAGTGGCGCCGGGAACCATGACGGTTGTCGCCTCCACGTCGACGCCCGGCCCGGCTCTCGTCTACCGCGGCAAGCCTGCGGGCCTCAATCCGAATGGTGCGCAGCGGCTGGTCACCGGCGGCGCGCCTGGGCTCGTTTCCGCCACAGCGACCGTCGATGTCCCGATTCCAACCACGACGACCTCGACCGTGCCACCGACCACTACGACGACCACGTCGACAACCGTGCCACCGACCACTACGTCGACGACAACCACAACCACGACCACCACCGTGCCACCGACAATCACGACGACGACAACGTTGCCGCCTGCGACGACATCGACAGCCACCACGACTCCACCCATAACCGAAGTCGTCTCGCCGACGCTCCCGCCGGAGACGACTCCTCTCGTCGTCGTTCCACTCGCCGAGGTGCTCCCACCCGCACCCGGTACAGCGCTGCCCCACACCGGGAGGGGCAGCGACGCGATCTCCTACTCGGCGACAGCGCTCCTGGTTGCAGGAATCGGCATCGTCGGCGTGGCCAGCCGACGCCGCCCGGCGCGATGGGAGGGTCATCTACACTCGATGAAATGACTCCGGTCGACGCCCTCGAACGTGTGGTGCACTGTCTCGATCGGGCCCACGACACCGGGTTCAAGACCAAGGCATTCGTCCGGGCCCTCGAAGTGGTGCGCGCCATCCCGCCCGACGAACTGGCATCGAGAGCGGCCGCCGGCACGCTCACCGATCTCGAAGGGATCGGCGATTCGACGGCACGGCTCATCACCGAAACCCTGCACGGCGACACGAGCTACGTCGACAAGATCGAGGCCGAGACCCAGGTCGAGGTGACCGACGACGGTGCCCGCTACCGCGCCGCGCTACGCGGCGACTGCCACATGCACAGCTTGTGGAGCGACGGCGGCGCAACCATCGAAGCCATGGCCCGAACGGCGCAGGGCCTCGGCCACGAATACATGGTGCTCACCGATCACTCGCCCCGGCTGACCGTCGCCCACGGGTTGAGCAAAGAGCGGTTGGAGCAACAACTCGCCGATGTGGCTGTGCTCAACGAGAAGATGGCGCCGTTCCGCATCCTCACCGGCATAGAGGTCGACATCCTCGAAGACGGCACGCTCGACCACGGCGACGAGGTCCTGTCGCAACTCGACGTCGTCGTGGCGAGTGTCCACTCCAAGTTGCGGATGGAGCGACAGCCGATGACCGAGCGGATGGTCCGCGCCGTCGCCTCGCCGCACGTCGACATTCTCGGCCACTGCACCGGGCGGATGATCGGCAAGCGGGATCCGTCGACGTTCGACGCCGACTACGTCTTCGCGGCGTGCGCCCAGTTCCACACAGCGGTGGAGATCAATTGCCGGCCCGAGCGGCTCGATCCACCACGCCCGCTTCTCGACTTGGCCGTCGAGTACGGCTGCTACTTCGCCATCGACTCCGATGCTCACGCAACGGGCCAGCTGGAATGGCAGCCGCACGGGTGCAATCGGGCAGCGGAGTGCGAAGTACCGCTCGAGCGGGTGATCAACACCTGGGCCGTCGATGATCTACTTCGATGGGTGCAGGCGGCGTGACACGACCTCACATAGCGTGGCCGTGGCTCATTGGTTGACCGGGTTGCTCAGGCCCGATGCGGTAGGGCCGCATCATTTCGTTGTCTTCGTGCTCGACGATGTGGCAGTGCCAGACGAACTGTCCGGCCTTGTCGAACTTCGCCCTGATGCGGGTGACCTCGCCGGGATATGCGGTGACAGTGTCCTTGAATCCCGACTCCCACGGTTCCGGACCCCGCGGCTCTGAGCCGTGCACGACCTGCACGGTCATGTCTGCTTCGTTGATGACGATCGCCTGGCGGTTGACCACCTCGAACAACACCTCGTGCACGTGCATCGGGTGGGCGTCACCGGTGGTGTTGTAGAACTCCCACATCTCGGTACTGCCCACCTCGGGATCCTCGGTGACCTCCTCGGACCACATGCGCCTCATCCAAGTACCGGGAGCGGTGTTCGGATCACCGTCGACGGTGCCGAGCGCGGCCTCGGCCGGAGCATCTTCGGCAAACATCGACATCTCCTCGATCAGCGCCAGAGAGCGGCACCTCGTATGCTCCGGCAGCGGCTCGATTGCAGGCAGGCGCAAGAAGCGCGGCGGGGTCGACAGGTCGACGCCGCGGCGAGCCTTGACACGGAACTGGATCAGTCGACCGGTCGTCTCGGGGTCGGCGGTGACGAACTCAGGGCCAAAACCGCCGAACGGCTCGTCGGGCCCGACGTTCCCCAACTCGTAGTTCCCGACTGCGACGGCGCTGAAGTCAACGATCAAGTCGGCCCGCTCGGCCGGGCTCATCAGCAGCTGGTTGCTGTGGCCGGCCGTGAGGTTGAGGGGAGCGGCCAGGAAGCCGCCTTCGTTGCCGATCTGCCACACCTCAACTCCCGGAATCCTGCTGAAGTCGAGCACCAGGTAGCGAGCCTGGCAGCCGTTCAACATGCGGAACCGGTAGCGCCGCTTCTCGACGTCGAGATACGGCCAGGTGTTGCCGTTGACCATGATCGTGTTGCCGAAGAACTCCGGGTTCCAGATCGGCGACAGGTCGCTCCCGTCCACGGGAATGTACGGACCTTCGACCCCGTCGAAGAATTCACGGGAGTCGGGGTAGAACAGCGATCCGTCGTCATTAAATGCCCGGTCCTGGATGGCGATCGGGATCTCGTAGAACCGACGACCGGGGACGAGTTGATCGATCTCGGCAGGCGCCGGCGAAGGCAGGAGCGCCCGACGACCGGTGCGCGAGTCACGAACCGCGTCGTCGCCCTGGTTGCCGCCGCGGACGATGTAGAAGCCGGCGGGACCGGCATAGACGTTGACGCGGGTCATCCCCAACGTGTGGTCGTGGTACCACTTCGTACCTGCCCGGTCGAGGTTGGGGTACTGGAACGTGGCGAACCCCGGACCCCAGGCAACCCGGTGTGTCGAAGCTGCCTTGTCCCGGAAGAAGTCGTACCAGGTGCCGACCGTGGCGTACCCGGCAGGTATGTCACTTGCCGCGGGCAGGTACCACGCCTCGGCGTAGCCATCACTCTCGTCGCCGACACCGACGGCACCGTGAACGTGGGGAACCATCGGAACGGGCCCACGATAACTGCCCGGTGTGGACTCGAACACCGGACGGGTGTCCCGTCCGTCCACGCCCCCGGGAGGGTTGGCCCAGTGCAGGGTCGGATCGACAGGAAGGAGGTGAGGCAGGAATCGACCGGAGGCGTCCTTCAACTCGTTGATCCACTTGATCCGGACCGGCCGGTTGGAGTTGGCCTCGATCGTCAGCGAGGGTGCGTTGAAAATGATCGGGGCCAGCGGGCTCAGCGCTTTCGCTGGTCCGTAGCCCCACACCGTGGTGGTCGGCAAGCCCGCGGGCAGGATTTGCTGGGCGAACTGGCGAACGGCGATCTCGTAGTAATCGATGAGCGAACCGCTCTTGGTCAGCAGTCCCGCGCGTGGCATCTGCGGAGGGATCAGCATCGGCGTCTGCCATTTGGCGATGTCGAGCGGCGGCAATGCTCCGCTGGGTGTCACCGCCGCCAACAGTCGTGTCGTACCCAGGCTGTTCGTTACGAACAGGCCGAGGGTGCCCATCGACGTGAGCTTCAAGAATGTTCGACGATCCATCACCATGTCCGTCCTCCCGTGTCCCATGGGTACCCGCCGGCTCGTCTCGATACGGTTGCCGCGTAACGGGTACCTCGCCTAACACTTAGCGAGATGCGCCGCTTACCTGAAGGGTCCTAGTGCCTTGATATCCGCTCCGTTGGTCCCTTTGGAACGGCCTGGGCTGCCCGCAGGGGACGTACGAGGAACCCAACGGCGCCGCCGCTAACCTCGTGACCCATGTCGAAGAAGACCAAGAAGAAGAAGGCGCGCATGCGCCGCTCCAAGGCCAACCACGGCAAGCGTCCCAACATGGGACGTGGCTGAGCCAATCGTTGCCTCGGCACCCCCCGCACGGCGCAGCGCCGATGTCGAGGTGCTGCACGGCGTAGCCGTTGCCGATCCGTATCGATGGCTCGAGGACGGTGAGTCCGAAGAGGTCGCGGCCTGGGTGGCCGCCCACAACGAACGAACCACACAGGCGCTCGAGGCCCGGCCCATCTGGGGTCCGTGGCACGAGCGCCTTTCCGCGCTCACTGCGCTGCCAACGGTCGGTAGTGCCGCCGTCCGGGGCGAGCGGTTGTTCGTGCTCGAACGCGGCGTCGGCGCCGACCAGTTCTCATTGGTCGTGCGGTCAGCCGTCGAGCGAGATGCGCCTGCGCAGATGTTGCTCGATCCGGCCCAGCGCGCTGCCGACGCAGCCGTCGCCATCGACTGGTATGAACCGTCGCCCGATGGTTCGCTCATCGCCGTCGGGCTCAGCGAGGGTGGCACCGAGCAGAGCACCCTGGCGGTGATCGAGGTGCAGACCGGCACACATCGCCCCGACTCGATCCCCAACACCCGGGCCTCGACGATCGCCTGGCTGCCCGACAACTCCGGGTTCTGGTATCAGCGCTATCCCGATGGCGACCAGTACAACCGCCACGTCTACTTCCATCGCCTCGGCACCGATCCGGCCATCGACCCGGTGGTGTTCGACGACCTGCCAACTCCCGAGACATGGCCGGCCACGGTGGCGAGTGATGACGGTCGCTATCTGCTGGTCTCGATGCTGGTCGGGTGGGGGCGGATCGACGCCCACCTGCTCGACACCGAATCCGGCGAATGGCGTGAGGTGATCAGCGGGATCGAAGCACAGTCCTCGTTCTTCTTCCACGCCGGGGAGTTGTACGCCGTGACGTCGCGAGATGCGCCGAGCGGTCGCATCGTCGCAGCCCCCTTGGATCGACCCAGCGAGTGGCGCACAATCGTTGCCGAACGCGATGTCGTCCTGGCTCGAGCCGCGAGTCTCGGCGATCGGCTGCTGGTCGTGTCGAGTTCGGCTGCGGTCGACACCGTCGAACTGTGGAACACCGACGGCACCCTCGAGGGGAGCATCGGCGAACTCGGATTGATCAGCGTCCAGTCGATCGACACCCAGGACGAGGAGGCGTTCCTGACGGTCGCATCGTTCGATGCACCGCCCACGCTCTACCGCTTGGCGGGACGGCAGGTCGACCGATGGTCGCTCGAGCCGGACACGTCGGTGATCCCACGCCTGACGGTGCGTCAGTTGACATACCCGTCGCTCGACGGGACCGAGATCGGGCTGTTCGTCATGCACCGCGCCGACATAGAGCCATCAACGCGAACGCCGCTGCTGCTCACCGGCTACGGCGGGTTTGCGATTGCCGAGACGCCGTCGTGGGTGGTCCGTGCCGCGGCATGGTGCTCGGCCGGTGGGGTGTTCGCCGTCGCCGGTCTCCGCGGTGGGTACGAACACGGCGAGTCCTGGCACCGAGCCGGTCGCCGGGCCAACAAGCAGAATGTGTTCGACGACTTCCACGCCGCTGGTGACTGGCTCGTCGCCCAGGGTCTTACGTCGCGCGGTCTGCTGGCGATCGAGGGTGGTTCGAACGGTGGCCTGCTGATGGGGGTGGCCATCACCCAGCGACCGGATCTGGCGAGGGCGGTGCATTGTGCGGTGCCGCTGCTCGACATGATCCGATTCCCGCAGTTCCTCATCGCCAGGTTGTGGACTGACGAATACGGCGATCCCGAGGTCGCCGAGGAGTTTGCCTGGCTGCAGGCCTACTCGCCGTATCACCACGTCAGCGAGGGTGCGGCCTACCCGGCCATACTGTTCACGACGGCCGAGGGTGACTCGCGGGTCGACCCATTGCACGCCCGCAAGATGGCGGCGATGCTCAACTGGGCCAGCTCGAGTCAGGCCGATCGACCGGTGCTGTTGCGCCAGAGCGGTCGCAGTGGCCACGGGCAGGGTAAGCCGGCCTCGATGCGCGTCCGTGACGAGGCCGATGTGTTGTCGTTCCTCTGCTGGCAACTCGGCGCCGAGTCCTTGCTCGACCCTCGCTTGTAGCCTGATCGACGATGTCACGCGGATTCCAGGTGCTTGTCCGGTCTGTGGCCGGGGTGCTGGCCCTCGCGGTCACCGCGCAGTGCGACCTCTCTGCTCGGTCCAGTGCGGCAACCACGCCCGCGCCGACCTCGTCGGACATCGACACCTCCATCGCCGCGGCAGCCGTTGTCGACACGACAGTTCCGGTCACGACGATCGCGCCGACGACCACGACCACCATCGCGCCGACGACCACGATGGCTGAGCCGACGATCACGACGATTCCGGCCCCGGTCATCGATCCGAACTGCCCGCTCACGCCACACGCCGCGGTGATCGACCGCGACCGCCAGCGTGCCTGGTTGTGCGACAACGGCGTGGCGCTGCCCGAGTTCGTCGTCACCACGGCGCGCGAGCAGCCTGACCCCGGTACCTACCCGGTGTTCGCGAAATCGATGCACGCCTCGTCGAGGTTCGGCGGGCACCTCAGCAAGATGACCCACTTCGTCGCGTTCACGCGCTGGCGAGGAAACCGGTGCACGAGTTGCCTTCCACACGGTGCCCGTTCTGCGAACCGGTGAGTATGTACAGCCGCTCGCCTCGGTGGGTACCCAAATGGAGTACGGCGCGTCGTCAGGCTGCATTCGGGTGCTCCCCGAGCAGGGTCAGGTGATCTGGGACTGGCTGAAAAGGGTGATGAGGTACGCGTCATCACCTGATCATGGCTCGACCTCGTCGTCGCCACCGCGCAGATACGTCTGACCCTCGTCGCACTCGTTGCGAAACGGGCACCACCGGCACGAGATCCCTGGCTTCTTGATCGCGGCCTCGCCTTCGACCTGCAGCTGGATCAACCGGTGGATGCCGTCGAGCGTGCGCCGCAGTGCCGCGCGCAGGACTCCCTCGGTCACGTCCTCGACCATGGGCTCGGCCGAATCGAGGTAGAAGGTCGCCAGCTTGCGTGGCGGGACGTCGCGGACCAGCGTCTCGACCAGCGCGTAGAACCGCAGGTCTTCGCGGTGGCGTTGGCTGACCCGGCCGGTCTTGAGGTCGATGATCACCTTGCGGCTCTCGCGGCCCTGCGGCCGGCCCATGACGAGATCGACCCGGGCCCGCAGCAGGATCGGATGGTCGAGCGGCCATTGCGCGGCGGCCTCGGTGACTGGGTTGCTGCGGGTGTCGAGTGGAGGAAAACATTCGGAGAACTTGCTGACCCGCTCGACCGCTTGGCCGCGCAGGTCGGCCTCGTCGCCGGGTGAGAGGCCGGCAACCCACCGGCCGAAGTCGCGTTCTTCGTCGCCGAGTCGGGCCAGTGCCTCGTCGACGAGTTCGCGTGGGCTCGGCTCGCCCCGCCAGTTGAGCATCAGTTGGATTGCCTTGTGGGCGACCTGACCCCGGGCGCGCGCCGGGGTCCACTCGAACTCGTCGGGCGCCAGGAAGTGCACCTCGCAGTCGTGCACGCTGGCCAGCGTGTGCTTGGTGATGAAGAGGGTCTGACCGTCGAGGCGCTCGCTGAAGTGGGCGAATGCCTCGACGGCCTGGTCGCGGAGATCGTCGACCAGTGCGGCGTCGAACTGTGTCGGCTCGGCAGACCGTCGTAGTAGCGCGAGCGTGCGCTGCTGTGCCGGGTTGAGTTGCGGCGGTTCCTCCACGATCGTCGACACTAACCAAGGGGTGTCACGGGACGCCTGTAACACCCCTGCGCGACACTGATCGCATGCCTGTCAGCAACACGTCTCTCGACTTCGCCCACGCCGCCCGCACCATCGGTCGCGAGGTGCGTCGTCGAGGTCTGGTTGCACCGGGTTTCCGCTGCCCACCACGCATCGCCGGGGTCGATCGCTCGCTCCGCCGGGTCAACAATGGGGCGGTCGTCGCAGTTCAGCTCAAGGGCCGTCCGTGGGCGGCCATCGTCGGCGACATGATCGAGGGGGTGATCGTCACGAACCAACTGCGACCGCCTCGCTCTGATCGGCTCCGGGCCGAACTGTGGCAAGCACTGGGTTTCGAAGCACCTCGGCTTCGTTCGGTCGCCTAGCCGTTCACCGCGATAAGCCACACCACGGTGGTGTTCGGCGGCACCTCGGCCTTGGCGCTCTGCAGGGCCTTGTCGTCGAAGGCCTTCGGTCCCAGCGCTTCCACGACGAACGTCTTGGTTCCGAAGTTGCTGTAGGCGCCCTGGGCCACGTCGTCGATCGGGATCGATTGCGGCACGTCGAAGTTGGTGAAGCCCTCGTCCCTCAACGCCTCGGTGTACGCCGCGACAGCATCTTCAGCGCTGAGGTCGGTCGTGCGCATCTCGCTGAAGAACTGCGTCGGCGATGCGCCGAGCGCTGCGGCAAGCGCGGGCAGGGCGACGACGTCCGACACGCCGTCCGGCACGGGCAAGGCGTCCCACCAATCGGGCTTGTCGATGACCGGGTCGGGTTCGCACACCGTGTCGGGTTCGGGCAGTGTCAGGTCGGCCAGCACCGCCCCTTCGATTTCGGTCACGCAGCTGTTCACGAGCAGTTGCCCGTGGCCTTCGGCGTTGGACGTCACCAACCGGGCGTTCGGGCCGAGTTCGCCGGTCATCTTCTGTGCCCAGCGGATCGGTGTCGCCGGATCATTCGTGCCGCCGACCACCACGATCGGGCCTTTGCCTGCATACGACAACCCGACGGGATCGGTGTCACCCACCAGCGCCTCGCATTGCTCGGCTTCCGATGTCACGTCTTCGGCGGTGATGTCCTTGCCGAATCGGGGAGCGGCGGCTCGCAACGCGGCTGCAAGCGCTTCCGGATCGGGCGGGGGTGGTGCTTCGATCCCGCTGGCGCACTGGATGACGGGGAACGATTGAAACAGGGTGTTGAAGGTGCCGTCGCTGTTGCGACCGTTGTATGCGTCGGCCAGGGCGAAGATGCCGGCCGGGTCGCCACCTTCGGCCTTCGCCAGGGCTCGGGCCAGCACGGGCCACTCGCCTTCGCTGTAGAGCGCCGCGGTCGTGGCCCCCTCCATGACGGCGCTGTTGGCCATGCGCCCATCGGAGCCGGCGATCGGCGTGTCGTCGAGCTGTTGCTTCAGCGCATCCCATCGTGCACCGACATCGGAGGCGGTGAATTCGCACGTCGGCTCCTTCTCACACCAGGCAGCCCAATTGTTGAACGCGCCCTCGAATCCGACGAGCTGCGTCATGAACTGCTGTTCGACCGTGTCGCCGTTCGGTTCATAGGCCGAGTCCAGCACCATCGCCCGGACCCGATCGGGGTACATCGTCGCGTAGGTCGCACCGAGGTAGGTGCCATACGAGATGCCGAGGTAGGAGAGTTGTTCGTCGCCCAGCGCCGCCCGGATAGCGTCCATGTCTCGAGCGGTGCTCTCGGTCGAAAAGAACCGCAACGTGTCGCCGTACTTCGCTTTGCAACCGTCGGCGAATCCGGACTTGGCCTCGTCCTTCAGCGCTTGTTCAGCCGGTGTGTCAGGCGTGTCGTCGATGTACATGTGCTCGTCCTGGAACTGGTCGGACACACAGCGGATACCCCCCGAGCGGTCAACGCCCCGAGGATCGAAGCCGATGAGATCGAACGACTGCAGGCCGAGTGCGGCCGCGATCCCCGTGCCGCTGTATGCGATGGGATCGAAGCCCGAGCCTCCCGGCCCCCCGGGATTGAACAGCACCGCGCCGCGGCGCTCGGCGGACGCCGGAACTCTGACGAGGGCGAGATCGATGCTGTCGCCGGTCGGGTTGTCGTAGTCGAGCGGCACGGTCAGCGTGGCACATTCCAGGGAGGGGTCCTCGGCGCTCGGGTCGTCGCACGGCCCCCAATCGAGCGTGGTCTGAGCACCAGTTTTGGTGTCGGTCGACTCGTCCGACGCTTCTGGCGTGCTGCCGATCGGATCGGCGCGTGTCGTGTGCACATCAGGTGTCGGGCCGCATGCGGTGAGCGCCGCCAGCACAACGATGGCCAGTGATAGAGGTCCGCGCCGCATGGCGGCAACGCTATGTCACCCCGCCGATTTCGCGACCGCGCCCCTGAATCCGGCATCGCGGTGCCGCCGCGGTGAATAGCCTGAGTTTGCTCACCTGCCCGGGTGGTGGAATTGGCAGACACGGGGGGCTTAAACCCCCCTGACCTTCGGGTCATGTGGGTTCGAACCCCACCCCGGGCACGATATAAGTCCTGCTAGATGCCCAAATCTGATGACAGTGGTGAGTTGGCGTGAAGATGTTGTGCACGCAAAGGTGCACAGAATTTTCCGACCAGCGGAAATCGGACGCCGATCCAGGGGCGTCTTCGGTCGGGTCACTACTTGGGTTCGGCAGACGAGCCTCGGTATTCGGCGTCCGTGACGTGCGCACCGAATGTCGCGCTGCCTTCGGTGATCGACGTGTGGGTCATGTGGTGATGCTCGGCGGCACCGTGCCAGTGCCACTCATCAGCCGGGGTGCGCACGACATCGCCCGGGCGGATGTTCTCGATCGGCCCGCCGCGGGATTGTACGCGGCCTTCACCGTCTGTGACGTGCAGGATCTGGCCTCCAGCGTGCGTGTGCCACGCGGTCCGTGCTCCAGGATGAAAGTGAACCGAGATCACCGACAGGCCTGACTGCGCGTCCGGTTCCACGATCGGGTCGATCCACACGTCACCGGTGAACCATTCCGTGGGCCCTTTGTAGGTCGGCTTCTTCGGTTCGAGTTTCATGGGTGCTCCCTTGCAGGGCTCGGTCTCGGTTCGTGATGTCAACGGTCGAGACCGGGTGGCCGGTTGCAGGTGAGATCTGTTTGCGTCCCGCTTACGGCATGAGGAGCACGGGTTTGATGGTGGTGCCGTCGTGCATGTCGTGGGCGGCGCCGTTGATTTCCTCAAACGCATAGGACTGTCAGACGCTCTTTGTAAACACCGCGGGATCGTTCGAGCGATTCTTCGGCACGCGGTCTTGCTCAGATCCGCTCGAGGAGGATCTTGGCTCGGGCGGCGTCGGCGATCTTGCGGATGTGGGTGTGGTTGGAGGTCACGATCGCGTCATGCCTGCGGATCGCTCCTTCGACGGCTGTGACGTCGACGATGTCGTCGTGGCCAGCTCTGCCAGCGAGGACGCCGACGGACTTGGCTTGTTGTTCGTTCATGGGCTCGAGGGAACACAATGCCAGGAACCGCGAGAGGCTGGCTTGGCGGCCACCGCCGCGCCAGGCTTCGGCAAGCACAGGCGCTGGCACGGCAGGAGAGACCTCTTCGGCGAGGAAGCCAGCATGGAGAGCCCACATGCGTCGATCGTTGTGGTCGGCGGCGACGAGTGCGCCGGTGTCGTAGGTGACGCCGTTCATCACGCGGACTTACGTGACGGTGTTGAGCGGCGAAGGATCGTGCGCGCCCGAGCGAGTCCGTCGGCCAGCTCATCGGCGGTGAGGTTCCCGTTCTTTCGTTCCCATTCGGCGATTCCGCGTCGGCCGGCGTCGAGGCGGAGCCGGTGCGCGGCAGTCTCGGCGAGCCAGGCGCTGACGGTCGTGCCTTCTTGGGCAGCGGCCTGGTCGATTGCTTCGGCGAGGTCGGGTGGGAGGGAGATCGAGCGCTTCTGACGTACGGGCATCGTCTCATGGTAGTACAGGTGGTAGGACAATCTCTATCTCGCGGGTGCACAAGAGGTGCACAGGATTTGGCACCACTCAGCACCACTGCAGCGCACCAGCGAGACTGCACGGACTGAAGCCGCAGACCACAGCACATTCGACGGACTGCAGAGAACACCTAATACAACCACCAAGGCGTGTGTAGCGTTCGTCGCAGATATCGGCAGCGTTTCACGCACATGAGTTCAGCGTTTCGTGGTAACGTCGGGGGTGTGATCGAGCGCCATCTGTTGCGTATCGCCGAGGAATCGTTGCGCGGGTTCCGGGTGACGGTGATCAACGGTCCGCGACAGTCCGGCAAGACGACCTTGGCGAAGCAGTTGGTCACTGGTGCGGGCAGCTACTGGAGCCTCGACGAGGAGTCGGTCCGAGCCGCGGCCCGATTGGACCCACACGGGTTCGTCGAGCAGGGCAGTTCGCCGATGGCGATCGATGAGGTGCAACGCGGTGGCAACGATGTGGTTCTGGCGGTCAAGTCGGTCGTCGATCGTCGCAATGACCGTGGCCAGTTCGTCCTTGCCGGGTCGACTCGCTTCTTGTCTGTCCCTCAGCTGTCGGAGTCGCTGGCCGGTCGAGCGGAGATCTTGGATCTGTGGCCGTTTTCCGCAAGGGGAGCTGGCGGGTGTTCGCGAGTCGTTCCTCGACACGTTGCTGACCGACCTCGATCAGCTTGCCCGCCGACGGTTCGAGCAGCTCGATCGGCCAACGTTGTTCGGTCGGCTGGTGCGGGGCGGCTATCCGGAGCTCGTCGGTGCTTCGCCGACGCAAGCGGCGCGTTGGTACCGGAGCTATGTGCGAACCGTGGTCGAGCGCGACATCGTCGAAGCCTCGGCGATCACGCAAGCCGACGAGTTGCCGACGCTGCTGCGCCTCCTCGCGGCGAACACTTCGGGTGAAATGGTGACGGCTCGACTTGCCGACGACTCGCGGATGAGCGCTGACACAGTGTCTCGATATGTGGGGTTGCTGGAGCTCGTCGGGTTCGTGGTGCGCATCAGGGCGTGGACGCCGAGTCTGACGAACCGGGAGAAGCGTCATCCGAAGGTTGTGATCACCGACACCGGACTGGCCTGCGGATTGTTGGGCCGCAACGTCGACGGCCTCGGGATGCCGACGAGTCCGCTGACAGGGCCGCTGCTCGAGTCGTTCGTGACGATGGAGCTGGTCAAGCAACGGGGCTGGTCCGACCGGCAGCCGATGATTCGTCACTGGCGTGACCGCAACGGTGCCGAGGTCGATCTGATCGTCGAAGACGACAGCGGCGGCATCGCTGGCGTCGAGGTCAAGGCAGCATCCACTGTGTCGCCGAGGGACGTCAAGCATCTTCAAGGTCTTCGCGACAAGCTCGGCGACCGGTTCACGGCCGGTGTGGTGCTCTACCTCGGCGACCGGGTGGTCCCACTCGGTGAGCGACTCTGGGCCTTCCCTGTCTCGATGCTCTGGGCGGACTGATCGCGTCGACCGCCCACCGGTTCATGATCCCGGTTCTGGCGGGGCAACTTGCGGTTGCACGATTCGTGCACAGGATTCGGCGATACCGGCGGTACTGGCCGGATCAGACGTGTGCACGAGATGCGCACAGAATGATCAGCTTTGCCCTGAGCGCGTCGAGCGCGTCGACGGATGTGGACGAAGATCCGCAGCGGTCGAGCTGTGCGGCGTGCTCGACGGCCATATCTCATCCCCTGGACCTATCGACCGGGCACCAGTCGCGAAGTCGATCTCCAGAGAGCTTGGCGAAATCGGGCGTCCTGCGTGCGATGGCCCGCCAATGCCAACTGAGCCTCAGCGCTTGGCGGTGTGCTCGGCGCGGCGCTTGTAGAAGTCGTCGATCGGGCCGAACTCCGGCTCCGTCGAGAAGTGTTGCAGTGTCCACTCGACGATCTCGTCGTTCGACTTGTCGAGGTCGAGGAGTTCGCCCTGAGGTTGGCGCACGTGCCATGGAGTGTCGATGAACACCTCGACACCGTTGAACTCCGGATCACGGAAGTAGACCGACCAGGCGTTGCCGTGACACAGCGGCATGATCTGAGTGACTCGGACGTCGGTTTCGAGTGACTTCTTCACCGCCTTCAGGTCGTCGAGCGTGCCGGCCGAACGGAACGCGATGTGGTGCACGCTGTTCGACGAGTCCGGCTTGTCGCGGCCAGTGATGAACGCGACCTGGTGATGGTCCTTGGCGTTCTGTGACATGAAGACGATCTCGTCGGGGCCGAGTGGTCCGCGATCCGTCACCTCGAAGCCAAGTACGTCGCTGTAGAACTCGATCATTCCGTCGACATCGTGCACGTAGAGCACCGCATGCGCGACCTCGAGCCGAAGTCCGTTTGTCATGAGCGCGAGCATAATCTCGCGCCGGCAGAAGCTGAGATCGGACCACCGTGATTCGTGAGCGGTCCCTGGCCGCGCCGTGGAAAGCAGCGGATTCCTGCTCAGTCTTTCCTACTGGAGCGCCGACGCCGAGGTTGGCGATACCGGGGCCGTAATACGATTGGGGATCGTTGAACGGCAGGTCGTCAGGAGCAATTGTCGCCATGATACGGGTTGGCGCCGGCGCCGGATTCTTGGCCATCGGCGAGGGGACTCAGAGCAGGCGGACGGTGCCTTGCTTGGGATCGACTTCGACGTGGGCGCCGTGGGGGATGCGGGTGGTGGCTCCGTGGGCGCCGATCACCGCCGCGAGACCGAACTCGCGCGACACGATCGCGGCGTGGCACAGCGCTCCGCCTTCTTCCACCACGAGGGCGCCGATCACGGGCAGCAACGAGTTCACCGACGGTCCGGTGAACGGCGCGACCAACACATCGCCCGGCTCGAGCTGGTCGAAGGCGAGCATCAGGTCGCGCACCACGCACGCCCGCCCGCGGTAGGTGGTGTCGCCGATGCCGATCCCGCTCACGGTGGATGGGTCGTCGTCTGCGGGCGGTGGCGTGGCGTCGGCGCCGAGGTTGGCCATGATCGCTGCGGTGGCGCGAGCCATCGCCTTCGGGAGTGCATCGAGTGGGGGAGGAGCCTCGGGCTCGCCGAGCAGTCGGGGCGGGGGTGTGGCCTCGATGCGGTCGCGCTCGGCAGCACGCTCGGCGAGCTCGTCGGCCGATGGTCCGTCGGCGCGCTCATACGATCGGCTGCGCACGACCGAGCAGCACACGGTCGAGCTCGTCGGGGAACAGCTCGACGACGTGCGCAACCTCGTGCACGCCTCCGGCTGCGTGCAGGCGTCGCCCGGCTTCCAGTAGGGCGCGCCGCACCAGTCCGCACGGCCAGTTCCAACACAGGCCGCGGATGTCTTCGCGCTGGCGATGTCCGTAGCGAGCTTCGGCCAGCAACTCGTCGAAGTGCGCTCGGTGCTCGGCCGGGACACGGGCGCGAACAGCTGCGTCGTCGGGTTCGGCTACGTCGAGATGCTCGGTGGCACCGAGCAACGCCGCCAGCTGCAGCGCCGGAACCTCGGCCAGTGTGGGCCGGTCGACGTCGTCGCTGGTGACCGTGCGCCACATGTGCAGCTCGAGCCAGGCGTCGACGGCGGCTCGGGCGTCGGGGCCGAGTGCTCGCACGTCGTCGACCGAGTCGAGCGACGCCGCCGGCACCCCGCTGTGCTGGATGGCGCGGGCCACCGGGCGCAGCATCACGGCCGTCTCGACCGTTGCCGGTGAGCTGCCGGTGAGCAGGCCGGCCGCCTCGTTGGCGCTGATTCCCCACCCCTCGCAGTGAGCCAGCAGATCGCCGGTGGGCACCAGATCGCCGCCGTGTGTCGCCAGGTTCCTGCGTGCCGATTGTTCGAAGTGCGACAGCGCGCTCCGCAAGGTGTGCCGCAAGCTCGACATCGTCGAGGGCGCCGGGCTCGACGGCCTGCAGCGCACGGTTCTTCGCCAGCTGCGCTGACCGGTCGCGGTCGAACCACTGGTCGACTTCCTGGCGCCAACGCCGTTGCGCGAACGCCTGCTCGGCAGTCTTGGCGCGCCGGCGCAGCTCGGGGTGCAAGCGGGCGATCAGCTTCATCACGAACGCCGGCGGCGGTGCCTTGGGCGTGGAACCGGGTTTCTCGCCAACGCCCAGCGGGCGCATGTACAGGCAGCCGTGGACGAACTTGGCCTGCACGGTGACGAGCGGCAGGCCGTAGCGCTGCATCGGCTCGACGATGCCTGCTTCGAACGCTCGCTGATAGGTGTCGCGCAGGAAGGGGGAGAGCGGCCGTAGCCCGTGGTGGGCGGTCTCGAGTTCCCATTGGCCGGGTGCCGGCGGATCGAACGTCACGGCGGGTGGTGCGGTGTGGGTGATGCGGTCGATCATGGTGCCCCCTTGGCTCGCGACCGACTTAATCATGTCTGTTGACTGCCGTCAATACGGAATGTTGTCATCATGACCTAGATCTGCCAAGATGGCCGTGGAGGGACCGATGAGCGAGTCACCGAAACGATCCACGAGCAAGCCCTACACCTCAACGTTGCGCGACCGTCAGGTGGCCCAGACGCGAGAGTTCATTCTCGACGCCGTGACCACCCTGCTCGGCGATCGACGCGCCGACGAGGTGACCACGCGCGACATCGCCGCGGCAGCCGGGGTTTCAGAGCGCACGGTGTATCGCCACTTTCCCGATCGCGACGCCCTGCTCGAGGGGTTGTCACAACGGTTGCCTCAACTCGACGGCGTCAAACCATCGTTCGGAGCTGGGGGGCCTCGATGACATCGCTCCCACCAGCCGTCGCCTGATGGAGTTGCTCGACGAGCACTACGTGACCGCTCGCGCCGAGGCGGTGTTCAACGCTGATCCGCGCCGCTTCGCAGCCGACACCCAGGCCAACACACGCGAGATGCGCGAGTTGCTGGCGAAGGGACTTCCCGAGCTCGGCGAGCGCGAGCAGCTTCGCATCGCCGCCGTGATCCGCTGTTTGGTGTCGACGCAGGCGTGGCTGCGGATGCGGGAGGAGTTCGGTGTACCCGGCACCGAGTCGGGCCCGGTGGTGGCGTGGGTGATCGACACCATCATCCGCGAGCTCCGCGCCGGCAACACCCCCACCGCGTAACACTCGGCGATCGTGCCGACGCGAGTTTGGCGGACCAGAGAAGGCTCAGTACTGGCCCTTGATCACGAAGTACGATCCGCGGATGGTTCCGGCCAGCTTCGACTTCTGGGTCGCGAACTTGAACCGCGAGGCGAGCTCTTCGGGGACGTCCATCCCGACGGAGAGCTTGAATCCGACGGCGCGCTTCTTGGGGTTGTCGACGTCGTACATCGCATTGATCGAGAGACCGCTCTCGTAGAACACGTACGCCATCCGGAGGCTTTCAACCTGGAACATCGTCGCCTCGAGAGGCCGAGACGAGATGACGATGTCGCGCTCCTCCTTCAGGATGCGATGCACCCACTCGACGGCCTCCTTGGCCTTGCTCGCCGGCTCCACCGTGAAGACGTGGTCGTACTTGTTCTTGAAGTAGCGAGCCTCGTTAGCCCTCAAGCCGGCCAGCGCGGTCGCCACTGGCGACGACTCGAGACCGACGGTCGAGACAGTGTGGAAATCCACCGCATAAGACATGACTCACTCCTCATCACCGCATTGACCCCGCCGACGCGACCTCAGGCTACCTTTCTCGCGACAGCTGCTGAAGACCCGCCGCGGGACGACGGCTCTGGCAATACTCCGAGCGTGGTGCCAGGATTTAGGCGGGGGGTATCTCGGATGGCGTCATCGCCAGGATCGTAGGTGGACCATGTTTGTACAAGTCATCGAGGGCAAGGTGTCCGACAAGTCCGGATTGCGCCGTCAGATGGACCGCTGGGAGGCTGAACTTCGTCCCGGAGCTTCCGGCTTTCTGGGCAGTACTGCCGGCGTTTCCGACGACGGCGTCGGCTTTGCCATTGCTCGGTTCGAGTCGGCCGCGGCCGCGCACGCCAACAGCGAGCGTGCAGAGCAGGGCGCGTGGTGGTCCGAGACGGAGAAGTGCTTCGACGGTCCGGTCTCCTTCACGGACTCCGAAGATGTGGAGGCGTTCCTCGGCGGGGGTTCGAACGATGCTGCATTTGTACAGGTGATGAAGACTGCCAGTGGCCCGGGTCGAGCGGTGGTGAAGGATCTGGACGAACGGTTCGAAAAGCATGCCAGCACGTGGCGCCCTGATCTCATCGGTGGGCTGCGGGTGTGGACGGGCGAGACGTCGACCGTCGAGGTGAACTATTTCACGAGTGAAGCAGAAGCCCGCGCGAACGAAGCGAAGGAACCGCCAGCGGAGCTCGTGGAACTGTTCGCCCAGTATTCGGATGTGTTTGCCAGCACCGAGTACCTCGACTTGCGCGATCCCTGGTTCTACTAGAGCTCTTGCTGCCGTCCAGCGCGCCCGAGTGCTACGTGCTGGGGCTCCAGGAGCTCGACCAAACGCAGGTCGCGGTCGTAGGTGGCAAGGGCGCGCACCTGGGGGCGCTGTCGCGGATCGAAGGCATCCGCGTGCCGGCTGGCTTCTGCGTGACGACGGACGCGTTCCGGCGGATCATGGCGGAAGCGTCGTCGATCGACGATCGGCTCGATCGGCTGTCGCGCCTCGGCCCGGATGACCGGGAGTCGATCCGCACGCTCAGCGCGGAGATCCGCCGGACCATCGAAGGGATCGCCATCCCCGACGATGTGGCGGCGGCGATCACCCGCGCCCTCGACCGGCTCGGCGAGCAAGCCGCCTACGCCGTCCGATCGAGCGCGACGGCGGAGGACTTGCCGACGGCATCCTTCGCGGGCCAGCAGGACACATACCTGAACATCGTGGGACCGGCGGCGATCCTCCAGCACATCAGCCGGTGCTGGGCGTCGCTGTTCACCGAGCGAGCCGTGACCTACCGCCTGCGGAACGGCTTCGACCAACGGAAGATCCACATGGCCGTGGTCGTGCAGCAGATGATCTTCCCCGACGCTGCCGGCGTCCTGTTCACAGCAGACCCAGTCACGTCAAATCGGAAGGTCGCCACCGTGGAGGCCAGCCTCGGCCTCGGCGAGGCCCTGGTCTCGGGCGTGGTGAACGCAGACGTCTACAAAGTGCGCGACGGCGAGGTTGTCGCCAAGGCGGTCGCCATCAAGCAGCTTGCCATCCACGCCTCGCCGGCAGGCGGAACCCACCAACAGACGATTGAGCCAGCGCGGCAAGACCAGCCGGCGCTGACCGATGCGCAGGTCGTGCGGCTCGCGCAGCTGGGCCGGCGGATCGAAGCGCACTTCGGCTGCCCCCAGGACATCGAATGGTGCCTGGTCGACGATGACTTCCAGATCGTCCAGAGCCGGCCGATCACCACGCTGTTCCCCATCCCCGCGGTCGGTGACCGAGACAACCATGTCTACGTCTCCGTCGGTCATCAGCAGATGATGACCGACCCCATGAAGCCGCTCGGGCTCTCCGTGTGGAGGCTGACAGCCCTCAGGCCGATGTACGAGGCCGGCGGAAGGCTGTTCGTCGACGTCACCCTGGACCTGGCTTCACCAGCGAGCCGCGCCCGCCTCCTCGTCCTGGGAAAATCGGACCCGCTGATCAGGGACGCGCTGGCGACCATCCTCGAACGCGGCGACTTCATCCCGTCGCTCCCGGACGATGGTCCCGGCGAGCCGCCGGCTGGCGGCGCGCCAGCCCCGATCGAGACCGATCCGGCGATCGTCACCGAGCTGACGCAGCGAAGCCAAGCTTCCATCGCCGCCTTGAAACGCGGCATCCAGACGAAGTCCGGATCGGCGCTGCTCGACTTCATCCTGGCGGACATCCAGGACTTGAAGCGAATCCTGTTCGATCCGCAAAGCTTTCAGGTGATCATGGCGGCGATGGAGGCCACGTGGTGGCTCAACGAGCAGCTGCAGGCCTGGCTGAGTGAGAAGAACGCGGCCGACACACTCACACAGTCCGTTCCCCACAACGTCACATCGGAAATGGGGCTGGCACTCCTCGATGTCGCAGACGTAATCCGACCACACCCGGACGTGGTGGCCTTTCTCGAACACGTCGAGGACGACGGCTTCCTGGACGAACTGGACAAGCTCGAGGGCGGGCGAGAAGCACGAGACGCCATCCGCGACTACCTCGACAAGTACGGCATGCGCTGCGTCGGCGAGATCGACATCACCAGGCCGCGCTGGAGCGAGCGACCAACCGCGCTTGTGCCCGTGATTCTCGGCAACATCAAGAACTTCGATCCCGGCGCCGCCCAACGGCGCTTCGAGCAAGGGCGACAGGAGGCGTGGAACAAGGAAGAAGAGCTGCTGCAGCGCTTGCGGGCCTTGCCGGACGGAGAGCAGAAAGCCGAAGAGGCCAAGCGGATGATCGACCGCGTCCGCACCTTCAGCGGCTACCGGGAGTATCCGAAGTACGGCATGGTCAGCCGCTACTTCGTCTACAAGCAAGCGTTGCTGCAGGAGGCCGAGCGCCTCGTGCAGGCCCACGTGCTCCGCGCGACAGACGACATCTTCTACCTCACGTTCCAGGAACTCCACGACGTCGTGCGCACGCACCAGGTAGACGACCAGCTCATCCGCCAACGCAAAGACGAGTTCAGGTCGTATCAAGCCCTCACGCCGCCCCGGGTGCTCACGTCGGATGGCGAGGTCGTCGCCGGGACGTACCGACGCGACGACCTGCCAACCTCCGCGCTGGTCGGTTTGCCGGTTTCCGCCGGAACCATCGAGGGGCGGGCCCGCGTCATCCTCGACATGGCGGAGGCCGATCTGGAACCGGGTGACATCCTCGTCACGGCCTACACCGATCCAAGCTGGTCGCCCCTGTTCGTCGCGATCAACGGCCTGGTGACCGAAGTTGGCGGCCTGATGACCCATGGCGCAGTGATCGCACGAGAGTATGGCTTACCGGCCGTCGTTGGGGTCGAGCACGCCACGCGGCTGATCCGCGATGGGCAGCGAATTCGTGTGAACGGAACGGAGGGGTACGTCGAGATCCTCCCCGCGACGTGACAACCGGACCTGGCCATCGAGCCGAGAAGGTCGACCTTCTTCGACGCCCCGACCAGTCGGATGCAAATGCCGTCGACAGATGCTCAGGTGCGTCCAAACGTGTCACTCGCTGTCGCGAGCCCGCCGGCAGCCTGACGGTCGCTGCGGCTGATACGAGGGGCCTCGATCCCTGCCGAGGCCTCGACGGCCCTGGTGTGACGGCTGTGGCGTCTCCCCGCTCGACTTGTACGTCGAATTGGCGTACAGTTCTCCAGATGGAGACGAAGACGGAACGCTGGACACTTCGGGTCACCCCCGGGCAGGACGCGGCGGTGCGGCGAGTGTTGGCGGCAACCGGTGAGTCGTTGAACGAGTACGTGGTGCGCCATGCGGTGGAGGCGGCGCACATGGACCTGGCGGATCGTCGGGTGTTCGTGGTCGACGACGGTGATTGGGCGGCGTTGCAGGAGATCTTGGATCGTCCGGCGGCACGCAAGCCCGATCTTGCGCGGTTGCTCGGCACACCATCGGTGCTGGAGTCGGGTCGCCTTTGAGTGAGTTCATCGGCCCAGCGCTGTTGACGGCCGATCATGTCCTCGAAGGCTTCGAATGCGGTGTCGAGGAACTCGACGCCCGGTTGGTCGATCGAGCCCTTCGGAATCAGGCGGATAGGTCGAGCCGTACGTGGGTGGTGTCCGTCGATGGGCGGGTGGTTGCGTACTACGCGTCGAGTGCGGCGGTGGTGCTGCGCGTCGATGCGACGAAGCGTGCGGTGAGTAACCAGCCGGATCCGTTGCCGGCGGTGTTGCTCGGTCGTCTCGCTGTCGATCGTCGATACCAGGGTCAGGGTCTCGGTGCTGCGCTGCTGAAGCATTTCATCATGAAGTCGATCGAGGTAGCCGAGTTGATCGGTGTTCGTGTGGTGCTCGTGCACGCCAAGGACTCGGCTGCTGCGGCGTTCTACGCCAGGTTCGGGTTCGAACCTTCCCCGATCGACGGGTTCACGATGATGCTGCTCGTCAAGGACATCGCGGCCAGCTCATGACGCTGTGTTCAGCGATCCCCATGTCGATGCAGGGCTCGTTCCGGGTGATGGAGGCGTTGCCTTGTGGACTGTGTTGTGCCGCCGAACTACACCAACTCGGGGTTGTCGTGAAACTCACGCCGGCGGGGTCGGCGTTGGACCGTGCGCATCGACTTCGTGGTGAAGCCGAGCGTTGACCGGCACGGCCACCAGACCGGCGTGCCAGATGCCGAACAGCGCCTCGAGGTACTCGGGCCGGTTGCGCATCACGATGGCGACCCGGTCACCGGGCGACAGGCCGAAGTCGTGGCGCAGGCCAGCTGCCGCGCCGGACGTCCGGGCGGCGAACGTGCTCCAGCTGGCGTGGACGCGCTCGCCGTCGGCCAGCGCCGGGTCGTCGGGCCGCCCGCGGCCGTGACGCTCCACCCAGACGGCCGGGTTCATCGAACCGTTCGGCCCTCGAAGATGGGGGTGAGATCATGGACGCACGGTCGCCCCAACACGAGGCCAGAGTAGCGCCATTCGTCCTCGGCGAACCCGCCCGACGAGGGTGAGCACCCCGAACGATTCAGCCGCTCAACGAAGTACGATGACACCGCCGGAGATCACGTCTCCACCGCGCCGCGAGGCGTCATCACACCGACTCCCATGTCCATGGCCACCGCTCTCCTACCATGAGGCTCGCCGAGAACGAGGCGCGGGCCCGGCTGGCGGCGTTCGACCACGGGATCCTGTGCACGGTGCACACCGAGCGCGGCGTCGATGCCGTCCCCGTCGCGTACGTGGTGGACGAGGACGGCTACGTGGGCGTGCCCGTCGACCGGGTGAAGCCAAAGATCTCGTCGCGGCTGCAGCGGGAGCGGAACCTGGAGGCGGATCCGCGGGCCACGCTGCTGGTCGAGCACTGGGACCGCGGCGATTGGTCACGGCTGTGGTGGGTTCGGGCCGAGCTGCGCTGGCAAGGCGACGCGGCCGCCGGCCGGGCGGCTGCCCTGGCGACCCGTCTGGCTGGGCGCTACTCGCAGTACCGGGACCAGCCCTTCGACCGGGTGTTGGTGCTGCGCATTGTCGGCGTGGCCGGCTGGGCCGCCAGCACCAGCTGATCCTGGCCGTCAGCCGCCGACCATGCCCAGCACGTCGCCGGCGGCGGGTATGGCAAGCTCGCGTTGGACGCACGCGAACCCAGGAGGGCTCCATGAACACAAAGACACGGTAATGAGGCGTGCGCCGAAGGCTGAGCGGTACACCCGGTCGCGTTGGATCACCTCGACAGTCCCACTCGACGGAAACGCGGCCTTGCACTGACGTGACAAGTCGGCGCGGGGACAGCGCCGAGTCGGGCATGGTCAGGTCGGCCACAACCGAACTGGATGTGCACCGCAAGAGTGCAATCGTTGGCCCGTTCCTCGAGAACGATCAGCAGCCGACGCCCGGACGCGCCGCACTCAGTGTCTTCACCCGCAGGACCCGTCCTGTGGCGGTTCCGTGCGGATCTAGGGTCCGGGTGTGAGCAGTTCCCCGAACCACCTCGATCGCCGCGGTGTCGCGTGGGGTGTGGTCGGCGTCGCGGTCGTGATCGCGCTGACGTTCATCGGCAGCGATCGGCTGGTCTGGTTCGACGCGGCGCTCGTCGGCTACCTGTTCGGTGTCGTCTTCGCCGTGTTCGGTGTGGTGTACCGGTACGCGGTCTGGTTGCGGCGGCCGCCGACGGCGATGCTCAACCGTCGCGGTTGGGATGCGTTCCGGCAACGCAAGGCACGCAACGTCGCCGCGCTGCCGTCGCTCGTCGCGACGCACCTGCTGACGCAGGGGTTCATCCGTCGCCGGTCCCGCGCCCGATGGCTCGCCCACCAACTCGTGTTCTGGGGGTGCATCCTCGCCGGGCTGGTCACGATCCCGCTGACGCTCGGGCTTGTTGCACTTCGAGAGCGTCGGCCAGCGCGCCGACCGCTACCAGGTGTACGTGTCGCGTGTCGGCACGCTGAAGTTCGATGCCGAGAGCATCGTCGGCTGGTTCATCTTCCACGCGCTCGACATCGCCGCCGTGCTGGTGCTCGGCCGGTGTGTTCATCTTCCTGCGCCGACGGTTGCGCGACCCGGGCGCGATGGCGGTGGAACGCTCCGGCGACTTCCTCGCCCTCGCCGGGTTGTTCGCCGTCTCGGTGTCCGGTCTGTTCCTGACGGTGTCGAGCATGTGGCTCGAGGGCCGCTTCTACTCGGCGCTGAACACGATCCACGCGCTGACCGTGATCCTCGGGCTGATGTACCTGCCGTTCGGCAAGCTGTTCCACATCTTCCAACGCCCGGGCAACCTCGGTGTCGCCTACTACAAGCGCGCCAACGCCGAAGGCGAACCCGCGGTGTGTCGTCGCTGCGGTGAACCGTTCGCCAGCGCGCAGCAGATCGCAGATCTCAAAGAGGTGCTCCCGCAGGTCGGGTTCGACTACTCGATCGACGGTGGCGGCAACTACCAGGACACCTGTCCCCGTTGCCGGCGCGCACATGTCACCCTCGCCCAATCGGCGCGGGTAGGAGGGTTCGGCTGATGGCACGACCACCGATCACCGACGAAGAGCTCATCGCCCGCTACGGGCCACACCTCAACGAAGCCCCGCCCGGCGGATGGAACGCCGGCCTCGCAGATCGACAAGGTCGTGAACACGCACTGCTGCTTCTGCGGTCAGCAGTGCGGCATCAAGCTCAAGGTGCACGACAACACGGTGGTCGGGTTCGAACCGTGGTACGAGTTCCCGTTCAACGAAGGCAAGCTCTGCCCGAAGGGTGTGAAGCGCTACCTGCAGGGCGGGCATCCCGATCGGCTGCTGCACCCGATGGAACGCGACGACACCGCACCCGGCGGGTTCCGGCAACATCACCTGGGATCAGGCGCTCGACCGTGTCGTCGTCCGAGATCCGACGAATCCAGGCCGAGCACGGTGACGACGCGTTCGCGATGTTGTCCGGGGTGTCGCTGACGAACGAGAAGAGCTACCTCGTCGGCAAGTTCGCCCGCCTCGCGTTGCACACCGCCAACCTCGACTACAACGGCCGCTACTGCATGGTGTCGGCCGGCACCGGGAACAAGAAGGCGCTCGGCGTCGATCGGGCACCGAACCCGTGGAGCGACATCCCGCTCGCCGACGTGGTGTGGGTCGCCGGCTCGAACGTCGCCGAGACGTTCCCGATCACCACCAGCTACATCTGGCGGGCCCGCGACCGTGGCGCCAAGCTGATCGTCCAGGACCCGCGTGTCGTGCCGCTCGCCCGCACCGCCGATCTGTTCCTGCCGGTGCGGCCGGGCACCGACTCGGCGCTGTTCGGTGCGGTGCTGCACGTCCTGATCGAACGCGACTGGCTCGACCACGACTTCATCGACGCCCACACCCTGCAACTTCGACGAAGCAGCTGCAGCCGTCGCCGACATGACACCGGCGTGGGCGGCCGACATCACCGGCGTGCCGGCGGCCCGCATCGAGGAGGCGGCAGAGCTGTGGGGCACCTCGGCGACCGGGATGATGCTGCACGCCCGCGGGATCGAGCAGCACACCAAGGGCGTCGACAACGTGCTCGCCGCGATCAACCTCGGGCTCGCCACCGGCAAGTTCGGCAAACCGGGTTGCGGTGTGTCGACGATCACCGGGCAGGGCAACGGCCAAGGCGGACGCGAGCACGGCCACAAGTGCGACCAGCTGCCCGGCAACCGCGACATCACCAACCCCGAGCACCGTGCCGCGGTGGCGAAGGTGTGGAACTGCGACGAAGTCCGACATCCCCGGCAAGGGCCTGCCGGCGCAGGAGCTGATCGAAGCGATCCACGACGGCACGATCAAGGGTCTGCTGTCGATCTGCTTCAACCCGGCTCGTGTCGGCACCCGACGTCGAACTTCACCCGCGAGGCACTCGACAAGCTCGAGTTCTACGCGGTCATCGACTTCTTCCTCTCCGAGTCCGGCCACCACGCCGACATCGTGCTGCCCGGCTCGCTGCACGAGGAGGACGAGGGCACCTCGACCAGCGGCGAGGGCCGGATCATCAAGATCAACGCCGCCGTCACCCCGCCCGGTGAGGCCCGCCGTGACTGGGAGATCCTGCTCGACATCGCCGCAACGGCTCGGCAAGAGCGAGTACTTCCCGTACACGAACACCGAGCAGATCTTCGACGAGCTCTGCCGGGCCAGCACCGGCGGCACCGCCGACTACACCGGTGCGACCTGGCAACGCATCGAGGACGAGATGGGTCTGTTCTGGCCGATCCCCGAGGCCGGCCACCCCGGCACCCCACGGCTGTACGAGGGCGGCCAGTTCTTCCATCCCGATGGCAAGGCCCGCTTCCACGCGGTGCCGTACAAGCTGTCCGCCGAGGTCGTCGACGACGACTACCCGGTGTTGTTGACCACCGGCCGAGTCGTGTCGCAGTACCTGTCGGGCACCCAGACCCGGCGCATCGCCGCGCTCGTCGCCCAGTACCCCGAACCGCTGTGCGAGATGCACCCGCAAGCTCGCCGAACCGCTCGGTGTCGCCGACGGTGACCTCGTCACCGTCACCTCACGGCGCGGCACGATCACGCTGCCGGCGCACGTCGTCAACACGATCCGACCCGACACCGTGTTCATCCCGTACCACTGGCCCGGCGACAAGGCTGCGAACCAGCTCACCAACCGTGCGGTCGACCCGCTGTCGAAGATGCCCGAGTTCAAGGTCGCAGCCGTGCGCGTCGAACGCGCCGGCGGCCACACCGACACCACCGACGCCCGCGACCTGGAACTGCACGGGGACCAGCCGTGAGATCGGGACAGTTCGGCATCGACGATCAACCCGGTGTTCGTGATCGACCAGAGCCGCTGCATCGGCTGCGAAGCGTGCGTCCAGGCGTGCGCCGAATGCGGCACGCACCGCGGGCAGTCGCTGATCCACCTCGAACGCGTCGACCGCGCCGACCAGCACACAGACCGCGCCGATGGTGTGCATGCACTGCGAGGACCCGACCTGCGCGCAGGTGTGCCCGGCCGACGCGATCAAGCAGACCGAGGACGGCATCGTCCAGTCCGCGCTCAAGCCCCGCTGCATCGGCTGCTCCAACTGCGTGCTCGCCTGCCCGTTCGGCGTCCCCAAGTACGTCGCCGACTTCGACCAGATGATGAAGTGCGACATGTGCACCGACCGCACCTCCGAAGGCCTCACGCCGATGTGCGCATCCGTGTGCCCGAGCGAAGCGCTCTGGTACGGCACGATCGAAGAGTTCAACGACACCCGCCGCGGGTCGCTGTTCCGCGACTTCATGTTCGGCCGCCAAGAGGTGCGCACCAAGGTCTACACCGTGATCGACGACGCGCTCGGCGGTCCGCTCGACGTGCTCGTCCGGAGTCACAACGCTCCTGGCTCGACGACCCGTTCGGTCTCGAGCACGCCGAGGTGACCCCATGACCGAGCAGCATCGAACCGATCGAGGTCCCGGTCGCGCCACCGTGGAAGCGCGACTTCCCCTACGAGGCGTTGTCCGAGGAGGAAGTCACGCGACGCGAGTTCGCCCGCTACCTCGTCCTCGGTGCCGGCACGATCGCGGTCGCCAACGTCGGGCATCGCCGCTTGGACGCAACTGCGCACCATCAACACCGGCGAACCGCGGGCGATCACCGAACTCGCGGACGTCGACGTCGGCGGCACCTACCTGTTCCGCTACCCGGGTGACGACGACCCGGCGATCCTCGTCCGCCTCTCCGACACCGACGTCGTCGCGTTCAGCCAGAAGTGCACCCACCTCGGCTGCGTCGTCTACTACGAGCCCGACGAGCAGCGCTGGCACTGCCCGTGCCACGAAGGCAACTTCGAAGTCCGCACCGGCGACGTCATCTCCGGCCCACCGACGCGACCGCTCGGCCGCATCGACCTCGAGGTCCGCGACGACGGCATGATCTGGGCGCTCGGCAGGCAGACATGAGAGCCTCCGACGCGCGGACGGCGCACCTCGTCGGCCGTCGTGCTCTACGTCATCATCCTCGTCGCGTTCCAGGTGTTCCTGATCACCGTCGCCGTCGAGGCCTTCCAGACCGACACCGAGTCCCTCGCCTGGGCCACCGCCGCCGTCTCCGTCGCCCTGTTCGCCGCCGCAGCGGCCTTCCTGCGCTACCTGCGACCATGACCACCATCCCCGACCACCGAGCCCGAACCGCCAGCACCGCGTCAACCCGATCGCGACGCTGTTCCCCGGCTACTTCGCGCTCGTGATGGCCACCGGCATCATCGCCATCGCCGCCGAGCAGCAGACCATCGACTGGCTCGCCGACATCCTGTACGTCGTCGCCGCCGTCGCCTACGCCGTGCTCGTCGTGCTCGTCGTCGTCCGGCTCGTCGTGTATCCGCGGCTGCTCGTCGCCGACCTCACCAGCCACGCCAAGGGCTTCGCGTTCCTCACCATCGTCGCCGGCACCAACGTGCTCGCCAGCGCGTCCGCGATCATCCACGGATGGTGGACCCTCGCCGAGATCCTCTGGTGGTGCTCGCTCCCGCTCTACGTCGTCCTCGTCTACACCACGTTGATCTCCGACGTGCTCCGCCACGACAAGCCCGCCCTCGGTGCCGGCATCAACGGCTCGTGGTTCCTGCTCACCGTCTCCACCGAATCGATCGCCGTGCTCGGCGCGCTGCTCCTCGGCCACGACCCCGGCGACTTCCTCGCCTTCGTGTGCATCGCCGCGTTCTGCCTCGGACTCGTGCTCTACCTGATCGTCATGACCATGGTCTTCCTCCGCTGGACGTTCCAACCACTCGAACCCACCGAGGCCGACCCACCCGCCTGGATCGCCGCCGGTGCCGTCGCGATCACCGTCCTCGCCGGCTCCAACCTGCTCGGCGCCCGAACCGTCTCGCCACGCGTCGACCGCCTCGGTCCGTTCATCGAAGGACTCGTCACCCTGGCCTGGGCGACCGCGACCTTCTGGTTCCCGCTGATGGTCGCGATCGGCGTCTGGCGCCACCTCGTCCGCAAGGTCCCGCTCCGCTACCACCCGTCGTACTGGGCGCTCGTGTTCCCACTCGGCATGTACGGCGCGGCCACGTTCAAGATGCGCGCCGTGATTCAACTCGAGCAACTCGAATGGGCACCGAAGATCACCCTCGCGGTCGCGCTCACCGCCTGGGCCGCAGCGTTCATCGGCCTCATTGTCCAAGGCGGCCGGGCCACAACCAGACGTGGCAAACCGACCACTGTCACCACCGGATCCGCCTGAGACGGCGGCGCTCGTTCGACCAGCGCGTGAACGGACTCGCGCGAGGGACGCGTCGACGGTCGCTGTGTCCGCTTTCCCACGCTGACCCGTCGGGCGATTGCCTGACCGATCGATCCGGCTCCGATGACGACGACGACTTCGCTCACGGAGATCTCCTACTCTGCTCTGTGGATCTCGGGAGCGCAGATCTGGTTGATGACGGCGAGGGCGTTCAACGTGCGCGGGTAGCCGATGAACGGGAGCAGTTGGGTGATCACGTCGATCAGCACGCTGCGATCGTTTCCGACGTTGAGGTTCGCCGACACATGGCCCTTGGCCTGGGGCTCGCATCCGCCGAGGGAAACGAGCATGGAGAACGTGAGCAGCTCTCGTGTCCTTACGTCGATACCGGTGCGTGTGAGGTGGTCGCCGAAGCAGTTCGCCGACAGGAGCCGCTGGAAGTGCAGTTCGTCGTTCGGTGCAGCCGCGTACATCTGGTCTACGCGTTCGGCGCCGATGATCGCCTTCTGCACGGCGAGGCCCGACGCGTGGCGAGTCGCGGGCGTCGTTGTCGATTGACCTTCGAGCGGCAACTGCACACCTCGCTCGGTGAGGACGTCGTTGGTGGCGTGGATGAAATCGAAGACCTTTGCCATGCCGACATAGGGGACAGCCTGATAAACGATTTCCTTTACTTCCACCGGGGTGACACCCGACGTGAGCGCGGCGCCGAGCATGACCCGGTACTCGCGGAGCGCTTGGCAGGCGATCATCGAGGCGAGCTGGACCATGAGACGGGTTCGAGTGTCGAGGCTGCTGTTTCGAAGCACTTCATCGAACGCGAAGTTGTCGAAGTACTCGATCAGTTCGGGATCGGTGATGCTCAGGGTCGAGACATGACCGGGGAACAGTTCGTCGTGGTTCTTCCGTGCTGGATCACTGATGGCCATGCCCACCTTCCTGCGTGCTCGGGAACTCGTCGTCGGTGACGCAGTTCACGTTAGGACCTACGCACGATTTGTGGGAGACCCTGTCAGTACCTCTATCAACGCGGACCGCCGCACCGCGTGCTGGTGTGAGCAGCCTCACTCAAGGCGAATCCTCGGGTCAAGGACGGCGTAGAGCACATCGGCTGCCAGGTTGGCGAGCACGACGCCGAGGACGACGAAGACCATATAAGGCATCAGCTGTGGAAAGTCCCCGTTCTCATAGGCGGTCAAGAAGAAATCACCCATTCCTTTGTTCTCGAAAATGCGTTCGGTGACTATCAGCCCACCGATGATGGCACCGATGTTGATCGCGGCCACGGTGACGATAGGGATCAGTGCATTCCGGAGTGCATGACGCACGAGAATCCGCCGCTCGCTGATGCCCTTCGCCCGCGCCGTCCGCATGTAGTCGCTCTTTGTCACTTCGATCAGCGACTCTCGCATGAATCTGGAGTACACCGCGATGATTTGGATGGATACGACCACGACCGGCAGCACCAGGTGCTTGAGACGCAGATAAGGATCGAAGCCTGCGTGACCGGCGGGGTACACGCCCGATGTTGGCAGCAACGGCTTGTCGAGACCGAACCATCGAGTCAAGAGAATGGCAAAGAACAATTGCAGGAGGATGGCAGTCACAAATGGCGGGACGGAGATCCCGACGAACGCCGTCGTCGTCGATGTGTGATCCAACCATGATCGAGGACGAAGCGCACAGGCGATACCGATTCCTAAACCGACGACGATGCCAACGACGGTCGACAGCAGACCGAGCACCAAGGTGTTGGCCATCGCCGCCTTGAGTTCAGGCCACACCGGCCGGCTCCCCTTGATCGAGCGTCCCCAGTTGAACGTCAAGAAGTGTCGTAGCCAGGTGAAGTACTGCGAAACAATGCTGCCGACAAGCCCGTTGGCTTCCCGGTACTGCCGGACCTTCGCCTGGCTGGCTCGAGGGTTGACCCGCAAATAACTCTGCACTGGATCGGTACCTACACGAAGCGCTACGAACACAAGGAACGAGATCACGAACAGCGTGGGTACGGTCCACAACAGACGGCGACCGACAAACCGCATCATCTCCCGAGTTCCCTCCCCGGTGTCCCAATTCACACCAACGAGATGCGTGCCGTGAGGCTTGGGCTCCGGCACCTACCGACATTTTGTCACACTTGAAGAGCGCCCACATCTTGAACTGGTTACTCGGCGAGGAGGGGGATCACCTGCTCGCAGAACAGCTCGAGCTGACGCTCCTCGTCGGTGACCGGCCAGATGAGCACCTGTTGGACGCCGGCGTCGCGAAATGCGCACAGCTTTTCGGCGAACGCCGTTGCAGGCCCCACGGGGAGCCGCTCCCTGAGCATCTCCTCCGGACGGTTGATGATCGGTGCCAGCCGTTGGCGAAAGATCTGGTCCGCTTCGGCGGTGTCGTCGGTGATGTGGAACCACATGGTTGCCAGCGCGTTCGGGAACGCGCCGCTGTCCTTGCCCTCGATGGCGAGGAGCTGCTGGAGCGCGGACCATGCCAGAGCGAACTCGGCCGGTGTGGTGTTGTAGGCCGACGCCAGCCAGCCGTCGCCCAGTCGGGCGGTGCGGCGCAAGCCGGCGTCTGACCCCCAGCTGCCGATCCAGATCGGCGGACCGCCGATCTGCGCCGGCCGTGGCAGCAAGTCGATTCCCTCGGTCGAGTAGAAGCGACCCACGAACGGCTCGTCGTCGGCGCGCCAAAGTGCCCGCATGGCCTGCACGGCCTCGTCCAAACGCTTCCATCGCTCGCCGAAGTCGACGTGCACGATCTCGTAGTCGCGAGGCGACGAACCTGGTCCGACCGCGACGACGGCTCGGCCGCCGGACAGCAGGTCGATCGCAGCCATGGCCTTCGCCAATTGCACCGGACCCCGGACAACCGGGAGGGACACCGTGGTCGCGAGTGTCATCGACCCAGAGTCCCCGATCACAGAGGCCAGGGCAGTAGGGCCGTCCAACCATGGCGATGCAAAAACGAGATGATCGTTCGCGGCGAGTGTGTCGAACCCGAGCCCTGCCGCCCGCCAGGCATAGCCGGCGAGGTGAGCGAGCGTGTACGGATGGCCGCCGAAATCCATCAGTGGCAGATGCGCTCCGAATTTCATCAGGACTCGGTCAGCGCCTCGGTCGTTGTCATCGGTCGCCCTCCTCATTGGAAGCGTACGACGACCGAGGCCAGGCAGCTAGCGAGACCCTGCCTTGCACGAGTCGTTCAGCCCGACAACGATCTGGGGCGAGGAGGATCGGAACATGTTCATCGACACACCTGAGGAATCCACCGCCGGAGACGATGTCGCTGTCTGGTACGAGCAGCAGCGAGCGGCGTGGGGCTATCTGCCGAACTACGCGCCCGCGTTCGCAAGTCGGCCTGACGTCGCCCAGGCCTGGAACACGCTCAACACCACCATCAGGGGGCACATGGAACGTCGGCAGTTCGAGCTCGCCACGATCGCCGCGGCTCGCGCCTACCGCTCGACGTATTGCATGGCAGCCCACTGCAAGTTCCTTCGTGATGCCTGCGGCGACGAGCCGACGATGCGCGCCGTTGCCGCCGACCCGAGCGGGACGAACCTCGATTCCACCGATCGAGCCGTGATGGACTTCGCCACCCAAGTGGCGCGAGACGCTTCGTCGATCACCGCCGCCGATCTGCAGCCGCTTCGCGACCACGGTCTCAGCGATCCTGAGATCGTGGATGTCGTATTCGCTGTCGCCGCGAGAGCGTTCTTCACCAAGGTGCTCGACGCGCTCGGCGTTCAGGCGGACGTTCAACTCGGTGAGACGTTTGATCCCGAGGTTCGGCATCAAGTGACTGTCGGGCGTCCGATCGCCGACTCATGACAGCCGCGATGTCGCGCCCACGTCGATCGATCGCCCGACGGATTCCTTGAGTCGTCCCGGTCTCGAAGACCCCAGGATGCCGTCGCCGCGTGCGTCGTCAGTGCGCTCACCTCCATTGGGCGACGGTGGCGTCGATGACCGGCCTGCCCATCCCCAACCAGCACACGTCGTGATCGCCTCTTGCGCTCAGCAACCAGCATCGTTACTCTGTAAACGTTCTCGATAACGATTGCAATAGGGGTTTCAGTCGTCGTCCGTGTGCAACGGGCTCCGGGCTGGCAGTGATTCCGAGTCGTCGACGCAACCGACTGGGGGAAGGTGAATCGTGAGGTGCTCAATGATTCGTCACGCACGTACGGTGGCATGCTCGAGCGGGTGACGATCGGCGACGTCGCCGAGCGCGCCGGTGTCTCGATCGCCACGGTCTCCCGTGTCGTCAACGGGCGCTACGGCGTCGCACCCGCCACCCTCGATCGTGTCAAGTTGGTGATCGCCGATCTCGGCTACGAGGCCAGCCTGATTGCTCGCAGCTTGCGTTCGCAGCGCACCAACGTGATCGGTGTGCTGGTGACCGACATCGAGCCCTTCAGCGCAGAGGTGCTGAAGGGCGCCGCCAACGCGCTGCGCGGCGGCGAATACGAGTTGGTTGTCTACTGCGGCGGTCACGGCGGCGACCACGTCGGCTGGGAGCGACGGTACATGTCGCGCCTCAGCGGTACGCTCACCGACGGCACCGTACTGGTCACACCCACGGTCACCGAGGTTCACACCAATCAACCGGTGGTGGCCGTTGATCCGCAAGCCGGCGCGTCCGCGTTCCCCACCTTCGCGTCGCAGAACTTCGAAGGGGCACTCGCCGCCACGCGCCACCTGATCGAGCTCGGGCATCGACGGATCGGCTTCCTCGGCGGTCGCAGCGACCTCGAATCGGCGCGATTGCGTGAACAGGGCTACCGCGCCGGACTCGAGGAGGCCGGAATCGTCGTTGATCCCGAGCTGGTGCTCGATGGCGGCTTCAAGGAATCCACCGCCGAAGCGCCGGCCCGCCGCCTGCTGTCGCTCGCTCGTCGCCCATCTGCGATCTTTGCCGCGAACGACTCCTCAGCGATCCAGACGATGCGCACCGCCGCCGAGCTTGGCTTCAACGTGCCCGACGACTTGTCGGTGATCGGGTTCGACAACGTCCCCGAGTCCGCTCTCACGCATCCACCGCTCTCCACCGTCGAGCAGCCGATCCAGACGCTCGGCTTCGAAGCAGTCCGCATGCTGATCACCATGATCCAACAACCCGACCAGCGCCTCGCTGCTCCTGCCCGGGTCTCCTTGCCCACCAAGCTCGTGGTCCGGGGATCCACCACGCCACCCCGGCAGGACGCATCATGACGGCCTCATTCGACCGTCAGGCGCCCGAGAGGGTCTGCAAAGTCCCTGTTGAAATCGATTTCAACACCCGTTCGACGCCCGCCAACTTCACCACAACAAGCAACCCAACCGAGGGGGAACACCAATGATGAGTAGCAGAACCCGACAACGGCGGCGAGTAGTCGCTGTCCTGATGAGCATGGCCTTCATCGCTGCGTCGTGCGGCAGCGACGGGGGTGACGCCACCCCCGCCGACACCGCGGCACCCGCAGCGACCGCTGCCGCTGAGGCGCCAGCAACGACCGCTGCCGCTGAGGCGCCAGCAACGAGCGCTGCCACGAGTGGCGACCAGGTCGAGATCGACTGGTGGCACATCCAGAACAACGACCCGGGCAAGGCCGACTGGCAAGCCATGGCCGACGCCTACACGGCTGAGCACCCCAATGTGAAGATCAACATCACCGTGATGGAGAACGAGGCCTTCAAGGCAGCAATCCAGACCAACATCCAGTCCGGCGACATTCCCGATCTCTTCCAGTCGTGGGGTGGCGGTGGCCTGCGCGATCAGGTCGCGGCCGGCGTGGTGCGCGACATCACTGACGAGGCTGCGCCGTTCGTCGGGGATCTCGGCGCAGGGGCCGTCAAGCTGTACCAGCTTGACGGCAAGCAGTACGGCATCCCGTTCAACGCCGGAATGGTCGGGTTCTGGTACAACAAGGACCTCTTCGCCAAGGCTGGCATCACGAGCCCACCGGCGACGTGGGACGAACTGCTGCAGGACGTCCAGAAGCTGAAGGACGCCGGCATCACGCCGATCGCTGTCGGCGCCGGCGACAAGTGGCCGGCCCACTTCTGGTACTCGTACCTGATGGTCCGCCTCGGCGGCGCCGACGCGATGAATCAGATTGCGGCCGACAACAACTTCAGCGTGCCCAACGTGATCGACGCCGGCAAGAAGGTCGAGCAGCTCGTCGCGCTCTCGCCCTTCCAAGAGGGATTCCTCGGTGCCGGTTGGGATGCTCCGGATGGTGAGTCGGGCACGATGGCCACCGGCGGTGCCGCGATGGACCTGATGGGTCAGTGGGCGCCTGGCGCGTTCAAGAACCAGGTCGGCCTGGAGCCCGACCAAGACCTTCCGTTCCAACTCGGTTGGTTCCCATTCCCGAGCGTCGACGGAGGCGTCGGGCAACCATCTGATGCGTTCGGCGGCGCCGACGGGTTCGCCGTGGGCAAGGACGCCCCGCCGGAAGCGGTTGACTTCCTCAAGTTCATCACCGAGGCCGACAACCAGCGCACCTGGGCAAAGCACAGCGGGCTTCCCGTCAACAAGGAAGCCAAGGACGCCGTCACCGACCCCAACATGCAGGCTGTGCTCGATGGGCTCAACAACGCGTCGTTCATGCAGTTGTACCTCGATCAGTTCTTCACAGCCGAGGTCGGCGGCACGGTCAACGACCAGACTGCGTTGCTCTTCGCCGGTGCGACCTCACCGGAGGACGCTGCTGCCGCGATCACTGCGGTCGCGGGCGGCTGACAGACACCTTCAGGAGAACTTGTGGACCGGTGGACGCCGCGAGAATGGCGTCCACCGGAACCACACATCTGACTGGACACCATCCCCATGACCATCCCAGCACCTTCCTTTGCGCCCGCGCGCTCACGCCAGCGCCAGCTGGTGAGGATGCCATGGCCGATGATCGTCGCCTTCCTCGCTCCGGCGTTGATCCTCTACAGCGTCTTCGTTCTGTACCCGATAGCCCAGAGCACTCGGTACAGCCTCTACGACTGGAACGGGCTCGAGTCGCTCGACAAGTTCGTCGGTCTCGACAACTTCCGGCGCGCGTTCTCTGACCGCAACTTCACGGCTGCGTTGCGGCACAACTCCATCATCATCGTGCTCTCGTTGGCGTTCCAGATTCCGTTCGCGCTCGGTCTGGCGATGCTGCTGAACTCGCGGATCAAGGGTCGCGCCATCCTGCGGACCCTGTTCTTTGCCCCTTACGTTCTCTCCGAAGTCGTCACCGGCGTCGTGTGGCGCCAGATCCTTCGCCCGAAAGGTTTGCTCGACGAGATCATGACGTCGGTGGGCCTGGGTGCCCACACGCAGGGATGGCTGTCGGATCCCGATGTCGTCCTCTACGCATTGTTCTTCGTCATCTCGTGGAAGTACTTCGGGTTCCACATGGTGCTGATGCTCGCCGGTCTCCAACAGATCCCCAAGGAACTCGGCGAGGCGGCTGCGATCGATGGTGCCACCTCGTGGCAGAAGTTCCGCTACGTCACCTTGCCGCTGCTCGGCCCCACCATCCGGGTGTCGATCTTTCTGTCGATCATCGGGGCGTTGCAGCTGTTCGACATCGTGTGGGTCACGACGAAGGGCGGCCCGATCGGGGCGTCGTCGACAATGGCGACGTACCTCTATGACCAGTTCCGCAAGAGCCTCTTCGGGTACGCCAGCGCCGTGTCGATCGTGATCTTCACGCTCTCGCTCGTGGTGGCGCTTTTCTATCAGCGATTCGCCCTACGACGCGACCTCCGAGGGACTGGTCTCGTTGGTTGAGCTCGACCTCCCCGTCGCCACGAAACCCGTCGTGTACAAGCGACGCCGCTTGCGCCTCGACCGCCTCGCTCTCTACGTCGGCGCCATGTTTGTCCTCGGCGTCATCATCTTGCCAATCACCTTTTCGGTGCTCGGCGGCTTTCGGAGCAACCGGCAGCTCGTCGAGCAACCCGTCGGCTTGCCCGATCCCTGGGTGTTCTCCAACTACACGAGCATCCTGTCGTCGAGCTCGTTCTGGCGCCAGGTTTGGAACAGCACGTTCATCGCGCTGACGGCTACGTTCGTCGTGCTGCCGGCGGCATCGATGGCGGCGTTCGTGATCTCGCGCTACTCCTTCAAAGGGCGCGAACTCGTCTACGGACTGTTCACCCTCGGCCTGCTGTTTCCTGCGGCGGTAGCGATCCTGCCGTTGTTCATCACGCTCCGACAAGCGGGTCTGTTGTCGAACCCGTTGGGTGTCGCGCTGCCGCAGGCGGCGTTCGGGCTACCCCTTGCGATCGTGATCATGCGACCATTCTTCCGCGCCATTCCGCAGGAGATCCAGGACGCGGCAGCGATCGACGGATGCAGTGCGTTCCGGTTCTACTGGTCGATCATGTTGCCGCTGTCGCGCCCTGCGTTGAGCACGATTGCCGTGATCACGATCGTCAGCAGCTGGAACTCGTTCCTCCTGCCACTGCTGGTGCTGGTCGACCCGAACGAGCACACCATCCCGATCGGCGTGAACAACATCTCGTCGCAGTATTCGACCGACTTTGCGCGTGTGCTTGCCTACACGACCTTGTCGATGATCCCGGCGCTCATTTTCTACGCCATCGCCGAGCGTCAGATCATCGGCGGCCTCACAGCTGGAGCCGTGAGGGAATGAACAACGAACGGATGAACTGATGAAGATCCCTCCCTACGCTGTCGTGCCGTACCGCGATCCGTCCTTGACGATCGCCGACCGCGCCGCCGACTTGCTCAAGCGTATGTCCGTCGACGAAAAGCTCAGCCAACTCGGCAGCGTCTGGGTGTTCCAGATCGCCACCGAACTCGGCTTCGACTCTGGACGCGCCACCCCGTTGCTCGCCAACGGCATCGGTCAGGTCACGAGGGTGAGTGGTGCAAGCAGCTTGAGGGCATCAGAGGCCGCCGATCTCGCCAACTCGATCCAACGTCATCTCATCGAAAACACCCGCCTGGGTATTCCCGCCATCTTGCACGAGGAGATCTGCTCAGGTCTGATGGCACGTGAGGCCGCTGTGTTCCCGCAGGCGCTCGGTGTTGCTGCCACGTTCCGACCCGAACTCAATCGAAGGCTTGCCGACTCGGTGCGGGCGCAGATGCGTGCGATGGGCGCCCACCAAGGCCTTTCGCCGGTGCTCGACGTCTGTCGCGACCCGCGCTGGGGTCGGCTGGAGGAGTCATATGGCGAGGACCCGTTCCTCGTATCGCAGATGGGTATCGGGTTCATCACCGGGCTACAAGGCAGCGACGACGGCCGTGACCTGCGCGAGGGTGTTGTTGCCACGGCGAAGCACTTCGTCGGTTACGGCGCGTCCGAGGGCGGCATGAACTGGGCGCCTGCGCACCTTCCCGAGCGCGAGTTACGCGACGTCTATCTGCGGCCATTCGAGGCCGCGGTGCGCGACGCCGGGGCTGGCCTCGATGATGAACGCCTACCAGGAGCTCGACGGCATCCCGTGCGCAGCGAACCGATGGCTGTTGACCGACCTACTGCGCGGTGAATGGGGATTCGACGGCACCGTCGTGTCCGACTACTTCGCGATCAAACAACTCGACGACTACCACCGAATCGTCGGGTCCTGGGAGGACGCCGCTGTCACCGCGCTCACCGCTGGCATCGACGTCGAGCTGCCCAGCACCGAGTGCTACGGCGACGTGCTCCGGGCCGCGATCGAAGCGTGGCGGCGTCGCGATGCCCGACGTCGACGAGGCGGTGCGACGGGTGCTCGAATCGAAGCTACGGCTCGGTCTGTTCGAGCGCCCGTACGTCGACGTCGACCGAGTCGCCGTGCACACGAGAACGGGCGCCCAGATCGAGCTCTCGCGGCAACTCGCCACCGAGAGCCTGGTGCTGCTGCGCAACGATGGCACCCTCCCGCTCCGTCCCGGGATCGCCTCGATAGCGCTGATCGGTCCGAATGCCGCGAACGCCCGACAGATGCTCGGCGACTACAGCTACGTCACGCACGTCGAAGTCGCTGCTCGAAGTGCTGAAGTCCGGCCAGAACGTGTTCGCCATGCCGATCGACCGTGGCATCGACATCGACGAGCACACCGATCTCGGGCACGTCGTCACCGTGCACGATGCGCTCGTCGCGGCACTCCCGGACGTGACGGTGCGGTACGCCGAGGGGTGCTCGATCACGCGGCGACGATCGATCGGGCTTCGCGGCCGCCGTCGAGGCGGCAGCGGCGAGCGACATCGCTGTCCTGGTGATGGGGGAGCGCTCCGGTCTCACCGACGACTGCACCACCGGTGAGAGCCGCGACGTCTCGTCGTTGCGACTGACCGGTGTCCAGGAAGATCTCGTTCACGCGGTCGCCGCCACCGGTACGCCGGTGGTGCTCGTACTCGTCGCCGGCCGGCCGGTGGGCTCGCCCACGGTCCACGCGCGCAGCCAACGCCGTGCTGATGGCGTGGCTGCCCGGTGAGCAAGGTGGACCGTGCGATCGTCGACGTTCTGACCGGCGCGGCGAGCCCCGGAGGCAAGCTTCCCATCAGCTACCCGCGCTCGTCCGGGCAGATCCCGATCTTCTACGGCCACAAGGTTTCGGGTGGCCGGTCGCATTGGAAGGGCGCGTACGTCGACGAGTCGAACGAACCGCTGTACCCGTTCGGTCACGGCCTCGGCTACTCGACGTTCACGATCGCGACCGAGGGTGCCGCCCCGCCCTCGGTCGCTCTCGACGACACGGTGGAGGTCAGTGCGCTCGTGACGAACACAGGCAACGAAGCGCGGACGAGGTGGTGCAGCTCTACGCCCGTGACCCGATGGCATCGATCACGCGCCCCGTACGCGAACTGATCGGCTTCGCGCGCCTGACGCTCGCAGCCGGTGCGTCGGCCCGCGTCACGTTCAGAGTGCCCGTAGCGTCGCTGGGGTTCTCCGGCCGCGAACTCACCTATGTCGTCGAACCCGGCGACATCGAATTCTTCGTCGGCTCGTCGTCGAGCGACCTCTCGCCGGCGGGCACGGTCGCCATCACGGGCGACAAGCCGATGCCCACGGTGCGGTCGACAACGAATCACGTGATCATTGAAGGAGCACACTGATGTCTGAATTCTTCGAGGGTGTCGCACCCATCCGCTACGAGGGCCCGGAGTCCGACAGTCCGTTTGCGTTCCGCTGGTACGACGCCGATCGTGTCGTCGCCGGCCGCACGATGGCCGAGCACCTGCGGTTCGGGGTGTGCTACTGGCACACGTTCGCGTGGGATGGATTCGACATCTTCGGCGCAGGCACACTCGATCGGCCGTGGCACCCGAACCAGAACTCCTCGCTCGATCCGATGGACGCCGCGAAGATGAAGATGGACGCCGCGTTCGAGTTCTTCTCCAAGCTCGGAGCACCGTTCTTCTCGTTCCACGACGTCGACATGGCGCCCGCCGGTGCCACGTTTGCCGAGAGCTGCCGCAACCTCGACGAGATGGTGGAGATCGCTGCCGGCCACATGGAGCGTACGGGCACGAGGCTGCTGTGGGGCACGACCAACGCCTTCTCGCACCGCCGGTTCATGGCGGGTGCTGCGACGAACCCCGACCCGGCGGCGTTCCGCTATGCAGCAGCCCAAGTCGCGCATTGCATGGACGCCACGAAACGTCTCGGTGGCGCCAACTACGTGTTGTGGGGCGGGCGTGAAGGATACGAGACCCTGCTCAACACCGACATGAAACGCGAGCTCGACCAACTCGGCCGTTTCATGAACCTCGTCGTCGAACACAAGTACGCGATCGGATTCGATGGCACCTTGCTGATCGAGCCGAAGCCGATGGAACCGACCAAGCACCAGTACGACTACGACGTCGCAACCGTGTACAGCTTCTTGCAGAAGTACGGCCTCGAGAACGAGATCAAGGTCAACATCGAGGTCAACCACGCCACGCTGTCGGGCCACGACTTTCACCACGAGGTCGCGACCGCGGTCAACAACGGCATCTTCGGCTCGATCGACGCCAACGCCGGCGACGATCGACTGGGATGGGACCTCGACCGTTTCCCGGGCAGCGTCGAGCAGATGACACTCGGCATGGTCGAAGTCCTCCGCGGCGGAGGGTTCGCCACAGGTGGCCTGATGTTCGACTGCAAGCTGCGGCGTCAGTCGGTGTCGCGCGACGACCTGTTCATCGCCCACATCGGCGCGATGGACGTGATGGCCCGATCGCTGCTCGCCGCGGCGTCGATCCTCGAGGACGGCGAGCTCGATTCGCGGCGCGCCGCTCGCTACGCGGGCTGGGACGCAGCGCAGGACCTGCTCGACGGGAAGGTGTCGCTGCAGCAGATCCACGACGAGTTGGTGGCCGCCAACGTCGAGCCCGATCACGCAAGTGGCCGACACGAGTTGCTCGAGGGTCTCGTCGCCCGCCACATCGAGCGCGTTCGCTAGCCGGACGCGCCACTCAACCAGAGGAAGTCAGAGATGGCATCCGTAGTTCTCGACAAGATCACCAAGGTGTACGAGAACGGGTTCCAGGCGATCCACGACCTGAGCCTGCGCATCGACGACGGTGAGTTTCTCGTCCTCGTCGGGCCGTCCGGCTGCGGCAAGTCCACCGCCTTGCGCATGATCGCAGGGCTCGAGACGATCACCGATGGCGTGATGCGCATCGGCGACCGAATCGTCAACGACATCGCTCCGAAGGACCGTGACATCGCCATGGTCTTCCAGAACTACGCGCTGTACCCGCACATGACGGTGCACGACAACATCGGGTTCGCACTCAAGCTGGCCAAGACCCCGAAGCCCGACATCGACGCCCAGGTGCGCAAGGCCGCCGGCGTCCTGGAGCTGATCGCAGTTGCTCGATCGCAAGCCTGGTCAGCTGTCGGGTGGTCAACGTCAGCGGGTGGCGATGGGCCGAGCGATCGTTCGACAACCGGCCGCGTTCTTGATGGACGAGCCGCTGTCGAACCTCGACGCCAAGCTCCGCGTCCAGATGCGCGCCGAGATCGCCTCGCTCCAACGCAGCCTCGGAGTGACGACCGTCTACGTCACCCACGATCAGGTCGAGGCGATGACGATGGGTGATCGGGTGGCGGTGCTGAAGGACGGCTACCTCCAGCAGGTCGACACACCGCAGAACCTGTACGACCATCCCTGCGAACGTGTTCGTGGCGGCGTTCATCGGGTCGCCGTCGATGAACCTCTACGACGCGGTCGTCACCATCTCGGGTGACGGCGGAACCATTCAGCTCGGCACGCAGCAACTGACGCTGGCCCCCGAATCGCTCGCTGCCCGGCCGGCGCTGCGAGCGTACGACTCGCGTCCGATCGTGCTCGGCGTGCGCCCGGAGGACTTCGAGGACGCGGCGATGGTCGCAGAACCCGACTGCAGGATGCACGTTGACGGCCCGGGTCAACGCTGCTCGAGTCGCTCGGCTCCGAGATCATGGTGCACTTCGCGCTCGATGCAACGCGTGTCGATTCCGGCGATCCTGACGGCGTGCAGGAGACGGTGGCGACGGGCACGACCAATGCCGTCGGCCGATTCCATCCTCGATCTCGCGTCCGCGTCGGCGAGACCATCGAGGTCGCGGTCGCCGTCGAGAACCTCCACTTCTTCGATCACGAAACGCACCGAGCCATCTGGGACCAACCCGACGAAACTGGTCAACAGAGAGGCATATCCGTCGTTCAAACCTCGCCACATCGATTGGTCGAATAGATGAGCGAGTTGTGTCAGTTCCTTGCACTCAGCGCCACGGGCTTCGATAGATCTGCTCCGGGTCAGTCGTGGTGCGAGTCGTGGTCGTACGAGTAGCCCATCGTGCTGGGGGTTTCGTTGATCCGTGAGTCGTGGTCGTACGAGTAACCCGGCACCGAGGTCGGCGGTACCGGGTTCGTGACGCCGATGTCTGCTCGGGTGTCTGCTCCGCAGCTGACGGCGACGATTCCAAGTGCGACGGCGGCTGCGAGGACGATGTGATTGCACGGTGTTGATGTCATGGTCGGACTGTGAGGCGCGGGCGTAGACACAACGGCGACAACGACGCGCCAGATGTTGCAGTTCGTCGACATCCCGGCTGCATGCTGCGGTCGGTCAGGCCCTGACGAGACGTTGTATACGAACTGCAAACGCGGTCCGTCACGATGGCATACGATCTGACCAGCAATCTTGGAGGTTGCGATGCGCTACGGAGTGCTCGGACCGGTCGAGGCCAAACTCGACGACGTGCCCGTTGCTGTCGGCGGTCCACAGCAGCGT